>CAVPOS010000001.1:0-282452 GCA_963707105.1 uncultured Gemmatimonadaceae bacterium
GGTGCTGCCGGCGATGCAGGCGCAGCGCTACGGCCGCATCGTCAACATCTCGTCCACCGCCGGCCGCATGGTCAGCACGCTCGGCGGCGCGCACTACACGGCGTCGAAGACCGGGCTGCTCGGCCTGACGCGCGCGGCCGCCAAGGAGCTCGGCAAGTTCGGCATCACGGTCAACGCCGTCTGTCCGGGCATGATCGACACCGAGCTGACGCGCGAGACGCGCGACGTCACGAACTGCTCGAGCGGCTCGCGGCGGGCTACCCGGTCCCGCGACTCGGCACCGCGCTCGAAGTGGCGGATCTCGATCTGCTTCGCCGCGTCGGAGGCCGCCGGCTACATCACCGGCGCGTCGCTCGACATCAACGGCGGCGACCTGATGATGTAGAGCTCCACGGACATGCCACATGAAAGAAAGCACCGCGTCCTCGTCGCGCTCGGCGCGGCGGTCGTCGGCGGTGTGGCGATCGCCGCGTCGGGCAACGCCGCGCTGCTGCAGCGCCGCCGACGCCATCGCGCCGATCGGCACGCTCTGGGTGAACGCGATCCGGATGACGGTGATCCCGCTCGTGGTGTCGCTGCTCATCACCGGCGTCGCGTCGGCGCGCGACGTGCAGCGCGATCGGCCGGATCGGCGGCCGCACACTGCTCGTGTTCGGGCTGCTGCTCGCTGGCGTCGCCGATCGTCGTCGTGCCGATCGCGCCGAGCGTCTTCGCGCTGCTGCCGTCGCATCGGCGTCGGGCGCAGCCCGCGCTGCCGGCGGGCGCGGCTGAGGCGGCGAGCGCAGCTCACGGCGGCGCGCAGGCGGCAGACGTTCGGCGCGTGGCTCACGTCGCTGATCCCGACCAACCCGATCGCGGCGGCGGCCAACGGCGCGATGGTGCCGCTGATCGTGTTCACGTGCTGCTCGCGCTCGCGATCGCGCGAAGTCCGCCGGCGACGCGCGAGCCGCTCGCCGGCTTCTTCCAGGCGCTCGGCGACGCGATGCTGGTGCTCGTGCGCTGGGTGGTGCGTGGCGCCGATCGGCGTCTTCGCGCTGGTGCTGCCGCTCGCGGCGCACGCGGCGGCGCGGCGTCGCGGGCGCGATCGGCTTCTACATCGTGGCGTACTCGGTCGGCGTGCATCGCGGTGACGCTGCTGCTCTATACCCGGTGGTCGCGATCGTCGCGCGCGATCCCGATGCGGCAGTTCGCGCGAGCGGCGCTGCCGGCGCAGCTGATCGCGTTCAGCTCGAGCTCGTCGATCGCGTCGCTGCCGGCGCTGGTGGAGAGCGCCGAACGAGGGCTCGAGCTGCCGAACCGGCGTCACCGGGTTCGTGCTGCCGCTCGCGGTCTCGATGTTCAAGATCGCGGCGCCGGTGTCGTGGACGGTCGGCGCGCTGTTCGTCGGGTGGTTCTACGGCATTCCGCTCCACGCGCCGCGAGCTGGCGACCGTCGCGTTCGCGGCGGTGTTCCTCGCGTTCGCGGCGCCCGGCGTTCCGCGCGGCGCGTTCATCATGCTGGCGCCGCTCTTCCTCGCGATCGGGCTGCCGGTCGAAGGGATCGGCATCCTGATCGCGGTCGACGCGATTCCCGGACACGTTCGCGACGGTGCTCAACGTGACCGGCGATCTCGTCGCGGCGACGCTGGTGAACCGCTTCAGTCCACCGATCGAAAGCGCGTCCTAGCGCTCTAGCGCGCCGTCGAGTCTCATTGCTCGGGCGCCTTCTTCATGAGCAGCGTCAACGCCTTCGTCGCGCTCGCCCCGATGTCGACCGACAAATCGAGCTCCGCGTATCCGGTCCGCGTGATCTTCAACAGCGAACTACCTTCGGGCAGGAAGATCAGGCTGACCGTTCCCGTCGCTGTCGTGGTCACGTAGTCGCCCGATTTCGCCTCCGTCACGTGCGCGCCGGCGATCGGTTCACCCGTGTCTTCGTCGAACACGCCCAGAAGCCGGTAGCGGTACATCGGCAACGCCGCCGTCGAATCGCGCGGCGAGGCCGCCGAGTCGCTCGAGTGTTCGTCGCGCCCACCTGGCGAGCCGCGGCGGTTTGTCTTGCCCGGCTCCGCGGATTCGTCGACGACGTACGATGTTTGCTCCGGGCTGGTACGCGACCCCCTGCTTCAGCACGATGTAGATCGCGCTGTCGCTGTGAGGCTTTCCCACTGTCGTGTTGAACTCGTCGGCGTAGGCGATTTGCTCGATGTGCTCGGGTTGAATCTCGCAAAGCACCTGCATCGAACCGGGCAACAGGCCCGCCAGCATTCCGCGGCGGCCGATCTGGCACAGGGTGTCGGTGGCGATGCTGCGGATCCACACGCCGTTGACCCAGACGTTCGTCGCGAGCGACGGGTTGGGATCGTTGACCGCGGGACACGTGCGGCGCGGCTGGAACGCGAGCGTCGGGCATTTGCGCACCGGTGCCTTCGTCGCGGCGCCCGCGGCCTGCAACGGGGAGCACGACCGTCCGCAGATCATGTCCGGCCTGAGCTTCTTCAAGATGTCCGTCGCGTCGATCAACTCGTCGGCATGCTTCGCGATTTCGTCGGCGTCGATGAAATAGCTTTTCCGCGTCACGTCCTCCTCGCGCTGACCTCGACGGGCGCGAGCGATTGGACGGCGCGCCGCATCACGACTTGGAAGGTCAGCGGACCCGGCCGCGCGTGAAAGAACTCGGCCTCGCGGAGGAAGCCGATCTTGCGGACGATGATCTGGTAGTTCCCGTCCGGATCGGAAATCGTCGAACGACGCGAGGCCCCGCGCGTCGGTGGTGCCGTTGGCGCGCGTCTCGTTGAGTCCTTGCACGATCCCGACTTCGGCTCCGCCCAGCGCGACGGCGCCGCTGTCGACCACGCGAACGTTGACAGTGAGCGGAGGACGAACCGGCTGCTGCGAGCCCGCGCTCGTCAGTGCGGCGGCACTGAACAGGAGACCGAACCAACCCGACCGAGCAACCGGCCAGCTCACGGCAGCGCCTCGCGACCCTCGGGCTTTTTCTTCATCAGTAGCGTGAGCGGGGCCGACGCGGTCGGGCCGATGTCGACCGGCAGGTTCAGATCTTCATATCCGCCTTTGGTGATCCGTAGAAGCGACGAACCTTCGGGCAGGAAGATGAGGCTGACCGCCCCTGTCGGGCTGGTGTTGGCGAACGTGCCCGTGTTGACGTCGACGACGCGCGCGCCTTCGATCACGTCGCCCGTGTCCTGGTCGAAGACGCCGAGCACGCGATAGCGATAGGCCGGAAGTGCTGGCTCGGAATCCGCATGTGCCGTAGCCGAGTCGCGCAGGGCACCGCGCCGGGGGCGGGCGGCGGAGACGGAGTTTGTTTGGGCTCCGGGGAGCGCCGCCCGGACGCCTGGGATGCGGGCCGACGGGTCGCGAACGTACGACTTCTGTCCCGGCTCGTAGACGACGCCTTCCTTGAGCACGATGAACAGCGCGCTGTTGCTCCCGACCTTGCCGATCGAATTGTCAAATTCGTCGATGAACTGAATTTGCTCGATGTGCTCGGGCAGGATCTCACACAGCACCTGCATCGTCCCAGCCGAAAGGCCGCTGAGCGCGCCTCGCTTCCCCGTCTGGCACACGGGATCCGTCGCGATCATCAGAATGCGCTGCCCGTTCACCCATGCGCTCGTGCGCGACACTCCTGCTGCCGAACCGGATCCGGCCGTGCGCCGGCAACCCGATGGATTGGTGTTGGAGATGGGACACGACCGCGCCGCGGTGCGCACGCTTGGCGGTACACCACCGCCCCAGGGGCTGCACGACCGACCGCAGACCATGTCGGGTTTGAGCTTTTTCAGGATGTCCGATGCGTCGATCAACTCATCCGCGTGCTTCGCGATCTCATCGGCGTCTATGAAATAGCTCTTGCGCTTGAGATCTTCGCTCGCCGTCACGCGTACGGGCGCCAGCGCTTGCATGTTGCGACGCATGACGACTTCGAAGGACAGCCGCCCCGACGCTCCGCGAAAGAACTGGTCGGATCGGTTGTACCCGATCTTGCGCACGACGAGTTGGTAGTCACCGCGCGGCTCCGGCACGGTGAGCGAGACATGTCCGCTCGGATCGGCGGTACCCGCGGCTTTCGACTCGGAGAGGCCGACGAGCACCGCCACATCCGCGCCTTCGATCGCGATCCCCGCCGAGTCGATGACGTGTACGCTCACAACGAGGGGCGGAATGGCCGGCGTTTGCGGCGCTGGGCTCGCTTGAGCCGCGGCGCGAGTGGCGAACATGCTCGCTACGCCCAAGAGAGCGCTTGCCGCAATCGACCGCCGAGCCGTCCGCCAAACTGTCACGTTCGACCTCGTATTCGCACGTTCACCTCTCGCGCCTCGGCGGCAACTGTCCGGAGCTCCGGAAGTACCTGTCCAATTTGCGTCGCCCCGGCGCCGGGGGTGCCGAACCCGTAATAAAGATCTCTGTACATCGGATACAGCCGATCATACACCCGGTGTTGGTCCGGATCGGGCTCGATCACGCGGTACGGCGGGCACAATGCCCTCTGCGCGTCCTCGATCGTCGGGAACGTTCCGCCGCGCGGAATGCGAAGATCGCCGAGCCGAGACCCGTGATTGGACGCTCCGGCACGAGCACGGGCACGCCGAACACGTTCGCATACACGCGATTCAGCACTTCGTTCTTCTGTGGAATCCCACCGGCGTTGATCACGCGCCGGATCGTCACGCCGTGCTCGGCCATGCGCTCGAAGACGACGCGCGTGTGGAGAGCCGTCCCCTCGATCGCCGCGAAAAGTTCATCGCGCGCGTCGTGATTCAGATTCCACCCGAGCGTGACGCCGCCGAGGTTCGGGTTGACGAGCACCGTGCGGTCGCCGTTGTCCCAGGTGAGGCGGAGAAGCCCCGTCTGGCCGGCCCGGTATTCCTCGAGACCGTTCGAGAGCACGCGGACGGTCGTGCCGGCGCGTCGCGCGATCGCCTCGAAAATGTCGCCGACGGCGGAGAGGCCTGCCTCGACGCCCACATAGTCCGGATGCACTGAGCCCGGGACGACGCCGCAGACCCCGGGCACGCAGTCGGCCTGTTTCGCGATGGCGATGATGCACGTGCTCGTCCCGACGACGTTGACGACGTCTCCTTCCTGGATCCCCGCTCCGACGGCGTCCCAGTGTGCGTCGAACGCGCCGACGGGTATGGGAATCCCCGCGCGCAGCCCGAGCCGCGACGACCATTCGTCGCTCAGCCGGCCGGCGATGTGGTCGGACGTGCGATAGCGCCCGCGGAGCTTGTCGCGAACCCCGGCGAACAACGGATCCACCGAGAAGAGAAAATCCTCGGGCGGCAATCCGCCGTTCGATTCGCTCCACAGCCACTTGTGTCCCATCGCGCACACGGACCGCGGCACGTTCTCCGCGCTCGTCTCGCCTGTGAGCACCGCCGCGACCATGTCGCAGTGCTCGAGCGCCGTCGCGAAGCGCGCGCGCTTGTCCGGGTTGTGGCGCAGCCAGTGAAGCAGCTTGGCGAACCCCCACTCCGACGAGTAGACGCCGCCGCACATCTCGATCGCCGGCAGCTTCTCTCGTCGCGCCACCTCGGTGATGAGCGCCGCCTCGTCTTTCGCCCGATGGTCCGCCCACAGGTAATAGTCGTCGAGCGGCGCGAGATGCTCGTCGACCGGAACCACCGTCGACCCGGTCGTGTCGAGCGCGATGGCTTCGACCTTCTGGCCATCGAGCTTGGCGTCGGCCAGCGCCCGCTGCGTCGCCAGCGCGAGCGCGTCCATGTGCGACGCGTGCGACTGCGTCGCGAAGTCCGGATCGCGGCGATCGCGGTTCACCGGATACTCGGCGGTGCCCGCACCGATCGGCCCGCGCTCGCTGTCGACGAGCGCGACGCGCACGCTCTGCGTGCCGAAGTCGACTCCCGCTACGACAGCCACGTTCGTCGCGCCCTCAGGCGTGCCGCAGCACGTCCCAACCCATGTACCGCGTCGTCGCCTCGTGGACCGCGTCGGCGACGGTCGCCATCGTCGCCGCGACGTGGTGCTCGAAGCCGTGGGTGCAGATGAAGCGCAGCAATTCCTGGAGGCGAGGAATCTCGGCCACGCCGGCACCGCCGAACGTCGTGAGCGGGTCGTCGGTGAATCGTCCTTCGCCGATGTAGCCGCGGATCTTGCCGGTGCGGTCGTCGGTCGAGAATCGGGCGTACGACATCGCGCTCGATCGCACCTTGCCGACGACGGTGCCGTAGGTGTTGTCTCGGCCGACCGTGCCGGCGATGATCGCCTGGTAGTCCATCTTCACGTCTTCGAAGAACGACTTCGGCAAGTTGCTGCAGTGGAAGCATACCGCCTTGTCCGGGTCGTCGCCGTAGTTGTTGTTCCAGTCGAGCAGCGCGCTCGGTGTCTGCGACGCGAGCGTCAACGCGTACATGCTGATCGTGCCGCACACGTCCACCTCGCAGGCGCTCGGCATGTTCACGTCGCTCATCATGCTCATGATCGTGCACGGCACGACGCCGAAGAATTCCTCGAGCGACGTCCAGCACTGCACCGCGCTCACGTTCACGTCGGTCTCGCGCATCCAGCGGTCGATGACGAGCCCCAGCTTGGCCATCTTGATCAACGCGTCGCTCGGAATGCCGTCGGTCGGCACGTACTCCTGCATCTCGCCGAGCTTGTAGAGAACGTCGGCGTCGTCGTTCGCGAGATGGTTCACGCGGCCGAGGACTTCGGAGAGATCGATGGGTTCTACTGCGATCCCGGATGCCTCGAGGATCTTTTCGCTGTAGCGAACCGTCTTGAACGCGGCGGGCCGCGCGCCGATCGCGCCGATGCGCGCCGTCTTGAGACCGCGCGCCACGCGGCAGGTCGCGACGAAGCGGCGGAGGTCGGCCCGGAAGCTGTCGGACTCCGGGCGCTGGGTGTGCAGCGACGTCAGACTATATGGTATGCCGTACTGCGTCAGAACGTTACAGACGGACATCTTCCCGCAGAACGCGTCGCGCCGGAAGTCGATTCCCATCTTCGCCGGGTCGTCGGCGGTCGCGTGAATCAATACGGGCACGTTCAGGCCGGAGAGGCGCAGCGTCTCGGCGATCGCGCGCTCGTCGCCGAAGTTCGGCAGCGTGACGACGACGCCGGCGATCTTGTCGGCGTGTTTTCGGAAGAGCGCCGCACAGGCCTTGGACTCGTCGCGGCTTTCAACCGCGCCGTGCACGGAGTCGTCAAGCTCCAGGGCGATGGCGTCGATGCCTTGTTCGGCGAACGCGCGCAGCATCTCGTCGCGGCCCGTGCGAGCGAGGTGGCCGGGGAAGAACCCGCGATTGCCGACGAGCAGGGCGAGCGTGACGCGTTCGACCGGCGGCCGTCGCGAGGCGCGCTTCTCGGCCTGGGCCGCGTGCTTCGCCGTCAGCTTTCCGCCGACGTTGGATTCGAGTTGAATGCGCATGGGGAGGACGGTTTTCGAGAAAACGTGGGCGAGCCGGTAGAGCATATCGGGCGTGCGCGGCGGCCGGAAGGCCGTCGCGTTGACACGTCGCGCCAGGGGGGTCATTGTTTCGCCCCCGACCCTTCATCGCAGAGAGCTGAATGATTCGCACGCCTTCTCGCCGCCTAAGCCAAATCCTTCTTGCGACCCTTCTTGCCGCATGCAGCGGAGCCAAGACCGACAAGTCGGACGCGACCCCGGCGGGCGGCGCGACCGCTGCCGGCGGAAGCAAGACATTCACGATCGCCATGATCGCCAAGAGCTCGACCAACCCGGTTTTCTTGTCTGGTCGGCAAGGCGCCGAGGCGGCGGCGGCGGAGTTGACGAAGGCGAACGGCGTGAACGTGAAGATCGATTGGCTCACGCCGCCCGACGAAGACCCGACGCTTCAGGCGCAGCGCATCGGCGAAGCGGTGAATGCGGGTGCGAACGCGATTCTTCTTTCGGCGAGCGACGCCGGCAAGCTCGTCGGCGCCGTGGACGAAGCCGTCGCGCGCGGCGTGCCGGTGATGACGTTCGACAGCGACGTCGCCGACTCCAAGCGGTTCTCGTTCTACGGCGGCGACGACATGCTGATGGGAAGGCAGGTGATGCAGGAGCTGGCGAAGCAGATGGGCGACAAGGGCAAGATCGCCATTCTCGCCGGCAACCAGAACGCGCCGAACCTCCAGAAGCGGGTCGAGGGCGTGAAGGAGGAGGCCAAGAAGCATCCGGGCATCACCATCCTCAACACGTTCTACCACGCCGAGACGCCGCAGGACGCGGCGAAGGAAGTCGTCGACGCGCAGAACGCGTATCCGGACATTCAGGGCTGGGCGATGATCGGCGGATGGGCGCTGTTCACGCCGGCATTGCTCACGGATCTCGACCCGAACAAGGTGAAGATCGTGTCAGTCGACGCGATGCCGGTCGAGCTTCCGTACGTCGACAAGGGTCTCGCGCCGGTGCTGTTCGCGCAGCCGACGTACCTCTGGGGCTACGTCTCGGTGAAGACGATCTTCGACCACGTATACCTGCACAAGGACGTGCCGGCGCACGTGCAGATGGATCTCGTGCGCGTGTCGAAGGAGAACCTTGGCGAGTGGGCGCGGCAGCTGAAGACCTGGGGCTTCACCGACGTGGACCCGAAGTTCCTGTCGATGAAGTAGCGATTACGCGAGGAGCGGGTCGATCGCGGGTGGAGCTCTCTTCGCGGCTATTTCCGCACAACGTACATCGCGACCGAATGCGCGGCAACATTCGCCGAGACGATGCCGTCGGCGGTACGCTCCGCATGCGCCCACACGTCGCGCTCGAGATGCTTGCCCGCCGGCAGGCCGATCTCCGGCATCGTCGTCGAGATGGTCGCCGTCGTCTCGCCGCGATTAAGGAGCACCACCGCCCGATCGCCGTTCGACATGGGCTTGATCCACACCTGCGTCACGCTGTCGCCTTTCAGCTTGTAGCCCTGCGAACCGCCCCAGTCCTGATCGACAGCGATGACCTCCGGATTCGTGAGGATCGCGCGCGTCGAGTCGTTCATCGACCGGAGATCGTTCCCGGCGATGAGCGGCGCGTTGAGCAACGCCCACAGACTGAAGTGCGCGACGTACTCGGTGTTCGTCATCTTGCCGTTGCCCACCTCGAGCATGTCCGGATCGTTCCATGCGTTCGGGCCCGAGTACTTCTCCAGGCCGACCTGCTTGTCGAGAATCGAGAGCATCGACTTCCAATTGTCGCGGATGTCGCCCGTCGTCCGCCAGAGCTCGCCGCCCACGAAACGACCCCACTCCCAGGGCTTGTTCTGACCCCACTCGCAAAGGCTGAACACGATCGGCCGGCCCGTCGCGGCGAGCGCGTCGCCCATCGCCTGGTAGCGCTCGATGGCCGGGCGCAGCTGGTTGTTGCAGTTGTCGTATTTGAGATAGTCGATGCCCCACGCCGGCGAACGTGTTGGCATCCGCCACTTCATGGTCGATGCTCGCCGGTCGCTTCTGGCACGTCATCGTGCCGGCCGACGAGTAGATGCCGATCTTGAGGCCCTTGGAGTGGACGTAGTCGGCCAACGACTTCATGCCGTGCGGAAAGCGCGTCGAATCGGTCGTCAGGTTGCCCAGCGAGTCTCGCGCCGACGCTTCCCAACAGTCGTCGATGTTGACGTACTTGTAGCCCGCGTCGCGCATGCCGGACGACACCATCGCGTCGGCCGTCTCGCGAATGAGATTCTCGTCGATGCGGCACCCGAACTTGTTCCAGCTGTTCCAGCCCATCGGCGGCGTCGGGGCGAGCCCGCGGGGGGCAACGTTTCTTGGCGAGCCGGCGACCGTCGGCGTGTCGCCCGCATTGTGAGCCGCCGCCAGAACGACGACAGCGACAAGAGCGAACGCTGAGCGCATGACGTTTTCCTCGGAGGGTCAGATCCGTTCAGATTGCCTTAGTATGCGCGCCACGGCGGTGAAACGCGACGTGGTATCGGTTCACTGGCGAAGCAGAGCGTTTGATGCGGATCGTCGGTAAGTTGTGGCCGCGTTGAGACGCCCTGGTGCTTGATTCGAAACGAGTTGGCGTCGGGTTTCGGCTTCTTGATCGCGGGTTGACGTCCTTTTGTGTGCAGCGGAAGGGTTTGAACGGCGGTTGGCGAGCGTCGGGCGACGGATGACGCGGGCTGGCGTCCCCTCGAGGTTAGGATGCCGGCATCGCACGTGGCAATCCGGCGGCGGGATGTTCCGTGCGCGTCGCCGGACGTACGGTGACGACCGCCCGACGTCCGGTACACGTCGCTGGGTGCTCGATCACAACCGCCTGATGTTCGGTGCACATCGCTGGATGCTCGGTGAATACCGACTGATGTTCGGTACCCTTCGCTGGATGCTGGGTGAATACCGACTGATGTTCAGTACACCTCGCTGGATGCTCGGTGAGAACCGCTTGACGCCCCGTACACGTTGCTGGATGTTCGATGAACGAAGGTGGATGGTCGGTGAACGCGGCGGGACGTTCCGTGCACGAAGCTGGATGTTCGGTGAACACAGCTGGATGTTCGGTGAACGAAGCTGGGTGGTCGGTGAACGAAGCTGGGTGGTCGGTGAACGAAGCTGGCTGTTCGCTGAACGAAGCTGGACGGTCGGTGAAAGCCGCGGGACGTTCGGGCGCGGGATTGAGGTCTACGTTGGTTTTTGTCGAATGGACGGTTGACGGCGTCGGATGAACGATTCATGGCGTCGAATGGACAGTTCACGATATCGAATGGAAGTTGCGCGTCGCCCGATGACTGGTCGCGAATTGCGCTAGGAACTTCACCGCCACACCCTGCGGAACCCTGGAAATGAGAATGACAATGACGCGTTTTCTAGCCGCGATGGTCCTCACGACCCCCCTCGCCGCCGGCGTCGTCGCCGCTCAGGGCACGGCCATCGACTACTCCCGCGCCGACCAGCTCAACGCGCGCTACGACGGGCTCGCCGTCAACACCCCAGACCGCCCGACGTGGATCGGACGCTCGCCGCGACTGTGGTACCGCCGCACGGTGAAGGGCGGCTACGAGTTCATTGTCGTCGACGTCGCGGCCAAGACCAAGCAGCCGGCGTTCGATCATACAAAGCTCGCCGCCGCGATCATTCGCGCGGGCCTCAGTGAAGTACCGGCCGCCGGTCGGGGTGGGGGGCGGCGCGGCACCGGGAACGCCGACGCTCGTTTCGGCGACGAACCTCCCGTTCGCCGACTTCAACTTCGCCGACGACGAGCACGCGATCGAGTTCGTCGCGACGGGCTTCAACTGGAAGTGCACGATCACCGACTACGCCTGCCAGCGTGTCGGACCCGTCAGCGCTCGGTGGACGAGGCGGCCGCGGCGGCCGGGGCGGAGCCGGACCGATCGCCGACGACGAACAGAGCGACATGGTGCCGTTCGAAGGCCCGTGGGACGACATCGAGGCGCTCGGCGACGAGGTGATCGCGCAGCGACTCGCCCGGCAACAGGGACCGCCGCGTCCTCCCGCCGACAGCGCGGTTCGCCGTTCGCCCGACGGGCAGCACGAAGCGTACATCGAGAACTTCAACGTCTTCGTGCGCGCGACAGGCGCACGCACGGGCGCGCCGCTCACCTACGACGGCTCGGAGGGCGGCGCGTACACGCTGCAATCGCTCACGTGGTCGCCCAACTCGGCCAAGATCGCGGTGTATCGCGTGACGCCGGGCTACCGCCGGATCGTGCGCTACGTCGAGTCGTCGCCCGCGGATCAGCTGCAGCCGAAGTACATGGAGCGCGTCTACGCGAAACCCGGCGACGTCCTCGACGAGCGGGATCCGGTGCTCATCGACGTCGCGTCGAAGCGCGTCGTTCACGTCGATCACGCGCTCTTCCCGAATCCGTACCAGCTACTGCAGCTCACGTGGCGCAAGGACAGCCGAGCGTTCACGTTCGAGTACAATCAGCGTGGGCATCAGGTGTATCGCGTCGATCGAGGTGGACGCGAACACGGGGGCCGCGCGGCCGATCGTCTCCGAGGAGTCCAAGGCGTTCGTCGATTATCGCACGGCCACCGACGGGATCACCGACTCCGGCCGACGCTTCCGCTACGACGTCGCCGACGGGAAAGAGATGATCTGGATGTCGGAGCGCGACGGCTGGAGTCAGCTCTATTTGATCGATGGCGCGACAGGGCAGGTCGAAAACCAGATTACGAAGGGAAATTGGGTCGTCCACAACGTGCAGCACGTGGACGAAGCGAAGCGCCAGATCTGGTTCACGGCGAACGGCATGGACCCGAAGGAGGATCCGTACTTCCTCCACTACTACCGAGTCAACTTCGACGGCAGCGGCCTCACGCCGATGACGCCCGAGAACGGGATGCACACCATCTCGTGGTCGGGCGACAGCAGCTACTACGCCGACCTCTGGTCGCGCGTCGACGCCGCGCCGGCGCTCGACGTCCACAGCGCGTCCGACCAGCATGTCGCGATGGACGTGGAGCACGGCGACGTCTCGGCGCTCTCCGCCGCCGGGTGGAAGGCGCCCGAGGTGTTCGTCGCGAAGGGGCGCGACGGCGCCACGGACATCTGGGGCGTGATCTTCAAGCCGACGAACTTCGATCCCAAGAAGAAGTACCCGGTGATCGAGAACATCTACGCCGGGCCGCAGGGTTCGTTCGTGCCGAAGTCGTTCGGCGTCACGAACGACATGCGCAACCTCGCGGAGCTGGGGTTCATCGTCGTGCAGATGGACGGCATGGGGACGGCGAATCGGTCGAAGGCGTTTCACGACGTCGCGTTCCAGAATCTGGGCGACGCCGGATTCCCCGACCGTATTCTCTGGCACAAGGCGGTGGCGGCGAAGTATTCGTGGTATGACATCACGCGCGTCGGCATCTACGGCACGTCGGCCGGCGGACAGAACTCGCTCGGCGGAATGCTCTTCCATCCGGAGTTCTACAAGGCCGCGGTGTCGGCGGCGGGATGCCACGACAACCGCATGGACAAGATCTGGTGGAACGAGCAGTGGATGGGTTGGCCGCTCGGTCCGCACTACGCGCGCGTCGTCGAACGTCGACAACGCGTCGAAGCTGCAGGGCGATCTGATGCTCATCGTCGGTGAGCTCGACACGAACGTGGACCCGTCGTCGACGATGCAGGTCGTCAACGCGTTGATCAAGGCCAACAAGACGTTCGATCTGCTGGTGATCCCGGGCGCCGATCACACCAACGGCGGCCCGTACGGCATTCGCAAGCGCAACGACTTCTTCGTGCACCATCTGCTCGGTGTCGAGCCGCCGGAGCGGAACGCCACGCAAACGATTCAGGCCGGACGCGCCGGCCGATAACCACGACTCTCCTCTCTCAATCCCACCAATGGACAGACGGTCTTTCGTTTCCCGCTCGGCCACCACGCTCGGCGCCATCGCCGCGGCGCGAACCGGAGCGTTCGACGTGCCATCGCTCGAGGGCATCACGCTTCAGGCGAAGCCCGCCCCCATCACCGACGACGAGCGGCGAGCGCGGATCGAGAAGGCGCGTCGCTTGATGGCGGAGAACGGCATCGACGCGATGTTTCTCGAGGGCGGGTCGAGCATGGTCGTACTTCACCGGCGTGCACTGGGGAAACAGCGAGCGCACGTTCGGCGTCGTCATACCCGCCAAAGGTGATCTCGCGTGGGTGACGCCGGCGTTCGAGGAAGAGCGCGCGCGCGAGCTGATCAAGTTCTCGAACGACGTCCGCGTCTGGCAGGAGGACGAGAGTCCGTTCCAGGTGATCGCCGGAATTCTCAAGGATCGCGGCGTGACGAACGGCAAGGTCGGCATGGAGGAGCGCGTTCGCTTCTTCATCGCGGACGGCGTGCGTCAGCGGCTGCCGAGCGCGCAGTACGTGATCGCGACGCCGGTGACGGCCGGGTGCCGCATGATCAAGTCGTCCGTCCGAGATCGCGCTGATGCAGCACGCGAACGAAATAACGCTTCAGGCCATCGGGGCGACATTGAAGGCGCTCAAGCCGGGCATGTCGCAGCACGACGTGTCGGCGAGCGTCGCCTCCGTGACGCAGCGGCTCGGCGGCACGAGCGACGGCGCGCTCGTCATCTTCGGCAAGTACACCGCGTTTCCGCACGGAAGCAGTCCAGCCGCAGACGTTGCGCGAGGGAGACGTCGTGCTCGTCGACGCGGGTTGCACCGTGGACGGCTAACGTCTCGGACATCACGCGCACGACGGTGTTCGGCAAACCGACCCAGCGCCAGCGCGACGTGTGGGAGGTCGAGAAGCGCGCGCAGGCGGCCGCATTCAACGCCGCGCAGGTCGGCGCCGCGTGCGAGTCGGTCGACGCCGCGGCCAGAAAGGTGATCACCGACGCCGGGTTCGGTCCGGGCTACAAGGTGCCTGGGCTGCCGCATCGCACCGGCCACGGCATCGGCCTCGACGGCCACGAGTGGACGAACTTCGTGAAGGGCAACACGACCAAGATTCAGCCCGGCATGTGCTTCAGCGACGAGCCGACGATCGCGATCTACGGCGAGTTCGGCATTCGGCTGGAGGACTGCCTGCACATCACGGAGAGCGGCCCGCAGATGTTCACGCCGAGGAGCCCGTCGATCGAGCGGCCCGTCTAGCGGTCAGTCACGGCGCGAACGGATTCGTGAGCTTGAAGTAGGTCGAATCGATCCGTCGCACGTACCCGAGCGTCTCGCTGTATCGCCACCGCTGCACGCGCGGGGCGATCAGCTCGATGCTGGACCACGCCGGCTCGGGAGACGTCTGCTTCGCCATGGCCAGCGCGCGCCCGATCGGCCCCTCGCCGGCGTTGTAGCTCGCGAACATGAAGTGGTAGCGTTCCGCTTCCGGAACGTTCGCCCAGAGCTGCCACAGGTCGCGGTCGTGGAGGATGCCGGCGGCGATGTTCCAGTCGGGCTGGTCGATCGCGCCGAACTCGGGCCGGTGCGAGGCGATCTGCTGGTACGTCGACGGCATGAGCTGCATCACGCCGCGCGCGCCGACCCAGCTCGTCGCGTTGGGTTTGAGCTCGCTTTCGGCGAATCCTTGCGCCTTGAAGTAGCGCCAGTCGAAGGCGGGGCCGAAGTACCGTTTCGAGTATTTCTTGAAGGCCGGATCGAAGCGCTGGCTGATCTTCTTCGCCGCGCGCGCCTCGGCGACTCGCTCGAGAGCGTTGGTTGGCGGCGGCGCGGACGCTCCGCCTTGTCCGCTCGCCGCGGCCGGGAAAGCTGCCAGCACCAGCCAAGTCAGCGAGCGTAACCCGCGCATCCGCGGCTATCCGATGGCGCGCCCGACGATGAGCGCGATCGAGACCCACAGCGCACCGATGAAGATCGCGGCGGCGATGTTCCCGCGCTTCAGCTCCTGGGGGAAGTCGACGTCGGGCATGAGCCGATCGATCACTCGATAGCTCACGTACATGAGCACCACGCCCAGGGCGGCGTAGACGAGGTTCAGCGCAAGGATCGCGATCTGCACGAATTCCCCCGTGGTTGGTCTCGGAGGCCGTTCAACCGGCCTCATCACAAGACGACCCTCGAGCGGGGGGAGTTTCAATTCCGACGATGTCGAGCGGCACGAACGCGTTTGGCGCTCGAAACACTACGAAGGCGGAGCCGGTCGATGCCGACGGGCGACCCGGTCAGAGCGTGTCGATCACGGAGGCCGGTTCACAGACGGATTGGTCAACAGCTCGAACGTGGCGTCGATGCGACTCACGTATCCAAGCGTCTCTTTGTATATCCACGGATGTATGCTCGGAGCGACGCGCGCGATGTTGGCCCACGTCGTATCCGCCGGCCATTGCGTTGTCGCGAGCTTGTACGCCTTGATGATCGGCCCTCGGCCGGCGTTGTAGCTCGCGAACATGAAACGATGCCGTTCGTCCAAGGGCACGAGGTGCCAGAAATCCCAGAGGCGGCGGTTGTAGTAGATGCCCGCCGCGATGTTCCACTCCGGCTGGTCGATCGGCCCGAAGTCGGGGTTCTGCGATACGATCTCGTGATACGTCGTCGGCATCAGCTGCATCAAACCGCGCGCTCCGACCCAGCTCCGCGCGCGGGGATCGAGTCTGCTCTCCGCGAAGCCTTGTGCCTTGAACCAGCGCCAGTCGAACGCGGGGCCGAAGTACTGCTTGCTGTACTTGGCGAAGGTCCCGTCGTATTGCGTGTTGATCTTTCGCGCGAGGATAGCGCTCCGCCGCGTCCTCTATCCTCGCCATCAGGCCCTGCTTGGGCGGGGTCTGCGCGGCGGCGGTCGCCTGTGGCCCCTGGCCGCACTCCATCCTGGCGGCGACCACGAAAATCGCGGCGAGGACGACCGCTCGTCGTACTCCGGTCACGGCAGACGCCTCGCGCTGTTCGGGCGCGGTCGCTTACGCGATCGCGCGTCCGATGATCAACGCGATGGAGACGAAGAGCGACCCGACGAAGATGGCCGCCGCGATATTTCCACGCTGCAGTTCTTTCGGCAGCTCGACCTCATGCAACAGCCTGTCGATCACGCGAAAGCTGATGTACATGAGTACGACCCCGGCCGCCGCGTAGGCGAGGTTCATGAACAGAATCGCTACTTGCACGGGGCCACCTCAGCGGGTTGTCGTGATGCGCCCCCGCGCATCACGACACACGTGGCGGGCTGCGCTCAGCGCCTAACACCGACTCGGCAAGCTCCGGGCCGTGTCAAGAGCGCGTCGTCGAGCCCGACTCGGCGAATCAACACCGAGAACCGCTTGCTCCCACGGATCGGGTCGAAAGCGTAGTCGCAGAGCGGCGCGAACGACGGCCAGATCTCACGCGCGACCGTCGCCTTCTCGAATTCGTCGAGCGCGCGTGCCGAGTCGCCGACGCCGAGATAGGCGAGCGCCGCCGTGGACGCCGAGAACCACTGTTTCTTTCCTTCGAAATCCCGCGCCATGCGGAGCGCCGTCTGACGGTCGCCCGATTTGCCGATCGCCAATGCCAGGTTGCCGCCGAACGGCGGTCCCTTCAACGGACCTCGCATTGCGATCGTTCTCGCCTCGGCGTTTCGGTTCGCACCGAGGTAGGCCAGCGTCGAGATCTGAATCAGCGGCGGTGACATCGAGTCGACCTCGATGCCACGGCGCGACTCGGCGAGCGCCTCGTCGTGACGCCCGAGCAGCGAGAGAGAACTGACTTTCCACGCGGCGACGACCGGCGAGAATGGCTCGAGCGTGGCGCTCGGGTGATGATCGCGAGGGCGTCCGCCGGACGACCGATGTAGAGCAGATAGCGCGCATACTGCGTCAACGCCGACACGTCGTTCGAGTCGGCCGCGATCGCGCGCCGCAATTCGTCGCTGGCCTCCTTCCACTCGAACGCGTGCATGTGGGCGAGGCCGAGGGCGACGTGCGCTTGCGCGAGCGTGCTGTCGATCGCCAGCGCGCGTTGCGCCGCGCGCATGGCTCGCGTGCGGACGCTGTCCGCCGGGACGCCGTTGAAATACGGCAGGTACTCCAGCGTCTCGCCGAGTGCGGCATACGCCCGCGCGAACGAGGAGTCCTTGTCGATCGCCTGCTGGAAGAGGTCGACCGCCAGCGGGAGAGTTCGTCGAGCGAAAAGCAGAAAGCGCCCGCGCCAGTAGAGGTCGTATGCGTCGCGGTTTGCGGTGCCTTGCGCGACGTGCGCGGGGCGGCGGTCGCGGCGGAACCGCCTCCGCCGAAAGGCGCGGCGCGAGCGCGGCGGTGATTTCGCGCGCGAGGCCGCTCTCGAGAGTGAGCAGATCCGTTGCGTCGCTCGTAAACTTGTCGGACGAGATCTCTTGACCCGTGCTGGCATCGACAAGCTGCGCCGACGCGACGTATTGCTGGCCGGCCAAGCGGATCGATCCGACGAGGACGAGGCCGACTGATAGCGTGCGTCCGACCTCGCGCGGGTCTATGCCGGCTCCGCTCGCGACGCGGCTCTTGTATCGATAGGTCGATGTTCGCGCCGCGACGCGCACACCGGGAAGCTTGCCGAACGCGGTCGCGAGTTCGTCGGTCATGCCATCGACGAGATACTCGCGCGCCGAATCGCCGCCAACGTTTTCGAACGGCAGGACGGCAAGTGTCTTGAGGCCGCTCGCCGCCGCGGAAGCACGCGGACGACGCACGATGAACACCGCCAGCGCCGCAATCACGGCGAGTGCGAAGATACCGGTAACGACGACCCGCGGCTCACCGAACGGCGGGTTTCCGTAGCGTCGCCCCAGGCGTGCTGACCGTATCGAGCGACTGAAGCACTTCGCGCGCCGACTGCGGTCGCCTAGCCGGATCCTTTTCCAAGCACAGCATCACCAGCGCCGCGAGACCCGGCGGGCAATCGGCGCGCCGGTCGACGATCGGAACCGGCGCTCGTTGACGTGCGCGAGAAACGTCTGATGGACAGGACGGGCGTGAAACGGCGTCTCTCCGCAGAGCAGCTCGTATCCGAGGCAGCCGAGCGCGTAGAGATCGGCGCGGTGATCCGTGCCGGGTCGCCGACGCCTTGTTCGGGCGCCATGTACGCCGGCGTCCCGATCGCGGTGCCGATTTGCGTGACGACCGACGCGTCGGCGCGCGGCGCGCCCTCGCCATCCGGCGTCATCGTGCTTGCTCGAATCAACGCCTTCGCGATCCCGAAATCCGTCACGACGGCTGCATCGCCGGAGAGCAGCACGTTGTCCGGCTTGATGTCGCGGTGCACCACGCCGCGCTCGTGCGCGTAGGCCAACGCGCGCGCCACGTCCCGCAACACACTGATCACGTCGCCGATCGGCAGCGGGCCCGACGACAGCCGGTGGCGCAGCGAGAGGCCGTCGACGTACGGCATGGTGTAGTACGGGCGACCGTCGAACTCTCCGGCCGACAGGAGCGGAACGATGTTCGCTTGCTGGAGCGCGGCGGCGAGCCGGATCTCGCGCTCGAAGCGGCTTCCCGACAGGCCGACGGCCAGCTCCGGCGCCAACACCTTCACGACGACGCTGACGGCCCAGAGCGATTTCAGTGGCGGCGAAGACGTGCGACATCCCGCCGCCGCCGAGCTCTCGCTCGATGGTGTACGCACCACCGAGCGAGTGCTGGAGCTCGTCGCGAAGGCTCATCGAGCCAACGCCGTCCTCAGGCGGGCGGCTTCACCCGCTTGCCCCACGTCGGCGGCGGCGGCTCCTTCGTCGCGCGATCCACCGGGTGCGCCGCGAGTTGCTTCATTCCTTCGGCGACCGCGGCTTCGAGCTGCAGGTCGTGGCCGCCGATCACTTCTCCGGCGTGTTCTCGACGTCGATGTCGGGCGGCGACACCTTCGTTCTCGACCGCCCACTTGCCGTCGCGGGCGAAGAATCCGCCGCGCGGCGCGATCGCCGATCCGCCGTCGACGAACGGCGGCGTGTCGGCCGTGTGAACGAGGCCGCCCCACGTCCGCTTGCCGACGAGCGTGCCGATCTTGCGATAGTGGAACATGTACGGCATCAAGTCGCCGCCCGATCCGGCCATTTCATTGATGATCATGACCTTCGGGCCCCAGATGCCGGCCGCGGGGCTGGTGAACGGCATGCGATCGCCGGCGACGTTGTTGAAGTAGCCGTCGTAGTCGCGCTGCAGCACGTCGATGATGTAGTCCGCGGCCTGGCCGCCGCCGTTGTACCGCTCGTCGATGATCGCGCCCTTCTTGTCCTGCTGCGCGAAGTAGTAGCGGTTGAAGCTCGTGTATCCCGGCTGCCCCGTGTTCGGCAGATACACGTACGCCAGCTGGCCGTGCGACAGCGAGTCGACGAGTGCGCCGATTCTCTTCGATCCATGCGCGCGTGCGCAGCCCCTGCTCGTTCGCGACCGGAACGACCGTGACGTGCCGCGCGCCGTCGGCCGTCGGCGTCGAGTTGACGACGAGCGCCGTCTGGCGATTCGCCGTGCCGTCGAGCAGACGATAGATGTTGTCGGGCGCCTTCAGGTCCTGCCCGTTGATCGACAGGATGTAGTCGCCGACTCGCACGTCCACGCCCGGCGCGGCGAGAGGCGCGCGCAGATCGGTGATTCCACTCCTCGTCGTCGTAGATCTTCGTGATGCTGATAGCGCCCGTTCTCGATCGACGAAGTCGGCGCCGAGCAGGCCGCCCGGCACGCGCGGCGGGCACCTCGGGCATGTCGCCGCCGCGCACGTACGAGTGTCCGATCGAGATCTCGGCGCCCATCATGTCGATGAGGTAGTTGAGATCCGCGCGATGGTTCACGTACGGCAGGAACTGGCCGTACATCTCCTTCATCTTCGGCCAGTCCGCGCCGTGTTCGTTGGTCACGTAGAGGTAGTCGCGCTGGTTGCGCCACGCCTCGTCGAAGATCTGCTTGAACTCCTGCTTCGGATCGATGTACGCGCGCAGGTCGGCGGTCACTCGGCCCTGACCGGCCTGCGGCGGATTGCGGTCGGCGTCGACGAGGAAGAGCTGCGGTCCGCCGCCGCGCGCCGCGGCGCGCCACCGCGGCCGCCGCGACCGCCGCCTCCGCCGCCGCCGCGATACACGAGCTTGTGCCCGTCGAGGCTCACGTCGTAGTCCGCCGCGCCCGTGACGAACGGCAAGTCGCGATGGTCGCGCAGCGAGTAGCGATGCAACGTCGCGCCACCGCCGGCGCCGCCGCGGCCGCCGCCACCGCCACCGCCGCCGGCCTCGAGGAAGTAGACCATCCCGGCGACGCCGGACTTTCAGGTTCGAGTATTGGCGTTCCGGAATGCCCGGCACGGCGAGGATGCGGTGCTCGAGGCCGTCGAAATCGATCGTGACGGTCGGCATCGGCGGCGCGCGGCGCGCGGCGGCGCCGCTTGCTCGCCGCCTGCCGCGCTGTCGGCGCCGGCTCCGCCGCGCGCCGCCAGCACCGCCGCGGCCACCTCGACCGCCGCCACCGAAGCCGCCAGGCGCAGCGCCGGCCGGCGCACCCTCTTCATCGCTCTCCGGCAGGAACGGCGACGCGTCGCTCTTGCGCAGCATCGCCGCGTAGAGGCCGAACGTCTCGGTGTGGTCGTAGTTCGTCATGTCGAGCCACTGCGACCGGAGACCGTAGTCCGTCGACGCGAGGAACCAGAGATACTTGCCGCTCGCGTCCCACGCCGGCGACACGCGTCGGCGAGGCCGTCTGTCACCTGCTTCGACACGCCCGTCTCGACGTTCACGACTTCGATCGCGTGTGTAGAGCGAGTTCAGATGCTTCGAGTACGCGATCCACTTGCCGTCCGGCGACCACACCGGATTCATCGTGCGCGTCGGCACCATCCACGGATCGTTGCCGACCGTCTTCGCCTGGCCCGTCGCGACGTCCACGACCCAGAGGTGCAGGTTCGTGTCGTGGAACATGATTCGCTTGCCGTCGGGCGACCACGCCGCCGTGTAGAAGTGGCCCGTCGTCGGAATCTTGATCTCGCGCGGCGGCGTGAGCCCGTCCTGCGACTCGATGTAGAGCTCGTACTCGCCCGACTTGTCGCTGAAGTACGACAGCTGCTTGCCGTCGGGCGACCACGCCGGCTCGCGCTCCGCCGACGCGCTCGAGTTCGTGAGATTGCGGACGTCGCCGCGCTCGGCGGGAATCGTGAAGATCTCGCCGCGCGCCTCGACGGCGATGCGCTTGCCCGTCGGCGACAGCGCCAGGTTGCTCATGTTCGCCGACACGTCCTTCCACTGCGGCATCATCCACGCGAAGTCGCCCGCGGCGGTGATGTTCACCACGTGCTCGCTGCCGCGTCTTCGGGTCGAGGAGATGGATGTCGCCCGCCTGCTCGAACACGACCGCGCTGCCGTCGGACGCCGCGTCGACCGCCTTCACGTCGAAGTTCGTGAAGTGCGTCGCCTGCGTCAGCTTCTTCGACTTCGTGTCGTACGTCCACACGTTGGCGACGCCGTCACGATCGGAGACGAAGTCGATGACGTCGTCGTTGACCCACACCGGGTCCATGTTCTTCGACTCGGGCGCCGACGGCGCCGAGAAGTGCGACGAGCCGCGCGGCGAACCCGCCTGCGCGACGACGAGATCGGACGTGACGTTCGGCGTCGTGTCGAGCGCGAACGTCTTGAGGTCGACGATCCAGATCGGACGATTCTGTCCGCCGCGATAGTTGCGCCGCTCCTCGTCCCACGAGTTGTTCATGCGGTACGCGACGCGGCGGCCGTCGGGCGAGATCTTGCCCTGATACGCGCGCGGCAGCGCCATCGGCGTTTCCACTCCGCCTTCGACCGGCACGGTCCAGAAGCGCGGCGCGGCGCTCGGCGCCGAGGTGGCGCGCGATGAGTTGAAGACGATCGACTTGCCGTCGGGCGTCCACCCTTCGACGACGTCCGCGCCCGGGTGCCAGGTGAGACGTTTCGGCTCGCCGCCTTCGGCCGGGACGACGTAGACGTCGACGTTCCCGCCGTACTGCGCGCTGAACGCGATCAGCTTGCCGTCGGGCGAGAACTTCGGGTTCTCGGTCGTGCCCTGGAAGCTCGTGAGGCGGCGGGCCATGCCACCGCTCTTGTCGACGACCCAGATGTTGTTCGCGTAGGCGAACGCGATCTGGGTCTTGCTCACGGTCGGGAGTGCGCAGCATGCGCGTTTGGGCGCCGGCACTCGAGCGCGGCGAAGGCCGCGAGCGCGGCCGCGAACACCATGGAGGAGCGACGCATAGGTCTGGGGAAAGGGACGGGCGTAAGCATCGCTTCCGTACCCTCGGCCGTCCAGCCCAAAGCGCCGCCGGGCCGGTTGACGCTGCGCGTCGAGCGGGCCAATCTCCCCGGGATGTCCCACATCGAAAACGTCTCCGACACCGCCCGATGGGTGGCCGTCTACCGGGCCATGGAGACGGCTCGCGCAGGACGCGATCTTCCGCGACCCGTTCGCCGCCCGCCTGGCCGGCGAAAAGGGCGAGGCGATCGTCGACTCGATGAAGCGCGGACGCCAGATGGCGTGGGCGATGATCGTCCGCACCGCCGTCTTCGACGAGATCATCGAAGCGCAGATCCGCGCGGGCGCCGACCAGATCGTGAATCTCGCGGCTGGGCTCGACACCCGTCCCTGGCGGATGAAGCTCCCGGCCGACCTTCGCTGGGTCGACGTGGACCTCCCGGGCATCCTCGACTACAAGCTCGAGACGATGCGCGGCGAGACGCCGGTCTGCCGGTATGAAGGGATCCGCGCGGACCTGCGAGAGGCGGCGGTGCGCGAAGAACTGTTCGCCCGGTTGGGCGCGCAGTCGCGGCGCACGCTCGTCGTCACCGAAGGGTTGCTCATCTACCTCACGCCGGACCAGGTGGGCGCCCTCGCCGCCGACCTGCATCGCCCGCCGAGCTTCCATTCCTGGTTGATCGATCTCGCCCGGCCCGAATTGCTGGCGATGATGCAGCGGATGTGGGGCAAGTCGCAGGGAAACGTGAACGCGCCTTTCCTGTTCGCCCCGGACGAGAACACGAAGATTCTTCGAGCCGTTCGGTTGGCGCGAGGTGGAGTTCCGCTCGTCGATGGAGGAGGCCCGTCGCCTGGATCGCGAGATGTCGATGATGTGGCTCTGGCGCCTGCTCGGGCGGCTCCGTTCGCGACAGGTGCAGGAGAAGTTCAAACGGTTTTCGGGGATCGTCCTGTTCGATCGAATCTGAGAAACTCACCCAACTGACTGGAGTCGAACGCATGCAACCGATGATGATTGTCTTGCGTCTTTTTCACATTTTTTCCGGAGTGCTGTGGGTCGGCGGTGTCGCGATGCTCATCGTGGTTCATCCTTCCCGCCGTGGTGGGCAGCGGTCCGGCGGGCGGCGGCGTGATGAAGTTCCTGCTGGTGAAGACGAAGTTCGGTCCGTACTTCCCCGCGCTCGGCGGACTCACGGTTCTGTCGGGGATCTTCATGTATTGGTGGGACGCGTCGCGATCGAACGGCGCGTTCTACTCGTCGCCGATGGGAATGACGCTCGGGGTCGGCGGACTGGCGGGCGTCATCGCGTTGATTTTCGGCGGTGCGGTCGTCGGCCGCGCCACGGCCGGCATGGCGAAGATCTTCCGGGCGGTCGACGCGCAGGGCGGCCCGCCCACGGCCGAGCAGATCGCCGAGCTCATGGCGCTTCGGGCCAAGGTCGGCTGGGCCGCCAAGATCGTGCTGCCGCTGCTGCTCATCGCGGTGATCGCGATGGCCATCGCGCGCTACGTCTGATCCGCACCCTTCACACGAGGGCACTCGAATGATTCGCTCGCGATGCTGCGCGGCTCTCCTGTGCGTCACCGCGCTGTCCGCGGCGGCCGCGCAGGAAACACCCACCGAGCGCGACGCCGCGCGCGACGTCGTCCGCAAGCTCGATTCGCTCGAGAAGTCGCTCAACCTTCCCGCGCTCGTCGCCAAGCTCACCGGCCCGAACTCGGCGCGCGACCAGGTCGCCGCGCGCGCGAAGGAGCTCATGGACACCGAGCTGCTCGCGATGGGCGACGACATCACGAAGCATCCCGAGATCGGCTTCGAGGAAAAGCGGTCGGTGCAGATCCTCACCGACTATCTCAAGAAGCACGACTTCACCGTTCAGATGGGAACGCCGGGTCTGCCGACCGCGTTCGTCGCGCGCTACACCAAGTCCACCGGCTCGCCGAACCTCGGCGTCATCCTCGAGTACGACGCGCTGCGCGGCACCAAGGGCGCGTTTCACGGCGACCAGCACAGCACGCAGGGGCCGATCGGCATCGCCGCCGCCGTCGCGATCGCCGAGTATCTGACGAAGACCAAGACGCCGGGAACGGTGACGGTGTTCGGCACGCCGGGCGAAGAGATGATGCCGCCCAACGCGAAGACCGTGATGTTCAACTCGCACGTCTTCGACGGCGTGGACATTCTGGTGCGCAGCCATTCGACGACGGTGACCGGTCGTCCGGCGGCGGGCTTCGGGACGTGTTGCATGAACATCGACGGCGTGAAGTACACGTTCAGCGGCGCGCCGGCGCACCAGCTCACGGCGTGGAACGGCCGCAACGCGCTGACGGCGGTGATCCACCTGTTCGACAACATCGACGCGATGCGCAGCAACATGCGGCCCGAAGCGCGCATCCAGGGCGTGATCACCGAAGGGGGCGCGGCGCCCAACGTCGTGCCCGACAAGACGGCGGCCGACTTCTACATCCGCTATCCGGACGAGGTGTATCTCGCGCAGGAGCTGCAGATCGTCGACGACGCCGCCCGCGCCGCGGCGCTCGCGACGGGAACGAAGGTCAAGATCGACCACTACGGCGAGAACCGCGACGGCGTGAGCATCGGATCGATCAACGAGGTCGCGTTCGGATATCTCAAGAAGTACGGCGGCCAGAACGTGCAGCCGGAGCCCGGCAAGCCGCAGGGCTACGAGGAGACGGGGAGCGTCTCGAGCGCGGTCCCCGGCGGAGAGTTCAGCGCCATGACGTCGACGGCGCCGAACCACACGTACGAGATGCTCGCCGACGCCACGTCGCCGGTCGGGCATCGCGGGTTCGTGACCGACGCGCAGGCGATGGCGGCGTTGCTGTACGATTTCGCGACGCGAGCCGACTATCGGGCGATGGTCAAGCACGAGTTCGACACGATTCGCGGGCTCCACGCGGAGTATCTCGAGGACCTCAAGAAGGTCTACGGGCTTCCCAAGGTCCCCGAGCCGTAGCCAACCCTTTGCTCGTATCGGATGTCTATACGAGCATGTCGCCTTCGCAGACGCCGCTTCTCCAGGGTACGCTCGACCTTCTGATCCTGAAGTGCTTGACGCTGACCGACATGCACGGACTCGGCGTCGCGCGGCGAATCGCGCAGATCACGGCTGGCGCGTACGACGTCAAGCCGGGCTCGCTCTTCCCCGCTCTCCATCGGCTCGAGGAGAACGGCTGGGTCGTGTCGACGTGGGGTGAGTCGGAGAACAATCGGCGCGCCAAGTTCTACCGCCTCACCAAGGCCGGGCGTCGGCGACTTGTCCGAGGAGACCGACGAGTGGAAGCGTGTCTCCGCGGCGATGACGCTCGCGCTCCGGTCGAGCTGAGCGAGGCGCACATGGACATCGCCCGGATCATGGCGCGCGCCGGCGCCTTCGCGCGCAACCTCTTTCACCGCACTCGCGTCGACGATGCGCTCGACGAGGAGCTTCGCGCATACGTCGCCGGTGTCGTCGCGGAAAAGGTGCGCGCCGGCATGTCGCCTCGCGACGCCGAGCGAGCCGCGCGACTCGAGCTCGGCGGCTACGACGTCGTCAAGGAGAACGTGCGCGACACTCGGACCGGCGCTCTGCTCGACGGGCTGCTACGCGATTGTCGCTTCGCCGCGCGGACCCTGCGCAAGACCCCGATGTTCACGGTCGTCGCCGTGCTCGCGCTGGCCCTCGGCATCGGCGCGACGACGGCGATGCTCAGCGTCGTACGCTCCGTGCTCGTCGAGCCGCTGTCGTACGCCGACGCCGATCGCCTCGCGGTCATCCTCCACGACGGGCGGAACCCGGCGTCGCCGAGAAACTTCAGTGACTGGCGCGCGCAGACGCGAAGCTTCTCCGACATGGCGGCCGCGGAATACTGGTCGCCCGATCTGACGAGCGGCGACAATCCGACACAGGTCCCGGCGCTGCGGATCACGAGCCGGATGCTGCCGATGCTCGGCGTCGCTCCATTGCTTGGACGAGTGTTTTCCGCCGCGGAGGAAGAGCCCGGGAACGACCACGTGGTGGTGCTCAGCTATGGACTGTGGCAGCGCATGTTCGCGCGGGCGCCGCGGCGTCCTCGGCTCGACGGTGTCCCTCGACGGCTCGATTTACACGGTCATCGGCGTGATGCCGAAGTCGTTTGTCTTCGCGCCTTTCTGGAGCACCAACGCCAGGTGTGGGCCCCGCTCGCCCTGGCCAATCGCCTCAACGATGGACAGAGCCTGCGCGTCTTCGCGCGTCTCGCGCCGGGCGTCACGTTCGAGCGCGCGCGGGCCGACCTCGGCGCCGTGACGGCGGCGCTCGAAGCGAGAGATCCGGGGAGCAACAGGAACGTCGTCCTCACGCCGCTCAAGGAGAAAGTCGTCGGCGACATTCGCACGCCGCTCCTCACGCTCCTCGTGGCGGTGACGTTCGTCCTGCTCACGGCGTGCGCCAACGTCGCGCACATGTTGCTGGCGCGAGCCGCGGCGCGGCAGCGAGAGCTCTCGCTGCGAACGGCGCTCGGCGCCACCCGGGCGCGCCTCGTCGTTCAGATGCTTGTCGAGAGCGTTTTCCTGGCGCTGCTCGGCGGCGGCGCCGGGTTCGCGTTGGCGGCGTGGGGAATTCACGCGCTCGTGGCGGCGAGTCCGGCCATCATTCCTCGCGTCGCTTCGGTGACGCTCGACGGCGGCGTTCTGGCGATCGCGGTCGCGATCTCGGCGGCCACCGTCATCGTGTTCGGACTTCTGCCCGCGCTCCGAGCGGCTCGCGTGGATCCGGTCGAGACGTTCCGCGACGGCGATCGAGCGTCGAGCGATGGGCGCGGCCGCGCGCGCGTTCGCAACGCGCTCGTCGCGTCCGAGTTCGCGCTGGCCCTCGTGCTGCTGATCGGCGCGGGGCTGATGATTCGCACGTTGATCGCGCTTCAGCGAATCGACCCCGGCTTCGATCCGCGCAACGTCGTTTCGATGATCGTCTCGACCGCCGGAACGCCCGCCGCGGACAGCGGGCATCACGCCTCGTTCTACGTCAATTCCCTCGCGCGCGTTCGCGCCCTGCCGGGTATCGAGTCGGCGAGCTACATCAACCATCGGCCGTTCGACGGCGACATGTGGGGGTTCGAGTTTCGTCTCGAGGGAGCGCCGCATCCGCGACCCGGCGATTGGCCGACCGCGACCTATCGCGTCGTGTTCCCGCGCTACTTCGCGACGATGCGAATCCCGATCCTCCGCGGCCGCGACGTCGCGGAGACGGATCGGCTGGACGCGCCCGGCGTCGTCGTGATCAACGAGTTCATGGCGAAGACGCATTGGCCCGGTCTGGACCCGATCGGCCGGCGCATCACGCTCGACGACTCGACCTGGCTCACCGTGGTCGGCATCGTCAAGGACAACGTGCGCGAATCGCTGTCCGCGCCGCACGAGGAGGAGATGTTCCTTCCGTTCGCGCAACGGCCTGGGTACCTGAAGGGGCTCGGCGCCTCTCGAACGATGACGCTGGTCGCGCGGGTCGCGTGCCCGCGCGCCGAGTGCGACGCGAGCGCCTTCGTGGCGCCGATCCGCGACGCCATTCGATCCGTCGAACGCAACGCGCCGATTTCGGCGGTGGTCACGTTCAGCGCGCTCGCTCGAACCGCCACCGCGGAGTCGCGCTTCTATCTGCTGTTGCTCGCCGCGTTCGCCGCGATCGCCGTCGTCCTCGCGGCGGTCGGGATTTACGGCGTGATGGCATACGCCGTGTCGAGGCGGACCCACGAGATCGGCATTCGGATCGCGCTTGGCGCCGAGCCTGGATCCGTGATGCGCGCGGTCGTCGGCGAGGGGGTTGTCCATGGCGTCGATCGGCGCGGCTGTCGGGCTGGCGACGGCGCTCGCGACTCACGCGGCTGATGCGCGGCATCTTGTACGGCGTGAGTCCGTTCGACGTGTGGACGTTCGCCGCAGTGACGGCGCTGCTCGTCGCCGTCGCGCTCGTGGCGACGCTGTTCCCGGCGCGCCGCGCCACGCGGGTCGATCCGCTGATCGCGCTTCGCTCGGACTGATTTCGATACCTCGCCGACCGTGCAAGAAAGCGCGCGCCGCATCGTGCCGGCGCGCGCTTTCTGCATGACACTCGGCCGCGAGTCTTATCGCTTCGCCGGGGCCGATGGGAAGGAAGACGGCAGCGTCTGTTTCCCGTCGGTCTGCGGCGGTGCGGCAACCGGTGCGCTGGGTGCCGGGCTGTCCAACAGCCCCCGCGACACGAGCTGCGCCGCGAGCACGGTCTGAATCACGCTCGTGATGTTGTTGGTCGTTGCCGTCGCCGCCCCGCCGGCCTCACCACCGCCGGAGATCGTCACCATCTTCGCGTCGGACAGCGCGGCGGCGATGACCGGCGCGATCTGTGGCAGCATTTCGATCTGCCGGTAGCGGAAGTACGACTCGCCGCCCACGGCGATCGCTTGATTCACCTTCTGGATTGCCTCGGCCTGCGCCTCGGAGATCTTGCGAATGCGAATCGCCTCGGCGTCCGCGCCCGCCTCGGCCTCGAGGCGCACCCGCGCCGCATCGGCCTTGGCCTGCGCGATTTGCGTCGCGTCGAGTTCGGCGGTGCGCTGAAGACCGGACGCCTCTTGCCGTTTTGCTTCAGCCTGCGCGACCAGCGCCGCGTTGCTTGCCTTGGTTTGTTCGAGCTCGCGTGTCTTGTCCGAGATCGCGCGCTCGGCCTCGAGCTGCGCTTCCTTGGCGCGGCGCGTTTGGGTCGCCGCGACGATGTCGGCGTTCGCCTGAGCCACCGCCGCGGACTGCCGGCGTCGAGCCTCGGCCACTTCCGACTGTACGACTTTGATGTTCAGCGAATTGAAGATGAGTCCAAGGTCGGTCAACTCGCGCGAGCACGCTTTGCGAATGATTACGGCCAGCGGATCGTCCTCGTCCTCGATCGCCCCGGCCTCGCCGGCCATGAGCGCGGTCGGGATCACACGCACCGGCACGACCGCCGCGGATTCCCCCGGCGGCAGCGCGTGCAGCGGCGCCGCCTTGGCGGAGAAGAGCTGGTCGTGCGTGAGCAGGTTCATCGCACGGCGCCCCGAGCTGGAGAGCAGGTCGGTGAGCGTGCTCAGCTGGTCGGCGTCGCTCTTCGAGAAGAAACGGTTCGCCGCGGTCTTGATCAACGCGTCGGTGTCGCCGACCGAGACGATGGCGCTCGCGAGCACGCGCACCTTGATCGGGGCCGGCGTGCCGCCCGAGTCGACGTCGGCCGTCTGGTCCGTGATGTCCAGGTCGATGTTGATGACTTTGCTGGAGATCGTCGTTCCCGTCGTGAGCAGCGGGATTTCCTTCGACTTGCCCGGCCCACGATAGATGACCGTGCCGCCGGCCAGCCAGCTGACGAGGCGGATCGTGCCCGCTTCGACGTTGCGCAGCAAGCTGGCGACGATCGTCGGGACGACGATGAGCACGAACCCGACGACAATGAGCCCGATGAGCATGGGCGTAGTGAGTAGGCCTGACATACGCGAATCTCCGAAGGAGACGAGAGGAGTGTTAGAGAATTGAAACGGTGCAACTCTGCTTGGCCGCGTTCACTTCGTCGATGCGAAGCCGCTGACCGGCGCGAACGCGACCGCCGAGCACCCGGTCCTGCGGCTGCAACGTGGCGAGAATCTGCAGCACCTGCCCGTCGACTTCGAGCGACACGATCCCCTGTCCGTTGTCGTCGAACGAGCTGACGGCGACGGCTTCGTCGGTCACGGCGCTTTCGAGGGTCGACGCCGGACGTGACGCGAATCGCATCGCGAAGTTCCAGAGCGGCGTTACGAGGAAACGCTCGAACGCGACCGCGCCGACCGCCGCCGCGCCGAGGAGAAGCGGACCTGGCAGCACGGCGTGCAGCATCGCACCCGTCGCGCCAAAACCGAGCATGAGGCTGAACAGAAAACGCGGCGACGTGATGAGCCAGAACGTGCGCCCCGCCATGCCGCTCGTGTGCGCGTGGCTGCCGCGTCCCGCGACGGCGTGCGAGTGACCGTGGGCGCCGTGGACGTGGCCTGTCGTTCCGCCGATGGGCGTGGCCCGTCGTTCCGCCGTGCCCGTGCGCCGCGCCGCCGTGGTGGCCTCCACCCCGACTCCCGAGGCCACCAAGCGCCATGGCCGTGAAGCCGATCGCGCCCAGCACCATGCTCGAGATGTAGAGATCCATCGTTCGGGAATTCGTGGAGGTCCGACAACCAGACATACAACGGAGCATCCGATCGCGAAGTTGCAAGCGTCGCGATGTGGCCGTGGCTTCGCGAGTTATGCTACCGCGCCCGCGGCGGTTCGGTAACTGGCATTCGCCTTCTTTGTTCGGCGAGGCCGGATTTCGGCCACTTGCGGTTTCCAGGACGCTACTTGAGCGCCGCCTCGACGAACGCGATGGCTTCGGGTCCCCAGATGTGCATGCCGGGCGCGCCGCCGAAGCAATGCGCCTGCTGCGCTTCCGGGCCGACGGCGGGAAAGATCTTCACCCGGTTGGCCGGGTTTCGCCGCGTGAGAATCGGTCCGAGGACTTTCGCCGGCTCGAGGCTCGCGTCCTTCGCCGGCTGAATTAAGAAAACCGGAATGTCGATCTTCGATACGGCGTCTTTGAGTCGCGCTTGAAGGTCCGGGCTGTTGTTCCAGCTCAACGCGGCCGGCGAGATCGGATACGGCCGCCCGATAGCCGACGCGGCGCGCGGCGCCGAAGATCGTTTGAATGCCGCCGAACGAGCAGCCGGAGACCACGAGTCGCGTCGTATCGACGAACGGCTGTCTTTTCAGAAAGGCGAGGCCCGCGAGCTGGTCGTCGACCTGCGACGTTTCGAGAAGGTGGACGCCGAGGCGGAGCCCCGGCCGCCTGTCCGTGCAGCGACGACTCCTGTTGAATCGACTCCCTGATGTATTCGCCTTGCGAGTCGCTGTGTCCGCGACGCATCGGCGCGAAGACGACGAACCCCGCCGGGAACGAATACGGCGGCGACCGAATCGAATTGCGGACCGCCGCCCGGATCGGGCTCGCTCCCGTGGTTCCACAGGACGGCCGGAAAAGGGCCCGCTGCCCGGCGGCTGATAGAGGTAGCCGGCCAGCGTCAGCTCGCCGCTCTTGAACGTGACGTGCCGCTTGTTGAACGGCGCCGCCTGCGCGGACGCCGACGCGGCACACACGACGATCGCCGCGGCCGCGAGAAACCGTCGACGCCATCGCTCGAAGTGAATTCGCTCTGCTGTCGCGTGTCGAACTCAAGGGCACGCCTCCTCCTATCGGCCTGGATGGCGACGAATTCGACACACCGGAGCCGCGTCGCGCAAGGCAGGGATCTTGGCGCGAACCGCCTAGCGCAGCAGCGCGCGGACGCGGTCGCTGTAGCCGCGGCTCGAGACGAGCTTGGCGCCGCCGCGCAGGGTCACCAGATATTCGCCCGCCTCGCGCGCCTCGATCGACTGAATTCTGTCGATCGCGACGATCGCCGATCGATGGATGCGGACGAACTCCTCCGGATCGAGCTTCGCCTCGACGCCGTGCATCGTGTCGCGAATGAGATGCGCGGTGTCGCCCGTCTGGACGCGAACATAGTTCCCGTCGGCCTCGATCCAATCCACGTCGGCGACGCGGATGAAGTAGTGCTTGGCCCCTCGCCGAGCGACGAATCGCGTCGGCCGCTCGGCGCGCGCCGCCGCCGCTTGCTCGGCGAACGCGTGCAGCGAAACACCAGACGATCCCTGCCCGGTCCGCGCGAGCACCCGCGACACGGCGGCGGCGAATCGCTCGGCGGTCACCGGCTTGAGCAGGTAGTCCATCGCCGCCACCTCGAAGGCGCGCAGCGCGTAGGCGTCGTACGCCGTGACGAATACGACGGCCGGCAGCGGCTCCTCCCCGGCGTCCAGCGCGCCGATGATCTGAAAACCGTCCAGCTCGGGCATCTGGACATCGAGAAAGACGAGATCCGGCCGGTGCTCGACGATCAGGTCGAGCGCCGTGCGGCCGTCCTGCGCTTCGCCGATGAGCGTCAGCTCGGGGCGATCGCGCACGAGACTCGTCACGCGTTCTCGCGCGAGGCGCTCATCGTCGACGACCAGCGTTCGAAGCGTCATTCGGGTTGTCGCTCGCGGTAGGGGATGGTCACGCGCACTCGATACCCGCCGGCGGCGGGGCGCGAGACGACGAGCGATTGGGCGTCGCCGTAGAGCTCGCGAAGCCGCGCGATCGTGTTCGTGAGCCCCACCCCCACGCCGCGGCACGTTCTCGTTCGCCGCGGCGCTCGCCGCCCGGCCCGTCGTCGGTGACAGTAAGAATCAGTGTGCCGTCGGCTCGGCACGCGTCGACCGCGATCGAGCCGGCGCCGGCGTGCGCCTCGATGCCGTGGCGCAGCGAGTTCTCGACGAGCGGCTGAAGGATGAAGAACGGAACGAGCGCGCGCCGCGCGGCGTCGTCGCACGCGACTCCGACCGACAAGCGGTCGCCGAATCGTTGGCGCGAGATCTCGAGATACGGCTGCAGGACGGCGAGCTCCTCCTGGAGCTCGACCTCGCGCTGCTGTCCGCGCCGAAGCACCTCGCGCAGCAGATCGCTCAAGTTCGTCAGCATCGCGTCGGCGGCGGGCGGGTCGCGTTGAATCAGCGTCGAGATTCCCTGCAGCGTGTTGAACAGAAAGTGCGGCTGCAACTGCGCCGTCAGCGCCGTCAGCCGGGACTCCGCCAGTTGCGCTCGAACTCGTTCCGCCTCCACTTCGCGTTCGTGCGCCCGCGACACCGCTACCGCCGCGTGCGCGACGGCGTCCACCGCGAGAAATGGCAGCATCCCGGTGATGAGCCCCAGCCGGAGATAGTCGCCCAGCGGCGGCGCGAGCGACGCATCGGCATACGTGACCGCGTGCTGTGCCCACGACGTCAACACGGTCAGCGCGACGATCAGCGACGCGTTGACCGCGACGCTCGCCGCGGCGTGGCGGCGGTCGAGCGGGATCCGGCGCGCCGTCCAGACGAACAACGGCACCGAGAGGAACGCCGCGTACCAGACGAGCGAACCGACGCCGAGCATGCGCAGCACGTCGCCCGCGCTTGTCGGGGCACGCGGCACGCGAGGCAGCAGGCGAGCGCCAGGCGGTCCGGGAATCGGCGTGACGAATCGCGATGCGACGAACGTGAGCGCCGCCAGCGCGAGCGCGGCGATCACCGCGGCGCGCGAACAGCCGATCGGCGGCGCGCGGAGGGGATGTCGTAGCCTGATCGCGGATTGCCGGAGCGGGCGTCCTCATGACTCCGACACTACGCCGCGTTCACTCCGCGCGCAAAGCGACCATCGGGTTGACGCGCGTCGCTCGAAGGGCCGGCCAACTCGCGGCCACGAGAGTCGCCACCACGAGGATGGCGCCCGCGGTCGCAACGCTCGCCGGATCGCGGGGCGACGTCTGAAACAGCATCGCCGCGACGACGGGGCCCGCGAGGAGCACTGCCACGACACCGAATGCGAGGCCCACGACCGTCCGGCGCAACGCGTCGCCGACGACGAGGCGCGCGACCGCCCATCCGTTTCCGCCGAGCGCGCGGCGAATGCCCATCTCCTGCGTGCGTTGCGTCGCGACGTACGAGATCACGCCGAACAACCCGATCGTCGCGATGCCGAGCGCGAGCGCGCTGAACGCCGAGAAGAGCGTCGCGCCGAGCTGCCACGAGCGGAGCTGCGGATCGATGAGGTCCTGATAGGGACGGATGAGCGCGAACACACGACGCGTGCTCGACGATTGGATCGCGCGTTGCACCTGCCCAACCATGCGAAGCGGATCGCCGGCGACGCGCACGACGAGGCCCATGACGCGCGGAATGTCCGGGAAGGGAGGGTCGGGAATCTGGTCGAACGGCACGTAGTACTGCATCAACCGATCTTCGTTGCGCTCGGGCAGCAGCGATCGCGCGCGCGAGTCGCGCACCACGCCGACGACCTCGCGGCACGGCTGCGACGCCGCCGGATTTTCGTCCCCCGTCGGCATGCCGCCTACGCGAACGCATTTGCCGAGCGCCGACGCGCCTGGCCACGCGGTGCGCGCGAGCGTCTCGTTCACGAGCACGACCTGAGGCGAGCCGCGCGTGTCGCGCGCCGAGAAGAGACGCCCTCCCGCTGAGCAGTCGCACGCGCATGATGTCGAGGTAGTCGGGCGTCGCCGCGTACATGATCGGGATCTGCACGTTGACCGGCGGCCACGCCAGATTCGGCATGCTCATCGGCGGAATGTTGTGCGGGCCGAACGGAATGCCGGCGGCGACGGTCGCGCCGGTCACGCCGGCGAGCGCGCGCACGCGGTCGACTGCGGCCAAGTACGCCGCGTCGCGCTCCGGAACCGGCGACGAATCCGTGGAAGTCGAGCGTCACATAGAGCAGGTGCTCGGCCGAGAAGCCGAGGTCCTGCGATTGGATGCGCTCGAGGCTTCGCACGAAGAGCGCCGCGCCGACGACGAGCAGCGTGCAGAGCGCGACCTGGATGGTCACGAGCGCGTTCTGGAACCGCATCCGCGCCGACGCGCCTGCGCCACCCGTCCGCAGTTCCGACGCCAGGTTGCCGCCGCCGCCGACCTGCGCGATTGGCGCGAGCGCGGCGAGAACCCCGGCCGACTCCCGCGGCGACGATCGATACCGCGAGCACGCGCGCGTCGATGAACTCCGTGGTCGGGGCGAGATTCGGCAGCAGGGTGGAGCGGATGATGCCGGAGAACCAATGCGAGAGGAGAATCCCGGCCGCCGCTCCGCCCGAGGCCAGGAGAACGCTCTCGCTCACGAGCTGTCGCGCGAGATGGCCGCGCCCCGCGCCGATGGCGACGCGCACCGCGATCTCGCGCCGGCGCCGCGCCGCGCGAAGCGACAGCAGCGTCCCCACGTTCGCCGTCGCGATGAGCAGGACGATCAGCGACACCGCCGCGAGCCAGAGCGCGATCCGCGATTGAGCCGACTGCCGTGAGGACGAGCCCGGAACCACGGGGTCGAAGTCGACGGACAGCGTCGCGCGATCCGCCGACGACTCACCGCGAATCGACGCTGTCGCGATCGTGCGCGCCGCCGCGAGCGATACTCCGTCGCGAAGGCGAACCACCAGCGAGACGATCTTCATGCCGTGGTTCGTGGTCCATCCGCTGCCGCTCCCGCGCATCATCGCGGACAGCGGCAGGAAGAGATCGACCGCGGCCAACTGCTCGCCGTTGAACCCGGCGCGCGCCACGCCGATGATCGTGAACGGCTGCTCGCCGATCACGATCTGCTGGCCGAGCACCGACCGGTCGCCGCCGTATGCGCGGCGCCAGTAGGCATCGCCGAGCACGACGACGGGATTGCCGGCCGGCGGCACGTCGTCGGACGCTCCAAAGAATCGGCCGAGCGCCGGCGTCGCGCCGAGCGTCGTGAAGTAGTCGCCGGTGGCGCCGAGTCCCGCGACGCGCGTGACGTCGGGGCTGCGGCCGACGAGCATCGTGTCGGGCCGCGTCGCGGCGACGCCCGAGAACGCACCGCTCGACGCGCGCAGCGCCTGGAACACGGGGTACGACGTCGTGCTCATGGGGAACGACTCACCGCCTTCTTCGTTGAGCCAGAGTCGCACACGCGCGACGCGGTCGGCGTTGGCGATGCCTGGCGGCGGTGAGAGCATGAGCCGGTTGACCAGCCCGAACATCGCCGCGTTCGCCGCGATGGCGAGCGCGAACGTCAGGACGACGATGGCGACGAACCCCGGCTCTCGTCGCAGGGCGCGGGCGGCGGTAACGAAATCGCGCGTCATGGGCGACTCATAGGTCGCCTCACGCGCGCGATGTCGCTAGTCGTCGTGTGACGACCGCACGGAAATCCGGGACGGATTCCGTCCCTTCGGCCGCGATGAAGCTACGCCATCGCCGTCGCCGGCTCGACGACGTCGGGACTCGCCGGCTGTTTCGCGGGCTTGAACAACAGACCGAACAACAGGAACACCGCGAACGCGCCGATCGCCGGCACCATCCAGATCGCGTGCCAGTCGTGCACGACCTGCGTGCACGCCGCCGCGCCGCCGCACGACGGACTCGGCGTCGCGTACATCGCGACGACTCGCCCCGACACCGACGCGCCGACGAAGTAGCCGACGCCGTTCGTGACGAAGTTGATGAACCCCTGCGCCGCCGCGCGCACCTTCTCGCCCGCGCGCTGGTCGGTGTAGATCTGGCCGCTCACGAAGAAGAAGTCGTAGCACACGCCGTGAAGCAGAATGCCGCCGTAGAGCAGCCACATGCCGCTCCCGACGTTGCCGTTGCCGAACGCGAAGTAGCGCAGCGCCCACGCGAGCATGCCGACGAGCATGATCGCCTTGATGCCGAATCGGCGCAGCGCGAACGGCAGCACCAGCATGAAGCCAGATCTCGGACATCTGGCCGAACGTCTGGATGAACGCCGGATCGGGCGCCTTGATCTCGTTCAGGAAGAGATTCGTGAACGTGTAGTAGAACTGCAGCGGAATGCAGAGCAGGAACGAGCCGAGCACGAACATGAAGAAGTCGCGGTTGCGCAGCAGGCTCAGCGCGTCGAGCCCGAGCGCGTCGCGCACGCTGAACGGCGCGCCGGCGCCTGTGGGCGGCGTGTGCGGCAGCGCGAGCGAGTAGAGACCCAGCACGACGGACGCGCCCGCGGCGATTTGCATCGGCGTCGCGAGCGCGTCGGCGTGCAGCACCTTGCCGACGAGAATCCCGGCGACGATCCAGCCGATCGTCCCGAGCACGCGAATGATCGGGAAGTCGCGCGCCGGATCGGTCACGTTGTGGAACGAGATCGAGTTCGTGAGCGACAGCGTCGGCATGAAGCAGAGCGCGTAGAGCAGGAGCAGCGGGTAGAACGTTGCCCACGACGTCTGCGACGACACGAACCACATCACGACGCCGCCCACGATGTGCAGGGTCGCGAGCAGCTTCTCGCTCGAGAAGAACCGGTCGGCGACGATGCCCATGAAGAACGGCGACACGATCGCCGCGATCGCCATCGCGCCGTACGCCGCTCCGATCTGCGTATCCGTGAAGTGCCGCGTCTGGCCGAGGTACGTGCCCATCGTCACGAACCACGACGCCCCACACGAAGTACTGCAGGAACATCATGAGAGAGAGCTCGCGTGCGCCGCCCACGCGACGCCGCTCGTTCCGCTCATGGCAGCTCCCGAATGCGAATGTTGCGGAGGGAGAGCGTTCCGTTGTGGTCGCCCTGGATGCCGATGTAGCCGCGCTTCGCCAACCCGTAGTTCGGCCAGTCCTTGAACTTGCTCGCTGCGACCTTGGCCTTCCAATCGGGGCTCCACAGCTCGTACTCGACGACCTTCTGTCCGTTGAGCCAGTGCTCCACGTGCGCGCCGCTCACGACGATGCGCGTCGTGTTCCATTCGTCCGCCGGCTTGACCACGCCGCGCGGCGGCGCGTACAACCCGTACGCCGACGCGGCGGACGTCAGCGGATTCTTTCCGTCGTCCGGCGTTCGCGTCGTCGAGCAGCTGATACTCCGGGCCGCTCCAGTAGATGTGGTCGTACTCCTTCGTCGCGCGGTAGAAGATCCCGCTGTTCCCCGCGTTGCCGATCTTCCACTCGAGCTCGAGCTCGAAGTTCGCGAACTGGTCCTTCGTCATGATGTCGCCCGTGCCGCGCGACTTCGTGATCTCGTTGCCGGAGATCGTCCATCCCGCCGGCACGGTCTCGCTCTCGTAGCCGCGGAACGCCGTCAGGTCGAGAACGCGAAATCCGCTGGCCGCGGCTTGTGTCACCGTCGCGACGTGATCCTGCGTCGACAGCGCGCGATGCACGCACCCGCTCGAGAACACCAGGGCCAGCGCGCTCGCGCCTCCCAGAAACGTCTTCGCTCGCATCGTCAGATCGCCCACCCCGCGCGGTATTCGCGCGTGAGATATTGGTTCGCGTCAGGCGCGTTGGTGAATTCCACCTTCGCCGCGTCGTAGATGACCTTCTTCCCCTGTCCCGCGTGCAGCGCGGCGACGCCGAGCAGCATCGTCTCGGTCAACAGCGCGGCGTACTCGATCGGCGAGCTGGCCTTGGTCTCGCCGCGGATCGCCTTCGCCCAATTCAGCTCGTGGCTCCACGTGATGCGCGGCATCGTCTTCGGAACCTTCGCCGCGGCTTCCATCAACCCGACCGGATAGCAGCGCGGGTTCGATCCGTACGTGTCGTTGATCAGAATTCCCTTCTCGCCGACGAAGATCACGCCGCCTTCCGAGATGAGCGTCACGTCGTCGGGCAGCACGTCGGGACGCGGCGGGTAGAGACCGCCGTCGCTACCAGAACAGCTTCACCGGCGGCATCGACCCGCGCGCCGCGAACTGGTAGTGCACGTTCGTCGCGGCCGGATACGAAACGGGCCGCTGCCGGCTGCGCGACGCCGGCGATCCGGCGGGCGCGTTCGGATCGCCCGGAATCGTCATCGTGCCCCACGGCGTCGACGTCGCTTCGATGCTCGTCGGATACTCGAGGCCGAGCGCCCAGAACGGATGGTCGATCAGGTGCGCGCCCATGTCGCCGAGCGCGCCCATGCCGAAATCCGTCCACCCTCGCCAGTTGAACGGATGGTAGATCGGGTGATACGGAATGTCCTCGGCGACTGGACCGAGGTAGATGTCCCAGTGCAGCCCTTCGGGAATCGGATTCGAGCCCGAGCCCATTCCTTCCGCGAGCGTGCGATTCACTCGGCCCTGGTTCCACGACGTGCCGAACGACGTCGAACCGGCCTGCATGATCTGGCTCGGCGCCTGCGGCCGCGGGACCGGCTGCGGCCAGTAGCCCAGCGGGCGATTCGTCCAGACGTGCACCTCGTGCACCGGGCCGATGACGCCGGCCTGAATCCATTCGTTGATCAGCCGCGCGCCTTCGCTCGAGTGTCCCTGATTGCCCATCTGGGTCACGAGCTTGGGATTCGCCAGCGCCGTCTGACGAAGCACGCGCGCCTCGTGCACCGACCACGTCAGCGGCTTCTGCACGTAGACGTGCTTGCCGAGATCCATCGCGGCCTTGGCGACGACGGCGTGGTTGTGGTCGGGCGTCGCGACGATGATGCCGTCGATGCCCTTTTCCTTGTCGAGCATCTCGCGGAAGTCGTAGTACTTCGCCGCCTTGCCGAATTGCTCCTGCAGCTTGGTCGCCGCCGGATTGACGACGCCGTCGCGATTCGGGCGCAGCTTGCTCGTGACGTTCGTCGTCGAGAAGTTCATGTCGACGTCGCACACGGCGCACAGGTTTTCGGTCTTCGCGAGCTCCTGCGCGTTGCCGGAGCCCATGCCGCCGAATCCGACGACGGCGAAGTTCACGACGTCGCTCGGCGCTCGGTATCCCGGGCCTCCGAGGACGTGCCTCGGCACGATCATCGGCGCGTGAGCGGTGATCGCGGCGCCGATGACCGCCTTGCCGGCGTCGGCGACGAAGTCGCGGCGTGTGATTCGGTCGTCGGGTTTTGACATTCTTGGTCCCGCGCAGTGGGTTTGGTGTCGGTGTCGAACGGCCTCCGCGTGATTTATTAATGCACCGCGCGGATGGCAGATGGTAAGAAACCTCTTGGGGGCGCCCGCAGCAAGACCATTTGCTACACCGCCCTAGCGCACGTTCAGGGGCGCCAGATCCCCTGGGCGACCGCCGGGACGAATGTGTCCAGCCCGAGCGGCGGGAACGCCAGCGTTCTCCGCTCCTCGGCGCTCTGGTACGCCGTCATCAGGATCTTCACGACCTCGAGTCCGTCGTCGAACGTGAGCTTCGGCTTTTCCTTGCCGAGGAAGACGCGCACGAAGTGGCGATCCTCGGCTTCGTAGCCGTACGCGGCCGCCTCGTTGGCGACGACCGGCATCAGCCCGATCTCGGCGTTCTGCTTCTCGACGAGATCCTCGCCCGCTTTGCCCTGCACCGCGCGCGAGAAGAAGAGCTTGAGCCCGCTGTCGAGCGTGTTCCACGACATCGAGTACTCGGGCCCGAGCAACTCGGCCGACAATCGCAGCCCGGCGCCGACGAAGCTCCACGAGGTCGACGCTTCGCCGATCACGGTGTAGCCGTCGTCCGTCTCGAACTCGATCGTCGTGCTCGCGAAATCCTCGGCGGGCGCCGACGTGTAGTTCACGTCGCGTCCGAACGTCTTCGAGAGCTGTTTGGCGTAGTGCGGGCCGCGTCCACTTGAGGCTCGCGATGTGCGCCGTCACGCGCACGGGCTTCACCGTGGAGAGCGGCGCGCCGGGCTTCGTGAGCAGATGCCGGACGACGAGCGCCGAGTGGCACATCATGTCGTTCAGCACGCCGCCGCCCTGCAGCTCGCCGCGCCAGAACCACGGCATGTGCGGACCGCTGTGCTCCTCCGCCGCGCGCGCGAGGTACGGACGTCCCGTCGTCGCCGCGCCGCGCGCCCAGAGCAGCTCGCGTCCCGTTTCGACCTGCGGCGCGAAGACCTGGTTCTCGAGGTAGCCGTGGCGGATTCCCGTGCGCTTGACGAGATCGCGCACCTCGATCGCTTCGGCGACGTTCCGCGCCAGCGGCTTCTCGCACGCGATTCCGGCGAGCGTGCCTTTGCCGCGCTCGATCGCGTCGACGATCTCCTCGACGTTCTCGACGCGCGCGTGATTCGGCCCGGTGAGCCAGATCGCGTCGATCGCCGGATCGGCGACCATGTCGGCGATCGACGCATATGGTTTCGCGTTGCCGACATCGAGGTCGCGGGCGAGCTGCGCGGCCGACGCGGCGTTCTTCTTGTTCGGACTCCAGACGCCGAGGACGTCGGCGTCGCGCACCGCGCGAAAGGCCTGCAGGTGGAAGCGCGCGTTGAATCCGCTGCCGATGAACGCGACGCCGAGCCGCTTGCCCGGCTTCGCGTCTGTCTTCTTGGGGCTCATCGCTGTTGCGGGCTCACGCGAGTGGTCATGACGTCGTAGCTCACGCCGAGCTTCTCGAGCGCGGCGGGCGGACAACCGTCGTAGCCGGGGTTGAAGACGTTGCCGATGTACTGGAGATCCTTCCACCCGATCGCGCTCGAGTAGAATCCGGACGCGGTCATGTCGCGCAGGCGGTTGAAGAACGCGACGCCGTACGACATGCCCGGCGGCGCCTTTTGCGGATACGCGATGTCGTCGAGGATCTGACGGCGCTGCGCGTCGGCCGCGTCGACGAACGTCTTGGCGAATCGCTTCTGCGATTCGGTGTCGATCCAGGCCAGCCCTCCGCGCATCGCGACCTGCGTCGCCGGGTTGGCGTCCTTCTCGGCGAGCAGATAGTCCATGTACTCGGGCACCTTCGCATCGGTCGCGCTCCCGGAGACGTCGTCTCGCGGGATGATGTAGTCCACGAGCACGCGCACCGTCTTCCATTCGTGCGGCGTGAAGAAGCGCGGCGCGGCCTGCGCGGCGGCTTGAGACGTCGCCTGCGCACCGACTTGCTCGAGCGCGGTCGCGGGGCTCAGCGCCGCGGCAACCGGCACGGCGCCGAGCACCTGGAGCATGCGCCGGCGGGAGATCGTCGCGTCGGAGGAACCGTGCCCGCGCCTTCGAGGTCGCGGTCGTCGTTCGTCGTGCTCATATCGCCCCCGCCGCGCGCTGCTGCGCGATGTAGTCGCTCGTCCGCCACGAGAGTGCGAGAATCGTCCACGTGGGATTCTTGTCCGCCTGCGATACGAAAGGCGCGCCGTCGGCGACGAAGAGGTTCTTCACCTCGTGCGCCTGGCAGTTCGCGTTCACGACCGACGTCTTCGGATCCGCGCCCATGCGCGCGCCGCCCAGCTCGTGGATGATCGTCCCGCCCGCGGCGAGACCGTAGTTCTGCTCGCGCGACGGCATCGGCGACGACGGCGTGCCGCCCATCGCGACGATGAGCGCGCGGAAGGTCTCCTGCATGTGCTTCGCCTGATTGTACTCGTAGTCGGTGAACTTCCAGTGGAAGCGCAGCACCGGAATGCCGAAGCGATCGACCGTCGTCGGGTCGAGCTCGCAGTACGAGTTCTCGTTGGGGATCATCTCGCCGCGTCCGTCGAACCCGATCGACGCGCCGTAGTACTTGCGGTAGTCGGTCTTGAGCTGCTTGCCGTAGCCGCCGCCGTTGAGCCGCTGGATTCCGCCGCCGGACCCCGACGAGGGCTGCCCAGCGCCGCCGTACACTTCTATATGGTAGCCGCGCGGGAAATCGAGCTTCGAGTTGTCGAGCCACCACGGCATGTACACGTGCATGCCGCCGACGCCGTCGTGGTTGTGCGGAACGTGGTCCTCGAGCGCGGGGATGTGCCCGGAGACGCCCGCGCCGGTCGTGTCGGTGAGATACTTGCCGACCATGCCGCTCGAGTTGGCGAGTCCGTTCGGGAACTTGGTCGACTTGGAGTTCAGCAGGAGCCGCGCGCTCTCCATCGCGCTCGCCGCGAGCACGACGACCTTCGCGCGGACGTGCTCGTCGGTGTTGGTGTTCTTGTCGATGTACGACACGCCGTTCGCCAGGCCGTCCGCGCCGACCGTCACCTCGCGCGCCATCGCGTTGGTGATGAGCGTCAGCTTGCCCGTCGCCAGCGCCGGCGCGATCAGCACGTCGCCGCTCGAGAAGTTGGCCTTCACCTGACAGCCGCGGTTGCACTGCCCGCAGTAGTGGCAGGCCATCCGTCCGTTCAGCGGCTGCGTGATGATCGACAGCCGCGCCGGAATGCAGGTGATGTTCAGCTTGTCCGACGCCTTCTTCACCAGCAGCTCGTGACAGCGCGGCTTCGGCGGCGGCTGGAAGATTCCGTCCGGCGCGTTGCGCAGGCCTTCGTTCGATCCGTAGAGGCCGATGAACCGATCGACGTTGTCGTAGTACGGCTTCACGTCGTCGTAACTGATCGGCCAGTCGTCGCCGAGTCCGTCGAGCGACTTGCGTCGGAAATCGTCGGGCCCAAAGCGCAGTGAGATCCGCCCCCAGTGATTCGTGCGCCCGCCGAGCATGCGCGCGCGCCACCAACTGAACTGCGTGCCCGGCGCGCGCGTGTACGGCTCGCCGTCGATCTCCCACCCGCCGTCGCACGCGTCGAACTCGCCGAACGGCCGTCCGTGGATCGACGCGCCGCGATGCGGAGTCGCGTAACTCGGCACCAGCATCTTCGAGTCTTTCGACGCGAACCATCGCGGGCCCGCCTCGAGCATGACGACGCGCGCCCCGGCTTTCGTCAGAACGTAGGCGGCCATGCCGCCGCCCGCCCCGGAGCCGATGATCGCGACGTCGTAGATCGGTCTTTGTCGCATTCTATGGAGTGTCCTGTCTCGTCGCCTGTTTGACGGCCGTGGGATCGTTGAACATCAGCCACTCGACCACCGACTGCGGCAGGCTGCCGTAGCTGATGACCTGGTCGTGGAACGCGCCGAGCCGGAAGTCGTTCGGATGAGCGTCGCGATATCGGCCAAGCAGCCGCATGAAGCCGAGCTTCCCGACGATGTAGGTCATCTTCTGCGTCGGCTGTGACGCGGCGCCCGCCGCCTCGCCCTCGGCCGCTTCGCGATCGAGACCGCCTTCGTTCATGAAATACTGAACCGCCTGATCGAAGGTCCATTTTCCCGTGTGAAGGTTCGCGTCGACGCCGACGCGCGCCGCGCGATAGCGGGACAGACGCAAGACCTGGCCATGACCGCCCGTGTTCTGAGCGATCAAGCCCTCGTGGAGCACGACCTCTTCGAGATAGAGCGCCCAACCTTCGGTGAAGACGCCGTCGCCCTGCTGGCGCCGGATCTCGTCCGAGAGATGGTTGGCGATGCTGAGCTGCACGAAGTGGCCGGGAAATCCCTCGTGAACGATGAGCGGCCGCGGATCCTCGATTCCGGCTCTGATGTAGAAGTTGTTGCTCTTCGGGTCGTACGTCGGAATGAAGTAGAAGCCGGACGGATCCTTGTCGTACAAGCCGGGCGGGTTCATGAAGCCGCCGGGGCTCGTCGGCTTGAACGCCTCGGGCAGCTGCCGGATGTAGAACGGCCCGAGGTACGGCGGCAGCGTCACCAGCTTCTTGGCCGTTGATGAAGTCGATGACTTCCTTCTCACGCGCCTGATACGTCTTGAGAAAATCCGCCTGATCCTTCGGGATGCGCGGCGCTCGCGCCGGATCGGGATTCGCGAGCCGCGGATCGGGCAGCATCGCCTCGAGCGACCGGTATCTGGCGAGCTCCGTCTGGCCGATCGTGTTGAGCTGGTCGGCGCTCATCGGCAGCAGATAGATGTGGTGGAGCATGTACTCGTAGTTCGCCGTCCCCATCGCGCGCCACGGCGGCATCGACTTCTCGCGCGCGGCGAGCCAGTCGGCGTACGAGTGCAGCGCGGCCACCGCCGAGTCGCGGGCCGAGACCAGCGCCGCGCGCTCGGCGGGCGAGAGATCCTTGGCGAGCGTCATCAGGCTCACCGTGTACAGCTCGTCGCCGCCGCGGGCAGCGTCGATCGCGAGCTTGGCGTAGAGCGAGACCGGCTTCGTGAGATTCGCTTCGCCCTGGCGAAGCATCGCCGGCGTCGCGCGCAGGCGCGCCGTGGCCGCGAGCGCTCGCTGGCGCGCCGGCGCGTAGTCCTTCGTCAGCAGCGAGAAGATGCCGTTCGAGATCTCGTTGACGTACGTCTGCGGATCGACGTGCTCGGCGTCCTGCACGCGGTTGAAGAATTCCGCCGCCTCGAGCTGCGACCTGAACAGCACCCAGTCGACCTGGTCGTCGCGGCTCCACTTCGTCGTGTCGATCGCGCGAACCTGGGCGAGCAGGCGACGCACGTATGCGCGCCGCGCTTCGATGGCGTCGGGACGATAGTCCGTGAGACGGTCGTCCCACGTGTGCAGCCCTTGGCCGCTCGACCCGACGGGATAGCTCACCTTGACGGAGTCATAGTAGGCCGCGGCGATTCGTCGCAGATCCGCCGGCGCGGCGACGAGGCTGGCGAGCGCTCGGCGGCGTTCGCGCGGCGATCAAGCGGCAGCACGCCAAGTGGCGCGACCAACAGCACCGCCAGCTTGCGCGGCAGCGAGCAGGCGAGTCGTCGGACTCAAACGCGGAATTCGACGGTCGAACACTAGAATTCGAGGTTCGAGAGGTATTTGTAGCTGGCTTCGGCGCTGGCCATCGGATCGGGCGGGTTGTCGTGCTCGACGAACGTGTGCTCGACTCCTTTGCCGTGCGCGAAGATCGTCTTGAAGTCGATCACGCCCGCGCCGACGTCCGCCATCTTCTGGTCCGGCGGTCCCATCGAGTCCTTGGCGTGGAACATGGAAAAGCGCCCCGGATACGCGGCCAGGAGTTGCAGCGGATCCGCGCCGCCGTTCACCGCCCAGTAGATGTCCATCTCGTACGACACGAGCGCCGGATCCGTCTCCTTCATCAGGATGTCGATCGGCAGCACGTCGCCCGTCTTGCGCACGATGTCGTTGTGGTTGTGAAACGCGAAACGGAATCCGGCGGCCTTGCACGCCGCGCCCGCCTTGTTGAATCGCGCCGCCACCTGCTTCCAATCGTCGGCCGTCGCCTTCGCGCCGCGCGGCAACGACGCGACCGTGATGAATTCGTGGCCGATCACCTTCGCGTCCGCGAACGTCTGTGTCCCGCTGGTCTCGATGGCCTCGATGCCGACGTGCGCCGAAGGCGCGGTCAGGCCGTTCGCCTTCAACATGTCGCGGATCTCGGTCGCCGCATGGTTGTAGTAGCCCGCGAACTCGACCTCCTTGTAGCCGATCTTCGCCAGCGCGGCGAGCGTCCCCGCCATGTCCGCCGCGACCTTGCCGCGGACCGTGTACAGCTCCATTCCGACGCGAGCGAGCTTGGTCGGCGTCAGGCGGCGAAGCGGAGAGGTCCGCGAGCTGCCCGATCCCCTCTCCTAGCGCGCGTCGCGCCGACACACCGAGCGCCGCGACGCCGAGCGTCGCGAGAAAGCTTCGTCGATTCTTCATATCCTCTTCGATAGCAGAGTCGTGACGCCGGCAAAACATGGCCGGACGCTCAGGGCGCGGCAATGGCGGCACCCGCTTCGCGCGCACCCGCGGCGAGCTATCTTGACGCGCATGCGAACAGCCCGAATCCCTCTCGCGCTGCTCCTCGCCGGCGCGGCTCCTTTCGCGGCGCAAACCGCCACCGACGTCGCGATCATTCCTCGCCCCGCGTCGGTGTCAGTCGGACGAGGCACGTTCCAGATGACGGCGCGAACCGCGCTGTGGGCCGACCGCGAGGACAGCGCCGTCGCGCGCCGCTTCGCGCAGGACATCGCGCCGGCCACGGGCTTCGATCTGCGCGTCCGCGTCGGAGCGCCGGCGAGCGGCAACCGGATCGTCTTCGTTCGTGCGCCGCGCGACACGAGTCTCGGACCCGAGGGCTACCGCCTCTCCGTCACGCCCGAACGTGATCACGATCACGTCCGCCGCGCCGGCGGGCGCGTTCTACGCCACGCAGTCGCTCCGGCAACTCCTGCCGTCCGAGATCTTCCGCGACGCGCCGATCGCCGGAATGAAGTGGACGATTCCCGCCGTCACGATCGTCGACCGCCCGAGATTCGCCTGGCGCGGAATGCACCTCGACGTCTCACGCCACTTCATGCCGAAGGAGTTCGTGAAGAAGTACATCGACCTGCTGGCGCTGCACAAAATGAACTCCTTCCACTGGCACCTCACCGACGACCAGGGCTGGCGGATCGAGATCAAGAAGTATCCGCGGCTCACTTCCGTCGGCGCGTGGCGGTCGCAGACGCTCGTCGGCAAGGCGCAACGCGATTCGACGCTCGACGTCTACGACCACAAGCCGCACGGCGGCTTCTACACGCAGGACGACGTGCGAGAGATCGTCGAGTACGCGCGCGAGCGATTCGTGCGCATCGTGCCCGAGATCGAAATGCCCGGTCATTCGCAGGCCGCGATCGCCGCCTACCCCAGCCTCGGCAACTTCGGCGACACCGTTCCGGTGTGGCCGCGCTGGGGCGTCACGCCGCACATCCTGAATCCGTCCGACACCACCATCGCGTTCATGCAGGACGTCCTCACCGAGGTCATGGCGCTCTTCCCCGGCGAGTTCATCCACATCGGCGGCGACGAAGCGATCAAGCCGGAGTGGAAGGCCAGCCCGCGCGCGCAAGCGAAGATCAAAGCGCTCGGCATTTCCCCCGACGACCCCGCGAATCCGCGTGATTTCCGCGCCGAGAACGAGCTGCAGAGTTGGTTCACGACGCAGATGGACCACTTTCTCACCGCGCACGGACGGCGGCTCGTCGGTTGGGACGAGATCCTCGAGGGAGGACTCGCGCCGAACGCCGTCGTGATGTCCTGGCGCGGCACCGCGGGCGGTCTCGCCGCGGCGCGCGCGGGTCACGACGTGATCATGACGCCGGGCGACTACACCTACTTCGATCACTATCAATCGCGCAGCACGGCGACCGAACCGCTGGCCATCGGCGGCTTTCTGCCGCTCGATTCCGTCTACGCGTACGAACCCGTGCCCGCCGAGCTCGAGCCGCAGTTCGCGCCGCACATTCTCGGCGCGCAGGGACAAGTCTGGACCGAGTACATCGAGGGCCCGAAGAACGTCGAGTACATGGCCTTCCCGCGCGAAGCCGCGCTGGCCGAAGTGCTCTGGACGCCAAAGGCGCGGCGCGACTTCACCGATTTCTCGGCGCGGCTCCCCGCCGAATTCGCGCGGCTCCAGGCGCTCGACGTGAACTACCGACCGACGACGAAACCCTAACCCTGCCTGGCGATCGCTCGCAGATGACTCGGATGAAGCGCCCACTCGAGCGTACCGTCGCCCTTTTTCGGCGCGCCCGCGAACGAGAGGAGGCACGCGCCTCCTTTCTTCAGCTCGATGCGCGAGTGCTTCGGTCCCGCAGATCAGCCACGTCGCCAGCGCGCTCAGATGCGGCTCGTGCCCTACGACGGCGACGACGTCCTGGGGTCCTCCGCCCGTTCGGCGATCCATGTCGCGAAGTCCGCGAACGCGGCCCTCGGCCGAAGCGAGTCCGTCGTCGCGCCGATCTCGAGACCATACTCCTTGCCGACGATTTCGGCCGTCTGCTGCGCTCGCGTGAGCGGACTCGCGGCGAGAAGCGTGATGTCCGGCAGCAAGCGCGCGGAGTCCCACTGCGCCGAGCTCCATCTTGGACCGCCCTTCGTCGGTGAGCGGTCTGAGGTCGTCCGACTTGCCCGACCCGGCGAAGGAGTCGCGATCCTCCGCGATCGCATGGCGAATGATCAGCAGGTGCATGAGTGGCCGCATTCCTCGATTGGAGATGCCATGAAACTCATCCGCCGAATCCTCCTGACACTGGCAAGTCTCGCGCTACTGCCGCGACCCGCCGGCGCCGAAGAGCCCGGGTCAGCGCTAGTCCGCACCGGACCGTGGCCGACGGGCACCTTCTCCATTCTCGCCTACGACCCGGCGACCGGCGAGCTCGGTGGGCGCGGCGTGTTCAGGCACGGCGTTTGTCGTTAGACTCGGCGTCGGCGAACGGTCGTGACTCTACGGTCCGCAGGCGCTCGGCTCCGCAGGCATACGCCGAGCAGGTCGTGAAGACGGTGTGCCGACCCGATCCGCGTCCCACCGACTGGTCGAAGGCAGGAAGCAGTTCGCTGTCGTGGACGCGAAGGGCAGCGTCGTTCGCCTCGCACCGCCGCGCTCGCGATGTCGCCTGTGCTCGCGCAATCCGATCAGGCGCTGGGCATTCGGCGCGCGGAAGTAGCGAGCCGATGGTACCGAGTTGGCTTCGGCGGCGGCGTCGACCGGTTCGGCGGTGTCGACAGCACGGGGACGCGCTTCATGAACGGAGTGAACGCGCCGGCTTCGTGCTCGTGAACTTCGGCTCCTGGCCTGCCGCGCTGCGATTCGCGTTCACGCTACGATCGGTTCGACTACAAGCCGGCAGCGGCCAACGGCGCCGGCGGTTCGACGAGTCACCACGAACCCCGGGAGCAGCCAAATCTTCGGCGGCATCCGGCGTGACATCAACGATCATCTCGTGCTGCGGCGTCCAGGTCGACGACAATCCGTGAACCGACTCAAGGAGACTGTCGCTCGGCGTTCGTCGAGAAGGCCGACGGATTAAGAACAGTCTTCACGGCAGAGCGCGGTTAGCTCAAGCAGAGCTCGATTCAGTCGGTGCCCGTCACGTTCGGGATTCTTTTCTGAACGACTGACGCTCGCTCAGGGGACCATCGGGCGCACCCGCTTCTTCATCAGCGCCTCGATCTCCGCGATCTCGCGCGGCGCGTTGCTCAATCGTTCGAGACCGGTGTCCGTGATCAGATAGTCGTCTTCGATCCGGACGCCGGTTCCCTCGTAGCGCGCGACCGCCGGCTTCACCTTGGCGATGAACGCCCGGTTCTTCGGCGTGTCGGGAAGCGCGTCGAGCATTCGCGCGCTCACGTAGATCCCCGGCTCGATCGTGAACACGTCGCCCGGCTGATAAACGCGGTCGCCGTACGAGAACTGCGCCGGATCGTGCACGGCGAGACCCAGTCCGTGGCTGATGCCGTGGATCATCCACAGCATTCCCTGCTTGCACGACGACGGCGCGCGCTCGCAGTTCGCCTGCCAGGGCGGATCGAAGGTCGCGTCTTCGCTCTCGATCAGCCCGAGCTTCGCGAGCCCGCGCGCGCGGACGGCGACGGACGAGTCCTGCGCCGCCGCCGCCGATCTTCCCGGGCCGCGCGTTTCGCTCCGCCGCTGCCTGCGCGTCTCGCACGAGCTGATACATCGCGCGCTGCTCGGGCGTGTACGTGCCGCTCACCGGAATCGTCCGCGTGATGTCGGCCGCGTAGCCTTCGTACTCCGTCGCCGCGTCGATCACGACAACGTCGCCCGGCTTCGTTTCGCCGCGGTCTTTCATGTAGTGGAGCTGCGTTCCGTTCAGTCCCGAGCCGACGATCGACCCGTACGCCGGACGCGACCCGCCGAGCCGGGTGAAGGTGTACTCGAGCACGGCTTGAAGCTCGTACTCGTGCGACGGGCACCGGCGCCGTCATCGCCGCGCGATGCCCTTCCGAGCTGATCTCCGCCGCCTTTCTCAGCAGCGCGATCTCCGCGGCGCTCTTCTTCGCGCGGAGCTGGTCGACGAGCGGCGCGGCATCCTTCGCCACGAGCCCCGGATGCTTCGCGACCAGCGACCGCGTGAACACGCGTCCTCGCGTGAGCGAGTCCGCGCGCGAAAAATCGGCGTCCTCGAAGTCGTCGAGCGTGTAGAGCGGAAGGCCCGCGGCGGCCAACGAGTCCGCGACGGCTCCGACCGACGCGAATGACCGCGCCCGCACGCCCAGCGTCTTCTCGACCGACGTCGAATCGGGCCGCCAACCGTAGTAGAACGCGGCGCGTGGATCCGCCGGCGTGAGAAACAGCGTCGTCGTCCCGGCGCCGCGGCGCACGACCATCACCATCGCCGCGTCGGCCTCGTCGAAGTCCGTGAGGTAGTGAAAGGCCGGCAGCTGATGAAACGGACCGAAATCCGTGATCGGCGTCCGCCCGCCGAACGCGATCACGAACCCGCTGTCGATCTTCTTCGCCAACGCCTCCCGCCGCGCCGCGAACTCGCGCTGGCTGATCTGCGCCCGCGCCGGCATCGCCGCGACGAGCCAAGATCGCGGCAACGCACGCCATCGTCTTCAGTCGGAACATCGTCGTTCCTCTCGGCTTCGTTGTTTGGTCGTCTACCGGTTCACGCGGTCCACCGGTCCACCGGTCCGCCCTTACGGATTCACCTTCGCGTTCTCCGGAAGCAGCACGAACCGCGCGTAGTTCTTCGTGTCGAAGTATTTCTTCGCCGCGTCCTGAATCTGCGCGGCGGTGAGCCCGGCCAACATCTGGTCGTACGGCTTGAGCAACCCGGCGACGTCTTCGCCCGCCTGTCGTCGCGCCATGATGTTCGCCACCCAGTAGCCGTTCTGCTTGACCTCGACCTCGCGCGCCCGCGTGAGCTGCTCCTTCACCTTGGCGACGTCGCCCGCCGACGGCACGTTCGCCTTGAGCGAATCGATCATCGCGAACACGGTCTTGCTCAGCAGCTCGACGTTCTCCGGCGACGAGTTGAACTGAACGGTCAGGTCGTACTCCTGGCGCGGGATGCGGCCGCAGCCTCCGCCGAAGCTCGGGCTGTACGTTCCGCCCAGCTTCTCGCGCAGCGTCTCGTCCAGCTTGATGCGGAAATACTCGACCAGCGCGCGGAACGCGAAGCGGGTCTCGGGCGTGTACGTGCACGCGCCCGTGAACTCGATGAGCGTGTTCGCCTTCGGCTCGACGCCCTTGCGCACGACCTTCTCGACGATGCCTTTCGGCGGCGATCCGCCGTTGTCGCGGAACGTCTCGTCCTTGTGCGTCGACGGCAGCGACGCGATGTACTTCTCGACGAGCGGCTTGAGCGTCACGGTGTCGACGTTGCCGACGAACAGGAAGGTGAAGTTGCTCGCGTCCGCGAACCGGTCCTTGTAGAACGTCAACGACTTGTGCGGATCGAGCTCGCCGAAGACCGGCGCCGTCAGGGGACGCGCGCGGAAATTGTGCTGCGCCATCGTCCAGCTCACCGTGTCGCCGAACACCTGGTCGGGATCGTTCCCCTTGTCGGCGAAGAAGGCCGCCGCCTGATTCTTCCACGCGGCGAATGCCGACGTGTCCAGCCGCGGCGCCGTGAAGTCGAGGTACGCGAGCTGGAAAAGCGTCTCGAGGTCCTTCGGCGACGCGTGGCCGCTCAGCGCTTCGCCCGTTTCGCTGATCGACGGGCTGACGCCCGCGGCCTTGCCGGCGAGCTTCTTCCCGAGATCGACCGCGCTGAAGTCGCCGATGCCGCTCAGGCCGACCACGCTCGACGCGAACGCCGCCGAGATGTAGTCTGGATCGGACGCGAGCGACGAACCGCCCATCGCCGACGCGCTGAACAACACTTCGTCGTCCTTGAAGTCGGTCGGCTTCACCAGCACGTGCGCGCCGTTGGACAGCGTCCAGTCGGTGACGCCCACCGCTGGAATCGTCTTCGTCGCCACGATCTTGCCGGGCGCGGGGTCGCTCGCCACCAGCGCCGCGCCCGACAGGTTCTCCGTGTACGCCACGACCGGCGTCTTCCCGCGCGCTCGAACACCGCCTTCAGCTCCGCGGCGGTCGGCACCTTCACGCTGTCCTTCGCCGGCGATTCGGCGATGATCACGCGATTCTCGTCCGTGATCCACGCGCTCGCCATCTTGTTCACTTCCGCGAGCGTGATCGTCGGCACGAGCTGCTGCACGAGCTTGTACTCGTACTCGACGCCGGGGAACGGCTCGCCGTTCAGGTAGTTGTCGATGTACTCCTGCACGTACGAGCCGGACTGCGTCTTGTCACGCTCGGCGTAGGCTCGCTCGTAGCCGCGCAGCATGTTCTGCTTCGCGCGATCCAGCTCGCTCTGCAGGAATCCGAACTGGTCGACGCGCTTGGCCTCGAGCAGAAGCGCCTCGAGCCCCTTGTCGATCGTTCCGTTCTTGACGTTCGCCGAAAGCGTGAACGCGTCGCTCTCGCGCCCGATGAACGAACCCTTCGACGCGTCGGCGCCGAGGAACGGCGCGTCCGGCTTCTGCGAAATCTCCTCGAGCCGCGCGTTCAACATCGAGAGATAGAGCCGCTCCATCAGGTCGCGGCGGTAGTCGCCGACCGTCTTCGTCTTCTCGAGCGGCAGCTTGAACATGAGGCTCACGTCCGAGCCCTGCGCCTCCTTGTCCGACGCGACGGCGATCAGCGGTTCCTTGTTGGGCGGCACGGTGATCGTCGGCCGCTTGCGTCGGATTCACCGCCTTGGGAATTCCGGCGAAGTGCTTCTTGATCTCCGCCTCGATCGCCGCGGGATCGAAGTCGCCGACCGCGATCACGGCCTGAAGGTCCGGCCGATACCACGTCTTGTAGAACGACCGGACGCGCGCCGGCGTCGCCGTCATGATGCTCTGCTCGTTGCCGATCGGTAGACGCTCGGCGTAGAGCGATCCGCGCAGCGCGATCGGCAGCCACTGGTGCAGCATGCGATCGCTCGCCCCTTTCCCGAGCCGCCACTCCTCTCGCACGACGTTGCGCTCGTCCGCGACTTCGCTCGAGTCGAACAGCTGCCCGCGCGCCCAGTCCTCGAGGATCGTGAACGCCTGGTCCACGATGCGCGCCGTGTCGGTCGGAATCGGCAGGATGTAGACGGTCTCGTCGAAGCTCGTGTAGGCGTTGAGGTCCGCGCCGAAGCGTACACCTATGGACTGCAGGTACTTCACGAGATCGTTGTGGTTGAAATGCGTCGTCCCGTTGAACGCCATGTGCTCGACGAAGTGCGCGAGGCCGAGTTGGTTCTCGTTCTCGAGCACCGAGCCGGCGTTTTCGACGAGCCGCAGCTCGGCGCGCTTCTCGGGCTTGTGATTGACGCGGATGTAGTAGCGGATGCCGTTCGGCAGCGTCCCGACCCTGACCTTCGGATCGGTGGGCAGGGGCGAGGATGCCGGCGGCGCGGCCGCGAGGCCTGTCTGGGTTTTGGCTTGCTGTGCGCCCAACGGCGCGATGGCGGCCAGGGAAACGAGCGCGGCCGTAGCGATGCGGATGGATGGGTGGGTGTTGGACATGGTCGAATGTTACCCGGTCGAAGCGTTCCCGTTGCCCTCGGACATTGTCGAACTCGGCGATTCGCGTAGGTTCACGCCGCCGGACCTCGGGTCGACGCAGATTCGCGGCCGAATACTGCTCCCAATTCATATGAGGGATCGAGACCGAGATGCGACGTCGAGCCGCGAGTCATACAATCGCTTTACTAGTTGTTGGCTTCAGCCTGTTCTCCTGTTCGGAAAACCCCATCGCGCCGTCGAGGATCAGGCCTGGCGCGGCGCGCCTGGACGAGTCGGCCACGCGGCCGTCGATCGTCATCAGCCAGATCTACGGCGGTGGCGGCAACTCCGGCGCGACGCTGAAGAACGACTTCATCGAGCTGTTCAATCCCGGTGGCGTCGCGGTTTCGGTTGCTGGATGGAGCGTGCAGTACGCGTCGGCGGACAGGCACCACTTGGCAGGTGACGAACCTGTCGGGGACGATCCAGCCGGGCGCCTACTATCTGGTGCAGGAGCAGGCGGGCGCCAACGCGAACGCCACGCCTCTCCCCACGCCCGACGCAATCGGCGCTGGTAGGGCATCGCAATGTCGGCAACAGACGGCAAAGGTGGCGCTCGTTCAGTCTCAACGGCGCTGCACCGGCTCTTGCCCGACGGCTCTCGATTTGGTCAGCTACGGGGCGGGCAACTGCCCCGCCGGCCCCGAACGCCAAGCAGCGCCTGGTCTCTCCGCCACGACCTCGGATACTCGAAACGACGGCGGCTGTGCGTACACCGCGAGTCCGAGCGCCGATTTCACGAGAGGTTACCCAGCCCCTCACCCCCCGCAACAGCGCGGCGCCGGTCCACGTGTGTCCCGGGCAGCTGCCCCTCGGACCGCTTGATCACGTCTCGATTGGCGGTCCGGCGAGCGTCACACTTACCGCGGGGAGCACGACGACCCTCGTAGCGAACCCGCAGGACGCCAACAATCAGACAGTTCCCACGGCGACCGTGAGTTGGGCGTCGAGCAATGGCGCCGTCGCGAGCGTCGATCAGACGGGCAAGGTGACGGGCGTTGTCGCCGATCCGAATCCCGTCACGATCACCGCGACAGCGACCGACAACGCCATCACTGTGATGGCGAGCGTCCAGGTCACCGTGACGACGCCGGAGATCCACTTCATCGACGTCAGCTATTCCGCGGACAGCATGCCCCCGGGGTTTCAAGCGCAGATGTTCCTCACCGCCCGGGTCTCGAACGGCGGCACGATCGTGCCGGCCAATTTCACCGTCGAGGCGCTCGATCCGACGATCGCCACGGTGATCGCGCTCCCGAGCGGATTCATCGTCAACGCAGTCGCCCCGCCGGCAATTCCCGGGACCAGGCCGAGGTTCAAGATCACCGCGACGCCGGTCGGCGGCGGCACGCCCGACATCTTCACCACCGGGTTGTCGACGTCCATTCCCGTCGAGGTTCCGGTCAGTTCGCCGGCTTCGATCTACGCGAAGAACGACGAGTTCGGAGACCCGACTCCCGCGAGCAACTCGAATCCGAACGACCTGCTGATCTCGCGAAACCAGTACGTCGTCTCGTACAACGAATCGCGCGGCACTCCGAACTGGGTCTCGTATGAGCTCGACAGTCGGCAATTCGGACCCCAGGACCGATGCAACTGCTTCACGGCCGACCCGAATCTGCCGGGTGACAAGCAGATCTTCACTTCCGACTACACAAACGGCGGTTTCGATCGAGGTCACATGACCCGCTCCGCCGATCGCACCACGGCGAACGTCGAAAACGCGACGACCTTCTATCTGACGAACGTCGTGCCGCAGCAGGCGGACCTGAATCAGGGCGTCTGGGCGCAGTTCGAAGACTTCGTCGGCGATTCGGCCGAAAAGGGCCGCGCCGTCTACATCATCACCGGTCCGCTGTACAGCAAGACGCACGGACTCACGTTCTTGAAGAACGAGGGGAAGGTCGCGGTCCCCGACAGTACCTGGAAAATCGCCATCATCGGCCCGCGCATCGGTGGCGTGCCGTTCAAGCTCACCGACATCCAGACGTGGGACGACCTCGCCGGACTCACCGTGCTCGCCGTCAACATGCCCAACGTCGCCGGCGTTCGGAACGATCCGTGGCAGAAGTACCTCACGACGATCGACAAGATCGAGGCCGCTACCGGCTACGACTTCCTGTCTTTGCTCCAGACGTCGTACCAGGACGCCGTTGAAGCGGGTGATCGTCCGCCGGTGGCCAGCTACTCGATGACCGGAACCCCGAACGAGGGTTCGTCGCTCAAGTTCGACGCGTCGGCGAGCACCGATCCGGACCTCGGGCGCGCCGATCTCGGACGCACCGAGGCGCTCACCTATACCTGGCACTTCAGCGACGGCGGCCGAGACTTCGGGCAAGGTCGCGTACCACGTCTTCCACGACAACGGATCGTTCACCGCGACGCTTACCGTGGCCGACGCCTTCGGCTGGGAAAAGAAGTTCGATGCAGACCGTGACCGTCGCCAACGTCACGCCCACCGTCACCTTTGCCGCGACGACCCCGACGTCGATCCTCTCCGGCGACGCCGTCGGTGTGTCGGGCAGCTTCACCGACCCGGGGAGCGACGCCGCGTGGCACTCGCTCATCGATTGGGGGAACGGCACGACGACACCCGCCACGCTGAACGCGTCCGGCGCGGCGATCACCGGATCGTCCACCTTCCTCGCGCTCGGCAGCTTCACGGTCACGCTGTCCGTCACCGACAAGGACGGCGCCACCGGAGTCGCGAATTCGCTGACCGTGAACGTCGCTCGACGGCCCGTTCCCACGAGCATCGAGTCGCCGACGATCAATCTGAACGGGAACGGCAACGGGAACGTGGCGCTCACGCTTACCGCCGGCAACGGAGTCGACGTTTCGTTGGTCGACGTCTCATCGATCAGACTCGGCACAGTCGGCGTCACGCCGAAGGGCGGCGGCTTCCAGTCCGAGCTGCACGGAAACGCGTTGATCCTGAACTTCACCCGGCGCGCACTCATCGACGCCGGCGTGCTCACGCCTTCCAGCACTGAGCTCGACCTCACGGGCTCGCTTACCACCGGCGTCCAGATCGCGGGATCAGTGAGCGTCGTCGTACACTGATCGCGGCGGCTGACCGGCGGGCCGGTTGCCCGCCGGTCACCCCGACGGCAATTTCAGCGCGAGTTGAAACTCCGTCGAGGATCCATGCAAACCCGTTTTCTTGCCGTGTCGGCGGTTCTTGCCGCCGCATCGGCCCCCCTCCTCCTGCCGCTAACGGCGCAGCAGCGCGCCGTAACCGCCGCCGACTACGCGCGAGCGGAACGGTCCATGAGCTACAACGTGACGCCGCTCGTCTTCGGAACCGCGGTCAGTCCGACCTGGCTCCCGGACGAGCGGTTCTGGTTTCGCGACGTGACGCCAACCGGCAGCGAGACGATTCTCGTCGATCCGGCCAAAGGCACGCGCACGCGTTGCGACAACGAGCCCAACCACTGCGGCATCGACTTTCCGCCGGACAGCGGCGCCGGCCGCGGCGGACGCGGTGGCCTCGGCGGACGCGGAGGCGGTCGTGGAGGAGGACGCGGCGGCCGCGCGCCGGAGACGATGTCGCCTGACGGAAAGACCGGCGCGTTCATTCGCGATTGGAATCTCTGGGTGCGCGACGTCGCCACCGGCAAGGAGACGCAGCTCACCACCGACGGCGTGAAGGACTTCGGCTACGCGACCGACAACGCCGGCTGGCAGAACAGCGATCGCGCGATTCTCCTCTGGTCGCCCGACTCCAAGAAGATCGCCACGTTCCAGCAGGACCAGCGCAACGTCGGCGAGCTGTACTTGGTGAGCACCAAGGTCGGCCACCCGGAGCTGCGCACCTTCAAGTATCCGCTGCCCGGCGACAGCGTCGTCACGATGATCCACCGCGTGATCATCGACCTGAGCGGCGCCGCGCCGCGCATGGTTCGCCTGCAGATGCCCGCCGACCAGCACCGCTCCACACTCTGCGACGACATCGCCTGCCGCGGCGGTTCGTGGTCCGACGTCGAATGGTATCCGGACGGCTCGCACCTCGCGTTCGTGTCGACGTCGCGCGACCACAAGCACGAAGCGTTGCGAATCGCCGACGCCAACACCGGCGCGATTCGCGACGTGCTCGAGGAGACGGTCGAAGACGCAGTTCGAGTCCGGCAACGGCCGCGTCAACTGGCACGTGCTCCCGGCGTCGAACGAGGTGATCTGGTTCTCCGAGCGCGACAACTGGGGCCAGCTCTACTTGTACAACCTCACGACCGGCCAGCTCGAGCATCAGATCACGACCGGCGCCGGCAACGTGACACAGCTCGTGCACATCGACCAACCGAAGCGCGAGCTCTATTTCATCGGCGTCGGCAAAGAGGCGGGGCGCGATCCGTACTTCAGCCATTTCTACAAGATCGGCATGGACGGCAAAGGGCTCACGCTGCTCACGCCGGAGAACGCCGACCACGACGCGTCGCTCTCGCCGAACGAACAAATACCTGTTCGACACGTACTCCACGCCGACGACGCCGCAGACGGCCGTCGTGCGCGATCTCGACGGCAAGCTCCTCGTCACCGTCGAGAAAGCCGACATCTCGCGCCTCGTCGCCGCGGGCTGGAAGCCGCCCGTGCCGATCACCGTCAAAGCGCGCGACGGCGAAGACGGACATCTACGGCTTGATGTACACGCCGACCAACCTCGACTCGGCCAGAGAAGTATCCGATCATCAACCACATCTACCCCGGGCCGCAGACCGGTTCGGTCGGCGGCCGCACCTTCAACCCGGCGCGCGGCGACGCGCAGGCGCTCGCCGATCTCGGCTTCGTCGTCGTCGAGATCGACGGCATGGGGACGCCGTGGCGCTCCAAGGCGTTTCACGACGCCTACTACGCCAACATGGGCGACAACACGCTCCCCGATCAGGTGGCCGGCATGCGCGAGCTCGCGCAGCGCTACCGGTGGATCGACATCGACAAGGCCGGCATCTACGGCCACTCGGGCGGCGGCTTCGCCACAGCCGACGCGATGTTCCGCTATCCCGACTTTTTCAAAGTCGGTATTTCCGAATCCGGAAACCACGACAACCGCGTCTACGAGGACGACTGGGGCGAGCGGTACGAGGGGCTCGACGACGGCCACAACTACGACGCCGCGGCGAACCAGAACCTCGCCAAGAACCTCAAGGGCAAGCTGCTGCTCGCGCACGGCACGCTCGACAACAACGTGCCGCCGAACAACACGCTCCTCGTCGTCGACGCGCTCATCAAGGCGAACAGGGATTTCGATCTGCTCATGCTTCCCAACCAGCCGCACGGCTACGGCGCCGAATCCAACTACATGACGCGCCGCCGCTGGGACTACTTCGTCAAGAATCTCCTCGGCGCCGAACCGCCGAAGGAGTACGAGCTGGGACCGAAGCAGGCCGGAAGTCCGCGCGTGACGCCCGACGCCCCGTAGGCCGCTCGGGCCGGCCGCGCGTTTCGACCTCGACAGGAGCCGCGATGATTCGCCGTGCGTTCGCCGCGTTCGCGGCGTTGGCCGTCTGTAGCCCGACACTCTCGCTCCGCGCGCAGAGCACGCCGCCGCGCGCCCGAGCGCGCGATTCGTCGCGACATTCCGCTCACCAACATGATCCGCCGTGCCTTCGCCGAAGGCACGCGCGATTCGACCGGCCGGCCCGGGCGGAACTACTGGCAGACGTGGATGGACTACACCATCGCGGCGCGCCTCGATGCGGAAACGTCGACGCTCTCCGGCCGCGAGACGATCAAGCTGCACAACGCCAGCGATTCCGCGCTCTCGTCGATCCAGATGCGCCTCGACCAGAACATCTTCCGGGGCGACGTCCCGCGCGGCGCGTCGGTGCCGGCCGAGAACACCGAGGGGTTCGTCATTACGAAACTGGCCTTCAACGGCCGGCCCGTGGACCTCAACGCGCCCGCCTTCGGCAGGGGAGGACGCGGGGGACGCGGCGGCGGCGCGGCGCCCACCGAACCCGTCGCCGTCGGCATTCACACGACGTCGGCGCGCATCGTCCTCCCTTCCCCGATCGCGCCCAAGTCGGACGCGACGCTCGACGTCGAGTGGCACTACAAGCTCGCCGGCGGTCCCGGCCAGGGGCACCGCATGACCTTCCGCTGGGGCGACACGCTGTACCAGGTCGCCCAGTGGTATCCGCGCGTCGCCGTGTACGACGACTTGCGCGGCTGGGACACCGACCCATATCTCGGGCCTTCAGAGTTTTACAACAACTTCGGCCGCTTCGACGTGAGCCTCGACCTGCCCGCGGGCTGGATCGTCGGCGCAACAGGCGTGCTCGAGAATCCGGACCAGGTGCTCACGCCCGCGGCGCGCGAACGCCTCGCGCACGTGCTCGAATCCGACTCCACGCGCACAATCGTCGGACCGACGGAGATCGGCCCGGGTCAGGCAACCGCCGCTGGCGACCGGCTCATCTGGCACTTCGTCGCCGACACCGTGAACGATTTCGCCTGGGCCACCGCCAAACAGTTCGTCTGGCAGGCGACGCGCGCCACGATCCCCGGACGCGGCGCGATTCCCGTCAACTTCTACTACCTCCCCGGCCACGCCGCCTCCTACGCCGACGCCGGCCGGATCCTGCGTCATGCATTGGAGTTTTATTCGAAGTTGTGGATGTCCGACCCCTTCCCGCAGCACACAATGGTCGACGGCCCCGACAACGGCATGGAGTACCCCATGCTCGTCATGTCGAACGACGGACCCGCCGACCACGAGACCGGCCACCAATGGTGGCCGATGACCGTGAGCGGCAACGAGACGTGGTACGGCTGGATGGACGAGGGGTTCAACCAGTACATGAACATTCTCTCGGCCGCCGACAACGAGCATCGCGCCGCCCAATCTCGACGGGTACGGACAATCCTACGGCCGCACGAGCGGCGACGAACACGAGGCGCCGCTGATGTGGGACGCCAACTACGGCGGTCCGCTGTATTCCTTCCAGGCCTACAGCAAGACGCCGCTCATGCTCTCCATGCTCGGCGGGATCGTCGGCGACACCGCGGTCTGGCGCGCGCACAGCGAATACGCGAAGGCGTGGCGCTTCAAGCACCCGTCGCCTTGGGACTACGCGTTCTTCATGAGCAACGCGCTCCACAAGGACCTCGGCTGGTTCTGGTACTACTGGCTGTTCACCACCGAGTCGGTCGACGAATCGATTCAGCGCGTGACGACGAACGGTTCGCGCACGACCGTGACCGTTCGCCAGGACGGGCAGATGCCCGCCCCCGTGGTTCTCAAGGTCGAGTTCGCGCCCGGGTGCCGGCGCGATTCACGCGATGAGCAACGCCGTCATCACGGGCGACACCGCCATCGTCAGCTATCCGGTCGACGTCTGGTTCAGCGGCGGCAAGACGTTCGACGCCCAGCTCGACTTCGGCCCTCGCAAGATCGCCAAGATCGTGCTCGATCCCCACTGTCGCTTCCCCGACCGCGATCCGAGCGACAACGTCTGGCCGCGTGGCGCTCCGCTCTCACAGCCCGCGACCGCGGGCCGCGGCGGTCGCGCCCCGGTGTGCTCGAACTAGCGAGCGCGATTGCTCGGCTCGTCTCGATGAACGTGGCCGTCATGGCACGAATTCATCTACAGTCTCGACGGCATGCAATGGCAACCCCCTAGAATGCCCGCCAGAATCGAGGATTACGCGCTCATCGGTGACTGCGAGACCGCCGCGCTCGTTTCGCGCGACGGATCGATCGATTGGCTGTGCTGGCCACGCTTCGATTCGCACGCCTGCTTCGCCGCGCTCCTTGGCGGCCCCGACCACGGACGCTGGCTGCTCGCGCCCGCCGACGCGAGCGCGAAGGTCGCGCGCCGCTATCGCGATTCCACCATGATCCTCGAGACGACCTTCGAGACCAGCGACGGCGCGGTCATGGTCGTCGACTTCATGCCGCTCCGCGACGGCGAGTCGAACGTCGTGCGCACAGTGGTCGGATTGCGCGGCTCCGTCGCCATGAAGACGCAGATCATCCTCCGCTTCGGCTACGGATCCATCGTGCCGTGGGTGAGTCGGCTCGAGGACGGAACGCTGCGCGCGATCGCCGGGCCCGACATGATCATCATCAAGTCACAGGTTCCGGTGCGCGGCGAAGGCCTCACCACGGTCGCCGACTTCACGGTTTCCGAGGGCGAGCGGGTGTCGTTCGTCATGACCTGGGGCCCGTCGCACCTTTCGCCGCCCAAGCCGGTCGATCCCGATCACGCGCTCGACTTCACAGAGCGCTTCTGGACGACGTGGGCCGCCGAGTGCCAGTACACCGGAGAGTGGCGCGATGCGGTCATCCGATCCGTCCTCACGCTCAAGGCGCTCACCTACCGACCCACCGGTGGAATCGTCGCCGCTCCGACGATGTCGCTGCCCGAGCAGATCGGCGGCGTGCGCAACTGGGACTATCGCTACTGCTGGCTGCGCGACGCGACGCTGACCCTGCTCGCGCTCATGGATGCCGGCTACTTCCGCGAGGCGGCGGCCTGGCGCGACTGGCTGCTCCGCGCCGCGGCGGGAAGCCCCGACCGCGTGCAGATCATGTACGGGCTGAGCGGCGAACGCATGCTCCACGAATGGGAAGTCCCCTGGCTGCCGGGATATGAGAACTCGAAACCCGTCCGCGTCGGCAACGCCGCCCACCAACAGCTTCAGCTCGACGTCTACGGCGAGGTGATGGACGCTCTCCACCAGGCGCGGCGCGGCGGACTCCCCGAGACTCCCGAGGCCTGGGCCTTCGAGAAGGCGTTGCTCGGCCAACTCGAGAAGATGTGGCAGCGCCCCGACCAGGGAATCTGGGAAACGCGCGGCGCGCCGCAGGATTTCACGCATTCCAAGGTCATGGCGTGGGTCGCGTTCGACCGCGCCATCAAGAGCGCCGAGCAATTCAACCTCGATGGGCCGCTCGACCGGTGGCGATCGCTTCGCGACGCGATCCACGAGGAAGTCTGCCGCCGCGCCTACGACGAGTCGATCGGCGCGTTCGTCCAGTCGTATCAATCGCGCATCGCCGACGCGGCGACGCTCGTCATCCCGCTCGTCGGCTTTCTCCCCGCCGACGACCCGCGCGTCGCGGGCACGGTCGCGTTCGTCGAGAAGCATCTCTTCGTCGACGGCCTCGTCCTGCGCTACGACAGCGAGCACACCGACGACGGACTTCCCGCGGGCGAAGGCGCGTTTCTCGCCTGCAGCTTCTGGCTCGCCGACAACTACGTGCTGCTCGGCCGCCGAGACGACGCGTTGCGCCTCTTCGAGCGACTCCTCTCGCTGCGCAACGACCTTGGCCTGCTCTCCGAGGAATACGACCCGCGTCTCGAGCGGCAGGTGAGCAACTTTCCGCAGGCGTTCTCGCACATCGCGCTGCTCAGCACCGCCTTCAACCTCGGCCACGCCGAGCACCAGCACGCGCCGCGCCCGGCCGAGCAGCGGCCGAACCACGCGACCCATCACATTCCGGCCTGACCCGCTCAGCGGATCAGCGCGACTCCGTTCCCGGGCGTCGGAAAACGCACGAACACCTCCGGATCGTGTCCCGGCACGATCAGCCGCGGGTCCGACGCGAGGCTCAGCATGCGCGCCTGCGTCCGAAGATTCGACGCCGAGTCGAGCGTCTGCGCGATCGGGACGTGCTTCGCGAAGTTCTCGTAGAGGTAGGCGTTGTCCGACGCGAGCACGACGGTGCCCGCCGCGGTGTTCACGGTCGCGAACTGCGACGCGAACGTGTGCTTGCCGCCCGTGTACACGGTGATTCCCGGAATGATTTCCTTCCCGTCGCCGTCGACGAGCATCACGCGCCCCTCGTGGGCGATGCCGGCGAGGATTTTCGCGTCGCCGGCGTCGATCGCCCGATCTTTCACGACGCCCGACGAGTCGAGATGGTGCTCGAATTCCTCGCGCTGAATCCAGACCTTCGCGCGCGGGAACAGATCGATTCCGTCCAGATGATCCCAGTGGACGTGGCTGACGATCACGTCCGTCACGTCTTCGGGTTTGATGCCGAGCCTGCCGATCGCCTCACTCGGCGGAACGAAATCCGTCGGGTGCCAGCGGTTCACGAGGTCGGCGCGATGGAATCCGGCGTCGACGAGGATCGTGCGCCCGCCGCCCTTGATCACCCACACCATCATCGCGAGGTCCATGCGCCGGCTCGTGTCGGCGCCGGCGATCAACCCCGAGACGCGGAAGCGCGGCAGCGTCGCGTAGCGAACCGCGTAGACTTCGTACGTCGGCGGCGCGTTGACAGGAGCCGCCGCAATGCCGAGTGCCGCGAGGGCGATCAGCGAAACGCGCGACGACGCCGAGAACACTCGTCCTCCTTAGTCGAAGTCCTTTCCGTAGCGCCGCCCGGTGTGGCGGTAGCCGATCCGCTCGTAGAACGCGTGCGCGCCGGTCCGCTGGAGCGTCGTCGTCACGACGATGCGATGGCATCCCTGCGCGTGCGCCCATCGCTCCGCCTCCTCGACCAACGCACGCCCGACGCCCCGTGAACGCTGCGATTCGTCGACGACGAGAAGCGTGAGCTGCGCGATCGGCGCTTCGTGGTTGATCGTGTGGCGAAGGTGGACCGTGGCCAAACCGACCGGGCCTTCCCCCGCGTCGGCGACGAGCGCGCGCGCGTTCGGATCCGCTGCAAGCGAACGAGCCGCTGCGGCATCGCGCCCGCCTGCGCCGGGTAGCCGAGTTGGTCGCACAGCCGCGACATCGCCTCGGCGTCTTCGGCGCGCGCGTCGCGCACCGCGCCGCTCAGTACTTGGCGAGATAGCTCTCCAGTTCCCACGCGCTCACCTGAGTGATGTACTCTCGCCACTCCTGACGCTTCGCGGCGACGAAGTGCGACGCAATGTGCTTGCCCAGCGCGTCCGCGATGACGTCGTCCTTCTCGAGCTCGTCGAGCGCCTCGTTGAGATCGTGCGGCAGATCGTCGATCCGCAGCCGGCGCTTCTCGCGAAAGCTCATCTCCCAGATGTTCTCGTTCACCGGCTCGCGATGGTCGGCCTCGGTCTCGACCCCGTCGAGGCCCGCCGCCAGCATCACGGCGAGCGCGAGATACGGGTTGGCCGACGGGTCCGGCATCCGCAGCTCGACGCGCGTGCCCGCCTCGCGCCGATCCGGAACGCGGATCAACGGCGACCGGTTGCGCATCGACCACGCCACGTTCACCGGCGCTTCGTATCCGGGCACGAGTCGCTTGTACGAATTGACGAGCGGATTGGTGATCGCGCACATCCCGCGCGCGTGTCGCAGCAGCCCGCCGATGTAGTGCAACGCGGTCTTCGACAGCTGCCACTCCGCGTCCTCGTCCCAGAACGCGTTCGTGCCGCCGCGAAACAGCGACTGGTGCGTGTGCATCCCGCTGCCGTTCTGCCCGAAGATCGGCTTCGGCATGAACGACGCGAGCAGCCCGAACTGCGTCGCCACGTGCTTCACCACGAAACGGAACGTCGCGATGTTGTCCGCGGTCTTGAGGGCGTCGGCGTAGCGGAAGTCGATCTCGTGCTGTCCGTGCGCCACCTCGTGGTGCGCGGCCTCGACCTCGAAGCCCATCTGTTCCAGCGTGTCCACCATCGCGCGGCGGGCGTCTTCGCCGAGGTCGGTCGGCGCCAGGTCGAAGTAGCCGCCGACGTCATGCGTCGTCGTCGTCGCTTCGCCCGACGCGTCCGGCCGGAAGAGAAAGAACTCGGCTTCCATCCCCGCGTTCATGGTGAAGCCCATCGCTTTGGCCTTTCGCAGCACGGCCTTGAGCCGCCCTCGCGGATCTCCCGCGAACGGCTCGCCGCTCGGGCTGTGGATGTCGCAGATCAGCCGGCAGATCCGCTTGTCCTTCTCGCCCCACGGGTAGACGAGGAACGTGTCGAGGTCCGGCGCGAGGAGCATGTCGGACTCCTCGATCCGCACGAACCCCTCGATCGACGAGCCGTCGAACATGATGTCGCCCGCCAGCGCCTTCTCGAACTGCGACGACGGAATCTCGACGTTCTTGTTGATGCCGAGGATGTCCGTGAACTGGAGGCGCATGAAGCGCACGCCCAGCTTTTCCGTCAGCTCGAGGATGTCGTTGATCGACGCGCCGGCGGTATCGGGCGTGAGTGAGCGGGAGTGCGGCGTCGGATCGTCCTCGCGACTTCGGCGGTGGGTGGGCGCAGGCGCTGAAACTCGGCTCAACGCTAAACCAACGCGAATGTGATTGTAAGTCGGAATCGCGAGGCACCCGAACAGTCGTGTAGCTTTATCGAATGGATCAGGTCTCCCCCTCCCATTACCCCGGCACCGCCGGCCGCACAGACCTGTCCGTCGTGCGGCGCCGCGGCGAGCGGGAGGTTCTGCTCAACTTGCGGCGCCGCCCTCGTCGCCGTGGCCTGCTCGTCGTGCGGCGCGCAGCTCACGCCGGGCGCGAAGTTCTGCCATCGGTGCGGCACCCCGGCCGGCGAGGCGGCCCGCGACGAGCGAAGCTTCTCGTCGGCCTTGCCGTGGGGAGTCGCCGCGATCGCGCTGGTCGCGTTGATCGCGCTCGTCGCCGGGCAACGTTTCGGGCGAAGCGCGGGCGACGACGCGGCGCAGACGCAGACGGCGGCCGCAAGCACGGGCGGGGCCGCGGCCGGCCAACCGCCGGATCTGTCGAGCATGACGCCCGAGGATGCGGCGGCCCGCCTCTACGATCGTGTGATGAGCCTGCACGAGCGCGGGCGCGCCGACAGCGTGCAGCTGTTCGCGCCCATGGCCATGCAGGCCTACGAGATGCTCGGCAAGCTGAATCTCGATCAGCGCTACGACCTCGGACGCATCGCCGCCGTCGCCGGCGATTCAGCGACCGCGCGCGCGCAGGCGGATACCATCCTGGCGCAGCATCCGAACCATCTGCTGGGCCTCATCCTCGCCGGCAACGCGGCGCGCATGAGAAAAGACGTCGCGGCGGAGCGCAGCTTCCACGACCAGCTCGTCGCCGCGGCACCCGCGGAGCGCGCGAAGCAACTCGCCGAGTACACGACGCACGAAAACGACATCACCATCGCGCTCGACGCCAAACGGCCATGACCACGACCATCCACGTCGCCCACAGCCCGGATTCCGACGACGCCTTCATGTTCTACGCGTTGGCGTCGGGGAAGATCGATACGGAAGGACTCACCTACGTCCACCAACTGCAGGACATCGAGACGCTCAACCAGCGCGCGATGCGCGGCGAGCTCGAGGTCACGGCGGTTTCGATCCACGCGTACGCGTATCTCGCCGACTCTTACGCGCTGTTGCCGCACGGCGCCTCGATGGGCGATCGCTACGGCCCTCGCCTCGTCGCGCGATCGCCGCTTTCCAGAGCCGACGTTCGCGGCAAGCGGATCGCGGTTCCGGGGCTGATGACCAGCGCGTACCTGGCGTTGCGGCTGTTCGAGCCGGTGTTCGAGCCCGTGGTCACTCCCTTCGACCAGATCGAAGACGCGGTCGCCGACGGCGTCGGTGGACCTCGGCCTGTTGATCCACGAGGGACAGCTCACGTTCGCGGACCGCGGCCTCCACTTGATCCAGGACCTTGGGGAGTGGTGGTTCGGCGAGACCGGATTGCCGCTTCCCCTTGGCGGCAACGTGGTCCGAAAGGACCTCGGCGACGATCTGACTCGCAAGATTTCACGGCATCTTCGCGACAGCATCGCGTATGGATTGGAGCATCGGGCGGCGGCGCTCGACCACTCGATGCAGTACGCCCGCGGCCTCGACCGCTCGAAGGCGGACGCCTTCGTGGGCATGTACGTGAACGACTGGACGCTGGACTACGGCGAGGCCGGTCGTCGCGCCGTCCAACAGTTCCTGCAGCGCGGCGTCGAGGCGGGGATCATCGCCGAAACCGGTCGCGATCGAGTTCGTCGACTAGCCCGGTCGGCGCTCCGCGCCGTCGTGCCGCCGCCGCGCGTCTCCTTGACGCGGCCGCCGGTCAGGTATACTAAGGCGTTGCGACGAGCCGATTCGTAGGGCTCGGGTCGCGCGGCCTTGATCGCAGCAGCGGGCCGTCATTCCAATTCTCTGATCACAATAACCTCTCAGGAGGCGTGCATGCCGTTGGATGACGAGGTGCGCGGGAACTACCAGTTCTCCGATCGCGACGACGACGTCGACGATCTGGGATACGGTGGTGGCGGCGGCGGAGGAGGAGGCAGCGCGTCGTACGACGACGACGACGAGGAAGACGGCGGCTGGATGACCCACAAGGACGAAAGCGACGACCTGTGGGACAGCACCGACGACGTCGACGACGACGACGAGGAAACGGTGGTCGAGGTGGTCGAGGAGGACGAGGAGGCTGACGTCTTCGGCGCCGCGAAACCGCCGCGCGCCCGTCCGGCCGCCGCGACCGCGCCCGGCGCGAAGCCGCGGTGAAGGCCGCCGGTGAAAGGCCGCCGCCGGTGAAGGCCGCCGCGAAGCCGCCGGCGAAGGCCGCCGCCCCGGTGAAGGCCGCCGCCCCGGCGAAGGCCGCCGCCCGGTGAAGGCCGCCGCCCGGTGAAGCCGCCGCTCCGGTGAAGACCGCTCCGAAACCGGTCGCGAAGGCCGCCGCAAAGCCGGCGAAGAAGGCGGCCAAGAAAGCCGTCGCCAAGAAGAGCGCGAAAAAGGCGGCCAAGAAGAGCGCGAAGAAAGCCAAGAAGGCCGCGAAAAAGGCGGCCAAGAAGGCCGGCAACAAGAAGGGCGGCAAGAAAAAGAAGCGCTGAGCGGCCACGAGACGGCGCGGCAGCGGGGCAGCGGCATGCATGCCCCGCTGCCGCGCTTTCGTTTGTCGCCCCGCGCCGCCCGTCCCCTCAACCTGGGACGCCACCTGGGTTATTGTACGAGGTCGGTCGACCGCCCCGCCCTACTCCTGATTCTCGTACACGCCTGCGCTCATGGCCGATTCGCCGATCACGCTCCTGCGCGCACACGCTCGCCACGCCCCATGGAACGCCCGGGGCCTCGCGGCGCACGTGACCGCGCTGGTCGACGCGGCCGGCGTACGACCGACCAACGCGTCCGCCCGCGCCGCGCCAAGCGCTCGGTCGATCCGGTTCTACATCGCGAACGGTCTGCTGTCGCGGCCGGAGGGTGCCGGGACCTCCGCCACGTACAATTACCGTCACTTCCTCCAGCTGGTCGCGATCAAGATTCGACAGCGCGAAGGCGCGACCCTCGACGCGATCAAGAAAGAGATGGGAGACGCCACGGGCGACGCGCTCGAGCGGCGAGTCGCCACCTCGCTGGCCGCCGCGCTCGGCGCGACCATCGAGACGCGCAGAGGCGGCGCTGTCGGCGAAGAAGATATTCCGGCCAGCTGGCGTAGAATGCCGGTCGCCGACGGCGTCGAGCTCCACGTTCGTGACAACTCGCCCGCCTCTCGCGACGAAGCGCTCGTCGCGATGCGGGAAGCCGTTCGCGCGGCGCTCGGCCGCGAGGACATCCGATAGTCGAGGCCCCCGGGACCGGCCCCCCCCCGACACTCGAGGACGCGCCTCCATGCCTGACCCAGTTCGCGCGGAATTCAGCGGATCGACGGTTCTGTTGACGGGCGTAGGTGCGGACGGCCAGGTCGGGCAAGTCGTCGCGCGGGCGTTCGCCGAACAGGGCGCCTCGCTCATACTCGTCGACCGCACGGCGGACCACGTCGACGCCCGCGTCAACGAACTGACGCGCGACGGTCTCTTGGCCGCCGGATATCCGTGCGACCTCACCGACGGTGCGGCGGTGCAATCCCTCGTCGGCCGAATCCGCGAAAACCACGGCGACTCGATTCACGCGCTCGTCCACATGGCCGGCGGATTCGCGATGAGCGGTCCGGTCGCCGAGAGCACGGACGACGTTTGGAATCGTCAGATCGCGATCAACCTGACGACCGCGTTCAACACGGCCCGCGCGGTTCTTCCGATGGTGCGCGCCGGAAAGGGCGCGATCGTGTTCTTCGCGTCCGAGGCCGTGCTGCCGGGGTCCACCGGAGCGCGCACGTCCGCGTACGCCGTCGCGAAGAGCGGCGTGGTCGCGCTGATGCGCGCCATCGCCGCGGAAGAGCGACCCAACGGCGTTCGCGCCAACGCCGTCGCGCCGTCGTCGATTCGCACGGCGACGAACGTTCGCGAGATGGGCGACAAGACGAAGTACGTCGAGCGCGAGCAGGTCGCCGACGTCGTCCTTTTTCTCTGCTCCGGGCGCGCGAGCGCGATCTCGGGGCTCGTGGTTCCCATCGCGTGACGTCGGCATCCTCGGCGCGATGACGCTTCCGGCGAAACGCCGAACTCCAGCGCGAACGGTGCTCCTCGACCGTTCGCTCGAGGAGTTTCCGGTTTTCCGCCTCAGCGACACTCCTGACGAGCCGGCGCTCTCCTATCTCACCGAAGACGGCGGACGATGGCGCGTGCTCGCGGCGCCCGGAGACCGCCTGCCCGGCACGTTCGACCAGGACGTGTACGTCGAGCTGATGCATCGATACCAGGAAGCCGGCGAGCCCGCCGACGGCGTCCTCACCTTCACGCTGCACGCGTTCCTTCGCTCGATGGGAAGGCAGGCCGACGGCCGCACGTACGAGCAGTTGCGCGGCGCGCTCACTCGCCTCGAGCGAACGACGTTGCAATCCGAGGGGAGTTACTTCGATGCCGCCGGCGACCGGCTGACCGATGCGACGTTCACGCTGCTGACTTCGGTTGGCGATCGAGCGCCGTCGATCGCGCGAAAGGGATCAGCTCGTTCTGTTTCCCGGCGCGCCGAGTGCCGAGCCCGGCGAAGCTCGCGTCGTCATCTCCGGCGTCGTGCGACAAAACGTGTCAGCGCGACATGTGATCCCCCTCGCGGTCGGCCGTTACCTCGCGCTCGCCTCGCCGGTGGCGCGGCGCCTCTATCGCCTGATCGAGCTGGCCCGCGCCGGCGACGTCCTCACGTGGCGGGTGTCGCTGGACCGCCTGCGCGAGCAACTTCCGCTCACACAACGGTATCCGTCCCACCTCCAACGAGTCCTCCAGCCAGCCCACGACCTGCTGCGCGAGGCCGGAGTGATTCGCGAGGCCGTCATTCGTCAACAGCAGAGGGACTGGTTCGTCGACTATATGCTGGCGGGGAGGCGGGCAGAGCCGGGCTAACCGCTCAAGCCGGACGTCGACGCGAACGATTCCGGGGTTCGTCGTGTACCATTTGAAACACCACTTATGGCCACCAAGCTCGACAAGACCATCCGGCGCGAGATCGAAATCGACGGTGAGGCGTACACCGTAGCGATTTCTCCCGACGGATTCCGCCTCACAAAAAAGCGGTTTCGGTCCGGCGTGGCACTATCCTGGAAGACGGTTTGGACCCGTCACGGCGGAAACGCCGCCGAGCAGCCGGAAGAGCCAGCCGTAGAGCAGCAGTAGGCGCGTTTCTCGCGCACGCAACGGCAGGTTCCCGGGCGCAGTATACCTTCTAGACCCTAAGCTGGAATCGACGCATGCCTCGCATTCGAAAAGCCGCCTTCATCGGCGCATTGCTCGTCCCCGTGGTGGCCGGCGGGTTCCTGCTTCAAGCTCGCTCTCAGCGCGAGGGCGCGGAGTTGCTCGATCAGGTGATGACGTTGGTCAACGACCGCTACGTCGACACACTGCCCGCGTCGGACGTCTACGAAAAGGCGGCCGCCGGACTCGTCAAAGAGCTCAACGATCCATACAGTGAGCTCCTCACTCCGAAAGATCTCAAGCAGTTCAGCAGCCGCACCGGCGGTCGGTACGGCGGACTCGGCATGCTCATCGAGTTCGATCCCGACTCGAAGACGGTCCGCGTCGTGACGGTCTATCCGAACACGCCGGCCGAAGGCGGCGGCGTGCACGAGGGCGACCTGATCATCAGAGTCGATTCGCTCTCGACGCGCGGATGGACCATCAACCAGGTTTCCGATTCCCTCACCGGCACGCCGGGCACGAAGGTGAAGGTCTCGTTCGCCCGTGCCGGCGTCGCGACGCCGATCACCGGAACGTTCACGCGCGCGATCATCAACGTGCCGGCGGTTCCCTACACCATCACCCTCGGCAACAAGATCGGATACATCCCGCTCCAGCAGTTCAACGAGAACGCCGCCGACAACGTGCAGGCCGCGGTCAAGCGGTTGGAGGACCAGGGCGTGCGTGGAATCATTCTCGACATGCGCGGCGATCCCGGCGGCATCCTCGAGCAGAGTTTGAAGGTCGCCAACACCTTCCTGCCGCAGGGACAACTCCTCGCCTCGGTGAAGGGACGCGAAGGCCCGATCCAGATCGAGATGGCCAAGGCCGCTCCGCTCGCGCCGACCGTTCCGCTCGTCGTCATGACCGATGATCGAACGGCGTCGGCGTCGGAGATCGTCGCCGGCGCGCTTCAGGATCACGACCGCGCGCTCGTCGTGGGGCAGACGAGCTTCGGTAAGGGTCTCGTGCAGGGCGTCTATGATCACCTCGACGGCGGCTACGCGCTCAAGCTGACGACCGGCAAATGGTTCACGCCGAGCGGCCGCTCGATTCAGCGTCCGCGCAAGTTCCTGAACGGACAGTTCGTCGAGGAAACGCCGGACTCCAACGAGACGAACGCGACGAAAAAGAACCGCCCCGCGTTCAAGTCCGACGCCGGCCGAACGGTCTACGGCGGCGGCGGCATCACGCCCGACGTCATCGTTCCGGACGATACGCTCACCACGGCGGAGCAGCAGTTCGCGAAGGCGATCGCGCCCAAGAGCCAGGACGCGCGCACAGTGCTCGACGACTACAGCATGACGCTCGCGAAGTCGGTTTCGCCGACGTTCACGGTGCAGCCGGCGTGGCTCAACGAGTTCTACACTCGGCTGCAGGCGAAGGGCGTCACCGTCGACCGCAAGACGTACGACGGCGCGACGCGATACGTGAGCCGCCTGCATCGACCAGCGCGTTGCCCACTATGCGTTCGGCGATTCGGCGGCGAGGCGGCGCGACCTGCCGTACGATGCGCCGCTGCGCAAGGCGATCGACCTGCTCGACAAGGGCGGTTCGCAGCGCGAACTGTTCGCCATCGCCGGCGAGCCGTTGTCGCCCGCGCGCTCTGTCCCGCCGGCGAAAAAACCATAGATTCAGGCATGCGAATCGAAACAGCGACCGCCGCCGCGATCTTCGCGGCGGCGGTTTGTTCTTGTGCACATCCTCGCGGCGCGGCGCGCGGTCCTGCGGCCGCGGCGACGATGAGCGCGGCGACGAGCGCTTCCGTCGGCCCCGCGCCTGAACCCGGCGAGCGGCATTTCGCCAGGATACGACAGCTGACGTTCGGCGGCGAGAACGCCGAGGCGTATTTCAGCCGCGACGGCCAGCGGTTGATCTTCCAGTCGACGCGCGACGGCCGCACGTGCGACCAGCAGTACGTGATGAACGTCGACGGCAGCGGCGTCCACCGCGTCTCGACCGGGTTCGGCAAGACCACCTGCGGCTACTTCTTCGACGGCAGACCGCCGGATCTTCTTTGCCTCGACGCACGCCGCCGACACCGCGTGCCCGCCGAAGCCCGATCCGTCGAAGGGCTACGTGTGGGGTCTCGATCCCTACGACATCTACGTCGCCAATCCGGATGGATCGTCGCTGCGGCGTCTCACGAACTACGGCGTCTACACGGCCGAAGGGACGCTCTCGCCCGACGGACAGACGATCGTCTTCACGTCGCTCAAGGACGGCGATCTCGACATCTACACGATGCGGGTCGACGGCACGAATCTGAGGCGGCTCACCTTTCAACCCGGCTACGACGGCGGTCCGTTCTTCTCGCCCGACGGAAAGCGGATCGTGTACCGCGCCTGGCATCCGACCGACACGGCGCTCACGTCGTACCGCGAGTTGCTGCGCCAGCGTCTCGTCCGGCCCAACCGGATGGAGATCTGGGTCATGAACGCCGACGGGTCCGACCAGCACCAGATCACCAATCTGGGCGGCGCCAACTTCGCGCCGTACTTCACGCCCGACGGCCGCAAGATCATCTTCTCGTCCAACTATAAGAATCCCAAGAGCCGAGATTTCGAATTGTATCTTGTGAACGACGACGGCTCGGGGCTGGAGCAGGTCACGCACCACGTCGAGTTCGACGGCTTTCCGATGTTCAGTCCGGACGGCACGAAGCTCGTCTGGGCGTCGGGGCGCTCGTCCAAGGAAGGGGAGTTGAACCTCTTTCTCGCCGACTGGAAGCCTTAGCGCCCCGCGCCGCCGCGGAGCGCAGGTTCTCGTCGACGTGCTCGGCGCGCTTCATCCCGACGAGCGCCGTCGTGACGCCGGGAATCGACCGGGCGAACGCGATCGCGCGCTGAGCGTCGGTCTCGAGCGACGGGAACGCGTCGACCAACGCGGCGGGCAGCCCGCCGGTCAGCTTGCCCTGCATCAGCGTCGCGCTCCCCGCGACCATCAGATCGAGCGCCGCCGCGGCCTCGGCCGCCGGGAGGGGTTTTCCCCGCACCGTCTGCGTCGGCATCCGGATCGCCTCGGGCATCGCGAGGTTGATCGGCATCTGAACCGCGCGAAAGTGATGATCCTTTCCGCCCGCGTCGCGCGCCAGGCCGACCAGCTCCTCCGAGCTCGAGATGGTCCGCGGCGTCCGGGGTCGAGCGGAGGCCGTTCCAGGTGGCGCAGCCGTAGACGCCGATCTCTCCGCGCGACGCGGCGTCCTCGAGAATCGAAAACGCCGAGCGGATTCGAGCCCTGCAGCTCGTCGCGGCCGACCGCGGCTCGCCTGCTGTTCGGGGTTGTGCAGGTAGTAGACGTCGATGCACCGCACGCCGAGGTTCTGGCGGCTCTTGGCGAGACAGAACCTGATGAAACGCGGCGCGAGGCTGTGCCCGCCGCCGACGATCTCCGCCGGACGGAGAATCTCCGTGTCGATGAACTCGCGTTTGACGTACGCGAGATACTCGTCGCGCGACGCTGGCGGCTGCCCGTCCAGCGGGATATATCCGCCCTTCGAGCACAGAACGACCTCGTCGCGCGACACGTCGCCGGACGCCGTCAGTCGCCGCAGGGCGGCGCCCACCGCGCGCTCCGACCTTTGGCCGCGATAGTTGAGCGCCGTGTCGATCACGTTGATCCCGGAGCGCACGGCATGCTCGACCGAAGCAACGTACGCCTCGTCGTCGGTCGCGGTCGGCTCGCCGAGGTACGTGCCGATCCCGATCGACGAGACCGTGGTGTGGAGCGGCGCCGCGCGGAAGTAATCCGCGGCGAACCCTGGCGCGAACCGATCCCGGTAGCGCGCGGTGCCGGCCCCGTTCGCGCGCTGCGACGGAGCCGCGTCGCTCGTCGACTCGACGGCCTCGCGCGTGCGGGGGGGCCTGGTGGTCATTGGTGTCTCAGAGCTACTCCCGCTTGCGAACGGACGCAAGTTCGATCGCTGGCGGACGGGCGCGCATCGCCGTCCATTGTCGCCGCACGGAGGGATTCCGCGTGTACCGCCTGATCGTTTTCGTCGCTTTGGTCGCTTCGGCCTCGTGCGTCGGGCGCGGCGCGCCCGTGCTCGTGCCGGTTCGCATCGATTCTCTGGCGGGGCATCTGACCGAGACGGCCGCGACGCCTACGCGTCCGATCGTCACCGTCGACGGCGACCCGTTCCATCGACTGGGCCGGATGGATTGGCCCGGACCGAACGAGTATCGCGGCGCCCGACGGCGCCCCCGGGCCCTCCTATTGGCAGCAACGCGCCGACTACACCATCGTCGCCACGCTCGACACCGGCGCCAAGACCATTCGCGGCTCCGTGAGCATCCGGTACACCAACAATTCGCCGGACACGTTGCGCTACGTCTGGCTGCAGCTCGACCAGAATCTCTATCGCGCGGCGAGCAAGGGGGCCGCGCTCTTCCCGGGCGACTCGCGGGTCGCGGCCGGCGGATTTCGCGGGGGCTACGACATCACCGGCGTCGAGGTGAACGGCCGCACCGCCGTCGGGCGAATCGACGACACGATGATCGAGGTCGAGCTGGAGTCGCCGCTGCTGCCGCGCGGAGGCGTCGCGACCATCGGCATGCAGTACTCGTTCGAGGTGCCCGTGCTCGGATCGGACCGCATGGGCCGCGACAGCGCGCTGTACGAGATCGCGCAGTGGTATCCGCGAATGGTCGTGTACGACGACGTGCGCGGTTGGAACACGGATCCCTATCTCGGCCAGGGCGAGTTCTACCTCGAATACGGCAACATCGACTATTCCGTCACCGTTCCGGCCGGCTACGTCGTCGCCGGCAGCGGCGTGCTCCAGAATCGCGGCGCGGTGCTGTCGCCCGCGCAGATCGATCGTCTCGACCGTGCCGCGCGATCGCCGTCGGTCGTGCAGATCATCACCGCCGACGAGGCCGCGGCGGCGCGGCGTCAACCTGTCGCCGGGTACCAAGACGTGGTGGTTCCACGCCGAGCACGTGCGCGACGTGGCGTGGGCGGCGGCGCCGGACTTCCGCTGGGACGCCGCCGGCTGGGACGGCATCCTGACGCAGGCGTTGTATGAGTTTCCGAAAGCCGGTCGCGCCTGGGAGTCGGCCGCCGAGCAGACGCAGTGGTCCATTCGCACGTACTCGGGGCTGTGGATGCGTTACCCGTATCCGCAGGCGACGACCGTCGCCGGCCCTGTCCACGGCATGGAGTACCCGATGTTCGTGATGGCCGGATACGGCGGCGCGGATCCCGCGTCGACCTTCGCCACGATCGATCACGAGCAGGGCCACGAGTGGTTCCCGATGATCGTCGGGTCGAACGAGCGCCGCTACGCCTGGATGGACGAAGGCTTCGACACGTATCAGAACGCGTTTTCCAGCGAGCGGCGCGTGCCGGGCACCGACGCATTTCCTCCGTACCTCGCCAGCTGGCGCGCGGCCGTCGACAACGGACGCCAGGCGCCGCTCATGACGCCGCCCGACCGCATCGACGCCGAGGGGCTCGACGCGGTCGGCTATCGAAAGCCGGGAGCGGTTCTTCTCGCTCTCCGCAACGACGTCATCGGTCGCGAGACGATGGATCGCGCGATGCGGGAGTACGTCCGGCGATGGGCGTTCAGGCATCCGACGCCCGGCGATTTCTTTCGCACCGTCGAGAACGTGTCGGGGCAGGATCTGTCGTGGTTCTGGAACGCCTTCTTCTATGGCACCGACGTGCTCGACATCGCGGTCGACGGCGTGACGATGCGACAGGCGAAGGGAGAGAACGTGGCCGAAGTCCACTTGAGACGCGTGACCACGATACCGTTTCCGGTGACGATGCGGCTCAAGTTGAACGACCTCACAACCCAGGATGTGCGCCTGCCGGTCGAGATCTGGTCGCGCGGCGATCGTTACATGGCGACGATCGCGGTGCAGCGGCCTGTCGTCGGCGTTCGCCTATGGCCGGACCAGAGCGTTCCCGATTTCAACGCGTCGAACGATGTCTGGGGCGACGTGCCGCCGGCCGATGTCCGGCCCGCGTCGACGAGCGGCGGGATTGTGCCCCCTATTCCGCCGGCGCCCGGTCGCCGCTAGTGTCGAGAGCGTCGTGTGGTCGTCTTTGATGGCAGAGGGCCTGCAGTCGGCTTAAATTACAGGTTCTAGCCGTTCTCGTTCCCAGAATTCGGAGTCGCAATGCCCGGTTTCGGCGTGTGGGCCGCGCGGTGGTGGATGCCTGTCGTATTCATCATCGTCGCTGGACACCTCACGAACGTCTGTGTCACGCTCTTCCTGCACCGCTCGCAGACCCATCGCGGCGTGCGGCTTCATTACATCGCGGCGCTTCCCATGCGCCTCTGGCTCTGGCTCACCACGGCGATCGTTACAAAGGAGTGGGTCGCCTGCCATCGTAAGCACCACGCGTTCGCCGATCGCGAAGGCGACCCGCACAGCCCGCTCCTCGAGGGTCTCCGCAACATCGTCTTCAAGGGAGCCTTCTACTACCGGCGGGCGATTCGCCAGCCCGGGATGCTCGAGAAGTACGGCAAGGGCACGCCGAACGACTGGATCGAGCGCGCTCTGCTGAGCCGCCTGAATTGGCTCGGCATCCTCATCATGCTCGTGCTCGACGTCTATCTGTTCGGCTTCTTCGTCGGGCCGCTCGTCTGGGCCGTGCAGATGATGTGGATCCCGTTCTGGGCCGCCGGCATCGTCAACGGAGTCGGCCACGCGCTCGGCTACCGCAACTTCCCGGTGAAGGACGAAAGTCGGAACATCACGCCGATCGCGATCTGGCTGGGCGGCGAGGAGCTGCACAACAACCACCACGCCGACCCGAAGTCCGCGCGCTTCGCCGCGCGCTGGTTCGAGTTCGACATCGGCTGGGTGTACATCCGCCTGCTCCAGTTCTTCCGGCTGGCCAAGGTCGACTACGCTCGCGAGTAGCGGAACATGCATCGGGACCGCTCGCGCGGCCCGGTCGAGGTCGGCGCCTCGAAACGATGAATCGAACGCGGGCGGCCCATCGGGCCGCCCGCGTTGCTTTCGCCCAGCCGAGTGACGGCGCCGACTAGATTTTCGAAAATCAGGAGCCACGCACTATGTCCGAGATTACGTGTGTCCGATGTGGGCTGCAGAAGCCCGCGTTCGCCCGGCCGCCGTTCCCCGGCGCCATCGGTCAACGCATCGTCGAGCAGATTTGTCAGGACTGTTGGGCACTGTGGCTGAAGCAGCAGACGATGCTGATCAACCACTACGGGTTGAACGTGATGGACCCGCAGGCGCGCACCTTCCTCAAGCAGAACATGCAGGGCTTTCTCTTCAAGTCGGGCGCGGAAGAGGAGGTCGACACGTCGAAAAAGGGCACGATTCAGTGGTGAGTACGTGGCGCGCCCGCGCGTTCACGCTGGCCGCTGTCGCGGCGGCCACCGTGCTCGGCGCGTGCACCACCGGTGGAGCGAATCCATCGCGGGGTCCGTCGCCGTCGCGTGGCTCCGACTGGGCCGACTCGGTCCTCGCCACGATGACGCCCCGCGACAAGGCGGCGCAGCTCGTGTGGCCGCAGCTGTTCGGCGACTATGCGCCGACGTCGAGCGCCGGCTGGACTCGCGTCGAGCAGCTCATCGCGCGCGAACACGTCGGCGGCTTCATCATGTCCATCGGCTCGCCGATCGAGACGGCGGTCAAGCTCAACGCCATGCAGCGGCTGAGCCGACTTCCGCTCGTCATTGGCGCCGACTACGAGACCGGCGTCGCGTTCCGTCAGCGCGGCGGATACTTCCTGCCGAACGACATCTATCTCGGCGGCGGGACGATGTTCCCGTACCAGATGGGAATCGGCGCGACGCGCGACACGTCGCTCGCCTATCAGGAAGGGCGCATCACGGCGCTCGAGGGGCGCGCGCTCGGAGTGCACATCGCGTTCGCTCCCGTGCTCGACGTCAACAACAATCCGGCGAATCCCGTCATCGGGATGCGATCGTTCGGCGAGGATCCGCACCTCGTCGCCGCGATGGGCGCGTCTTTCATTCACGGTCTGCAAGAGCACGGGATGGTCGCGACCGGTAAACACTTTCCGGGTCACGGCGACACGGACGAGAATTCGCACCTGACGATCACGACCATCCATGCGAGTCGCGCACGCATCGATTCCGTGGAGCTCGTCCCGTTCGAGCGCGCCATCGCCGCCGGCGTGCAGGGAATCATGACGTTTCACGGCGTGATCCCGGCGCTCGACACGGCGTCGGTTCCCGCGACGCTCAATCCGGCGATCATGACGGGGCTGCTGCGAAAGCAGCTCGGCTTCAAGGGGCTGCTCGTGACCGACGCGATGGACATGAGCGGCGTCCTGTCGCGCGTCACCGTTGCCGGCGGCCCCAGCGGACCGACCGCGACGGGCAACTACGGCGCGATTCGCAACGCGCTGAGCATCGGCGAAGCGTGCAAGCTCGCGCTGGCCGCGGGCGCGGACGTCCTGCTCATGCCGAGCGACGTTCCCGCGGCGATCGACGCCGTCGTCGAGGGCGTCAGCCAGGGACGATTCACGCAGGCGCGCGTCGACTCATCGGTGCGGCGAATTCTGGAGATCAAGCAGCAGCTCGGGCTCGAGCGCCAGCGACTCGTGAGCCTCGACAGCGCGCGGGCGATCGTCGGCGACACGGCTCATCTTGCGGTCGCCGCGCTTGCCGCGCAGCGCTCGATCACGCTCGCGAAGGACTCGCTGTCACTCGTTCCGCTCGCTCGCTCCGCGGGCCAACAGACCTGGCGGATCCTCTCCATCACCGTCGCGAGCCGGACCGACCTCCCGGCCGGAGCGACGTTCAATGCCGAGCTCCGTCGATCGACGAACGTCCGCGCCGAATTGGTGAATCCCGACGATCCGTCGACGAACTTCGATCGGTTGTTCGCCGCCGCGGATTCGTCCGACGTGACCATCGTGAGCTCGTATCTGACGACGGGCACGAACGTCTCGAACCCGAACGCGCCGGAGCCGATCGCGCAGTTCATGCGTGCGCTGGTACAGCGACACCCGCGAACGATCGTCGTGGCGTTCGGCAATCCGTATCTGCTGCAGCAGGTGCCGGCGGCTTCCACTTATCTGGTCGGCTGGGGCGGATTCCCCGTATCACAAGCGGCCGCGGCGCGCGCGCTCTCCGGCGTTTCCCCGATCGGCGGGCGGCTGCCCATCAGCATTCCGCCGCTCCTGCGCTTCGGGACCGGCGAGGATCGATCGATGGTCGTGCGCCCCTGAGCGGCGTCGCGGTCGGCGACACACGGGACTGAAAACGAAGCGCCCCGTCGAACGACGGGGCGCTCTTTCGTTCCGAGCTCAGTTGTAGTGTCGTTGCCGGCTAGGACGCCTTGGTCACGTCAGCCGCTTGCGGCCCCTTCTGCCCTTGGACGATTTCGAACTCGACGCGGTCGCCCTCGGCGAGCGACTTGAACCCAGCTCCTTGGATGGCGCTGAAGTGCACGAACACGTCCGGCCCTCCTTCGCGCGAGATGAAACCGTACCCCTTCGCATCATTGAACCACTTCACGGTGCCTGTCAGGCGTGGCATTGCACGTTCCCCTTTCAAAAACTGTAGTCGTGGACCCCGGGCGTCCCGAAACGCGAACGGCGTCGTTCGAGCCGGCAGGTAGCCGGTCCGCTCGCGGACCTCAGGCCGGTTCTGGAAAACGGGCGCAAGTTTTGTGCACGGCGCGACCCCGGCCTCGCCGCCAAGAGGAATTCATTTCGCGGCAAGGAGCGGACGAGACGGGTGTGGCGAACTGGATCGTGGTCGGAGCGTTGCTCGACGACCGGAGCGATCAGGCCGCGCCCGCGATGTAACGCGCAACCCGGCCGCACGTGCGGCACTTGAGCGTAACCTGGGACCGGGGTGCCGGCGGGAATTGACCAGGACTTCGCTCGATCGGCCCGGAACACGACGGGCAACTGAGCGGTGAACCGGTGCGGTCGTTCGCGATCAGATTCAAAGCTTGCGCGGGATTGTACGTCGCTGGACGTGGCTTACGCATTCGCCCTCCTCAACAGCTAACAGCACCGGAAGACGGCGGCGCCGGTTCGCCGAGACTAAGTAACTTCCTACTCTCGTAAGGCTATAAGATGGATCAATTTATAGCCAATGGACACCGGTCGCGTGGGGGTAGATCACACCTGGGGCGACGGCCTCACTCTAATACCACCGAAGGCCCCCGAAGTTTCCCTGCGGCCCCATCGATGGCTCGCGACCGCGGGGTATTTGTTAATACCCCGGCGCGGCGTGTTGGTTCCCTTACGTGTCGGCGACGAGCCGCCGGTTTGTGCGCGAGTAGCCAGTCAGCGACCAGGCGAAACACTCGCTCTCGTCCGTAGTCCACGGTGATGATGTGGGCCGCGCCGGAGACCCATTCGAGGGCCTTGTCCCGGGCACCGAGCCTCGCGAACGCACGCTCCGCATCGCTCGACAGCAATCCGGTTGTCTTCCCGCGACTGAACCATGAGCGTCGGCGCGGTCACGCGCGGCAGCGCCTCATTTGCCCGCCGCACCGTCTCCCGAAGGGCCCGGAGCGCACCGGCTGTGAAGACCCCGTACGCCAGGCTCTTCGCTCGTTCCCCCGGATCGAGCACCGAGAACCCTTCGCTCGATTCGAACACCGGCACGATCGGTCCCCACAATCGGGACATTCGGGCCGCTCGGTCCGCTCCTCGGCGCAGCGCCAAATAGGGCGCCATCAAACAGAGCGCGGGAAGCTGCGGCACTTCGGCCGCCAGCCGGATCGCCAGCGCACCCCCCATCGACAACCCGGCGATCGACACCCAATCGTGGTCCGACTGAAGCGCGCGGTAGCTCGAGCGCGCCGCATTCAGCCAATCGGCCGCGCTCGTACGCCTGAATGCGTCGAGCGTCCGTCCGTGGCCCGGCAGCAACGGCGCCTCCACATGGAAGCCCTGCGCGAAGAGCGCCTCGCCGAGATAGCGAAGGGTCTGGGGAGTGTCACCGGCGCCGTGCAGCAGCAGCACCGCCGGGGCGCGTGCACGAGCAAGCGTGAACCCCTCGGCGCCGACCACGATGCCCTCGGGACCGAGAGGGCGCCGATCGGTTGACAGTCGTTCGATCGCCCGAAGGTGCCAGGCGCGAAATGCGAACCCGGCGACAAACACGACGGCCATCGACGCCGCAATAACGACCATGCGCGAGAGTATGGGGTATGCGATCGCATCGCCCCGCGGCGCGGCGGCGAGCGCGTCGAATATACATCCGCCGGGCGCCGGACCCGCTCGGCCGGCTACGAGCTACCGAAGGGCCTGCTCTTGCTCTTCGACCGCGGCGGAGATCGGGATTTCCGCTTCGATGCCGCTGTCCAGGCGTTCAGCGAGCTGCTCCGCCGGAGAGACCAGAAGCATCTGGCCGCGACGCTCGACCAAGACCGCCGTGGATCAAGCGACCGAGCACGAGCGACACGGACTCGCGGGTCGCGCCGACGAGTTCGCACAGCAGCCTGTAGCGCGCCGGACAAAGGAGGATGCGCCCTTCCTCGCGCTCGAAGGTCTCGTCACGAGCCATGCGAACCAAGCGTGGCGACGACGCGCTGCTCGACGCTCAGCGTCGTGAGCTCGCGCAGGCGATCGAGCAGCGACGCTCGTTCGGCGAGCAACTGGCTGATGAGCGCGAGCGAGTGCTGCGGCTGCTCGCGAACGAAGGCGCGAAACCGCGCCGTGCTCAGAAAGAGGGTCTCCGCTTCCTCGTCGGCTCGAGCGTCCGTCGCGTAGCGTCGCGACGACGACAGTCCCTCGGAGCCGAACGTCTCTCCGGGACCGGCGACCCATGGAACGAATCCGCGCGACGCACGTACTCGACTACGCAGCACGACTCGTCCCCGCGCGACGACGAAGAGTCCATCCGCTGGCGCACCGCGCTGATAGATGCCGAAACCCGCCGGCCATGCCGCCTGCGCCGCGTATTCAGCGAGGGCGTCGCGGTCTTCCTTCTCGAGGCGCGCACGCCCGAAATCCAAATCCGCCAACTCCACCATCCTCTCAGCCTGCAACGATTTGTGCGAGGTGCAATGTCTGGGCCGCTCTTGACAGGCTCCGCTTTTCGATCTTCGTTCTGAAGTTTGGACGAAAGAGGGCGCGCGCCTCGGTCCTTCCTCTCTGCTGAACCGGCTACGGATCAACGCACTTCATGAACTTGGCGGCGGCCGCTCCCGAACAGACCGAATCGACCGTTTCGCACGCAGTGCCTGTTGTCGTTCTCGGCACCGATGCGTTGCTCGCTGCCGCGCCGTACACGGCGGTTCAACTCGCGCACGCCTGCTTGCAGGCGGGTTACGCGAGCGTCGTACCAGCGAGTTGGGGTGACGAGCTCGTCGCCGCCGCCGTTCTGCGACGCCTTCCGAGCTTCGGTCATGGCCCGGCGATCCAATGCAGCTGCCCTATCGTCGCGCATCGCTTGCTCACGACGGGCGGCGACCTGCGACCCGTGATGTTGCCACTCCTTTCGCCGCCGGTCGCGCTCGCGCGATATGTTCGCGCCGTGTCGCACCCGACTCGCGTGCGCATCACGTACGTGGGCGGCTGCCCCGGCGCCGTCGACGCGTCGATCGACATCCGCATGTCGCCGGAGACGCTGATCGGAATGCTCGCCGAACGTGAGATCGTTCTCGACGATCAGCCGCGCGTCTTCGAGTCGATCATTCCGCCCGACCGGCGTCGCTATTTCTCGCAACCCGGCGGAGTGCCATCGGCCGAGCGGTTGTGGACCGACCTCGGCTCGCGCGCGCTCGTCGACGTCGAGTCGGACGATTTCGTCAGCGAGATCGCCGACCATCTTCTCGCCGGTGAGCATGTGCTGATGGACGTCGCGCCGCGTCTCGGTTGCGTGTGCAGCGGCGCGGTATCGGGAACGCCGGCGCGCGAGGCGCGGGCTTCCGTCGTCGCGCTCGAGCCGCCCCGCTCGACGTCTCCGGTCGTCGAGGAGCAGACGCCGCTCGACCTCGATCTTCCGATTCCCGCCGTGCCGCGCACGCCGGTCGACGTGGCGCTCGCGACGCGAACGCCGTCGTCGCCGCTCGCCCTGCCGACGCAATCGACGCCGTCGAGGGGACAGCGCTCGACGCCAACGGTGACCGAGCCGCGTACTCCGCGCCCGCCGTCTCCGCCCGCCCCGCGCCCGATCAGCGGATCGGTTCCGACGGCGCGCCACGCGGATGGAAAGGCACTCCCCCGCGCCTACGTTGCGCGTCGCCGTCAATCGGCGCCGAAGGGGAATCCGCGTTGTTCCTCCGAACGCATCCGCCGATGCGTCGACGAACACGTCGAGCGAGGCGCCACCGGCTGCGTCCGATGAGCTTCCGCCAAACGAACCGACACCGTCGCTCGCGTCGCACGAGCCGGCACTAGCCCCGACCGCCGCCGCCGAGACTTCGGCGGAGAAGGAGCCGGAGACGCTAACGACCGAGAGCGCTGACACGCACGTCGGCCCCCGACGTTTCAATTGAGCCGGCGCCGACCTCTCGGGACGAGCAGGCCGACGGCGCCCGGGATTCCTCCGATGACTGGAGACGCGACGACAGCCGGCTCCGGTCGTTGACATCAATCAGCTTCAACTCGAGGGGCTCGCGCCGCCAATCCCGGAGCGGCTTCCAATCTTCACGCCGAGCACCGCCGCCGCGCGAGTCGACGAACCGAATCCGGCGTCGAGCGGGGTTCCGCGCTCGCGCCGTCAATCGCGAATCGCGATGTACGTGGTCGTCGCGGCGCTCGCGCTCCTCGTCGTCGCCGGCGTGGCGTATTTCGCGGGCCGGTCGGCGCAGGCAACGACTGCGCCGACCGGCCAGCTGCCCTAGAGGCGTCGAGCGCGCTCGCTCAGCGGCTCCGCAGCGCGTCTCTCGCATCCGCCACGGCCTGCGCGGCGCGTTCGAAGCGCGCCGTCAGATCTTCGACCTCCGCTTTCGTGAGTCGCTCGTCGTTGGCGCGGATCGCTTCGTTCACCGACGGCAGCGGCATGTTCGCATAGCCGTTGTTTTCGTCGGCAACGTAGATGAGACTGCGGAACCAGGGCCGCGTGCGCAGGCCTTCGGGTCGGGTCAGCGCGCGCTCGACGCGCATGAGCGCCTGGTTCGCGCGTTCGACCGCGGCCCGATTCGGCCCGGCCGCGAGCGCCGAGTCGCGCACGGTCGCGAACGAAGTCGGCTTCGCGCTCCAGGCGATCGATCGCCGAGCGAAGCGTCGTCGTCGAAACGTTCCAGTGATGCTCGGCGACGGATTTGTCGATCGGCGGCAGATACCGCCGCATCGTCCGCGCGAACTCGACGTAGTCGTACGGGAGCACGTCCGCGTTCGCGATGCGAAGCACCATCGCGGCAGCGACGCTGCCCGCCGCGGCGTGGTAGACGGAAGCCAGGGTCGCCGAACTTCGTCATCCACGCATAGTCGTCATACTGCGAGTGGTAGACGCCCCCTTGCCCTCCGAATCCCCATTCGGCGATTGGAATCCCGAGATGGTTGTAGAAACCGGCGAAATCCGATCCGCCCCCCGGATCGCCCATCGCGGGCTCGGCGGAATCGGGGATCGCCGCGGCTCGGCGCCACTCGGCGTAGACGCTTCCCTTCCCGTTCGGGTCCGGCACGCTGCGCGCGACGTCGCGCAACATCGGTCGAAGCGCCGGCGATCCGCCGCCGCCGAATCGCGGCCCCTGCGCGGCGACGTCCTGATTGAAGTAGGCGACGGCTTCGCGGGAGAGCCGTAGCGAATCGTCTTCGACGAATTCGGTCGAGCCGATCAGCCCCCACTCTTCGGCGTCCCACGTCGCGAAGATGATCGTTCGCTTCGGCCGCGCACCGGCCTTCACTTCTTCGGCGACGGCGCGCGCCGCCTCGAGCACGCTGACGGTGCCGCTGACGTTGTCCGCGGTTCCCGGACCCCAACCGTCGCGGTGCCCGCCGATGATCACGAGCTCGTTCGGAAACTCGCTGCCGCGAACGACCCCGAACGTGTCGAAGATCGGTTTCAGCGGCTTGCTCGCGCGATCGTCGCTGACGGCGACGCGCGCGCGAACAGGACCTGGCCCGACGTGATAATGGAAAGCGAGTCCGCCCTGCCAACCCCTCGGCACTCCGGGACCCTTGATGTACTTGAGCAGCTCGCCGGCGTTGCCGTAGCCCATCGGCACCACCGGAATGTGCGAGATCTCCATCTTGTCCGGCGAGAGTCGCGGAACGTTCGCCGTGCTTCCGTACCCCGGCGTCGACGGATCGCCGTCCGGGTTGAGGATGCTGCCGCGCTGTACGCCGTTGCCGTTTCGCATCGGTCCGTCGGGGTACACGTCGCCCACGACGAAGCCGTCGTCTTGCGGATCGCTGTAGATCAACAGCGCGACCGCGCCGTGCTTCTCCGCTTCGCGCGCCTTGATGCCGCGGAACGATCGCCCGTAGCGCGCGATCGCGATCTTGCCTTTCACCGACACGCCCATCGAATCGAGCTGCGCGTAGTCTTCGATGAGGCCGTAGTTCACATAGACGACTTCGGCCGTCGCGTCCCCCTGGCCGCTGTAGCCGTTGACCGTCGGATACTGCGCGAGCGCGGACGTCGGATCTCCCTTGACCGGCGGCTCGGCGAGGGCGAACGACTTGGGATCCGGCGACACTCGGGAGACGCGCACCGACGTCGGCTGCGGCATCCAGATGTCGTAGCCGCGAACCTCGGTCTCGAGACCCCACGACTTCATTTGCGCGATCACGTAGTCGCGCGTGCGGGCCTGCGCCGGCGTGCCGGCGACGTGCGTCTCACGCGACAGCGCCTTCGAGTTCGCCGCGGCCGTCGTCGGCGAAGGCCGCTTGATGGCGCTCGCCTCGAGGTCGCGCTCGCGCGCGGCTCCGGCCGGCGTGTACCCGACCAGAGCTTGCTGCGCGCCGAGCGACAGCGCGGGGAGGGCGGAGAGAAGCGCGATGAGAGTTTTCACGTGAGCGAGTGGCGAGAGTTTGAGGTTGGAAGGCGCTGAAGTTCCGTCGGGTCCGGCGGCCATCGGTCACTCGTACTGGTCGAGCGCCGCGCGAACCGCGCGCTTGAATCGTTCGTCGCGCCCCGGAGCATCACCGACCGTCGCCGCGATCGCGCCGAACTGTTTGAGCATCTCTCCCTGGACGAACGCGCTCGTGTCCCGCACGCCGAGCCCCTCGAGCGCGCGCTCGGCGAGGTGACGCAACATCGTCCTCGTGTCGGCGTCGAGCGAGTCCAGCGACGGCGGCGCGGTTGGCGGCGGCGCCGCGACGCCGCGGCCGCGGTTTCGCCGCGGCGATTCCCAGAGCGACGAGACGGGCGCAAGCTCCACGACGAACGAGCCCGGACTGTGTTCGCGGTGCGTGGCGATGACTCCGCGGCGCCGCAGCGCGTACAGCAGGCGCTCGACCGCCGCGCGCACCGGCGACGCTCCGTCTTCGCTCTGATTCCCGCGCCCGGTGATGATCAACACCTCGTCGGCTCGCTCGACCTGCTGTTGGCGGAGCCAGGCATCGACTCTCGTCGTCGCGACGTCGACCGTCGGGAGCGACTCGCGGAGGTTGAGCGTCCGCTGGTCGCCGAAGCGCGCTTCATCGAACGCGCGATGCAATTCGGACAAGCCGAGGCGCGGGCGGCGGCGCGAGCGCTTCATGCCCGACTAATGTACCGACCGTCGCGCCCCTCGGTCAGGCGACCTGGCGATGTCCGTCGTGACGGGGTCCGATCACCACGGCCGATCCCGATTGCGCGAGGCCGTCCTCGGCCCCGCGACCCGGGACGGCGCTCGACGCGTCGACCTGAAGATTCTTGGCGAAGCAGAACTCGTCGCACGCGAAGCGGCGCGCGCACGCCAGAGCAGTCGCGCCGAATCTTCTCCGGGTATCGAGCACGGTCGACCCGCTGATATCCGACGGCGGCGAAGAACGCCGGCTGCAGCGTCAGGGCGAACACGTCGAACGTTCCGCGCTTGATCGCCAAGCGCTTCGACCGCGGCCACGATCGCCCTGCCGACACCCTGACCGTGCGCGTCGCGCGAAACGGCGATCGCCGCGACCTCGGCGACCGAGGGTGAGTATTCCTTGAGCGCGCCGCACGCGACGACGCGGCCCCAGGCATCGACACCGACGACGTAGTCGTCGATCGCCAGCTCGACCATCTCCGGCGTCCGCCGAAGCATGAGCGCCTCGTCGGCGAACGCGCCGACGAGCCGGACGATCGGCTCGACGTCCTCGAGACGCGCGCGGCGAACGACGACCCTCCCGTCGGTGCTTCACAGGATCTCTTCGAGAATTCGCAGGCCGTCGCTCAGATCGTCGCGGGTCGCGACGAGCGGCGGCAGCAGGCGCACGGTGTACTCGCCCGGCGGTGCAGGTGAGCAAGCCGGCCTCGAAGGCCTGGTTGACCACCTGCGACGCCGTTCCCATCACGTCGATCCCCCACATGAAACCGAGACCCCGCACGGCGCGAATGCGTCCGCTGCGCTGCGCGAGATCGGTGAGCTGTTTGCCGAACCACGCGCCGGTTTGCGAGACGTGCTGGAGCAGCGACGGATCGGACAGGCGCTCGACGACGTGGTTCGCGACGTTCGCCACGAACGGACCGCCGCCGAACGTCGTGCCGTGATCTCCCGGCTTGATCGTCGACGCGACGTCGTCGGTCATCAGCACGGCGCCCATCGGCAGCCCGCCCGCGATCGGCTTCGCCAGCGTGAGGAGGTCGGGCTCGACGCCGAATTGCTCGTAGGCGAACAGCGTCCCGGTGCGACCGAGGCCGCACTGGATCTCGTCGAAGATCAGAAGCACGTCGCGTTCGCGCGTCAGGGCGCGCACCTCGCGTACGAACCCGGCGTCGAGCACGCGCACGCCGCCTTCGCCCTGCACCGGCTCGAGGATCAACGCCGCGGTCGTCTCCGAATCGATCGCGACCCGGAGGTCTTCGATGTCCCGCTCGACGATGGAGATGCCGGGCGCGAGCGGACGGAATGGATGGCGATAGCTGGGCCGGTCGGTCGCCGCGAGCGTGCCGAACAGCCGCCCGTGGAAGCTTCCGCGCAGCGCGACGATCTCGTGTTTCGCCTCTCCCCTGCCCCGCGCCCAACGGCGCGCGAACTTGAACGCGCCCTCGTTCGCTTCCGCGCCCGAGTTGCACAGGAACACTTTCGACGCGAACGACTTCTCGACCAACGTGGCGGCCAGACGCTCCCCCGGCGCGGTCGAATAGAGGTTCGAGACGTGAATGAGACCGTCGGCCGCGTCGTGCATCGCCTGCTTCAGCGCGGCGTCGCCGTAGCCGAACGCGTTGACCGCGATTCCGCTCACGAAATCGAGATATCGCTTTCCGTCGGCGTCGATGAGATGGACGCCGTCGCCGTCGACGAATTGGGCCGGCGCCCGCTTGTAGGTCCCGAGCAGCGCGCTGGTGGTCGGTTCGATCGAAATCGTCATGAGAGTTCTCCAAAACAGCGCAACACGGTTCCGCGGTCCGCATCGTCGATCGCGACGAGATCGGAAATCCGCACTTGAGGGACGCCGCCGGCTAGCGCGTTGAGCGCGGCCTGCAGCTTGGCCTGCATGCCGCCGGCGGCGGTGCCGTCGGCGATCAACGCTCGCGCGGCGTCGGGCGTGAGCGAGCGGAATCACCGCGCCGTCGCGCATCACACCGGGCACGTCGGCGACGAGCAACAACTCCGCGGCGCCGAGCGCCGCGGCGATCGCCGCCGCGGCATCGTCGCCGTTCACGTTGAGCGCGGCGCCCAACGTGCCGCTCGCGTCGCGGCTCACCGGTGAGATGACGGGCATGTAGCCGCCGGACAGAAGGTGCTTGAGGAACGCGACGTTCACGGTTCGCGGAACGCCCACGTGCCCGAGGCGCCGAGCATCCATCGGAGCGGCGGCGATCAGTCCCGCATCTTCTCCGGAGAGCCCTACCGCCTCGATTCCACACTCGACCAGCGTGGCGACGAGCCGCTTGTTCGCGCTCCCCGAGAGCGCCATGCGAACCAGCTCGATGTCCTTGGCCGTCGTGACGCGCCGCCCCTCGACGAACGTCGAGGCACCGCCAAGCGCCGACTGAAGCGCCGACACTTCGTCGCCGCCGCCGTGGACGAGCACGACGCTCCCCGCGTCGCGGCTCCAGCACGACGCGACGATGCCCGCCAGAGCGCGGGTCCGACTGCGGGCGTCCGCCCACTTTCACGACGCGCGTCACGCGGGCAACCCCGCGGTCTCGTCGAGACCGAGCATGAGATTGGCGTTCTGGACCGCCTGCCCCGCCGCGCCTTTCACCAGATTGTCGATCGCCGACGTCACCAGCAGCATCGGCGAGCGCGTGTTCGCGAGCGGCGTGGCCGAGACGCGCACGACGTTGCGGTGAATGACGTCGCGCAGCGAGGGCGTGGTCGGCGTGATCTCGATGAACGGCTCGCCGGCGTACACCTCGCGCCACGGCGAGAGCGGGTCGGCGATCGTTCGCGACAACGGAACCGTGATGGTGGAAAGAATGCCGCGAGCGACAGGAAGCAGATGCGGCGTGAAGACCAGTTCGGCCTCCGTCTTCCACGACTCGAGCGTGGCCCGCATCTCCTTCATGTGACGGTGCTCGTTGCCCACGCCGTACGCTCGATAGTCGTCGGCCACTTCGGCGAAGAGCAGCTCGCGCTTCGGCGAATTCCCCGCCCCGGTCACTCCGCTCGCGGAGTTCGCGACGAGCGTCGCGCCGTCGGCGACGAGACCGAGCGCGAACAGCGGCGCGAGCGCGATGAGGATCGATGTCGGATAGCACCCGGGATTCGCGACGATCTCCGCGCCCGCCACGAGCGACCGACTCAGCTCCGTGAGTCCGTAGACGATGCCCTCGCACCCGTTGCCAGGACGAAGGTCAGCCGATAGATCAACGGCACGCGCGCCTGCCCCGCGGACGCGCTCCACCCATTCCTTCGAGGCGCCGTGTGGCAGCGCGCTGAAGACGAGCTCCGCCTCGCCGAGGGGAGCGTCGTCGTTGCTCACATAGGTCAACTCGCGACCGCGGACGCGCGCGGTCGCCCCTCGCTGCTCGTTCGCCGTCGCGAACGCGAGCGCGAGCCCGGGATGCCCCTCGATCAGTGCGCAGAGCTCGCGCCCAGCGTAGCCGCTGGCGCCGAGCACACCAACTGGAATCTTGTTCACGCATAATGCATAATAATGCACATGCGCCCAGTCAACTCGCCGGTGCAGATTCGGCCCGAGACTCGGCGCGACTCTGCGTTATATCGGGACTCCTGCCATGACTAAGAAACAGGACCGGCAGGGGACCGTGCTGCGTCTCATCGGCAGTCATCGGATCGCAAACCAGGAAGATCTTCGCCGCCTTCTTGCCGCCGAAGGCTGGAACGTCACACAGGCGACACTATCGCGAGACTTACGCGACCTTGGCGTCATGCGAGCTCCCGGAGACGACGGCGCCAGATACATGCTTCCCGAGATGGTCGTCGATGAGGCTAAACCTTCTCTGGACGGCCTGTTACCGCAGCTCTTCTCGAGAATCGATGGAGTCGGCGAGCTGATCGTACTGCACACGCTTCCGAGCGGAGCCCAGCCGATCGCCGAAGCGGTCGACGCCCAGGGCTGGTCCGAGATCATCGGGACCCTCGCCGGCGAGAACACGATCCTCATCGTTTGCCGCTCGGTCGCCGCCCGTGAAACCCTCACCAAGCGGCTGGCCTCACTCGCTGGACGAAAATAGCGGACTCGGAGAGACCGCAGGCCATTGACGCACCGGTCCGCGATGAATTAATATACTGTCTGAATGCATAACATTGCGCAGACAGGAGCGACCTCAATGCCCCGAACCATCGTCCTCGCGTACTCCGGCGGACTCGATACTTCCATTATTGTCCCTTGGCTCAAGGAGCATTACGCCGGCGCCAAGGTCATCTGCGTGGCCGCCGACATCGGGCAGGGGAGCGACGAGCTTGGCGGGGTGCGCGCCAAGGCGCTCGCCTCTGGCGCCGACGCCTGTTACGTCGAAGACCTGCGCGAGGAGTTCGTCGAGTCGTTCATCTTCCCGACCCTCCGCGCCGGAGCCATCTACAATCGCAAGTACCTCCTCGGCACGTCGATGGCCCGGCCGCTCATCGCGCGCCGCCAGGTCGAGGTCGCGCGGCGCGTCGGAGCCGACGCGCTCGCGCACGGATGCACGGGAAAGGGAAACGATCAGGTTCGTTTCGAGCTGACCTACGCCGCGTTCGCGCCGGATCTTCCGGTCATCGCGCCCTGGCGCGAGTGGAACATCCGTAGCCGCGAAGACGCGATCGCCTACGCCGAGGCGCACGGCATTCCGGTCGTGGCGACGCGACAGAAGATCTATTCGCGAGACGCGAATCTCTGGCACCTGTCGCACGAAGGCGGCGTGCTCGAGGATCCGAACGCCGCGCCGCCGGATGATCTGCTCATGCTCACCCAAAACGTCACCAACGCGCCCGATACGCCCGAGACGGTGACGATCGGGTTCGATGGCGGGACTCCGGTCTCGGTCAACGGCGTGCCGCTCGGACCCGTGGACCTGATCGCCGAGCTGAACGCGATCGGCGGCAAGCACGGCTGCGGCGTCGTCGACCTCGTCGAGGATCGTCTCGTCGGCATGAAGTCGCGCGGCGTCTACGAGACGCCGGGCGGCTCGCTGCTGTACGCGGCGCACTCCGAGCTCGAGCAGCTTGTCCTCGATCGACGCACGCTCGCCGCGAAGGATCTCATCGCGCCGCGCTACGCCGACCTCGTCTACGAAGGCCGGTGGTGGACGACGGAGCGCGAGGCGTACGACGCGTTCGTCGCCGTCACGCAGGAGCGCGTGACCGGCTCGGTGACGCTGCGCTTGTACAAGGGCTCGACGGCGGTCGTGGGGCGCGAGAGCGAGCACGCGCTGTACGACGAGCGGTTCGTCACCTTCGGCGAGGACGACGTGTACCAGCAAAGCGACGCGGCAGGATTCATTCGCCTCTTCGCGCTGCCGGCTCGCGTCCGCGCTCTCAAGGATCAGGAGATGGCGTTGACCGCTGCGACGTCTCCCGTCGAAACGCCGGCCGAGCCGGCGCTGCAGATCGCGTGACGGCGACGTCGCCCGTGGCATCCGGCGCCGCGCACAAGCTCTGGGGTGGGCGCTTCGCGGCGGACGTCGCCGCGGAGTTCGACGCGCTCAATTCGTCCATCGCCGTCGACTATCGTCTCTGGCCGCACGACGTGCGGCTGTCGAAGGCGTGGGCCGTCGCGCTCTATCATGCCGGCGTTCTGTCGCTCGACGAAAGCAACGAGATCGAACGGCGGCCTCGATCGCGTCGCCGTCCGATTGCAGGGCGGGGAAGCGCCCGCGCCGACCGACGAGGACGTGCACACGCTGATCGACCGCTTGCTCCACGAGGAGATCGGCGACGCCGCATCGAAGCTGCACACCGGCCGTAGCCGCAACGACCAGGTCGCGACGGCAACGCGCCTTTGGGCGATGGACGCGGCGAAGTCGCTCGACGTCGCGCTCAAGCGCCTTCAGCAGACGATGATCGATCAGGCGCACGGCCTCGAGACGGCGCTGATGCCGTCGTACACGCACATGCAGCGCGCGATTCCGGTGTCGGCCGCGCATTGGTTGCTGTCTCATTTCTGGCCGTTGCACCGCGATCGCGCTCGCGTGCGAGCGGCGTCGCGCGCGGCGGCCGTGCTCCCGCTCGGCGCCGGTGCGGCCGCCGGCGCCGCCTATCCGGTGTCGCGCGTGCTGCTCAAGCAGAGCCTCGGCTTCAGCGCGATCTCGCAGAACTCGATCGACGCCGTGAGCGATCGCGACTTCGTCGCCGAGATGTTGTTCGCCGCGACGATGATCGGGACGCATCTGTCTCGTCTCGCCGAGGATCTCATCATCTACGGATCGAGCGAGTTCGGGTTCGTCCAGTTCGGCGATCGGTTCACGTCCGGCTCGAGCATGATGCCGCAGAAGCGCAACCCGGACGCGCTCGAGCTGGCCCGCGGATCCGCCGCGCGCGTGCTCGGCGATCTCACCACGCTGGTCGCGACGCTCAAAGGACTGCCGAGCAGCTACAACAAGGACCTGCAGGACGACAAGCGCGTGCTGTTCGACGCGGTCGATTCGTTGCTGCTGGTGTTGCCCGCCGTCGCCGGCGCGCTGGAGGAGTGCGAGTTCAACACGCAGCGGATGCGCGGCGCGCTGTCGACGACGATGATGGCGACCGACCTTGCGGACTATCTGGTTCGCAAGGGCGTGACGTTCCGCGACGCACACCGCGCGGTCGGTCGGTTGGTTCGCCGGTGCGAAGAGGAACGGTGTGGACTGGACGCGCTGCCGTTGGCCGCGTTCGCTGACGTGCACGCGTCGTTCGAGGCCGACGTCTTCGATGCGTTGTCCCCGGCGCGATCCGTGGAGTGGCGCGAGGTCGACGGGGGCACCGGACCCGCCGCCGTGCGCGCCCAGCTCGAAGCCGCGCAGCGCTCGCTCTAGCTCAACTGCGGTCGGACCAAGCACCGGACGTGACGGCGATCGACGAATCGATTGCCGTCGCGTCGTCGATTTATATATACTCGGACTAGAGTGGAATATCAGCACGACATGCCGACTATAGCAGCTCCGATCGGAGTAGATTAATGGCGCGAGTGTATCACCTTGACGTAGCTAGACATGCGTCTGGCGCCGAAGCACGTTGGGTCGAGAATCTGTTGACTCGATTCGCGCTTCCTGGAGTGGAATCGCCCGGCAAGGGTGCGTCTCGACGGATCTCCAACGTGGGCATCTACCACGTCGCCCTCGTCTCCCGCCTCGTCCGCGCGATGGGTATCCCACTGGAGCCCGCGTCGACGCTCGCCGTCGAGACTCCTGGCCGCTCCGCCGGGCGAGCCGATCGTCGTCTTCGGCGATCTGGAGCTTCGATTCGACCGGGCGGGCTTCGTCGCGTCGGTCGACGCGCTGATCGCCGAGGCCGCGGAGCTGACCCTCCCGAGACGCCGGGGTCGCCCGCGACGCGAAGCGGTGACGCGCGTCTCGGCGGACGAGCCGAAAGGAAAAACGGCGGGGCGCCTCTCGATCGAGAAGCGCCCCGCCGTCGGTTATTCGACTTTTCTAACGCGCCACGATCTTGCTGACGTTCTCCGCGGCCGGACCCTTCTGGCCTTGGACGAGGTCGAACTCGACGGGTTCACCCTCTGCGAGCGTCTTGAACCCGTTGCCTTGGATGGAGCTGTAGTGGACGAAGCAGTCCTTGTCTCCGCCGTCCGGCGTGATGAATCCAAATCCCTTGGCGTCGTTGAACCACTTCACCTTTCCCGTCGTGCGCATGTTCTACTCCCTGAGGTCCGTCCGCTACAACACCGTGTTGCGCGGGTGGTAAAACCCGATCCCGTGATCCGACACCCGCGGACGCCCCGGTCTCAGGCGACGGCCAAAGTAGTAGCGCCGGAAAGCGTGGTCAAGCGGCCGACCAGGAACCCGGCGCCCTGACCCCGAGTCTGGCGTATCTTTCGGCGTTTGCCGTAAACGGAGACCGATACCTTGGCCCAGTTGAATCGGCGACCGACCGTCAGCACCTGGATCGATGGCGTGCAGGTCGGATCCGCCGCGCCCGTGGTCGTCCAGTCGATGACCAACACCGATACCGCCGACGCCGCCCAGACGGCGGAGCAGGTGATCGCGCTCGCGCGCGCCGGGTCACAGCTCGTCAGGGTTACGGTCAACAACGAACCGGCCGCCGCGGCGGTCCCGGAGATCGCGCGTCGTGTCGCGGACGGCGGCGTCACGGTGCCCATCGTCGGCGACTTTCACTACAACGGGCACCTGCTGCTCGCGAAGTATCCCGAATGCGCCGCGGTGCTCGCGAAGTACCGGATCAACCCGGGCAACGTCGGCGGAAAGCGCCGCGACGAGAACTTCCGCACGATCGTCGCGCATCGCGGTCGACAACGCCAAGCCCGTTCGGATCGGCGTCAACTGGGGCTCGTTGGACCAGGATCTCCTGACCGCGATGATGGACGAGAACGCGCGCGCCGCCGCGCCGCGCGACGCGCGCGACGTCTACATCGAAGCGATGCTCGCGAGCGCGCTGCGCTCGGCCGAGTTGGCGGAGGAGGTCGGGTTGGGGCACGACCGCATCATCATCTCCGCCAAGGTGTCCGGCGTGCAGGATCTCGTCGACGTGTATCGGCGGCTCGCCGCGCGCTGCGACTATCCGCTGCACCTCGGACTCACCGAAGCGGGGATGGGTACCAAGGGCGTCGTCGCGAGCACGGCCGGTCTGTCGATCCTTCTCGCCGAGGGAATCGGCGACACGATCCGCGTCTCGCTGACGCCCCGACCGAACGGCGACCGCACCGAAGAAGTGTTCGTTGCCCAGCAGATCCTTCAGTCGCTCGGGCTTCGAAGCTTCGCCCCGCAGGTGACGGCGTGTCCCGGTTGCGGCCGAACGACCTCGACCTTCTTCCAGCACATGGCCGAGGACATCCAGACCTACCTTCGCGAGCAGATGCCCGTCTGGCGCGGACGCCACCCGGGAGTCGAAGAGTTGCGCGTCGCCGTGATGGGCTGCGTCGTCAACGGGCCCGGCGAATCGAAGCACGCCAACATCGGGATCTCGCTCCCCGGAACGTTCGAGGAGCCGAAGGCGCCCGTGTACGTCGACGGGCAGCTCTTCACGACGCTCAAGGGCGACGGCATCGTTCAGGATTTTCTCAAGATCCTCGACGACTACGTCGCGACGCGCTATCGCGAGGCGGCCGCGATCTGATCGCGCGGCTCAGGAGCCGACCGGCTGATCGCGCGACGCCGCCTCGAGCGCGCCGACGATGTCCTCGAGCTCCGTCATGATCTCGGCGCGGAACCCCAACTCGCGCAGCCGATCGACCGCGCGGCGGTAGCCGCGGACCGTCTCCACCGGACCGCCCGAGAAGCGGGTCCACACGGTGCCAGGGTCGATGGTGCGGCGCAGGTCGGCGAGCAGCGTGCCGGCGTCGTGTAGCACGTGCGCGGCGCCGACCCAGCGAGCGGCGTCGCTCGCTTCCGCCAGCCTCGCGAGCGCGTCGTCTCGGCGTTCGTCAGGCGAGAGCTCGATACCGTCATCGTCGACGCGACGCTCGATCACTGAGAGCACGAGATCCAGCGCCGGCTGCCCGAATTTGCTGCCGACACGCTGGTCGAGCGTCTCGCTGGAGTACCCTTGGAGGACGTAGTCCTCCACGACCTGGAAGAGAATTCCGGCGACGACAGCCGTATCGTCTCGCTGATATCGCGTGAGGATGATCGCGACGTTCGCTGGATGCGTCGCGTAGGGCGCGCGCGTCCCCCTGCGCACCTGCTGATCGTGGTGCTTGGCCGCGAACGCCAAGGCATGGTTCACACGATCGGAGTAGCCCGGACTGGTCATTGCCAAGATCAGCCTACACGTCGTCTAGGGAGGCGTCAACCGCGACCTTCGCCGGCGAACCAGCGAACGATACGCTCGAGGCCGTCCGCGTCCGTTTGATCGAACGCTGCGCGACGCTCCGAATCGATGTCCAGCACCGCGGTCAGCGATCCGGCCCGGTCGAACACGGGGACGACGATTTCCGACTTGGAGCGCGCGTCGCACGTGATGTGTCCGGGGAACCGCGAGACATCCGGCACGATCACCGTGCGGCGCTCCGCGGCCGCCGTTCCGCAAACGCCGCGGCCGAACGCGATCTCCAGGCAACCGAGCGTCCCTTGGTACGGCCCGACGCGCAGCAACTGCGGGCCGACGACGCGATAGAAGCCGGTCCACAGATGTCCGAACGAGTGGTGGAGCAGGGAAGCAAGCGTCGCCATCCCGGTGATGTCGTCGTCCACGCCGGCGAGCACGCCGAGCATCTGCGAATGCAAGAGAGCATACGCCCGTTCGCGCGGTTCGTGCCGCAGATCCATCACCCCTTCAGTCATCGGCGATCATCTCGAGACGGCGGAAACCAGTTGGAGGTCGATGAACAGAAGGGCGGCGCCTTGCACCGCGAGACCGGCCCCAGCGCCCATTCCTGCCAGGCTTCGGCCTATCCAGCGCGACGCGGCGGCCAACACCGCGCCCATGCCGATGACACCGACGTCGAATCCCACGCGCGTCCATGTCGCGCGCTCGAGTCGCGTCGCGCCCGCGAGGTCGCGGAGATGCAGCCCCTGCCACTCCATCGCTCCGATGAGACCCAAGACGAGGCCCCATCCGCCAAGCTGCACGGCGAAGTGCGCGAGAATGGGCGATTTGATGCGACGCGCGGCGATCATGACGGCGATCGCCGGTCGCGGCGATGATGGAAAGGGCTGCCCACGCGAGTGTTCGCGCGACGTACTGCCGCTCGGCGCTCAAGACGGTGTCTGCCCACACGGCTCGGATGCTAGCCGCCATGCTCGCGGGCAGGAAGGCGTCGCTGGACCCCGGCGTCACTGGTTGCGAGTCAGCGTCTGCATCTCGGCCGTCTGCAGCGGCCGCGGACTCGATTCGACTCGCTCGGCGCTCAGCGGCGGCGGCGGGAACGGAATCCCAGAGGACGACTCCGATCGGAGTGCCACCGCCTTCGCGAATGCCGTCGAGCGCGGCGCGCAGGTCGGCGAGCCGCGTGTGTCCCACCCGCGCGCAAACGATGACATCCGGCACTGGAAGAGCGCCGCCGAGGCCCGCGGTGACGTGCTCGAGGCTCGCGACGACGACGATCGCCTCGTAGTGCCGCGCCAACCGCATCGCCTCCTGGCGAAACAGATCGGTCACCGCGGCAGGATCGAGCGGCGTCGGCGATATGCCGCTGGGGATGACGTCGATCGTACGGTCGCGCCCCGCCATCGTCTGGGTCGTCACTTCGGCCCAGTCGATGTGAGAGCGAAGGACATCCGCAATGCCTGGCTCCGCGTGACATCGCAGCGCGGCCGCGACCGGCAGCACCACTGCGTCGGTGTCGATGAGGATCGTGCTGCGCGCCTCATCGGCCGCAATCGCGGCGACGTTCATCGCCACCACGGCGGCGATGCCCGTGTCCGCGCCTGTGATGGTCAGCGACAGGCGGGTCGCCCCTGCGCGTACCACGTGAAGGTACGTCAGCTGATAGCTCGGGGCGCGCGGATCGAAATACGGCGGGGCGGTGCGGTCGGCGAGTCGGCGGTCGCGATTGGGATCGCGCGGCCGCCGTCGCGCCGTGGCCAGCACTCTGACGCCGGTCGCGCGCTCGACTTCGTGCTCATCGCTGATTCGCGGATTTCGCATTTCGCCGAAGAAGGCGGCGCCGAATCCGAGCACGACCCCGATGACGAGCGCGGCGCCGAGCAGCGCCACCGGCGGCGCGCTCACCTGCGCCGCGGCGCGGTCGCGCGCCGCGTCTCGATCGAAGTCGTCGGCGCGTCGGCGTGCGTTCACCAGCGCCGTCTCGGCCTCGACCACCATGGATCGCGCCGAGTCGCGCTCCGCGACCCAGCCGATCGTGTCCGTCGTGGGCGCGCCGGCGGACAGTTGTTCGTCGCCGGCGACACCGAGCCCCGCCGTCAATTGTCGCAGCGAGTCTCTCGTCGCGCGACCGATGGCCTGGATCGCCTGCCCAACCGTCGTTGCCCGCGCCGCGAGCGCGGCCGCCGCCGAGTCGCCGCCTCCCGGCAGACCGAATGCATCGCGCTCGCGTTCGATCTCGTTCAGTGAATCGAGGAGCACTCTCACCCGCGGCTGACGCGCGAGTTGAGGAGCCTGCGCGAGGGCCCGATACGCCGCGCTCACCGGCGCCGTCTCGATGCGGGTCAGCAGGGCGTCGAGGTTCCCTGCCGCCGTGGACAACGAGTCCCGCGCGACGACGTTGGCTGGATTGAGCGCCGGCATTCCGCGCGGCTGCGCGACGGCTGCCGAGCGAGCTTGCGCCAACGCCGACTCGACGGACACGAGACGCGCGTGCGCGTGCGTCACGGCCGACGCGTACAGCGCGGTGTCCGGCCGCGGCGCCCGCGCGGCGAGCGGTGCCGTCGAGCGTCGCGCCTGGAACGGCGTGACGACGAGCGACACAAGGACCGCCACGAACGCGCCGATGGCCACCGCGCCGATGAATACTGGCCGGTTCACCGCGTTGCGGGCCCGCGCCGTGAGCCACGCTTGGCGCGAGGCGGCGCGGTGTTGGGACGTCGAGAACTCGGCGGTCGACTGCATCATGTATCGAAGTCTGTCCTGCCAGCGGGGCTGGTGCTACCGAGCCTGCTAGACGACAAAAGCGCGGGGCCGAATAGGCCCCGCGCTCTGACTGTGCTCGACCGCCGGACGTTACTGAACGGTGACCGTGCCCTTCATGTTCATCGCCAGGTGCGGCGTGCAGTGGTATTCGTACTTGCCCGGCTTGATGCCACCGAACGAGACGACGTACTCCTCATTCGGATTCATCAGCGTCGGACCCGTGAGCTCGGCGACCTTGCTGTCCATGTTCGCGTCGAGCTGGGCCTTGGAGTCGGCCGGAGTCGTGGACGGGTCGAATGAAACGCTGTGGGGGCCGCCGGCGACCATGACGAACTTCACCGCGTCCCCGGTCTTGATGGTGACGTCGGCCGGCTCGAATCGATAGCCCTTGTCGTCGCCGATCATCTTGACTTCAACCGTCTTGCCCGTGGCAGGAATTTTGGCCAGTGCGCCGGCCGCCGGGGCAGGAGTCGCGGCCGGAGCCGCCGCCGGGGCAGGAGCGTTCGCCGTCGTGTCCTTGGGCTTGTTCTCGCCGCCGCCGCAGGCGCCGACGAGGGTCGCGCTCGCGAGGAGCGCCAATCCGCTGAACCGCATTGCTGAGAACCTCCGGAGTGCCTAGCTGATCGTGGTATGGAGCACTTCAGAAACTGCGGGAGAATGTGAATTTATTCACAAAGTTCCCCCGGCGCAACGCGGTACCCCGCAAAGCGGGTCGCTCTACCTTGTTGCATGCTCGTCATCCCCCGGATCGAGCTTCACGGGGTCGCCAAGGCCCGTGCCGCCGCCGGCGATGCGCTGGGATCGGACGATCCCATCTCGGCGGCTCGCGCTTGGACCGCCGAGGGCTACACTCGATGTGCAGGTAGTCCACCGCGATCGCGCAGTCTTCCGACGGGACCTGAGTTTGGTCGAGAGCCTCGCGCGCGATGGCGGACTCGAGATCGACGTCTCGGCGGAGGCCGACTCGGCGGATCAGATCGAATCGTGGATCGACTCCGGCGTGAGCCGTGTCGTACTCGGCGCGCGGGCGCTGGCGGATGAGCGATTGGCTGAGGTCGACGGCCGAGACCTTTCCCAATGCCTTGATCGTTGACGCGAGCGGCCGCGAACGGCGCGTGACCACCCGCGGCTGGGTTCGAACCGCTTCCATCGACCTTCGGGACCTCGCCGAGGATCTCGACGGCCTTCCGATCGCCGGATTGATCGTCGCCGCGCCGGCAAGAAGCGCGCAGGAGCTCGGGTTGTCTGGAGGATGTCGCGGAAGCGTGCTCCTTTCCGCTCCTCGCTGAAGAGCCGCGTCCGACCATGAGCGCGCTGCGCGCGTTCGAGCATCGCGGGCTCGGCGGGGTCATCGTTCCTGCCGTCGCTTTGGCGACGGCGCTCGATGCTCGCGCGGTCGCGAACGAATTCGCCGGCTGACTAGAACTGCGCGAGCAGATCGCGCGGTAGCGCGTCGAGCTTTCCGAGATACACGAACCGGAAGTCGTGCATGTAGCTGGTCGCGACACGGCGAACGTCCTCGGGCTGCACGCGCCGCAGATCGTCGACGAAATGACTCGCCAGGCGGAAATCGCCCTGGTAGATCTGCGCACGCGCGAGAAACGTCGCCTGGTCGCCGTTCGTTTCATTGCGCAGGAAGTACTCGGTGATGAACTGCTGGACGAGTCGCTCCAGGCCGTCGCGATCGAGAAGCTCTCGCTGCAAACGGTCGATCTCGCCGCGCATGAGCATGAGCGTCGCCCTCGGATCGACCGTCGTGACGTACACGCCGCCGCTCGCGACGGCGCGCTCGAGAAACGGCGCGTCGACCTCGTACGACAGGTTGCGCCGCGAACGAATCTCCGTGAAGAACCGCCCCGAAAGCACCGCGCACGCGATGCGCAGCGCCTGATAGTCCGGATTCGAGGCGGCCGGACCCGGGTAGTACCCGAGGAGATAGTTCGTCGGCAGCGGCATCGCGCGCGTCAGCAGCGCGCGGCCGCTCGACCTGGTCGCGCCGGGCGGCGTCCATGCGTACGATCCGCGCGGCATCCGGCCGAGCGTCTGCCGCACGAGATCCTCGACGCGTGCGCGTTCCACGTTGCCGACGACCACGACCAGCATCCGCGACGCGACCATTTGAGTTTCCTGATACCGTCGCAGCTGGCCGAGCGTGATCGACTGCAACGACGACTCCGTCCCGCTCGGGTCGAATCCGTACGGCTGGTTGACGTACTCGAGGCTGTCGGCGAGGCGGTTGAGTAGCGGATCCGGCGCGCTCGACGCCTCGCGGACCGACGTGAGCATCCGCTCGCGCACGAGCTCGACCTCCGACGAATCGAGCGTCGGCTCCATCAAGTCGGTTGGCGAGCACGTTCCACGTCGAGTCGAACGTGGTGCGAATGCAGGTGGTGCCGAAGACCGTCCAGTCCTCCGACGGCGCGATCCCGATGCTGCAGCCCGTTCGCACCAATGCCTGCCGAACCTTCTCGCCCGGATATCGCTTCGTGCCTCGCTCCGACGCCCGCAACAACATGACCTCGATGCCTTGCGTGGCCGGCGAAAGCTGCTGGGTGCCGCCGAGCAGATAGACGTTGGCGGCAATGACGTCGTTCGCGGTGTTTCGGCGGAGAATCACCTTGACGCCGTTCACGTCGAACGACGTCGTCCCCGTATCCGTTTGGCGCGCGCGCCGGCGCGAGCGGCGCGGCCAAGGCGAGCGCAACGAGGGCGCCAATCGAGAGCAGACGCGCCATCACGGGCGCGTCCTCGGCTCGGCCAAATCGGACGTCGTGAGGTTCAACGACCGCCGCGCGCCCGGCGAAATCAGCACGCCGGTTACATGCGGCTTGCCCACGATGTACTTCGCGGCATACGCCGCCAGATCGGCGGGACGCTGTTTCGCCATGTTGTCCACGTAGCCGTAGAAATAGTCGAGGCCCGTGACCGCCCACCAGAATCCGACCTGGTGCGCGAAACCCGACGCTCGCTCGAGGTTGAGCTCCGTGTCGACGGTGCGGCGTTGTTTCACCGTCTCGAGCTGGTCGGCCGGGAAGTAGGTCGAGTCGCCCAGCTTGCCCACCTCGTCGCGAAGCGCGGCCAGCGCTTCGCGGAGTCGCTGAGGTGTGGTCTCGCCTTCGATCGTGATCGGCCCGACGTGGTTGAGCGTGTAGTAGTTGACGCCGATCGACTCGAACAACCCGCTGTCCACGAGGCGCCGCTGAAACCGGGAGCCGGACTGATTCAAGACGTCCGAAAAGACGTCGGCGGCGTAGGTCGCGGCCGGATCGGCCGTGGCGCCCGGACCCTGCCACTGGAGCATGACGATGACGCTCCCGATCTCCTGCTCGGCGATCACCCCGTGTCGTGGGTCAACGGCGGGATGGGCGGAATCGGATCGGTCGTGAACGGATCGGCGCCTTTCTGCCAACCGCCGAACGTGGAGTGCGCGAGCGCGAACGCGCGATCGGCGGCGATGTCCCCGGTGATGATCACCGCCGTGTTGTTCGGGACGTAGTATCGCTTCTCGATCGTCCGCATCTTGTCCGGCGTCGTGCTCTCGATGACGGCCCGTTCGCCGAGCGGGTTCTTTCGACTCCAGGCCGAGCCCCAGAGGGCCTTGCCCATGTCTTGAGAGAATCCGAACATCGGGCTGGACTCGTTCCGATCGTATTCTCCGATCACGACCTGGCGCTCGCGCGATAATTCGTCCGTGCGGAACTCGGGGTACATCAACGCCTCGGCGAGAAACTTCATCCCGCCTGCGACGCTGTCGACCGGAACGGTGAGGTAGTAGTTGACTCGCTCTTCGCTCGTCGTGCCGTTGAACGCGGCGCCCAATTCGGATGCGCGCGCCACGAACTGGTCCGGCTCACGGTACGCGCGATTCGCCTTGAAGAACATGTGCTCGTACAGGTGCGACAGTCCCTCGTACTCGGGGCCTTGGGTGAAGGAACCGTTCTTGACGTCGGCCTCGATGGTCACCAGCGGGACGCCCGGGTTCTGGACCACGATCACGTCGAGACCGTTGGGGAGCGTCGTCCGTTGAATGCGCTTCTCGAGCGCCGCCCGCTGCGCCAGGAGCGCCGACGGCAGTAGCAGCAACGCGGCGACGCCTCGCCATGCGCGTGCCGTGCTTGCGGCGCGACGTGGCGCGCGTGTCGTCTCGTGACTTTCTTTCATCGCGACCATGACCGGTTCCGATCTCCCTTCATTCGAACGTCTCGCTGCGCGCCTGAACGGCGCATTTCTGCGGCGCCATCAACCGATCGCGCCGTACACCACGTTCAAGATCGGCGGCCCCGCCGACCTGTTCTACGATGCGACGTCCTCCGAGGCGTTGGCGGATGCCGTCGCCGCCGCCCGCGAGGCCGGTGTACCCTACTTCGTGCTGGGGCTCGGCGCCAACATCCTCGTCGGCGACGGCGGCTTTCGCGGTCTGGTGATTCGAAACACGGCGCGCGCGCACGAGTTCCGCGAGATGGGCGACGAATGCAAGCTCTGGTCCGAGAGCGGAGCCATCGTCAAGGACCTGATCCGTGAGTCGGTCGCCAGAGGGTGGTCCGGGCTGGAGCATTACGTCGGCATACCGAGCACCGTCGGCGGCGCGATCTGGCAGAATCTCCATTTTCTCTCGCCGGCGCCCGAGCGCGAGCGCACCATGTTCATCGCCGAGGTGTTCGAGTCGTGCGAGATCCTCTCCGAGGAGGGTGAGCGAAAGACCGTGGGGCCCGACTACGTGCGCTTCGGCTACGACGATTCCGTCTTTCATCATCGTCGCGACCTCGTGCTGAATGCCACCTTCCGCCTCTCGCGCGGTGATCAAGCGGCGATGCACCGGATTCTCCAGGAGAATCTCAGTTGGCGCGGCAGCCGCCACCCCTGGCTCGACTGGCATCCGAGCGCCGGATCGATCTTCAAGAAGATCGAAGGAGTTGGAGCGGGCCGTCTCGTCGATCAGTGCGGCCTGAAGGGAATGCGGCACGGCGGTGCCCAGATTTCGCACATCCACGCCAACATCCTCGTCAACCTCGGCGGGGCGACAGCCAAGGACGTGCGCGAGCTCATCACCTTCGCCCAGCGCACCGTCGAGGAGAAGTGCGGCGTTCACCTCGAGCCGGAAATCGGCTTCATCGGCGAGTTCTAGCGCTCAAAAGAGCGTGCCGAAGCCGACGACGAGGCGCCAATGCGCCGAGTGATCGATCGGTCTCGCCATTCCCACGTGCAACAGATCCGAGAAGAAGCTCACGCCGCCGCCCGCGGTGGCGCGAACTCCGTTCGTTGCGGTGGATAGCGGCTCGCCGTTCGCATCTACGCCCAGCAGGCGAACGGACTGCGCCGCGCCCGGCGACGATATCTCGGTCCACCCTCCCTGGACGCTCGCGACCAGGCCCGGACTCAAACCCGGGACGTAGACGCGGCGAAAGAGCACGATCGGCTTCTGCCAAACTCCGAAGCGGTAGCCGACGAACGTGCGAAAGAGCGCTGCACGATCGCCGGCGAACTGTTTGTATCGATATCCGGGCAGGAGCATGTTGCCGCCCAGCTCGAACAGTTGCTGTGGTGGCGGATCGTCGCCGAGCACGGCTCCGAAGTCCGCGTGGGCGCCGAGCGAAAGCGGTCCGACATATTGCCGCGCCGAGAGTCCGAGCTCGGCGCGCTGCCAATCGAGATCGCCGCTGGCGTATTCGTAGTGTAGGCGCGCACCCACGCCCGGCCTCGCGAAATCGCCCGTGACGCTCGGGTGAAACTCCGCGTCGAGCGAGCCGAACGCATAGTCGCCCGACGTCGCTCCCCGGTTGAGCCGGAAGCCGCCGTTGGTCGAGAACAGGCCCTGCGACAAGCGCGACCGCTCGGGCCGATCCTGGCCGAAGCCCGCCTGCGCCGTGACGACGGCGACGTCGATCGCGCCAAGGATACGGGTCGCGGAAACAGCCGCGCGGCGTCTGTCGACGTAGTCGTCGTCGTCGACGGAAGAGAGGAGAGCCCCGAAGCCCGGGATCGTCGCCAAGCGGTATTCCGAAGTCGTTCGTCGACGCGAGCGTGCGTTCGGCACGAAGGCCGTACGTCTGCGCGCCGTGCTTCCACGACGCGTACGCGCCGCCTCGCGCCGTCTCCTCGGTGAAGGCCCAGCCGCCGTACGCGCCGACGGACAATCCCGGCGCGGCTGACCGCAATGCGAGCGTCGGCGCGACACCGACGTACAAACCTTCGACTCGGTTGAATCGGAACACTCGCCCGAGCGAACCGGAGAACAACAGGAGCTGCGGTGGCCCGTCGGCCCGCCAAGCGGCGGGTGCGAGATCGGCGAAATCGTCGGCGCGGACAGCGCTGGTCTCCGTGCCGAGGGGAGTTCGCCAATCACCGAACGAGCCGACGCTGTCGCTCGGCGCCCACGTCACGACGACGCGAGGATGCCTGGACGTATCGGCCACCACGACGCCCGTGTCGGGGATGAGATCGCCGATCGTTGACACGATTCGAAAAACAGGCCGCGATTGCCCCAACGGCGGAAAGCTCACCTGAAACTCGGTGCGCTGGAATGACGGCAGCCAGTAGCGACCGTCGTATTCGGCGTTGACGAACTCCACGTATGCCGCGCCGACGATTCCGGACGCGCGTGCGAATCGCGTCCCGAAAGTTTCGCGGCCCCCGAGGACGACTATCTGTCCTCGCATTCGCACGATCTCGAAACGAGTCGCGTCGAGGTCGATCTCGCCGTCGAACGCGCCGAACCGCGTCTCGTGACGGAAGTCAGGGTGCACACGTATGCGCGCGATCGGCACTGCTCGGCCCCCGACGCGTAACGTCGTTACCGTGTCGCCGCCGCTGAATCGGTAGTATTGGTCGCGATCCGCGGCGAACGGATGAACCACGGTGAGCGTGTCGCGGCGGTTCGCTCGGGTCGTGTACGCGCCGAGCGAAAGACGCTCGCCGTACAGCGACGGAACGGTCCAGCCGCGCACCATCGTCAGGCTGGAGTACGGAACACCTACGGTCTGCGATCGATATCCGATCACGTGCAGGTCGTACGGACCGTCGCGCGTCCACGTCGCGCGGGACGTCATCTGCTCGATCTCGCCGGCGTTCTCTCTGCCGAGCGAGTCGCGGATGATCAGGCCGACCTCGGTCTCCACTCGGCTCGTATATCCGCGCAGCTCACGCGGCGGATGACGATTTGAATCCGCGGCAGCGGCCACCATCGCGCGCAGCGCGGAGGACGAGTACGTCGAGTCCGCGCTGGACACTCCGATCTGGGCAAGCAGCGCGATGGCGATTGCAGTCGCTGGCACGGCGGAGCCTACGGCGAACGACCGGCGAGTGTGTCAGCGTGCTCGGTGGCCTCGCCCCATTCGTCGAGCAACCGATCGAGGCCACGCTTGAGCTTCTCCATCTCGCGGCCGAGGCCGGCTGCGCGACTCGCGCCATCGGCGGCGACGTAGAGGCCTGGATCCTCGAGCTGCGCCGTGATTCCCGCGATCCGCCGCTCGAGTTCCTGAATCTCCGCCTCCAACTCAACTACTCGTCGCTGCGCGGTGCGCACCGCGGTCCGTGCCTGCCGCGTCGCGTCCTCGCGCCGATTGATCTTCTTCTGCTCGTCCACCCGCCGCACCCGTTCATCTTCTTCGGCGACGATCGCCGCGGCACGGGCGCGCTCGGCGGACACGACTTCCCATTCCTCGAATCCGCCGTCGAAGGCGGTGAGACGCCGCTCGTGGAGGATCCACAACTTCGTGGTCAGCGCGCGAAGCAGCTCGCGGTCGTGGCTCACCAGCAGAACGGTCCCCTCGTAGTCGCCGAGCGCGTCCTCGAGGGCCTCGATCGACTCGACGTCGAGGTGGTTCGTCGGCTCGTCGAGCACGAGCAGATTCGCCCCGCTCAAGACCAGCATGGCGAGGGCGACGCGCGCGCGCTCACCGCCGGAAAGCGTTTCGGTGCGGCGCCCAACCTCGTCGCCCGAAAATCCGAAGCGTCCGAGATGTCCCTGAACGAGGCGGCGGTCCCACGTCGGGCGAAGGTCGTTGATCACGTCGTACAGCGTCTTGTCCAGCGGCACTTGGGCCAGATCCTGGCGATAGTACCCCACCGTAATCCCGGCGCCGACCCGCAGTTCCCCGCTCGCGTCGTGATCGCCGAGCAGCGCGCGAAGGAACGTCGTCTTTCCCGAGCCATTGGGCCCCACCAAGCCGAGCACATCGCCACGCATCAGCGTGCCCGTCGACATCCTGCACGAGGACCCGCGCGTCGACGCTGACCGTGGCGCGATCCGCGATGGCGACCCGGTCGCCGCCTCGCGCGACCGAGTCAAAGCGCAACGCCATCGACGCCTCGTCGCCGGCGGCGCACTGAGACGAGCCGTTCGCGCCAGCAGCTTGCGTCGTCCTTTCGCTTGCCGACTGTTCTGTCCCGCGAGGTTGCGAGCGATGTAGTCCTGTTCGCTCGCGATTTTGCGCTGTTGTTGCTCGAACTGCCGCTGCGCCGTGAGCCGCCGCAAGGCGCGCTGTTCGACGAACGACGCGTAGCCGGCGTCGTACGCCATCGCGCTATCGGCCTCGAAGTGCAGCATGTGGTCCGCCACGGCCGAGAGAAACGCTCGATCATGGCTGATCAGCAGAACCGTCAGTGATCGTCGAGGCAAGGTAGGACTCGAGCCAGGCGGTCGTCTCGAGGTCGAGGTGGTTCGTCGGCTCGTCGAGCAGAAGTACGTCCGCGGGAGGCGACAAGCTGGCGCACGAGTCCGAGCCGACCGCGTTCGCCGCCGCTCAATTGCGCGACGGGCGTCGTTCGCGCCGCCGCGGGGTCGAAGCCGAGACCGTGCAGCACCGCGTCGACGCGCGGGGCGATCGTGTAGCCGCCTTCTCGCTCGAACCGTTCGAGATTCGCGCCATATCTGGCGAGACCGGCCTCGTCTTCTTGACCCAGACGTTCCGCCTGCGCGACCAGGTCGCGCTCGAGCGCGAGGAGGTCGGCGAAAGGCCCGGCTGCTGCCTCCCAGACGGTCGCCGCACCGCCGAACTCCCGATGCTGTTCGAGGAGCGAAACGCGCAAGCCCGGCCGCTTCGCGATCTCTCCGCGGGTCGGCTCGAGCTCTCCCGTCAGCAGACGGAAAAGCGTCGTCTTGCCCGTGCCGTTTCGCCCGACGACTCCCCAGCGCTGCCCGGCCGCAACCGTGAAGGAGACGTCGTCGAAGATCTTGCTCGCGCCGAAATCGACGCCGGCGCGTGATACCGAGAGGAGCGTCACTTCGCCGTCCAGATCTTCCAGTCCTGCTCCGCCAATCCGATGGTGAGCAGATTTCCGCTTCGCACGAGCGGCATGACCAGCAGCAGCGGCTCGTCGGCGAGTCGTTCGACCCACCGCTCGTCCGACAGGCGGGCAGAGCGCAGCCCAAGCTCCTCGAAGCGACGAGAGTCGCGATCGACCACTCGGTCAATGCCGAACCGTTCGACGAACCGTCTCAGCTCGCCCGGCGACGCCGCGCGCTCGTTGAGATCGACGAAATGCGTCTTGACCCGACGCTCGGCGAAAAACCGCAGCGCCTTTCTGGTGTCCGCGCTCTTCTTCACCCCGAAGACTTGAACTTCCATCGCTCGCGCTCGGCTGTTATTGATCGCGGTCACCGATGCCCGCGAGAGTGTCGTCAGTGTCGTCCGAAGAATTCCACCGACGAAGCGAGTATACCTACCGCCCAGCGTGGTGGGTACCCGGCGCGCACGCGCAGACGATGTGGGGAAAGTTCTTCCGTCGACGGGAGCTCTTCGGCGCCCGCGTCGAGCGATGGGATACGCCTGACGGCGATTTCGTCGACGTCCACCGCCTGGACGGAGCCGAAGGTGCGCCGAGACTGTTCATTCTACACGGGCTCGAGGGGACGATCCGGTCACACTATGTGACCGGATTTCTCGGCGAGGCCACGCGTCGCGGCTGGGGAGCCGACCTCCTGATATTCCGCGGCTGCGGCGACGAGCCGAACCGCGCGCCGCGATTCTACCATTCGGGCGACACCGGTGACCTCGCGTTCGCGCTCGATCGGGTTCTCGTCGAGCATCCGCGGTCTCCGATCGTTCTCGCCGGCGTTTCGCTCGGCGGCAACGTGCTGCTCAAGTTTCTGGGGGAGCACGGGGAGCGATCTCTCGCCGCGAGTGCGCGGCGCGGCGGCGATCTCGGTTCCGTTCGACCTAGAGAAGGGCGCGCGCAAGATCGCGGCTGGATTCTCGCGAGTCTACGATCGCCACTTCTTGCGCACGTTGCGTGCAAAGGCGCGCGCAAAGCTGCTGGCCTATCCCGACCTGTTCGACGCGGGTCGACTCGAGCGCGCTCGGTCGATCTACGAGTTCGACGACGCCGTGACGGCGCCCGTGCACGGCTTCGCGGATGCGCACGACTACTACGCCCGGTCGAGCTCGTTGCCCTGGCTAGAGCGAATTCGGCGGCCGACGTTTCTCCTGAGCGCGGTGGACGATCCGTTTCTCCCGGCAGCCGTGCTCGACGACGTGCGCCGCGTTGCTCGCGACAATCCGGCGCTCACTCTCGAGTTCACGGCGCATGGCGGGCACGTCGGATTCGTCGCCGGGCGCTGGCCGTGGTCGGTCTCGTACTACGGCGAGCGGCGGGCATGCGAATTTCTTGCTCAATCGTTGCGCTGACCCGCTTGCAAACCGCCTGTACCCCGTCACATTCACCCAATCTGACCGCGGCCGCCGACGGCCTGGCCAATTAGACACCGGACGCATGACCGTTCTCTACCTCGCGAGCTTCATCGGCGGTTTGCTATTGGCCGTGCGCATCATGACCCACGGCGTCGAGCGACCCCGCGAGGATCACCCGACGGGGGATCGTTCGTTTCGGCTCTCGCCGCTCGTCATCGTCGCCTTCACGATGATTTTCGGAGCCGGCGGGTATCTCATGACACGGGCCGGCGTCGCCCAATCGATCACGGCGCCTCTGGCGGCCCTGCTCGGCGGCGCGGGATCAATCATTGCTGCACGACTGGTTAAAGGATGGTGGCGGGTGGTTCCGGAACACGACGTCGATGACGAGCGTTATGTCCTTCAGGGCCACTTGGCTCGAGTGACGAAATCGATAGGTCCGGATGTTGACGGTGAGGTGACGTTCGAGTTCGCCGGCGATCACAAATTGCTGCGGGCTCGGGGTTCGGTGGGCGGCACCATCGCCGCGGACACCGATGTAGTGATCGAGCGCGTCGAGGCCGACGTCGCATACGTGGAAGCGTGGTCGGACGTCGAAAAGCGTCTGTAGCGGCGGGGGATACGATGTGGAACGCGGTACTGTGCATCCTCATCATCGGCGGGTTCTTCATCCTGCGCGCGATCCTCGCCACAGTGTTCTTCTTCTATCTCCTCCCTCAAGGCGACCGCTGTCCGAACTGCGACGCCGTGACGCTCCGCATTCAATCGCGTGCGTGGAACGTGTTGTTTCCGAGGTTCAGGACCAGCTGGTGCTACGAGTGCGGCTGGCATGGTCTCCTGCGGCGCGGTCCGCTCAGCGCGCCGACCGCGACCGGCGAGCTCACTCGGCATCACCGCTGAGAGTCAGCCGCTGCTTGCCAGCAACCGAATCCACGGCGGCCAGTTGCCGCTCAATTCGAAGAAATCGTCGAAGTAGCGGAGTCCGGCTCGCTCGCGCTCGCTGATTACGTCAGCGAGCGCGTCGCCGCCGCCGCCGCCGTAAATCGGCCCGATGACGATAAGCTCGCCCTCGACGCGGAACTCGTCTGGTGTCAGGCCGAGCCGCGCATCGATGGTGGACCGAGCGATACCGCTCGACTCGTACGCACGCCGGACGATGAAGAATCGACGGCGCACCCTGCTGGATTGAGAGTGCCATGAGTGAAGCGGGTTGGCCCGCGGACGCAGATCGAAGCGCACGCCCGCGCGGGATTCGAGAATTATAGATGTCCCGACCCAGCGAACGCGCGTTCGCGCCTCCCTGGCCGTTCGCATCACCGGTAAGTTTTTTCGGATGAACCTGAATCGCGCGGCCTCGGGTCTGGAGGCCGAGTTCGACGTAATCGTCGTCGGCGCCGGGCACGCCGGCACCGAGGCCGCCGTCGCGGCCGCCCGCGCGGGCGCACGCGTCGCGCTCGTGACGAGCGCGCTGGAGACGATCGGCCAGATGTCGTGCAATCCCGCCATCGGCGGCATCGCCAAGGGCACGGTCGTGCGCGAGGTCGATGCGCTCGGCGGCATCATGGGTCGCGCGACGGATCTCGCCGCGCATCCAGTTCCGGATGCTCAACCGCGGCAAGGGGCCGGCGGTGTGGGCGCCGCGCGCGCAGTGCGATCGCGGGCTGTATCGCCGCGCCGTGCGAACGCTGCTCGAGGAGCAACCGGCGATTCACACGGTCCAGGGCACCGTCGCCCGGCTGATCTTCGACGAGGCCGGCCGTCGTCCGGCGTCGAGACGCTCGAGGGGCGACGTTTCGGCGCGACGGCCGTGGTCATCACCACCGGCACGTTCCTGCGCGGCCGGATCCACATCGGCACCGACGACCAAGATCGGCGGCGGGCGGGCGGGCGAGGCGGCGGCGACGCATCTCGCCGAGCAGTTGGAGCGAGTCGGTCTCGCCGTCGCGCGTTTCAAGACCGGCACGCCGCCGCGCATCGACGGCCGCTCGGTCGACTTCGAGCTGCTCGAGCGCCAGGAGAGCGAGATCGAGCAGTTCGACTATTCCTGGTCGCACTTCTGGCGTCGACCCGCGCCGGCGCGGCGAACACGACGCGCACCCCGAGCAGATGCCGTGCTGGATCACGTTCCTGGGCGAGGACGGGAAAGCGAATCATCCAGGAGAACATCGGCAGTCGGCGATGTACGGCGGGGCGATCGCGTCGCGGGGGCCGCGCTACTGCCCGTCGGTCGAGGACAAGATCGTCAAGTTCCCGGAGGCGGAGCGGCATCAGATCTTTCTCGAGCCCGAGGGGCACGACACGACCGAGCTGTACGTGAACGGGCTCTCGACGTCGCTGCCGGCGCCGGTGCAGCTCGAGATGCTGCGCAGCGGTGCCCGGGCTCGAGCGGGTACGCATGACGCGGGCCGGGTACGCGATCGAGTACGACTACTATCCGCCGACGCAGCTCGACGCGACGCTCGAGGTGAGGGCGCTGCGCGGGCTGTTCTTCGCCGGCCAGATCAACGGCACGACCGGCTACGAGGAGGCGGGCGGGCCAGGGGACGTCGCCGGGCTCAACGCCGCCGCGGTTCTCGCGCCAGGCTGCCGGGCATCGTCCTCGGTCGCGAGAGTTCGTATATCGGCGTGCTCATCGACGATCTCGTGACGCGCGGCGTCGACGAGCCGTATCGCCTGTTCACGTCGCGCTCGGAGTTCCGGCTCACCGTGCGCCAGGACAATGCGCTGCGGCGCCTGTCGCCTGTCGGACTCGAGCTCGCCCTCTACACGGCGGATGAGCGCGCGACGGTCTCGCGGCGCGCCGAGGACGAAGCGGGCGCGGCTGCGCTGGCGGAGACGACGAGCATCAGCGCGCGGCGACGCGGGGCCGGTTCTCGACCGGGCCGACAGCTCGCCGATCGCCCACTCGGTGAAGATCGCCGAACTGGCGAAACGACAAGGCGTGTCGCTCGGCGACCTGTTCGTCGCGACGGGCGTGGGCGCCGATCTAATTCGCGCGATGCCGTCGTGACGGCCGATCTCGAGCTCAAGTACGCCGGCTATTTCGCCCGAGAACGCGACCAGGCGGCGAAGCTGCGGCGGATGGGCGAGTTCGCGCTCGGAGCCGATGCGCCGTACGGGAGCATGCGATCGCTCTCCCTTGAAGTCTCGGCAGAAGCTCGCCGCAATCCGGCCGACCACACTGGCACAGGCGTCGCGAATTCCGGGCGTGAGTCCGACGGACTTGCAGAATCTCGTTCTCGAAGTGGAGAAGCTGCGAAGAACTGCCGCGCCGACGATCTGACTTCGCCTGCGCGGCCAACCGCGCCCCGGCCGCAGTAGATTCGTGAACTCCTGTGCCGGATGCAGGGCACGGCAGAACTGCCAGCGAACCAGGAGACAGTCCGATGTATCGGCGCTACGCGGTCATCCTCGGCGGCATTTTCGTCGCCGCGTTGCCCCCAGTGCTCGCGGGGCAGACGCCTTCAACGTCTAGCCCGCCCCAGATATCGACGACCGGGGTTGGCGAAGCCTCCGCCGTACCCGACCGCGCGACCATTTACATCGCCGTGCAGACTCGCGCTGCAACCGCCACCGCCGCATCCGCCGACAATGCTCGGCGCGTCAAGGCGGTGATGGACACGCTTCGGGCGATCGGGGTCTCGGGTGACCAGGTCCAGACCGCGAACTACAGCGTGACTCCGGAGGCGCCATACATGCCGTCGACGACGCCGAAGACCGTCACGTACGCCGTTTCAAATTCACTCCTCGTGAAATTGCGGCGAATTGAGGAGGTCGGGCGGGTGATCGACGCGGCGTTGGCGAAGGGGGCGAACGAGATATCCAGCTTGCAGTTCTCGTCGTCGACGGTGGACTCGGTGCGTTCGCTTGCCTTGGCGGCAGCTGTCGCTGATGCGAAGACCCAAGCGGAGGCGATGGCCCGTGCGGCGGGGGGATCCTTGGGGCAGCTTCTCGAACTAAGCACGTCTATGCCGGTCCGCCCGATGCCGATGGTGCAGTCCTTTTCTGCCCGGGCTGCGGCCCAGACGCCGATCACTCCGGGAGAACAATCGATCACCGCGACCGTGAGTGCACGGTGGGCGTTCGTTCCCGGACGCTAACCCGGGGTCCCTTGAACCGCCGCGTCGCTTCAGTGCCACGTGAAACAGTTGCCGAGTCGCGACGGACAGAATGTTTCACGTGGAACGTTGTAACGGTTGACCGGCTCGGATAGATTGGCCGCGACCGTCGAGTCTCTGATCGCCTTGCCAGCGTCCTCACCACGCCTGCGGCGCGCCATCCCAGAATAAAGTGGCCCGTGTCATCGCGATAGCGAACCAGAAAGGCGGCGTCGGAAAGACGACCACGGCCGTAAATCTTGCCGCAAGCCTCGCCGCAGCCGAAGCAAAGACGCTTCTGATCGACGGCGATCCGCAGGGAAATGCCACCAGCGGCGCCGGGGTCGAGCGCGCGCAATTCCGCGCCACTGTCTATGACGTCGTCATCGGCGCCACGCCTCTCGACGACGCGATCGTCGAACGAGTCCACTTCGAACATCTGGACGTAGCGCCGGCCACACCGGATCTCGCCGGTGCGGAAATCGAGCTGGTCGATCGCCCGAATCGCGACCGAATGATGCGCGACGCGATCGCGCGCGTTCGGCACCGGTACGAGTACATCCTGATCGACTGCCCGCCATCGCTCGGGCTCATTACGCTCAACATGCTCGCGGCGGCCGATTCGCTGCTGATTCCCCTCCAGTGCGAGTACTACGCCCTCGAGGGCCTCTCACAGCTGCTCAACACCGTACATCTCGTCCAGCGCAGCGTGAATCCGGAGCTTGGCCATCGTCGGGGTTCTGCTCACGATGTACGACGCTCGACTCAATCTCTCTCGGCAGGTCGCCGCGGACGCACGCGAGTATTTCGGCGCCGAGGTGATGGAGACGGTTATTCCGCGAAACGTGCGACTTGCCGAGGCGCCGAGCTTCGGAAAGCCAATCATGCTCTACGATGTCGCCTCGATCGGCGCGCAGGCCTATATGACTGTGGCAAAAGAACTTATGAGGAGGACTCGATGAGCTCTGACCGACGGCTCGGCCGCGGACTCGAGGCACTCATTTCGGCGAACTCTACCGTTTCCGCCACTGCTAGCGAGCTGCAGAGAATCCCGCTGTCGCGCGTTCGTCCCAATCCGTTTCAGCCAAGGCGGGACTTTGATCCGGATGAGATGCGAGAGCTCGAGGCATCGCTGAAGTCGAGCGGTCTACTGCAGCCGATCAGCGTGCGTCGACTCGGAGACGCCTTCGAGCTGATTGCCGGCGAGCGGCGGGTTCGCGCCGCCACAAACCTCGGCTGGACCGAAATCTCGGCGATGGTTCGCGACTTCGACGATCGGACCATGCTCGTGCTGGCCCTCGTGGAAAACCTCCAGCGCGCGAACCTGAATCCGTTGGAGGAGGCGCGCGGCTACAAGCGGCTAATCGACGAATTCAATCTGACTCATCAACAGGTAGCGGAGGCCGTCGGAAAGGACCGCACCACGATCACGAATCTGTTGCGGATATTGGCCTTGCCGGACGTCGTCCAGAAAATGGTTGAGGACGGTGGGCTGTCCACTGGCCACGCGCGCGCGCTGCTGGGCTTGTCGGATTCCGGGCTCATGGCTGAAGTCGCTGCCGTGGCTGTCGCCCGCGGACTGAGCGTGCGCGAGCTCGAACAACTCGTCCGCGAGCTCAACGCTGCCCTGAGAGGCAGACCGGAAAAGGCAAATCCGGCACGCCGGCCGTCGTGCCGCCAGCCGACGCCGCCGTGCGTGGAATCGAGGACGAGCTGCGGCGATATCTGCAGACCGACGTCCGGCTCAAGCTTTCCGGGGCGTCGAAGGGCACGATCGAAGTCACGTTCTACTCTAACGACGATCTCGATCGACTCATCGGTCTCATTCTGCGGGACGAACACCATTGGTGACGCCCTCATCAGGCCATCATGAGGTCATCATTGCGATAGACAGACGAAAAGACATTGGTGACCATGGGGGCCGTCAGTCCTCGGAAGACTCGGCAATCCACAGCGGGTCCACAAACGCGTAACTTGTTCAAATGAAAGGGATTGAATTGCCAAGGACAGCGCGCTACTCGGGTGTTCTCCACGCTGGTCGCGGCCGCTGGCCTTGCCTGGCGACGCGGCTTGCGGGGCCCGGCAAGAGCGCGCTGCGGGCGGCGGACACACTTTCAGGGTCGCGCTCCTTACACCTGGGCCGGTGTCCGACCAGTCGTGGAATTCCGGGGCGTACCGGGGGCTGCTCGAGATCCGCGATTCGCTCGGCGCCCAGATCAGCAACATCGAGACGAAGACGCCGGCGGAGTTCGACGAAAACTTCCGCCAGTACGGGAGCCAGGGATACGACCTCGTGTTCGGCCACGGCTTCGAGTTCCAGGACGCCGCGCGGCGCGTCGCACCAGAGTTTCCTCATACTATTTTCGTAACGACCTCCGGCAGCACGGCCGGGCCGAACCTGGCCGGACTGACCTTCGGATTCGACGACGCCTCGTACCTTGCGGGCGTTCTCGCGGGGTCGATGACACGAACGAACGCGATCGGCGTGATCGGCGGCACCGAGCTTCCCCCTGTCGTGGCGAGCTTTCGCGCGTTCGAGCGCGGTGCGCGCGACGCCAATCCGAAAATTCGGATCGTGTCGTCCTACATCGGCAACTGGGACGACGTCAGCGCCGGCAAGGAGCAGGCGATCGCGCAGTACTCGCGCGGCGTGGACGTGATCTTCCAGAACGCCGACGCGGCCGGGTTGGGCGTCTTCCAGGCCGCGCGCGAGCGGCGCTCCGTCTTCGTCATCGGGTCGAATTCGGACCAGAACGCGGTGGCGCCCGAAATCACGCTTGGAAGCGTGGTGATCGATCTTCCGCTCGCGTTTCTCACCGTGGCGCGCGAGGTCAAGGCCGGCACCTTCAAGCCGAGGGTGGTCGAGCTGGGGGAGGCGAGCCACGTCGTCACGCTCGTCGTCAACCCGGCGCTGCGCGCGCGAATTCCGGCGGTCACGCTCGCGCGAATCGATTCGCTGCAGGCCCGAATGCTCGCCGGGAAGCTCACGATCTCGGGCAATCCCGGGCATCCGTGCCGCTCGATGACCGCCGAGCGCGCGGTGTCGCTGGCATCGATCGCCGACTTTCTCGACTCGACGCTCGAGCTCGCGCGCATCCCGGACTATCCCAACGCGATGAACGGCGTTCAGGTCGCGAACATCGGTCCGATCGAGCGCATCGCGACTGCTGTCGATTTCTCGTCTGCCACGGTCCGAGAGACGATCGCGGCCGGGGCGAAGCTCCTCATCGTTCACCATGGGATGTTCTGGGGCGGCGCCCAGCCGATCACGGGCCATCGATACGAACGACTGCGCGCGCTGGTGACGAACGATGTCGCCGTGTACTCGGCGCACCTCCCGCTCGACGTCCATCCGCGACTGGGAAACAATGCTCTGCTCGCCCGTCGGCTTGGCCTGACACCGAGCGCCGGCTTCGCGCGATACCAAGCGATCGACGTGGGCTTGAGCGGCTCCGATGAGATACTCACGCGTACGTTGGCCGAGAGGGCCGGCGAGCTCGCCGGCGAGTTTGCGGGCACGCTGGTCGCAACGCCGTTCGATCCGGCGCGAATCACGCGGCATTGGGGGATCTGCACCGGCTCCGGCGCGGACTCCGCCAGCCTCCGCGAGGCCGCGAGCCGCGGTCTCGACACGTTGATCGTGGGCGAAGGCCCGCATCACACCGCGATCGAAGCCGCCGAGCTCGGAATCGTCGTGCTGTACGCGGGTCACTACGCCACCGAAACGCTCGGCGTGCGCGCCCTCGGGGACGAAGTCGCCGCGCATTTCGGGCTCTCGTCGGTGTTCATCGACATACCGAGCGGTCTGTGATGGCGAGACGGCGCGCGGTCCGAACACGTCGCGCTGGCGCTTACCGACGTATCGAAGCGATTCGGCGCCACACAGGCGTTGCGCGACGTCTCGTTTCGCGTTCGACGCGGAACAGTGCACGCGCTCCTCGGCGAAAACGGCGCGGGAAAGTCGACGCTGGTCGGTACGGCGTTCGGACTCCTCAGCGCCGATTCCGGAACCGTCACCGCCGGCGATCCCGCCTCGCCCAATTCTCTCGCCCGCGGCGGCGATGGCCGCCGGTGTCGGAATGGTTCATCAGCATTTCACGAACGTGCCGGCGATGACCGTCGCCGAGAACGTCTCGCTCGGAACGCGCGGCGCGTTTCGCGCGGAGCGCGCCGCGGCGACGGTGCTCGAGATCGGGAAACGCACCGGTCTGGCGCTCGACCCGAATGCCCTCGCCGGATCGCTGCCGGTCGGCGGCCAGCAGCGACTCGAGATCATCAAAGCACTCGCGCGAGACGCGACGACGCTTCTGCTCGACGAGCCGACGGCGGTCCTCGCGCCCGCGGAAGCCGCGGAGCTGCTCGCGTGGCTTCGAGAATTCGCGAATCGCGGCGGAAGCGTCGTTCTCATCACGCATCGTCTCCGCGAAGCTCTTGGGATCGCGGACGAGGTCACGGTTCTGCGGCGCGGCGTGGCGGTCTTGAGCGAACCGGTCGCCTCGGTCGATGAACGTTCGCTCGCCGCCGCGTTGCTCGGCGACGAGGGGCAGGGCGACACCGGACACGAAACGACTCGCCGGCGAAGCGGCGGAGGCGCCGAACCGCGAGATCGCTCGCCTGACGCACGTCTGGGTGCAGGACGAGCGCGGAGTCGCGGTGGTCCAGGACGTGACGCTCGCGGTTCGCGCCGGGGAGATCCTCGGAATCGCCGCCGTCGAAGGCTCCGGGCAGCACGCGCTGCTCCGCGTGCTCGCGGCTCGAATCGCGGTGACGCGCGGCCAAGCCGAGCTGCCGTCGAAGATCGGCTTCGTGCCCGAAGACCGGCAGCGCGAAGGGCTGGTGCTGGACCTTTCGCTCGTCGAGAACTTGGCGCTGCGGGGCGTGGGCCGGCGCGCGCGGGCGGATTCGCTGGAGGTACCGAACGCGCCGCCGCCGACGACCGCGCTTCGTGAATTCGACGTGCGAGCGCGCGGGCCCTCGGAGAAAGCGCGCGTTCTCTCGGGCGGCAATCAGCAAAAGCTGGTTCTCGCACGAGAGCTGTCCGATGCTCCGCATCTCGTCGTCGCGGAGAACCCGACGCGCGGACTCGACATTCGAGCCACGCGGGACGTCCATCTGCGTCTTCGGCACGCCGCCGACACGGGGGCGGCGGTCGTGGTCCACTCGAGCGATCTCGATGAAGTGTTGGCACTGTCGGATCGCGTGGTCGTGATGCACGCGGGTGTAGTGCACGCCGTCGACGGAGACCGCGAGTCGGTGGGACGCGCCATGCTCGGCGTCGCGTGACGGCGCCCGGCGACGCGACGCGCGACGATGACGCGCGACGTTGGCGGGCCCTCGCGCTCCTCGCCGGCGCCGAGCTGCTTGGCATGTCGTTGTGGTTCGCCGCGAGCGCCGTCGCGCCGCAGTTGGCGGCGCGCTGGGGCTTGTCGTCCAGCGAGACGGCATGGCTCACGACGAGCGTGCAACTCGGCTTCGTCTGCGGCACGGCGATCGCGGCGCTTCTCAACCTCGCGGACGTGCTGCCGTCCAAAGTCTACTTTGCCGTGGCCGCCCTTGCTCGGCGCCGCGGTGAATGCGGCCGTCGTCTTCAGCGGAAGCTTTTCAGCCGCGCTCGCGATGCGGTTCGCGACGGGGATGGCGCTCGCCGGCGTGTATCCCCCGGCGATGAAGATGGCGGCAACGTGGTTTCGTTCACGGCGGGGGTTGGCGATCGGCACCGTCGTCGGCGCGCTCACCGTCGGAAAGGCGACACCATACTTGGTTCACGCGATTCCGAACGCCGGGCCGGCGGCGGTCGTGCTGACGGCCTCGGCCTGCGCGATTGTCGCGGCGTTGCTCGTGGGCACTCTCTATTCGGAGGGGCCGTATCCGTTCGCGCCGAGACCGTTTTCGTGGAGCCTCGTGGGGACGGTTTTCTCGCGGCGCGAGTGGCGCCTCGCGACAGGCGGCTACCTCGGACACATGTTCGAGCTGTACTCGTTCTGGACGTGGATCCCGGCCTTCATCGGAGCGAGTCTTGTCGCGGAGAAGGGAACGGTGTCGCCCGAACTCGCGTCGCTGATCGCATTCGGCACCATCGCGATCGGCGGGCTCGGATGCGTGTGGGGCGGCCTCGAGGCGGACGCGCGCGGGCGTGAGCGCCTCGTAATGGTCGCGATGGCACTGAGCGGAGCCTGCGCGGTTCTGACGCCGGCCGCGTTCGGGCATTCGCTCTGGCTGCTGGCGCCGTTGGCGCTGACGTGGGGATTCTTCGTGATCGCCGATTCGGCGCAATTCAGCACGCTCGTCACCGAGGCGGTGCCGTCGCACGCCGTCGGCACGGCGCTCACGGTGCAGACGTCGCTCGGGTTCTTGCTGACGATGGTGTCCATCCAGCTGGTGCCACCGGTCGTCGGCGCGGTGGGATGGCGTTGGGCATTCCCGATGCTCGCGCTCGGACCGGTCGCCGGCATCGCGGCCATTCGCCGCCTCGCGCGCACGCGCGTACGCGAGACCGCATGACGCCTTGCGGCGGTCGGCTCCGTTGAACGGCGCCGCGGGGCGAGCGCGATGGGTCGCGCTCGGGCTGGTGATCGAATCATCATCGGAACCGCAATCACTCTCGCCGCGCTCGGGTTCGACGTATCGCGCGCGGCGCGGGCGCTCGTCAGCGGTTCATTCGGCTCGTGGTACGCGTTTGGATCCGGAACGCTGGTTCGCGCCACGCCGCTCATCCTCACCGGCCTCGCCGTCGCGCTCGCCTTTCAGGCGGGCGTGTTCAACATCGGAGCCGAGGGCCAATTCCTGACGGGAGCCGCGGCGGCGAGCGCGATCGCGTTGGCCGGCGCGGCGACGCACCTGCCGGGATGGGCGCTGATCGTTGGCCTGCTTCTGGGAGGCGGCCTCGCCGGCGCGGCGTGGGCGTGGATTGCCGCCGAGCTGCGCGCGCGATTTCACGTCCTCGAAGTCATCAGCACGATCTTGCTGAACTTCGTCGCCGCGTATCTGGTTTCGTTCCTGGTTCGCGGCCCGCTGCAGGAACCGACGCACATCTACCCGCAGACCGAAACCTTCGCGTTTGCCGCGCGCCTTCCGCGGTTCGGCTCCAGCACTCGGCTTCACGTCGGCTTTGCGATCGCGTGCGTGGCCTGCGTGGCTTGCTGGTGGGTGCTGCGGTACACGGCCGCGGGGTTTCGCGCGCGCGTCGCCGGAGCGAATCCGGACGCGGCGAGGTCCGCGGGCGGAATCGACGTGCGACGTGTCACGACGCGCGCGTTCGTCCTGAGCGGCGCGCTCGCCGGGCTCGCCGGGGCGGTCGAGGTATCGGGCGTCACGTACGCGCTGTACGAGAACATCTCGCCGGGGTTCGGCTATACGGCGATCGCGGTGGCGCTCTTGGCGCGACTGAACGCGCTGGCCGTGGTGGTCACCGGAATCTTGTTCGGCGCGCTCGAGGCCGGAGCGACCGCGATGCAGCGTGACGCCGGCGTGCCGTCCGTGGTCGTGTCGATCGTCGAGGCGAGCGTCATTCTCGTGATGGTGGCCGCCGATCGCGCGCGCATCACCGGCGGGATGGGCCGAGGCGCGGGCGGATGATTTCGATCGGCGGCGCGTTTCTCGCCTCGGCCGTACGCACGGCGACGCCACTGGCGCTCGCCGCGCTCGGCGAATTGGTGGTCGAGCGCGCGGGCGTGATCAACATCAGTCTGGAAGGCGTCGTGCTGTTCGGCGCGTTCGGCGCGCTGGCCGGCGCGACGCACGGCGGCGTCGCGGGCGGCGTTGCGGCGGGCCTGGCGTGTGGCATTCTGACCGCCGCGGTGTTCGCCGTGTTCGCGGTCGGCTTGCGGGCCGATCAGATCATCACGGGAACCGCGGTGACGCTTCTCGCGTTCGGCGCGACCGGCACGCTCTATCGGGCGTTCTACGGCGCGCACGGCGCCGCGCTGTCCATCCCGACGACGGGGCCGGTGCCGATTCCGGTGCTCGCGACGATCCCGGTCGTCGGGCCCGGCCTCTTCGACCAGCCGGCGTTCACGTATGTTGTGTATCTACTCATTCCGCTTCTCTGGTGGTGGATGTACCGCCGCGCGGCCGGGTTGTCGCTCCGGGCGATCGGCGAGTCGCCCGCCGCGGCCCGCGCGGCTGGGGTGGCGGTGGGCCGGTTTCGCTGGCTCGCGATTCTGTTCGGAGGGGCGGCCGGCGGGCTCGCCGGCGCCACGCTGGTCCTCGCGCAGGCGGGGACGTTCGCCGAGGGGATGTCGGCGGGTCGAGGATTCGTGGCGATCGCCATCGTCGTGCTCGGGCGATGGCACCCGATTGGGGATCGCGCTCGCGTCGCTCGTGTTCGGCGCCGCGAGCGCGCTGCAGTTTCTCGTGCAGTCGCTCGGTCTCGGGATTCCGTATCAGCTCGCGCTCGCCTTGCCGTACGTGCTTACGCTCGTGGGGCTCGCTGGAGTCGCCGGGCGCGTCGGCGCGCCGGCCGCACTCGCCAGAATCGACGACGCGTGATCGGGAAGGGGCGTCGTCAGCAGTGACGACGCCGACTCGTCCATCGATTGCGCCAGCGGCCGTCGGCGCCGCGCTCGACGAGGCTATAGGCGTTGTCGTCGCCGAAGTCGCGGGACAGAACGATGGCCGGCGTCCTCGAGTCGCCGACAAGAAGCGCGGCCAGGAGCTCGCGGCTCTCGACCGTTTCCTCCTGGCCGTAGGAGCGCTCGGCGTAGCCCATCGTGAACGACGTGTCGCTCCCGCGCTCGTTCGCCGACGACAAGCGTTCGCTCCTGAAGCGGCGTCGCTTCCTGATTGATTTGGCGCACGAGCGAGCCGACGACGACGGTTGGCCCATCGGCGACTGAAAAGCGCCAGAGGCTCTGAACGACGAATGGCAGGCCCGTGAATCGACCGGCGGGATCGTTCGGCAGACTCGACGCCAGGCGATTCAGCGATGCCACGAAGACGGCCGAATCCGCGTGATCGATCGAGGGCGCCGAGTCCACGGCGAGCGGCGTGACCACGCCGCCGACGAAACCGATGCTCCAGGCATGTGGCGGTGGCGCGGCGGTGAGCGGCGCGACCAGGCAGCCGAGCGAGTCGCGCACACTTGGGAGATCGGCGGTCTGCACGCTTCCGCCGCGGCCGAAGAGCGTGACGCTTGCCGGATGCGGGATCGTCGCGAGCGGCGTGGTGTCGCTTTCGGTCGGGAGCACGACGAGCGCCTTCGTCGGCGAGTCGGTGGCAACGAGGAGCAGAGGTCCCGCCCCGGGATCCCAAGTCGAGGGCGCGCGGGCGGTGGTGGAGTCGGATCCACGGACCGGCAGCGTCGCGGCTGAATCGCCGGCCGCGACGGGCTTCTCTCGCCGGCAGGCGAGCACCGCGAAGGCGGTGCAGGCAATGACGGCTGCGGCGATGCGGCGGAACCGCTTCATTCCACGTAATTTGGACCGGCCCGAGCCCCCGTCAACGGCGCGGGCGCGCAAGTCTACGTCAGCCGACGTATCGTGGTGAATCGGATGCTCCGTTAGCGTGAAACTACGCCAATGATCTATGCATTGATGCGCGCCGTCGCGGGGATCGCTCTGCGATGGTTTTACCGCGGCATCGACGTCGCGGGCGTCGAGCGAATTCCGAAGCGCGGTCCGCTGCTGCTCGTCGTGAATCACCCGAATGCGTTGGTCGACGCGCTCATCGTCGGATGGATAGTTCCTCGCCGCGTCTTGATCACCGCGAAGGCGACCATCTTCGAGAATCCGCTCGCCAACGCGCTGTTGCGATGGGTCGGCGTCGTTCCCTTGCGACGCGCGAGCGACGAGCGCCCATCCGGCGGCCTCGACGCGGCGCGGAACCGCGCGACGTTTCGCGCCGTTCATGCCGCGCTGCACGACGGGGGAGCGGTTCTGATTTTTCCGGAAGGACGTTCGACGGATGCGCCATCGTTGGGTCCGCTCAAGACCGGCGCCGCTCGAATGGCGCTTTCAGCGCGCGACTCCGGAGACGTGCCGGGACTCGCCATCGTCCCGATCGGTCTCACATTCGAAGAAAAGCAGTCGCCCCGCACTCGGGTCTTTGCGCAAGTCGGCGAGCCGCTGCGCGTCGACGAGTGGCGATCGACGCCCGGCGTTCCGGACGCGGAGGCGCTCACCGCCGAAATCGACACACGCCTGCGCGCGTTGACGCTGAACTACGCGACGATCGACGACGCGGCGCGAGCCGTGAGACTCGCCTCGTCGATCGCCGCGGTCCTCGGCGAAGAGCCGACGATCGGCGAGGGAGAAAGACGCCTCGGCATCGAGACCGCGATCGCCAAGCGCATGGATGCTCTCTCGGCGCGACTCCCCGGAGCGCCGGCGGTCGTACGCGATCGCGCGGAGCGAGTCGTCGCGCGACTCGACTCGTTGCAGCGCGAGATTTCGGAGCGCGGGTTGCGCATCGAAGACGTGAACATCCGGCTGGACGCGCGAGCCGGAGCCCGTTTCGCGTTGCGCGAAGGTTGGATCCTGCTCGTCGGCGGACCGATAGCGTTCTGGGGGGCGTTGAACCATTGGTTGCCGTTCCGCGCGGCGCGCGCGATTGCCGTGCGGCCGGGCGGCGACAACGCCGACCCCGCGATGCGCGCCGTGGTCGGCGGCGCGGTGTTCGTGCTGATCACGTATGCAGCGCAATCCTTGCTCGTCGACTTGCTGTGGGGATGGCGCATCGCGCTGCTCTATCTCGCGAGTCTCCCGGTCGCGGCGGACATCAACTTCTGGCTTCGCGACCGGCTCGGAAGAGCGCGACGACGTGCGCGCGCCTTTCTCGTCTTTCGGCGCGACCCGGCGCTTCGCGACCGATTCGCGGGCGAGCTTGCCTCGCTGCGCGACGATGTCCGCGGGCTCGATCGCGAGCTCGGCGGAGTCGACGGCACCGTCGGCGCGTTCAGCGCGCCCGCGTAGAAGGCGGCGGGAGGAACGGACCACCGAGATCCCAGTGCCACGCGTCCCGGCGAACGCCCGTGCGCGGATCCTTGAGGGGTTTGTACTGGAGCCGGCCGGCGTCGATCCCGACGGCCGCGCCGTATTCGAGAAGAAGAGCGCGATTCGTCGAGACGAGATGCGCCATGCGACGGCCGCGCCATAGATGGCGGTGCAGCCAGAGGCCGCCATCCATGGCGAAGATCATCCCGTCACGTCGCTTTTCGAATTCTCGGTACTGCGGCGGAACGCGCGTCACTCGCGCGTTCCGCTCAGTTGCAGGCTACGACTCCCTGCGCGGTCGCCGGAGCAACCGCGGCCGCCGTTCCGAGGAACAGCGCGCAGAAGTGCGGATACGACTGCGGGTTCTGCGACGTCGCGGACCAGCCGGTCGCCGTGAACTCGGTGATCGTCACGATGTTGCTGTTCGACGTCGTCAGCTTCATCGAGTCGAGCTCGTTGCTGTAGATCGCGTGGTCGTAGAAGTAGGCCTCTTCGGCCGTCGCGAGGTTGCGGAGATCCGCTCGCATGCCGGCGTAGAAGGCCTTGCCTTTCGTCGCCTGGAACTTCGGAATCGCGATCGCGGCCAGAATGCCGATGATCACGACCACGATCAGCAATTCGATCAGCGTAAAGCCCGTGCGACGACGAGTCCGCGTCGGACTGGTGCGAATGCGGGCGAGCCGCTGGAGGGCGGAGTCGCGCTCCGCCAGACACAGGGCGGGCTGGGTTTTCATGTCGCTCATGGGCACAAAGCCGTTGAGGTTGTGCCCGCTGTAAGGGCAATCCGGGTGCCCAGGAATGCATGTTTCTCCAAGCCATTTTATGGGTAATGGCTTACGCCTCGTGACGCGATTCGTCGGACGGCATTTTTGGCTGCCTCAGCCATTCGATTTGCGGTTCGTCTGGCAAGCTGCGACGGCGGCTATGTGACGCGCGTCACTAATCCATCTTCGTGGCGAGCCAGTTTTCGCCGACGCCGACGTCCACGACAAGGGGTACCGCCAGCTCGGCGGCGTGCTCCATTTCGTGTTTGACCACCTCCGTGAGCCGGTCGAGCTCGGGCGTCGGGCGTCTCGAAGACGAGCTCGTCGTGCACCTGGAGGAGCATCTTCGCTTCGAGGCCGTCGGCTGGCAGGGCGCGGTGAATCCGAATCATCGCCGCCTTGATCAGATCGGCGGCCGAACCCTGAATCGGCGAGTTCGCGGCGGTGCGCTCGCCGAACGCGCGGATGTTGAAGTTCCGATCGCGGAGCTCCGGGATGTAGCGGCGCCGGTTGAAGATCGTCTGCACGTACCCGTGGTGGCGCGCGAAGTCGACCATGGAATCGAGGTACTCGCGCACGCGGGAAAATCGCTCGAAATAGCGTTCGATGAACGTCTTCGCTTCCGCGTGCGCGATGCCGAGCTGCCGCGACAGCGCGTGCGGGCCCTGGCCGTAGATCGTGGCGAAGTTGATCGTCTTGGCGCGCGCGCGCATCTCTTTGGTGACCGCGTCGAGCGGCACGTCGAAGATGAGCGCCGCCGTTTGGCGGTGGATGTCTCCGCCGGCACGAAACGCTTCCACGAACGCGGGGTCGCCCGACAGGTGCGCGAGCAGCCGGAGCTCGATCTGCGAGTAGTCCGCGGACATCAACATCCAGCCGCGGCGCGGAATGAATCCGCGGCGAATGTCGCGCCCCAGCTCACGGCGGATCGGGATGTTCTGCAGGTTCGGATCGCTCGACGACAGCCGGCCGGTCGCGGCGGTCGTCTGACTGAACGACGTGTGCACGCGCCGCGTCGTCGGATGCACGTACAGCGGCAACGCGTCGATGTACGTGCTCTCGAGCTTCGCGATTTCGCGATACTCGAGCAGCAGCACCGGAAGGCGGTGTCCCTCTTCGGCAAGCTGCTGCAGGACGCTCGCGTCGGTCGAGGCGCCGGTAGCGGTCTTCTTGAGCACCGGCAGCTGCAGCTTGTCGAACAGGATTTCGCGAAGCTTGGGATTGGAGTTGATGTTGAACTCCTCGCCGGCGCTCGCGTAGATCTCGCTTTCGACGCGCCGGCGTTCACGCTCGAAGCGCTCCTTGAGCGACGCGAACCAATCGACGTCGATCGTGATGCCCTGCCACTCCATCTCGGCCAGCACCTCGACGAGCGGCATCTCGATGTCGTGGAAGAGGCGAGCCAACTGCAGCTCGTCGAGCTGGGGCTCGAAACGCTCGCGCAAACGCCAGACGACGTCGGCGCGCTCGCAGGCGTAGTCGCGCGCGCACGCCACCGGCACCTCATCGAACGGGATCGCTTCCTTCGCCTTGCCGCAGAGCTCCTCGAACGAAGTCGTTTTCCGGTCGAGGAATTCGAGGGCGAGCTGGTCGAGCGCGTGCGACCGGCGACCGGGGTCGAGCACGTAGCTCGCGACGGTCGTGTCGAAGTCGAGCCCTCGCAGCGCGACTCCGGAGCGGCGCAGGAGCAGGATCGCGTACTTCGCGTCGTGCGCGGTCTTGTTGACCGCGGAGTCCTCGAGGAACGCGCGCAGCGGGGCCAGCTCGGCGCTGTCGAGCGAAGGGAGGGACAACGGCGGCGGAGCCCCCTGCGCCAACGCGCGTCCGGCGATGCTCGTCGGCTCGGCAATCTTGCGCGTCCGCGGGCGCTTGCCCGGCGCGGCGTCGACTCGCCGACCGCGTCGCCCAGCACAGATCGTCGAAGCCGAGGCCGACTTGTCCTTCGTCGAGTCGTGGAGCGGGCGCGATGGGCCAGCGGGAAATAGAACGCCTCGCCCGGCCCGATCGCGATCGACAAGCCCACGAGCTCCGTCCTGAGCGGATCGTTCGTTTGCGGCGCTCGCGGGTCCACGACCCCCTCGGCATCGATCGAAACGAACGGCGCGCTCCGCGCGCGTTCGATCACCTGGCCGAGCTCCGCGAGCGTGTCGATCGTGACGTACGCGACCGGCGGCGCCGCGGCGGCGGGCGCCTCCTCCTCGGCGTTCCACGTCCTCGCCGACGGCGACGGGGAGGTTTCGGGCGAGCGTGTGGAACTCGAGCTCGACGTAGAGCGATCGGAGACGCGAGTAGTCGGGCGTGCCCAAGCGCAACGCGTCGAGGTCGAGCGTGATCGGCAGGTCCTCGCGGATCGTGACGAGCTCCTTCGAGAGCAGCGCCAGCCCGCCGTGCTCGAGCAGCGCCTCGCGCGGGCGCTTCTTCGTGAGTTCGGCGGCGTGCGCGAGGATGTCATCGATCGATGCGTACGCCTTCACCAGCTCCTGCGCGGTCTTCTCTCCGATTCCCTTCACGCCCGGCACGTTGTCGGACGAGTCTCCGACGAGGGCGAGGAAGTCGGTGACGCGCTCGGGGGGCACGCCGAGCCGCTCGCTGCCGTTCTCGACGCTCACCCATTGCTCTTCGACCGCCGCGGCGCCGCCGCGACCGGGGTTCAGGACCCAGACGCCGGGACGGACGAGCTGCTGAAAGTCCTTGTCTCCGGAGACGAGAACCGCGCTGACGCCCTTCTCGACGCTCTGCCGCGCGAGCGTGCCGATGACGTCGTCGGCTTCATAGCCCTGCAACGAGAGAATTGGAATCCGATACGCTTCGAGGACGGCGCGTATCCGCTCCATGCCGCGGTCGAAGTCGGATTGGAGCTCTTCGGTGAGCTTCTCGCGCGTCGCCTTGTACGCGGGATAGCGCTCGTGCCGAAACGACATGCCGGAGTCGAGAACCCAGCCGAGGTAGTCCGGCCTGTGCGTCTCGACGAGACGTTGCAGGAAGTTGACGACGCCCCATGCCGCCGACGTGTTCTCGCCGCGGCTGGTGGTGAGCGGACGCGCGATGAGCGCGAAGAACGCGCGGTAGATGAGCGCGTAGCCGTCGACGAGGAAGAGTCGCGGCGACGGCGGCATGCTGGGGCGAACGGGAGTCGGAGGCGGCGGGGCGCTCATCGTGTCGAAAGGTCGGAGCGTCGGCGGACGGGTTCAATCCCGAACAGGGCGACGCGGGCGGCGCGGAGCCGGCGGCCTAAAACAGCACCGCCCGCCATCGCTGGCGGGCGGCTGCAGGGTTTCGTTCTTCCCGCGGTCGAGTCAGACGCGGACCACGTTCGCGGCGTGGAGCCCTTTCTCGCCGGTGCGGATCTCGAACTCCACTTCCTGTCCCTCGGCGAGCGTCTTGAACCCTTCCATACTGATGGCGGAGAAGTGGACGAAGACGTCCTCACCGCCGTCCTGCTCAATGAAGCCGTACCCCTTGGCGTCATTGAACCACTTCACCTTACCTCTGGCCATCGCGCTGCCTCCGCCAGGATGAATCGGTCCCGCATGGGCGTGCCGGGCAAGCCGGGACGGCTTGCGCGGCCCTATATAGAAGCACCCTGTCGAATTTGTCAAGCAACGTGGCCCGGCATTCTTGCCCCGCCTTGGACTCGACGTTAGGTTCGCGCCGTGCCCCGGGAAAACCTCGTAGGACAAACGATCTCCGGCTACTCGCTCCAGAGCGAAGTCGGCGAAGGTGGAACGTCGGCGGTTTTCCGCGCGCACCACGCGTCGCACGGAACCGTCGCCGTGAAAGTGCTGCGCGAAAAGCTCCGCCAGGATCGAACGGCGGTCGCGCGATTCCTGCGCGAGGCGCGCTACGGCGAGCGCGTACAACATCCGAACGTCGTCCGGACGATCGAGATCGGCGAAGCCGAACCCGGGATGCATTTCCTCGCCATCGAATGGGCGGCCGGCGAAATCCTCGAGAAGTACGCGAAGCAAAAGGGCCCGCTTCCGGTCGACGAAGTGTGCGCCGTCGTCCGTCAGATCGCCGACGCCGTGAACGCCGCTCATGCCGTCGGCATCGTGCATCGCGATCTCAAGCCCGAGAACGTGATGTACGATCCGACGGCGCGACAGGTGAAGCTGCTCGATTTCGGAATCGCGACCGACACGGACCAGTCGCCCGAGCAGCGGCTCACGCGCGCGGGGTTCTTCGTCGGCACGCTGATGTACGTCGCTCCGGAAGCGCTCTCGGGCGAGCTCGTGGGTCCGCTCGCCGATCAGTACAGTCTCGCGACGATCGCCTATTTCCTGTTGACCGGCGCGCTGCCGTTCCCCGCGAAGACGCCGCGTGAAATGTTCTCGCAGCTCCTGTCGCAGCCGCCGATCCCGCTGAATCAGGCGAAGCCTGGACTCAAGTTCTCGGCGCCCGTGGAAGCCGTGGTGATGCGCGGTCTGAGCAAGGAGCCGCCGAAGCGCTACGCGGACGTGGTCGAGTTCGCGCGCGAGTTCTGCCAGGCCACCGCTACGCCGGGACAGACGGAAAAGCAGGGATTCACTGCGAAGCTTGCGTCGATCTTTCGTCGGAAGGAGTGATCGTCGGGGCCGCGGCCGGCGCCGCGACCCACTCGCCGTTCGACGTTTCGAGATCCGCCGGGTTCACGGGCAGCCAGAGCGTGAACGTGGACCCTTTGCCGAGCTGACTCTCGACGCGAATGTCGCCTCCCAGTAGCTGGGCGAGCCGCTTCGAGATGGCGAGCCCCAGGCCGGTGCCGCGCTGCATCGATTCGCTTCGCGGACCGGCGTTCACCTGCTCGAACTCCTCGAAGATGCGCGCCTGATCGGCCGGCGCGATGCCGACGCCGGTGTCGACGACCTGCAGCGCGACCCAGATCCGGCGCTGATCGGGCGACTGCGCGGCGAGCACCGGATCTTCGGGCGTGGCGCGGCGCGGCCCACGCGCGGCGGCGCCGACCAGGCGCCCGCGCACCGCGACTCCGCCCGCCGGCGTGTACTTGATCGCGTTGCCGATGAGGTTGACGAGAATCTGACGCAGGTGCGTCGGATCCGTGCGCAGCCGGGGAAGCGACGCGCCGACGGCGATCGAGAAGCTCAGCCCTCGCTCGTTGACGAGCGACTCGAGCTCGCTGGCGACGTTGAGCACGAACGGACGCAGCACGATCGTCTCGGCGTGAACCTCGAGGCGCCCCGCCGCGATCTTGGCGATGTCGAGCACCTGATCGACGAGATGCCGAAGGTGAGTGGCCGACGCGGCGATGCGATCGACCGGCGGCACCTGGCGCGGAGTCAGGTCGCCGTAGACGCCGTCCTTGAGCAGCTCCACGAATCCGACGATCGCGTTGAGTGGAGTGCGCAACTCGTGCGAGATGTTGGCGAGGAATTCGCTTTTCGCGGTGTTCGCGCGCGCGACCTCGCTGTAGAGTCGCTCGAGCTCCGCGGATCGACCGGCGACGCGAACGGTCTGCCGGCGTTCGCGAATGAGGCCGTAGCCGAGCAGCGCGACCGTGAGGAGACTCAAAGCCCAGAGCGCGATTCGCAGGGGCTCGAAGGTCATCTCGTGCGCGACGACGAGGGTCCACACGAGCGTGTCGGGAACCTCGACGCGAACGGACGCGGCGAGCGGTCCGCGCAGCGCGTGCGCGTTTTCCGGCCACGAGGACCGTCTCGCGGCCGGCGATCAGCGCGGCCGCTATCCGCTCGCTCGGGGCCCGCTGCACGATCGAGCGCAGCGTCGGATCGGTGGCGGGTGCGGCGAGGACGGCGGGGTTCCGCAGCACGCCGCTCACGGCGTAGCTGGACTGCAGGGCGTCGATTTCGGCCTGACGTTGCGCGGCGCGCGACAAGGCGCTGTCGCTCGCGACCAGACCGCAGATCATGAGCAGCAGCGCGGTCGTGAGGAGGAGCGAGACCTCGCGCAGAGAGAATCTGGCGAGTGTTGCGCGCACCATGGTGTCGATTGAGGCGGACGGTGTTTAATTGTCGCGACACAGCCTGCCACCCGCCATGTCGAAACGAAACGACTTGATAACGCTTCTCGCGACGCGTTCCGCCAAGCGAGGGAATTTCACGCTGGCGTCCGGTCGGCAGTCTTCCTTATACATCGACGCGCGGATCACCACAATGAGCCCCGAAGGACTCGCCCTGATCGGCCCATTGGGGCTCGAGGCGATTCGCGAGGCCGGATGGCAAGCGGACTCGGTGGGCGGACTGACACTCGGCGCCGATCCGATCGCTTACGCGATCGCGTACGCCAGCGCTGCGACCGATGCCCCGGTGCGCGCATTCACCGTGCGCAAGGAGCCCAAGACCCACGGTACCGGACGGCTGATCGAGGGGCCTTTCAGGCCGCGGGACTCGGTGGTCGTCATCGAGGACACGATCACCACCGGCAGTTCGGCGCTCCGCGCGATCGATGCCGTGCGCGAGAGCGGCGGCTCGGTCGTCGGCGTGCTCGCGCTCGTCGACCGCGAAGAGGGCGGTCGCGAGGCGCTCGAGGCCCAGGGACACCGCGTGATCTCGCTCGCGCGCGCGAGCGAGATCACGGCGAAAATGCCGGATGCGGAAGACGGCCGGCGGCTAGTGGACCACGTTCCGCGCGGGGGGCGACCCCCACGTCGGAGCAAGAGGGCGCAGCCGGCGAAGCCCCTCGAGGTGCGGTATGACGAGCGAGGCCCGGAAGAGCTCGAACATTCCGCGACCGTCGTAGGAGTCGCGCATCTGCAGCGCGGTCATGTCGAGGACCATGCGCACGTGGCGGCCGAAGCTCTGCGGCGAGGAGTAGTCCATGTGGTTGGCGATGTTCGCGACGGAAAAACCGGGATTCTCGAAGAGCCTCGCGGCGCGTACCAGCCGGGCCATCGCCAGGTAGCGTTTGGGCGCGGGGAGGCGTGCGCGGAAGAAGCGGCTCATCAGCGTGCTGGGCAGCACGTCCAGCCGGCGAGCAGCGCTCGCACCGTCGAGACGTGAGCCGGCACGAGGAAGAGCGCCTCGAAGAACCGCCAGCAGTCGTGCGACACGCCCGCGAGGTCGATGGCCAGCTGGCCCAATGCCTCTCGCTGGATGTCCTCGGCGCGAGTCGTGAGCAGATAGTTTCGAAGTTCGCGCCATCCGTCGGCGTCACGCACGTCGACGAGTTGGCGTACGCCGGTCGATCCGAGCGAGAGCATGGTCTGGGGCGCCGAGCGATCCACGCTCGTGAGCAGCGCGACGGTGGGAACGCGCGGGAATTCGCGCACGAGCGCCGCGACGGCGGCTCGCTCGGACGAATCGCAGCGCGCCACCGAGAGAACGACGGCGCCCGCGCGCTGCGTCTTGAGGTCCTGAACGACTTCGGCGACGGAATCGCGGTGGATGGTGTGGTACCATCCATCGCCGGCGGCATCGACGCGCAGCCGCTCTGTGGGAGTCAACATCGTTGCAATCGCGAGCGGCTTCGCGGTACTGCGTGGATCGGAGTGCATGGTCGGATTTCCCGCGCGGCGAATGGGTGGAATTCGGCGGAGGGTTTGGCGGCGGCCTGCGTCGGCTCAGTGCGGGGGCACGCTAGCGCGATGGCGTCACGCAAACGTCATTCGCGCGGGCCACGGCGCGCGCGTGGAGGCAACAGGATCATTATGTTTGAAACAGGTCGCCAACCGGGTGGTCGCGAGCGGCATCGTTTCATCGCCGCTCGAGGAAAGTCCGGGCTCCATTGGGCGCGCTGCCAGATAACACCTGGGCGTCACCGGCTTCGGCCGGACCGACGACGGAAAGTGCCACAGAAAACAAACCGCCGACGGCGCTCGAGGAAACTCGAACGAACGGGCAAGGGTGAAAAGGTGAGGTAAGAGCTCACCGCGCGATCGGCAACGATCGCGGCAGGGTAAACCCCAGCGGGAGCAAGGCCAAATAAGCAGCGAGAGGTGCCCACCTCGACCAAGACGCTGCGGGTAGGCTGCTGGAGGGCGCGGGCGACCGCGCTCGGAGAGGAATGACCGCCGCCCGGACTTCGGTCCGGCGCACAGAACCCGGCTTACAGGTTCGCGACCGACGGCGCGCCGTGAAAACGGCGCGCCGTTTTCTATTTACTCATTCGTCGTCGAGGACGTCGGGCCGCGTCACGGCGCGGCTGATGCGCTCTTCGCGCATGCGCGGCGCCTGCATCAGGCCGGCGGCCGGCATCCAGCGCCCGCGGAACACCTGGCGGAGCGACTTCCATATGAAACGCACGGTCATGATCAGAGCGACGAGCACCACCAGCGCCAGGAAGAGCGTGATGAGCGGATGGTGCCAGATCGCCACGGCGACAACGGCGACGAGCGCGAACTCGGCGCCATTGGCCAAGCTGTTGGTGATGGGCTCGGGCGAGGCGTCGATGGCGTAGCGGAGCCCGAGCTTCGTGGTGTGCGTGGTGATGGCCAGTCCGCCGCCGAGCAACGCGGCGATGAGGACGATCACCGGGTCGGCGTGCCATGCGGTTGCCGCCGCCAACATCGCGGCAGCGGGCGGGCGAATCAGACTGTGCAGCGTCTCCCACGCCGACGCGACGCCGGGGATGAGCGTAGCGACAAACTCGATGCTGTAGAGCGCGACGGCGAGCAGGATGACGGCGAGGTTGCCGAATCCCTCGATCGTGGTCGGGACGCCGTGCACCCAGCCATAGCGGACGGCCAGTCCGGTGATCGCGACGGTCGCGTAGAGATTGAGCCCCGCGGCATAGGCCAGCCCGAGACTCTGGACGAGCGTGATGAGACTGAACACGTCGCACGGCCTCCTCCCCGTTTCGATCAGCGGGGCGGGAGTGGGAAAGCGCGGATCAGTCGAGCAGCCGCAGGGGCATGACGAGACAGAGGTACGAAGCCGGATCCGCCCAGCCCTCGGGCTCGATCGTCGCCGCGCGCTCCGGGGCCTTGAAGGTCAGGCGGACTTCGTCGGTCGGAATGAACCGTAGAATCTCGAGCAAGTAGTTGGCGTTGAAGCCGATGTCGAGCGCGTCGCCGGTGTAGCGAACCGCCAATTCGTCCGCGGCCTCGCCGAGGTCGGGCGTCTGCACGCTGAACTTGAGCATGCCCGCGTTGAACGACAGCCGAATGCGGTGCGTCTGGTCGGACGCGATGATCGACATTCGGCGCAGCGCGCTCGTGAGGGCGGTGCGGTCGGCGATCGCGACGCGATTGTTGTCCTTGGGAAGAACCTGGTCGTAGGGCGGGTACGGCCCTTCGATGAGCCGCGTGAAGACCGCGGTGAACGGGGACCGGAAGCCGAGGTGGTTGTCGCCCTTCGCGATCTCGAGCTCCTCGTCCTCGGGGAACAGGCGGCGGATCTGCTCGAGGGCCTTTGCGGGCACGATCAGGTCACTCGATGGAGCGCCGCCGGATTTGATCGGCGTCTCCATCTTCGCGAGCCGGTGGCCGTTCGTAGCCACCATGCGCATCATCTCCGGCCGCAACTCCCAGAGCACGCCGTTGAGAATCGGGCGGCTTTCCTCGGTCGACACGGCGAACGAGGTGTGCGAGATCAGTTTCTGGAGATCGCCGGAACGAATGCGCCAGCTCTCTTTGAAACTGACGTTCGGAAACGCGGGAAACTCGTCGCGCGGCAGACCGAGGATCTTGAAGTGCGACCGACCGCAATCGAGCGTGACGCGCTGTTCTCCGGCCGCCGCGATGCGAACCGGCGCCGGCGGCAGCTCGCGAGCGATTTCGCTGAGCTTCTTCGCCGGGACGGTCGTGGCGCCAGTGGTCTCGACGTCTGCCGCGACTTCGGTCGTGACCGCGATGTCGAGGTCAGTGCCGGACAATCGAATTCCCTTGTCGGTCGCCTCGATGAGAATGTTCGCGAGAACCGGCAGTGTCGTCTTTGCCGGTATGCTCGCGGTGACCGCGGCAAGACCTTCCTGCAGCTTTTCTCGGGAGATCGTAAACCGCATCGCGGCTCCTTTGTGCAAAACAACTCAGCCTTACTAGTTCTCTTTAAAAGAAGAAATACCTAGTAGCTGTAGTAGTGCCTGTTGACCAGTGGAAAATCGCTGGAAGTTACATCGAATCAAGCAGTTCGACTATGGGGGCTCATGTGGACGTCATGTGGGGAATGGCGGTACTCCAGATTCCCGCGCGCGACGATCCGCCAGTCGACGCGAAAGCTGTGGAAAGAGTGGGTCGTGGTGTTCAATTCCGGAGACTTTCCAACGCGACCCGGATCTTGCCGACGCGCTGAGCGAACGACGGATCCTCGTTCATCATGGCGAGGGTGCGCTCGAGCGAGTGGATGACGGTGGAATGATCGCGGCCGCCGAAGGCCGCGCCGATCTCGACCAACTGCATTCCGAGCAGTTCTCGCATCAGGTACATGGCGACCTGTCGCGGCACCGTCAGGTTTTTCGTGCGCGTCTTGGAGCGGAGTCCTTCGGTCGTGACGGTCCACTCCTTCGCCACGGCCTGCTGGATCGCGAAGCCGTTGAGCGCCGGACCGCCGGGCGTTTCACCCGGGAGCAGTTTGAGTTTGTCGCGCAGCGCCTCGCGCGCCACCTCGACCGTGATCTCGCGGTGTTTGAGCGACGCGTAGGCGAGCAGCTTGATGATCGAGCCTTCGAGCTCGCGGACGCTCGATCGCACGTTCTCGGCGATGAACCGGACCACTTCCTCGGGGATCGTGAGCTCGAGGTGATCGAGCTGCGCTTTCTGCCGGAGGATCGCGATGCGGTGCTCGAGGTCCGGCATTTCGATGTCGGCGACCATTCCCCACTGAAAGCGCGAGACGAGGCGCGCTTCGAGGCCGGGAATTTCGGACGGGGGCCGGTCGCTGGTGAGCACGATCTGACGGCCGCCTTCGTAGAGGGCGTTGAAGGTGTGAAAGAACTCTTCCTGCATCGCCTCCTTTCCCTTCAGAAAGTGGACGTCGTCGACGAGGAGGAGGTCGGTTTCGCGGAATCGGCGGCGGAAGTCGGGGGTGGTGCGGTTCTGAATGGCGGCGACCAGCTCGTTGGTGAACTGCTCGGTGCCGATGAACGTGATGCGTGTTTCGGGCTTTCGGAGGAGGATCTCGTGGGCGATCGCCTGCATGAGGTGGGTTTTGCCGAGCCCGGTGTCGCCGTAGATGAAGAGCGGGTTGTAGACCTTTCCGGGCGCTTGGCCGACGGCGTGGGCGGCGGCGGCGGCGAGCTCGTTGGATTTTCCGATGACGAAGTACTCGAACGTGTATCGATCGCTTAATGGTGGCGAGTTAATGCCGCCATTCTGTCGTGCAATTGGCCGCTGGGGAGGCTGCGCGATGAAGAGATCCATCTGCGACCGCGCACGCCGCTCCTCGGTCACCTTGAACACCACGCTGAGCGGGTGGCCGAGTGCGATCGGGGCAAGGCTCGCCAGCATGTCGGCGTGCTTGGACTCGTTCCAGTCCGCGGCGAACTGGTCCGGGCAGCCGACGAAAACCGTCGTCTCGTTCAGGGAGAGCGCCTCGGTCGGCTCGAGCCAGGTTCTGTAGGTCTGCTCGGGCAGCTCTTGACGAGCGCGATCGAGCAGACGGCTCCAAGCTTCGTGGGCGGTCAGCGACATGTCGGCGAACGAGAGATTGCGGCGGGGCAGCGAAGCTAGATGCGCCGTGTGGAAAAAGCAAACCGAACGCGTGCGAACCGGCGCAAAGCGTCTTGAACTATCTCTCGGCGCGGACTAACCTTAAAGGTCTGTATCGCAAATCTGCTCTGACCGTTTTGGAGTGCTCCAATGGGTAAGCCGACGTACCGTCCCCGAAACAAGCGACGCATCAAAACCCACGGGTTTCGCACGCGTATGGAAACGAAATGGGGACGCGAAGTACTCAGCCGACGACGCAAGAAGGGACGCAAGCGCCTCACCGTCAAGCTGCCGACCAAATACGCCGGCGTCTGAGGGGAGGGGGGGCCGGCTTCGGATTTCCGCGCGAGGCGCGTCTCACCCGGCGCCTCGATATTCAGAGAGTCGTTCAAGAGGGGAGGCGAATTCGCACGGCGTACCTCGACGTCCGCGTGCTCGCGTCCCCTCTATCGCATTCGCGGATCGGGATCATCGTGCCACGCCACCAGCAGACCGCCGTCGAACGCAACCGGCTCAAGCGGCGGCTTCGCGAGCTCGCACGGACTCGTCTGCTGCCCACGTTGCGCACCGGTGCCGCCCAAGATCTTGCGATTCGAGCCAAGCGCGACGCCTACGCCGCGCACATGGAAGCCCTGGCGGCCGACATCGCCACGATCGTTCGCCGAGTCTCGCCGCTCGCGGGCGCCGAACCTCCGAACGCGTAGACCGAATGCGGCGCGTTCTGGTCTTGTTCGTGCGCGGCTACCAGGTGGCGATCTCACCGATACTGCCCGCGTCGTGCCGCTATTATCCAAGCTGCTCGGCGTACGCGATCGAAGCAATCGAACGCTACGGCGCGGTGCGCGGTGCGTGGATGGCGGCGCGGCGGATCGCCCGGTGTCATCCGTTCCGTCCGGGCGGTTACGACCCCGTCCCATAGCAAATCGACTGTCCGGAACACTGCATGGATAAGCGCACGCTCCTCGCGGCCGCCTTGATGGCGCTCGTCATCGTTCTGACGCCGCGGATCTTCTCATCGAGATCCGCCCCACCGTCGCGCGCCGACAGCACCGCGGTGAGTTCTCCCGCGCCGCGCGAACACCGCGACAGCGGTGACGCAAGCGCCGTCCGCGGCGCAGGCGAGAGTCGATACTTCGCCGCAGCACGCGACACGCCCGACCACTCAGGCCGCGACCCTCACGACGCCGCGGGCGAGCTTCGCGCTCATGAATCCGGGAGCCGCTCCCGGCGACGTGACGCTTCCGTCGTTCAAAGATCTCAGGCCCGGCGAACGCAAGGGATCCAGCGTCGTCATCGCTCCCGCGGGACGGCTGCAACTTGTCTACCGGCTCGCCACCGGACGGGACACGATCGCGCTCGACACGCTCTCCTTCGCCGTGGCGCAGACGCCGAGCGAAGTCACGTTCTCGTCGGCGCCGATTTCGCTCACGTATCGAACGACGTCGGACGGCTACCGACTTTCGGTGAGCGGGCAGGCGGCCAATGCGCCGCCCGGTGCGTCGCTGGTCATCGACCTGCCGTCGGGGTTCCGATCCATCGAAGCGGATACGCTCGACGACACGCGACACTTCGCCTTCGCCTACAAGATTCCACGGCGCGACGCGAACAGCATCGCCTTCTCGAAGCTCGAGCCCGGGATCGGCGCGCGTCGACACGGGCTCGTTCCAATGGGTCGCGGCGCGGACGAAGTATTGGCTGGTGGCGCTGATGCAGCCGGTGGGCTCGACGCCGCCGGCCGGCGTCTTCCGCGACATTCTGCTGCGCGGCGCGCCCCGCACGGGAAAGGTCGTCGACGCCGCGTACGCGAGGACGACCGTGCCGCTCAAGAACGGCGCGTTCGCGTTCGATCTGTACGTCGGGCCCGCAATCGTGGTCCGAGCTCCACGCGCTGGGCAACGACCTCGAGAACGTGAACCCGTACGCAGGCTGGCTGCATCCGGTCGTTCAGCCGTTCGCGACCATCGTGATGCGCGTGCTGCTCTGGATGAAGGCGACGCTGCGCGTGAACTACGGCTGGGTGCTCATCATCTTCGGCGTCGCGATCCGGTTTCTTCTCTGGCCGCTGAACAACAAGGCGATGCGGTCGAGCATCCAGATGCAGCGGCTCCAGCCGGAGCTGACCGCCATTCAGACGAAGTACAAGACCGATCCGGAAAAGCAGCGCGACGCGATGATGAAGGTCTACCAAGACCACGGCATGAGCCCGTTCAGTCCGATGCTCGGCTGCCTGCCGATGCTGCTGCCGATGCCGGTCCTGTTCGCGCTGTACTTCGTGTTCCAGAACACGATCGAGTTCCGCGGCGTGCCGTTCCTCTGGCTGCCCGACCTCGCGCTCAAGGATCCGCTCTACATCATTCCGCTCGTCATGGGCGGGTCGATGTACCTGCTGTCGTGGATCGGCATGCGTTCGAGCCCGCCGAATCCGCAGGCGAAGATGATGAGCTACATGATGCCCGTGATGTTCACGTTCCTGTTCCTGAACTTCGCGTCCGGCCTGAACCTGTACTACGCCGTGCAGAACATCGCGGCGCTGCCGCAGCAGTGGTTCCTCGCCCGCGAGCGGGGACGCGCCGGGGTCGCGCCGCCGAAGCCGACGCTAGGGGCGGCGGGCGCGGCTAGCGCGGCGCGAAAAACGTAGACGGCGGATCGATGCGCGACGTGCACGGCCGTTGCACGTTAGGGAAGCACCATGCATGTCACCTACATCGGCCACGCGACCCTGCTCATCGAGATCGGCGAGACGCGCCTTCTCACCGACCCCAACTTCGACGCGCGCCTCGGCCGCATCCTGCCGCGCGTCGCCCCGCCCGGCATCGCGCTCGAGGAGCTCCCGAGACTCGACGCGATCCTGCTCACGCACGCGCACGCCGACCATCTGTCGTTCGATTCGCTCGACCGGCTGCCGCGCCACGTCCCGATCGTCGCGCCGCCAGCCGTGGCGACGTGGCTGCGACGCCTCGGGTACGGCGACATCGTTTCCGTCGGCCCCGGCGAACGATTCGACATCGCGACGGTCGAGGTGCACGCGGCGACCGCCACGCACCGCGGCAACCGCTACGGCTTCGACCGCTGGCGAAGCGCGGCCAACATGTACCTGATCGACGGCGGTGAAAGGACGGCGTTCTTCGCGGGCGACACGGCGCTCGACACCGCCACGCACGGGCTCGTCGAACGCGTGCTATGGGAGCGCGGACAGGAATTGGATCTCGCGATGTTGCCGATCGGATACGCGCCGTGGTGGAAACCCGGTTTTCGTCGGGGGCATCTCACGCACGACGACGCGCTCGAGTTGTTCGAGCGGCTGCGCGCGCGGATCTTCATCCCATATCACTGGGGAACGTTCCGACACGTGACCGCTACGGCGCACGACGCGATCCGGCGGCTGCGCGCCGCCGTCGAGCATCACCCGCTGGGCGCCGGCGTGCGAATCATCGAACCAGGAGAATCGCTCGAGGTCCACGGAGACGCGACGGCGTGACGCCGCCGCCCGCGCAGCGACCGCCGCCAACGAGTTCGCCGATCGATTCGTCGGAGACGATCGTCGCTCCCGCGACGGCGCCAGGACGGGGCGCGCTCTCCGTCGTTCGCTTGTCCGGCCGAGCGGCGCACGACATCGGGCGCGCCGCGCTTCACCCGTGGCCGGCGACGGCGCGCACGGCGACTCTGTCGAGAGTTCGCGATCCCGCGGGCGTGGTGCTCGACCAAGTGGTGGCGATACGCTACGACGCCCCGGCGTCGTTCACCGGAGAAGACTGCCTCGAACTGATCACCCACGGCGGCGCGGTCGTCTCCGCGACGGTGATTGCCGCGATGGTCGCGCGGGGCGCTCGGCTGGCACGGCCTGGCGAGTTCACGAGGCGCGCGGTTCTCAACGGCAAGCTCGATATCCTGCAGGCCGAAGCGACGGGCGACCTCGTGGACGCGGATTCGCGCGCGGCTCAGGCGGTCGCGCTCCGCCAACTCGACGGCGGGCTGACGCGTCGCGTGGCGTCGCTGCGAGCGGAGTTGATCGGCCTCGAAGCGCTGATCGCGTACGACATCGATTTTCCGGAGGAGGACGATGGTCCGATCGCGCCGGCGAGGATCCTTCAGCAGACGGACGCGGTCGCGGCAGCGCTCGAGCGACTGCTCGCGACCGCGCGGACCGGCGAGCTGGTTCGCGCGGGGGCGCTCGTGGTCATCGCCGGCGCGCCGAACGTCGGAAAGTCTTCGCTGTTCAACGCATTGCTCGGCGAGAGTCGCGCGATCGTCACGGAGATCCCGGGCACGACTCGCGACGCGATCGAGGCGGTCGTCGACACTCCGACCCTGCCGTTGCGGCTCGTGGACACGGCGGGAATTCGCGATGCCGTGGATCCGGTCGAGCGCCTCGGCGTCGAGGTGAGCGCCTCGTACGTCGCGCGCGCGGCGGTCGTGCTGGCGTGTGGCGACGACGCGGCGTCGATGCGGCTGATCGGCGCGACGCTTTCGGGAAAGACCGCGGCGCCGGTTGTCGCGGTGCGGACGAAGAGCGATCTCGCGCCGCCGTCCGCGGAAGAGCTCGAGGTCGCGCGCGAGGCGACGGGAGCGGCGAGCGCGGTTCCGGTGAGCGCCGAAACCGGATTGGGACTCGACGTGCTGCTGTCGGAGGCGGCGCGATTGGCGACGGGCGACGCGGCCGAGCTTCGAGCCGACGCGCCGATCCTGACTCGCGAGCGGCACCGATATGCCGTCGGCCGTGCCCTCGACGAGGTTCGCGCGTTTCGAGCGGCGTGGCGGGAAGGCCAGCTTCCGGCGACGGTCGCCGCGGTTCATCTGCGCGAGGCGGTGACGACGCTCGAGGATCTCATCGGGGCGGTAGACGTCGAGGACGTACTCGACGAGGTGTTCCGCCGCTTCTGCGTCGGGAAATGACGCGCGACCGTCGGCGTGCGCGCGCCGACGGCAACTACGCCGTCATGACCGCCGCGTGCCCGAGCGCGGAGATCTCGACGGAACTGGCGCGCATCGCCCACGCCAACCCGTTGGCGGCGATGGCCGCCTCGCACAGCCGCGCGCCGAGGTAGTAACCGGCTCGCTCGGGAATGACGTAGCGATCGACGGTTCGCGCTTCGTCGCTCATGCCGCCGGAGAGATAGCGGAGCCGCAGACCGAGCCCGGAGCGATCCAGATCGCCCGTGACCGCGCGAGTGAGCACGGACTCCAGCTGGCGCACATCGGTGTACTGGCGTCGTCCATACCCGAAGTATTCCCACGCGGCGTGTCCGGGACTCACCTGGCGCGACGCGTGAATCGCGAGGCCCTCGTTGATGAGCAACTCGCGGAGCGGAGTGCGCCGCCCCGAGTCCCAGTACGAGTAGTAACCGCTCGCGTCGTTGATCACGTCGCGCAGTTCGCTGCGGCTCGTCGGCGACGTGTAGCGCACGACGTGCGCGATCTCGTGCGCCAACCAGAGCGGAATCAGCTCGGGATCGAGGCCGAGGCCCTGCGTCTGCGCGTTCGTCTGCCCGGTGAAGTGCTCGAGGCACACGAAGGCGACGCCGCGTCCGTCGACGACCAGCTCTCCCGCGTTGGCGGCGCCGACGCCGACCATCAGGACGACGTCGACGTCACAATCCATTGCAAGCAGCTCTCGGCACTGCTGCTCGGTGTTGCGTGCGAGCGACACCACATCGGTGCGCTCGAGCATCGCCCTCAAATCCGGACGGGCCGCGGCAACGGTCGATCGCACGATGTCCACATAGTGCGGACCGTCGGGATCGATCACATAATTGTGCCAGTACGGCTCGAGGATCTTCCGGTGGCTGTTGAAGTAGCGCTGGTAGGCGGCTTGTCGGTCGGTGCTATCGAGAACGGCGAAGAAGTCGGGTAGCAGGTTGATCAGCATTCGACCGGGCGCGGGAAGGCGGCGCGATGTTTTCCGACGGACGCGGAATGATAGTGGCGATATGAAAAGCGAACAAGAGTCGAGAGCGCGATGAGGCGTGGCACAGTTCTTCCCATTTTCACTATTTGGAAAGACCGACGAGACGGCGGGATGGAACCGATGACCACGCTGCAGCAGATAGAGCTTCAATGCCCCATCTGCGAGACAAAATTCCGCTCGCAGACGGTAGTGTCGACGAATTCTTTCGGCGGGAAGCGCACCGACTTTCACGAACGCGCGGCAGGAACGCAGCCGCTACCGTACCTCATTCACACGTGCAGTCGCTGCGGTTACTCGGGTGCCGATCGTGACTTCACCGATGGCGCCGACGTATCGCCGATCCTGAAGGAGCGCGTCTGGTCCGAACTCGCGCCGGGGATCACCAGCGGTACGCGAACCGGCTCCGAGAAGTACGAGGCCGCCGCGAAGGTTGCCGAATGGCAGGGCGCCGAGCCGCGCCACGTTGCCGACCTGCTGCTTCGCGCGGCGTGGTGCTGCGTGGACGAGGGCGACACGGAAGCCGAGCGCTTCTTCCGGCGGAAAGCGGCCTGGAAGTTCGAGGAGGCGCTGAGCGCGTTCGACGGCGTGCCACGCGACGAGCGAGCGGTGATCAACTACTTGGTCGGCGAGTTGTGGCGCCGGATCGGCGACGGCGCGCTCGCGGAAGCCTGGTTCGACCGGGTCCGCGTCGAGGTCGTAGACGGCGAAGCGCAACAGTGGATCATCGAGGCTGCCGATCAGCAGCGCGACTGCCCACGCGAATGGTTCAGCTGACGACAGCCGCGCGAGAGGTTTGACGAGCGCGCCCCCGGTGGGGCGCGCTTGCCGTTTCAGCGGTTCCTCAGCGCGTTCCGAAGAGACGGTCTCCGGCGTCGCCAAGTCCCGGCAGGATGTAGCCTTGCTCGTTGAGGCCGCGGTCCAGCGACGCGCAGTACACGACCACGTCTGGATGCTCGCGAGCGAGCCGTCTCACACCTTCCGGTGCGGCGACCAGACACATGAACCGAATGCGCGTCGCTCCGGCGCGCTTGAGCGACGACACTGCCGCGACCGCGCTGCCGCCGGTCGCGAGCATCGGATCGAGCAAAAAGAAGTCGCGTTCCGGCGCATCGCCGGGGACCTTGAAGTAGTAGTCGACCGGCTCGAGCGTGTCGTGGTCGCGATAGAGGCCGATGTGTCCGATGCGCGCGCCAGGGACCAGACGATAAATGCCTTCGACCATCCCGAGGCCGGCTCGCAAGATGGGCACGAGCGTGAGCTTCTTTCCGCTCATGCGCTTGCCGACGGTTCGCTCGAGGGGAGTCTCGACCGTCGCGTCCGCGAGCACCAGATCGTTGGTCGCCTCGTAGGCGAGCAGCATCGCGATCTCGTCGACGAGCTCCTTGAAAATCTTCGTCGGCGTTTCGCGGTCCCGGAGGATGCTCAGCTTGTGCTGCACCAGCGGGTGCGACACGACGCGGAGCGTCGGAAAGCCGGGGGTGGTGTCCATGGCGCGCAAACTACTAATTTCGCGCCCATGGCAGAATACCGGTCGCGGCGGTCGGAAGACGCAACTCGTTGGCGGCCGTCTCGGCCGTCGAGCGCGTTCTAACTCCCGTCGCCGAATGCTCCCGCCGCGACGAGCAAACTGGTGGCGGCTCGGTTGGCTGTTGAGCCTCTTGATGATCGCCGGTTGGATGTTGTCGCTCGTCGGCGTGTATGTCTGGGGACATCGCGACACAGCGCGTCCCGTGGCCGCGATCGTCGTGATGGGGGCGGCCCAGTATGCGGGGCGTCCATCACCGGTGTTCCGCGCCCGCATCGACCACGGGATCGATCTCTGGCGGCGCGGCGTGGCTCCGCGGCTGATCTTCACCGGCGGCCCGGGTGATCGCGACACGACGAGCGAGGCCGCGGTCGCGGAGCGCTACGCGATCGACCACGGGGTCACTCCGCGCGCGATCATGATCGAGAACGCGGGCCGCTCGACGGCGGAATCGCTCCAGCACGTCGCCGCGCTCATGGATGCCGAGCCGTCGCGCACCGTGGTTCTCGTGAGCGATCCCTTCCACATGCTGCGACTGACGATCCTGGCTCGTCGCTACGGCCTCACCGCCTACGCCTCGCCGACGCGCACGAGTCCGATCTCGACGAGCTGGCGCGAGTCGTGGAAGTACGCGCTCGGCGAATCCATCAAGGTGCCGATCGCCTTTCTGCTGCAGCGCCGAGAGTAGCGCCGGCCGACGACGCGTCTCCGCTATCGACGGCCCGCACGAGCCACGACCAGTACGCCTGGCCGCCGACCTCCGGAACGTCGTTGTGGCCGGCGCCGCGAACGACCAGCAGCTCGCCTTTGTTCTCGGCGGCGGCGAACACCTCGCGGCCCATCCGCACCGGCACGACCACGTCGCGATCGCCGTGCGATACCCACACCGGGGCGCGAAGCGAGCGAACTCTCGTCGGCGTGTCGAAATGGATGCGCGAAATGAGGCGCCACAATCCCGCGATGCCCGGCACTCCGAGGCGGGCGGCCATCGCCCGCGCCGTACTGAGCGGAGACTGGAGGACGAGGGCGCGCGGCGTTTCGCGCGCGGCAAGTTCCGCGGCGACGGCGCTACCGAGCGAGTGACCGTAGAGGACGACGTCGGTGTGCGAGACGCCAAGCCGGCCCGTCAGGAAGTCCATCGCGGCCTCCGCGTCGAGCGCGGAGCTGGCGTAGGTCGGCCCGCCGGGGATTCCGTCGTAGCCGCGATATTCGGGCAGGAGGACGCAGCCATCGGTCTCGCGCGCGAGTCGTGTGGCCCACGGAATGAACCAGCGAGACACGTCGGCGTTGCCGTGAAAGGCGATTATCGCGGTTCGCGGCGACCGGCAATTCCCGACCAGGAAACCGAAGAGCTCGACACCGTCGGCGGCGCGGTACGAGACGCGCTCGGCGGGGACCGGCCCGTCGCGGACGGCGCGGGGCGGCTGGAAGAGAACCCGTTCCTGGTATCGCCAGAGCATGAGCAGGAGCCCGACGTAGCCGAGCGCCACTCCGGCAGTGACTAAATAGATCAGACGTAACACGCGCGACCGCTTCGGCTCGACGAGTAAACTCTCGTCAGGGTTCCAGTACCCACTCGAGGAGTGCAATTTAGACCGATGCGCATTCCGATCGAAACCTTTCGGTTGCCGAACGGGCTATTTGTGAGCTTGTCCGAAGATCATACGGCGCCGATCGTCGCAGTGAACCTTTGGTACCACGTCGGTTCAGCCAACGAGCCGCCCGGCCGCACCGGGTTCGCGCACCTGTTCGAGCACATGTTGTTCCAGGGGTCGGCCGACGTCGAGGCGAACGAACACTTCGAGCTCGTGCAGCGCGCCGGCGGAACGCTCAACGGATCGACCTGGCTCGAGCGCACGAACTACTTCGAGACACTTCCATCGAACCAACTCGAGCTCGCTCTGTGGTTGGAAGCGAACCGCATGGGCAAGCTGTTGCCGGCGATGACGCAGCAGAAGCTGGATACGCAGCGCGACGTGGTGATGAACGAACGCCGCTGGTCGATGGACAACCAGCCGTACGGTTCATGGATGGAAAAGCTTCCGGCGCTTTGTTTTCCGCCGGAGCACCCGTTCCATCACTCGCTGATGGGCTCGATGGAGGACCTGACCGCCGCGAGCCTGGGCGATGTCGAGCAGTTCTTCGCGACGTACTACACGCCCGACAACGCGGTACTCTCGATCGCCGGCGATTTCGAGCCGGCCGAAGCGCGACGCCTGGTCGAGAAGATTTTCGGCGAGATTCCGCGCGGCGGCGGCAAGCCGCCGCTTCCGGACATGACGCTGCCGCCCGTCTTCGGCGAGTGGCGGCGCGAAATCGTCCCGGACGACATCATGTTGCCGCGCTTGTTTCTCGCGTTCCGCTCGCCGGCCTTCGGAACGAGCGACTACTACGCGGCGAGCACGTGCGGCGCCGTGCTCGGCCTCCGAAACGCCAGCCTGCTGCGGCGGCGCCTCGTCCGCGAGCGCCAAGTTGCCGCCGATGTGACGGCGTTCACGTACGATCTCTCGAAGGGGGCGGATCTGCTCGTCGTCGACGCGACCGCGCGGCCCGGCGTCTCGGGCGATCAGCTCGAGCAGGAAGTCGCAAGCGAAATCGACGCCGTCGTGCGAGACGGAGTATCCGACGAGGAGGTCGGCCGTGCGGTCGCGGTCATCCAGACGATGTTCGTGTCCGCGATGCAGCAGGCTTCGGAGCGGGCAGATCGAATCTCGCTGTTCGCGACGTATCTGGGTGATCCGACGAAGGTGAACGACGAAGTCGACCGCTACCGCGAAGTGTCCGCGAAGGCGGTGAACGCGTTCATCCGCGAGCGACTCGGCGAGAACAATCGCGCGAGTCTCGTGTACGTGCCGCGCGATGCGTCCTCCGAGGAGCTCGTCGGATCCGAAGCCGCGGCGGCGATCGAATGAGCGCACCGGCCACGCAGCCGCCTCGGAAGTCGCCCCGCCCGTCGCCGGGCCCGCGTCGCGAATATCACTTTCCGCGATTCGTCCGTCGCCGCCTGGACAACGGTCTCGAGTTGATCGTCGCGACCGTGACGAAGCTGCCCCTGGTGAGCGTCGCCGTCGTGGTGGACGCGGGCGCGGTGTGCGATTCGGCGGGACACGAAGGCGTCGCCCGCCTCGCGGCGAAGCTCATGCTCGAGGGCACGCGAGAAATACGACGGCGCCGAGCTCACCGAGCGATTCGAACGATCTGGGAGCGTCGATCGACGCCGAGGCGGATTGGGACGAGGCCGCGTTGACGATGACGGTGATGTCCGACCGGCTCCCCGCCGCGTTCGATCTGCTCGGCGAGGTCCTGCGCACGCCGGCGTTTCCGCAGAGGGAGGTCGACCGGCTGAAGGCCGAGCGACAGGCGGAGCTGCTCCAGTTGCGAGCCGAGCCGCGCGGTTTGGCGGACGAGCTGTTCACTCGCTTTCTCTACACGCCGTCGTCGCGCTACGCGCGACCGGACGGCGGCGATGAGACGAGCGTCGCGGGAATCGAGCGTTCGCACATTCGAGCGTTCTACGAGTCACGCTACGTGCCGGGGGCGACGACCGTAATCGTCGTCGGCGACGTCACGGCGGACCGCGCCGAAGAGTTGGCGAATTCGACCCTTGGCGCGTGGTCAGGCAATCCGCCGTCGAGAATCGTGGCGGACGCGTCGCCGGCGCGTCCCGGCCGCGCGGTGCACATCGTGGCGAAAACGGACGCTCCGCAATCGGAGCTGCGCGTCGGGCACGTCGGCATACCGCGCAACCATCCGGACTACTTCGCCGTGAACGTGATGAACGCGATTCTCGGCGGGCTGTTCAACTCCCGGATCAACCTGAATCTGCGCGAGGCGCACGGCTACACGTACGGCGCCTTTTCCGTGTTCGACTGGCGGCGGCAAGCGGGTCCGTTTCTCGTCCAGACCGCGGTGAGATCGGACATCACGGACGCGGCAGCGCGCGAAGTGCTGAGCGAGATCGACCGGATTCGCGCGGACCGCGTGGGCGAGGACGAGCTGTCGCTGGCGACGAGCTATCTCGACGGCGTCTTTCCGATTCGCTTCGAGACGACGGCCGCGATCGCCGCGGCGCTGTCGGTGCTCGTCGTTCATGGGCTTGCCGGAGGACTACTACGACCGCTATCGCGAGCGCGTGCGAGCGGTGACTCGCGAGCAGATCCTGGAGGCGGCGCGACGGCATCTGCACCCCGAGGCGTTGCAGCTGGTGGCCGTCGGGGATCCGGCCGTGGTCCGCGAGCGGCTCACCTCGCTCGAGTTCGGACCCGTCGCGCTGTACGACGCCGCGGGTCAGCGCACCGAATGACGCCGCTCGAAAGCGCCGGCCAAGTACGAACCGAGCGCAAGTACACGGGGAAGATCATCGCCGTCGATCGAGATACCGTTCGCTTTCCCGACGGATCGGTCGGCGAGCTGGACATCATTCGGCATCCGGGCGCGAGCGCGATCGTTCCGTTCGTCAGCGACGTCGATGGCGAGGACCCCCAGATCCTCTTGCTGCGCCAGTACAGGTACGCGGCCGGCGATTTCCTGTACGAGGTTCCCGCCGGCCGTCTCGAGGCAGGTGAGGACCCGCGCGAATGCGCGGTTCGCGAGCTCCGTGAGGAGACCGGATGCACCGCGTCGCGATTGGATTTCCTGTTCACGATGTTCACGACGCCCGGCTTTACCGACGAGCGCATCCACGTCTTCCTGGCCGCCGGTCTCGAGCGAGGCTCCACGGCGCACGAGGCGGACGAGTTCATGACGGTCGAGACGATGACCCTCTCGCGGGCCCTCGAGTTGATCCAGCAGGGGCGGATCAACGATGCGAAAACGGCACTGTCGATTCTCTACGCGGCGGGATTTCGCGCCGGTCGCTGAGCAACTCGCGCCGTTCGGCCTGTGTCAAAAGAAGGACAAAGAAACCCACCGCCTGCAGCGGTTTCGTCACGTATTGTGGACACGGCGGGAGCCGGGGGTCGGCATGGTCGACGTCAACCCAAGTCATTGATATTCAAAGGCTTAAATCGTGCCAATTTTCGCGGATTGCCCGGCATGCCACCTGCCCTTTTGGACAAGCGAGAAATGACGGTTTCGAGGGCCGCGATCGAATCTCTTCTGTTCGTCCGGTCGTACCCTTCAATGAAGTGCCAAGGGGGCACGGGCACCATGGCTGAGGTCGCAATCAAACGGGCGCCGCTGGCTGGCGCGGCACGTCAAAGACTCCAGACGCTGGACGACGCGTCCATCGTCGGTGCGTTCCTCGGCGGAGAGGAGCGCGCGTTCACCGAGCTCGTCGAGCGGTACCAGACGCGTCTTCTCAATTTCATCTACCGAACGATCGGCGACCGTGAGCGGGCGGAGGATCTCGTCCAAGAGGTCTTCATCCGGGTGTACCGCCACCTGCACCGATTCGACCGCACGAAGAAGTTCTCGACGTGGGTCTACACGATCGCGTCGAACCTCGCGAAGAACGAGCTGCGCAATCGCTCGCGCAATCCGCTGGTCTTGTTCCAGACGATCAAGGCCAACTGGGACGACGAGGAGCGTCCGCTGCAGTTCGAGGACACGACCGCTCGGCCCGACGACATGTTCCGTCGCCGGCACCTCCGGGCGCTCGTGGAAGAGACCGTGGCTCGGCTACCGGAGCATCACCGTCAGGTGTTCGTGCTCCGCGAGCTGGAGGGGAAGTCGTACGAGGAGATCGCCGAGATCACCGACTGCAACCTGGGGACGGTGAAATCGAGGCTGAACCGGGCGCGCAACGCGTTCGCGTCGATCATCGAGCCGAAGATCGATTAGCGCCCGTGGTTCGAGGTCGGCTGTAGGAATAGATGAGGGGAGAAGCGGGCGGGGCCGATTTGGCCTCGCCCGTTTCGCATTCCGCGGGTCTCGCGTCTCTCCTGAGACCGCCGTATTCTGGAACCGGCCCCGGTTCGCAGGGTACCGACTGGCGAACACCACCCCCGCGGTACGAGCCCTTTGATGGACTGTCGCGAGTTTCGAAGTAAACACGTGGCGTACGTCGACGACCTGCTGGCGGCCGTCGACATGGAAGGGATGCGAGCGCACCTCGGCCGTTGCCCATCCTGTGCGCGTCAGGACACCGCTGTGCGGCGAAGCCTGATGCTCGTGCACAATCTGCCGTCCATCGAGCCGTCGCCGGAATTCATGGCGCGACTGAACGCGAGGCTGACGGAGATCGGGCCGTCGCCGCGATACGCGCCGCGAAGCTCGCTGTTTTTTACGATGCCGGCGATGGGGACGTTCGCCGCCGTTGCGGCGGGAATCGGCGTCGTCGCGGTGCTGTCGATGCGAGTGACGCACTACGCCGCTCCGACGCAGATCGCGAGCGCCCCGATCGCCGCGCCCTTCGACTCGCTGCCGGACCTCACGTTTGCCAACATCGCGTCGCCCGAGATCACGCCGCTGGCCAACGCCGCGTACGTCGCCGCCGTGCCCACCGGAATTCCGATCTGGCCCGCGGTGCTGATGGCCGGAGAGACGCCCGTCCGATTCGCGAACATGGAGCTCCAGCAGCCCGACGGACGCTGACACAATTGGTTGCAACACGCGCGGGAAGCGGTCGGCGACGAGCCGGCCTTTTTCTTTGTCGGAGCGCCGCGCGGCGGCGTATATTCTCGGCATGTCGCCCGTCGCCGACGCAAAGGTGCTGCGCACCGCGGCCAAGGAGCGTGTTTTCGCGCCGGCCTACTACTTCTACGGCGACGACGACTACCTCAAGAACGAGGAGTTGCGGCGTCTGATCGACGCCGCGATCGATCCGGCGACACGGGACTTCAATCTGGAGTTCTTGCGGGGCGCCGAGGTCGACGCGACCACCCTGGGATCGATCGCGGGCACGCCTCCGATGATGGCGGAACGGCGGGCGGTCGTCGTGCGAGACGTGAACGCGCTCAAGAAGGACGCGCGCGCGGTTCTCGACGCGTACCTGGAACGGCCCGCTCCCGACGCACTGATCCTGCTCGTCACGGGCGCCGGCGTGAAGCCGGACAAGGCGCTGTCGTCGTCGACGACGGCGATCGAGTTCGCGCCATTGAGCGGCGCGCGGGTTCCGCGGTGGATCTCGTACTACGTCGAGCACGACATCGGAGGAGGGGCGACGATCACGAGCGGCGCGGTGACGTTGCTACAGGAAGCTGTCGGCACCGAACTGGCGCAACTGCGCGTGGAGCTCGACAAGCTCGCCGCGTTCACCGGCGGCGGAATCATCGACGAAGCGGCCGTGTCGGCGGTCGTTGGCATTCGGCCGGGTGAGACGCTCGGCGACTTTCTCGATGCCGTCGCGCGCCGAGACGCTGTCGCCGCGCTCGCGATGCTGGACACGGTGATGCAACAGCCGAAGGCGAGCGCCGTCACGACCGTCATGGCACTCGCGGCCCAGACGCTGACGATCGCGTGGGCTCAGTCGGCGCGCGAACGCGGCGTCCACGCGGGAAAGCTCACACAGGATCTCTTCTCGCTTCTCAAGGAGTCCGGCTCGGTTTTTACCGGACGCTCGTGGGGCGAGTTCGTGGCGACGTGCGTTCGCGAATCGGAGCGGTGGTCGCCGCAGGCGATCGACAGCGCGCTCGACGCGCTTCTCGAGGCCGACAAGACATTGAAGGACAGCCGTGTGTCGTCCGACGAACAGGTGCTCGCGACGTCTCGTCCTCGTCATCTGCGGCGCGCGCTCCGGCCGCCGCGCGGCCTGATTCTCGAATGATGCCCCGCAAGACGCGAACGCCGGTTCGACTGCTCGGAGCCGCGCTGCTGCTCGCTCTCGGCACGTCGCTCGGCGCGCAAGACGTCGCCGCTCAGGGGAGCGCGATCACTCCGGCGTCGGACTCGGTCTTCGCGCGTGCTCGGCGGCTCGTGACGAACGGGAACGGTGCCGCGGGACGAGTGCTCGTGGACTCGATGATCTCGGCGGCGACCCCGGACTCGCCGACGTACGCCGAGGCGTTGTACTGGCGCGCCGCGTTGGCCGCGTCTCCGTCGGATGCGGAACGCGACTATCGGCGGCTCGTCGTGGACTACTGGTACGCGCCGCATCTCGGCGACGCGCTGTTGCAGCTCGCGCAGGTGGAGGCCGCTCGCGGCGATCGAGCCGCGGCGACGGGGCACCTCGAACGTTTCATGCTCGAAGCGCCTTCACACCCGGAACGCCCACGCGCGGGGCTGACGCTCGTGAGGCTGCTCTTCGACCAGAACGACATTCCGCGCGGCTGCTCGGCGTGGCGGCAAGCGTTGAACGCGGCGCCGGCCAGCGCCGTCGAGCTGCGGAATCAGCTCGGCTACTTCTCCGCGCGGTGCACGGCAAACGACGTCAGCGTTGCGTCGCGCGTCCCCATCGCCTACCCGCCGGGGTCTCCGCCGGCCGCCGTGAAGGACACGGCCGCGTCGCGCCGCGATTCGACGACGGGAACGACGACCGGCCGCTTCACGCTTCAATTCGCGGCGTACCAGACGAGAACGGAAGCGACGCGGCTCGTGAGCAAGCTCGCGTCGCGCGGCGTGACGGCGCGCGTGGTCGGGACGACGAAGCCCTACCGCGTGCGCGTCGGACGCTACGAGACTCGCGCCGCCGCGATCGCGGCGCAGGCGCAGCTCAAGGCGAAGAAGCTCACGGCGCTGGTCACGGAAATCGGCTCGGACGACAAGTGACGACGATGTCGACGTCCGCGCAGACGCCGCTCATGCAGCAGTATCGCGAGATCAAGGGTCGGCATCAGAACGCGATCCTGTTTTTTCGCATGGGCGAGTTCTACGAGATGTTCTACGACGACGCCGAGACGGCGTCGCGCGTCCTCGGGCTGACGCTGACGTCGCGCAACAACGGCGGAGCCGCCGACGTTCCGCTGGCGGGCGTTCCGGTGAAAGCCGCCGGCGACTACGTGCGCCGGCTCGTACAGCAGGGTTTTCGCGTCGCCATCTGCGAGCAGACCGAGGATCCGAAGGTCGCGAAGGGAGTAGTGCGGCGCGAGGTCATCGAGACGGTGAGTCCGGGCGTGGCGCTCGCCGACGACCTGCTCGACGGCACGCGAAACAACTTCATCTGCGCGATTCTCGTGGCCGCCGAACGCGAGGCGCCGACGTCCGACGCGCGAGTCGGCGTGGCGGCGGCGGACGTCTCGACGGGCGAAGTGCGATTGATCGAAACGACAGTCGCCGACCTCGATCCGTTGATGGCGCGTCTCACGCCGCGCGAGATCCTCGTGGCATCCGGCTCGCGCGCGCGGTTGCCCGCATCGCGCAGCGACGCGCTCGTCACCGAGCGCGAGCTCTGGGAGTTCGACGCACCGCTGGCCGGCGAAGACCTCGCGAGACAATACGGCGTGTTGTCGCTGGAGGGGTTCGGACTCGCCTCCTCCGACACGGCCATCGTCGGCGCGGCGGGTGCGCTTCTTCGCTACCTGCGCGAGCTGCAGCCCGCGGGCTTGCCGCAGCTGGCGAGGCCGACCGTCGAACGCCCCGGCGGAGCGATGCCGCTCGACGAGATGACTCGACGCAATCTCGAGCTGGTCGAGTCGTTGCGCGGCGGCGGCACCGAAGGCACGCTGCTTTCCGTGCTCGATCGGACGGGGACGCCGATGGGCGCGCGTCTCCTTCGGCAGTGGATCCTCGCGCCGCTGACGAACCGCGCGGCGATCGAAGCACGCCTCGACGGCGTCGCGAAATTCGTCGCCGATCCGATCGCGCGCGAGGCGATGCGCGACGCCATCGACGACGTGCGGGACGTGGAGCGGCTCGCCGCAAAAGCGGCGGCGCGCCGAAGTACGCCGCGCGAGCTCCGCGCACTCGGCGATTCGCTCGCCGCATTGCCGGCGGTCGAATCGGCGCTTCGTCGTGTCGCCGGCGCGGGACGATTGGCCGAGATGTCGTCGCGGTTGGGACGACGCACCCGAGCTCGCGGCCCGCCTCTGTTCCGCGCTCGTCGAGCGGCCGCCGTTGGCGATCGGCGAGGACGCGGTGATCGCGGCGGGAGTCGACGCCGAGCTCGATGGCTTGCGCGAGCTTCGCGACGGCGGCCGCGACGCGATCGCGAAGATTCAGGCCGACGAACGCACGCGAACGGGCATTCCGTCGCTCAAGGTCGGCTTCAACAAGGTCTTCGGCTACTACATCGAAGTCACGAGGTCCAACCTGCACCTCGTGCCCTCGGACTACCAGCGCCGCCAGACGATCACGTCGGGCGAGCGATTCGTGACGCCGGCGCTCAAGGAACACGAGGAACGCGTTCTCACGGCGGCGGAGCGCATCGAGTCGCGCGAGCGCGAACTGTTCGACGCGCTTCGCGCCGAGGCCGGCGCCGAGATCGCTCGGCTGCAGCGGATCGCGCGCACGGTGGCCGAGCTCGACGTGCTGGCGACGCTCGCCGACGTCGCGGCGCGCGAGGGGTACGTGAGGCCGACGATCTCCGACTCGTTCGAGCTCGAGATCGCGGCGGGGCGGCATCCGGTCGTCGAGCGGATGATGCCGCGCGACAAGTTCATTCCGAACGATCTGCGACTCGTCGAGGACGCGCGCGTCATCATCCTTACGGGCCCGAACATGGCGGGCAAATCGACGGTACTCCGCCAGATCGGCTTGATCGCACTGATGGCGCAGGCCGGAAGCTTCGTTCCCGCGTCGGCCGCGCGCATCGGAGTGGTGGACCGGATTTTCACTCGCGTCGGCGCGAGCGACAACCTGGTGCGCGGGCAGTCGACCTTCATGGTCGAGATGAGCGAGACGAGTGCCATTCTGCACACGGCGACCGCGCGGAGCCTCGTGCTGCTGGACGAGATCGGCCGCGGCACGGCGACGTACGACGGCGTGTCGATCGCGTGGGCGGTGACCGAGCATCTGCACGACGCGATTGGTTGCAAGACCGTTTTTGCAACGCACTATCACGAGCTGACGCAACTCGCCGACGAGCTCACGGCGTTGCGGAACTTCAACGTCGCGGTGCGCGAGGCGGGCGAGCAGATCCTGTTCCTCCACCGCCTCGAGCCGGGCGGCGCCGATCGGTCGTACGGCATCGAGGTCGGCCGCCTCGCCGGTCTGCCCGCCGAAGTGATACAACGCGCGCGGCGAGTGCTCGCGTTGCTCGAGGGCGAGCAGTTGGTCCGCGGACTCGGCGGCGCGCCCACCGGCAAACAGAACTCTCCGGCGCCGGATCAGCTCGGCCTTTTCGCTTCCCCGACGCATCCCGTCGTGGAACAGCTCGCCCTCGTGGACGCGAACACGCTCACGCCGCTCGAGGCGCTGTCGCTCTTGGCGAAGTTGGCGGACGACGCGAGGCAGCGGCGCTGACGCGCCTCGGCACGCGGCGTCCGCGTCGCGCGGCTGAGGAGCCGGTCCTAGATTGGACCTCGCCCACACGCCGATGCCGATCTCCTCGTCTTCCGCCGCCCCCCCCCGCGTCACGTACTGCCGTACGACGACGTGCTCGGGCTGATCGGTTGGACGCCGCTGATTCGCCTGAGCCGGGTCACGCGCGGCATTCGCACGCCGGTTTTCGCGAAGGCGGAATTCTTCAACCCCGGCGGGTCGCTCAAGGACCGCATCGGCCTGCCGATCATCGAGCGCGCCGAGCGCGAGGGCCGGCTCAAGCCGGGGGGGACGATCGTCGAGGGGACGAGCGGGAACACGGGCATCGGGCTGGCGATCGCCGCGGCATTCAAGGGCTACAAGTGCGTGTTCACGATGCCGGACAAGATGTCGCAGGAAAAGGTCCGCCTTCTCAAGGCGTTCGGCGCCGAGGTGATCGTCACGCCGACAGCCGTTCCGCCCGACCATCCGGACAACTACGTGATGATGGCGAAGCGGATCGCGAGCGAAACGCCGAACGCGATCCTGGCGAATCAGTTCTACAACGACGCGAACTCACAGGCGCACTACGACACGACCGGTCCGGAGATCTGGGAGCAGACGCAGGGCAAGGTGACGCACTTCGTGTTCGCCGCCGGCACCGGCGGGACGATCACCGGCGTCGGCCGGTACCTCAAAGAGAAAAATCCGAAGATTCAGATCATCGCGGGCGATCCCGTGGGGTCGATCCTCTGCGACATGTGGCGGTCGAAGGGCGAGAACAAGCCGGAGGGCGTCCCCTACAAGGTCGAAGGGATCGGGCAGGACAAGGTTCCCGGCACGCTCGACATGAACGTCATCGACGATTTCATGACCGTGAACGACAAGGAGTCCTTCGCGATGGCGAGGCGACTCACTCGCGAAGAGGGACTGTTCGTCGGCGGATCGAGCGGGCTCGTGGTGCACGTCGCGCTGCACGTCGCGCGACGCCTCGACGATCCGAACGCGCTGGTGGTCGTGCCGCTGCCGGACACGGGAGAGCGGTATCTCTCCAAGCTCTACAACGACGAATGGATGCGCGAGAACCAGCTCCTCGACGCGGATCGGACGACGCTCGCGTTCGTGCTCGAGGCGAAGGCGCGAAGCAGCGGTGACACGCCGATCGTGGTGAGCGTGGCTCCGGGCGCTACGGTCCGTCAGGCGCTCGGTCTCATGTCGCTGCACGACGTGTCACAACTACCCGTCATGGACGGCGCGAACTGCGTGGGTTCGGTCAGCGACTGGTCGCTGTCGGCCAAGGGCCTGGACAACACAAAACTGCTCGACGCGACCGTCAGCGAAGTGATGGACCCGCCGTTCCCGACCGTGGACCTGGCGCAGCCCGTAGACAACGTGGCGAAGCTGCTGTCGAAATCGAACCCTGCGGTCCTCGTCCGCTCCAACGGCAGCGTCCAGGGAATCGTCACTCGCTCGGACATGCTCAACTACCTGATGGCGCGATGAGCGGTAGACCGGTGGACCGCCTCAAGATCGTTGTGTTGATGGGGGGCACGTCGTCGGAGCGAGACGTCTCGCTCGCCAGCGGAATTCGAATCGCCGAGGCGCTGAGGTCTCTGGGCCACACGGTCAGCGCGGTCGATCCGGCGCGCGGGGAGATCAGCGCCGAGGAGCAGCGCGCGCTGGGCGCCGGCGGTGTCGTGCGCGTGGCGCCGCCGTCGCAGGAATCGCTTCGGCAGATGGCCCGCGAGGCGCTCCCCCGGCTGGCGTCGAACCTGCCTCGTCGCGGCGACGCGGATGTCGTCGTCCTCGGGCTTCACGGCGGAATCGGGGAAGACGGGACGATCCAGTCCATGCTGGAGCTGACCGGCGTACCGTACACGGGCAGCCACACCCTGGGCAGCGCGTTGGCGATGGACAAGGATCTTTCCAAGGTCCTGTTCCGCCAGGCCGGGGTTGCCACCGCCGACTGGCTCATGGCCCCGGCGACACCTTCCGAGGTGGGGTCTCGGATCGGCTATCCGGCCATCGTGAAGCCGTCCAAGCAGGGGTCGACGGTCGGGCTGTCGGTCGTGAGGGAGCCGGGCGCCCTTCAGGCCGCGATCGACGAAGCGGCGGATTTCGACGACGAAGTGATGATCGAGCGATTCATTCCGGGGCGCGAGCTCACGGTGGGAATCCTGGGCGGCGAAGCGCTTCCGGTTGGAGAAATCATCCCGAGGCACGAGATTTACGACTACGAGTGCAAGTACACCGCGGGCATGGCCGAGGAGGTATTTCCGGCGAAGCTCACGGCGGAAGAGACGGCGCGGATTCAGGACCAGGCACGAAAGGCCTTCGCCGCGCTCAAGCTCCGCGGGTGTGCGCGCATCGATTTCCGAATGTCGAGCGACAGCACGTTCTATTGTCTCGAGGCGAACACGCTCCCGGGCATGACGAACACGAGTCTCATACCACAGGCGGCAGCCGCGGCGGGGATCACCTTCCCGGCGCTGTGCGAGCGCATCGTGCGCCTCGCGCTCGACGCGCACGCCGATTCGGCGCGCGCGCGGAGAGCGTCGTGAACAGACCCTCGGTTCCCACCGCGGCGCTGGCGGGCGTGCCCGCCGGCCTTCAGGCGCAAGGCGTGTGGATCGGCCATCGCCAACTTTTTGTGCGATTCGCCGCAGAGGCGGAGACCGCGACGATGTACACTGCCGACGCGCTGGCGTCGGAGATCAGGCGCGCGATGTCGCGATCGTCGTTCCATTCGATTTCAATCACCGGGCGTGATCCGCTGGCCAACGTCGAGTATCTGCGCGACGCTTTCGCCAGGGTGGAAACGCCGTTGCCCGTCATGCTCGATTGCGACGGACAACGCCCCGACCAGATTCCGGAATTGAAGAAGATCGTCCGCCTCGCGCAGATCACGCTCGACGGTTCCGGGGTCGAGGCGACGCACGACCGCGCGTTCGAATCGCTAGCCGCGGCCGCGGCCTCGGACATGCAACATGCGTTAGTACTCAACGTCGACGGGCACACGACCGACGCCCACATGTTACGGGTCGTGGAGCGTGCGCACGAGACGAGCGGAGCCGCGGCGGTGGTGATCCACCCGAGCGCGGCGACACCGGTCGACAAGGACCGCCGGTGGACGACGTTGTTCGAGCGCGCGGCTGCGCTCCACGGTAACGTTCGCCTCCTCCTGCGACTCCCGCCGCCGACCGGCATGCGTTGAGGTCGTCAGGGGTGACCGGAACAGCCCATCCTTAGTCGTGTTAGTAGAATAGAGAGACAACCACGCACTTCGAAGCGAACATGTCGTCGCCCGACGTAACCCCCCCCCGGAAGCCGAGCAGTTCAGGCTGACGCCTGCTGTGCAGGCGATCATCGCGCTCAACCTTGTCGTGATGTTGGCGCAAACGGCCGTCGGCTATCCGGACATGCGGGCGTGGCTCGGGTTCGACACGGCTGGGCTCCCCGGGCACTGGTGGACCCCCGTGACGTACATGTTCCTGCACGCGGGCCTGACTCCCCTCCTGGTGAACGCGTACGCGCTGTACCTGTTCGGCCCGCGCGTCGAGCGGCAATGGGGTCGGGGGGGCGGGCGGTAGCTTCATCCAGGCGGCGACCGAGACTCAGCGGCCGACATCGTGGCCCGGGGCCGGGACGTCGCGGCGGTTCGCCGGCTTCTATCTCCTGTGTGGCCTCGGCGGCGTCGCGTGTCAGTTGCTGTTCTTCCGAACCGGGACGCTCGTCGGCGCGTCGGCCGCGGTATTCGGCGTCATGACCGCGTACGCGATGCAGTGGCCGGACGATGAAGTCATGTTCCTGTTCGTGTTTCCAGTCCGCGCGCGATCGCTCGTCGTCGGACTGCTCGTCTTCAACGTCGTGATGGGCGTCGCCGGAGACGGAAGCGCCGCAGCGGCGGGGGCTGGGGCGGGGACAAATCTCGCGTACTTCGCGCACCTCGGCGGCGTGTTCGCGGCATACGTCTACATGCGCATGGCGTCTACCTCGCCGAGCATGGACCAAGTCCGGCAGCGCGTGGCGAATGTACCGGATGCGGACGAACCACCCCGCGCCATTCCGAGAAATCCGCCTCGCCGCGAGCGTTCGGACGAAGTCGACGACGTAGTCGCGAAGAGCAAGGCGACGATCGCCAAGCGAGTCATCGCGGCATCGCCCGTCGCCGCGCCGCGTCGAGCCGCGCGCCGACGAGCTGGATCGGGTGCTGGACAAGATCTCGCAGCAGGGCATCGACAGCCTGACGTCGGACGAGCGCAACGTGCTCGAGGAAATGTCGAAGCGCTTGCGCGGCCGCGAATCATAATCGCGCAATTGTCTCGGCCGCGCGCGAGTCGCGCCATAAAACAACGGTCAGGAAAGAAAGAGCCCCCCGGGATGTCCCGGGGGGCGATGCCGCCACGCCGTTCTCGCGGCGGCGATGACCAGCGCATAGCGCCGGCCCGTTGCCAATATGCGCCGCGTTACAACACGGCGCCAGCCAAGATTGTTTCCACGTCGGTCGCGTTACTCAACTGACGCATGATTTGCACCCGAGCGCCGACCGCGTGCATTCTTTCGCGCATGCCACGCCCAGAACTGCTGGAAACGTTCCCCAATCCGTACCCCGATCGGGGCTACGAGATCGCCATGGAGTGCGCCGAGTTCACGGCGCTCTGTCCGCTCGGCGGCATCGAGACGGACGCGGCCGAGCTCGAGGCGCTGCAAGGCGGCGCGCCGGACTTCGGGACGATCAGAATCAGGTACGTGCCCGCGAACGAATGCCTCGAGCTCAAGAGTCTCAAGCTCTACCTCTGGAGCTTCAGGAACGACGGGATCTTCTACGAGCGGGCCGTCAACCGAATTCTGGATGACCTCGCACAAGCAGCGAAACCACAGTGGATGGAGGTGGTCGGTGACTTCAACGTTCGCGGCGGGATCAAGTCTGTCATCACGGCTCATGTCGGCGCGCGCGCGGAGAAGTAGAGGCAGCGCGGCGCTGGCCGCCACTCTCGTTCTCGTCGCCACCGGGTGTCCGTCGGCGGGCTCGGCGCCTTCGCCGTCCGTCGCCGGCATCGTCGGCTCGCGGCGCGTCGTCGGCGATCGCACCGGCGCTCGATGCGATCCGCGAGTCAGACCTGCATCGCGACATGTTCGCTATGGGGGGCGACGCGATGCGCGGCCGTGAAGCCGGCACGCTCGACGAAATGCGGGCCACCGGCTGGGTCGCCGAACAGGCGCGCGAGGCCGGGCTGCAGCCGGCGGGCGACGACGGGACGTTCTTCCAGTGGTGGCCGATGCGCCGCACGCGGCTGAGCGCGAGCAGCGAGATCTCACTTGGCGGCAAGCCGCTGCAACTCTGGCGCGACGCTGTCGCTCTGATCGAATCAGCCGGTGACCGCTGATCTCCCGATTGTGTACGTGGCCGATACGCGCCGCGCTCGAGCGAACCGACGTGAAAGGGAAGGCGGTGGCCATGGTCGTCGCCCCGATCCCGACGCAGCCGGCGGCGCAGTTCACGATCCGCGGGAATTTCCAGGCGACCACGGCCGCCATGCTGCGACAGCACGCGGCGCGCATCGCGCAGGCGGGCGGCGCCGCGGCGATCCTCATCTCGGACGGATCTAGCGCGCTCGACGAAGCGTTCGTCGCCACGGCCGCTGTATCGTCGCGCGGAACGTACGCGATCGACTCGGCGGGCGGCGCCGCGGGCACGTTCGCGCGTCCCGCGACCCAAAACCAAAACACGCAGCCGGCGGGGCCGCGGGGGCGGGACGAGCTGGCGGTGGCGGCGCCGGAGGAGGTCGCGCGGGGGGCGCGGGAATGCGACGACGATTCCCGCGCTCTGGGTTCGGCAACGCCACGCTCGAATCGGCGAGGTCGCCGAACGCCAAGGTGGTCGCGAACATCGTCAGCGAGACATTCTACTATCCGTCGGGGAACGTGATCGGCGTCGTCAAAGGGACGGATCCTCGCCTGGCGCACGAGTACGTGTTGTACAGCGGGCACCAGGATCACGACGGGACGCGTTACGTCGTGAACGGGGACTCGATCTGGAACGGCGCCGACGACAACGCGAGTGTCAGCGTCGCGATGCTGGCCATCGCGCGCGCCTTCGTCGCGCATCCGGCGCCGCGGCCCATTCTGTTCGTCTGGCACGGCGCGGAGGAGCGCGGGCTCCTCGGCTCACGATGGTACGTGAATCATTCCACGTTGCCGCACTCGGAGATCGTCGCGGTGCTCAACGGCGACATGATCGGCCGCAACGATCCGGACAGCGCGGCGCTGCTCGGCGCGCAACCGCCGCATCGCAACTCGGTCGCGCTGGTGGACGACGCGTTGCGGGCGAACGCGGAGCTCACGCACTTCAAGCTCGACACGGTCTGGGATCGCCCGTCGCACCCCGAGGGTTGGTATTTCCGCAGCGATCACCTGCCGTATGCGCGCGCGGGCATCCCGGCGATCGAGTTCAGCACGCTGCTCCATCCGGACTATCACACGCCGCGCGACGAGCCGTCTCGGATCGATATCCCGAAGTTGGCTCGGATGACGCGGTGGATGTACGCGACGGGGTGGATCGTCGCGAACGCGGCGCAGCGGCCGGACGTGATCCCGGGGTTCAAGCTGGAGCGGTAGGGCCGACGGCTTGACCGCCGAACGGCTGGCGAAGAAACGGGGCGCCCGGCGCCCCGTTCGCATCGTGGTCTCCGGCTTCCAGCCGTTCGGCTGTGTTGCCGTCGAGCCGCGTTAGAACTGATACTTGAGCTGGAGCTGCAGCGCGTAGTTCGACGCCGCGTTCTGAGTGGTGAACTGATTCACGGTGTTGTAGATGAACACCGGCTGCGCGCCGCTGACGATCTTGAGCGGCTGACCGGGCGTGGCGACGTACGACCGCCGGGTAAGAAGGGCCGGGCTGTTCGAGCTGCCGAAGTCGCGCGAGCCCCAGTTCTTGTTGAGCAGGTTGAGGAAGTTGAAGATGTCGAGCTGGAGGATGAAGTTCTTGCCCTGAACCGTCGGCAGCGTCTGGCGAGCCGAGAGGTTCACGACCTTGTCCCACGGCGTGCGGCAGCTGTTGCGCTTCATGATCGTGCCGCGCTGCGAATCGAGGCAGGGATGGCTGCTGATGAACGATTCGAGCAGATCCGCCTGCGCAGCGGGGGTGACGGTGCCGTTGGCGGTGAAGCGAATCTGCGTCGTGTCGTGGGCGTTCTTCGGCACGTAGAGCAGATCGTTCGACGCCGAGTTGTCGCCGTTCATGTCGCTGCCGTAGACGTACTCGAACGGAACGCCGGACTCGCCGATCCAGGTGAGTGAGACGCCCGTCTTGGTCGGAAGCGTGTATTCGCCGCTGACGGCGAAGCGGTGCGGCGCATCCCACTTCGACGGCGCCAGTTCCTGCGCATCCTCGCGGCCCGAGAGCGAACGGCCGAACTGCCAGTTCGAGAACGCGACGGAGGAGGTCACGTCCCACACGTCGTACGAGCGGCTGTACGTGTAGGCCGCCGAGGCTTCGAAGTTGTTCGAGAAGCGCTTCACGAGCTTCTCCGTGAGGCTGTAGGCGTAGTCGTGCGTCGATTGGTTGCTGATCGCGATGACGTCACCGGTGACGCCGGCGGGCCGCGTCGGAACCGGGTTGGCCGTGGCGCTGGCGATGTCGCCGTAGACCGCGCGGCCGTTCAGGTCGTGCGCCGATCGGATCCTTCACCAGCCCGATGTTCGAATAGTAGAAGTTCTGCACCTGGCGGGTGTAGAGTCCTTCGATCGTGCCGATCATGTTCCACGGCAGGCGTCGATCGTATCCGATCGAGCTGCGCCACGTCGACGGGAACTTGAGGTTCGGGTCCGTCGTGTTGAGCGTGACCGCCGGGGTGCCCGTGCTGCCCTTGCAATTCGTCGGCGTCGGTTGCCCCGCGTTCTGCATGGCCGGCGCGGTGGTGAAGTTGGTGCATGCGAGGTTGGCGTATCCATTCACGCCGGAATTCCCGAACAGGTTGCTGAGCCAGACGTACGCCGGGTTACCGACGAAGACGCCCGTACCGCCGCGGAGCTGATTCGACTGATCGCCCGAGACATCCCAGTTGAAGCCGATGCGCGGCGACCACTGCGGAATGTTCATCGGCACGTTCGCAGTATTGATGCCGAGCGAGCTCGACAGGAGCGCCGGGTTGGTCCCTGGCTTCGACGAGAGGCCGAGCAGGTCGAGACGGAGGCCGCCCACGATGTTGAGGCGGTTCGTCGCCAGCCACTCGTCTTCGGCGTAGAACGCCAGCGAACGTGCCGTGAAGTGCGCCGCGCCGTCGCTGTTGTCGAGCTTGATGCCCAGCGTCGCGGAGCTCGGCGTGTCGTTCATGAGCGAGTCGAGCGTGCCGAACGTGAAGTTGCCGAGCGAATTCTGCGAGAACAGGTTGCGAACCTTGTAGTACTTGTTCTGCGTGCCGATGGTGAGGCGGTGTTCGTGCCACGGATACGTGTAGTTGTCCGTGAACTCGGCGATCTTCTGATCGAGCTCGTTGCCCTGTGACGAGTTTTCCGTGCCCGCCGTGAGCGATCCCGTTCCCGTACCGGAGCTCGTCACGCGGGAGATTTTCACGAACGGCGCCTGAAATCGGGACGGCGCGAATGTCGCTGATGTCGCTGTACCCGAGCGTCAATTCGTTCGTCGCGCCGTTACCGAACGTCGAGAAGAGCTGCGCGGTGCCGCTGTTCGTCGCGTCCGTGATCGTGTAGCCGTTGTTCGAGAGCGCGAGAGACGTGGCGCTGCGTCCGCCGGGGACGATCTGGTTCGCGCCGGCATAGTTGTACCGCGCAACGAGACGGCTGTTCGCCGGCAGGTTGATGAGATCGAAGCGGGCGAAGACGTTCTTGGCCGGGTTCGTCGTGTTCCAGAGGCCGCGCGTTTCCAGGATCCGTGAAACCGTATTTCGTCTTCAGAATGTTGACGAAGCTGTCGACAGCCGCCTGAGTCGCCGGCGGCTTGGTCGTGAGGTTCGTGGGCTGACCGATATAGGGGCCCGTGTTGGGTGCGTTCTGCTGCTGGAATTCAGGAGCGATCGAGAACAGAAGCTTGTCCTTGATGATCGGGCCGCCGAACCAGAAGCCTTCCTGCGACTGGCTGAATGGCGACGCGCGCAAATAGGACACGTTGCGCTCCATCTTTTCACTGCGCGTGCTGTACGTGCCCGTGCTGTGGAATTCGTTCGAGCCGCTCTTCGTGACGGCGTTGACGAGGAATCCGGTGAAGTTGCCCTCGCGGACGTCATAGGGCGACAAGAGTACCTGGTATTCCTTGACCGCTTCGAGCGAAATCTGCTTGGCGCCGGCGGTGCCGCCGGGCTGCAGCGTCGAGCTCAGGCCGAAGAGGTCGTTCGCGACGGCGCCGTCGATCTGAATCGCGTTGTAGCGATTGTTCTGGCCGCCGCCGGAAAGACCGGGGCCCTTCGTCGACACCTGCGGCGTGAGGCCCACGAAGTCGGTGAAGTTGCGGTTCAGCGTTGGGAGTCGCGCGATCGCTGAATCGGTGATCGTCGTCTCGACGCCCGTGTGCGACTGTGACATGATGGCGCCCGAAGTCGACGCGACGATTTCGACGTTCGCGAGTCGCGTGACCGCCGCCTTGAGCGAGATGTCGACGCGAATCGTCTGGCCGAGGGACACGTAGAGATCGTTCGTGTCGCGCTGCGCGAAGCCGATGCGGCGGATGGTGATCGTGTACGGGCCGCCCGTCTCGAGCGCGGAGACGTAGTACCGACCGGCGTCGTTGGTGAGCGCGCCGGCGCGCGCGCCGTTCGCACGATTGACGATCTGCACCTGCGCGCCCGCCATGGCCTTGCCCGTTTCATCGGTGACGAAGCCGGTGAATCCGCCCGTCGACACCTGTGCGTGGAGGCCGTTCGCTGCGCCAAGAAGCGCCACGAAACTCAGGGCACTTGGCAGCGTCCAACGTGAAATTTTCATAGGGTAGGGGGGTCCTCGTGGAATGAATGACAGTGTTCGACATCGCCCTTGTCCCACGTGGCTCACGAGTGGAGCGAGTGGGTCGTGCTGACTTACTCGAACTGCGGTCGGTTTGCTCGCACCGGCTGGTAACGATCGCGTCACCGAGGCAGGTGGCCGTGCGACAAACGCAGAAACCCAGGGCGGATGAGCGGAGGCAATGTATGCCCCGGGTGTGGGGTTGGCGAGATGCGGACTGCGGGCAGAGACGCGATGATAACCGTCGCGGTGACGCCCGCGTCACACGAGCGCCTGTCGAGTGCCTTGCGGCGTATTGGAGTACTAGTATGAGGCCAACGGGCCCAGAAAGCGCACGAGCGCCGGGTTAAGCGCGGCAGCGCGAATGTATCCAGTCGGCGCGCGGGCGGTCGCTCGCGCGCGTCATGCGGCCGTTGCGCGTTCGTTGCCCGATGGTTATCGGCGGCGGAGCAGGTGGCGGACGCCAGCGTCGGACGCCAGCGTCGGGCGCCGGCGACCGTGGCGCGTTTGACTAATGGGAAATAACTCGAATAAATTGAATGGCTTGGGGCTAGGTAGCTCAGTTGGTAGAGCAGCGGACTGAAAATCCGCGTGTCGGCGGTTCGATTCCGTCCCTAGCCATTTTCGCGGTGAGGCAGGGCAATGACTTACAACGCGCGCTGAGAACGGAGCATGTACCTCAGGCGCGAGACTGTGCCCGAAGTGTGCCCGAGAAGGGCAGCACGACGCGAGAACCAACGGGCGTTTCGTGCAGTGCGGCGAGCTTCGCGACACCTTCCGACAGGTCTGCCAGCAGACGTGATCGCGTACCGCCGATAGACCGCCTCAGTCTTGTGGCCGGTCAGCTTCATTGCCACTGAGCGCGAGACGCCCGCTCGTTCAAGGTTGCGCACGGCTGTGCGTCGTAGGTCGTGCACCAAACGCCCGGACAATCCCGCTTCCCGACAGGCACGCTTCCATGCCTTGGCGTAGGACCGGACCGGGTGGCCGTCGCGATGGAAAACATGCCCGATGATCTGGGCGTGTTCCAACTCGACCGCCGTCGTGTGTGCGCGCTGGTCTTGCATCAGTTCCGTGAGTTCGCGAAACGCGCCGAAGGGAAACTCCCGACCCTCACCGTTTTTCGTCGTCCCAGGTTCCAAGCGCACCACGCCCGCCTCGAAGTCGACATCGGTCCACCTCAGTGCCATCGCTTCGCCCGCGCGCCATCCGGTGAAGGCCAGGAAGCGCACGAACGGTCGCAATGCAGCGTCAATCTTTTCGAGAACCGCCCGAAGCTGGCCGATTCAAAGAATCCCTTGCGCGTGTTCTCCACGGTCACGGTAGGGATGTGTGGAACCACGCCTAACCTGCCCGCTTCGTTCGCCAGATTCAGGCCGCGCTTCAGACACGCGAGCTCGTACCGGATCGTCGCGAAGCTCGCTCCGTCGTCGCGACGTGAATCGATATAGTCGGTAACGCGCGCGTTGGTGATGTCCATGGCGCGCGCGAAGCCAAAGTGTCCAGCGAGGTTCTTGAAGGCGCCCTTGGCACGTTTAGCCGAGCGCTTGCCGGTCAAGACGTAGTCGGTCAGCACCAGTTGCTCAACATCTCTGAACGTGGTGCGGGTTGCCTCAGGGCCGACGAGACGGCCCGTTCCCATTTCGCCTTGGCGCTGACGGAGCAGCCTCACGGCGTCGATTCGCTTATCGGACCTGCTGGACTCCCTCATCTTCTGACCGCGAAACGAATATTGAATCCACCAGACATTGCCTCGCCGGTAGACGTTCGGCGTCAGTCGTGCGGGCCTTTCGGGCGCCCCGGATACTTCCATTGTCTCGATCATCGGTCCTCCTGGTTGGTGGGAATTGCTGCACGAACTTGCGCTGCGGCGTCTGCGCTCTCACGGGCGATTTGGTCGAGTGCTTTTGCGATGGCGTGAGCGACATCCGTCGTTGCATTGCGCTGGCGCTTTGCGATTCGAGCAAGCTGCGCATGAGAAACCGCCGAGCGTCGGGCAAGCTCTCGAAGGCTTACAGGGGCTTTGCGCAGGGCATCGCGTACAACGCGCGTGAGGGTATTCATGTTGGTGACATTTTGTCACCAAGCCCTACGCCGCGCCAGATCGCCGGTACTCCTCGTACCAGGATTCGAACTCTCGGCTATCGAACCACAGCGTCCGATGTCCCGGTTTGTTGCCCGGCATTCCCTTCTTCTTCCAGTTCCGCCGGACCCAGTCAGGGGTGACGCCCATCCGCTCGGCAACGTCGGGAACCTTCATCTTGATTCGAGCGCTGGGCTTTGCGGACTTGGCCACCGGCGACACGCGGGTTGGTGGAAGCGCGGAGCAAGTAGTCACAAGGCGCGCGAATACGTCCGCCTGAGCGGCGGTCAAAGCCCCAGCCAACGCCTGAAGGTCGGCGGGCGCCGTCGCGGCGACGAGCGCGGCGAGAACGACCGTGGGGTTCATTGACGGGCACATTCCGGACACACCCCGTGGGCATGTCTCGGCGCACCATGCGGATACGACGGCACAACGGACTCTCAATCCAGTGCGCGCTGGCGTCTGCGCGCGGTGACGGCCTGTCGAGTTGAGCAAGCCGTGGACTCTGGACTGTGCGCGAACTTTGTTCGGCGGTCCCGTCCAGAGAGAGACGCCCCAACTTCAGGTTTATCACCCAAAAACCCGCCGTAGTCCCCGTTAGGGCCGGGGTATGACAATGGGCGATTTACAAGTAATATTGGAGCCCTTGGTACCGTTAGCCGAAAACGCGACCATCCGAAGCCTCGACCCATGTGGGACCGGGTCGCCTTATATAACCCATTGAATTGCAATGGCTTAGCCGACTAGCCCGTCGAATCGTCTGGGCTAGTTGTCGGGGTGCAAAGCAGTAGGCCGGACGCGGCTCCCTGCGAAAATGCTCGTGTGGTTTCGACTCAAAACGTAGAAGCGCCTTTTCACTTTTACGGAGTCGAACACATGGAAACGAGAACAAGAGCGGCACGGTGGTACCGGGGAAGCGAAAGCTCGGAGACAGGTCGGACGCTGACACTAGAAGGCTTGCTGTGGGGCATGGCCGCGCACCTCAGGCGCAGTTGGCTGGAACGGTTCTGGGCGCGCGTCGACATCGGTCCGGGGGAGAATGACTGCTGGTATTGGCGTGGCGCGACCACCGCCGCGCGCTATGGCATCCTGTCGATCAACCGACAGCTAGTGCGCGCGCATCGAGTGTCTTACCTCCTCGCGAACGGCAGCATCAGTGCCGACAGGTATTGCTTGCATCGCTGCGACGAACCGTGCTGTGTGAACCCGAAACACTTGTGGATCGGTACGGCGCGCGACAACGCGCGCGACATGACCGAGAAACGTCGCGGCTCGAACAAGAAGCTCAATGCCGACATTGTCCGCGCGATCCGCCACGATCACGCGGCTGGCGTCTCGTTCAGGGAACTCGCGATGCGCCATTCGGTTTCGCCTTCGACGATTTTCGCCGTGACATCCCGCCGCACATGGTGTCACGTGCAGGACTACGTCCAGAAGGCCGCCTAGCGGTCGATCCCAAAAACATCGAACGAGCCCGCCGATGACTCGCGACGCGCCCATCAAGGCATAGCGTCCGAACTCCGGCCGAGTCGTTCGACCACAGCACCGAGTAACGCGCTCACATCCGAGCGCTCTGATTCGAGGTGCGCCCCTCACCGGAACAAAGCGTGACTACCGAACTCTCGAGCGCGATGGGTGAATTTCTCGCGCGAATCCACTGGCAAATTTTCGCTACTGCGACCTTTAGACGGCCGGTAACGTTTGAAGTCTCTCGTTGTGCCGCTTTCGATTGGATGGCGGCACTAGGCCCGAACGTCTATGCGTACGTTGGGCATGAGCAGGGCAAAGCCGGGCAACGCGTACACTTCCACGCGTTGATTGGTGGGTTATTCGTCGGGCACCGTGACGGCGCCGGTTTATACTTTCGCGACCTTGCGGTTAGCCGCGCCGTGGCCGCCTGGACACTCCCCAACATCGGCGTGCAGCGACACTATAAGACTCACGGGAACATTGAAGTGCATAACTACGACCCGCGTCGCGGCGCTTCGTGGTACGTCGCGAAGTATCCCAATGAGGGCGACATCATGGGCGAGTTGAAACCCCATCGAAGGCGAACGCCGTCGCGCGCTACGCGCCTGCCGAAGTAGCGTGGCTGACATTTTCACGGCCGCGAAACGCTCGGCGGTCATGTCCCAAATACGGAGCCGCGCGAACACCACGACGGAGCTGCGCGTCGTCGCGGCTTTCCGCCGGGCCGGTCTGAACGGCTGGCGCCGACACCCGAAGGGCGTAACCGGCAGTCCGGATTTTGTGTTCCCGTCGGCCCGGCTTGCGATCCACGTTCACGGCTGTTTCTGGCACGCTTGCCCGCACTGTTCGGGCGGCCACATGCCAAAAACAAACCGGGGCTACTGGGGACCGAAGCTCGCGCGGAACCGCTTGCGGGATCAGAGGAACCGCCGTGCGCTACGGCAAGCCGGATTTGCGACGGTCCAAGTCTGGGAGCATGAGCTAGCGTTTAACTCTTGGTTGATGCGTGTCAAACGTCGGCTCGCCTAGAAAAAAAATCCTTGCGTAACCTCTTGGAGCCACGTAATTTGTAGCTCCAATGAGCCCATCGCAACCGACGCGTACCCCTTGTACGGTCGACCTATTCGCAGGTGCTGGCGGTCTCACGTTGGGCTTTGACGAAGCCGGATTTCATCCGCTCGCGGCCAACGATTTGGACCGACCGGCATCCGAGACGTTCGCGGCCAATTTTTCCAACACGCCGTTCCTGGCCGATCCGATGGAACAAATCTCCGGCCAGATGCTGCGCGATACTGCCGGTGTCCGTTCGGGAGAGCTCGACGTGTTGCTCGGCGGGCCGCCGTGCCAAGCGTTCAGCGTCTACAATCATCAGCGCGGATTCCACGACGAACGCTCGGGACTCTTTAGGGAATACTTGCGGATCGTTGAGGAGCTTGCGCCGAGGATCGTCGTGATGGAAAACGTCGTCGGCATGACATCGCTCGACGGCGGGCGCGCGATTGAAGAAATGCACAAGCAACTCGGCAAGCTTGGCTACCATGTCGAGCACCGGATTCTCCGCGCCGAGGAATACGGGATAGCCAAGAGCGCCGCCGGATTTTCTTCATCGGATCGAGCGTTGGCCGGATGTCTGGCCGGAAGCGACACACGGCAGCCAAGACGATTTGTTGACCGCGCACCTGCGGCCCTTCGTCACGGTGTGGGACGCCATTGGCGACTTGCCGAAGTTAGAGATGGGCGACGGGACAGACGAACTCCGGCGGTACACGCGCGCCGCACGCACGGACTATCAGGTCCGCATGCGCGCGCAGTCCGAAGGCGCTTGCAATCACGTCGCGCCACAGCTCGCGCAAGTCAACATTGACCGCATGAAGCACATTCCCGTCGGCGGCAGTTGGCGCGACCTGCCGCACAAGATGCTTCCGGCGGGCATGAAGCTGGCGCGGCGCAGCGACCATACGAAACGGTACGGTCGCCTCGACCTTGACGGCCTGTTTTCGACGATTCTGACGAAGGCCGATCTGCACTGGGGCGCGTACATCCACCCAGAGCAGAACCGTACGTTGACGGTCCGCGAGTGCGCGCGCGCGCAGTCGTTCCCGGATCGGTTCAGGTTCAAGGGCGCTCGCGGCGAGCAATTCCGGCAAGTCGGCAACGCCGTGCCCCCGATGCTCGCGCACGCCGTGGCCTGGTCCGTTCGCAAAATGCTTGGAGCCGTCTCGGACGGCACAAGCAGAGCGGCGTTGGTTGGCGTTTGATCCGCTTGACGTAATCGCGGAGTGCCTTGGGGAGCCCGCTGACACAATGCGTGCTCCGGCGAACGAAGAATACCGCTGCCCCTACATCGCCAGTCAGTGCACGAAAACCAACCATAGGAACGAACTTCCGTATCCGGTCTGTTCGATCTACCGGAGAGGGAACCAGCCACGGGCGCAGAAAACGCCCGTCTGTGTCTGCCCGGTGCGCTTTTATGAGGCGGACATTCAGCGCGACGTAATCAAGCAGGTATAGGGGCAATCCGAGGCCCGCGAATCCACGGCTCGCGCATGAAGTCAGGATGGAGAAGTTCGGGCAGGTTGATATGGTCATCGCTGACGTTGGCGGAACCGACGACGAGCCGACCGTCGCCAAGTTCCTGCCCATCGAACTTCAAGCGGTGGACATTACCGGCTCGTACTGGCCGTCTACGAAGCCTGACGCAGAACCAGCTTGCCGAGGAACGGAGCCAATACGGGTTCAATTGGGCGAACGTACGCAAGCGATTCCTGTCGCAATTGGTCGCCAAGGGCTACTACTGCCACGCCTGGGGCACCCGCATCGCTGCCGTGATGCAGGAAGATTTGTTCACGGAGTTCGACACACACGCGCGGCTCGCCCCGGTCCCGCTCCCCGATTCGCATATCGTGTTCATGCTTTACCAGTTCGAGCGCGTGAACGGCGGGGACCGCTTCTCGCTCCGGCTCCGGCGCATCGTACCGACAACGCATTTCGCCGTGATGCAATCGATCCTCTACGAAGTCCCGCCGAACAAATCCGCTTTCGAGGCCCGGATTCTTGCCCGCCCTCTAGTTTCTTCCGTTTTCCAGGAAAGCGAATCGGACAGTTGTGCCCGAACTGTGCCCACGCCATCGCACATCATTGCAGTAAATGGCTAAGGAGCCAGGGTCCGTCCCGGCTCCCTAGGTGCTGATTTCCCAACGCCATCCAACAACATCGTCAACATCAAGAGCGATGGCGCTGGACTGAAAATCCGCGTGTCGGCGGTTCGATTCCGTCCCTAGCCATTGCTCGACCCGAACAGAAAACGGCCGCCCCTGGGGCGGCCGTTTTCATCTCCGTCAGATCCGCCGGGCGATCATCAAGGCGTGATCGTGCCAGGGAAGCTCGCGAACATGTAGCTCGCTCCGTCGGTGAACGGCGGCTGACCGACGCCCACGGTTCCGGGCCATCCGGTTCCTGTCACCGTCCAGTTGGTGAACGCACCCGCCTTGAGACCCCAGTTCACGTCGAACCCGGAGACGCCCGAGAGATCCGGAACGTCGAGGTTGAGCGCCGACGCGCTCGAGTAGCCGACGGTCTGCTGGATCGTCACCTCGCGCGGCGCGCCTCCCGCCTGCGTCGCGTTGAACGTGAACAGCTTGTTGTACTGCGACTGCACGTTGATCGCCGCGCGGAGCCGGGCGTAGCCGGTCGCCGTCAGCGTCGACACGGTCGGCGTGCTGAGCGCCGGGCCGAGCGCGAACGTCTGGTCGACCGCGGTGTGGAATGCGAACAGCGCTTCGCGCTGCGGCGTCGTGCCTGTAAGGCTGGGCACCCTACGAGCGCGAGGATGTGGAGATCGACTGCTGGCCTGATTCGCGGACGGCACGCCAGGATACGTGCGCGTCGCTCCGCCGCCGGTGAAGTCGGTGAAGTAGGTCGCGAAGGTGTTGTTCGTCGTGAAATAGATGCCGAGCACCGCCGAAACATCGGTGCCGAGGTTCGTGATCGTGAGGTTCTTCGTCACTGGTGCGAACGCCTCCGATGCGCCGAAATCGACGGTGGCGAGCGCGCTGCCCGCGGCCGGGTTCAGGTTCCGGCGAATGATCATCTTCGCAAGGTTGAGCGAGAACGACGTGCCGTTGATCGTCAGCACCTCCGGCCGGTGACGAGATCGACGTTGCCGTTCGGCACGTTGGAGAACGTCAGCGACGTCGCGCTGAACACACCCGCGGACGGTGCCGAGGCTCCCCAACACAAGTCGCCAGTGCTCGTTCCGGCCACCGCGGCGGTGACCGTCTTGCCCGCGCCGGCCGCACCGCTGCACACCTCGTTGGCGCGCCCCTGCAAGTCGGCTTTCGATCCATAGAAGACTTCGAGATCGAAACCGCCCGTGGAGAACGGAAGCACGTAAGCGACGCCGCCGACCGCCTGCGTGATGTTGAACGTGTACGAGTCGTTCGTGCCCGTGACGTGAGTCCACGCGCCCGTGCCGTCCTGGAACGCCACGAAGATCGGAATGCCGAGCCTGCTGCAGAACTGCCAGGTGACGTTGCCGGACGTCGTCTGCGCCGTGATGGTGGGCTGCACCGTCACCGTCTGGTCGGTGAGGCCCGCGACCGTTCCCTTGACGGTCAGCGTTTGCGCGCCGACGGTCGCCGTCGCGGACGCAGTGAGTGTCAGCGTGTCGGTCGTGCCGGTGGTGCTGGCGGTCGACAGCGCGGCCGTCAACCCGTTCGCCGCGCCGGTGACGGAGAGCGCCACCGCTCCCGCAAAACCGCCGGTCCGGTTGACCGTGATGACGACCGTCGCGCCTCCGCCCTGGGCGAACGACGGGGTCGCGGGGCTCGCCGTGAGCGTGTAGTTCCCGGAGAGGGCGGCCGCGGTAACCGTCAACGCGAGCGTCGCGGACGCCGTGGTGACGCCGGTTGCCGACGCATTGATCGTGACCGACGAGGCTCCGGCTGCGGCGGTCGCGGCGACAGTGAAGGTGAGCGTCGCCGACGTCGCGCCCGACGCGATCGTCGCCGAGGACACCGTCACGCCGGTGGGGAGCCCGGTCGCGGCGATCGAGACGTCGCCGGAGAAGCCGCCCGTGCGGGTGAGGTTGACCGTGACGTTGCCCGCCGTTCCCTGAACGACGGAGAGCGATGACGACGAGAGCGCGATCGATATCGCCGGCGTCAGGGTCGTCGTGCCACCGTTTGTCACTGCCACCACACCCGCCGAATGCGATGCCACCGAGAATCGTGATGGCAAGCAAGCACCGCGACCGAGCTCGCGACATGGATCGCTCCTCCAGGACTTGGTTGGACGATGGTTACCGATACGCGTGGGTCACGACGTCAGCATTGAACGTGCCCATGCATGCGCCCGAAACCACTTCGTGACTTCGTCGGCAAGTCCGAAGCGTCCCTTTGGACCTACTGATACTGGATGTAGAGCGGCTTCGGGTTGAGCGCCAAGACATCGGCCGGCGTCATGAGCGTGCTGCCCTTCTTCTTCGTATCGTTGTGGTAGAAAAGCTTGAACCCCGTGTACTCGACCGGATACGAGTACACGTACGCGCGATACGAATCGCGCTTGAGCGCCGGCGGGCCCCAGCCGTCCATGTTGATCACGATCTGCACACGCGGATCGAGCGCGATGCGCTTGTAGCCGGTGAGCATGTCGCGCGTGAATCGGTGGACGATGAGGATCTTCGGCGGGAGATGGACTGCGTCACGAGGTCCTGCAGCAGTCCCGACGCGTAGTTGATGTCCTCGGCGTCGAACGTGCCGATCCGCGTCCCCGGCACTTCGTTGTGCTTCATCGAGAACTCGGGGTCGATCGCCAGGTGGACGTCGGGGCGCTACAAGAACGGAACGAGCCGCGGCAGCTCCTCCTGGAGCGTGCCCTGTCCAACCTGCACATCGAGAAAGAGGATCGCGTTCTTCGATTTCGCCCAGCCGTAGACCCGCTCGATCAGCGCGCTGTCCATGCGCGTGCGATACTTGCCCGCATCCCGGGCGTCCCTTGGGCGACGACGGCGATCAAGTGAAGCGCCGGCTGCACCGGGATGCTGGGGATCGGCGTCGTTCCACGCGGCGACCTCTTGATCGAGCTTCGCCAGCATGTTCGGGTCGGCAGCTCGCCAAGAATGCCCATGCGCTTCGAGAGCGGATTGCCATAGAACGCGACGATCCGCTTCGCCGGCAGGATCGATCCGGGCAATGGATCCGGCGCGTCGACCGGCCACGGGGCTCGACCGCTCGGCTCGCCGCAGTCGGCGACTCTCTAGGGCGTCGTTCGAAGTCGTGCTCTTCGCGGGCTGCCGTAGCCGCTGGACGCGCCGATTCGAACCGGGCGCTGCGCCGAGCTGCCGACGCGCAAGGCGCCAGGCGAGCACGTGAGACGACCTTGCCGCCGACGCGACCAAGCGCGGTGGGCGGCGAATCGACTGGTCGCGTATGCACAGGGCGAGGCGAGGAGCGCGTGAAATCAACACGGGTACCGGAATCTAGACGAAAGCGATTAACTCAGCCGCTCGTTTGCCAGGGCAGTTCGCGCACTCACCGCAGTCTCGCCGTGAACCCCTGCCATCCGCGCATCCATGCCCTGGCACCAGAACTACGATCCGCTGCACGGACCGCTGTCGACCATCGCGGCGGCGCTTCCGCTCGTCGTCCTTCTCGGACTCCTGGCGCTCCGACGAGTTCCCGCGCACGTGGCCGCGCTCGCCGGGCTGGCCGCCGCGCTGTGGTCGCCATCGGCGTCATCGGGATGCCGGCGGCACATGGCGAGCCGCGCCGCGCTGCTCGGCGCCGCGTACGGCTTGCTGCCGATCGGCTGGATCGTGCTGAACGTGATGTTCCTCTATCGGCTCACCGAGGAGCGCGGCGTGTTCGTCGCGCTGCAGCGCGCGATCACCGGCATCACGACCGATCGACGGCTGCAGCTGCTGCTCATCGCGTTTTGCTTCGGCGCGTTCTTCGAGGGCGCGGCGGGATTCGGAACGCCGGTCGCCGTGACGGGCGCGATGCTCATCGGGCTCGGCTTTCCGCCGCTCGAGGCGTCGGCGCTGTCGCTGATCGCGAACACGGCGCCGGTGGCGTTCGGCGCGCTCGGCACGCCGGTCATCGCGCTGCAGGGCGTGACGGGCCTCGACCTCGGCTCGCTGAGCGCGATGGTCGGACGGCAGCTGCCGTTCTTCTCGTTGATCGTGCCGTTCTGGTTGATCGCGGCGTACTGCGGGTTTCGCGGAATGCTGGAGGTCTGGCCGGCGCTGCTCGTCGCCGGCGTGTCGTTCGCCGTGCCGCAATTTCTCGTGTCGAACTACCACGGGCCGTGGCTGGTGGACATCGTCGCCGCGGCGTGCTCGATGCTGTGCGCTCGCGCTTTTTCTGCGCTGCTGGCGGCGCGGGCGATCGACGCGGCGACGATCGCTGGCGCCGCGCCGCTCGCAACGAAGCGGGCGAGCGAGCGCCGCCGCTCCGCGTCGCGCTCATGCCGTGGCTGATTCTCACGGTGATCGTGTTCGCGTGGGGCACGCCGCAGGTGAAGAGCTTGCTCAACCGCATCTCGCGCGCCGAACATTCGCGATCGCCGGCCTCGACAAGCTGGTGCTGCGCGTGCCGCCGGTCGTGCCGAAGCCGACGCCCGAACCGGCGGTCTTCCTCTTCAACTGGCTGTCGGCGACCGGCACGGCGATTCTCCTCACGGCGCTCATCGCCGGGTTCGTGCTGCGCTACTCGGTCGCCGACCTCGTTCGCCGCTACGTGACGACGCTTCGCGTCGTGTGGCGCTCGCTGCTCACGATCGCGGCGATGCTGGCGCTCGGCTACACGACGCGCTACTCGGGCGCGGACGCGATCCTCGGTCTGGCGTTCGCGCACACCGGCGCGTCGTATCCGTTCTTCGCGGCGTTGCTCGGCTGGCTCGGCGTCGCGCTCACCGGGAGCGACACGTCGTCGAACGTGCTGTTCGGCAGCCTGCAGAAGATCACGGCGACCAGGCTGTGGCTCGAGCCCCGTGCTGATGGCGGCGGCGAACAGCTCCGGCGGCGTGATGGGCAAGATGATCGACGCGCAGAGCATCGTCGTCGCGAGCACGGCGACGGGATGACGTCGGCCACGAGTGGCGGATCCTGCGATTCGTGTTCTTTCACAGCCTCGCGCTCGCGGCGCTCGTCGGCCTGCTCGTGCTGCTGCAGCAGTATGTGTTTACGGGGATGCTGGTGAGGTGACCGGTAGACCGGTGGACGGCTAGGCGGCTAGACGGCCAGACGGCTAGACGGCCAGACAGCTGGACTGGCGACTAGGCGGCGCGGACAGTCGGAACTTTCGCCGAGACCTCCGTAGGATTTCTCACGACGGTGCTCGAAGCTGGGGCGTCGTGAGGGAAACGCTTTTCGGCACTCGGGTGTCAAACGTTTCGAGTGTGTGAAAGAAGAGCGCACGATGCGCTCAACGTCCTTCGGTTCTGGTCAGTAATGAGCTCCCTGTCGTTCCTCGTCGATCCATACGCAGATACGCTCGAGATGCCCGATGTCCGGCGTCGCTCGCGGTGTCGCGTAGGTGGGAGCGTGAGCGGATCGCCGATCTGCTCGGTGCGCAGTACCAGGTGGTTCGCGAGCTCGGTCGCGGCGGCATGGGCGTTGTGTTTCTCGCCCGCGACATCGCGTTGCACCGCCTGGTCGCGATCAAGGTGCTGCGGTACGAGTTCACGTCGTCGGAAGAGCACCGCGAGCGATTTCGCCGCGAGGCGCGGATGACGGCGCGACTCAGCCACCCGAGCATCGTCCCGGTAAGTTCGGGAGATTCGGATGAAGTCGGCGATGGCTCGTCTACATCGTCATGAAGTACGTGCATGGCGAGTCGCTCGCCGAGCGAATGCGGCGCGAGCGGTCGTCTTTCGCCGGACGAAGTGCGGCGCATTGCTGCGCGACCTCGCGCTGGCGCTCGACTCGGCGCATCGCGACGGCGTCGATCCACCGCGATCTCAAGGCCGAGAACATTCTGCTCGAGCGCGGCAGCGGGCGAGCGATGCTCACTGACTTCGGCGTCGCGCTCGTCAGCGGTCGCTCGATCCGGTCCGCGCCGAAGTGTCGCGCGTCTTCGGAACGCCGCACTACATGTCGCCCGAGCAGGCCGCTCGGCGAGCTCGGGCATCGACGGCCGGAGCGATCTCTACTCGCTTGGCGTACTCGGGTACTACATGCTGACGGGCGAGCTGCCGTTCGACGGCCCGACGTTCGAGGCGTTGGCAGCGAAGCACATCGGCGAAGCGCATGCGCCGCTGCGGACGCTCGTGCCGAACGCGCCCGCGTCGCTGGCGGAGACGATCGAGCGCGCGCTGGCCAAGGAACGCGATCTCCGTTGGAAGGACGGCGGCGCGATGGCCGCCGCTCTGGCGGGACCGAGCGCGTCGCGCCGGTGGTTTCACGTCGCCGGTGCTCGGGCCGCGATGCTCTTTCGAAGCCGTCTTGCCGCCGAGCTTGCGCTGCTCGGAACGGCGCTGAGAACCGCGATACGGTGGACGCTGACCTGATACGCGCCGCCTGCTGACATACCCGACGGCCCGCCTACGGCGGGCCGTCGTGTTTGCGGGGGGCGGGGGGCGGGGGGCGGGGGGCGGCGGCAGACGGCCGGCCCAGGAGTCAGGCGTTAGGGCGTCAGGCATCAGGATATACCACGGGGGGGTATACTTCCCCCATGGGCGATCGAGCAGCGATCACGATTCCGGTGACTGGCATGACGTGCGCCGCGTGCCAGGCGCGGGTGCAGCGGGCGTTGGCGAGGACGCCGGGGGTCGACGACGCATCGGTGAACCTCATGACGAACAACGCCGCGGTGACGTACGACCCGTCGCGCGCGTCGCCGTCAGCGACTCGTCGACGCGATTCGTGCGACGGGCTATGGAGCCGAACTGCCCAGCGGCGACGCCGAGCGCGCGTCGAGCAGCAGGAGCAGGACGAAACGCGGCGGGACGAGTTCCGGAGCCTCGCGCAAGAAGGCCGGTTTCGCGCTCGCCGTCGGCGTCGCGGAGATGGCGGCCTCGATGTCGAATCGTCGATGTCGGCGATGAATGCGCCCGGCGCGGGGCCCCTGTCGCGTGGTGGATCATGCTCGTTGCGACGTTCGCGGTCGATGGCGTGGGCCGGACGCGACTTCTACGCGCGGGCATGGAGCGCGATTGCGGCACGGCTCGGCGGACATGAACACGCTGATCAGCGTCGGCACGGGCGCCGCGTTTCTCTTCTCGTTCGTCGCAACGGTGAGTCCGCGGGTGCTCGCGCAAAACGGGGTGCAGCCGCAGGTCTACTACGAGGCGGTCGTCTTCATTCTCGGATTCGTGTTGGCGGGCCGCGCCATGGAAGCACGCGCGAAGGGTCAAACGACGTCGGCGTTGCGCCGGCTCGTCGACCTGCAGCCGCCGAGCGCGCGGGTGATGCGCGACGGCGTCGAGCACGACGTGCCGGTCGAGCGAGGTGCGGCTGGGAGATCTCGTCGTCGTGCGACCGGGCGAGCGCGTTCCCGTTGATGGAGAGGTCGTCGAGGGAACCAGCGCGATCGACGAGTCGATGCTGACCGGCGAATCGATGCCGGTCGCCAAGGCGATCGGCGCTCACGCGTTCGGCGGCACGGTGAACGGTCGCGGCGCCCTGCTCGTGCGCGCGACGTCAGTCGGCGAGGACAGCGCGCTCGCCAGAATCGTGCGCTTGATGCGCGAGGCCCAGGCGACGCGCGCGCCGATCCAAAGCCTCGCCGACCGCGTGAGCGGAGTGTTCGTGCCGGTGGTGCTTGTCGTGGCGGTCGCTCACGCTCGTCGTCTGGCTCGTTGCCGGCGGGCGCGCGCACGCGGCGCAAGCGATCGCCGCGAGCGTGTCCGTGCTCATCATCGCCTGTCCCTGCGCGATGGGTCTCGCCGTGCCGACCGCGGTGATGGTCGCGACAGGCAAGGGCGCGGAGCGCGGCGTTCTGATCAAGGGAGGTCGCGCGCTCGAGCGAGCGGGGAGCGTCGACCTCGTGCTGCTCGACAAGACCGGAACCGTGACGACGGGGCGGCCGCTCGTGACTGACATCGTGCCGGCGCGCGGAGTCGACGAGTCGGCGCTTCTCGCCGCGGCGGCGAGCGTCGAACGACTCTCCGAGCATCCGATCGCGCGCGCGATCGTCGAGCGCGCCGACGAAATGGATCTTCCGCGCCTCGACCGCGATCGGGTTCACCGCCGAGCCGGGACACGGCGCGCGCGCGCATGTCGACGGAAGCGAAGTGCTCGTCGGAACGGCGTCGTTCGTGGCGGAATCGAACGCGATTCCGCCCGGTCTCGCCGACGCCGCGCACCCGACTGGCCGATGCGGGAAAGACGCTCGCGTTCGTCGCGAGTGGCGGGCGCACGCTGGGAGTGATCGCGCGTCGCGGATCAACTCAGGGCGACGTCGGCGCCGGCGATCCGGCGGTTGGGCGATCTCGGTCTCGACGTCGTCATGCTCACCGGCGACAACGAGCGCACCGCGCACGCCATCGCGGCCGAGGCGGGCATCTCGAGCGTCTCGGCGAATCTGCTTCCCTCGCAGAAGATCGCCGAGGTCGAGCGCTACCAAAAAGCGGGACGCGTCGTCGCGATGGTCGGCGACGGGATCAACGACGCGCCGGCACTCGCGCGGGCCGACGTCGGCATCGCGATCGGCACGGGCACCGACGTGGCCATGGACGCGAGCGAGGTCACGCTGATGCGCCCCGACATCGGCGGCGTCGCCGACGCGATCTCGCTCTCGCGCCGAACGATGCGCACGATTCGCGAGAATCTCTTCTGGGCGATGGTCTACAACGTCATCGGCATTCCGCTCGCGGCGGGCGTGCTCTTTCCGCGCTTCGGTATCCTGCTCAATCCCGTGGTGGCCAGCGTGGCGATGGCGCTCAGCTCGGTGAGCGTCGTCGGCAACAGTCTTCGTTTGCGGAGGTGGACGCCGTGAAACGCAATCACCCCACGGCCGACTGCGCGTGCGACGTACACGACGTCGGGGCGTAAAGCCGTCGCCGTGGATCCCGACATCAAGGCGCGAAACCTCAAGCGACTCCGCCGGATCGAAGGGCAGGTGCGCGGCCTGCAGAAGATGGTCGAGGAGGATCGCTACTGCGCCGACGTGATGACGCAGATATCGTCGGTGCACGAAGCGCTGCGCAGCGTCGGTCGTGAACTGATGCGAAACCATCTGCGCCACTGCGCGACCTCGGCCATCCGCGCCGGCGCGTCCGAGGCCGAGCCGATGTACGACGAGCTGGTCGAGATGATGTACCGCCACGCGCGCTGACACGCGCGCGCGGCCAAAGGCAAATCACGCCGATGTCACGCGGAGCGCGGCGTCGACGACGGCGTCGGCGGTGATTCCCAGTTCCTTGTAGATGCGCTCGTACGGCGAGCTCGCGCCGAACCGGTGCAGCCCGATTGCCTCGTCCGGACAACCCGACCCACCGATACCACGACATCGGTTGCGCGGCTTCGATGGCCACGCGCGGAACACCCGGCGGCAGCACCGCATCCTGGTACGCCGCCGGCTGCCGCTCGAACACTTCCATCGACGGCATGGACACGACGCGCGCCGGGACGCCTCGGGCGGCGAGTGCTTCTGGGCCGCGAGCAACGAGCTGCACCTCCGAGCCCGACGCCATGAGCACGACGCGCGGCTTGGCGCCGCCCGCGGGGTCAGCGAGGACATAGGCGCCCTGCATCAGTCCTTCCGCCGCGCCGTACTTCGAGCGATCGATGAACGGGAGCTTCTGTCTGGTGAGAATCAGCGCGACGGGACCCGCCGGCAGATCGACCGCCAGCTTCCACGCGACCGCGGTCTCGTTCGCGTCGGCGGGGCGGACGACGGTGAGACCGGGAATCGCGCGGAGCGACGAGAGCTGTTCGATCGGTTGGTGCGTCGGCCCGTCTTCGCCCAGTCCGATCGAGTCGTGCGTGTAGACGTAGATGACGCGCGCGCCCATGAGCGCCGCCAGGCGAACCGACGGACGCATGTAGTCCGAGAAAATGAGAAACGTCCCGCCGTAGGGGAGCACTCCGCCGTGCAGCGCCATGCCGTTCATGATCGACGCCATGCCGTGCTCGCGGATGCCGAAATGGACGTAGCGCGAGCCGGGTGACTCCGGCGTGAAGTTCTGCCACGCCTTCACCGACGTGTTGTTCGACGGCGTGAGGTCGGCCGAGCCGCCGACGAGTTCGGGGAGCAGGTCGGCGGTCGCGTTCAGCGCGGCGCCGAACGCGGCGCGCGTGGCGATCGCGCCGTTCTCCGCGGTGAACGTCGGAAGCTTGGCTTCCCAGTTCTCCGGCCGGCGCCCGGCGAGTCGCCGCTCGAATTCCGCCGCGTCGGCGGGATTCGCGCCGGCATACGCTTTCCAGCGCGCGTTCCATTCGGCGTGGAAGCTGGCGCCGCGATCCTTCGCCTTGCGCCACTCCGTGAGCGCGTCGGCCGGCACGTAGAACGTGTCGAGCGTCGGCCATCCGTAATTCTGCTTGGTGATGACGACGTTTTCCTTGCCGAGCGCTTCGCCGTGCGCCTTCTCGGAATCCTGGCGCGGACTGCCATAGCCGATGTGCGTGCGGGTGATGATCAGCGTCGGCCGCTCGGCGTCGTTCTTCGCCTCGGCGATCGCCCCCTCGATGGCGTCGAGATCGTTGACGTCAGCGATGTGGAGCACCTGCCAGCCGTACGCCTCGAATCGCTTGGCTGTGTCGTCGGTGAACGTGAGCTCAGTCTTGCCGTCGATCGTGATGTGATTGTCGTCGTAGAAGCCGATCAGCTTCCCGAGCTTGAAGTGTCCGGCGAACGACGCCGCCTCGTGCGAGATCCCTTCCATGAGATCGCCGTCGCTACAGATGAAGAACGTGTAATGGTCGACGATCTCCTGTCCGGGCTTGTTGAACGCGGCGGCGAGGTGCGCCTCGGCGACGGCCATGCCGACGGCGTTGCCGATTCCCTGGCCCAGCGGACCGGTGGTCGTCTCGACCCCGGGCGTGTGGCCGTGCTCCGGGTGACCCGGCGTCTTGCTTCCCCACTGGCGAAACTGCTTGAGGTCCTCGAGGGTGAGGTCGTACCCGGTGAGGTAGAGGCACGAGTACAGCAGCATCGACGCGTGGCCGCAGGAGAGAATGAACCGATCGCGGTTTGGCCACGCGGGATCGGCCGGGTCGAAGCGCATCGTGCGCGTGAACAGCACGTAGCCGAGCGGCGCGAGCGCCATCGGCGTGCCGGGGTGTCCGGAATCGGCTTGCTGCACGGCGTCCATGGACAGCGTGCGGACGGTATTGATGCAGAGGAGGTCGAGGGCGGTCGCGGGCATCGCGGGTCGGGGCGGTTTTGGATGAATGGCCGTGCAGAAGTTAGCGCACCGCGGTTGGCTGGCGAAAACCGGCGTTACCGTGCCCGGCAGGCATCGTCTCCCAGACGGCGGCGATGAACGAGACCACTCTCTCCCTCAATTCGAGCGCGTCGTCCGGCTACGGCGCCATCGTGATCGGCGGCGGCTTTTACGGCGCCCGCCTGGCGTCGATGCTGCGGCGGCGCGGTCTCCGCGTGCTGCTCGTCGAACGGGAGGCGTCGCTGCTCGCCCGGGCCTCTCTCCGCAACCAGGCGCGCGTGCACAACGGATACCATTATCCGCGAAGCATCCTGACTTCGATGCGGTCGCGGCTCAACTACCGCCGCTTTCTCGACGAGTATGGCGACTGCGTGCACGCGGGATTCACGCACTACTACGCCATGGCGCGCGGGATGTCGAAGGTCACGGCCAGCCAGTTCGCCGAATTCTGCCGGCGCATCGAGGCGCCGCTGACGCCGGCGCCGGCGCACATCGCCAGGCTGTTCGACGCGTCGCGGATCGAGGCGGTGTTCGAGGTCGAGGAGTGCGCGTTCGACGGCGCGGCGCTCGGCGCGCGCATGACAGCGAGAGCTCGCGGAAGCGGGCGTCGACGTGCTGCTCGAGACGGAGGCCGTGTCGGTAAACTCGACGCGCGGCGGCGTGGAAGTAACACTCCGGCATTCGCCCGATGCCACGCGGTCCACCGATCCACCGGTCGATCGGTCGCGTGGTCAACGCCGATCTCGCCCTCAACTGCACGTACTCGCGACTCAACCAGCTGCTCGCGGCCTCGGACGCCGAACCGATTCCGGCGAAGCACGAGCTCACGGAGCTCGCGCTCGTCGAGCCACCCGAGGCGCTCGGCGGCGCCGCGGTGACGGTGATGGACGGTCCGTTCTTCTCGCTGATGCCGTATCCGTCGCGCGGCCTCTACACGCTGAGCCACGTGCGATACACGCCGCACTACCATTGGCACGACCGTCCGAATCAACCGATCGTCGAAGTGCTCGCGACGCGCGGCGCGTCGCGGTTCGAGCACATGGTGCGCGACGCGATGCGTTACCTTCCCGCCATGCGCGCGACGCGGTACGTCGATTCGCTCTGGGAGGTCAAGACCGTCATGCCGCGCAGCGAGCAGGACGACAGCCGCCCGATTCTGCTGCGCCGCTGCGCCGAGCACCCGGCGCTGATCACCGTGCTCGGCGCGAAGATCGACAGCGTGTACGACGTCGAAGACGCACTGCTCGCGGAGCTCGACCAGCGGCCCGCGCGGCGAGTTCCACGTCCCACCCCGACCGATGTCCGCCGACTCCCTGATCTCGATCGTCGCGCCGCTGGAAGGCGATAGCCCCGACGCTGTCGAGGCGTTCGTCGAGGAAACCGTCGCCGTGCTGGGCGGCCTCGTCACGCACCACGAGATCATTCTCGTGGACGACGGCGCGCCGGAGGCGACGGTCGCGCGCGTGCGGACGCTGCTCGAGCGGCACGACTTTCTTCGCTTCCTGCGGCTGTCGCGCCACTTCGGCGAAGAGACGGCGATCACGGCGGGACTCGACGTGGCGATCGGCGACTACGTCATCGTGATGCTGCCGAACATGGACCCGCCCGCGCTCATTCCGGAGTTTTTCGAGCGCGCGCAGGGCGATGCGGACATCGTGTACGGCGTGCGGCTCCACCGAAACAACGAGCCGTTCTGGTATCGGGCCGGCGCGCGCGTGTTCTATTGGTACATGAACGACGTGGCCAAGCTCGGCATTCCGCGAGACTCGACGCAGTTCCGGTGCATGAGCCGGCAGGTGGTGAACGCGATCACGCAGATTCGCGGGCCGGATCAATACCTGCGAATGCTGACGTCGTACATCGGCTTCCGAAAGCAGCCGTTCCCGTACGCGCCGATCAACCGCACCGGGACGCCGACTGTTCGCCCCAAGGGCGACGCGATCGATCTCGCCCGAGCGCTCATCATGGACTCGACGACGCATCCGCTGCGCCTCGTGGTGTGGTCGGGGGTTGGGCTGGCGCTGCTGAATCTCGTGCTGGTGACGCTGCACTCCGCGGTGGGCGAGATCGCCGGCGCCGCGTTCCACGAGGCGGTGGTGTTCGTGGTCTTCGCGTTCATGTTGGCGGCGATCGGCGAGTACGTCGGGAGCTTGTCGCAGCGGCTGCGCGACCGGCCGGCGTACTACGTGCGCGAAGAGCACACGAGCTCCGTGCTGTTGCGCGAGGAACGAAGAAACGTCGTCGGGAAGACGGCGGAGTGATCGCGCCGGCGCCCGACCATGGTGACGAGCGGCGGGAAGGGCGTTCCGGAGCACGAACGCATCGTGTTCACCGAAAAGCGACATCGATACTGCGTCGCCGTCTTCGTGATCAACGAAGGCGAGCGCGTGCGAAAACAGCTTGCCGCGATGGCGCGCTTCGCCGACACGATCGACATCGTCGTCGCCGACGGCGGCAGCACGGATGGCTCGCTCGCGCCGGACTCGCTCGCCGATTTTCGGTTGCGCGCGCTCCTCGTGAAACGCGGCCCCGGGCGCCTGAGCGCGCAGATGCGCATGGCGATCGGCTTCGCGCTCGAAGAAGGCTACGACGGCATGGTCGTGATCGACGGCAACGGCAAGGACGACATCGACGCGCTTCCGCGAATGATCGAGCTGCTCGACGCGGGCTACGATCACGTGCAGGGCTCGCGCTACATCCCGGGCGGCCGCGGAATCAACACGCCGCCGAGCCGAACGTGGGCGGTGAAGCTGGTTCACGCGCCGATGATCAGCCTTGCGGCGGGCAAGCGCTACACGGACACGACGAACGGATTTCGCGCGTACAGCCGGCGTCTGCTCGCCGATCCGCGCGTCGCGCCGCTGCGCGACGTGTTCATGGACTACGAGCTCCACTATTATCTCGCGATTCGCGCCGCCCGACTCGGCTTCCGCGTGATCGAAACGCCGGTGACGCGCCGCTATCCGTCAAGCGGAAAGACGCCGACCAAGATCAGCCCGGTGAAAGGCAATCTTCGCGTGCTCCGCACGCTCGCCGCCGCCGTGCTCGGCCGATTCGACCCATGACACGCGCGAGAGACGGCGCTCATCGGCTACACCGGGTTCGTGGGCGGCAACCTGCTCGCGCAGCGGTCGTTCGACGCGCTGTACAACTCGTCCAACATCGAAGAGATCGCCGGCCGCGCGTTCGACCTGATCGTGTGCGCCGGCGCGCCCGCGGAAAAATGGAAGGCGAACGCCGAGCCCGAGCGTGATCTGGCGAACATCGAGCGTCTCGCCGCGGCCGTCACCCGGGCGTCGGCGCGCCGATTCGTGTTGCTCTCCACCGTGGACGTTTTCGGATCCCCGATCGCCGTCGACGAGCAGTCGCCCGTGTCGACGGAAGGTCTTCACGCCTACGGCCGCCACCGCCGCCTGCTCGAGGAACGAATCGCGTCGAGCTTCGACACGACGATCGTGCGGCTGCCTGGTCTCTACGGCCCCGGGCTCAAGAAGAACGTCATCTTCGACTTCCTGCACGACAACGACGCTCAGAAGGTCGATTCGCGCGGCGTGTTTCAGTTCTACGATACGACGCGCCTTTGGAGCGACGTGGACATCGCGGTTCGGAGCCGGCTTCCGTTGGTGCACCTGGCGACCGAGCCGGTGAGCGTCGCCGACGTCGCGCGGGCCGCGTTCGGCATCGAGTTCGACAACAGAGTCGCGCCGGCGCCCGCGCGGTACGACATGCGAACGCGGCATGCCGCCCTGTTCGGCGGCGAAGGCCCGTACATCGAAGACTCGGGACGAGTGCTCGACGGAATCGCCGCGTTCGTAGCACGCGAACGAGGCAAGGCCTCGTGAAGCTCGCCGTTTCGAACATCGCGTGGGACGCTGACGCCGACGACGCCGCGGCGGCGCTGCTCGTTCGCGAAGGCGCGCGCGGCGTCGAGCTCGCTCCGACCAAGTGGCGCGCCGCACCGTTCGATGCTCCTGCGGCCGACGTCGCCGAGCTGCGTGCTCGCTGGGAGGATCGCGGGCTACCGATCGTCTCGTTGCAATCGCTGCTCTTCGGCCGGCCGGACCTTCAACTCCTCGCGGGCGACGCCGAGCGGCTGGCGCTCCTCGATCATCTGCGCAAAGTCGCCGACTTCGCCGCCGCGGTCGGCGCGAAGGCGCTCGTGTTCGGATCGCCGAAGAACCGCGTGCGCGGCGAACGACCGGTCGAGGAGTCGATGCACATTGCGCGCGACGCCTTTCGTACCCTCGCGCCCCACGCCCGCGACCGTGGCGTTGTTTTCTGCATCGAGGCCAATCCTCCCGCGTATGGATGCGATTTCATCACGCAAACGTCAGAGGCCGTCGAGCTCTGCCAACTGGCGGACGATTCATCGATCCGCGTCAACGCGGACCTCGGCGGGATGATCCTGGCGGGCGAGGATCCGGCGGGCGCGATCGCCAACGCCGCGCCATACGTCGGCGCACGTTCACGCCAGCGAGCCGCATCTCGCCCAACTGTCGACGATCGCCGCGCACGAGCGTGCCGCGTCGGCGCTCGCTCAGGCGGGATATTCGGGATGGATCTCAATCGAGATGCGCGCTCCGGCCCCTGACGATCAGTTGGGGGCGCTGGAGCGCGCGATTCGTTTCGCCAAGCGAGCTTACTCGACAGTCGGCGGCTGAGCGGCGCCGCGCGACGTCAATGTCGCGATGAGCTTCGCGTGGCGACGCGGTTGGCGAAGCGCATTTCGACGGCGCCGACGTAGAGCATTCTGGAAACCGGCGCCTTGGCGTCGTGTACGACGTTCAGCGTCGCCGCCTGCTCGACCGCCGCGGCGGTTTCGTCCGGCGTGGCCTTCGGGTGCGTCTCGAGGTACAGCGCGAGCGCGCCGCTCACGTACCCGGCCGCCATCGACGTGCCATTCCACAGCTGCGTCACCGGCGCGTTGTTCCGGTCGAGACTCGGCAGCAGAACCGAATCGCCCGGCGCGTAGATGTCGATGCACGGACCAAAGGCTGTGTTCGGCGCGCGCCGGTCGATCGTGTGCGTCGTGCCGTCGCCGAGCTCTTCCGATGCGAGCGCGGAGGCACCGACGACGATCGCGCCGAGCGAGTTCGCCGGCGACACGCGGCACGCGTCGATGTCCAGGTTGCCCGCCGACACGACGACGGGAATGCCCGCGGCTCGAAGTTCAGCGACTGCTGAATCGAGCGACGGTATTCGCGACGACGTGTCGGCGATGAACGACCAATTCGCGATGGCGGGACCGGGATGTGACTTGTGGTCCTGGATCACCCAATGGGCTCCGTCGACGATGGCCTTGATGGTGCCGCGCAGCTTCTCGCACTGCACCATCTTCACGTCCACGATCTGAGCGTCAGGCGCGACGCCGAGCGTGGCGCCGCCGATGGCGCCGGCGACCGCGGTGCCGTGTGCGTTGCAGATCTTGGGATCGTCGGAGAATCCGGTGTAACCGATGCGAACGCGCCCGGCGAGCTCGGGGTGGTTCGGGGAAATCCCACCGTCGAACACGTAGACCGTGACCCCTTTGCCGGTCGCCGAATGCGCGAACGTCCGATCGAGCGGCAGCTCGTGCTGGTCGATGCGGTCGAGCGCGAGCGATACCGTGGGGGACTCGAGAATCGTCGTCGGCCGGACCTCGCTCGACGCCAACCCGTTGAGCGCCGCGGGATCCGGGGCTCCGCGGCGGCGGTCGGATCGGGTCGCGGCGGTCGCGCGCAACTCTGGATCAGCGCGCCACCGACCGCGGCCGTGCCGGCGATGAAGCCGGCCAATACCAAGGTGCTTCGCATGCCCTGCGACTAGGGAAAGCGCATGCCACAAGGCGTTCCATCGAAAGAATTTGACGCATGCCCGTTGGCCCAATCGGTGCAAAGGTGTGCAAGCTTTCCGGCGACCGACGTCTCCCTGACGTACCGTTTCAGGGGTCAATCATGAGTCGCGTCGCTGGTCGGGTCGTTGGTCAAGTTCGCCGTCGCGTCATTCGCGGCACAATCGTCGTCGCCTCCGCCTTCGCCGCGCCGGCACTCGGCGCGCAGGGATGGATCGTCCCACGCCCGTGCGGTCTGGGCATTCAGCCCATCGAAGGGCGCACACCGCCGATCGCGCGGGTGGGGGACTGTTCCACCGAACATCGTGCGAACCCGCAGCGATGTGCGCGTGGAGCTCGCCGACCACGTGCTTCGCTACGAGGTCGAAGAGCGGTTCGTGAACCGCGGCGCGACGCTCGGCGAAGCCGACTATCTGTTTCCGCTGCCCGACGAACGCCGCCTTTCAGAATCTCGCGCTGTCGATCGACGGCGAGCTCGTCGCGGGCGAGACGATGAACGCGGGCCAGGCGCGCAACATCTACGAATCGATCGTCCGCGCGCGGCGCGATCCGGCGCTGGTCGAATGGATGGGGCACGGCCTGCTCCACGCGCGCATCTTCCCGCTCGAGCCCGGCCGAGAGAGAACGGTCGTCGTGCGATTTCAGAGCGTGGCGCCGCGCGAAGGCGACGCGCTGCGCATCGACTACTTCCGCGGCGGCGCGCCGGGAACGACCAACGTTCGCGACGGCGGCGACGCGTCGTTCACGCTCAGCTACCGCCAGGCGCCGGAGCTCGGCGCTCCATTCTCACCGACGCACCAGCTCGACGTCGCCGACCGAGATGGTCGTAGAGTGGTCACCGTGCGCGGCGACGCGCGCGATGTGACCCTGCTCGTCCCGGTGCGCGCGCGCAACGAGGCCGCGATCACCGCGCTCAACTACGCGCCCGGCAACGAGGACGGCTTCACGCTGCTCAGCGTGACGCCGCCCGCCGGCCGCCGAACCGACGTCATCCCGCGCGACGTCACGCTGGTGCTCGACGTCTCGGGCTCGATGAATGGACGCAAGATCGAGCAGGCGCGCGCGGCGGGGCGTCAGCTGCTGTCGACGCTTCACGAGGCCGACCGATTCCGGTTGATCGACTTCTCGAGCGACGTGCGCACCTTCCGCGACGACTTCGTCGCCGCGACGCCCGACAACGTCCGCGAGGCGACGCGCTATCTCGCCGCGCTCGACGCGTCGGGGAGCACCAACATCGAAGGCGCGCTGCGCGAAGCGCTGCGCCCGGCCGTCGTTCGCGGCCGATTGCCGGTGATCCTGTTCGTGACCGACGGCGAGCCGACGGTCGGGGACACCCGTCCGGACCATCTCGCCGCGATGGCCGCCGACGCCAACGCGCACGCCGAAGAGCCTCGGCGGATCTTCACGTTCGGGTTGGGGTCAGATGTCAACGTGGGCCTGCTGGAACAACTCGCGTTGCAGGGGCGCGGCACGTCGCAATTCGTGCGGCCGGATGAATCGGTCGAGCGAATGGTCGGCATCGTCGCCGACCGTCTCGTCGGCCCGATGCTGACGGACGTTCGCGTGCACGTCGACGGCGACGTGCGTCTCTCGAGAATGCTCCCCGGTGAAACGACCGACATCTTCGCCGACCGTGATCTCTCGCTCGTCGCGCGGTACTCCGGCCACGGGCGCGCGCGGGTCGTCGTCGAAGGGCGCCGAGGAACGACGCCCGTGACGTGGACGTCGACGGTGGACTTTCCGGATCGCGACCGCGAGAACTCGTTCGTCGCGCGACTCTGGGCGACGCAGCGCGTCGGCTATCTGAGCGCGGAGAAGCGGAAGAACGGCGGCTCGTCGGAAATCGACGACGAAATCCGCGCGCTCGGCGAGCGATACGGGATTCCGACCGAGTTTACTTCGTATCTGGTGACGGAGCGGCAGGACCTTCCCGTGCGCACGGCGATGATGGGCGCCGGAGGACAGGCGGCGGCATGGCTCCGGCGGCAATGAAGGCGCGGTCGATCGACGCGGCGAGCCTGGCGTTCGAGTCCGCGAAAGTGGCGTCGGCGCAGCGAACGCATGTCCAACGTGGCCGCGATCGACTCATTGTCGCTCGCCGCCGGACGTCCGATGCGCGACAAGGACGAAGCGAGCGCCACCCGTCGCGTCGACGGACGGACGTTCGTGCTGCGCGATGGCGCGTGGACCGACGTGCGTTATCATGCCGGTATGCAGGTGACGACGATCAAGCCGTACTCGAAGGCGTACTTCGACTTGTTGCAGCAGGTGCCGGAGCTGAAGGCCGTGTTCGCGCTGGGCGATCGGGTGGTCGTCGTCGGGAAGACGCGAGCGATTCGAGTGGACGACAGTGGCGTCGCGCGAGATGACGCCGAGTGCAATAGCGGCGTTGGTGAGTGGGTGGTGAGACTCTTGATCGACCTCGACCGACTCTTCCGCGAATACCATCAGCCGCTCGTGCGTTACCTCGCACGACGGCTGGGGGATCGCGACTGGGCGGAAGAAGTCGCGCAGGAGACGTTTCTCCGAGCGGCGCGGCAGGAGTCGATCACCAGCGAACGGTCGTGGCTCTTCGCCGTGGCGACGAATCTGGTGCGCGACGAAGCGCGGAAGGACGCTCGCCGCCGCCGCCATCTCGAGCTTCTTCGAGAACACGCGCGCGCCGAAGAAGCGGTCGAGCCGGAGCCGACGACACTCGAGCGGGCGCAGGAGGCGGCCACTCGCCAGGCGAGCGATCGACGCGCTCGGCGAGCGCGATCGCGAGGCGTTGCTGATGCGCGAGGAAGGGCTCAACTACACCGAGATCGCCAGCGCACTCGATCTGTCGGTCGCCTCGGTCGGAACGACGCTCGCTCGCGCCCGAAAACGATTGGTCGAAGCGTACGAAGCGCTGCAACGTGACGGTTGGCCGGGCGGCGGCGCTCGCGCGACCGCTCCGAGAGGAGAAGGGACACATGCTGCATCTTGACGAAGGAACGATCCACGCGTGGCTCGACGGCGAGCTGGCGCCGGACGACGCCGAGAGCGCCGCGCGACACGTCGCGGCGTGCGCGGAATGCCAGAGCGCTCGTCGCGGAAGCGCGTGGGCTCATGGCCGGCGCGTCGCGGATCGTGTCGGCGCTCGACGCGGGACCCGCGGGTGTGATCCCGCCGGCGCAGCGCGGTCCAGAGCTCGAGTCGGCGGCCGTGGTGTCGATTCGCGCTCACGCCGATGCGGATGTCGATCGCGGCGACGATCATCGTCGCCGTGGGCGTGACGTTCACGGCGCGTCGCGTCGCCGACAACAGCGCGGTGCGCGTGAAGGATGATCGACAGTCCGATCAACGCAGCCACGCCGGCAGTCGCGCCGCCGCCCCGTCGGCCGACTCGATCTCCGCCATGGTGGTCGGCCGGCCGACGGGGAAGCCAAAAGCGCCGGCGAGGACGCCGTCGCCGGTCGCGTCCGCAAATGCCGACATGTCTTCTCGAAGCCGGCCGCGTCGCCTGCGCCACGGTGAGCGAAGCGCCGGTTGGCAGAAAGCGGCGTCGGCGGACAAGCGGCCGTGACGGATCCGCAAAGGCAGGTTGCCGCCGCGCCGGCGCCGGCCGCGTCGCCGCCTGTGGCTCGCCTCGACTCGCTGCGCGCGAAGGACGAGATGGCGAAGGTCGCCGTGGATTCGTTGTCGAGAGCGCAGGCGCTCGAGCGGCGTCAAGCGGCGCTCGCCGCCGGCAGCGCCAGTCAGCTCAGAGGAATCGCCACCAACGAGCGTGATGCGGAGTCGACGAGCGTTGTTGTATTGCGGGAGTGTTACCGATTGGCCGTCGACTCGACGGACTGGCGCGGCGTCCTGCCGTCCGGCTTTGCGCTCGATCTCGCGAGCTCGACCCTTCGCACGGCAGGTCGGTCGCCGGTGCGGGCGGCGGGGGAGGTGCCGGACCGGGAGCTGCTCCGAAGGCGGTGGCGCAGCCGGCGAACACCGCCCTCCAATTCTCCCCTCGGGCGACACTCAATCCGGTCCACGCGATGGCCCCGAACGGGCGCCTCGATTCGCGCGTCATCGGATTCTGGTTCGCCGTTCGCGCGGACACGATCGGTGTCCGCTTTGCGTCGGCCGACCCTGGCAAAGCGATAACCGTCCTGCTGACCGGCGGTGGCTCGAAAGCGCGCGTGATCTCGAGCGACCGCACCGACAGCGTTCGCGTCGCCCGAGCGCCGTGCGCTGCCTTAGGCCGAGCTACTTGAGGTCGATCCGCCCCATGCGGCTTCTGCCGCTCTCGGCGATCCAGAGTCGGTGGCGCGTGGAGTCGAAGCTGATGTTGCGCACGACCGTACCCTTGGTCGGGATCGGGACGACTTCCATGCGCTCGGTCGCCGGATCGAAACGCACCATCGTGCCCTGACGCGCCTCGTTCACCCAGATCGCGCCGTCTGGTGCGACGCCGATGCCGTAGGGATTCGACGTGCGTGTCCGGCTTGCCGCTCGGCGTCCTCCACTCCTTCGCCGTCTTCGTCTTCGGGTCGTACATCCCGAGGTGGCTGCGCGCGTTGTCCGAGTACCAGATCCGACCGTCCGACGTGATGCAGAGGCGGCGCGGACGCGTGCCTGGATTCGGCAAGTCGATCTCGGTCAGCTTCGCGGTCTTCGGATCGAGATGCCCGAGCTTGTTCGTGCCGAAGAGCGCGATCCAGAGTGAACCGTCGGGCGCGCGCTGCAGTCCGTACGGCAAGGCCGCGGCGTCGCGACGTCGTAGAGCGTCACCGAGCCGCTCTCCGGATCGAGCTTGCCGTACTTGTTCGATTGCTGCGCCGTGAACCAGAGCGTTCCGTTCAGCCAGAGGGGCGTGTGCGGATCACGCGCGCCTTCCGTCTTGTACTCGGTGATTGTACCCGTCTTCGGGTCGAGGCGGCCGATCAAGCCGGCGGTGTTGCCAGTGTACCACACGCTACCGTCCGGCACGACGATGATGCCGTGCGGGCCCGAGTTTGGCGTCGGCGTCGGGTACTCCTTCACCTCGCCCGTCTCTGGATCCAGCCGCCCGATGTAGCTGCCCTGCTGGTCGGCGAAGTAGACGCTCCCATCGCGCGCCACGGCGGGGTCGTGCGCGAAGGCGTCCGGGTTCTTGTGCGGCAGCACGTACTCGCGGACGGTGAACGGCGACGGGAGCACCGGCCCAACTCGCTCACGCCCGCGACCGGCGTGACGGCGAGGACGAAGATCGCTACGCCCGCCAGCAAGATCGCGGCGAGCAGAAGCATCAGGGGTGATCGACGGAGCTGCGTGAGTCGAAGCCACATAAAGGCCCCCTTCCTTCGCGGGAGGACTCGAGAGCGAGCGGTCACGACGCGCGATCCGGCGCGACCTCAACCGAATAGATGTACTCGCGGCCGTTTCCCGCCGCAAACCGCCGATCGCCGAGGCGCGGTTGTTGCGTCCGCCACGCCCCCGTGAACACGAACGACCCCGCCCTCTGGTACAAAGACGCGATCGTCTACCAGCTCCACGTCAAGAGCTTCCGCGACTCCAACGCCGACGGCTACGGCGACTTTCGCGGGCTGATCGACAAGCTGGACTACGTGCGCCAACTCGGCGCGAACACGATCTGGCTGCTGCCGTTCTACCCGTCGCCCCTCAAGGACGACGGCTACGACATCTCCGCCTACGAGGAGATCAACCCGGCGTACGGCACGATCGAGGATTTTCGCGCGTTCCTCGCCGCGGCGCACGATCGGGGCATCCGCGTGATCACCGAGCTGGTGATCAACCACACGTCCGACCAGCACCCCTGGTTCCAGCGGGCGCGCCAGGCCCCGAAGGGGTCGCGCGAGCGCGACTGGTACGTGTGGAGCGACGACCCGAACAAGTACGCCGGCACGCGCATCATCTTCAGCGACACCGAGCGCTCGAACTGGGCGTGGGATCCGGAAGCGCAGCAGTTCTACTGGCACCGCTTCTTCAGCCACCAGCCGGACCTCAACTTCGACAACCCCGACGTCCTCGACCGCGCTCCTCAACGTGATGCGCTTCTGGCTGCGCATGGGCGTGGACGGGCTGCGCCTCGACGCGATTCCGTACCTCGTCGAGCGCGAGGGAACGAGCTGCGAGAATCTTCCCGAGACGCACGGCATCCTCAAGGCGCTGCGCGCCACGGTGGACGCCGAGTTTCCGAATCGCGTCTTCCTCGCCGAGGCGAACCTCTGGCCGAGCGACGTGCGCGCGTACTTCGGGAACAGCGACGAGTGCCACATGGCGTTCAACTTTCCGATCATGCCGCGCATGTACATGGCGGTGCGAAAGGAAGACCGCACGCCGATCGTCGAGATCATGCGGCAGACGCCGGAGATTCCGTTCGACTGCCAGTGGGCGGTGTTCCTGCGCAACCACGACGAGCTCACGCTCGAGACGGTGACCGACGAAGAGCGCGACTACATGTATCGCGAGTACGCGCGCGATCCGCGCATGCGCATCAACGCCGGCATCCGCCGCCGTCTCGCGCCGCTCATGGAAAGCGGCCGCCGACAGATCGAGCTGATGAACGCGCTGCTGATGTCGATGCCCGGCACGCCGATCATCTACTACGGCGACGAGATCGGCATGGGCGACAACATCTACCTCGGCGATCGCAACGGCGTGCGCACGCCGATGCAGTGGAGCGCCGACCGCAACGCCGGGTTCAGCGAGGCGGAAACGGCCGCGCTGTACTCGCCGCTCATCGTCGATCCGCCGTACGGGTTCCACACGGTGAACGTCTCCGCGCAGGAACGCACGCCGACCTCGTTGCTCCGCTGGACGCGCCGGCTCGTCTCCGTGCGCCAGGAGTACAAGGCGTTCGGCCGCGGCACGTGGGAGGCGATCAACTGCCCCAACCGCCGCGTCCTCGTCTTTCTCCGGCGCTACGAAGACGAGACGATTCTCTGCGTCAACAACCTGTCGCGCTTCGCGCAGTACGTGGAGCTCGAGATGCACGACTTCGAGAACTGCGTCCCGCTCGAGCTGTGGAGCAAGGCCTGCTTTCCGCCGATCCGCGACGTGCCGTACGTGTTGACGCTCGGCCCACACAACTTCCTCTGGTTTCGGATCGTGTCGTCGGAGCAGGCGAAGGAGATCCAGCGTCAGCTGCCGTGAGGCGTGCCTGGCCAGGCGCGGGCGCCTCTACCCACCTCTCGCTCGGTTGACGACCAGCCGCCACGCCCTCCACAACGCCAACCCGAGCGCCACGCCGCCGATTCCGAAGACGACGAGCAGCACACCGAACTGGCCGGCGCCGCCGATCAGAGCCCGAACGCCGATCCATCCCCAGACCACGCCGAAGGCCACCGCGAAGACCGAGGCGGCTGGGAGGACGTAGTAGACGAAACGCGGCCGCGCTGTGCTCATCGATGTCGTGTGTCGGGTTGCGCGCGTGCTCACGCGAGGCGAAGCGCCATCACGTGGTCGCGCTGCGAATCGGTGCCGACAAGAAAGCGCTGCTCGCCCACCCGGCGAAAGCCCCACTTCTCGTAGAAGGCGATGCCGCGCGGGTTCTGCTCCCACACGCCGAGCCAGAGGACATCGCAGCCCCAGGCGCGCGACTGCTCGACGCACGCCTTCAACAGCGCGCCGCCGACACCGCGCCCGTGCCAGGAGCGGTCGGCGTAGATGCGCTGCACCTCGGCCGGGCGGCGCGCCACGACGTGCGGCGACCTGGATTCGCGACGCGCCATCGCGTAGCCGACCGCTTCGCCGTTCGCCTCGGCGATCCACGTCGCGCGATTCGCGTCGCGCAGCTCGGCGAGCTGAAGGTCGGGAGAGTACGTCCTGGCCAGGAAGAGGCGCAGATCGTCGGGGTCGTTCATCGCGCCGAACGCGTCCTCGAACAATCTGGCGCCGAGGGCGGCGAGGAGCCGCGCGTCGGCTTCGTTCGAGTCGGCCCGGCGGACGACGATGCCACTCGCCTGCTCGCTCACCGGTTCCTCGGCGCTTGAACCTGACGTAACGTGAGGGCGTAGCCTGAATGAATGATCACGTTCACCGAGAAGCGACTGCTCCAGACGATGCCGACGGCTGCGGGTGCGGGAAACGCAATGAAAGTTGGCGACCTCGCCAAACGGACCGGACTCTCCGTTCGGACGCTGCACTATTACGACGAGATCGGCCTGCTGCAGCCGCGCGACGTCACGGCGTCGGGTCACCGGGTCTACGGCGCCGACGAGCTGGCGCGCCTTCAGCGGATCAAGTCACTCCGGCAGCTCGGGTTCAGCCTCGACGAGATTCGCGCCTGTCTCGACGCGCCGGAGTTCTCGGCGCATCGAGTGATCGAGCTGCACATCAAGCGTCTGCGCGAGCAGATCGGCGAGCAGGAACGCCTCGTCGGGCTGCTCGAGACGCTCGACGCGAGCTTCGCGGCCGGAACCATCGCGTCGCCGGACGATCTGATTCGCGCGATCGAGAGCATGACCTCGCTCGAGCGCGAGTTCACGCCGGAAGAATGGACGGAGATCAAGGAGCGTGGCGAGCGGCTCGGGCGCGACCACGTGCGCGCCGTCGAGCGCGAATGGCCGACGCTCATCGCGCGGATGCGCGCGGCGATGCTGCGCGGCGACGATCCGGCGAGTGCCGACGTCGCGCGGCTCGCGAGCCGCTGGCGCGAGCTCGTGCGCGAGTTCACCGGCGGGAATCCGGAGATCGCGCGGAAAGTCCGCGCGGGCTACGTGAACGACCCGGATCGAATGAAGCGCGCGGGTCTCGATCCGGCCCTCTTCGCCTACGCGAATCGCGCGATTCGCGCGCTCGACCCGTAGTCCTGCGTCGAGCGCCGACAACGGGCTAGATCGCGCCGTTGAACGTGTCGCAGTCCTTCGGCTGACCCGAGTCGAAACCGCGTCGGAACCAGCGCACGCGCTGCTCCGACGATCCGTGTGTGAACGTGTCCGTGTTCACGTGGCCCGTCGTCTGGCGCTCGATGCGGTCGTCTCCAACGGCCGCGGCCGCGTTCAGGCCCGACTCGAGATCGCCCGGTTCGAGGATTCCCTCGCCCTGAGTCGCGTGGCCCCACACGCCGGCGAAGCAATCCGCCTGCAGCTCGAGGCGCACCGAGAGATCGTTCGCGGCGGACGGGTCGCGCTGCTGCGCGCGACGCACGGCCGCGTCGATCCCGAGCAGGTGTTGCACGTGGTGCCCCAGCTCGTGCGTGAGGACGTACGCCTGCGCGAACTCCCCCGGCGCGCCGAAGCGTGAACGCAGCTCGTCGAAGAAGGCGAGGTCGATGTACAGCTTCTGATCGACGGGACAATAGAACGGGCCCATCGCCGTCTGGCCGACACCGCAGCCGGTCTGTGTCGCATTGCGGAAGAGAACGAGCTTCGCGTTTCGCCAGGGCGTGCCCGTGGTCGCCGGAAGGATTTTGGCCCAGGTCGCTTCGGCCGTGTCGAGCACGAAAGAAACGAACTGAACTTCTTTCGCTTCCTCCGGAGATCTGGTTCACCGGCGCGCCGGGGCCGCCGGGTCCGCCAGGCCCGAGCGAACCCGCCGCGCTCCCGCCGGCCGAGTACGGGTTCGGGTTCACGCTGTCGGACACGAAATCCCGTCCGAAGATCAGGCTCAGCACTATCAGGATAACCGTGCCTCCGATGCCGACGTGCACGGGGCCGATGCCCCCCGAACCTCGGCGATCTTCGATGTTCCCGCTCTCACCACCGGGAGTCCAACGCATCCTAGCCTCCGCGTCCCGCCCACGAGTCAGTGACTGCCAACGTTCATCCGCTGTCGGAGACTCGCTTCTTCATCAATCGGGCCACGGCTCTTCGGATGAGAAGTCAGGCGGCTTCGAAGCGGCTCATGTCCTGAGCCTTGCGCACCGCGCGCAGCGCCGTGTTGCCGGCGACGATCGCGCCGAGCACGATGTAGATGTAGAAAGTATAAAAACGCCACCAGAGCAGAGCCGCCGCGAAGTAGCGCGCGCCGATGACGTTCGCCAGCGCGGCGCGGAACGCGAGCTCCACGGCTCCGCCGCCGCCGGGTGCCGGCACGATCGCCGCGCCGTAGAGCAGTCCAAGCGGCCAAAGCGCGAGCGGCGCCAGGGGCGCGTCGGCGCCGGCGCCGAGGACGAGCGCGGGGAGCACGCACAACCGCATCGCGACGTGCATCACCGACATGAAGTACGCGCCCGCCGCCCAACGAAACTCGATGTGCCGCATTCGATCGACCGTCGAACGCACTTGGGTGAACCAGCTGTGGATCTTCGTCCATCGCTTGCCGCCGAGGCGGAGGCGGATCGCCCAGCGCGGCGGCGTATCGTCCACGTGCCGGCGCGCGAGGACCACGGCGATCACACCGACGCCGATCACGAAGCCCGCGTACAGGCCGACGACGCCGACGAGCGCCTTCAACACGAAGCCGGCGTGCCGGAAGACGATCGCGACGACGAGCACCACGGTCGCCAAGCGACAGGGATTCCAGAAACAGCTCGGCGAACAGCACGACGAGCGCGCTCGACGTCTCGATGCCCGATTCAGCGAGGACGAGGAATCGCGCCGGCTCGGCGCCCGACCGCGCCGGCGTGATCGACGCGCCGAAATCGCCGGCCAACGTCGTGCGCAGCGCGGTCATGAAGCCGAGCTCGATGTGCGCCGCCTTGGCGCTCCACTGGATTTTCCAGGAGCGGGTGAGGATCTCGAACAGGACGGCCGCGATCGCCAGGAGGTGCGCGTCGAGCGGCAGGCGAATCGTGCTTCCGGCGCGCCACCAGCGGACGATGAAGAAGGTGGAGACGCCGATCACCGCCGCGAACGACGCGATGGTGAACGCCCAGCGCTTCCAGTTCACGCGGGCTCGCGGGGAATGAGCACTGTCACGAGGTTCGAGATGCGCGCACGGTCAAGACTCCATGTATTCCACGTGCCTGGATTGCCACAAGCCCCTCGGACGAAACGACGCGGTGGAATCTCACGCCGATCGAGGAGCGATGCGAGGCCGTTGAGGAATCGGAGCGGGCCTTCCGCTGATCCCGACCGCGAACGCAAATAGAAACGCCCCGCGAATTGCTCGCGGGGCGTTGCCATTCAGAAACTTCTGCGCTCTTCGCGTCTCTGCGGTGTAGTCAGTTATCGCCATCGGCCTACCACTTCACGCCCGGCGGGTTGATTCCTTCTTCATCCGCCGCGCCGGAGCTTGCGGCGGCAGCCGGCTTGAGGATGTGGCTGATCTGCTGACGCGCGTCGTCGATGTGGCGCTTGGTCGGCACGTCCGTCGCGCGCTTCGCCGCCGCGGCCAACTCCGCGTCGAGCGTCTTCAGCTCGCCGCGCAGCATCGCCTTGATCTCTCCGGTGTTCGCCGCCGGAGCCGCGCCGCCGCGGCCACCGCCACCGCCGCCGCCACGGCCGCCTGCCGCCGCACCGGCCGCCGGCGGATTGATCTTGTTGCCGACGTCCGTCAGATACGCGCGCTGCACGCCGCGGCGATACACGTCGATCTTCACCGGCGCCGTGCCATAGAGCTCCGTCCACACGCCGTGCCGCAGATCGCTCAGCATCTCGGTCAGCGTGTACACCTCCGACGGATTCTTCGCCAGCGCTTCGTTCTCGATCGAGCCGCGTGAGCTTGCCGTCGTTGAGCAGAGCGTTGATCGCGGACGACTGCGCGGCCGTGACGCGCGTGACTTCACCGTTCGGCTCGATCTTGCGGAGGATGTCCGTGTCGATGAGCCACGTCGGCGTCTGGAAGGAATTCTCGGCGAGGAACTTCATCGCCGCTTGCTGCTTGCGCCTTGGGTACGGGCACGAAGCGCACGCCCGGCTGATCGCCGTACTTCTCCTGCGAGTTCATGCCGCCGACGAGATTCGCGACGTGCCCGAGCTCCGTGCGGTACTGGCCGATCTCGCGGTTGTACAACTCGGCGAGCACGTCGAAGTCGTCGTTCGGTTTCACCGTCGCCGACTCGATCCACTGCATGTTGCGACGCAGGTTCTTGAAGCCGAGCTCCGTGGCGCGCACCGGATCGGCATCGCCGACGGCCTCGGTCTCGTCGCCCGGATCGGAGCCGAACGCGCCGCTCGTCGAGAAGCGGAGCCACGGCTTGGAATCCTGCTCGCGCGCCCACTGGTCCAACACCGTGCGCTTCGCTTCGGCGGAACGAATCAGCTCGGCGCCGGTGTGGCTGTTCGCGCCTTGCTGCGCGACGGCCATCGGCGCGGCGATCGGCGCGTAACCCCAGTGCGTCGCCCAGATGTCGTACGGACCGATGCGCGGAATGAGCAGATCGGCCGGAACGTGATCTTCCGGCTGCACCACGTAGTTGAAGCGCGAGTAGTCCATCAGCGTCGCGACGTGGCCCATGCGGCGCAGGAAGTCGGGATTGCGAATGCTGTCGAGCGGATACTCCGAGCTCGACTTCATGTTGTGCTGGAAGCCGATCGTGTGCCCGACTTCGTGCGCGAGCACGTACTCGAGCAAGCGCCCCATGAGCGAATCGGGGTAGGGGAACGTCCGCGCGCGCGGATCGGTCGCCGCCGCCTGCGTGAAGTACCACGTGCGCGCCAGGTTCTGAACGTTCTGATAGAACTGGATGTGCGCTTCGAGGATTTCACCCGAGCGCGGGTCGTGGACGTTCGGGCCGCTCGCGTTCTCGGTCGTCGACGGGAGCCAGCGCACGACGGAGTAGCGCGCGTCTTCCGGCGACCAGTCGGGATCGTTCGTCGGCGCGTCCTTGGCGATGATCGCGTGGCTGAAGCCCGCCGCCTCGAACGCCGGCTGCCAATCCTCGATCGCCTTCTTGAGCCACGGCCGCCACTTCATCGGCGTGTTGGCGTCGAGGTAGTACACGATCGGCTTGACCGGGTCGGAGACCGCCGCGTTTGGATCCTTCTTCTCGAGGCGATAGCGCGTGATGAAGCAGCGGGTGTTGCTCGCCATGCGCTGGTCGTCGCCGGCGTAGTCGGTGACGGTGAGCGAGAAGTATCCGACGCGATTGTCGCAGAGCCGCGGCTCCATCGGCGCGTCGGGCAGCCGATGGAAGCTGTACGACGCCACGATCGTCGCCGTCGGCGCGGCTGAAGCCCGCGCCGCCGCGACCGGCGCCACGTCCACCGGCCGGCGCCGCGCCGCGACCGCCGCTGCCCCTGCTGCAGCGTGAGCGTCGAGTAGACGTTCACGTTGTCGGGGAAGGCCGACGTCCGTTCGATCCACGAACGCGTCGCGTCTACCGTGTAGCCGGCCGCGATGCGCTGCGCGGGCGAGAGCTCGGTCGGCGGCTGCGTGAACAGGCGCGACACGTCGATGACCGCGGAGCTGTCCGCGCCGTACGCCTCGACGTTGAAGATCGCGATGCACCGGGTGAACGTTCGACGCGTTCACCGCGCCGGCGACCGGCGACAGCGTGTCGCTCGCCATGATCTCGTTCGAGATGCCGCGCAGCAGCACGCGGTTCTCGCGCCGCTCGAATTGCAGCACGCGGTTGCCCGCCGCCTGTCCGTCGTATCCGGCGCCGAGCGCCGTCTGCGCGATCTCCTGAACGAGGAGGATGTCCTTGTTCATCTGGTTGCGCGGGATCTCGAACAGCAGGCGGTCGCCGATGCGAATCGTCTTGAAGAATCCGGTCTTGGTCTGCGCCTGCGCGGTGACGACGCGGTTGTACGGCTGCGGATTCGCGTTGCCGCCCTGAGCCGCGGCGTTGCCGCCGCCTCGTCCGCCGCGACCAACTCCGCCGCCTCCGCCAGTCGGCGCTTCGCCGGTGTCGGTCGGGACATTCGCTGGAGTCTGTTGCACGGCGGGTCGCGTCGGGGCCGCTGCCGGCGCGGGTGCCGGTGCAGGCGGGGTCTTGGTGGTGCAGCCGATCGCGACGATCGCCGCGGTGGCGGACCCCAAGACGAGGAGGGAGCTCGTTCGCATGGATACAGCCCTGATTTGTGGAGGAGAGGGGACGAGGCGTCCCCGTTTACTTACTGCTCATACCACGAACGGGCTCGTTGGTCAAATCGCTGCGCCCACTGAGACGACGAGGCCCCTGCATCAGATTGATTCAGGGGCCCCGATAGCCCGGAAGTCAGCGGCTGCGGCCGGGGCTGCTAGCCGCCGCGAAGAACGTCCATCGGCTCGATTCGGGCGGCGCGCCGGGCCGGGACGTAGCTCGCCACCACGGCCACCGCGCCCGAGAAGCGCGACGACCCCGGCAAAGGCGACGGGATCGGACGCGCTGATCGCATAGAGCATGTGCGTGAGGAGGCGCGTCGTCGCGAAGGCCCCGACCACGCCGACGAGCGCTCCGATCGCCGCGAGCACCAAGCCGTGCCGAATCACGAGACCAAGGATGTCGGCGGAGCGCGCGCCGAGCGCGACCCGGATGCTGATCTCCCGACCGCGTTGCGCGACCAGATACGAGATCACGCTGTACACGCCGAGCGCGGCGAGGAGGAGCGCCAACGCGCCGAAGACGCCGACGAGCGTCAGCATGAAGCGCTGCGTCGTCACCGATGCCGCCACGGCCTCATCCATCGTCGAGTAACGAGCCGGAATGTCCGGCCGAGCTCGCCGCAACTCCCGGCGCATCGTTGTGAGCGTCGCACCAGGCGTCGACGTGACCATCACTACGCTGAACTGGCCGCCATTTCCCGGACGCTGGCGGTAGTAGCCGTAGATCATCGGCGTCACGTCCGTCGAAGGCCCGCCGTCGCGCACGTCGCCGACCACGCCGACGATCGTCATCGGCGTGACGTCGCCGTCCATGTTTCCGAACTCCACCACCTTGCCGATCGCGCTCTCGTTCGGCCACCGGGATTTGGCGAGCGACGCGTTGATCACGGCGACGTGCGGCGCGTCTCGGCGATCGCGGTCGTCGAACAGGCGGCCGGCCACGAGCGGAATCCCGATCGTCTTGAAGTAGTCGGCGCTCGCAAGACGGTAGTACGCGTCGCCCGTTCGCGACTTGTCCTTGAACATGCGCTCGAAATCGGACGGCTGGAGTTTTTCGGACGCGCTCTCCAGCACGAGGAATCCGCCGTCGGCGCCGCCGCCGCTGAGCGGCGTGTTGCTGACCGCGCCCACGGCGCTGACACCCGGCGTCCGCCGAGCCAACGCCATCACGTCGTCGAGCAGCTGGCTCCGGCGCGCGATTCGCTCGTCGGCGGGCGAGAAGAAGTCACCCGTCTCGGTCACGAGCGTGATCACCGCCACGCCCTGCGTCCGGAAGCCCGCGTCGGACGTGATCAGTCGCACGAAGCTGCGGCCAAGCACGCCGGCCGCGACCATCAGAACGACCGTCATCGAGAGCTGCACGACGACGAGCGCGCTGCGCATTCCATAGCTCGCCGCTCCGCCGCCCTGCGATCGCTGCGACTGCGAGAGCGCCGCGCGCAGATCGCCGCGCGCGCCGCGCCACGCCGCCACCAGTCCCGAGCGCAACCGCGACGACCATCGAGATCGCGATCGCGAACACCATGACGCGCCAATCGACGCTCAACTCCGACAGCCGAGGGATCGACGCCGGTCGCAGCGCGAGCAGCAGCTTCGCTCCGCCGAACGCCAACGCCAGACCCCCCGCGCATCCCAACAGCGAGAGGAAGCGCCGCTTCGATGAGTAGTTGTTGAATGAGACGTCCGCGCCCGGCGCCGAGCGCGACGCGCACCGCGAGCTCCCCCTCGCGCGCCGCCATTCGCGCCACCAGCAGATTCACGACGTTCGTGCACGCGATGAGCAGGAGCACGCCCGACGCGCCGAAGAGCAGCAGCAGGATCGGCCGAATCTGCCCGACGATTTGATCGCGGAGCGGTACGACGGTTCCGTCGACCGTGTACGTGTAGTCGCCGACCTGCGCCTTCAGCTGGCGGAGCACGAGCGAGACGTCCTGCCGCGCCTGGTCGAGCGTGACGTTCGGCTTGACGCGCGCGAGGAGTCTCCAGTTGCCCGCGGTATAGCTCGGGTACCGCACCTCGGTCTCGCGCGCGAGGAACACGTCGGTCTGCGGCGGATACTCGAGGCCTTTCGGCAGCACGCCGACCACCGTGATCGACGACGATCCGCTCGGGAGCTTCGCGCCGATCGCTTTGTTCGTCCCGGCGAAGAGCCGCTGCCAGAGTGCGTAGCTGATCACGGCCGCCTTCGCCGCACCGCGCTGCTGCTCTTCGGGCACGAAGAACCGGCCGGCGGCTGGCTTCACGCCGAGCACGTCGAAGAACTGGCTGGCTGACCCACGACGCCGACAGCCGCATCGCCTCGCCGTCGTTCGACACCGTCACATAGTAGGAATTCATCTCGGCGATCGCCGAGAGCGATCGGTTCCGCTCCGCGATCGCCTCGAACGTGGGGTCGGCGAAGTTGCGCAGGACGTCACCCTTCGCGTTCAACCCGGTGACCTGCACGATGCGGTCGGGCGCCGGGAACGGCAGCGCTTTGAGAAGCACGCCGTTCACGACGCTGAACAGCGCCGTCGTCGCGCCGATGCCGAGGGCGAGCGTCAACGCCGCCGCGAACGAGAAGCCCGGCGACTTCCTCATTTGTCGAACCGCGACGCGAGCGTCCTGCATCATGCTCTCCACTCGTTCGGCCGTGTGCATCCGCTGCATGTGCGCCCTCTCGATGTCGTGACAGTAGGTTCGCAGATCGTCGACGTCCCCGAATCGTCGCAGCGCCTCGGCGCGCGCTTCGTCGTACGGCACGCCCTCGGCGATGAGCCGCGCGACGCGCCGCTCGACGTGAAACGCGACCTCCTCGTCGAGGTCTCGCGCGAGCCGGTCCTCCGTGGACGGAAGCCGAAAGACGCGCCGGACGCCGGTCGGACGGGGACGCATGGATCAGGTGGCCTCGAGAATCCTGCCGACCGCGCTCGCGTAACGCCGCCACGTCGCGGTCTCGGCGCGCAGCTGCGCGCGTCCGCGCTGGCGTGAGCGAGTAGTACTTCGCTTTTCGGTTGTTCTCGGAGACGCCCCACTCGGCCTCGATCGCGCCGCCATCCTCGAGGCGGTGGAGCGCCTTGTAGAGCGCCGCGTCGACGATCACGAGATCGCCGTCGCCGTGCCCCTCGATCCATTCGCTGACGGCGTAGCCGTGCAGCGGGCCGAGGGAGAGGGCCTTGAGCACGAGCACGTCGAGCGTCCCGTGCAGCAAATCGCTGGCGTCGCGGGGCATGTGGCTCCACTAACGAGGTTGGTGCAAGAACTCGTACGGCGTTGGACGCCGCGAGGATTCAATTGGTTTGAACCCGAGGTGTGGTGGACCGGTGGACCGGTGGACCGGCTAGCCTACGCGGCGCGCGTAGAGCTCGAACCAGGGGGCGACGGCGGGGTCGTACCGCGCGCCCGGATCGGAGCAGATGCTTGAACGACCAGCTCCTCGACGCGCGCCCAAGGGCGCGTCCACTCGTCGGCGAGGCGCGGGAGCACGTCGCCCTCCACGCACGTCACTCGGAACCCCACGTCGCGCAGCATTCGGCTAAGCGCGCCCGGCGTGAAGCCGAACCGATACGGGAACGAGAGCAGGTTGTTCTGCGCGAGCGTCGACCGGGCGAGCCCGCGCCGCAGGCGGCTGCGACTCGTGAGATCGTTGCGAAGCCGAGCGTACAAGCCCGCCGTTCGGGACGCGAAGCGCCAGCGTGCCGTCCGGCCGCAGCATGCGCCACGCGGCCTCGGCCGCGGCGCGCGGATCGCCGAGCTGGTCGAACGTGTTCCAGATGGCGACGACGTCGAAGAGGCGGCGTGCGCGATACGTCCCGAAGTCGCCGTCCTCGACGGCGAACCCGAGCGATCGCGTGAACGCATTGACCGACGGACTCACGTCGAGGCCCTCGAACCGCATCCCGTCGTCGCGAGCGGCGGCGAGAAATGCTCCGGCGTAGCTCCCGACCTCGAGGCCGCTGCAGCGGCGCCCGAGCACCCGCCGCAGGCGGCGCACCTGTGAGCGGGCGGCGCCGTACTGCGCGGTGTGCAGCGCGCGAAGAGCGTCCGGCGGACGGCGCCGAGCGCCGATACGCGTCGACGATCTCGCGCGCCGGCTCGGCCGGACTGCGGTACACGAGCCCGCAGTCGCGGCACTTCACGACGCGAAGCGGAGGATTCTCCGAAAACGTGACCCGGTCGACGAGCCGAGTCGTCGGCGTATCGACGCGAAGGCGACGGGCGTGATACGCCCACAGCGCTTCGATCTCGTCGCGGACACTTCTGTGATCCGCGACGACGGCGTTGTCGACTCCGCCGCAAACGACGCAGCGATTGGTATCGGATGGTTGCGCTCGCACGCCCTCCAGAGGTGCAGGGCGGGTGCCGCCTGTGTTCAACGGGCGGCGTGCATGGCCAGATCGGGCGAAAATGGATAGGCTACACTCGACCCCGTTCTGGTCTGAGCAGCCGCCACCTCGCCCCGACCGCGCCTGACCCAATGATGCTCACCGTTCGTCTTGCCGGCTGTTTCGCCGTGTCCGCCGTCGTCGTTCAGCTCACCACCGCGCCGTTGGTCGCGCAGCAGGATTCGCTCGCGCTCGCCGGTGTTCACTGGCGAGAGGTCGGCCCGTATCGCGGCGGCCGCTCCGTCGCGGCCACGGGAAATCCGTCGCGGCCGAACGAGTTCTGGATGGGCACGACAGGCGGCGGCGTCTTCAAGTCGATCAACGACGGACAGTCGTGGGCGCCGGTGACGGACAAGTATTTCGGCGGCACGATCGGCGCGATCGCCGTTTCGGCGTCATCGCCGGACGTCGTCTACGTCGGCGGAGGCGAGTATCCGATCCGCGGCAACGTGTCGCACGGCGACGGCGTGTGGAAGACGACCGACGGCGGCAAGACGTGGTCGTTCATGGGACTCGGCGAGACGCGCCAGATCGCCGACATCGTCGTGAATCCGACGAACGCGGATCTCGTGTACGTCGGCGCGCTCGGTCACGTGTGGGCGCCGAATCCGGAGCGCGGCGTGTTCCGCTCGAAGGACGGCGGCAAGACGTGGGAGAAGATTCTCTTTCGAAACGACTCGACCGGCGTCGTCGATCTCGTGATGGATCCGGCCAATCCGAACGTGTTGTACGCGGGGCTGTGGCAGGCGGGTCGCACGCCGTGGCTGTTGTCGTCGGGCGGCAAGGGCAGCGGAATGTTCAAGACGACCGACGGCGGCGATCACTGGACGGAGATCACGCGCAACCCCGGCCTGCCGGAAGGGATCTGGGGGAACATCGGCATCACCGTGTCGGGCGGAAACTCGAATCGCGTCTGGGCGAACATCGAGGCCGATTCGGGCGGCGTGTTCCGCTCCGACGACGCCGGCGCGACGTGGCAGCGCACCAACAACGATCGCAATCTGCGCCAGCGCGCGTGGTACTACACGAAGATCCACGCCGACTCGAAGGACACGAACGTCGTCTACGCGAACAACGTGTCGTTCATGAAGTCGACCGACGGCGGGAAGACGTTCCGTACGGTGCGCGGCGGCATGCACCACGGCGACTCGCACGACTTCTGGGTCGACCCCAAGGACAACCAGCGCATGATCGAGTCCGACGACGGCGGCGCGGAGGTGAGCGTCGACGGCGGGAAGACGTGGTCGGACGAGGACTTCGCGACGGCGCAGTTCTATCACGTGATCGCGACGAATCACTTCCCGTATCACATCTGCGGCGCGCAGCAGGACAACTCGACGTTGTGCGGTCCGAGCAGGGGCAGCCTCGACGTATCGGAGTGGCTCGAAGCGGGCGGCGGCGAGTCGGGATGGATCGCGTCGCGCGGCGACGATCCGGACATCGTGTACGCGGGCAGCTACGGCAACCTGCTCACGCGGAAGGATCTGCGCACCGGGATCACGGTGAACGTGAATCCGTGGCCGGACAATCCGATGGGCCATCCGGCGATGGACCTGAAGTACCGCTTCCAGTGGACCTTCCCGATCATCGTCTCGACGCACAACCCGAACGTCGTGTACGCCGGATCGAACGTCGTGCACAAGTCGACGAACGGCGGAAGGAGCTGGACGGCGATCTCGCCGGATCTCACCTACCACGATCCCGCGACGCTCGGCAACTCGGGCGGTCCGCTCACCAAGGACCAGACGTCGATCGAGTACTACGGCACGGTGTTCATCATCGAGGAGTCGCCCGTCACCGCCGAGCGCGATCTGGACGGGCTCGGACGACGGCAAGGTCTATCTCACGCGGAACGGCGGCGTGAAGTGGACCGACGTCACGCCGAAGGACATGGCGAAGTACACGCGCGTGTCGAGCATCGACGCGTCGAAGTTCGGCGAGTGCATCGCGTACGTCGCGGCGAACCGCTTTCAGCTGGACGACGACAAGCCGTATCTATGGAAGACGTCCGACTGCGGCGCGCACTGGACGCGGATCGACGCGGGAATCAACGCGACCGAGTTCACGCGTGTCGTGCGCGAGGATCCCGCCAAGCGCGGCCTTCTCGTCGCCGGCACCGAGCGCGGCGTCTGGTATTCGACCGACGATGGCGCGAACTGGCGCAGCCTGCGGCTCAACCTGCCGATCGTCCCGGTACACGACCTCGTCTTCAAGGAAGGCGACATCGTGCTCGCGACGCACGGCCGCAGCTTCTACATCATGGACGACATCACGACGCTCGAGCAGATGACGAGCGCGATCGAAGCCGAGAGCGCCCACCTGTTCAGGCCGCGCGATCAGTATCGGTTGGCGACCGGCGGCGGATTCGGCGGTGGCGGCGGCCGCGGCGGCGCGTGCGCCGGCGCAACTGACGCCCGAGAACGCTCCCGTCCATCCGACGGGACAGAATCCGCCGGCCGGCGTCGTCGTGCAATACTGGCTCGGCGCGGCGAACGACACGGTCGCGCTCGACTTCCTCGACGCAACGGGGAAAGTGATTCGCGGCTACTCGAGCAAAGCGGATTCCGCCGCGCAACCGGCGCAACCGCCCGAGGACGGATCTTCGGACCGCCGCCCGGCGCCTCGCGTCCCCAACAAGAAGGGCGTGAACACGTTCGCCTGGAACATGCGCTACCCCGACGCGTCGAGCTTCCCGGGAATGATTCTCTGGGCGGCCGGCGTGACGGGGCCGCTCGTGCCGCCGGGCACGTACAAGGTGCGTCTCGCGGTGAACGGAAAGCTGGTCGGGACCGAGACGTTCAAGGTGCTGCCGGACCCGCGCATCAAGGCGACGCTCGCCGACTGGCAGGAGCAGTCGCGCCTCGCGCTCGCGATTCGGGATCGCTTCTCCGAAGCGAACGACGCGGTGAAGGAGATCCGCCGCATCAAGTCGGAGCTCGCCGATCGCGAGAAGAAAATTTCCGCCGCGCAGCTCTCGCAGCTCACGGCGCTTTCGACCCCGTTCGCGACCGCGCTGTCGCAGGTCGAGGATTCGCTGTATCAAACGAAGAACCGCAGCGGCCAGGATCCGCTCAACTATCCGATCCGGCTCAACAATCGCATCGGCGCGCTGCTCGGTGTCGTGCAGAGCGCGGACGGGCGGCCCACGGAACAGAGTTACGACGTCGAAAAGGTGTTGACGGTCGAGCTGAACAAGGATCTCACGAAGCTGCGATCGACGATCAACGCGAATCTTCCGCGCATCAACACGATGTTGAAGGCGGCGGGTCTCAAGGAGATCGAGTCGAAGGGGCCGGTCGCGTAGACGGAGCGGCTTAGGCTGGAGAACTCGACGCGGGCGGCACGGCCATTCCCATGGCGTGATAGCCCTTGTCGACGTACATCGTGTTTCCCGTGATGCCGCTCGCCAGCGGCGACGAGAGAAACGCCGCCACGCGCCCCACTTCCTGAGCGGTGAGCTTCTCGGTGAGCGGCGCGTTCTCCGCCACGTACTCGACCATCTTCTCGATGATCCCGATCGCGCTCGCCGCGCGCGACGCGAGCGGGCCGGCGGAGATCGTATTCACGCGGCAACCAAACCGCCGGCCGGCTTCGAATGCCAGCGTTCTCGTGTCGCTCTCGAGCGCCGCCTTCGCCGACGACATGCCGCCGCCGTAGCCCGGGAATCACGCGCTCGCTGGCGAGGTAGGTCAGCGACACGAACGACCCGCCGGGGCGCATGATCGGCCCGAAACGACTCACCATCGAGATGAGCGAATACGCGCTCGCGCTCATCGCCGCCAGGTAGCCCTCGCGGCTCACATCAATCAGCGCCTTCTTCACCTCGGGCCCGTTCGCCAGCGAGTGCACCACGATGTCGAGCGGCTTGTCGCCGAAGTCCTGAACGAGCCGCGCCGCCACGCCGCCGATCGAGCAGTCGCCGATGTCCTTGTAACGTTTGCTCGTCCGGACGTCTTCGGGGATCGCGTCGTACGTGTCGTAGACGGCGTCGAGCGGATAGACCTTCTCGAAGGTCAGCAAGGACCCCGAGGACAGCGTGCGCGACTCGTCCATCTTGCCGCGCTCGAGCAAATTCAGAAAAATGTTGAGGGCCGGCGGCCACGTTCCGACGCAGACGCTGGCTCCGGCCTCGGCCAACGCCTTGGCGATCGCAAACCCGAAGCCGGCGTCGTCCGCCACCCCGGCAACGAGGGCCCGTCGCCCTGTGAGATCGATCTCGAGCATGCGATATAATAGTCCGTCCGGCCACCGGCGGTCTGCGGCCGGGCACGCAATCTGTAATCAGGGGACAGCGTGACCAGCCCCGCTCCGGCTCGGCAAACCATTGCCCGGCGATCGTCGGCCGAAACGCCTCGCCTCCTCGACGGCGGGCCGTCGTTCGCGCGCGGCCTCTGGCGAATCGCCGCGGCGAACGTGTCGAGCGGCAACCGCGTGTCCCTGCTGCGCGACGGACCGGCGACGTTCGACGCGATGCTGGCGCTCATCGAAAGCGCGCGGTCCTCCGTCTCGCTCGAGAGCTTCATCTTCCGCGCCGACGACGTCGGCGACCGATTCGCCGCGCCGCTCGCCGCGGCGGTCGAGCGGGGCGTCGCCGTACGCATCCTGCTCGACTGGATCGGTGTTCGCGGCACGAGGCGCCGGTTTCTCCGCGAGCTCCGCGCGGCCGGCATCGAGGTCGTGCTGTTCAACCGCCCGGGATTCCACCGATGGCTCGGGTTCGTACCGCGCGACCACCGCAAGCTTCTCGTCGTGGACGGCGCGATCGGAATCACCGGCGGCGTCGGCATCGGCCGAGAGTGGACGACCGGCGTCGACAAGATTCGCCGCTCGCGATGGCGCGACACCGCGGTGCGCATCGACGGCCCCGCCGCGAACGACATGCAGGAGGCGTTCGATCGAATGTGGCGGCGCGCCGTGGGACACGAACGGCGCGGCTCACATCGATTCCTCCACCGGCCCGCGCGCGGCGCGCATCTCGACCCCGACACCGACGAACGAGCCCTCGTCGGAATCATCGAGGGCGAGCCGCTCAGGCAGCGCGTGTCGCGCGCGCTGCAGATTCAAGCCATCTCCGCGCGCCGATCGATCTGGATCGCCACGGCGTACTTCACGCCGTCGCCGTCCGAGGTCGAGGCGCTGAACGGCGCGGCGAGCGACGGCGTCGACGTGCGCATCCTCTTGCCCGGACGCAACGATCACCCCTGGGTGTCGCTGCTCGCGAAGCGCTACTATCGCCGGCTGCTCACCAACGGCGTTCGCATCTGGGAGTGGTGCGGCGAGATGATGCACGCCAAGACGAGCGTCGTCGACGGCCGCTGGGTGCGCGTCGGCTCGACCGATTTCAATCCGCTCGGCGTGACGGTCAACTACGAGCTCGACGCCGTGATCGAGGACGCCTCGCTCGGCGAGGAAGCGGAGCGAATGTTCCTCGCCGACCTCGAAGGATCCCGCGAGATCACCTTGTAGCTTTCGGGCGTGAAGCCCGGGATCATCGTGATGTCCGAATTGAACGGCGACGTCGCGGCGCGCGTGCTCGACGTCCAGCGCCGGTTCGATCCGCGGATGGCCGCGGAGCTGCCGCCGCACGTCACGATCACCGGGTCATCGGGCATGGGCCCGATCTCTCCCGACACGACCGAAGACGAGCTGATCGCCGCGCTGACGCCCGTCGCCGCGGCGACCGCGCCGTTCGCCGTGCAGCTCCAGCCGCCGATGCAGTTCATGCAGAGCACCGTGGTCGTGATGCCGATCGACCCCAACGGCCCGATCCGCGCGCTGCACGAGCGCATCAAGTCCAGCGGGTTGTCGCACGCGCGGCCGCGCTTCACCTTCACTCCCCACGTCACGTTGAGCTTCTACCCCGAGCTGTCGCGCGACGCGCTGCGCGAGTTGACGCGCTTTCGCGTGAAGGAACCGATCACGATCGACCGAATTCAGGCGTATCGCGCGCTCGATCTCACGCGATCGATTCGCGTCGTCGACCTGCCGCTCGGCGCTGCCACGTGACCGAATCGGCCACGCGCTCCGCGGGCCTCGAGCGGCCCGCGATTCTCGACGCCATCGAATCGGACGCCGATCTCGGCGTGGGACGCGCGTTCGCCGAGGTGATCGCGGGCTATCTCGCCGAAACGCGAAATCGCGAGACGCGCGTCACGACTCGCCACAGGCCCGAGGCGATCGCGGCGCGATTCGACGAGCCGCTTCCGCGCGACGGACACTCGATCGACTCGATCGTCGAACGCATCCGCGGCGAGGTCGTCGCCGAGTCGAATCATCTGTGGCACCCGCGCTACGTCGGACACCAGAATTCCGGTCCGCTCCCGGCCGCGATCTGGACCGAGTCGGTGACCGCGGCGCTCAATCAGTCGATCGCCGTCTTCGAGATGTCGCCGGTCGGGACGATCCTCGAACACCGGGTCATCTCGTGGATGTGCGAGCTCGTCGGATTTCCGGCCGGCGCGGGCGGAACGTTCACGAGCGGCGGCACCGAGGCGACGTTCACCGCATTGCTCGCCGCGCGAAGCGCCGCGATGCCGAACGCGTGGACCGACGGCGTCGGCGCGGATCCGCCGATGCTGCTCTGCGGCGAGCACGCGCACTACGCCGTCACTCGGGCGGCCGCGCAGCTGGGGCTCGGCATGCGCAACGTTCGCGCGATCGCGTCGCGCGGCTACGCGATGGATCCGTCGGCGCTCGAGCGGGCGCTCGACGAGCTCGCGCGCGACGGCCGTCGAAGTGATGGCCGTCGTCGCGACCGCCGGCTCGACGGCTACCGGTTCATTCGACGACCTCGACGCGATCGCCACGTCGTGCGAGCGCCACGGCGTCTGGCTGCACGTGGATGCGGCGCACGGCGGCTCGGCGCTCTGGTCCGCGCGGCACAAGCACCGGCTGCGCGGCATCGAGCGCGCTCGCTCGGTCGCGTGGGACACGCACAAGATGATGCTGATGCCCAGCCAGGCCGGGATGCTTCTCGTCCGCGACGAGCGAGACCTGGAATCCGCGTTCTCGCAGCGCGCGCCGTACCTGTTTCACGACGCGCGCGGCGAGCGCGCGTGGGATCAGGGGACGCGGAGCTTCATGTGCACGCGCCGCGCGGATGTTCTCAAGGTGTGGGTCGGGCTCGAGCGGTACGGCGCCGCCGGGATGGAGCAGCTCTACGACTACTTCTGCGCGCTCGCCCGCTGCGTCTACGACGAGATCTCGGCGCGCGTCGACTTCGCGGCGCTGCACGAGCCCGAGGGCAACATCCTCTGTTTCCGCTACGTCGGCGACGGGTCGCGAACGGATGAGGAGCTCGATGATCTGAACCGCCGGATTCGCGAGCGGTTCAACGCGTCGGGCGAAGGATGGATCACCGCGACGATGCTCGAACGGCCGCCGCGTGCTGCGCGTGACGATGATGAACCCACGCACGACCTCGTCGGATGTCAGGGCGATCGTCGACGGTCTCGCCGCAATCGGCGCGGGTCTCTAGCGGTCCACCGGTCCCACCGAGCTTACATCGCCTTCTTGATCTCCGCGTCGAGGTCCTGCTTTCCGCCGAGCCCCGTGTAGACGACCTTGCCCGTCTTGTCGATGACCACGACGAAGGACGTCGCGGGCACGTCGTACGCGTTCGTCGCGTTTCCCTTGTTGTCGAAGAACTGATCGCCGGGCAAGCCGTGTTTCTCGACGAACGCCTTCACGCGATCGGGCGTCTCGTTCACCGACACCGCGACGCCGATGAACTTGACGCGGCCGGCGTACTTCTTCGACACCGAGAGCAGCGTCGGCTCGAGCTCCTTGCAGTTCGGGCACCACACCGCCCAGAACTCCATCACCACGGGCATCTTGCCGATGTACGCCGAGAGGTCGGCGTCCTTTCCGTCGAGCGTCGCGACTTTGGCGCCGGGCGCCATGCTGCCCCTTTCGATTCCGAGATCCTGCGCGGAAACCTCGCGCGGAGCGGCAAGCGTCATTGCCAATGCGGAGGCGGCGAACGCGGCAATTCGAGCGAATCTCATCGGATCAACTCTCGGGATGTGTTCGAATCAGAAGAGCAGCTGGCCCATCTTCACCAGGTAGTACTCGGCGGCGATCACCATCACGACCGCGAAGAAGCGCTTGACCCACACCATCCAGACGCCGGCGCGCGGCAACCGCGCGATCGTGCCGGATGAGACGCCGACGAACACCAGCAAGGTGCACATTCCCAGCGAGAACACCAACAGGTAGACGAAGCCGAGCAGGGCGCTCTTCGTCGACGCCACCCAGGTGAGCACCGCCGCCATCACCGGCGCCGAGCACGGCGCCGCCACGAGACCGGACATCGCCCCCATGGCGAACGCGCCCGAAAGCCGTCCCGCGCTCCCGACGTTGCTCGCCCGCTCGATGATCGCCGACGGGAACCTGACGTGGATGACGTCCAGCATGGCCAACGCCGCGATCAGCAACAGGTTCGCCATCGCGAGGTAGAGCCACGGGTTCGTACTCACGGTGCCAAAAAGCGTTCCGGTCATCCCCGCAAACAGCCCCAGCGCCGAGTAAACCAGGGCCAGCCCCAACACGTAGGTGAGTGTGAGGGCGATCGGCCGCGACCTCGAGGGCTTCGTGGCACCCGAGGGCGCCGCGACCGACGTCCCGCCGACGATCGCCGCCGTGATCGGGATCATCGGGTAGATGCACGGCGTCAGGCTCGTCAGGACGCCGCCCGCGAACACGAACGGGATCGCCCTGAGCGGGTTGCCGGAAAGGTCGGGAAGGAAGGTCTGCAGGACCACGCGGGTTAACGAAGTGAAGGAAGCGGGCGTCGATCTTTGAAACGACTGAACGGCTGGACAGCTGGACAGCGAGACGGCTGCAACAAGCCACCGGTCCACCGCGAGGTAAGGTATGACCAAGACAACTGCCATCACAATCACGCTCGGCGTGGCGGCGATCCTGATCGCGGCGCGGCACGCGAAACACGCGGCCGCGCAAGGCGTGGGGGCCGTCGCGCAGCAATCGACGGGCGCCATGGACAGCGCGCGGATGGCCGGAATGGCCGATCACGCGATGAGCGGGTCCATGGACGAGAACATGATGAAGCACATGGAGCTCACGCCGGTTCGCGCGGCGACCCACGACGACTCCGTGCGCGCCATGCATTTGGCCGGTGAGCTGAAGCAGGCGATCGCCAAGTACTCGGATACCGCCGCCGCCGTCGCCGAGGGCTACAAGATGTTCCTGCCCAACGTGAAGCAGCAGAAGGTCTACCACTTCACGAACTACGGCCGCGCATTCATGGAGGCGTTCCGATTCGACCCGGCCAAGCCGACGTCGATCCTCTATTCGCGCGGCGCGGACGGCAAGCTCCGGCTCGTCGGCGCGATGTACACGATGCCCAAGAACGCGAGCCTCGACCGGCTGGACGACCGCGTTCCGCTCGGCGTCGCGCGGTGGCACAAGCACGTGAACTGGTGCCTGCCGAAGAAAGGGAGCGAGTCGCGCTACCTGGAGCGGAAGAACGGCGCGCCGGTGTTCGGTCCGGAGAGCCCGATCGCGACCAAGGCCGAGTGCGACGCCGTCGGCGGCGACTTTCACCCGAATCTTTTCGGTTGGATGATCCACGCCAACGTGGTCGAGGGACACGACCTCGCGACGATCTGGGGCGACGATCATCACGGCGGCGAAGCGCACGACCACCGGTGAGCTCGCCCGAGAGCACATAGTTGACAAAGTCAACCAATCGGCCGATCGTGACTTCGTCACCACCGGAGACGGAGCCATGCGGCCGATCGATCAGCGCGCCGACGTCGTTCGCCATTTCAACCGTTTCTACACGCGCCGCATCGGGGCGCTCGGCGCCGCGCACCTCGACAGCGAGTTCTCGCTCACCGAGGTCCGGGTTCTCTACGAGCTCGCGCACGGCGATCGGACGACCGCCAGCGGCATCGCCGTCGGCGCTGGAGATCGACCGCGGCTACCTGAGCCGCATGTTGCGGGCGTTCAAGCGACGCGGTTTGATCGCCACGCGCCGCGACGCCGACGATCGCCGGCACACGCATCTCGCGCTCACCGCGACCGGGCGCAAAGCCTTCGCGCCGCTGGACCGCAGGGCGCGCGACGAGGTCGTCCAGATGCTCGCGCCGCTGAGCGACGCACGGCAACGTCGCGTGGTGAGCGCGATGGCGACGATTCGCGGCTCACTCGAACGATCCGCGCGGCCGGCCCGCGTCAGGTCGAGGAACCGTACACGCTCCGGCCACACCGTCCGGGCGACATGGGCTGGATCGTGCACCGGCACGGCGCGCTGTACCAGGCCGAGTACGGTTACGACGAGCGGTTCGAAGCCCTCGTGGCGCGGGTCGTCGCCGATTTCATCGAGCACCTCGATCCAGCGCGGGAACGCTGCTGGATCGCCGAGCGAAACGGAGAGACGGTCGGCTCGGTGTTCGTCGTCGCGAAGTCGAAGCACGTGGCGAAGCTCCGGCTCCTGCTGGTCGAGCCGTCGGCGCGCGGGCTCGGCATCGGAAAGCGGCTCGTCGACGAAGTCGTGCAGTTCGCGCGCGGGGCCGGCTACCGAAAGGTCGTGCTCTGGACGCAGAGCGAGCTGACCGCCGCTCGCCGGATCTATCACGCCGCGGGATTCCGTTGCGTGCGCGAGGAATCGCACCGCTCGTTCGGCACGCCTGCCGTCGCCGAGGTGTGGGAGCTCGAGCTGTAGCGCGACCGGGGGCGCGGGCTGGGGGGCGGAGGCGGGGTGCGGAGAACGGGAACGAGGGCGGAGCGGGTGCGGGGAACTGGAACGAATGCGGAGACGGGGTGCGGAGAACTGGAACGAGTGCGGGGTTTGGCGAACGGCTAAATTCCGCTCGCGTACGCCGTTCCGGTCCACCGGTCCACCGGTCCACCGTCCACCCGTCCATCCGCTTAATGGCTCCCCCGTCCTTCATCTACGTCATGAAAGACCTGCGCAAGGTCGTCCCGCCGTCGCGGGAGATCTTGCGCGGGATCTGGCTGTCCTTCTACTACGGCGCGAAGATCGGCGTCCTCGGCGCGAACGGCGCGGGCAAGTCGTCGCTGCTGCGCATCATGGCCGGCGTCGACCACGACTTTCAGGGTGAAGCGTGGGCCGCCGACGGCACGCGCGTCGGGTTTCTGCCGCAGGAGCCGGAGCTCGATCCGTCGCTCGACGTGAAAGGCAACGTCGAGCTCGCGGTGAAGGCGCAGCGCGGGCTCCTCAAGGAATTCGAGGAGATCTCGATGATGTTCGCCGAGCCGATGGAGGACGTCGGCGATGGAGAAGCTCCTCGTCGCGGCAGGCGCGCGTGCAGGAACAGATCGACGCGCACGACCTCTGGAATCTCGACAACAAGGTCGAGATCGCGATGGACGCGCTGCGACTGCCGCCGGCCGACGCCGACGTCACGAAGCTCTCGGGCGGCGAGCGCCGCCGCGTCGCGCTCTGCCGCGTGCTGCTCGAGGAGCCGGACATCCTGCTGCTCGACGAGCCGACGAACCACCTCGACGCCGAGAGCGTCGCGTGGCTCGAGCGGTATCTGCACGATTTCCCGGGCACCGTCATCGCCGTCACCCACGACCGCTATTTCCTCGACAACGTCGCCGGCTGGATTCTCGAGCTCGATCGCGGCTACGGCATTCCGTACGAGGGCAACTACACGTCGTGGCTCGAGCAGAAGAAGTCGCGACTGGCCACCGAGGAAAAGACCGAGTCGGCGCGGCAGCGAACGCTGCAGCGCGAGCTGGATTGGGTGCGGCTCGCGCCGCGCGCCCGCCAGGCAAAAAACAAGGCGCGCGTGCAGAAGTACGAAGAGATGGTCGCCGAGGAGACGGCCGAAAAGATCCTGCAGCACGAGATCGTCATTCCGCCGCCGCCGCGACTCGGCAACGACGTCGTCAACACAAAGGACCTTCGCAAGGCGTTCGGCGACAAGCTGCTGATCGACGGACTCACGTTCGCGCTGCCGCGCGGCGGCATCGTCGGCATCATCGGCCCGAACGGCGCCGGCAAGACGACGCTGTTCAAGATGATCGTCGATCAGGAAGAGCCGGATTCGGGAACGCTCAAGGTGGGCGAGACGGTGCAGATCGCCTACACCGACCAGAATCGCACGCTCGATCCGAATGTCTCGGCGTGGCAGGAGATCTCCGGCGGCCAGGAGATGATCATGGTCGGCAGGAAGGAGCTCAACAGCCGCGCGTATCTGTCGAGCTTCAACTTCAGGGGCACCGACCAGCAGAAGAAAGTCGGGCTGCTCTCGGGCGGCGAGCGCAACCGGCTGCATCTTGCCAAGACGCTCATGAGCGGCGGCAACCTGCTGCTGCTCGACGAGCCGACGAACGATCTCGACGTCGACACGCTGCGCGCGCTCGAGGACGCGCTGATCGATTTCGCCGGCTGCGCCGTCGTGATCTCGCACGACCGCTGGTTCCTCGACCGCATCGCGACGCACATCCTCGCGTTCGAGGGGAACAGCGAAGTCGTGTGGCACGAAGGGAACTACCAGTCGTACGTCGAGGATCTGCACAAGCGAAAGGGCGCCGACGCCGACCAGCCGCATCGCGTCGCGTACAAGAAGCTCGTGCGGACCTGATCGACAACGTTCGATGCGGCGTTGCCGCGACAGTGGTCGTGTACTCAGGGTCCGGGCCTCGCGGCGTGTCTTGACCTCGGACCGATTCTCCGCGCATCGTGCCTTGAGTCCCTTCAGAGCAGATGACCGACATCGTCCGCTCGATTCGCATCACTCTTCGCGGCCTCGGCCGAACACCCGCGTTCACCGCGGCCGCGCTGGCGATCCTCGGCCTGGGGATCGGCACCGCCGTCGCCGTGTTCACGGTCTTTCGCGCGGTGCTGTACCAACGGATCCCGGTGCCCGATCCGGATCGCGTCGTTCAGATCTCCACGTACAGAGAAGATCCGAGCGTCGAATTCGGGCTGGTGAAGAGCGACTTGAAGGTCATCAAGCAGCAAAGTCGCACGCTGCGGAGCGTCGGCGGGTACGCGCACTGGGGGACGTCGCAGGGCCCGCTCGTCGACGGCGACCGCACGCTGACACTCGGCCGCGTTGTCGTGAGCGGCGGTTTCTTCGACGTGCTCGGCGCGCGCCCGGCGGCCGGACGATTGTTGAGGCCCGACGACGACGTCATGGGCGCGGCGCCGGCGCTCGTGATCAGTTACCAGAACTGGCAACGATGGTTCGGCGGCGATCCGAAGGTCGTCGGCCATCATATATACGAGCCGTACTCACAGCTCACGTACACGATCGTCGGCGTTGCGCCGGCCGGCCTCGATTTTCCAAACGGCGCCGGATACTGGCTGCCCTGGCCGTCGCCGGACACCGGCACCACCGGCTTCAGCACGATCGCCATCGCGCGCCTCGCGCCGCACGCGACGCCGTCGGCGGCGGCGAGCGAATTCGTGTCGATCATCAAGCGAACGCCGCTGGCCGGATGGCGCACCGCCGAGAACGGGATCACCGGGGCGAAAGTCGTCCCGTTCACGCAAGCGATGTTGGGCGACGCGCGACCCGCGCTGATCGCGCTCACCGCGGCCGTCGTGCTGCTGCTCGTCATCGCGTGCGTGAACGTCGGCGGGTTGCTGCTGCTGCGCGCCGGCACGCGCGCGCGCGAGCTGGCGATCCGCCGCGCCCTGGGCGCGACGTACGGCGACGTCACGCGGCAACTGCTCCTGGAGAGCGCGCTGCTCGCCGCGGGCGGCGGCGTGCTCGGGCTGTTGTTCGCGGTGAGCCTGATTCGGTTGCTGGTCGCCTCGCGCCGTCGCGGTTGCCGAGGCTCGACGTGATCGGAATGTCGGGCGCGCCGGTGTTCGTGCGCGATCGGCGCGACGATTCTCGCCGTGCTGCTGTTCGGCGTCGTGCCGTCGTTGCTCGCCGCGCGCACCGACGTCGCGACGACGCTACGGCTCGACGCGCGGTCAGGACGAGACTCGGCGGCGCGCCGGCGATTCCGCCACGTGCTCGTCGCGGCGCAGACGACGCTCGCGCTCGTGATGCTCGCCGGCGGCGCGTTGCTCGCGCGCAGTCTGGCGCGCCTCGAATCGATCGACCTCGGCTACACGCGGATCATCTCACGCATCTCGCGACGTCGTGGCCGTCGAAGAAATACGACTCGGTCTACAAGTACTATCCGGTCGGCGAAGACATTCTTCGGCGATGGCGCGCGATTCCCGGCGTCGTCGCGCTCACGCCGGAGCTGATTCCGCCGCTCGTCGGCGAGAACGTCTTTCTCGGGCGCGTCGACAAGGAAGGCCAGTCGCCGAGCGCAGTACGCGTCGAATCCGTTTTTCCCCGAGCTCAGCGGCGACAAGGACTATTTTCGGACGCTCGGCGCGCCGATCCTTCGCGGCCGCGCGTTCACCGACGCCGATCGCGAGAACGCTCCGCTCGTCGCGATCGTGAGCGAGATGGCGGCGAAGCGGCTGTGGCCGGGCGAAGATCCGATCGGCAAGCGCATTCACTATCTGTCGCGAGACAGCACCGCGTGGCGTACGGTGGTCGGGGTCGTCGGCGACGCGCGCATTCGAGCGCTGCGAACGACGGCGCCGCTCATCTACGTGCCGTGGCGTCAGATGGACTTCTGGCAGTTCAGCTTCGCGATGCGGACGCGCGGCGACATCTCGGGCGTGCTGCCCGCGATGCGACAAGCGCGTCGCCGCGGTCGACCCGCAGATGAAGCTCTGGTACGTGCACCCGATGGACGAGCTGCTCGACGCGCCGCTCGCGCAGCCGCGGATGAGCGCTCTTCTCATGTCGGTGTTCGCGGTCGCCGCGCTGCTGCTCGCGGCCATCGGACTCTACGGCCTGATGGCGTCGATCGTCCGCGAGCGCACGCGCGAGCTGGGTATTCGCATGGCGCTGGGCGCCGAGCCCGAGCGGCTCCGGCGCGACGTGCTGCTTCATGCGCTGAAGGTGTCGGGCATCGGCGCCGCCGTCGGCCTCGTCGCGGCGTTCGGCACGTCGCGAATGTTGTCGGCGATCCTGTTCGAGGTGAGTCCCGCCGATCCGGTCGCGCTCGCCGCGGCGTGCGGCGTGCTGCTCGTCGTCGTGCTGGTCGCGGCGTACGCGCCGGCGCGTCGCGCGACGCAGATCGACCCCGCGAACGCGCTCCGCGCGGACTGAAGACACGCGACGGCGCGAATCCCCCGTCGGGGATTCGCCGACATCGTGTTTCGGCGCCGGACGAAGTTCAAGCCAAGAATTTTTCCACACTCGACCAAAGTGTGCGCGCCATCACGCGGCGCTTATGTGAATTCTCACACGAGCGCGCACCGAGGAACCAAAAACGTGCAAGGAAGATTCACGCGGTAACGACGGCCCGATCCATGCTCGTGCTCGATGCGGCCGCCGCGACTCCGCTGTATCTCCCACATGCTTCGCGAGGGACGACGTATGCAGCACACACGGACGACGTACGGAATTGCATCGCTGTTGGCGCTCGCAGGTCTCGCCACGGCGTGCAGCGACTCGACGAGCGCGAAAACATCGGCGAGCTCAATTGGCGTTCACGACAGGCCCCGCGCTCGGCGCGCACGCCGACGCGGCGCCGATCACGATCGGCGGGCACACGCTGGATCTCACGCGCGGTGACGCTCACCGTCTCGCGGGCCGAGCTGAAACCGGCCGCGTCCGCGGTCTGCGCCGACGACGACAATGAAGGCGCCGACGACGATCGAAGCCCGAGCGGCGGTGCGAGCGCCGACGACGGCACAACGGCGGGGGTCACGACGATTGCGGCGAGATGAAGATCGGTCCGACGACGATCGACCTGCCGCTCGACGGCAGCGTCGTGGCGGTTCCGGCCGACGCGATTCCCGCGGGCACGTTCCAGGAGCTCGAGCTGCGCCTCGCGTTCATTCGCTTGCAGGGAACGTTCGACGGCAAGGCGTTCGACGTGACGCTCTCGACGCCGGTGCGCGGCGAGATCCAGTTTGCGACTCCGCTCGTCGTGACCGCGGGGACGGCCACGTCGATCACGGTCACGGTGCCGGTCGCGACGTGGTTCACCAACGCCGACGGCTCGCTGCTGGATCCGTCGAAGCTCAACACGACGCCGTCGTTGATGAGCCAGTTCGTGGGGCGGATCGCGACGTCGTTCCACGCGTTCGAGGACGAGGATCACGACGGCCACGACGACCACGGCCACAGCGGCCCCGGATGATCGACGGCGTCGTAGGATCGTAGGCCCGGGTTGGAGGTGGCTGGGATGATCATAACGCCAATACATTGTTCTCGACAATTCATGAGAACAGGTAATGGCAATCAATCTCCGCCACCTCCGCCTGTTTGCCGCCGTCGTGGACCACGGCGGATTCACAAAAGCGGCTGCGCAGCTCGGCCTCAGCCAGCCGGCCATCTCGAAGTCGCTCGCCGAACTGGAGCGCAGCCTCCACGTTCGGCTCATCGACCGGAGCGGCCGCTCGGCTCAGCTGACCCAAGCGGGACAAATCCTCCACGCCCGCGCACGCGAAATCTTTGGCGTGGAGCGACTTGCCGAGCGAGAGCTGAGGGAGATCCGAGGCCTGAAACGCGGACGCCTGAGGGTTGCCGCCAGCCCGACGATAGCGGCCTATCTGCTTCCGCCGATCCTTGCAAGGTTTCACCGCCGTCGTCCAACCGTCCGGATCACCGCGATTGAAACCACAGCCGCAACTGTGGCAAAACTGCTGCTAGAGTCACGTGTTGATGTCGCGTTAACGGAGGATCCGCCCGCCAGCGAGTTCGTGGATGCGACACCATGGCTCGACGACGAACTGGTCGTCGTCGCTGCGGCCAAACACGAGCTGGCGACTCGGGATCGCATCGATCCCGGCGACTTGGCCGACTTCGCGTTTCTCGTGGACGAGCCGCGATGCCCGATCAGACGCGCCGGCGAGCGGGCGCTCGCGGACCGGGGCGTGCGACTCCGCCGGACCATGCGCGTTGGTGGAACCGAGGCGATCAAACAAGGTGTCGCGGCAGGACTCGGGCTCGCGATAGTGTCGAGAGCAGCCGCGACGGACCTGCTGACGCTGGGGCGAATCGCGATCGTCCCTGTCGACGGGCTCGTGATTCGCCGAACACTCTCGCGGCTCAGGCTGCGGAGGCGCGTCGGGGGTATCAGTCCTGCGAGCCGAGAGCTGGAGTTGCTGCTGGACGACGCGTCGAACGGCGACGTCGCATCAGACGCGACCGGCGTCTCCGATTTCGTGTCCCTCGATCACGAGCGCCGCGCCGAAGGCGGAGACGCCCAAAGGCGATAAGTTCGAGGGACGCCAACAGAACGCGCGCCCATGGCGCACCCCGGAAATTCACGATGACACGCTCGACCTCGCGGTGCCCTCGCAGTCGTTTTCGATTCTCGAATCGCGTGAGCCGGATCGCTCTCGCCGCGTGCGTCGCCGCGGCGGCCTGCCATCATCCGCCGCCGCCTCCACCCACGCCGCCGCCCGCACTCAGCGATTCGGCCGCCGCGGCCCTCACGTGGGTCGAGTCGCACATCTCGCCGATCGCGCTTCACGATTCGACGCCGAGCGCCGAGGAGCGGCGCGGGATTTTCGCGCTCGCGAGCGGCGCCAGGATTCTCGGCCTCAGCGAGCTCACCGAGGGAACCGCCGAGTTCCCGGAGGTCGTGCGTCGCACGTTGGTGACGCTCGCCGACTCCGGGTTCAAGGCGATCGCGGTGCAGGCGCCGATGGCCGAAGCGCTCGAGATCGACCGTTACGTTCGGGGCGGCACCGGCGACGTGCGGCGGCTTCTTCGCGCGCTCGGGTCGTGGCGGTTCGAGACGCGCGAGATGATCGCGTTCGTCGGCGCGCTGCGCGAATGGAACCACGCGCATCCCGACAAACAGATCGACTTCTACGGTTTCGAGATCCCGACCGCCGAGCTCGCCGTTCGGACCATCGTGACGCTCCCGGACACGGTGATCGACGCCCCGTTGCGCGTTTGGTTGACCCGCAGCTACGGATGCGTGGCGGAGAACGAAGGGGCGCACTTCGGACTCGAGGGGCGCGCCGCGGACAGTTCGTTCTGGAATGCCTGCGCGCCGGCGACGCGCGCCGCGGTCGACAGCATCGTCGCCGCGCGCGGCGCGCGCGAAGACTCCAGCTGCCATGAGCGAGTTGGCGTACGCCGAACAGATGGCGCGCCTCATTCAACATCACGTGTCGGTCGGCCTGCGACACCTGCCGCGCCAGGAAGGGCAACGCCGAGCACGTGATGTACCTGGCGAACCTCTTCGGGCCGCAGGGTCGCATCGTCCTATGGGGCGGCGACGTCGAGATGGGTCGACTCACGCTCGAGCGAACGACGATTCAGACCGGCGTCCCGCTCGAGAAGCGCCTCTCGACCGGCTATCGGACGGCGGCGTTCGCGATCGGCGGCGGAATAATCAGGGCTCGCGTCCCCTCGGTGAACCGCAGCAGCAGCGGACGTGGAAGCGGAGAGCCGGGCTTCTCCGACGCGCGCGTCGCGCGCCCGACGCAGGACTCGTACGAAGACGTGTTGAATCGCGTCCCGACACCATCGGGGGGGCGAGGCGTTCTGGCTGGACGCGCGAAACCTTCCGGGCGACAAGGCCGGCGGCTGGCTGCGCGGCCCGCGCCAAATGCGCCTCATCACTGAGCTGTACTCACCCGTATTGCCAGGGGCGTTCGAAACGACGATCGAGTTGCCGACGAATTTCGACGCGATCGTGTTCGTGAAGACGCCGACGCCCGCGCATCAGTGATCTCCCCCCGGAGCGCGCTGGGCGGGCACCCATGTTGCGACTCAGGACGCTGACATGTTCGTCTCCGACTTCGCGATCAGGAGGCCGATCGTCACTGTCGTGACGATGATCGCGCTCGTCGTGTTCGGGGCCGCCGCGCTGGCGAAGCTCGACACCGACGAGTTCCCGGCGATCGACGCGCCCATCGTGTTCGTGGCCATCGCCTACCCGGGCGCGGCGCCGGACGTCGTCGAGCGTGAAGTCATCACGCGCATCGAAGACAAGATTTCCGGCATCAGCGGCGTCGACAAGATCAACTCGACGGCGACCGACGGCTTCGCGCAGATCATCGTCCAGTTCGTGTTCTCGAAGCCGGTCGACCAGGCGACGCAGGACATACGCGACGCCATCTCCGCGGTGCGCGCTCAACTCCCCGCCGAAATCATCGAGCCGATCATCCAGCGCTTCGATCCGAACCAGCTGCCGATCGTATCGCTGGCGCTCACGTCGAGCGTGCTCTCGCCGCCGCAACTCACGCAGATCGCCGACCAGACGATCGCCGGCGAGCTGCGCGCGATCGCCGGCGTCGCGCAGGTGAACGTGGTGGGCGGCGACAGCGCGCAGCTCAACGTAAACGTCCGCCCGAACGACCTCGCGGGGCTGGGCGTGGGCATCGATCAGGTCGTGGCCGCACTCCGCGCACAGAATCTCGCGGCGCCGGTCGGCAACGTGAACAGCGCGCTCGAGCAACGTTCAATCAGGCTGGAAGGGCGGCTCGACCGCCCCGAGGATTTTTCCGCGCTCGTCATCTCGGCGCGGAACGGTCAGCTCGTCACGCTCGGCCAGGTGGCCGGCGTCGAGGCGGGGGCCGCGGAGCCGCTGTCGGCCGCGTTCTACAGCGGACGGCAGGCGATCGGCCTCGACATCGTGAAGTCGCGCGAGGCCAGCACGACGGCCGTGGCCGACCGCGTGAGGGCGCGCGTCGACGGCCTGCAGCGCCTCATGCCGCCCGGGACGCGAATCGAGGTCGTCCGCGACGCCGGCGTGCGCGTTCGGCAACTCGGTCCGCAACGTGAAGGAAGCGCTCGTCGAAGGCGCGCTACTCACGGTGCTCGTCGTGTTTCTCTTCCTGAATTCGTGGCGATCGACCGTGATCACCGGCCTCGCGCTTCCGGTGTCCGTGTTGTCCGCGTTCGTCCCGTTGTTGATGCTCGGCTTCACGCTCAACACGATGTCGCTGCTCGGCCTGTCGCTCGCGATAGGCATTCTCATCGACGACGCGATCGTCGTGCGCGAGAACATCGTGCGGCACGTGGAAATGGGTGCCGACCACATGACCGCGGCGCACGAAGGGACCGACGAGATCGGCCTCGCCGTTGCGGCGACGACGTTCTCGATCGTCGCCGTGTTCGTGCCGGTCGGCTTCATGCCGGGCGTAGCGGGTCAGTGGTTCAAGCCCTTCGCGCTGACGATCGCCGCCGCCGTACTCGTATCGCTCTTCGTCTCGTTCTCGCTCGACCCGATGCTCTCGGCGTATTGGCCCGATCCGCAGCTCGAGGCGCACGAGCGTCGCAATCCGATCGCGCGCACGCTCGAGCGGTTCAACCAGTGGTTCGACCGCCAGGCCGACCGGTACAAGTCGGTCATCGCCTGGGCGCTCGACCATCGCTGGACGATGATCGCGCTCGCCGCCGCGTCGTTCGTGTTCGCGATCGGGCTCCAGATCGCGATAGGCGGGTTCGCCTTCGTGCCGGTGACCGATCAGAGCGAATTGAACATCGCCATCGAGACGCCCCCGGGGTCGAACCTCGACTACACGTCGCTCAAGGCGGAAGAGATCGCGCGAATGATCCGCGCTCGCCCCGAGGTCGAGTACACCTACACGACCGTGGGCAGCACCAGCGGCTCGTCGGAGGCGGACAACGCCACCATCTATGTCCGGCTGAAGCCGAAGAACAAGCGATCGGTGAGCCAGGACGAGCTCGGCCAGATCCTGCGCACCGACATGCGGCAGGTCGGCGGCGCGACCGCATACACGTTCGCGTCAGGATTTGGAGGAGCGCAGAAGCAGTTGCAGCTCCAACTCCAGGGACCCGATCAGAATGTGCTCAACAGCTACGCCGAACGGATCGCCAAAACCGTTTCGGCCGTGCCGGGCGCGGTCGACGTCGGGTTGTCGACGAAGGGACAGAAGCCCGAGTTCAACGTACGCGTGAACCGCGGGTTGGCCGGCACTCTCGGCGTGAGCGTGAGCCAGCTCGCGGCCTCGCTGCGGTTCGCGTTCGCCGGCGTCGACGCGGGCACGTGGGTCGACCCGGCGGGAATTTCGCGCTACGTGCACGTGCGACTCGTGCCGTCGGCGCGCGAGAACGCCGACGACCTCGGTCAGCTGCCGGTCCTCGTCACGCCAGCACAAGCCGGCGCGGCCGGCGCCGGTGGCGGGATGCCGCAGTTCGTGCCGCTTCGCCAGATCGCGGACATCACGCCGAGCACGGGGCCGTCGCAGATCGACCACTATCAGCGCGAGCGCGTCGTGACGATCGGCGCGAACGTGGAGGGCGCGTCGCTCGGCAACGTGTCGCGCACGGTGCTCCAGGCGGTGAACAAGACGCCGCTGCCCCCGGGATACCATATCTCGCTCGGCGGCGAGACGGCGAGTCAGAATGAAGTCTTCGGCAACATCTTCATCGCGCTCGGCATCGCCGTGATGCTGATGTACCTGATCCTCGTCGTGCAGTTCGGATCGTTCCTCGACCCGCTGGCGATTCTCGTGTCGTTGCCGCTGTCGTTGATCGGCGTCGTGCTCGCGTTGCTTGTGACGCGCGACACGCTCAATCTCATGAGCCTGATCGGCGTGATTCTGCTGATGGGAATCGTGGCGAAGAACGCGATTCTTCTGATCGACTTCGCGAAGTGGTCGCACCATGGACGCGGACTGGACCGACGAAGCGCGCTGATCGAGGCGGGCCGGATCAGGCTGCGACCGATCCTGATGACGACGCTTGCGCTTATCGCGGGGATGATGCCCGTGGCGATGGGCCTCGGCGAGGGCGCGGATTTTCGCGCGCCGCTCGGGCGCGCGGTGATCGGCGGCGTGATTACTTCGACGGTGCTGACGCTCGTTGTGATTCCGACCGTGTACGAGATCCTCGACGAGTGGCGCGAGCGGTTGCTGGCGCGATTCGGCAGAAAGGCGCGCGCGCATCTGCCGGACGCAGTGCCTGAGCCCGGCGACTAGCTGGACTTAGCGAAGTCGAATACGGACGAGCACGCAAGGCGACCCGGCTCGACCGGCGCCACCGGAGCGGTGCGTACGGATCTTGCCAATGGTGGAGGCGGCCCTGGAGAGCCCGGGGCGTCTCAACCGTGCGGAGGAATCCATGTCGAAACGCCCTGCTCGAAGCATGGCAATCGTGAGCGCGTGCGCCCTGACGGTGATGTGGGCGGCGTGCTCGAAGAGTGCGAAGAACTCGGATACGCTCGCTGTGATGGATTCGACGGCGAAGTCGGCGGCGGCAACGCCGATACCTGATACGACAGCGGCGCCGGTCGCGACCCTGACCGACGTGAACATCGTCGCGCTGCTCGACGAAGCGAATGCGGGCGACAGCGCGATGGGCAAGCTGGCGTCGACGAAGGGCACGAGCGCGTCGGTCAAGGAATTCGGGCGCGACATGGCGCGCGACCATCACAAGCTGCGCGAAGCGGGACAGGCGGTGGCGAAGAAGGACAACCTCGCGCCCCAGGCACCGTCGAACGACACGCTCGCGACCGCGTCGGCCAAGATGCAGGACAACCTGACGTCGATGGCGAAGGGAAAGGACTGGGACAAGGCCTACATCGACAACGAAGTCGTGGTCCACCAGGCGGTGCTGAATCTGCTGCAGACCGCAGGCACCGCGGCACAGGACACGTCGCTCAAGGCGCTGATCACGAAGGCGCAGCCGACGATCCAGGCGCATCTCGAAAAGGCGCAGGCGATCCAGTCGAAGCTGGCGGGAGCGGCGATGGATTCGACGGCGAAAAAGCCGTAAGGACGACGAGCCGAAAGGCGAAGTTGCCAAAGGGCGAAGGAGCCGACCGGCGAAGTAGCCAAGAGGCGAAAGAGGCTAAGGGCGAAGGCGCCTAAACGGCGATAAGGGCGTCGAGAGCGAATCGGAGCGGTTCCGACTCGCCCTTGACGCTCTTCTCGCTGCCCGGAGTCGCCCGCTCGCTCCTTCGCCGTTTGGCCCGTTCGCCGCTCGCCCCTTCGCTCCTTGGCCATTTCGCTCTTCGGCCATTTCGCTCTTTGCCCATTTCGTTCGGCGTTCCGGCCCTTTGGCTCCCTAGAAGTAAGTAGGTACTTGCATCTAGGCTGTGTCGGCCTTAGGATGCCCGCCATGGACATCCGTGACCGAATCCTCGAAGCCGCGAAGCGCGTGTACGCCCAGCACGGCTTCCGAGGCGCGACGACGCGCCTCATCGCGATCGAAGCAGACGTCAACGAAGTCACTCTCTTTCGAACGTTCGGCTCCAAGGCCGCGCTGTTCGAAGCGTTGATGGCCGCGCACAACGCGCAAAGCCCCATCCCGGAGCTCCCCGAAGAGGCGGCAGATCCCGCCATGGAGCTGACCGACTGGGTTCGGCGAGTGCTCACGCATCTGCGGGAGAACCGGGCGCTCATTCGCACCTCGGTCGGCGAGGCCGAAGAACGGCCGGGTGCCGCCGTGACGATGTGCGAGGGCCCGACCTGCGCGGGGCGGATTCTCTCGGACTACATGCGCCGGCTCCAAGCCCAAGGCTTGGCCGATCCCGACGTCGACGTCGAAACCGTTCGCGCGATGCTGCTGAGCGCGATGTTCGGCGACGCGATCTGCCGGGACATGATGGAGCACGTGTTCCCCGAACCTGAATCAGAAGCGGCGGCGAAGTACGTAGGAATCGTCGTCCGCGCGCTCGGCATCGACCGTGCGCGCCCATTGCAGGTCGCGCGATCGGCCGCCGGAGACTGACGCGCTCGCATGACTTCTTACCCACCGAGTCCCATGAAGACCGAAGGACATTCCCGATTTGCGCGAGCCGTGTTCGCGCTCGCCGCGGCGCTCGTCCGCGCCGTTCCGCTGTCCGCACAACAACCCTCCCCAACTGCAGGCGCGGCCGTCGGAGCCACCGTTCGGCTCTCACTCGACGACGCGCTGCGGTTGGCGGAGGCACAGAGCCCCAACATCGAAGTCGCACGGTCGAACGTCGTCCGTGCCAACGGGCAGCGCTACCAGGTGCGCAGCCAGTTCTTCCCGCAGCTGAACGCGACGGCCGGTTACAACAAGACGCTCCAGTCGCAGTTCTCGAGCTTCTCCGCGTCTCCGGCGCCGGTCGACACGACGCCGAAGCTGCAAGCGCTCTGCACGCCCAACATCCCGGCCAACGCTACGCCCGACCAGCGCCTCGCCGCTTTGGCGCAGTCGTCGTCGTGCCAATCGTCCACGTCGGCGCTCGGTTTCGACCTGAGCAACACGAGCTTTGGCGCGAAGAACCAGTGGACCGTCGGGCTCAACTTTTCGCAAAACGTCTACACCGGCGGCCGAATCACCGCGCAGGCCGACGCGGCGAACGCGCAGCTTTCGTCGGCGAACATCGAGGTCTCGGCGCAGCGCGCGCAGTCGGCGCTCGACGTGACGTCGGCGTACTATGACGCGGCGCTCGCCGACCAGCTCGTGGCGATCGCCGATTCATCGGTCGCGCAGACCGAAGTCGTGCTCGCGCAGACGAGAGTCGCACGGCAGGTCGGCAACGCCGCCGAGTACGATCTGCTTCGCGCGCAGGTCACGCGCGACAACCAGCTGCCGGCCGCCATCCAGGCGCGGTCGAACCGCGAGATCGCGTACCTGCGTCTCAAGCAGCAGCTCAACATGCCGCTCGATAACGTCGTGCAGCTCACGACGCAGATCGAGACGCCGCAAGGCGGAGGCCCGAACCTGCCATCAATCGCCTCGACGGCGGTCGACACGTCGGTGTTGGGACGCGCGCCGGTGCGGGAGCTCGACGAGGCCGTTCGCGCGTCCGAGGCGCAGATCAAGGTCGCGCGGGCGGAGCGCATTCCGACGCTCGCGATCGTGTCCGCGTTTCAGCGGCTCTACTTCCCGCAACAGCTCTTCCCGAGCTCGAACTTCGGCGTGAACAACTGGACCGTCGGCGTCCAGACCAGTTTCCCGATCCTCGACGGCGGACGGATCAAAGGCGACCAGCTGATCGCCGAAGCGGGATTGAAACAGGCACGCGCGCAACGCGAACAGACGCGCCAGTTCGCGGCGCTCGACACGCGCGTTGCGTTGAATCAGCTCGCCGAAGCGCAGTCAACGTGGGAGGCGAGCAAGGGAACCGCCGAGCAGGCGCAGAAAACCTACGCGATCGACGAAGTGAGGTTCCGCGAAGGCATCTCGACGCAGACGGATCTCACGCAGTCGCGGCTCTTGCTCGAGCAGTCGCGCGCGAACCGCGCGATGGCGGCGCGCAACCTCGCGGTCGCGCGCGTTCGGCTCGCCCTGCTCCACGACCTGCCGATCCAGCAAACCGGAACCGGCGCGGTCTCGGGTCAGAACGCGACGGCCCAGCAGCAACTACAACAGCAGCAGCAATCACAACAACAAACAAACTCGGCGGCGCGCACACCAAACGGCGCCGGTGGAACGACAGGGAGCATTCAACCATGAATGGAAAGAAGAGCGCAACACGCCGCGGATTGACCACCCTCACCACTGCGGTGTTGTCGTTGGCGCTCGTGACGGTGGTGGGGTGCAAGGGTGCCCCGGTGAGCAAGGCGGCGACAACGCCGCCGGCGATGCTCGTCGGCCCCGAGAACATCGCGGTCGTGAAGGGCGAGCAACTGCGTTCCGGTCCGGCGATCTCGGGCACGCTGCAGCCCGAGGAGCAGGCGAACGTACGCGCCGAGGTCGGAGGAACGGTCCTGCAGACGCTCGCCGAGGCGGGCCAGCGCGTTTCGCGCGGGCAGACGCTGGCGCGGATCGACGACGCGACGCTTCAAGAAGCCGTGCTCTCGGCGCAGGCCGCCGCGACCACGGCGCAGAACACTGTCGATCTCGACAAGCGGCAGGTCGACCGCAACGCCGCGCTGCTCAAGGCCGGCGCGATCGCCGACCGTGATCTCGAGATGTCGCAGAACCAACTGTCGTCGGCGCAGGCGCAGCTGGCGAACGCGAAGTCGATGCTCGCCAACGCCAACAAACAGTTGAGCAAGGCGACGGTGGTCGCGCCGTTCACGGGAATCGTGAGCGCGCGGCAGGTGAGCGCGGGCGACGTGCTACAAGCGGGCGGCGCGCTGTACGTGATCGTGAATCCGGCGACGATGCGGCTCGAGGCGTCGGTGCCGGCCGACCAGCTGGCGGCCGTGCACCTCGGCGCGCCGGTGGACTTCACGGTCAACGGCTATCCGAATCGCGCGTTCACCGGGCACATCACCAGTATCAATCCGGTGGCCGACCCGTCGACGCGCCAGGTGCGGATCATCGTGTCGCTGCCGAACGAGGGCGGCGTGTTGGTGGGCGGTCTCTTCGCCGACGGGCACGTGGCGAGCGACGTGCGCCGGGCGCCGGTCGTTCCCACCGCGGCGGTGGACGAGAGCGGGTTGAAGCCGTTCGTGATGCAGATCAAGAACGGGCTCGTGACGAAGACGGAAGTGGAATTGGGCATTCGCGACGCGGCGACGGAGACGATCGAGATCAAGAGCGGCGTGCAGCCGGGCGATACGATCCTCCTCGGCGCGGCGCGCGGCATCTCGGAGAAGACGCCGGTCAAAGTCAGCGCGGTCGCGGCTGACACGGAGCGCAAGCCATGATCATCTCGGATTTCGCAATCAAGCGGCCGCTCATCACCGTGGTGGCGATGGTCGCCATGGTGATCTTCGGCGTGTTCGCGCTGCTCAAGCTGAAGACGGACGAGTTCCCGGACGTCGATCCGCCGTTCCTCACGGTCGGCATCGTCTACCCGGGCGCGTCGCCCGACGTCGTCGAGAGCGAAGTGTTGAAGCCGGTCGAGGAACAGATCGGCTCGATCTCGGGCGTCAAGCGCATCATGGGCAAGGCGTACGACGGCTACTCGATGATCATGATCGAGTTCTTCTTCGACAAGGATCTCAACGTGGCGTCGCAGGAAGTGCGCGACGCGATCTCGTCGATCCGTTCGGATCTGCCGACGGAGATGAAGGAGCCGATCGTCAACAAGTTCAACGACACCGACCGGCCGATCGTGTCGCTCGCCATTTCCTCGACGGTGCTATCGCCGCCGGAGCTGACTCGCCTCGCCGATCCGGGTATCACGCGAGAGTTGCGCGCCCTTCCCGGCGTGGCTGACGTGCAGATCTTCGGCAAGGTCGAGCGCGAGCTGACGGTCGAAGTCGACCCGCACAAGCTCCAGGCGGCGAACATCAGCGTCGCCGAGGTGGTGCAGGCGCTTCAGCTGCAGAACCTCGCGGCTCCGGTCGGTCGCGTGAACGGCGTCCTCGACGAGCGCGCGATTCGCCTGCGCGGGCGTCTCGAGAATCCGGCCGAGTTCGAGAACCTGATCGTCGCCGATCGCAACGGGCAATTGGTGCGGCTCGGGCAGGTCGCGACGACCAAGGACGCGACCGAAGAGGCGCGCACGCTCGCGATCTACAACAGCAAGGAAGCGATCGGCATCGACGTCAAGAAGGCGAAGGGCTACAGCACGACCGACGTCGCCGATCGGGTCCGCGCGCGGCTGGAAGAGATCCAGCCGACGCTACCCAAGGGGACGAAGTTCGACCTCGTGAAGGATTCCGGCGTGCGGGTCGACCACGCCGTGAGAAACGTCGATCGAGGCGCTGGTGCTCGGCGCCGCCCTGACGGTGCTGGTGGTCTTCCTGTTCCTGAACTCGTGGCGGTCGACGGTCATCACCGGCGTCGCGCTGCCGATCTCGGTGCTGGCGAGCTTCATCGCCGTGTGGGCGCTCGGCTTCAAGCTCGAAACGATGTCGCTGCTCGGACTCTCGCTGGCCATCGGCATATTGATCGACGATGCCATCGTGGTCCGCGAGAACATCGTGCGGCACGTCGAGATGGGGAAAGACCATTTCCGGGCGGCGCACGACGGCACCGACGAGATCGGTCTGGCCGTCGCGGCGACGACGTTCTCGATTCTCGCGGTGTTCGTGCCGATCGGCTTCATGCCGGGCATCGGCGGCCAGTGGTTCAAGCCGTTCGCGCTGACGATCGCGTCGTCGGTGGCCGTGTCGCTGTTCGTGTCGTTCTCGCTCGACCCGATGCTCTCGGCGTACTGGCCGGATCCGCACAAGGCGCCGCACGAACGCGGCTGGATCACGCGCCAGCTCGACAAGTTCAATCACTGGTTCAACGCGCGCGCCGAGGACTACAAGCGCGTCATCGCGTGGGCGCTCGACCACCGCGTCGCGATGATGATGATGGCGGCGCTCACGTTTTTCGCCTCGTTCTTGCTGCCGACTCGTGGGTTGAGCGGGCTCGCGGCCGCGATCGTCGGCATCGCGATCGTCGTGTTCGCGTTCACGCGCAAGCGGATGCACTGGCTGCCGCGCACGGTCATCGTCATCGTCGGGCTCGCGGTGTTCGCGATTCTGCCGCAGAAGGTGACGCCGGTTCGCACGGTCGGCACCGGGTTCTTCCCCGACGACGACCGCTCTGAATTCATCATGGCGCTCGAGACGCCGCCGGGCTCGAACCTCGAGTACACGCGGCTCAAGGCGGAAGAGGCGGCGCGCATCGCGCGGGCGCACTCCGATTGGTGCTCTACACGTACACGACGCTCGGCAATCAGGCGACCGGCGGCGTGGACGAGGGGAACATCTACGTGCGGCTCGTGCCGAAGGACAAACGGGCCCTTTCCGCGGAGCAGTTCGCCGAGGTGCTGCGCCACGAGACGAAGCAGATGTCGGGCGCGACGATCTCGGTGTTCACGAACGACTTCAACGGCGGATTCAAGACGATCCAGCTCCAGCTGCGCGGCCAGGACGTCGCCGCGCTGGCGCAGGCGGCCGACATGGTGAAGGCCGGGGTCGAGAAGATTCCCGGCGCCGTGGACATCGGACTGTCGACGAAGGGACAGAAGCCCGAGCTCGAGATCGACCTCAATCGCGGCGTGGCCGGCTCGGTCGGGTCTCACGGTCGGACAGGTCGCGCAGTCGCTGCGGCCGGCATTCGCGGGTATCGACGCCGGCTACTGGATCGATCCGAGCGGCAAGTCGCGCAAGGTCACCGTGCGTCTGACGCCCGAGTCGCGTCAGCGCGCGTCGGATCTCGAGCGTCTTCCGATGGTGGTGCAGGGTCCGAACGGCTTGCCGGCGACGATGCCGCTCGGCCAGGTCGCGACGATCAAACAGGGCTCGGTCCGGCGATCATCGACCATCTCAATCGTGAGCCGGTCGTGACCGTCGAGTTGAACACGTCGGGGCGCGCCGCCGGCGACGTCACGGCGGACATTCAGGCGATGCTGAACAGGATGCGGCTGCCCGCCGGCGTGCACTACACGATCGGCGGCGACGCCGAGTCGCAGCAGGAAGTGTTCGGCCAGATCTTCTCGGCGCTCGGCCTCGCGGTGCTGCTGATGTATCTGATTCTCGTCGTGCAGTTCGGGTCGTTCATCGATCCGATCGCGATCCTCATGTCGCTGCCGCTGTCGTTGATCGGCGTGATGCTGTCGCTCGCGATCACGGGAATGACGATCAACATCATGAGCCTGATCGGCGTGATCCTGCTCATGGGCATCGTGGCGAAGAACGCGATTCTGCTGATCGACTTCGCGAAGTGGGCGCGCGAAGAGCGCGGCGTGCCGCTGCGCGAGGCGCTGATTCAGGCCGGCGCGATTCGGTTGCGTCCGATTCTCATGACGACGTTCGCGCTCATCGCCGGCATGATTCCGGTCGCGCTCGGCCGCGGCGAAGGCGCGCAGTTCCGCGCTCCGCTGGGCGTGGCGGTCATCGGCGGCGTGATCACGTCGACGTTCCTCACGCTGCTCGTGATCCCGACGGGCTACGAGATTCTCGACGAGTGGCGCTCGGCGTTCATGCGGGCGATCGGCTCGAAGCCGAAGCAGATGACGGCAGAGCACGCGGTGCCGGCGGCGGGAGACTGAAGGGCGCTTGACGGCTCGACGGCTTGACGGCTCGACGGCTCGGACGGCGATGGACGCTGTCGCAGCCGTCTTGCTGTCCGGCCGTCTCTGCTGCACGCACGCCTCCGACTTCAGAAACGGCCGGATGTGCCGATATGCAATGAAAGGGGCCGCGACCGGCGCGGCGCTCCGGGTAGCTCGACGCCGCGACACGGGAGGGCGTCCTGCCGCATATCGGACGAAGCTTCACGGCGACTGTTGTCATCGCCTCGACGGCCTGCGCGCTCTCGCGCGGTTCCACGGGATTTCATCCCGCGGAGACTTCGTCCTGTCCGGCGCCTCGCTGCCAGATCGTCGATGGTGCGTCGCTGCGCACGCGATCCAGCGCGCTCGACCGAATCACGAAGCGAGAGCCGCGGCTCGACAGCACGATGCGCCGCACGGGCACCGGTCGCGGCGTGGCCATCTACGTCTTCGACGGCGGCGTCAGCGACCAGCACGCCGAGCTGGCGGGCCGCGTTCGAATCGGGTTCGACGCGTTTCCGAGCACGCCGCGCATCTGCAACGCGCACGGCACGGCGGTCGCCGGGGCCGCGGCGGGAGCGACGCTAGGCGTCGCGCCCGAAGCGGAGATCGTCGACGTCAAGATCATCAACTGCGACCACATGCGCGGATCGGTGGGCGCCATCGTCGACGCGGCGCGGTGGACGGTGCAGGATCATCGGCGTCATCCCGGGCCAGCCGGCGATCGCGAACTGGTCGTTCGCCGTGGACACGACGCGCAACGTGCCCGAGGTGGACAGCGCGCTCGCGATGCTGCGCGACGCCGGGATCCTCGTCGTCGTCGCGGCGGGGAACTTCGACATCGATGCGTGTCACGTGTCGCCGGCGAATGCGCCGCGCGCGCTGGTCGTCGGCGCGAGCGCGCTGGTGCGCTCGCGCGGCGCCGACGCACGAGTGGCAGGACGTGCGCGCGAAGAACACCGCGTGGGGTCCGTGCGTCGATCTCTACGCTCCCGGCGACTCGGTTCTGCTCCCGGGGTTCGATCGTGAAGGGCCGACGACGACGCCGTGGAACGGCACGTCGATGGCGGCGGGCTACGTGAGCGGCGCGGCGAGTCTGATCTTCGAGCGCGATCCGGAAGCGTCGCCGGACCAAGTCATGATGGAGCTGCTCCAGCAGGCGACGCCGTCGGTCGTCGACGAACGAGTGGCGAGCGCCGCGGGCGGCGGACTCGCGACGGCGCGCTCACCGTTGCTCTACGTCGGCCCCGCGGTTCGCACCGTAGCCGCCGCCGCGCACATACGGTACTAGTCCGCCGGCCGAGAGCACGGCGGCCATGAGCGGCGCGAGCGGCGTCGCGGCCAGCGTCTCATTTCGATCGACGATGCTGACGGTCGCGCGCCCGTCGTCGAACGAGATCTCGCAACGCGATCGCCCTCGCGAATCGAGCTCGTATCGCATTCGATCGGCAGCAGCGCGTTGTTCACCGCGTTGCGATAGAAGGTCCGCGAAAAGCTCTTCGCCAGCACCGCCTTGATCCCCGCGGCGAGGATCACCGTCGCCGCGATCTCCATCGCCGACCCGCAGCCGAAGTTCGCGCCGGCGACGATGAGATCGCCCGGTTGCACCGACGCCGCGAACGCCGGATCGACGGCCTCGAGCAGGTAGCGCTTCAACTCGCTCTCGTCGAGCGTGTCGCGCTTGCGCGTGGAGGCGATGATGTAGTCGGTGTTGACGTCGTCGCCGAAGACGCGGGCGCGTCCATCGAAGGTCCGCATCGTCATCCGATTTCTCGCGGATCGGTGATGCGTCCGGTCGCCGCCGACGCCGCGCAGGTGGCCGGCGACGCGAGGTAGATCGACGCGGTCGCGTTGCCCATTCGCGCCTTGAAGTTCCGGTTCGCCGTGGAGAGCACGTTCATTCCGTCGCCCGGGATCGCGCCGCTCGTTCCGCAGCACGCGCCGCAGCCCGGCGTGGTGACGATCGCGCCCATCGCCGTGAGCTTGGCGAGCGTGCCGTCGTCGACAAGCGTGAGCAGCACCTCGCGCGACGCCGGCGTCACGACGAGCTGCACGCCCGGAGCGACACGCCCGCCCGCGCGCTCGAGCACGTGAACCGCTTCGTGAAAATCGGAGACGCGTCCGCCGGTGCACGTGCCGAGGAACACCATGTGGACCGGCGTGCCGGCCGCGTCGGCGACGGTCACGACGTCGGTCGGGTCGTGCGGAACCGCGACGCGCGGCGAGAGCGTCGCGAGGTCGAGTCGAAGTTCGCGGGAGTATGAAGCGTCGGAGTCAGCGGTCGGACGTCTCGACGTCCGAGGCGTCCGTCCACCGTCGTCCACCCGTCCACCCGCTCCGAGAGATACGCGTTCGTCGCCGCATCGACGTTCCAGATCGCGGCCTTCGCGCCCGCCTCGACCGAGAGATTCGACAACACCATTCGCTCGTCGAGCGTGAACGCGCCGACGCTCGGCCCGTGGAACTCGAGCGACTTGATAGTTCGCGCCCTCCGAGCCGAGCGCGGCGATCATCGCCAAGCCGACGTCCTTCGCGGCGAGGCCCGGACGCCCGCTCGCCGGTGAGCTCGACGCGAATCGTCTCAGGCACACGAAGCCAGGTGCGTCCGGTGATGAGCGCCGCCGCGATGTCGGATGAGCCGAGGCCCGTCGCGAACGCGTTGAGCGCGCCGACCGTCACGGTGTGGCTGTCGGCGCCGATGACCAGATCGCCCGGCAGCACGCGCCCGCGCTCCGGCGCCACCTGGTGGCTGATGCCCTCGCCGACCTCGAACACCGTCGCGCCGTGTCGGCGCGCGAACGCGCGAACCTGGTCGTGAAACGCCGCGGTCTTCGGCGTGGACGGCGGCGAGTAGTGGTCGAGCGAGAACACGACGCGGCTCGCGTCGAACAAGCGCTCGCCGCCCATCTTCTCGAAGTAGCCGATCGTCATCGGCGTGGACGCGTCGGTGCCGATGACGAGATCGACGTCGCACACGACGACGTCGCCGGCACGCGCGTCGGTGCCCGACTTGGCCGAGAGAATCTTCTCGCTGATCGTCTTGCCGCGAGCGACCGTCATTCGCTCGCCGGCGCGGCGGTCGGTTCGATGGCCGACGCGGTCGCTCGTCTCCCGCGGCGGTCGTCGCGCCGACGCGCTCTGTACGCGCGACCCACGCCGCGCCGACGAGGTTGCTCATCGTGTTCACCGCCGAGCGACACATGTCGAGCGGGCGGTCGATGGCCGCGACGAGCGCCATCCCGGCGGCGGCGCGCGGGCCGAGCCCGATGGCGTTCAGCACGATGAGCGTCGTGACGAGCGAGCTGCCGGGAACTCCCGCGCCGGCGAACGCGGCGACCGTCGCCATCATGACGATCGTGATCATCGCGCCCGCCGTGAGCGGAAGCCCGTACAGGTGCGCGATGAAGACCGCGGTGACCGCCTTGTACGCGGCCGATCCGTTCTTGTTGAGCGAAGCCCCGGCCGGCAAGACGAAGCTCGCGATGTCGCTCGGGACGCCGAGGCGATCCTGTCGCCGCGGCCATGCTCACGGGAAGCGTCGCGTTGGACGACGCCGTCGAGAACGCGAGGAAGAGCGCGTCAGACGTCGAGCGGAAAAACTCGCCGAGCGGACGGCCCGCTCCGAGGCGCAGAATCGGCACGAGCACGACGACGGCGTGCACGAGCAGCGCGACGACCACTACCGCGCCGAACGCGAGCAGCTGGTCGAGCAGTCCGAGCCCGGATCGCGCGACGGCGGCGGCAATGAGCGCGAAGACGCCGTACGGCGCGAGCCGCATCAGCCAGCCGACGACGACCATCGCCATCTCGTTCACGCCCTCGAAGAAACGCACGACCGGCTGGCGCCGCTCGGCGCTCGACGACTGTCGCCGCCGCGCCGAAGAAGCACACGGCGACGATCAGCGGCAGCAAATCCGCGCCGCCCTGCGCCGCGGCGGCGAAGGGATTCTGCGGCACGAGGTTGATCAGCGTCTGCACGACGCCAGGCACCGCGGGCGTAGTCGCGCCGGCCGCCTGCTGACGTCGCCGCGTCCTGACTTGGAATCGAAAAGCCCGCCCCGACGTTCGCCGTCGTCGCGACGAGGAGTCCGATGAGCGCGGCGACGAGCGTCGTGCCGAAAAAGAAGATCAGCGTCTTCGCGCCGACGCGGCCGAGCGATCGGATGTCGCCGAGCGACGCGACGCCGACGAAGACGCTGGCGACGACGAGCGGCACCACGACCATCGTGATCAGCCGGATGAACACCGTGCCCACCGGCTCGAGGTACGACACAGCGACGGCAAACGAAGCCATTCCCGGCGCGCGCGCGACGAGCCCGACGACGCACGCCGGCGCCGAAGCCCGAGCAGGATCTTCCGCTCGAGTCTCACGACGCGACGGCCCGCTCGGACCGTGACTCGTGCGCCGGCGCGCCGGCTGCGTTGACGCGCAACTCATCGAGCGAGTGGCCGCAACGCATCCAACGTGCGCTCGACGTCGGCCATGCGGATGTCGCCCATGTGGCCAATTCGGAATCCGACCGACTCGAAGGGGCCGAGTCCACCGGCGGTGAGAATGCCGCGCGCCTTGATTCGCTCTCGCAACGCGCGTGGGTCGATGCCCGCGGGCAGCGCGATCGCCGTCATCGTCGCCGAGAGCCGGGGCAATTCGGGACATTGCAGCGAAAGTCCGAGCTCGTGAACGCCTTCACGCACCCGACGGGCGAGCGCCGCGTGCCGCGCGTACACCGCATCAAGACCTTCCTCGTGGATCATGCGCAGCGCCTCGGCGACTTGCAGCACGATCGCGACGGGAGGCGTGCCGGGTGTCTCGGGCCGCGCTTTGCCGACCGCGCGCTTCACTGCCGCGAAGTCCCAGTAGCTCCTCGGCAGCTTCGACGACTCGCACGCGGACCAGGCGCGGTCGCTGAGCACCGCCCACGAGAGTCCGGGCGCGGACATCAAACATTTCTGCGACGCGGTGACCGCGACGTCCACTCCCCACTCGTCGAAGGCGAACGGCATGCCGCCGATCGACGAGACGCCGTCCACGAGCACGAGCTTGTCCCGCGCCCGTCGCGATGCGCGCGACCGCCTCGACGTCGTTCGCGACTCCGGTGGACGAGTCGCCGAACGCGAGCGCGATGGCGCGGATGCGTGGATGGTCGTCGAGCGCGGACTCCAGCTCGCCCGTGTTTACGCCGAGCTCCCAACGCGTCGCGACGCGACGCGCGACGACGCCGTACGACTCGGCGAGACGCGCCCACATCTCGCCGAACTTTCCGTTGCAGCAGACGACGATCTCGTCGCCGGGAGAGAACAGATTGCAGATCGCCGCCTCGAGCGCGCCGCGGCCGGTCGTGTGGATCGGCAGCGGCGTCTCGGCGGTGCCGAACACCGGCCGGAGCAGCTCGAGCGCGACGGCGAGCTCGCGCGAGAATTCGGGCGTGCGATGGTGGATCATCGGGCGCGCGCCGGCGCGCAATACGCGCTCCGGAACCCGCGTGGGACCGGGCGTCATGAGGAGCAACGGCTCGTCGCCGGCTCCTCCCGAATACGCCGTCACTCGATCACGCCCTTCTTTCTGAGCGACTCGTCGATCTCCGCGCGGTACAGCACGCCCCGGCCGATCTCGGCGATGCGCGCGGTCTCGCGCGCCATGAGCTCGCCGACCAGCGTGAGAACCGCCTCCGCGTCGTCGCGCGCCACAACCGCGACGCCGTCCTTGTCGCCGATCACGAGGTCGCCCGGCATCACGACCGTGTCGCCGCACGCGATCGGGAGATTGATCTCGCCGGGCCCGTCCTTGTCGCACGCACCCGGGCTGACGGATCGGCTGAAGGCCGGCATGCCTAGTCGGCGAATGCCGTCGACGTCGCGAATCGCTCCGTCGACGACGATCCCGCCGATCTTCTTCGCGGCCGCGGTATGGCACATCAGCTCGCCGAACACGGCGCTCGTCGTGTTGCCGCACGTCGCGACGACGATCACGTCTCCTGGGTCGGCGACCTGCAGCGCCTTGTGAACCATGAGATTGTCGGCGGGCCGGCAGCGCACGGTCACCGCGCGGCCGCAGAGCGACAAGCCCGTTCGCGACAGGATTCCTGGATCCATGAAGTTGAATCGCCCCATGGCGTCGGCGACGTTCGCCGCGGCGATGCCGCGGAAGCGCTCGACGAGCGCGTCGGGGAGCCGAGGCGGTGCGGGGGCGATGCGAAATCCCAGCTTGGAACTGACTGACGAGGGCGAAGGCGACGACATGCGCGACGGCGGTCGGTGTTTGCGAGGTCCCGCGTGGGCGATTGACGATGGCGACGCGCGCGATTCAACGGAAGGGAGCTGGCGGTCTCTCGGGCGCTATCTCGTGGAATCAAAACGGCTTGCCGCCGCCGGCGTCGCCGCCTTAATCCCGCCGTAATTGGAAGATCAGGCGCCGCTCATCGGGCGGCGATGCGATCGTCATCGAGGACTCACGACGGCCTCATCACCCGCCAATCGGGGCGCAATCGGGCAGTGGTAACGTGGCGCCGAGCGACAACTCGCCGCTCGGCAGTCACCCGATTGTGGAGGCTACCAGCATGTTTGGAACGCTCCTCGAGTCCAGAGCGCGTCGACGACGCCGGCCGGGCGGTGCGGCGGTGAGCATTGCGGTGCACATGGCGATCATTGGCGCGATCACCGCCGGCACAGTTCACGGAAAGGCGGTGTCGAAGGAAAGGCCGGAGCCCGTCCTGTTGCGTTTCAAGAACCCGCCACCGCCGCCGCCGCGGCCGGTGGACCATGCGACGATTCGAGACGTCGCGCCTGGTCCGGTCATGAACACAGCGATTCGAATTCACCGCATCGACCCGCCGCTGACAATCTCCGACCACCTGCCGCCGATCGACTCGTCGTTTGGCCGGGGCCTCGACAGTATCGTCATCGGTCACGCCGGTCCGGGGCTGGCACACGCGATCGCCGACGGAGCGGAGCCGAACGAACCCCGTGAATGGGTCGGCGCCGATCTGCAGGCGCGAATCCTCGCGTCGGGAAAGCCGCGGTATCCGGAGTCGCTGCGGCAGGCGGCGATCGACGGGCGCGTCCTCGTTCGTTTCACGGTGGACACGAGCGGCCGGATCGAGATGAGCAGTGTTTCCGTGCTGGCGAGCACGCACGATCTCTTCACACGCGCGGTGCGCGACGCGCTTCCCGGGTTTCTGTTCAAGCCGGCCGAGCTCGGCGGACACCGCGTGCGCGCGCTCGCCGAAATGCCCTTCGAGTTTCAGATCACGAAATAGCCTGCCGGCCGCGCGCTACATCGCGGCGAGCTTTCGAACCGTCGTGATGTTGCGCGCGGTCACCGGCATGCCGAGAATCTTGTCCAGCGAGCCGGTGAATTTCGATTCGGTGCTCGTCGCGCGGCGCAGCCAATAGACCTCGCGCCCGTGGACGTGGAACTCGTCGGTCGGACATCGCACGGCCATGAGCGTTTCGATCGCGGTCCGGGTCGGATCCCTTTTCAGAAACGCGATCCAGAGCGCGTGAGCGGACTTGACCGTCGCCGCGGGAAACGCGGTGTGCGCGATCACAGCCTCGATGTCCGAGCGAGAGCGAAGATACGTTTCGCTCAGAAACCCGAGTCGTGTGTGAAGATGCCGCTCGATCTTGGATTCCAGCTTGGCGGCTTCGGCCGTGCTGGCGTCGAACGTGACGTTGCCGCTAGCGATGAGCGTGGCGACGTTGCGAAAGCCGAGCTCGGCAAAGAGCTCGCGCAAGTGATCCATTTTGACCGTGCGCCCGCCGACGTTGATGGCGCGGAGCAGCGCAATGTGTTTCGCGATGAGACGCCTCCGGGTTTCTCGATGTCGCCCCGCTCACGGCCGAACTCGCCTGACGCGCGACGCTCGGAGAGATTGATTACTATCACGTTCCTCGCGCCGCGTCGAGCCGGGTACTCGCTCGGATCGACCGTACGTCGGCGCGAGGGTCGTGGAGCCGCGAGGCGGCGAGGACTGGACATGAATTCTGGCATTGCGCGAGCGGCTATTTCTGGTGTGGCATCGCGGCCGGCCGACGATCTTTTTTCGCGTTCCACGCACGTTCTACGTTATTGCCAGGACGACGCGGCACTGACGGTCTCCGCCGCCGGGTTCCTCGCCGACGGAATCGCGTCCGGCGAACCGGCGGTGGTGTTCGCCACGCCGGCTCGGCGCGAAGCGATGTGTGAGTGTCTGCGGGAGCGGGGGCTGGACGTCGACTATCTCGAACGGGAGTCGCGGATCACGCTGCTCGACGCCCGCGCGACGCTCGCAACATTCATGGTCGGGGGCCTGCCCGACGCGCACAAGTTCAGCCACTCGGTCGGCGCGGCCGTCGAGCGGTTGTGCTCAGCGAACCACGGAAGCGCTGTACGCGCCTTCGGCGAGATGGTCAGCCTGCTGTGGCAGGACGGCAACACTCGAGCGGCGATGCGTCTCGAGGAGCTATGGGGCGAGCTGACCGGCGCACAACCGCTGCTCGTTCTCTCGAGCGACGTGGGCGGGGAGTTCCTGACGGTCACGGGATCGGCCGAGCGTGCCGCGCAGTTTCTCGAGCAGATCCGCTCGGCCGACGACAGGGCGGGGCCCATCGAGCCCATCGCCGAGTCGGACGATCGGCCGATTCGGTCGCTTGTCGAACGAACGGCGAAGCTCGAGCGGGAGTTGGAGGAGCGGAAGGTGCTCGAGACCCGGCTACGCGAGGCGCTCGTCGCTCGAAAGGTGATCGAGGAGGAACTTCAACGGGCGAGCGTCGAGCGCGAGCGTCTCCTGCGTCGCGAGCGAGACGCACGCGCCGAAGCCGAGGCGGCGAACCGCGCGAAAGCCGAATTCCTCTCAGTGATGAGCCACGAGCTGCGCACGCCGCTCAACGCGATCGGCGGGCACGTCCAGCTGATCGAGTTGGAGCTGCACGGGCCCGTCAGCGCCGCGCAGCGCGACGCGCTGGCCCGCATCGCCCGCAGCCAGCATCACCTGCTGATGCTGGTGAACGACGTGCTCAACCTGGCGCGCCTCGAGGCCGGACAGATGGAGTTCGCGGCCGAGGAGCTCGATCTGTCGGCCGTCGTGAAGGAAGTCGTGGATGGATTCGAGCCGCTGATACGGCGCGGCGAGCTCACGTGCGAGCTGAAGCTTCCGCCGTCGGACGCGCCGCCGCTCATCGCCGCGGTCGACGGCGAGAAGGTACGGCAGATCCTGCTGAACCTGCTCACGAATGCCGTCAAGTTCACACGAGCGGGCGGCAAGCTCACGGTCAGCGTCGCTGAATCGTCCGCGAAGCGCGACGCGCTGGTGGTGACGGTTCGCGATACGGGACTGGGCATCGCGGCCGTGCGGCTTCGCCGGGTGTTCGAGCCGTTCGCTCAGGAGCCGGAGGGGACGGTGCGCCATCTCGACGGGACGGGGCTGAGTCTCTCGATCAGCCGCGACCTCGCGCGCGGAATGGGCGGTGAGCTGACGGCGGAAAGCGTCGCCGGAGAAGGGTCGAGCTTCACCCTCGAGGTGCCAAGGGCCGCCCCGGGCGCGCGCGCGAGTCGAGCGGACGGCGTCCCCTCGCGGATTTCAGCGCGCGGCGTCGAGACGGCTCAGCCGTCGGCCAGCTCGTAGTCGAACTGATATGAGTGTTTGCCATCGGCGATGACGATGGCAAACGTCCCGCTCAGCCCGGCCAACCCGCCCGTGCCCGATTGGGGCACGACCTGAATCGACAGCTGACTGTTCCCGCGGTGCATCGTGGCCGTGTGTTGGAGAACGAACGTGCCCTCGCGTCCGTCGAGCGTTCCGGTCACAGCACTCCATCGCGACGTATCCCGCCGATCCTTTGGTGGGGGAACCGGCGCTCAGCATCTCGCCGTTGCCGCTGCCCGTGAGATCGCCGTCGAAACGCTTGTCGATGGAAAAGCGACCGACGGCATCTCCCGCGACGCCGGTCGGTTGCGGCGTAAGCTTGACGTCGAACGTTCCGGCGGCGCGTGGCACCGTCACTCTCCCGGGTGGTACGCGCGCTCGGTGTGCCCCTTGAGCTGCGACGGATAGAAGTACACCTCGCGCAGGTTGCCGCTGGCATAGCGCGTCGCCTCGTCGTTGAAGTGCTTCGACGACGGATTGCCGCTCTCGCCGCCCGCCGTCACGGCGCGCGCGCGCACGCTGTCGCCGAACTCGATGACCGCGACGAAGCTGTTGCCGCTCGTGCCGTACCACTTCTTCGTGTTCGGATAGGCGCGCGCGCCAAACGACGCGAGCGTCCCCCACCGCGCCGACGCGAACGGCACCGGAATGCTCGGTCCCGCGTCGTCGAATTTCGAATTGATGTCGTCGTTGATCCGCTGGAAGCGGTTGATGTCGCCCCACGGCGTCTTCCACGTGCCGAAATCGGCCGTGAGCTTGTCGCTGGCGGCGGCGAGCGATTGCAGCAGCGTCGCGGCCGGCGCGGCGGCGACGAGATCCTCGGCCGAGCCACCGCCGCCGCCGCCCCCGTCGGCCCGTGCTGACGCGGCGCGTCACGTCCTCGCCCCAGAAAACGGCGAGCGACGTCGCCACCGAGTTGGCGCCCCAGCGATAGTCCCACGGCCGCAGCACGGCGATCTGGTCGGCGACCTTGGCCTTGACCGGATCGGACGCGGGCGTCGCGTCGTACGCCTTGATGAGCGGCGGGATCATCTTCTCGAACGACGGCATGTAGCTGTCGAACGCGACCGTCGTGAGAAGGTTGTCCATCGTGAAGTCCTTGCGACCCGGCAGCACTTTGAGCGCGTGGTACCCGCGCGGCTGCTCGGCGCGTCCGGTCTCGACGTACGCGGGGAAGTCGGACTGCTTCGGGCTCGACGGCCCCGCCGCCGACCACGGCCAGTTGTTGCTGTTGTAGATCCAGCCGCTCGCCGGGTTGAGCAGGTGCGGCGTTTCGTCCACCGAGAGCAGACCCTTGTAGTCCGTGGCCGGATCGCTGCCGTCGACGGGACGCGTCCAGTCGAACTTCGGGTCGCGCTTCGGGATGTAGTTGCCGTGGAAGTACGCGATGTCGCCCTGCGTGTCGGCGAAGATCGTGTTGTTCGACGAGTTCGTGTGCAGCTCGAACGATTGTCGGTACGACTTGTAGTCGGTGGCCTTGGTGCGCGTGTACGACTGCGTGAGCGCCTGCACGGGCTCGTTCATCAGAGCGACGGCGACCCACTTGCCGTTCAGTTCGCGGACGACCGGGCCGTGCTGCGTGTAGTAGACGGTGAAATCCTTCGTCGCCATGCCCGACGCGGTCTTGTACGGCACGGTGATCTTGGACGAGACGACGGGCAGCTCCTTGTCGCCGTGCTTGTAGACGTAGCCGTCGCCTTTCTTCGTGACCGTCTCGAGGAATTCGTCCTCGGCGTCGACGCCGCTCGACGTGTGCATCCAGCCGACGTGCGGGTTGAAGCCCTGATAGATGAAGATCTGCCCCCACGTCACCGCGCCGTACGCGTTGAGCCCTTCGTCGCTCGTCACCTGCACTTCGGAGCGGAAGAAGAACGACGTGTGCGGATTGATCAGCAGCAGCGCGTGGTGGTTGACGGTGTTCGCCGGCGCGATGGCGATGCCGTTCGAGCCGCTCGGCTCCTTGTACAATTCCTCTTCTTCATCGCCGGACGTGCTCGCCGGTGCGTGGCCGCCGTAGAACGCCTCGAGCTGGTTGAGGTTCACCTTCTCGATGTCGCCGCCGATGCTCCCCTCGGTGAACGAGAGCGCCATCCACGGCTCGAAGTGCTTGATGACGCGCGGCGTGACGTTGGGATGCGTCGCCAGATAGAAGTTGAGCCCGTCGGCGTAGGCGTTCATGAGCTTCTTGAGCCAATCGGGGCTCTTGGCGTAGAGCGCCTTGAGCGTGTCCGGATTGATGAAGAGCTTCATGCGCAGGTCGCGATAGATCTGCGATTCGCCCTCCGCCTCGGCGAGCCGGCCCATCGCGTTGATGTAGTTCGTCTCGACGCGATTGAAGTCGTCCTCGGCCTGCGCGTACTCGAGGCCGAAGACCGCGTCCGCGTCCGTCTTGCCGTGGATGTGCGCGATGCCCCAATCGTCGCGCGTGATCGTCACGTTCTGCGCTTGCCGCTTCCACGCGGCGAGATCCGTGGCCGTCGGTTGTTGCGCGGCGGCGGAAACGACGAAGGCCGGAATCGCGGCGATCAGAATGAGCGGGCTCTTCATGGCGGTCCTGACTGTTTCTATGGTATGTGTGCGGGGGCGGTCCACGTCGCCCGCCCTGGGGTGCTTCCGTGCGTGAGGAAAGGCTACGCAGCGGACTGCGGAATCGCCAGAATGCCGGGCCGGTACGCTTCGTCCTGGATCGGCGGGGCGCTACTTCGCGGCACGATCGCGAACTTCCTCGGAGGTCAAGCCGTAGATCGGGGGCGTCGGCACGCCGCGCAACCCGAGCATCATGTACAGCTGGCCGCGGTGGTGCGCCTCGTGCTCCAGCATGGCGCGCAGCCATTTCCAGAGCGTGATCGTCGTTCCGGCCGGGGTCGCGACCCGCTGCTGGTACGCGTCGGCATCAGCGACGCGAAGATCTCGCGCGATTCGCTATGCAGGCGATCGTAGTAGGCGCGCACGGCGTCGCGTCCGTCGGCGAGGTCGGGGCCGTGCCCTGGATAGCGGTTCGGTCTCCCCGCGGCCGCCTCGGCGTACATGTACCGCTCGATGCCCGCGAGATGGCGAATCATGTCAGCGAACGAAAAACGCCCGGTACCCGGGGCCCAATCGAGATCGGCGGGAGGAATGCAGTCGATCACGCGCACTGTCCGTTCGTGCATTCGCGCGTGATAGTCGAGAAAAACCTTCGGGTCGCGGATCTCCATCGGCGTGGAGACCAATCTAAGAGGACGCCCGTCGCCAAGCGGATGGACAACTCCGCGGCCGCACGGATTTCTAGTGCTCTTTTCTGAGCGTCAGGGTGCAGCGCACGCGTCCGATGAGTTGATCGGGCGCCGTCTTCTCGAACCGGAGACCGGTCTGCAGCCCGAACGTACCGGCCAACGAGGTATCCTCGATCGCCATCACCAGCATGCCTCGTCGCGCCCGACCGGTCGAGTCGGTGACGATGTTCAGCCGAGCGCGCGCCGAAACGCCTGGATAGGTCGGTGGAAGCGACGACAAGACGCTCTCGCGCGAGTAGACCGGCAGCTTCTCACACGGCTCGCGTTCGTCGAGGAAGAAATGTCTCGCGATGAGTGCCGTGTCCGGCGCCGGATCCGAGTGCTCGAGCCGGCGCGGAAAGAGCTCGAAGTGGCTCACGGATCGGCTAAGCTGCTCGCCGCCGTTGTCATAACGTGCCCGAAACGTAGCACGCACGTGAAGCTCATCCGCCAACGGGGCGCTTCAGCGGACTGCTGCAGCCAGCGGCACGACGCGATGTTCCGCTGCCACCAGCCAGGGGGCGGGTCATCTGCTTCGTCCCAGAACGCGAGATGGCCCGCCGCGCCAGATGTGTCACGCGCGGTCGAGCGTGACCGTGCCCCGAATTCGCGGGTACCCTCCGAAGTGGCCACGAGGCACCTCCGACAGCCCGTAGGCCATGAAGATGTTCACTTCGGGCCGCGTCTCGAAGGACTCCGCGATGCCGACGATCGGGTACGTCCCGGCTCGCAAGAGCTGCGGACCGCTTCGACGAAAGTAGAACCCGGTGATGTCGTCCTTCCGCGTCCAATCGTTGAGCCGAAGCTCGAGGAACATTTCCGAGGTGAACTGGATGTTGGCCTTTTCCGCGAACTCCACCGTCGAGTCCTGTCCGTCGTGCCTGATCGATGCGGCGCCCTCGAAGTACGTCGGTCCGAGGCGCAGCGAATCACGCGACAACCCCCGCGACAGGAATCGATCGAATCTCCGCGGATCGACAGGGGCCCAGGCGCGGGCCGGCGGCGCGCCATCAGCCACTCCGCAACTGGCACGCGTTGGCAGAGCCGACGTCAGGCCGGTGTGATATGGACCGGCATGATATAACGTGTCGAACGCTCGTCGGATCGATGCATCGTGTTCTTCGGTCCACTCTTTCTCGCGGATCCGCTGCTCGGCAACGTCCGCGGGATAGCCGTACTTGTGCCAGAGCCTGTACGCCTCGCACGGAATCGCCTTGATCGCGGCAATCGGATCTGCTCCCGTCGCGACCGCGCGATACAGCGCGCGCAATGAATCGGTCGGAATGGATGGGACGATCGAGTCGGCTGTGGCCAGCTCGCGCGCATACGCGATCGAGTCACGAATCCGGCGGAGCGAGTCGAGCGCTCGCGTTTCCTCCGGCGTAAGCGGCCGCTGGGCAACCGCGGGCGGTGCGAGCAACGCGATCAACCCGGCGAAGCACGTGATGAACATACGGAGCGAACGATGCATCGGTACACAGACGGTCACCCCGGCGAACCGTCACAAAATTAGAAAGCGAGCCTCATCAAGACCACCTTCTTCGCGCGTCAGCGCCCGGAGCAACGCCGCGAGCTCGTCGACGACTTCGTCGACGGTGAGAGTCGTCGTCTCGATGACAGTCGGCTTCCGCGCATCGGCTTGACCTCGGAGATCGGCCGCCCAACTCGTCATCTGGTCGTTCGCCGAGCTCGGGTTGTCCGCGCGGGCCCCGCAGTCGCTCGGATCGTGCCTCAGTCGTGCAGTCGAGCAAGACGACGTGGAGCTCGCTCGCTGGCGCGCGGTTCGCCGCGTCGAAGACGAAGCTCGGGCGCGTTTGACCGTCGAGCACCGCGACGTGTGTGTCCCGCGAAAGCGCATCCAATCGCGACAGCCATTAGGCGGTCGCGCGCGCCTGCCACTGCTCGCCGCCGCCGAAGTCGCGCTCCATGGCTTCTTCGCTCGGCACGCCGATGGAGTCGAAGTAGAAGCAACGCACGCCGTCCATGCCGCGCGCCTCGAGGGCCCGCACGGCGGAGGTCTTGCCGGCGCCCGAGGCGCCGGTGACGACGAGGATGTGCCGCGTTCCCATTTCGGTCTACGCCACGGAGGCTCGAGTTCCGGTGGCGACGCTCGACTATTTGCCGCCGAGGCGGAGCTTCAGCCCGACCATCAAGAACGCGTCGTGCACGTTCCACTTGTCGTCGGCGCCCTTGCTGACGAAATCGGTGAGCTCTCCCGCGACGCCGACCGATCCCATCATGACGTCGGCGCCAAGTCCATCCGTGCAAGTCCAAAGGCCTTGGTGTTGCCGCCGGTGAAGACGCTGGCGCTTTCGTCGTACCGATAGAATTTCTCGCCCGCGCCGGCGATCACGATACGGCTGGACGAGACCCTCGGCAACGGCCGCAGAACCAGATCGGCCGTCGTCGCGAACATCGATCCTTTGCCGAGCTCCTGGCTGCTCGCGCTCTTGATCGTCGTCCCCGAGGCGTAGGCCAGGGTGCCCCGAAGCATGCCGAAGTCGATGTTCGCACCGAGCGAGAGCGTGCCGTCGCGCGAGCGAACGAGGTTTGCGCTCCGCTCGAAACTGCCGACGTCACTCGCCGCGATGTAGCCGCCGGCCATCGGCGTGATCGTCACCTGCGATACGGCAATCGGCGCGATCGCCGCGACGAGACCCGCGCCGGAGAGAAAAGTTCGCACGTGCATGCTGCCTCCTGCGTGATGCGTGAGACAACTCGGCCCCGCCGGTAGACGGGACGGCTCAAACCCGTACCCGACACCGAGTGGATTGGTTCTCCGGCCATTCGGCAACGCGCGAATCGGGCCACGCCGGGACGCACCAGTGTGATCGAGGTCACGGAGCCGACAAAAACACGACGGGCCGGCGCGATGTGCGCCGGCCCGTCGCTGAAGAATGCTCGCTTCGTCTAGAAGCCGAATTTCACTCCGACGATGAAGCTCCGTCCGTAGACCTCGCGCTGAATGTCGTGCACGGAGCCGGGCGTCCCATTGAAGAATCCGAATATCGCGTTGTTGAGATCGAGCCCCTGGATCTGCAGCTGCGCGCCACGACTCAGGTTGATCGCCATCGACGCGTCCAGCTGGGCGTGGGAATAGAGGTACGTATCGCCGTTGGCGGTCGAGGTCCCGTCGCCATACGAGTAGATGCTCTGTCCCTGGTACTGCCACGCCACGCGCGCCGACACGCGACCGAGGTCGTAGGTGCCGGCGATGTTGGCGATGTTCTCCGACTGACGCGGCAGCGGCGCGAATCGAGTGACCGGGCGTCCGAGCGTCGCCGCGCTCGACGCGGTATCGGAAAGCAACTCGGCGCGGCTGTCGGCGTGCGTCCAGTTCACGTCGAATCCGAGACCCGCGAGATAGCCCGGGCAGCATGTACAACCGCTGCGTGTAGCTCGCCTCGGTGCCGAGCAGCGTGGCGTTGCCGCCGTTGTCCGGCCGCGTGCCCCAGGTAGCCATCGAATTCGGTGACCGGTCCGTCGTAGACGAAATCGCGATCGTAGATGAAGCCGCTGATCTGCTTGTAGAAGACGCCGCCCGAGATCAGGCCCGCCGGCGGTGAGATAGTGCTCGCCGAGCAGGTCGAAGTTCCACGCGCGCTGCGGCTTGAGGTCGGGGTTGCCCGCCGACAGGTTGCCGAACGAGTTCTTGCACGACGAGCACACGGTGCCGGTCAGGTGCGGCGCGAGGTCGCCGTAATTGGGCCGCGCGATGCCGCGCGTCACGGCGACGCGGATGTCGCTCCGGTCGTCGAGCGAGTACTTCACCTGCACGCTCGGGAAACAGGTCGAGATAGTTCTGCGATCCGGGCGTCGTGGTGACCGTGGTCGCGCCGCTCTGCGGCTTCGACGCCACGTGCCCTGTGTAGCTCGAGTTCGTGAGCTCGGCGCGCAACCCGACGTTGACGTGCATCGCCCCGAAATCCGACGACTGCATCGCGTAGCCCGCCGTGATCGTCTCGCCGCCGTCGTAGCTCGCGAGCTGGTTCTTGACGAGGTTCGTCGTGTTCTTGAAGGCGCCCGGATTCGAATTCTCCCACGACTCGATCGCGCCGAAACTGGGCTGCGGGCCCATGAGAAAGCCCGACGCGATCGTCGTGTAGAACGACGGGTCGTTGTAGTTGCTCTGGACCTTGTCCAACGTCAGCGGCGACGTCGCGGCGAACGACGAGGCGTTCGACACGAACGACTTGGTCTCGTGTCGCAGCTTGACCCCGAACTGGAACGTGCTCGGCGTCGTGCCGAGGCTGTATCGCGACGTCGCATCGAGGTGCGCGCCGATGTCGCGCCCGAGGGCGGTACCGTCGCTGAGCGAGTACTTCGTGAGCATGTAGTTCGTGGGGTTGAGCGCCGCGACCGAATCGGCGGGGTTCACGAATCGGTAGCGAGGTTGGTTCACGTCCGAGGCGTCGTAGCGCAACGGCACGCCGTCGCCGCCCGGCCCGTCGTACTCGAAGTCGTTCGTCCGATAGTTCTTCGAGGTCTGGCTCGTTCCGGCGAAATCGACGCCGTACGACAGGGCGACCGGAACCATCGGCGACTGGCCGTTGAGCGACACGCCGTACATCCGCTCGTCCGGCTTGCGGTGCGACACTTCGCGAACGAATGTCGCTCCCGTCGCGATTCCGGTCGCGCCGGACGCGAGCGAATCGTCACCGCCGCCCGCCGCGTCGAAGCGATAGCGCGTGCCGTAGTTGCGAAACGCGCTGTACATGCCGCGCAGCCCGAGCGTGCTGCCGTTGTCGAAGCGATAGTCGAACGCGCCCAAGCCGCCGCCGCGTGTTCGCCCGTAGAGGTAGTCGCGCTGATCCCATTCCACGGGGAACGACCGATCGCCGTCGACGCTCCACGCCGGCTCCACGTCCTCGATCGAGCGATTGTTGCGGTCGAACGTGAAACCGAGCAGCGCGCCGAGCTTCTGCGCCTCGCCGAAACGGCCGCCGTACATCGCGCTCCACTGCCCCTGTCGCGCGTTGAGCTGCGACTGTTGGCCGCCCTGCAGCGCGATGTATCCGCGCGGAGCGCCCTCGGGAAGCTTGGTCACCAGGTTGACCGAGCCGCCGATCGCGTCGGCGTCCATGTCGGCGCGCAGCGTCTTCGACACCTCGATGGCGCCGAGCAGGTCGGAAGGAACGTCGTCGAGTTTGGGAACACGGTCGGTGTCCTCGGTGCCCGGGGACGTGCGCGCCGTTGATCGTCACGTTGGAGAGGCGCGGCTCGGTGCCACGGATCTGCACGAACTTTCCTTCACCCTCGTCGCGTTCCGTCGAGATGCCGGGCATGCGGGCCAGCGCTTCGGCGGCGTTCGCGTTGGGGAGCGATCGAATCTCGTCGCCCGACTGGACGACCATGCAGGTTGTCGGCCTGATTGCGCTTGGCGAGCGCCGACTCCCGCGTCTCGTTGAGCCGCTGCGACTCCTTGATCGACGACGCCGGCCAGCACCGCGGCCGCGCTGCGCAGCACGCGATCCGGCATCGTCACGACGCTCGAACCGATTGTCACGGAGAACGTGTCCGAAGCGAACCCGAGGCGCCGGAGGCTGACGACGTACGAGCCCGACGCGATCGGCTCGACGCGATAGCGACCGGCGCCGTCCGAGACGCCGCCGTAGGAGGTCCCGACGACGTGAACGACAACGCCCGAGATCGGCGTACCGACCGTGTCGGTGAGTCGTCCCGCGAGGCCCCCTCGTGTCGATTGTGAAAGGAGCGTTGCGGGCAGAGCGATGAGCGAGGCGACGACCAGCCGGGCGAGCCGGCGCGAGCGCCGACCGCGATCGATGAGCGAATTCTGATTGAGCATCGGATAACTCGGGGGCAGGGGAAGACACCTGCGGCCACGTCGCCGCCTACCGAATAACCCGGCGACGTGCGATGCTCAGGCGATCAACCGGTCACGGTAGTGGAGTGACGCGGTCACGGCCACCGCCGCGTTTTCGCGGTGAGCCGATACGCGACCGGCACCAGTTTGTCAGCGCGCCGACAGCTAGAGGTCAGCGCCCGGGCGGCGCCGCCGTTGTCTTGATGCGGCACGTCACGGATTGGCTGGCCGCGGATCGTTCAGCGTCGCCGTGCTGGACCGATATGGCGCGAACCCCTTTCCCCAGTCGACGCCGACGACTTCGACGTTGAAGCGATCGCCGTCCACGTGTACCACGACATAGTGAAACGGGTTCGCGCCCGGATCGCTCGAAGGGCGCGCCAGGTGCTCGAGCGACACCTTCACCGCCGCGTTCTCGGCGACGTACGCGCGCGACGTCCGGCTCGCCGCGGTACGTATAGAGTGGGGCGCCGCCGCCGCCCGACACGATCTCGTCGATGCGGTGCGCGCCGCTCGCGTCCGTGTATCGCTCGACCCAATGCTCGAACAGATGCTCGTGGCCGGTGAGGAGGAGGCGCACGTGGTACTGGTGAAACAAGCGGCATCCACTTCGCGCGAATCGAGGCCGCCTGCCGTTCGAGCGTCGCACCGCCGTGCGGTCCGGAAGAAAACGGCGGATGATGAAAGAAGACGGCGACGTTCGTGTACCGACGCCGGTCGATCCCGGCGAGCTGCGACCGCATCCACGCGAGCTGGGTCGTGTCGTCCGGAATGTCCGAGTCGACGGAGATGAAATACATGTTGCCGTATCCGAACGCGTACGTCGGATAGCCCGCGAGGCGGCGCGGCGAGTCCTCGGCGGGGATGAGCTTCGCGTTGGCGGCGAAGTAGTTCCGCAGCCCGCTCACGCGACGGGCGTCGGCGAGATCCACGGAGTTGCCGACGTCGTGGTTTCCGACCGCGAGGAAGTACGGACACGTCTCCCTCGCGCATCAGCCGGTTGATCAGCGGCGCGTAGCTGACGTTGATCTGCGCGGCGACGCTCCCGTTCTGGATCGCGTCGCCGCTCTGCACGACGAACCGAATCGCGTCGGGCGTCGTCGCCGCCTTCCTGATCGTCGACAACATCGATTCGATCACGAGTTGATGCTCTGCCTGCACCTGGCTCCCATCGTGACGGCCGCGCGTGTCGCCGTACATGATGAAGGAGAAGCGCGTCGTCCCTAACGTCGCCGCTTCGGAGGGAAACGGCGTTCGTGGCGGCACGAGGGCGGCGACAGAGTCCGGCAGCGCGGGAGCCTGCGCGGCGAGCGCGCCGGCGAAAAGCGGGAGCGACGCGATGGCTAGCGTCGCACAGCGGAATCTCCAGTCGAGAATCATGAGGAATCGGGGGGGATGCAAGCGAACAAATGGGGACCTGGGGTCGTTCACTCTCGCGATCGACTGGGATCGTGCGCGTCACGCCTCGGCAACACGCGCGTAACGACGGGTCTGTCCGAGCGGACCGTCGACGAATCGGTGTCGAGCGATTCGGCTGGCGTCATCGTTGCAGCAGGTGCCTACGAATCCCGATCGGAGGCGAGGATGTCAGAAGTCTTAGTCGAGTTCGATGCCTCGCTGGTAGCGCGCGACGGCACCCGCTGGACGCCGCGCGCCTGCGGCGGTGTCGCGGACGACGGATTATGGGAAGGGTGGATCGAGTTCACGTCGATGGACGGAACGGCGCACATGCGCACGCCGCGTGAGACAGAGCAGCCCAATCGAGACGATCTTGCCTACTGGGCGACCGGACTGACGCAGGTGTATCTCGAGGGCGCTCTTCGTCGCGCGATCGAGTCGCCGCGACGGCCTTCGCCTTCCGATCTCAGAGCTTCTTGAGGATCTCGAGCGCGAGGGATTTCTCGATCTCCTTCTCCTGTTCCGGCTTGAATCCGCCGACGCGCACCTGAAAGGCGGAGTTGCCCTTCTTCACGTTGAGGCCGGTCCCGAATCCACCAGTCGTGATGTAGATCGCGTCGTCGCCTACGCCACTCAGCGGAGCCTTCTTGATGCTCTCGACGGGCGTTTTGCTCGTTTCGAAGGATTTCACCGTCATTAGCGTGAGCGTGACTTTCTTGGCGTCGATATGCGGTCCGCCGGGTGGGGCCCAGCCGCACACGCGCGGGCTCGATGAGACAACCCGCTTTCCCGCTTCGACGGTCGCTCCGAGCGCGGCGCTCACTTGCGCCGGGGTGAGCAGCATGCACGCGTCGCCTTCTTGCGGCGCGTTGGAGCTGGTGCGCCACGCGGAGAGGACGAGGACGGCGACAACGAGCGAAGCGATTGATTTCGTCGGACGCATGGCGCGCTCTGGAAAGAGAACGCGCCAATATCTCCCACGCCGCGAGGCGTGGTCAAGCAACCTCGACGTCTAGGCGCCGGCCGGTTCGTTTCCTGAGCGATATCGATCCGGGGCGTATCGCGACGCGAGCAATCCGGTGGCGAGCTCCGTGTCGATCGGCTGTACGAGCACGCCTTCTTCGCCGTACGGCAGATACGCCCGGCAATTACCGCTCGGGTCGATGAGGGCGGTCGCCGACTCCTGGAACGGAACAGCGTAGTTCACGCTCGCGAAGTAGATCCCGTTCTCGACGCTCCGGCACATCATCGCCTTCTCATAGTACGGCGCGTCCGCCGAGCCGAACTCGGTGAGCCGCGGTCCGCCAACGTGTGTTCCGGTGAGCTGCGGATGAAAGACGATCTTCGCGCCGCGCGTCGCGGCCCATCGAACCGTCTCCGGGTAGCGCCACCCCTCGTGGCAGATCGCGATGCCGAACTTCACTCCGTTCACCTCGAAGATCTGGCGCGTGTCACCGGGGACGTAGAATCGGTCTTCCGTCGGATCGAGCTGGTTCTTCGTTTGAATTCCTTGCAGCCGTCCGTCCGCATCGATGACGAACGCCGCGATCTGGCGCCCAGCTTGGACGATGCGCTCCATGCCGAGGATGACGCCGATCCCGAATGTGCGTGCCCAGCCTGACACGGCGGCCAGCGCACGCTGCTGCTCGGCGGCGTCGAACGCGGGCACGTCGAAGTCCTGTCCGCGCAGTCCGGGGAGATACGCCTCGGGAAAGCACACAAGCAGCGCGCCCTGCGCCGACGCGTCGGCCATCAGCCGCCGGACCCGCTCCAAACCGTCGTCGACGGACGACGCGACCCGAGGGGACGCCAAGGCGATGATCAGCGTGGCCATGAGGTAGGGGCGAAAAAAGACGGGCGCGGGTTGCTTGACGGCCACCACGCCGGCGTCGGATAGTTTAGCACTCCCTACCGCGGGCAAGAACGCCCGAAACATGGCGGCCATGAAGAAGTGTCCGTGGGCGTTGCGCCCCGGCGTGATTCGCGCGCTCGCAGTCGCGATGGTCTCCGCCGGATCGGTCCATGCGCAAACTCCCGATTCGACGCAGTTCCATTGTGACGGCAAGACAATCACCGGCATCGAGATCGAATCGCAACCGCCGGCGATCGTCGGGCGCGATCCATCGGCGGTCCGGCGCTTCATGCAGCACGTGCTCTTCCAATCGGGGACGACGCACGAAAGCCGCATTCGAGCGTTCCTTCTCGCGCACGTCGACCAGCGATGCTCGGACGAGTGGCTGACGGAGCTCGCCCGCGTCGTTCGCGCCGCAACCCTACATCGCCTCGGCGAACGTGACCGCTGTCAGCGACGGCGCCGACGGCGTGCGGCTCAAGGTCGAGACCGTGGACGAAGTTCCCGTCGTCATCGGCGGCGGCATCACCAAGGGCGGTCTCTCGAACGTGAAGTACGGCAACTCGAACATCGGCGGAACGGGTCTCCTCGCCGCGGGACAGTGGCGCGACGGCAAAGCATACCGCGACGGCCTGTCGCTCTCGATGCGTCAGTACGGTCTAGGCGGCCAACCGGTCGTCGCGGAGATGGATGCGCACCGCGAGCCACTCGGCGGGAGTTTCTCGGCCGACGTGTCGCGGCCGTTCCTCAGCGATCTCGAACACATCGCGTGGTACATGGGGGGCACGCACGAAGACGCGTATCGTCCGTTCGTCCGAGCGGCGGCGGCGGACTTCATCGTACCGGTCGACCGCGACATCTGGTCGACCGGGGCGGTGGCGCGGTTCTCGTGGAAGTCGGCGGGGTTTCTCATCGGTCCGGTCGTCACGTACGAGCACGCGCGCCCTGGCAACGAGGGATTTGTCGCATCGGACAGCGGGTTGCTGCTGGGCGATACGACCACGTTCAAGAATCGCTACACGCCCTATCGAACGTTCCGCGGCGGTCTCGCGGCCGGCGTTCGCTGGATCGACTACATGCGGGTGAGCGGGTTCGACGCGTTGCTGGGCGAGCAGGACGTGGCGCGCGGGTTCCAACTATCGGGCACGATCGAGCATGGGTTCAGTCTCGCGCAGGCGACGGATCAATCATCGCTCGTGTCGCTGGATCTCTATTCGGGTGTGGGAACGCCGAGGTCATTCGTCGGTCTCGCGATGCGCGGCGAAGAGTTGCCGGCCGGCGGCGGAGATTCCTGGAGCGCCGGCGTGTTGAGCGGCCGATCGGCGTGGTACTTCAAGCCGTCGCCGGGCGCGACGTTCGTGGCGAGCGCGGAATTTTCCGGCGGTTGGCGGGAGCGTTTGCCCTTGCAACTCTCTCTCGGCGATCCGATGGCCGGTGTTCGCGGCTACAACGGCGCCGCGATCGCCGGCGGCCGTCGCATGGTGGTGCGCCTCGAGGAACGACAGAATCGTTTCGCGACCGGACGCTACTCGCAGTGGGGAACGGCGTTCTTCACCGACATCGGGAAGACGTGGGCGGGCGACGTGCCGTTCGGTCAGACCACGGTCGCGCGCGCGAGCGTCGGCGTGAGCCTGCTCGCCGCCATACCGCCGACCTCTCGGCGCATGTTGCGCGCGGATCTGGCGGTGCCGGTGACTGGAAACGCGCCCAAGAAAGTTGTATTTCGAGTCTACGCATCGGACATGACGCGTCTGTTCTGGCGTGATCCGAGCGACCTGGCGCCGGTGAGAGCGGGAGCGCCGACGAGTTCGATATTCGGCTGGCAGTGACGACGAGACTGATGATGTTCGGTGTCCGAGTTCCTTATCGGAGCGCCGGGGCATGGAGGCTCTCGTCGGTCGCCGCGATCCCGGATTCCGCGACGGTCGCCGGAATGGCGGCAGCCGCGAAGCCGCCCGCGAAACCGGGAAAGGCAAAATAGAGTTTGAGTTGGCGGGCCGAGTCCAACATCTCGGCCGTGTCGCGCGAGCCTGGCTGCGAGCAAGAGCCGCGAGCAGGAGAAGTGAGCCAGCTGCGAAAACGCTGGCGGCTTACTCTTCGCTCGCGGCTCTTGCTCATGCTCAAGCTCGAGGCCGGGCTCGCTTCCGAATCCGCGATGCCCGTCAGCCAGTACGGCTGCAAACGACAGCCTTTACGGTTTTACCATCTTGGGAGCTGCATCCTCGAACGTGTAGCCGTAGCCCGTCTTCGGACACTTCACCGCCGAATTCGTCGCGCTGAACATGCCGTTCGGATTGTCCTTCCAGAGCCAGACGTGCAGATCCCAGTGATGCAGCTCGGCCGGCATGATCGGCGCGTGCCCTTCCATCGGGCCCATGAGCTGGTGGCCGAGGATGGTCGGCGGCGTCTTGGACAGTTCGGTCGGCACGAACCACTCGGCGCCCGTGAGCACGAGCTTGTCGCCGACCGGCTCGTAGAGAAGCACCTGCGGCTTGGTCGAGTCGAGCTTTGGGCCCACGAGCGCCATGTTGAGGAAGTGCACGCCCATCGCGCCCGGCTTGTACTCCATGAGCCGTGCTCGGTACCGCCCGCCGGGAAATCGACGCAGCCGACGGTCGAGAAGTAGCCGTCGCGCACCGCGGCGATGGGATCCTTGTACTTGTCGAGCGCCTTTCGCACGGCGGTGATCGCCGCGACGTTCATGACGGCGCCTTGCTGCTTTGCTTGCGCGCTGAGTGACGCCGGTGAGGCCGTCGCGAGCGCGGCGACCGTTGTGGTGAGCCAGGCCGCGGTCGAGAGTGACCGGGTGTATCCATTCCGCATCGAAAGGACCCTTGAGTTGACGATGAGGGAGCATCGACCAACGTCTGGCACAAGTCAAGGTCGCGGTGACGTGGCGTGGCGAATTCGCCACGACGGTGCTGGGCGTTCAGTCGGGTTTGTACGGCGCCTTGATCCGGATCGGAACGCCGATCGTTCCCCAGTGAATCCGCATCACCGCTTCGTCGCGGAGCACCAGCGGGAACTCGATCTCCAGCGTCTCCACGTCCGACGCCGGCTCCGGCGTGACGTCGACGCGAAGCACGTCGTCCGCTTCGCCCGGATACGGTTTGTGAAACACGTGCGCGGCGCGGCTGAAGATGACCGTCCACGGGCGATGCTCGCGTGGAACGAGCCAGAGCGAGTACTCGCCGGCCTTGAGCTCATGTCCCTCGACCTTCACGTCGTGGTCGAACACGACGCGCGTCGCCGAGTCGGCGCCGGGATGCCAGACGCTGTCCCACGGCACGAGCTGGCCGAACAGCGCCCGCCCTCGCGCGACCGGGCGCCCGTACGAGACGGTGATGGTCGTGAGCGCGACGTACTGCGAGACGGTTCCGCGCTGGCTGAACGGATAGCCCTGAGCGAGGCGGCCCGGGGTGCGACGAGCGCCAGCGCGAAGCCCGCGAGGGCGCGCGGCGTACGGCGAGCAACGAGAGACGGATTCCGCATTGGCGGAGATAGCGCTCAGCGAACCGCGATGCCGCCCCAAGCAACGCGCACGGAAGTGTGACGCCGTCCGGGCTCGTGAACGGAGTCAGCCGCTCGGTCGATCGTCGCGCGAAACGCCTCGCGCTCGGCGTCGGACAGCGAGCGGACGCGCGGACCGAGCGCCGTCAGCTCGATGAGAAAATCCCAATAGGCGTTCGCGTCGGCGAACCGCCACGCCATGTCAACGGCCTCGAGGCGCGTCGACGAGAAGCCGGCGTCGTCGAGCAACGACTGCAGTCGCGCCGCGGTCGCCAGCGCGAGAATGCCTGGCTGCCAGCCGCCGGTCGGGCGGGGAAGATGGCCCTGCTCCATCAGCGTTCGCGCCGGGAGGGACGCGAACGGGTTCTCCTCGGGGCCGGTGAAAACGGCGAACACGAGACGCCCGCCCGGCACGAGCACGCGCTTGCACTCGCGCAGCGCGGCCGCGGGGTCGGGCATGAGCATGAAGCCCCAGCGGCAGAGCACGCCGTCGAACGACGCGTCGGCGAGATCCATCGCCTGCGCGTCGAGCACGCGATAGTCGGCGTTCTGGATTCCCAGCTCGGCCCCGCGCTTGCGCGCGACGTCCACCATCTCCGGAGACAGGTCGGTCGAGACGAGGCGCCCGTTGCCGAGAGCTTGGCCGCGAGGAAGCCCGTATCGCCCGGGCCGGCGGCGACCTCCAACACGCGCTGCCCGGCCCGCGGGTCGAGGTTCTTCACCAGCCATTCGTGGATCGGACGCGACGCCGCGAACATCGACTCGCGCTGATCGAACCAGGCTCTCGCCTGGCTGTTCCAGTCGGAACGAACGCTCTCGGTCGCGCTGCCGCTCATCGAGTTCTCCTCCGGTTGCCCGAGAATATCACCCGCGACGCTCGGCCCGTCACCCCCGGCCAACCCGCTCGTCCTCATATACGGTATGGGCCGACCGAAACTTCGCCTTCCGAGACTTCCGCACGAGCCGCTGCCCCGCTTCCGGCTCATGTCGGTCTGGTTTGCCGCCGGGCTGGCGTTTCTCAACGTCGTGCTGTTCATGGTCGACGCCAACCTCCCGCCTGCGTTGCGGTGGGTCGAGGCCGCGGCGGCGGCTACGCTCGGCGCGTGGTGGATCTACGGCTATCGGCGCGGCGGCTTTCCGATCTTCGGGTGGGCCGTCGACGCGACGCTCGTGCTGGTGGTCGCGGCGGTGTCGCCGATGCCGTCGGACGCGATCGCGCTCTTCTTCGCGGGACTCCAGTTCCGATCGCTCTTCGTGCCCCGCCGAGAGCTCGGGTTGCTCATCGCTGTCGTTCGCCATCGCGCGGGTCGGGTCGACGGCGCTCTGGTATTCGAACGGCCACGTCGAGTACGGTCCGCTCTCGCCGAATTCGCTGATCTCGGTGCTTGGCCTCACGATCATCGCCGCGAGTCTTCATCTCTTCGTCAGCGCGACGCAGCGGCAGAGCGTCATGGCGCACGAGTTGGCGCGCAGCGACGAACGCTATCGGCTGGTCGCGCGCGCGACCCGCGACGTCGTCTACGACTGGCACGTCGCGAGCGGCACGATCGAGTGGACGGAATCGATGCAGTCCGTCTTCGGCTACGCGCCGGAACAGATCGGCGACGGCGCGTGGTGGCTCGAGCGCGTCCATCCCGCCGACCGCGACGCGCTCCGACGCTCCGTCGCCGCGGCGGTGGCCGACTCCGCGACGACCGTGTCGACGGTTCAGTACCGCGTGCGGCGCGCCGACGACCGTTACGCGCTACGTCTCCGGGAGCCTGATCGTTCAGCGCGCCGCGGACGGCACGGCCGAGCGCGTGATCGGGTCCATTCGCGACGTGACGAGCGAGCATCTCCTCGAGGAGCGGCTCCGCCAGGCGCAGAAGATGGAGGCCGTCGGCCAGCTCGCCGGCGGCATCGCGCACGACTTCAACAACCTGCTCACCGTCATCGGCGGGCACGTGTTCATGCTCGAGCAGCATCGGCGGACGCCGCCGCGGATCCGGCGAGCCCGACGCACGGTCAGCCAAGCATCTCGCGGGAATCACGCGCGCGACCGATCGCGCGGCCTCGCTCACCCGGCAGCTCCTCGCGTTCGGCCGCAAGCAGCTCCTGTCGCCCACGATGCTCGACGTGAACGCGGTCGTCGAGGAAACGCTGCACATGATGCGGCCGGCCGTCGGCGAGCGCATCCAGATCGTCACGCGCCTCGACGCCGAACCTGCGCCCGTCTACGCCGACGCCGGGCAACTGGGGCAGGTGCTGGTGAATCTCGCGCTCAACGCGCGCGACGCGATGCAGTCGACGAACGGCGGAACGCTCACGATCGAGACGGCGAACGCCACCTCGCCGACCGAGCGGAGCGCGCCGGCGACGCGACGCCGGCGTCGTCGGCGCGGACTCTCCGCCGGCGACTACGTGCGACTGACGGTGCGCGATACCGGCACCGGAATGGACGCGCGCGACGCTTGCGCGCGCCTTCGAGCCGTTCTTCACGACGAAGCCGCCCGGCCGCGGCACGGGTCTCGGGCTCGCGACGGTGTACGGCATCGTGAAGCAGTCGTTCGGCGACATCCAGGCCGAGAGCGCGCCGGGATGTGGGATCGACGTTCACGATTCATCTTCCCGCTCGCCGAGCGTCGACGCGTGCCGCGGAGCGACGAGCTCGACGACGCGGGCGCCGCTCCGTGGACCGGTGTCGGACCGCCCGAGGTCGCCGCATCGAGGCGTGCTTCTCGTCGAGGACAACGCCGGCGTCCGCGCCTTCGCCGCCGAGGTGCTGTCGCAGGCCGGCTACGACGTGCGCTCGGCGCGCCACGGCGTCGAGGCGCTCGAGCTGATGCGAAAGTACGAAGCGTCGATCGACGTCGTCGTGACTGACGTCGTCATGCCGGAGATGGGCGGACGTCCGCTGGTGGAGCAGCTCCGCAAGCGCCGGCCGCAGCTGCCCGTTCTCTACATCACCGGCTACACGGACGACGCGAGCATGATCGACGAGCTGAAGGCGACGGGAGCCCGCCTGCTCGAGAAGCCGTTCACGGCGAGCCAGTTGGCGGAAGCGGTGGCGTCGCTCGGAGGCGCACTGGCGAAAGCGAGCTAAGACGCCTGGGGCGCGTTCGGCGTCAGCCGCCAGCGGCGAGGCCGTCTCGATGATCTGCTTCGCGCGTTGGATCACCGGTCGGTCGACCAGCTCGCCCCGGTGTGCGGAACACAGCGTCTCCGGGCCGCGAGGCGAACTCGTCGAGCACCGCCCGCGCCCACGCGACCTCGTCGTCGCTCGGCCTGGAATGCGTCGTTCGTGATCGCGATCTGCTTCGGATGAATGCACAGCTTGCCGCCGAATCCAAAGCTCCGGCTTCGCGCGGCGTGGCGTCGCAGTAGATCCTGATCGTCGATCGCGAGCGTGACGAGATCCACCGGCGGCGCGATGCCGGCGACCTTCGACGCGACGACGATGCGCGAGCGCACGGCATCGAACGCGCCGTCGCGCGTCGTGGATCCCCGTGTCGAGCGTGAAGTCGAGCGCGCCGAAGACGAGCCGCTCGACGCGCGGACATCGCGCGACGTCGAGCACGTTCCACAGCCCGGCCGCGGTCTCGATGATCGGGACGACGACGTGCTCCGGCGCGATCGCGGCGAGGGCCCGCTCGACGTGCGCGGCGCTGTCGGCCTTCGGAAGTAGCACGCCGCGGATCGCCAGCGTGCGCGCGACGCCGAGGTCCTCCTCGAACCACGGCGTGAGCGCGCTGTTCACGCGCACGTAGACGGGCACGTCGCGCGGAATCGTCGCGGTCATGAGGCCGCGCCGCGCGTCGGCTTTTTCCTCCGGCGCGACCGCGTCCTCGAGGTCGAGGATCACGCGATCCGCGCCGCTCGCCGCGGCTTTCGCGAAACGGTCGGGTCGCGTGGCGGGGACGAACAGCCAGGACCGAGCGGGACCGTCGCCTCGGCTGGCGAGTGGATTCATTGAGCGGTGCGAATGACGACGCGTTCAATCCATAGCCTCCTGCCGGCCAACAAGCTACGGCGGGAACAATCATCCGGAAACCCACGCCTCCGCCTCCACCGCTCGCGCTCCGTCGTTGTCGGTCGACCACAACTTGAAGTGGCCGTCGTCGTCACCGGGCGCGCCGAACACCAGGAAGTCCGACGTGTCGAAGGTGGGCCGCATCGCCTTGAAGTGAAACCGCCGGACGCGCTCCGACGTCACGTGCGTCTGCAACAGATCGAGCAACAGCGTCGCGATCAGCGGCCCGTGTACGACGAGTCCCGCGTACCCTTCGACGTGCGTCGCGTAGCGCCGGTCGTAGTGAATGCGATGCGTGTTGAACGTGAGCGCCGAGAAGCGAAAGAGCAGTGTCTCGGTCGGGCGCACGGTGTGTCGCCACGTGGGATCCATCCCGGCAACGTCCTCGCGCCGCTCGCCGGCGCGGGGCGTAGGCGGCGGCGGATCGCGATACACGAGATCCTGCTCCTCCTCGATGGCGACGCCGGCGTCCGTTGCTGAAGCGATGCCGCACCGTCACGAACACGAGCGCCGACTCGCGCCCCTTCTTCTCCTCGACGCGACTGGATCACCGAGGCGCGCTCGACGCGCTCGCCGACGCGCAGCGGATGGTCGAAACGTCACGCGGCTCCCCGCCCACAGCCGGCGCGGCAACGTCACCGGCGGCAGAAACCCGCCGCGGCGCGCGTGGCCGTCCGGGCCCCAGCTCCGACTCGCGCGCCACTCCCGGCGCCAGCGTCCAATGAAACCCCAGCGGCGCCGCATCGCCCTCCTTCGGCGTCTCGCCGGAATGATCCAGCGTCGCGTGCCAGGCCGCGACGCGGCTCGGCGTGATCCAATCCGCCGCCGTCTGCGTCCGCCCGATCCACGCCTTCCAGTCGTGGTCAGCCTGCACGAATTCGACTCCCACCATTGCTCCTCGCAGCCACCTCGGGATTCTCGTCGCGGGCCTGGCGACCAGCAAGACCATACCGCATCCCGGCGCCCGTCTCGCGGTGCCATATTCGACGAGCCTGAGTTCCAGTCGTCCCGGCACGCCGCCACAAGGATCTCCCTTGGCGCACGAACCCTACGAAGAAATCCGGGCAGCAATTCGAGCTCTCTGCCAGAACTTTCCAGGCGCGTACTGGCAAAAGCTCGACGCCGAGCAGCGCTACCCCGACGAGTTCGTCTCGGCGCTCACGGCCGCCGGATGGATGGCCGCGCTCATTCCGCAGGAATACGACGGTGCCGGCCTCGGACTCGCCGAAGCGTCGGTCATTCTCGAGGAGATCAACCGCAACGGCGGCAACTCCGGCGCGTGCCACGGACAGCTCTACAACATGGGCACGCTGCTGCGTCACGGATCGGAGGAACAGAAGCGCGCCTACTTGCCTCGCATCGCGCGCGGCGAGCTGCGTCTTCAATCGATGGCCGTCACCGAACCGACGACCGGCACGGACACCACCAAGACGGCGACGTTCGCCGCCAAGCACGGCGATCGCTACGTCGTGAACGGCCAGAAGGTCTGGCTTTCGCGCGCGCACCATTCGGATCTCCTCGTCCTCCTCGCGCGCACGTCTCCGTACACCGCCTCCGCACGCACGGCCGGCATGTCGCTCTTTCTCGTCGACATCAAGGCCTCGCTCGGCAACGGCCTCGCGCTTCGCCCGATCCGCAACATGGTGAACCACGAGACGAGCGAGGCGTTCTTCACGGATCTCGAAATCCCCGCCGCGAACCTCATCGGCGAGGAAGGGAAGGGCTTTCGCTACATCCTCGACGGCCTCAACGCCGAGCGCACGCTCATCGCCGCCGAGTGCATCGGCGACGCGCGCTGGTTCGTCGAGAAGGCGACCGCCTACGCCAACGAGCGCGTCGTCTTCGACCGCCCGATCGGCCGCAACCAGGGCGTGCAGTTTCCGATCGCCGAGTGCCACATCGAGACCGAAGCCGCCGACCTGATGCGATGGAAGGCATGCACGCTGTTCGACAACCACGAACCGTGCGGCGCCGAGGCGAACATGGCGAAGTACCTCGCGGCGAAAGCGTCGTGGGAAGCGGCGAACGTTTGTCTTCAGACCCACGGCGGCTTCGGCTTCGCCGCCGAGTACGACGTCGAGCGCAAGTTCCGCGAGACGCGTCTCTACCAGGTCGCGCCGATCTCGACGAACCTCATCCTGTCGTACGTCGCCGAGCACGTGCTCGGGCTCCCCCGCTCGTTCTGGATGCTTCCGCTCGACGGGATCACGGTCGTCTCGCTCGAGCAGGCGGTGTCGGCGCCGTTCTGCACGCGCCAGCTCGCCGACTACGGCGCCCGCGTCATCAAGATCGAGCGTCCCGGCGAGGGAGATTTCGCGCGCAAATACGACACGGCCGTGAACGGCCTGTCGTCGTACTTCGTGTGGCTGAATCGATCGAAGGAGAGCGTGACGCTCGACGTCGCGCAGCCGGCCGGGCGCGAAGTGATCGACCGTCTGCTCGCGCGCGCCGACGTGTTCGTTCAGAACCTCGGCCCCGGCGCCGCGGCGCGGCTCGGACTGGACTGGCCGACGCTGTCGCGAGCGATTCCCCCGCCTCATCGTCGTCGACATCTCGGGCTACGGTGAAGGCGGCCCGATGTCCGATCGCAAAGCGTACGACTTGCTCGTCCAGGCCGAGAGCGGGCTGTTGTCGGTGACGGGCTCCGCCGACACGCCGTCGCGCGCCGGCGTGTCGATCGCCGACATCGCGGCCGGCATGTACGCGTACTCAGGAACACTCATGGCGCTGCTCGAGCGCGCGAAGACCGGCCGCGGCACGCGCGTCGGCGTGTCGATGCTCGATGCGCTCGGCGAATGGATGAGCCAACCGATGTACTTCGCGAAGTACTCGGGTGTGCCGCCGCCCGCACGGGCGCTTCCCATCCGACGATCGCGCCGTACGGACCGCACCGCGCCGGCGACGGCGGCGAGGTGCTCTTCGGAATTCAGAACGATCGAGAGTGGACGCGCTTCTGCGCCGAGGTACTCAGCGCGCCGGAGCTGGCGCGCGACGAGCGATTCGCCGACAACCCGCGTCGCGTCGCCAATCGCGCCGAGCTGACGCGGATCATCGAGCGAACGTTCGAGACGCAGACGGTCGACGACGTCGTTCGTCGGCTCGATTCGGCCGGGATCGCGAATGGACGCCTCAACGACGTGCACGACTTCGCCGCTCACGACCAGCTCCGCGCACGCCGCCGCTGGCGCCCGATCGCCACCGAGAACGGAGAGATCGACGCGCTGCTCCCGCCCGCGGCGCTGAGCGGTGCCGAACCGGCGATGGCACCCGTGCCGAAGGTCGGCCAGCACAACGACGCGGTCTTGGCCGAGCTCGGCTACGATCGCGCAACTATAGATAGCTTGCGAGCGGGAGGCGCGATCTGAGATGGCGACAACGACATTGACCTCGACGGGAACGAGAGCGCTCGCGGAGTTCGTGGCCGACCTGCGCTACGACGACATCCCCGCGCACGTCATCGACGGAACGAAGGATCTCATGATCGACTGGCTGGGATCCGCGCTCGCCGGCAAGGGCGCGCGGCCGGTCGTCGCGCTCGAGCAATTCGCCGCCGAGATGGGACCGCGCGACGGGCCGTCGGAGATCATTCCCGGTGATCGCAACACGAGTCCGCTGTTCGCGGCTCTCATCAACGGCGCCGCGTCGCACGTCGCCGAGCAGGACGACGTGCACAACGGCGCGGTCTTCCATCCGGGGACCGTCGTCTTCCCGGCGGTGTTGGCGGTCGCGCAAGCCGAGGACGCGTCAGGCCGCGATCTGCTGGTCGCGGCCATCGCCGGCTACGAGGTCGGCATCCGCGTCGGCGAATTCCTCGGCCGCTCGCATTACAAGATCTTTCATACGACCGGCACCGCCGGCACGCTCGCCTCGGCGGCGGCCGTCTCGCGCCTCCTCGGCCTCGACGCCGACGCCACGCAGCATGCGCTGGGTTCCGCGGGCACGCAGGCCGCCGGCTTGTGGGAATTCCTCCGCGACGCGGCCGACTCGAAACAACTGCACACCGCGAAGGCGGCGGCCGACGGTCTTCTGTCCGCCTATCTCGCCCGCTCGGGCGTCACCGGCGCGCGCCGAATTCTCGAGGGCGCGCAGGGACTGGCGGCCGGCATGTCGACCGACGCCGATCCGTCGCGGCTGACCGACGGACTCGGCACGCGCTGGGCGACGATTGAGACTTCTTATAAGCTGCACGCGTCCTGCCGTCACACCCATCCCGCGGCCGACGCGCTGTTGTCGTTGATGGAGCAGGAGCGCCTGTCGCACGACCAGATCGCCCGCGTCACCGCGCGTGTGCATCAAGGCGCGATCGACGTGCTCGGCCAGGTGACCGAGCCGACGAACGTCCACCAGGCGAAGTTCTCGATGGGTACGGTCCTCGGACTCATCGCCGTGCACGGAAGCGCCAGTCTCGACGACTTCGAGCACGCGCTGGACGACGCGCGAGGTCTCGGCGTTTCGCAAGAAGGTGCGGATGGTTCTCGACGACGAGGTGGACGCCGCCTATCCGCGCCGCTGGCTCGGTCGCGTGGATGTCGAGACGACGGACGGAAGACTGCTTCGCGGGCGAGTGGACGTGCCGAAGGGAGATCCGGGGAATTCGCTCTCGCGTTCGGAGCTCGAAGCGAAAGCCGCTGCGGCTTGCCCGCTTCGGCGGCGGAGCCCACGAATCCCAGGTTCGAGCGGCGATTCACCGAATCATGTCGCTGGATTCGACGGATCGCGTGGCGGGTCTGCTTCGATGAATGCGCCAAGCGGCCGATTCGCCCCCGCAAACAGGCCTGAAACAAGGATCCGTCCCGGCTCGTACCTTCCCCCAGCCCTCTCCGGAGCCCGCGCGTGCACCAGCTAGCCACCGACCTTCGCGTCGCCTTTCGCCGCGCCCGCAAGCGCCCGGGCTTCACCATCGTCGCCCTGCTCTCGCTGACGCTCGGCATCGGAGCGAACACGGCGGTATTCAGTCTCGTCAACGCGATTCTCCTCCGAAAGGCGCCGATTCCGCACGTGGAGCAGATCGCCGAGGTCTATCAGAAACAATCCGACTTCCCGTACGCGCCGTTCTCGTATCCGGATTACGTCGATTTCCGGCGCGCGACAGCGGGGACCTTCTCCCAGATTTCGATCTCGATGTTCACCGTCGCCGCGCACGACCTGGGCGATCACGTCGAGTCGCTCATGGGCGAGCTGGTGAACGGCGACTATTTCCCGCTGCTCGGCCTTCGCCCGGCGCGCGGGCCGCCTGCTCGGGCCGCAGGACGACGTGACGCCTGGCGCGCATCCCGTCGTCGTCCTCTCGCACGACTACTGGCAGCGCACGTTCGCGAGCGATCCGTCCGCCGTCGGACGCACGATGCGCTTGTCGGGGCGGGAGTACACGATCGTCGGCGTGGCGCCGGCGTCGTACACGGGAATCGTGAACGGCATCGCGCCCGCGGTCTTCGTGCCGGTCCAGATGATCAACCAGCTGCAGCCGGACGTGCACGACCAGCTCACGCAGCGCGGCAACCATTCGGCGTTTCTCAAAGCGCGCCTCGCCCCCGGCGCGTCGATGGTGCAGGCCAAGGCCGTGGCCGACCGATTCACCGCGGACATGGCGAGCAAGTATCCGAGCAACTGGCCCGCCGGGAACGTCGCTCACCGTCATCCCGGAGACAAAGATCGCGGTCAATCCGCTGCTCGACTCCGTCGTCGTCCCCGCGGCGGCGGCGCTCATGGTCGTCGTCGGACTCGTGCTGCTCGTCGCGTGCGCGAATCTCGCGAGCTTCCTCCTCGCGCAGGCCCGCGACCGTCGCAAGGAAGTCGCGATCCGTCTCGCGATCGGCGCCAATCGCAGCGTGCTCGTGCGACAGTTCCTGATCGAGTCGCTGCTGCTCTCGGCGGTCGGAGGCGTGGCGGGCGTCCTCGTCTCGGGCGTCGCGCTCCACGCCGTGCTGCGCGCCGACCTTCCGTTGCCTCTGCCGATCACCCTCGACGTCTCGCTCGATTGGCGCGTGTTCAGCTTCGCCATCGCGGCGTCGGCGATCGCCGGCGTGCTGTTCGGGCTTCTGCCCGCGCTTCAGGCGACGCGCGCGACGCGTCGTCGAGACGATCAAGAACGAGAACGCCGACGGCGGGCCGAAGCGCCGCTTCACGATGCGCAACGCGCTCGTCATCGGCCAGGTGTCGGTCTCGCTCACGCTTCTCATCACCGCCGCGCTCTTTCTGCGAAGCCTCCAGGCACGCGCGAACGTGAACCCCGGATTCGGCGCCGCGCCCGCCGGGATGGTGTGGATGGCGATTCCGCTGGACCGCTACGACTCCACAAGACGCCAACAGCTGCTCGACAACATCGAGCATCGCATGGCGAGGATTCCCGGCGTCGTCACGGTCGGCGCGATCGACAACCTGATGTTGAATGCGCTGAACCAGCAGGGAAAGCGCATTCACGTCCCTGGCGTGACGCCTCCCAAGGGCCAGACCGCGTTCGACGTCGACTTCGCGGCCGCGGACTCCGGGCTGTTCGGCGCGATCGGGCTCACCCTCGTTCGCGGGCGCGGCATCACCGCCGCCGACGTCCCGGGCGCGCCGCGTGTCGCCGTAATCAACGAAGCGATGGCCAACCGATTCTGGCCCGGCACAGGAAGCCGTCGGCCAGACGTTCAACACGGACTCGGTGACGTATCAAATCGTCGGCGTCACGCACACGACGAAGGTTCGAACCCTCGGCGAGGAGCCGCGGCCGTTCTTCTTCACGTCGTTCGCGCAGGAATTCTCCGCCACCGTGAGGCTCGATCGCGCGCACGAACGGCGACGCCGACCGCACGGCGACGCAGATGCTCGCGACGCTGCGTGAGATCGATCCGAGCCTCATGGCGATCCAGGTGAAGACGATGTCGCGCCACCTCGCCGCGATGCTGCTGCCGGCGCGGCTCGGCGCGATGGCGTTCATGCTCTTCGCGGCGCTCGCGCTCGCGCTCGCCGTGCTCGGCGTGTACGGAGTGGTGAGCTACGCGGTGGCGCGCCGGTCGCGAGAGGCCGGCATTCGTCTCGCCGTGGGCGCGCAGCCGAGCGCGATCGTGCGTTTGCTCATGCGCGAAGGGATGGTGCTCGTGGCGATCGGCTCCGTGCTCGGACTGTTGTTCGGTCTCGGCGCGGCGCAGGTGCTGCGGACGCTCCTGTACGGAGTCGGAGCGGCGGACCCGATCACGTTCATCGCGGCGCCGGTCCTGCTCATGGTCGTCGGCGCCATGGCGGCGTTTCTACCGGCGAGAAGGGCGGGGCGAGTCGATCCGGCGGGCGTACTGCGGTCGGAATAGTGTGAGCAATCGGACAGGCGAAAAACTGACGTTGTTGGTTTGGGGTCGTCGGTCGGGTGTGGTCGTCTTGCCAATTCTCTAGGATCCTGGCACCGTTTACGGTGTACCCGGAGCGCACCCGGAGGCCGCCATGCGCATTCGAGCTGTCGCTGTCCTCGCCCTGCTCGTCGTCCCCGCCGCTTTGATCGCGCAGTCGCCTCCAGCGCACGCGCCCCCGCGGCCGGCGCCACCTCCCGTTCGGCCGGCGTCACCTTCGCCGCAACCAGCCGCGGTCGCCCGCCAGCTTCAGTACCGCCGCTCGCGATGGGCGGCCGAGGCGTATTCGGTGATCACCACGGCCCAGGTGCCGACCGGGCCCGAGCTTTCGCGGTACACGAGCTTCGGGAATGGGCTGCGCGCCGACTATCGCTACACCGACCACTGGTCGGCGACCGTCGACATGACGGCCTCGTACCTCTTTTCCCCCGCGATAACCGAGACGGGAGAGGTCGGCGCGCGTTACGCTCCGCTGGCGCTCGATCACGAGCTCCGCCCGTTCTTCGATGCGCGCCTGGCGTTCATGCACATGTACGACTCGTACCAGTCGAACGTCGCGCCGACCGATCAACGGCGGCTTCGGGGGGAGCGACTACTCTGACGTCGGCCGCTACATGCGCGGCTTCGGCGGCGCCGTCGGCGCCGGTCTAGATTTTCCTCTCACGCAATCGCTCCAGCTGACGACCGAGGTGTCGGGCGTGCGAAGCCGGATGACGGCGTATCGCCTGACCGGCGGGTTGCCGACCGGCACGCACGTACTGGATGAACGCGTTCCGCTACTCGATCGGCATCAAGCTGAACCCGATCAGCGCGATGCACCTGGATCAGAACCCGATGAAGTAGCTGGACGGGTGGCGCGATTTCAGAGCCGGGCCTGGGGACTCGTATCTCCCCGGCTCGCCGCCCGCCCGCGCTTCTCCGAAATCCGCTCCACCACGATTCCCACTTCGCGATCGCTGATGCCGTCGCCGCGCTCGATCGCGCGCGCGAGGTCGGCTTGCGACACGATGCCGACGCACTCGTCGCCGTCCATCACCAGCACGCGACGCACCTGATTGTCGGACATGAGGCGTTCGACGTCCTTCACGTCGGAGTCGGTGCGCACGCTGCACAGATTGCGCGTCGCGATCTCGCCGACCATCGCGTTGGGGTTCGTTCCCGTGGCGAGACCGCGCACGACGAGATCGCGGTCGGTCACGATACCGACGACGCGCCCGTTGTCCACGATCGGCACCGCGCCGCAATCGTTGTCGCGCATCGTCTTCGCGACGCTCGTGATCGAGTCGTTCGACGAGCAGAAACAGGGATTCTTCGTCATGATGTCGGCGGCTTTCATCTGAGTCTCTCCGGAGTGCGCGTGGCGGCCGGCCTCGGCGCGAGGCCAGACCCATCTGACTGTTCGCAGCGAGACGCGTGCCGGTTGTGTCGCGCGGCGAAGCCGAACTGAGGCATGCTCGCGTCGAGCTCGCCGCCGTCCGCAGCAGGATCGGGATCGGCGCTCGAGAAAATTGGGCGAATCTTCGAGAAATCCCCCGAGTTGGAGCATTCGTTGCAAAGGCGGTGAAGGGACTGGTTTGGGCTCGCGGCATCCCGCGACTGGACCGGTCGTTGGAGCGTGCGGACGGAGGGGTTCTCATGCGTAGCACCTCGGTACCGCTCATCCTCGTCGTGGACGACAGCGAAGCGAGTCGCTTCGTCGTCGCGGACGTGCTCACGAAGTCGGGGTTTCGCGTCAGCCAGGCGAGAAGCGGCCGCGAGGCGCTCGCCGCGATCGATCGGTCGCCCGCTCCCGATCTCGTCGTGCTGGATGTCCGGCTTCCCGACATCACCGGCTTCGGACTCGCGCGGCGATTGCGCGCCATGCCCGACCACCGGTCCACGCCGATCCTCTTCGTCTCCGCGAGCCTCATCGAACCGAGCGCGCACGCGCTCGGACTGGAAAGCGGCGCCGACGCGTACTTGAATCATCCCGTCGACCCGACGCTGCTCGTCGCCACCGTGCGGTCGCTGTTGCGCACGCGCCAGGCCGAGGACGTCGAGCGATTGCCGGCCGATGTGAACGAAGCGTTGGCGGGTTCGCTCGACCCGTCGAGGCCGCGCGTCGCTGGCGATCGACAACGCGCGTCTCTTCCGCGAAGCCGACGCGGCGCGCCACGAAGCACAAGTCGCGAACGCGGCGAAAGTCGATTTCCTGGCGGCGATGAGCCACGAGCTCCGCACGCCGCTCAACGCGATCGCCGGGTTCGTGGACCTCATGGCGCTCGGCATCCACGGGCCGATAACGCCGGAGCAGCACGCCGACCTCGCGCGGATCGGCCAGAACGAGCGGCACCTCGCCACTCTGATCGAAGACATTCTGAACTACGCGAAGCTCGAGGCGGGCCGGCTCGAGTACGACATGCAGCAAGTGATCGCCGGCGACGCGCTCGCCGAGGTCCACACGCTCGCGCGCGCGGTGTTCGACGCGAAAGGCGTCGGGTTCGACTACGTTCCGGGCGACGGCGGCGCGATCGTGTCGGCGGATCCGGATCGCTTGCGTCAGGTGCTCCTCAACGTCGTCGGCAACGCGGCGAAGTTCACGCCGCCCGGCGGATCGGTGGTGCTCACGAGCGCGGCCGACGCGCAGAGCGTGCGGCTTTTCTGCAAGGACACCGGGCGCGGCATCCCGGTCGAAAGGCTCGCCTCGATCTTCGAGCCGTTCGTGCAGGTCGACCGCCACCTCAACCCCTCGGCGACTCAGGGGATCGGGCTGGGTCTCTCGATCAGCCGCGATCTCATGCGCGGCATGGACGGCGATCTCGTCGTCGAGAGCGAGCCGGGGGCGGGATCGACGTTCACGATTGTCTTACGACGCTCGCGAACGACCCGCGAAGCGCTCGCGACGCCGCCGCGCAGCGCTAAGGCGTCACCGAAATCAGAAGCGTCGCTCTCATGCTCGCGTCGGCGACCGCGCTAGCGGTGACGATCGCGCTGCCGACGCGCCGCGCCTGGATGAAGCCGAGGTTCGGGTCCACCGAGACGATCGTCGAATCCGACGAGGCCCAGCGCACGCCCTCGTTGGCCGACGATGCGCAGGACTGGACGCTCGCGCTGGGCTGGAGCGTTTGACCCACGCGGAGCGTCGCCGTGTCGGGCGTGACGCTCACCGCCTGAACGGCGCAGGTATCGGAGCCCGAGCCTTGGCTGGGTCCGACGCCGGCGAGATTCGTTGTGAGGGACGGTGTCGCAGGCGGCGACGAAAGCGCAGGCAATGGCGAGGACGAAAACTCTCATGGCGCGGCGTCTCTGACGTAGGGCTTGGGCGAACGATGTCAGAAATGCTACGCGGGCTGAATGCGGGGGGTCACAGAAAGAGCGCAAAGAAACGTTGCATGGAAGGCGGAAGGGCGTGGGGTCACGGTTGGCGGTTCAAAGTGAGAACCGACAGGCGTGAGACCAGCATCGAGGTTTCAGCATCGAGGGTGCGAGGCGTGGGAACTGCTTTGGGCTCCACGTGCCTTGAATGGCGAATACGGCCCGACCCAGATCTCAGGACTACGCGAGACTCAGTCATCAGACTCTCGGTTGCGAGCGCTCTGGAGCACCTTTCGTCGATACACGAAGATCATCTTGCGAATCTCGATGGTCTCGTCGTTGAAGCCCTTCCAGACGGGATTGCGAGCTGGATGCTCGATGCTGGTCTCATCCCTGGTCTCCACTAGGCCTTACATCGACCCACCGCCGTCTCATCCCTTGGGTATTGACGCCTTATATCCCCACCCATAAGCTGCTTATACCCAGCCCGCCCGCGGAGCCGACGTGATCAAGCGCAACGAGAAACCCGCCCTCGCCCGTATCGAGCTCCTCCAGGGCACCCTCGACCTCATCGTCCTCCAGACTCTTCGCTGGGGCCCGCGCCACGGCTACGGTCTCGTGCAGATGATCGACGCCACGACCCGCGGCGTCCTCCAGGTCGACGCGGGCGCGATCTATCCCGCGCTGCATCGCCTCGAACGCCAGAAGCTCATCAACGCCGAGTGGACGGTGTCCGAAAACAAGCAACGCGTGCGCGTCTATCGCCTCACCGCGGCCGGCCGCACGCGACTCGCCGCCGAGCGCTCGCGGTGGGAGCAGATGTCGAACGCGATCGCCGAGCTGTTCGTGCCGCCGACTGGCGCCGAGGAGGTCTGACCATGTTCTGGAAGAGCCGAGCGTCGCGCATGAGCGACCTGAACGCCGAAATGCAGACTCACCTGGACATGGCGACGCGCGACCGCATCGCGCGCGGCGAATCGCCGGAGGAGGCGGCGCGCAACGCGCGGCGCACGTTCGGCGATCAGACCACCGTTCGCGAGTCGACGAGCGACATGTGGAGCGGCGATTGGCCGCACCAGGTCGCGCAGGAGTTCAAGCAGGCCGCGCGCAGCCTCGCTCGCGTCCCCGTCTTCTCGCTCGCCGCCGTGCTCACGCTCGCACTCGGCATCGGCGCGAACACGCGCGATCTTCAGCGTCATCAACGGCGTCGTGCTGCGGCCGCTGCCGTTCGCCAAGCCGGACCAGCTCGTGTACATCACGAGCCAGTTCTCCGAAGATGGACCTCGACCACTTCCCGCTCGACGGCGCCGAGTTCATCGAGCTGCGCGAGCGCAATCATTCGTTCAAGGAAGTGGGCGCGTACGCCGTCGGCGCGGTGAACGTCGGCGCCGACGAAAGCCCGCGCCGCGTCACGTCCGCCATCGCCTCGGCGAGCCTCTTCACCGCGATGGGGGTTCCGCCGCTCGCCGGGCGCACCTTCCGCGCAGGACGAGACGCTTCCCAACGGACCGACGGTCGTCGTGCATCTCGCGCGAGCTCTGGCAGACCGCGTTCGGCGGACGCCCGATCGTCGGCCAGCAGATCCAGGTCGACGGCGTCGCCGCGCACGGTGATCGGCATCATGCCGAGCGGATTCGACGTGCACGACCAGGGCGTGCAGCTGTGGCTGCCGCTCATCCTCGATCCGGCGAACCGCAATCAGTTTCGCGGCGGCCACTACCTCACGCTCGTCGGCCGGCTCAAGGACGGCGTCTCGCTCGAGCGTGCGCGCAGCGATCTCGAGACGATGCTGGCGCAGTGGAACGTCCTCGACGGCGGCGACGGCCGGCCGCCGTCCGAGTGCTGCGGCCCGGGCTTCGTCCACACGCCGCATCCGAAGGAGCATCGTCTCCGCTACGACGACCTGCAGGGGGACATCGTCGGCGGCATCGGACGGACGCTCTGGCTGCTCCAGGCGGCGGTCGGATTCGTGCTGCTCATCGCGTGCGCGAATCTCGCGAACCTGCTGCTCGATCCGCGCCGAGGCTCGGCACAAGGAGCTCGCGCTTGCGCGCCGCGCTCGGCGCCGGGCGCGGCCGGCTGATCCGCCAGTTCATCGCCGAGAGCCTCGTACTGTCGCTCGTCGGCGCGGCGGCGGAGTCGCGCTGGCGCGAGTCGGGCTCAAGGCGCTTCGTCGCCGCCGGATCGCGAAGCATTCCGCGCGCCGCGGCGGTCGGCATCGACGGCCGCGTGCTCGCGTTCACGCTGGTCGTCGCCGTCGGCACGGGCGTGATGTTCGGTCTCGCGCCGCTGCTGCATCTGAGCGTCGAGCAGCCTCGGCCTCGCGCTGCGCGAAGCGGGGAGCCGCACGACGACCGTCGGCGCGCGCAGCCGCATGCGCCGCGCGCTCGTGGTCGCCGAGATGGCGCTCGCGGTGATGCTCGTGATCGGCGCCGGGTCTGCTGATCCGCAGCTTCTGGAATCTGATGGCCGTTGACGCCGGCTTCGACCGATCGCATCTCACGACCTTCAGTATCGCGCTGCCGCCGCGCGTCTATCGCGACACGCGTGCGGCGCGTGCGCGTTCTTCGACAACGTCGCTGCGCGAGCTCGCGGCGGTGCCGGGCGTGCGAGCGACGGCCGCGATGTCGGGCCTTCCGCCGCGGCGGCAGGTGAACGCGAACGACACCGAGATCGAGGGCTACATGCCGCAGCCGGGCGAGCAGACCGCAGCCCAACATCGACTACTACCAGTACGCGACGCCGAACTACTTCGCGACGATGGGCATTCCGATCGTCGCGGGGCGCGGGTTCGGCCCGCAGGACGGTCCGCTCTCGCCGCCGGTGGTGCTCATCAACGAGACGACGGCGCAAGCTATACTATCGGAACGTCAGACCCGGTCGGGCAGCCGCATCCGGCCCGAGCGGCGACTCGGTGTGGTTCACGATCATCGGCGTCGCCAAGGACGTGAAGCAGGGCGGCGTCGACTCGAAGACCGGCACCGAGCTGTACCTCGACTATCGAGCAGACTGCCCCGCGCACGACGGCTTCGCGCCGGCGAACATGAACGTCGTCGTGCGCTCGACGCTCGACAGGCGGCGCTCGCGCCGAGCATTCGCAGGGTCGTGAGCGGCTCGACCCGACGCTGCCGATCGTGCAGCTGCGCGAGCATGGACGACGTGTTCGCCGAATCGGTCGCGCAGCCGCACTTCCTCGCGCAACTGCTCGGCGTGTTCGCGATCGTCGCGCTCGCTGCTCTCCGCGATCGGCACGTACGGCGTGCTGGCGTACACGGTCACCGAACGCCGTGCGCGAGATCGGCATTCGCATGGCGCTCGGCGCCGAGCGCGGAGCGTGTGCTCGGGATGGTGCTGCGCCAGGGCCTGGCGCTCGGCGTCGCCGGGGTCGCGATCGGCGTGGCGCGGCGGCCGCCTGCTCACGCGGCTGATGGCGACGATGCTGTTCGGCGTGAAGCCGATCGACGCCGGCGACGTTTGCGGCGGTGGC
>CAVPOS010000002.1:0-329184 GCA_963707105.1 uncultured Gemmatimonadaceae bacterium
CGGGCGCGCGGCTGGCACGTTCGGGCGGTGCCGGACGGACAGACGGCTCTCGAGACCGCGCGTCGTGAGACGCCAGACCTGGTGCTGGCCGACGTGATGATGCCCGGCCTGGATGGATTCGCGTTGCTGCGGGAGCTGCGCGCCGATCCCGCCACGGCGGACATTCCGTGCATTCTGTTGTCGGCGCGGGCCGGCGAAGAGGCGCGCGTCGAGGGACTCGCCGCGGGCGCCAACGACTATCTGGTCAAGCCCTTCTCGGCGCGAGAGCTGGTGGCGCGGGTGAACGGGACGCTCCAACTGTCGCGGATTCGAGGAGACATCAAGCAGCGTTCGGCACAGCTCGAGACGCTGTTCAACGCGGCTCCGATCGGCGTCTACCTGGTGGACAGCGAGTTTCGCCTCGCCGCCATGAATTCGACGGCGCGCGCCAGCTTCGGCGACATTCCAGACCTGATAGGGCGTGACTTCGACGAGGTCATGCACCTCTTGAGGCCGAAGGCTCGCGCCGACGAGGTCGTGCGACCGGTTTCGCACGGACGCTGGAGACCGGAGAGCCATACGTCGCCCCCGAGGAACAGTCACGCGCAGACCGGAGGACGGCGAGACCGAGTTCTACCAGTGGCGCATCAGCCGCATCCCGTTGGCCGAAGGACGCTACGGCGTCGTGTGCTACTTCCTCGACATCACCGAACAGGTGCGGGCACGGCAAGACGCGGAGACTGGCGCGCGCCGCCGCCGAGCAGGCGAACAGCGCGAAGAGCGACTTCCTGGCGGCGATGAGCCACGAGCTCCGCACGCCGTTGAACGCCATCGCCGGCTACGTGCAGTTGCTGTCGATGGGCGTGCACGGTCCGTTGAGCGACGAGCAGCGCCAGGTCCTGCGGCGCGTCGAGATGAGCGAGCGGCACCTGCTGTCGCTCATCACCGACGTGCTGAACTTCGCCAAGATCGAGGCCCGTCGCGTCGAATACGACATCAAGACGGTGCCCCTGGCGCGCGCCGTGACCGACGTGGGCACGATGATGGCGCAGCAGGTGACGGCGAAAGGGCTCACGTTCGAGAATCGCATCGCCAACGGCGCCGCCGTGAAGGGCGACCCCGACAAGGTTCAACAGATCCTTCTGAACCTGTTGTCGAACGCGACGAAGTTCACGCCGGCGGGCGGGCGCATCGTGGTCGACGCGCCGACGCGGGAGGGGTCGCCCGACGACGTGCGGTTCCTGCGCGTGTTCGACACGGGGGCCGGCATCCCGCGCGACAAGCAGGAAGCCATCTTCGAGCCGTTCGTGCAGGTCGATCGCGGGCTGTCGCGACCGACCGAAGGCACGGGGCTCGGACTCGCGATCAGCCGCGATCTGGCGCGGGGCATGGGCGGCGACCTGCGCGTGCGGAGCGACGTCGGGAAAGGCTCGTCGTTCACGCTCAGCATGCCCGCCGCGACGTAGCGAACTACGGGGTTCGCGGCCTCACTTTGTCGGCGGGTCGCGGCGGAAGCGTGTGCTTGACGGTCGCCATCTGCTTCATGACCTCCTGCACCGCGCGCTCGAGCTGATTGTCCTTGCCGGCGATCACCGACGCCGCGTCGTTCTCGACTTCGATGTCCGGGTCGACGCCGTGGCCTTCGATGACCCACTGCCCGTCGGCGCTCGCCAGGGCCGACGTCGGCACGTTGATCTGCCCGCCGTCGATGAGCGGCACGCCGCCGTTGATGCCGACCACGCCGCCCCACGACCGCTTGCCGACGAGCGGCCCGAGCTTCGCCTGGCGGAACATGTACGGGAAGATGTCGCCGTCGCTCGACGAGTACTCGTTGAGAAGCGCCGCCATCGGGCCGACGAACACCTGGTCGGGATAGGTCGCCGGGATTTCGCTCGTGCGCGCGTAGTTCATGCCGAGCAGCTGCCGGCGCAGGCGCTCGATGAGCATTCGCGAAACGTTGCCGCCGCCGTTGGCGCGGACGTCGACGACGAGCCCCTCTTTCCGGATCTGCGGGTAGTACCACTTGATGAACTCGCGCAGCCCCGGCGCGCCCATGTCCGGGATGTGGATGTAGCCGACTTTGCCGCCGCTCAACTGCGCGACGCGCTTCTGGTTGGCGAGCACCATGTCGAGGTAGTCGAGATCGGTCTCGCTGGTGAGCGGGCGATAGGTCGCGCGGTGGCTTCCCGTGCCGCTCGGCGACGCGGCGAGCGTGAGCGTCACCGGCCGGTCCGCCTTGCCGCGGAGCATGCGGTACGGATCGTCGTCTCCGCGCAGCTCGTCGCCGTCGATGGCCAGGACGTACTCGCCGACCTTCGCGTCGACGCCGATCTCGGTGAGCGGCGAACGGTAGGTGGCCTCCTCGTTCTCGCCCTGGTAGATCTTCGAGATCTTGTATCGGCCGCTCGCCGAGTCCAGCGTGAACTCGGCGCCGGCCAGCGCCACCGGCGTGCGCGCCGGAATCTGGAAGTCGCCGCCGGCGATGTAGGTGTGCTGCACGCTCAACTCCGAGATCATCTCCTGGATCACGTAGTTGAGGTCCGCGCGATGGTCGACGTAGGCGACGAGCGGCTTGTACTGGTCGTGGAGCGCCTGCCAGTCGTAGCCGTGCATGTTCTTGGCGTAGAAGTAGTCGCGGTAGCGGCGCCAGACTTCGTCGAAGATCTGCTCCCACTCCTCGCGCGGCACGCGATCGACCTGGAGCCCCTCGAGCGACACGGGCTTGCGCGTCGCCTGCGCGTTGGCGGCGACGTCGTAGATCGCGAAGCCGCCGGCGTTGGTGATCAGCTTTTTCTGATCGCGCGACATCGCGAAGTTGCCGGCGTTGTCGAGGATGACGCTCGCCTTCCGATCCTTCAGCGAATAGCTCGTGAGCACGGGCCGCCGCTCGCTCTGCCGCGAGTAGTATTGCGCGCCGTTGACGACGTACAGCAACGCGGTCTTCGTCGCGACGAGCCGTGAGATGTTGTCCGCCTCGATCGGGACGCGGGCCACCCGGTCCTCGATGCCGTCGAAGTCGATACGAATTTCCTGCGGGTCCATCGCCCCCGCCTTGGGCGCGCCGGCCTGCGTCGGCGCCGGCCCGCCGGGCGGCGGCGCCGGGCTGGCCGCCGGACGAGCGGCCGACGTATCGACCGACACCTCGTCGTTCTCCATCGGGAAGGGATTCTTGACGTTCTTCCTCAAGGCGAGCGCGAAGATCCCCGTCTGCCGAACCGTCGCGTAGTTGAACTCGTCCTGCGAGATCTGCGGCTCGTAGAACCGATTGCTCAAGTAGTAGATGTAGTTGCCGTCCGGATCCCACGACGGGTTGAACTCGTTGAAGGTGGACGTCGTGACGCGGTGCAGCTTTCCCTCCGACGCCTGCCATACGTAGACCGACGAGCTCACCTCGTCGGAGTCCGTCATGCTCCACGCGAGCGTGTTGCCGATCGGCGCCCAGGCGTAGTCGCCGATGCGGCTCGGCGCGATCGTGCGCGACCTCGGTCACGTTCTTGTCGGCGACGCGCACGACGAACAGCTTGCCGTCCTTGTCGCTGAACGCGATGCGTGAGTTGTCGGGCGACCACGTCGGCCCGAACCGCTGCGCCTTGCCGCCCGTCGTCAGCTGAACCGGCTTGCTCGAGCCATCCTCGGCCGCGACCCAGATCTCCTCTTCGCCGCTCTGATCCGAGATGTAGGCGACCTTCGATCCGTCGGGCGACCACGCCGGCGAGCGGTCGTGCGCGTTGCTCGAGTGCGTGAGGTTGCGCGTGTATCCGTGCTCGGTCGGAACCGTGAAGATGTCGCCGCGCGCCGCGAACAACGCGCGCTCGCCCTTGGGGCTCAGCCCGAAGGCCTCGACCTGCCCCGCGGCCGACACGCGAGAAGGCCGCGAGTTCAGGCCGTCGTCGGTCACCGCGATGTGAATCTGCCAATCCTTTCCGGTCTTCGTGTCGTAGATCGACAGCTCGCCGGCCATCTCGTACACGATCCGGCCGGTCTCCGGGTCCGCGCTCGGCCAGCGCACGTCCCACGTCTTGCTGTGCGTGAGCTGCGTGACGGTGCCGGTCGGGACGTCGTACGAATACAGGTTGAACGTCCCGTCCTTGTCAGAGTTGTAGTAGATCTTGTTGCCGATCCACATCGCGTCGCGCTCGGCGCGGGGACCCTTGCTGATCGTCTTCGCCGAATTGCTGGCGAAGTCGAAAACGGCGAGATAGTTCGCCTGGCCGCCGGCGTAGCGCTTCTCGGGGCGGAAATCGCGGAAGACCTTCGAGTAGACGATGCGTTTGCCGTCGGGCGAGTAGGCACCCGATCCGGCGAGCGGCATCGGCAGCGGCACCGCCGATCCACCCTTGGCGCTCACCGTGTAGAGCCGCGTTTGGCCGAGCGTCCACGAGGCGCGCTGGCTGCGGAAGAGGATGCGCGAACCGTCCTTCGTCCAACCGTAGACCTGATTGTCGTATCCCCAGCGCTCGGCGCGCGGCCCGCCGGTCGGGTACCAGGTCAGCTGCTTCGGAACGCCGCCGCTCGTCGGCACGACGTAGACCTGCTCGTCGCCGTCGTACTGGCCGGTGAAGGCGATCGATTTGCCGTCGGGCGAGAACTTGGCGAACACCTCGACGCCCGGATGCGACGTGAGTCGCGTCGCCTGGCCGCCGCTCACGTTGGCGAGCCAGATGTCCCCGCCGTGCGAGAAGGCGATCTGGTCGCCGTGGATGTCGGGAAAACGAAGAAGCTTCGTTTGCGCGGAGGCCGTGGACAGCGCGGCGGCGACGACGGCGGCCGAAGCCAGCCGAATCGAGAGGTGGGTTCGCATGCGAACAAAAGGGCAGATCGCGCCGCCTCCCCGCAAGCCGCTTCCTTGTTAGGAAATCGTGTCGGCCGGCGGAGAGGCGGATTGCCCTCTCACCCCTCGGAGTGTCCCTACTGCACCTGGCCTACGGCGTCGCTTTCGCGGGCTCGATCTTCGGCAGTCCTCGTCCCACGAGCATCTTGTTGATCTTCGGCAGCTCGATCTGAATCCACTTCTCGAAGTCCTTGGTGACGTCGCCGAGCTCGCGTCCGATCGCCGACGTCCGCTCGACCTGCATCTCCGACGGAAGTCCTTCGTAGCCGACGACGCTGCCATACAGCTCGGCGAGGTTCTCGCGCAGGCGCTCCTCGCCGGTGATCATGCCGCCCTCCTTCGTCGCCACGATCTTCTTGCGCATCGTGTCGACTTGCGCGGAGCCACGCTGGAGCGCGTGAAGGAGCGTGTCGACCGCGGCGAGACCGTCGCCGCGCTGGTCGAGCGAACCGCGGACGTCGTTCATGCGATCCACGACCGACGTCATCTGGTTCAACAGGTCATAGAGCGTGACGGCGAGCTTGAACTGTGCCTTCCGGTCGGCCAGCGAATGCGAGACGCGCGGATCGCCGGTGACGCGCAGTGTCGTCGAGTACGTCGAGTCGCCCTCGGTGAGCTTGACGGTGTACAGCCCCGGCATGAAGCGCGGGCCGATGACGAACGCGGCCGACGCGGCGGTCGGGCACGCGCGGCGGCGTCATGCGCATCGACCACGCGGTGCGGCTCAACCCGCGCCGCTTCCCCGTCGGCAGCGTCTGAACGAGTTTCCCGGCCGAGTCGAAGACCTGGAGCTTCATGTCGCCGAAGATGTGGCGCTTTTGCAGGTAGTAGGTGATCACGGCGTCGCCCGGGCGGATTCGCGCCGACGAACTCCGCGTCGCCGTTCGCCCAGCCGCCGAACGACGAGAGCACCTGAATGACAGGCTTGGTCTCGACGAACGCGCCGCCGTGGGCGAGCGTCTGCGTCGTCAGCTTTCGCAGCGGCGTGATGTTGTCGACGATCCAGATGCCGCGGCCGTGCGTCGCGATCACGAGATCGTCGTCACGCGGATGGACGGCGAGATCGCGCACCGGCACCGACGGCAGGTTGCCGCCCTTGAACCGCGCCCAGTTCTCGCCGCCGTCCACCGATACCCACAACCCGAACTCGGTGCCCAGGAAAAGCAGGTTCGGATTGACGAGATCCTCCTTCACGACGTGCGCGTAGCCGCGCACGGGCGACCGGCGACCGATGAGCGGCTTCCACGTCTTGCCGAAGTCGGTCGAGCGATACGCGTACGGACGCATGTCGCCGAACGTGTGGAGATCGAACGTCGCGTAGATGGTGCCCGCGCTGAAGTGTCCCGGCTCGACGCTCGAGACCCACGCGGACTTCGGCAGTCCGTTGATGTTGCCGACGACGTTCGTCCACGACTTGCCGCCGTTGCGCGTGACCTGGAGGTTGCCGTCGTCCGTGCCCGCCCAGACGACCATCGAATCCTTCGGCGACTCGCCGATGGCGAAGATGGTCGTGTGCGTCTCGGCGCTCGAGTTGTCGACCGTCACGCCGCCCGACTGCTCCTGCTGCTGCTTCGTCGTGTCGTTGGTGGTGAGGTCGGGCGAGATGCGGTCCCACGTTTGCCCGTGGTTGCGCGACCGGAAGAGATACTGCGCGCCGATGTAGAGCGTCCCACTTCTGGTGGGACTCATATGAATCGGCGTGTTCCAGTTGAAGCGCAGCTTCTTCTCGTTGTAGTTGGGGAGCGGCTTGATGTCGCGGATCTCGTGCGTCTTCCGGTTGATCCGTCCGATGTAGCCGCCTTGCGACTCGGCGTACACGTACGTGTTGTCGCTCGGATCGGCGAACATCCAGAATCCGTCGCCGCCGAAGAGGTTCTCCCACTGTGCCTTGGCGATTCCGCCGGGGAACTGCGACTCGCCGACCCACGAGCTGTTGTCCTGGAGTCCGCCGTACACCTTGTACGGCTTGTCCATGTCGACGCTCACGTGGTAGAACTGCGAGATCGGGAGCGTCTCCGCCTTCCACCAGCGGTCGCCCGCGTCGTACGAGTACCAGAGACCGCCGTCATCGCCGACGATGAGATGATCGCTGTTGAGCGGATCGACCCAGACGTCGTGGAAGTCGCCGTGCGCGCTGCCGGCGATGTTGCTGAACGACGCGCCGCCGTCGGTGCTCATGATGAGCGAGCCGTCCGGCTTGTAGACGCGGTTCTCGTCCTTCGGGTCGACGATGAGATTGGCGAAGTAGAACGGCCGCCAGAGCATGTTCTGGCTCCGGTCGCGCAGCTCCCACGTCGCGCCGCCGTCGTTGGAGCGATAGAGGCCGTTCAGCGGCGGCACCGCTTCGATGAACGCGTAGACGACGTTCGGCTTCGACGGCGCCACCGTCACGGCGACGCGCCCCCACGGCTTGGCCGGCAGCCCCTTCGCGCTCTTCTCGTCGAGCTGCGCCCAGCTCGCGCCGCCATCAGTACTCTTGAATAGCCCGCTCCCGCTCGGCTTTTCCGGCCCGTCGCCGCCGGAGCGGAACGTCCATCCTTTGCGGCGGAAGTCCCACATGCCGGCGTACAACGTCTTGGGCGACGACGGATCCATCGTCATCAGCGAGCAGCCGGTCGACGGATTCGAACCGGCGAGGATCTTCGTCCACGTCTTGCCGCCGTCGGTCGTGCGGTACACGCCGCGGTCGTCGCTGTCGCTGAACGCCTTGCCCGGGACGCACGCGTAGACCGTGCTCGTGTTCGTCGGGTCGATGAGGATCTTCGCGATGTGCTCGGACTCCGCGAGACCCATGTTCGTCCACGTCTCGCCGCCGTCGGTGGACTTGTAGATGCCGTCGCCGACAGAGACCGAGTTGCGGATCCATGCTTCGCCGGTCCCGGCCCAGATGGTCTTGGGGTCCGTGGGATCGATGGCGAGCGCGCCGATCGACTGCACGTCCTGCTTGTCGAACATCGGACGGAACGTCGTTCCGCCGTTGTTGGACTTCCATACTCCGCCGCTCGCCGCGCCGACGTACACCGTGAGACGGTCGCCCTCGTGCACGGCGGCGACCGACGTGACGCGACCCGACATCGCGGCCGAGCCGATGTTGCGCGCGCCGAGTCCGGCGATGGTCTCCGAGTCGGCGATGACGGTGACGTCCTGCGCGCGAGCCGCCGGCCGCGACCGGCGACGGACGCGGGCAACGAGCGCGGGGCTCGGCCCCGCCGTGCCCGACTGCACCGACGTTCTCCGCCGTGACGACCTTCTCGCCCGCCGCCGGCTTCGTGAAGCGGCGCTCCTCGAGCACGGGATTCACCGTGATGCGGTCCCACGAGTACTGCTGCTTGTCGGCGCTCGAGCTGCCCTTGGCGCCGACGGCGAACGGAGAACGGAAAGAGCACGCCCTGCACTTCCTTGTAGTCGCCCAGCTCCACCTCGAACCACCGCTCCGCGCCGCGCACCGTACGCTTCACCTCGTACTTGATCGGCACGCACGACTCGGCATCCAGATAGTACGTGCGCACGTCGCCGTTGCTGGCGAGCGTCACCATCAGCTTGTAGACGTCGGTGCCTTCGATCTGGTCCATGCCGACCAACGAGACGGTGTTGCCGCGCTCCTTGTAGTTGAACAGCGGGTCGTCGAACTCGGCGTCCTCGACGATGCCTTTCGTCTCGTCTTCGCCGAGCGGTTCCGCGTCCTTCTTTCCGGCCCACGGCTCGATCTTCCAGCCGCTCTTGCCGTCGAACGCGGTGACGCCGGTGAGTCCGCCGAAGGTGAACTCCTCTCTCACCTTGTTCGGACGCCCGTTCTCGTAGGTGATCTCGGCCTCGAATCCTCCGCCGCCATAGAAATGGCCGTACCTCCGCACCGAGAGCACGGCGCGGAGGCGCTGAGCGCCGCCCGACGCGCTGCATGTAGCGGGCGATGATCTCGTCGGCGGTTTGAAGAGGCTGTCCCCACGCGTGCGCGCGCGGAATGAACGAAAGCGACAGAACGAGGAGGACGAGCCGAGAGAGACGGCGCATAGGGCGACCTCGAGGTGGGGTATCGACTAAACGCTAAACCTTGTCTCGCGAGGGTCACTTTTGGATAGTCGGTTTACATCGCCCTTGCTTCCGCGTTTTATCCAAGATCCCGTCCGGCGCTGACGAAGCCCGGAATCGCGCACCGGATTTGGCGCCGTCCATGTCTCGGCCAGTCGAACGCTCCTACTGGCCGCGGCGGTGCGGGCCCTCGGAGGCGCGACGTCTTCAAGCGGCACCGTCGTCAGCGCGAGGGCTTACCGACGTCGGGTTCTGCGCGATCGCCGCGGATCGGCTGCTCGTGAACGCGCGGAGCACACGGCGACGCGAGCCGGATGGCGTCAGCTTCTCGAGCGGCCGTGCAACCGAGTCACGCGCGGACGCTCCGGCGACATCGCAACGTGATCCGGCTCCGACGCGACGTCGGCCGGATCTGTAACACTTCCGAGCGCCGGAAACCAGACTCGTCGCTACGACGGACGAGTCGCGACACATGGTCATGCGTAACGGCTGACACCGGACGTCAGCGAGGTTGTAACATTCCGGACACGACTGTGCTCACGACGATTGCACTTCTCGTACAACCGCAGTTGGACCACGCCAACAAGGAGACGCTCATGCGTTTTGTAGTTCGACGTTTTCTCATTGCCGGCGCCGCGTTGGCTCTCGCCTCGCCAGCGCTTGCCCAGAGCACCGGCACCATCGTGGGACGCGTGATCGAGCGGACGACCAACCGACCGCTCTCCGGCGTCCAGATTCGCGTCGTCGGCACCACGCGCGGCGCGGCGACGAACGATTCAGGGGCGTACCGGATTCCCGGTGTGCCGGCCGGAACCGTTCAGCTCGCCGTCCAGCGCATCGGATACGGCGTGGCATCGCGCTTCAGTCGTCGTCTCAGGTGAGAACACGACGACGGCGGATTTCACGATGTCTCCCGCCGTGACGACGCTCGACGCGCTCACCATCACGGCGACGGGCGAGACCCAGCTCAAGCGCGCCAACGGCGCGCCGACGGCGACGATCGACAGCTCGGCCATCCCCAAGGCGGCGATCAGCACGCTGTCCGACGCGCTCAGCTCGCGCGTGGCGGGCGTCGTGGTGCAGCAGGCCGCGGGCGAGACCGGCGCGGGCTCGCGCATCCGCATTCGCGGCTCGAACTCCATCTCGCTCTCGAACGATCCGCTCCTGATCATCGACGGCATTCGCGCGGACAACTCCTCGCAGTCGTCGGCGCAGGGCACGGGCGGCCAGCTCCCGTCGCGCTTCAACGACATCAATCCCGAAGAGATCGAGAGCATCGAGGTGATCAAGGGTCCCGCGGCCGCGGCGCTCTACGGAACGGCGGCCTCGAACGGCGTCATCCAGATCACCACAAAGCACGGCCGCTCCGGCCAGACGCGGTGGGACGCGTTCGTCGAGGGCGGCAACCTGACGGACATCAACGACTATCCGCTCAACCTGCGCTCGTACGGCCACACGTCGTCGGGCGCGTTGGTCACCAACTGCAACCTGTCCCGCCGCACGTCCGGCCTCACCAGTGCGTGCGTCGGCATCGACTCCGTCGCCTCGAACGATCCGCTCAAGGCGGCGGGAATCGAGAGCGACGGCAATCGCCGGCTCGCGGGAGCGAGCGTCGCCGGCGGCGCCGACGCCGCGGCCTACTACGTCTCCGGTGAGTATCAGCGCGAGCAGAACGTCATCGCGGTGAACGCCGAGCAGCGGCTCAACCTGCGCACGAACGTCCGCACGCAGCTCTCGCGCTCGCTCGACATGAACCTGAACGTCGGCTACACGAACAGCGACCTTCGCCGCCCGCAGAACGACAACAACTCGTTCGGCGTGATCTCGGCGTCGCTCCTCGGCCGCGCGGCCGACTGCACGCCGATCGGCGCGAAGCAGCACCCGGGGCTGTGCTCCGGCGGCGCGGATACGGTCAGCCACGGGTACTTCAACCCCGGCATCGATCCGAACTCGTTCTTCAACATCAACACGCGCCAGCAAGTGCAGCGGCTCATCGGCGGCGTGTCGAGCAACTGGAATCCGCTCAACTGGCTGGCCTTCAACGGCACGCTGGGCGCCGACGTCGACCACCGCAACGACAACGAGACGTTGCCGCCGGCGGTGCTGGACGTCGACCAGACCAGCGAAGACGGCTACCGCAGCATCGAGCGCGCGATCATCACGAACTACACGGCCAACGTCAACGGCTCCGCGACGTACCACTACGACAACTTCCGCTTCGTGTCCACGGTCGGCACGCAGTACTCCGACGTGGGCTTCACGCGCACCGACGCGTTCGGCGCGAAGCTGCTCGCCGGCACGTCGTCCCTGGCCGGAACGACGGCGCGCTTCTCGGTCGGTGAAACCAACAGCGACGTGAGGACGCTGGGCTTCCTCGGCCGCGAAGAGATCGGCTGGGCCGACAAGCGGTTCCTCTCGGTGGCCGCGCGTACCGACCGGAACAGCGCGTTCGGCGTGAACTTCCGCCGCGTCTACTATCCGTCGATCAGCGGTTCGTGGGTGCTCAGCGACGAAGACTTCTTCCCGCGGAGCAGGCTCTCGCTGATCTCGTCGCTGCGGCTTCGCGCGGCGATGGGTTCGGCCGGACAGAACCCGGGCTACCTCGCCGCCGAGCAGTTCTACAACCCGGTCGCGGTGACGGTGAACGGCACCGACGTTCCGGCGTTCACGGTCGGCGGCGCGGGCAACCCGAACCTCAAGCCCGAGAAGTCGACGGAAACCGAGGGCGGCTTCGACCTCGCGCTCTTCCACGATCGCGTGAGCCTCGAGTACACGCACTACAACAAGATCACGCGGGACGAGCTGGTGAGCGTTCCGCTGCCGCCGTCGCTCGGCTCGGCCACGAGCCGTTTCCAGAACCTCGGCCGCGTCAGCAACTCGGGTCACGAAGCCGTGGTCGACATGGACCTGCTCGACCGCAATTCTTTCCGCTTCGATCTGCGACTCAACGGGTCGTGGAACTCGAACAAGCTCGAAACGCTCGGCGTGGACGAGAACGGCGTTCCCGTGCCGCAGATCACCACCGGCTTCGACGACACGCAGATCTTCAAGGCGGGCCTGCCGCTCGGCGCGTACTACGTTCGGCAGATCACGTCGGTCAACGACGCGAACCACGACGGCATGATCGGCTGCCCCAACGGCCCGGGCAGCACGGGGTGCGAATACACTATCGCCGATTCGGCGTCGTACGCCGGCACGCCGTTCCCGACCGTCGAGCTGAACATCGTCCCGTCGCTGTCGCTCGGAAAATTCGCGCGCATCACCGCGACGTTCGACCACCGCGGCGGCCAGAAGATCTACAACCTCACGAACGTGTACCGGAACGCGATCTTCCTGAACGGCGCGCCGGTGCAGCAGCCCAACTCGGGCAACCTGTTCCAGCAGGCGGCGGCGCAAGACGCCGCGGCGACGCTCGGCCTCAACGGCGGATACGTCGAGGACGCGTCGTTCACGAAGCTTCGCGAAGTCGCGCTGACGCTCACGCTGCCGCAGCGATTCGCGGCGCAGATGCGCGCCGCGGCGGCCACGCTCACGATCGCCGGGCGCAACCTGCACACGTGGAGCAACTACACGGGGCTCGATCCGGAGCTCAACACGGCGGCTCAGGCGAACTTCACGACCACCGATTTCCTCACGATGCCGCAGGTGCGGTACTTCACCGCGCGTGTCGCGCTCTCGTTCTGAGGATCATCACATACATATGACAACTTCAATGCTGCACTCCAAATACTTCGGACGCGCGATCGCGGCCGTCGCGCTGGCGGGAGTGGCGATCCTGGGGGCGTGCAACCAGGACACCCTGCTCGTCGCGCCGACCCCCGACGTCGTGAAGCCGTCCGACATCTCCGGGCCAGCGGCGCTCCCTGCGGCCTACGCGGCCGCGATCGGCGACTTCCAGATCGGCTACGCCGGCGGCTATGGCACCGGGCTCGATAACAACGAAGGGCTCGCGCAGATGAGCGGACTCCTCGCCGACGAGCTGGTCGACGCCGAGACCTTCAACACCCGCATCGAGGTCGACCGCCGCGCCACCAAGCCGATCAACCAGCACGACGCTGCAGACCTTCCAGGACATTCAGCGCGCGCGCGCCACCACCGATCTCGTCGCGAGCCGGTTTCGCCAGTTCGATCCGACGAATCCGCAGGGCCCCGAGATTCAGGCGTTGGCCGCGTTCACGTACGTCATGATCGCCGAGTCGTATTGCAACGGCGTCCCGACGAGCAAGGTGAACGACGACGGCACGTTCAGCTACGGCGCGCCCCAGACCGGCCGGCAGCTGCTCACCGCGGCGGTCGCGAAGTTCGATTCGGCGATCACGTCGGCGACGGCGAGCGGTGGCTCGACGGCGCTCAACCTGGCCCGCATCGGCAAGGGACGCGCGCTGCTCGACTTGAACCAGGCGGCGCAGGCCGCGACCGCGGTCGCGCAGGTGCCGTCGACGTTCAACTACAGCATCCAGCACGACGAGAACACCGGGCGGCAGAACAACGCGCTCTTCGCCTTCAACTACCTCGAAGGCCGGTTCGCCGTCGGCGACGAGGAGGGCACGAACGGCCTTCCCGTTCGTGTCACTCGGCGATCCGCGCGTGCCGATCATCGACGCCGGCCCGGGCTTCGACGGCGAGACGGAGCTGTTCCTCACGACGAAGTACAGCGACCGCAGCTCGCCGACGCCGCTCGCGCTGGGCACCGAGGCGCGTTTGATCCAGGCCGAGGCCGCGTTGGCCGCGAGCGATCTCGCCGGGTTCCTGTCGAACCTGAACGACGCTCGCGCTCACGCGCTGACGTACACGGCCGACGGCGCGCACAAACAGCCAGCCGTTGGATCCGCCGCCGGCGCTCACGTCGACCGACATCCCGTCATCGGCGAGCGGCCGCCAGAACCTGCTCTTCACGGAGCGGGCGCTCAATCTGTTTCTCACCGGACACCGACTTGGCGACATGCGCCGCCTGATCTGGCAGTACGGGCGCACCGCCGACGCCGTGTTCCCGATTGGCCCCTACGAGCCGACCAACAGCTCGAAGGCCGGCGCGAACTTCGGGACGGACGTGAACCTTCCGATCCCGCAGGAAGAGGCGAACAACCCGCTGTTCCTGAAGGGCTCGAACTCGTCCTGCATCGACCGCTCGGCGGGGATCGGGTCGTAAGCGAAGACCCCCCGATTGGACGAAACGGCGCCCTCATTCCACATTTGGAATGAGGGCGTCGTCTTTTCCTGGGGATTGGGCCGCCCGTTTCCTCTTTCTTGCCAATGAATCTCGACACCGAGTCATCCGAACAACAGCCAATTCGGCGGACAAAGGCGAAGCGCATCGTCGCGGGAGTGGCGGGAGTCGCCGCGCTGTTGTTGGCGGCGTCGTTCACGTTCGGCGGCGCGCTGGTCGCGGCGATCGGAGTCGGCGTGGGTTCGGCGATCGCCCGTGAACGAGGCCGGCGGCTGACTCGAGCGTCGAGTTGGACGGCGGCGGTGGTCGCGGTCGGGGTGGTGGTGATCGGGTTCTTTGGCATCGAGGGCGCGAGACTGGACGCGGGAGCCGTCAGCCGTTTCCGATACACGATGGACTCGTCGGAGGCGCATCCTCTGCCTCCGCCGGCGTGGCTGGAACGGATCGCTCCCGGAGCGGCGGCGCGCGCCGCCAGCAGGGGCCCGGCGAACACCACGGTCGAGACGGCATTCGGAGTCTGGGCGATCGTCGTCGGCACGGCGTTTGTCGGCGCATTGACAGCGTGTTTCGTCGGCACGGTCGGTTGGCTTGCGACGCTGCCAATCGGCTACGCCGTCACCGGCAGATGGATTGGTTCGCGCCCCGAGGCGACCTAATTTCAGACCCGGAGGTGGGCGGGGAAATCTTGCCAGCACGGAGTCCCGATGGCGAGCGCAACGCACGGAAAGGTTTGCTATCTCGAGGTGCCAGCCTCGAACGTCGCAAAATCGGCGTCGTTCTACGCGAAGGTGTTCGGATGGCGGATGCGGACGCGCGGTAACGGCACTCAGGCGTTCGACGACGCGACGGGAGCCGTCAGCGGCGCGTTCGTGGTCGGGCGCCCGGCGTCCACGAACCCTGGGCTCCTCGTCTACATCATGGTCGACAGCGTCGAAGACGCGTGCAAGACGATCGAAGCGAGCGGCGGGACGATCGTGCAGCCGCTCGGCGCCGACGCCCCGGAGCTCACGGCCAGGTTCCGCGACCCCGGCGGCAACGTTCTCGGCGTGTATCAGGAGCCAACGCAACGCTCGTGAGCGACGATCCGGACCGCGGCGCTCGCGAACCTGTTCCGCGCCATCGCGCGGGGTGAGAGCGCAGACCGTCTCGCGCACGCTCCGCACGTCGCCCGAACTGGCGCGAGGCGCGATCGTCGTCGGCGCGAGCCGGGAGGACGCGCGGCGATGGTTCGTTCCCGAGGCAGCGCGATACGTCTATTCGGGCGATACGGCGTTGCACTTCGCCGCGGCCGCCTACCGGACCGCCGATCTGCAGTCGGCTGCTCGAGCTCGGCGCGGACGTGCGGGCGAGGAATCGACGCGGCGCCGAGCCTTTGCACGCGGCGTCCGCGGGCGCGCCCGGGCGGGCAGCCGTGGAATCCGAAGCGTCAGGCGGCGACGATCGAGCTGTTGATCGACGCGGGTGCCGATCCCAATTGCCTCGCCGCCGGGGGCGTCGCACCGCTGCATGTCGCCGTACGCACCCGCTGCGCTGCCGCGGTGCAAGCGCTGCTGGAGCGCGGCGCGAATCCTCGCGCGAGCAATGACGCCGGCTCGCACGCCGCTGCACCTTGCCGTTCAGACGACCGGGAAAAGTGGAAGCGGTACTCCCGAGGCGAAGGCGCAGCAAGCGACGATCATCCGCTTGCTGATCGAGCACGGCGCGCGAGCGTCCGACAGGGACGGCCGAGGGAAAACCGTCGCTCAACGCGCGCGCGGCGCCTCGCTCGCCTTCATCGCAGCACATCGCAACGTGATCCATCCCCGCCCAGTCGTCCTCGAAGGCAACGGCATTCGTCTCGAGCCGCTCACGCAGGACCATCGTGCCGGTCTCGCTACCGCGGCGACCGACGGCAACCTGTGGGAGATCTGGTACACGTCGGTCCCCGCGCCCGACCAGGCGGCCGCGTACATCGACAACGCGCTCGCCGGCCAGCGCGACGGCCACATGCTGCCGTGGGCCGTGCGCGACGCGGCGAGCGGCGAGATCATCGGCAGCACGCGCTACCACGACATCGTGGCGCCGATCGATCGCGTGGAGATCGGTTGGACGTGGTACGCGGCGCGATTTCAGCGAACGCACGTGAACACGACGTGCAAGCTGCTCCTGCTCACGCACGCATTCGAGTCGCTCAAGTGCGCGGTCGTCGGCCTGCGCACCGACAACTTCAACTTCGCGTCCCAGCGCGCGATCGAGCGCCTCGGCGCGAAGAAGGACGGAGTGCTGCGCCATCACATGGCCCGCCGAGACGGGACGGCGAGGGATACGCATCAGTACAGCATCATCGCGCCGGAGTGGAGCGATGTTCGGCGGCATCTCTTGCTTCGGTTGGAGCGAAACGCCCGGGGAGCGCAGGCGCCGTAGGTCTCAGGTTCTCGCCTTCTCCACCGCCAGGAACTTGGCGACTTCTTCTCCGTGCCCTTCCGGCTGCACCTTCTCGAACACCTTCGAGACCTTGCCCGAAGGATCGATGACGAACGTCGTGCGCAGAATTCCCATGTACTTGCGCCCGAACATCGACTTTTCGCCCCACGCGCCGTACTTGACGGCGATCGCGTGATCCACGTCGGCGACCAGCGTGTACGGAAGATCGTATTTCTTCTTGAATTTCTGATGTGATTTCGGTGAGTCCGGGCTCACGCCGATCACGACCGCGTCGAGTCCCTCGAACCGAGGGAGGGTGTCCCGAAAGGAACACGCCTCGACCGTTCAGCCAGGGGTATCGTCCTTCGGATAGAAGAACAGGACGACCGTCTTTCCATGAAAGGACGCGAGCTTGAGCGTCTCCCCGTCGTCGGCGATCCCCGAGAAATCCGGGGCGCGGCCGCCCTCGAGATCGCCCGCCGCGCTCACGCAGCTCCCCGCCGGCGTTCGCCGCCCATCAGCACGGCCATGATCGCCTTCTGCACGTGGAGTCGATTCTCGGCCTCGTCCCAGACGCGGCTCTGCGGACCGTCGATTACGTCGGCGGACACCTCCTCGCCGCGGTGCGCGGGGAGGCAGTGAAGGAAGATCGCTTTCTTGTCGGCCGCTTTCATGAGTGCCGGGCTCACGGTGAATCCCTTGAACGCTCGCTCGCGGTCCTTCTGCTCTTGCTCCTGCCCCATCGACGCCCAGACGTCGGTATTGACGACGTGCGCGCCCCGCGCCGCTTCCATCGGGATCACGCAGAACACGTACCTTCGCCGCCTTCTGGGCGCGAGCGAGCAGATGGTCGGCGGGCTCGTAGCCCTCGGGACACGCGAGATCGAGGTCGAACCCGAACCGGTATGCCGCGTTGATCCACGAGTTCGCCATGTTGTTGCCGTCGCCGATCCACGCGTACTTCTTGTCGGCGATCTCGCCGAATTCCGCGCGGACGGTGAGCAGATCGGCGAGCACCTGGCACGGGTGCAGCATGTCGGTCAGCCCGTTGATGACGGGCACGTCGGCGTAGCGCGCGAGCTCCTCGATGTCCTGGTGCGCGAACGTGCGGATCATGATGCCGTCGACGTAGCGCGACAGGACCCGCGCCGTGTCGGCGATCGGCTCGCCGCGGCCGAGCTGCACGTCGCGCGGCGAAAGAAAGAGCGCGTGCCCGCCGAGGTGGAACGTGCCGGCCTCGAACGACACGCGCGTGCGCGTGCTCGCCTTCATGAAGATCATGGCGAGCGTCTTTCCCTCGAGCGGGCGCTTCTTGTACTTGCCGGCGCGCATCGACTCGGCGAGCGCGAACAAACCCTCGAGCTGCTCGCGACTGAAGTCGGGGATCGCGAGGAAATCGGAAGGAACGGGGGCGGTCATTGGATCAAGATAATGGTTAGAGGATATACCGCCGAAGGTCCTCATCCTCCACGATCGTCTTCAAACGCTCGCGGACGACGTTGCCGTCCACCGAGATCGTCTCCTTCCCGCGATCCGGGAAGCTCGAACAGCACGTCCTCGAGCAGCGTCGTCATCACGGTGTGCAGCCGGCGCGCGCCGATGTTCTCCATCCGCTCGTTCACCATCGCGGCGATGCGGGCGATCTCGGCGATGCCGCTCTCGGTGAACTCGAGCTTCGCGCCTTCGGCCTCGACGAGCGCGGCGTACTGCTTCGTCAGCGCGTTCTCCGGCTCGGTCATGATCCGCACGAAATCCTTCTCGGTGAGCGGCTTGAGCTCGACCCGGATCGGAAAGCGGCCCTGCAGCTCCGGAATGAGATCGCTCGGCTTCGAGACGTGGAACGCGCCGGCGGCGATGAAGAGCACGTGGTCGGTCTTCACCATGCCGTACTTCGTCTGGACGTTGGAGCCTTCGACGATCGGCAGCAGGTCGCGCTGCACGCCTTCGCGCGACACGTCGGGGCCGCCCGCCTGCGAGCGCTCGCCGGCGATCTTGTCGATCTCGTCGAGGAAGATGATGCCGAGTTTCTCGACGCGGTCGAGCGCGTCGGCGGTCACGTCCTCCAGATCGATCAGCTTTTCGAGCTCCTGCTCGAAGAGAATGCGCCGCGCCTCGGAGACCTTGACCGAGCGCTTCTTCTTGCGCTTGGGCAGCATCTCCTTGAGCATGTCGGCGAAGTTGTCCATCCCCTCCGGCGCGCCCTGCGAGGCGAGCACGTCGAACATCGGCGCGGACTGCGGCGTCACCTCCACTTCGACCTCGCGCTCCTCGAGCTGGCCGTCGAGCAGCAACTGGCGGAGCTTGTCGCGCGTCCGCTTGTAGCGCTCCTGCGCCACGTCCACGGTTTCCTTGGTGACGGTGCCGGCGCCCGACACGAGAAAGACACCGAGCGCGTCGTCCACCGGGTCGGGCGCCGACGGCGCGGGCCGTGGCGGCGCCTCGGGCTTGTCATGCGCGCCGTCGCCCGCCGGCGGCGCGGCTCGCGCCGCCAGGCTGGCCGGGCGGCGTCTGCGCGCTCGGCGGCGGGAGCAGGAGATCGAGCAGGCGTTCGTCCACGCGCTCGTGCGCGAGGTCCTCCACCTCCGACTCGCGCTCGCTGCGCACCATGTCGATCGCGCTCTCGACCAGGTCGCGCACCATCGACTCGACGTCGCGGCCGACGTAGCCGACCTCGGTGAACTTGGACGCTTCGACCTTGATGAACGGCGCGCCGGCCAGCTTGGCCAGGCGCCGCGCGATCTCCGTCTTCCCCACGCCCGTCGGGCCGATGAGGATGATGTTGTTCGGCGAGATCTCCTCGCGAATCGAGTCGGGCGCGCGCTGGCGGCGCCATCGGTTTCTCAGCGCGATCGCGACGGCCTTCTTCGCCTCCGCCTGCCCGACGATGTAGCGATCCAGCTCCGCGGCGATCTGCCGCGGCGTGAGGTCGGCGAGGCGCGCGAGCGCCTGCTGCGTACGACTGGACGGCATCGGTTCAGGCTTCTAGAACTGAAATGTTCGTGTTCGTATAGATGCAGATCTCGCCCGCGATGCCCATGGCCCGCTTGACGATGTCCACGGCATCGAGCTGCGTGGCGTCGGCGAGCGCGCGGGCGGCGGCGAGCGCGTACGACCCGCCGGACCCGATGGCGAGGATGCCGTCGTCCGGCTCGATCAGCTCGCCGGTGCCCGAGACGATGAATCCGTGCTCCTTGTCGGCGATGATGAGCATCGCCTCGAGCCGGCGGAGCACCCGGTCGCTGCGCCAATCCTTGGCGAGCTCCACGGCCGCGCGCGGACAGATTCCCGGGATAGCGCTCGAGCTTCTCCTCGAACTTCTCGAACAGCGTCATGGCGTCGGCGGCGGCTCCGGCGAACCCGGCGACCACCTTGCCGCCGTGCAGCACGCGCACCTTCTGCGCGTGCGACTTCATCACCGTCTCGCCAACCGTCACCTGACCGTCGCCGCCGATCGCGACCTTTCCTTCCCGCCGCACGGCCAGAATCGTCGTGGCGCGGATGGTGGGGAGCGTTCCGTCTTTCTCGTTCGACATATCAGGTAACCTAGCGCGGGCGGCGAGGGCTTCTCTCCCCCGCCCATGCGGCCTCACGCGCGCGGGTGGGCCTTCTGGTAGACCTGCTTGAGCCGCTCGACGCTCGTATGCGTGTAAATCTGCGTCGTCGAAACAGATGCGTGGCCGAGGAGCTCCTGCACGGCCCGCAAGTCGGCGCCCGCGTCCAACAGATGGGTGGCGAACGTGTGGCGCAGCGAGTGAACGCTCAGCCCGGCGTCCTCGTCGATCCGCTTCAGAAAGCCGGTCACGACCTTCTGCACGGCCCGCACGCCGATGCGCCGCCCGTTTCGTGAGAGAAAGACCGCGCTCCGGTCGCCTTGGCGACCCACCGAGCGCAACAGCTCGTCCCGTTTCGCCTCGTAGTTCCGCAGCGCGAGTATCGCGTGATTGCCCACCGGGACGATGCGCTCCTTCCGTCCCTTGCCGCGCACCTTCGCCTGCTGCGTCACCATGTCGAGGTCGCCGCGGCTCAGTCCCTGAAGCTCCGACAGGCGCATGCCCGTCGAGTAGAACAGCTCGAGGATCGCCAGGTTGCGCACGTCGACGAAGCGTCCCTCCCACGCGCGCACTTCGGCCATCTGAAACAGGAGATCGATCTGCGCGCGGTCGAGATACGCCGGCAGGTGCTTCTCGAGGCGCGGCGCTCCGACGGCTCGCGCCGGGTTCGTGTCCACGACCTCGCTGCGATGCAGGTAGCGATAGAAGCTGCGCACTCCCGACAGCGTTCGCGCCATCGAACGCTTCGAGAGATTTCGCCGCGCGAGGTGGCCGAGGAATCCGCGCATCGCCAGCCGATCGACACCCTGCCACGTCCAGTCGCTCGCCTCCGAGTAGTAGCGGCCGAGGAAGCGCACGAACTCGCGTGAGGTCGCGCTCGTAGGCGCGGACCGTGTTCGGCGAGACGTCGCGCTCCTTCGCCAGGTGGTCGAGAAAGTCGCGGACGTCGATTTGACGGGGATCGTGGTTCGCGGCGTCGCCGGTCACGCCGATGCCCGCTCCGGCGCCGCCAGTGCGGTGAGCGTCACCGATTCGCGCCACTCGGCCATCGCCGCCAACGCGCGCTCGGCGAAACGCTCGCGCTTCACGCGCTTGTCCTTCACGCGCTCCGGCAGATCGTCGAGCAGGCCGAAGTTCGCGTTCATCGGCTGGAAGTGCGCCGGGTCGGCCTCGCGCAGATAGCGGTACAGCGCGCCGATCATTGTCGTGGGCGGCGGCAGGACCGGCGCGTCGCCGGACAGCATGCGCGACAGGTTGATCGCCGCCAGGAGTCCGGTGGCGGTGCTCTCGGTGTAGCCCTCGACGCCGGTCAGCTGTCCCGCGAAGAGCGTCATCGGATCGTCGCGCAACGACAGGTGCGCGCTGAGCGACGCCGGCGAATTGACGTACGCGTTGCGGTGGATCGATCCGAAGCGCAGGAACTCGGCGTTCTCGAGGCCGGGGAGCAGTCCGGAACACGCGCTGCTGCTCCGGAATGCGCAGCCGCGTCTGGAATCCGACGATGTTCCACATGCGTCCGCCGCGATCTTCCATGCGGAGCTGCGCGACGGCGTACGCCTCCCTGCCGGTGCGCGGATCGCGCAGCCCGACCGGCTTCATCGGGCCGAAGCGAAGCGTCTCTCGGCCGCGCCGCGCCATCTCTTCGACGGGCATGCAGCCCTCGAAGTACGGCACCTCGTCGAACTCGTGCCCGTGATGCTGGTCGGCCGCGACGAGCGCGTCGATGAACGCCTCGTACTGCTCTCGCGTGAACGGACAGTTGAGATACGCTCCGCCCTCGGCGTCGGCGGCGTCCATCGTCTCCTTGCCGTATCGCGACGCGCGGAACACGACCGACTCGTCGATCGACTCGTGCGCGACGATCGGCGCGATCGAGTCGTAGAACGCGAGCGACTCGACGCCGAGTCGCGACCGGATCGCCTCGGCCAAGCGCGTCGGACGTGAGCGGACCCGTGGCGACGATCCCGGGGCTCGGCAACTCCGAGACTTCTTCGCGCACGACGGTGATTCGCGGATGCGACGTCACGCGCTCGTGGACGGCGGCCGAGAAGACGTCGCGATCGACGGCCAGCGCGGTCCCGCCGGGCACGCGCGCCTGATCCGCGGCCCACAGCACGACGGAGCCGAGCAGGCGCATCTCCGCCTTGAGCAATCCGTGCGCGTTGGACGTCTCGGTGCTCTTGAACGTGTTCGAGCACACGAGCTCGGCGAGCCGGTCGGTCTTGTGCGCGGGAGTTCCGCGCACGCCGCGCATCTCGTGCACGACGACGTCGTGCCCGCGCTCGGCCAGCTGCCACGCCGCCTCGCTGCCCGGCGAGGCCGCCGCCGACAATGTGGATCGGTCGCTCACGCTGCTCAGCTACTGTCCCCGGAGATCTGGAGACCAGTCTGACTCAGAGATCTCGCTTCACTTGGACATCGAGATGACGTCGCCGTACCACTGGATCTTGCCGTCGTTGAACGCCTTGAGCAGATCCTGAATTCCGGAGGTGACCGACGCGAGGCGGCCGCCGTAGCGCATCTGCGGCGACGCGCGTTGTTGTAGCCGCCGCGGAAGCCGCCGCCGATCGAACGGATGAACGTGCTCGTCGAGTCGAGCGGAAGCGTGGCGACGTTCTTATAGAAGCGCGACCACTCGTCGTCCTGCTGAAAGAGATACTGTTCGACGTTCGACGTGTAGAACGCTCCGACGACCGCGTGATGTTCCTTGAGGTACTGCGCGACGGCGCGGATCGCCTTCGGCCCGGCGAAGTTGCCGACGACCGGCACGAGCAGGTTCTTCGTCTCGAAATCCTTGAGCCACCGGTAATTCGCTTCGGTGGCGAGGTAGGCCCAGTTCTTCCCCGCCGTGTCGGTCGCAACCTGAAGCGTCGCGTACGTCGGCATGTTGCCGCGTCCGAATCCCCCCCACCGCCGCCGCCATTCGAGAAGTTGTAGTTGATCTGCGGCCCGGCCTCGTAGAACTGCGAATAGATGTACTCCATCGACTTGACGTCGCTGTCGCCCATCGCGAAGCCGCGAGAGGCGAGGTGCGACTTGATCGCCGCCAGGTTCCTCTTGTAGAGCATCGTGTCCGGCGTTGCCGCGACGTACGCCTCGAACAACCGCTGCGGCGACGAGCTCGTGTCGAGCCCGGACGGGCGCGGCCGGCTGAACAGCTTCGACAGAAAATCGGCGCGGTCCGCCGACGTCTCGAGCAGCGCCTTGTACATCAGGTGCTCGATCATGTTGCCGCGCCGGATGTCGAAGATGATCGCCATCTTGGGCTGCAGCGACACGATGTACGTGAAATTCTGCTCGGGCCCGACGCCGAGGTAGACGCCGCCCGGCTTGACGAGGCCGCGGAGATACGGAATCACCGCCTGAAAGCCGGTCTCGTTCGACAGCAGGTTGTCGGAACGGAAATACCCGCCGGCCTCTGAGAAATCGGCGTTGAGCTGCCAGATCTCCTTGTCGCTCAACCGCGAGGGAATCGTGCTCTGAGCGGTCCCGACCGTCGGCGCGAAGATGAGCGCGACCGCCGCGAGGGTACTCAATCTCTGTCGGTTCATATCGGTCTCGTGTCCGTGATGGCTCGATGCGGGCGAGGGGCGCGCCGTGTGCCCCGGCCCCCTGCAAGATGCACCGCCGCGCTCTACACGTCACCTCCGGCGCATGTTGGCTGGGCACCCACCCGACCATCGCCGTCCCGAGATCCGATTTCGCGCGACCGGCGTACCCTCCGCACTTGGCCCCAAAGGCTGAGTGCACTGCTTGGGGCCGTCGCACCTCGGCCGCGCGCCCCGGCTCAATTCCCCCCCGATAGGAGGGCTTCATGCGGTTTCGCTTGCACACGCCAGGGGCGCGCCTGGCGGCGGCCGTGGCAACGGTCGCGGTCCTTGCCGGCACCGGCATCGGCATCGCGCGCGCGTCGGACCACCAGGACAATCCGCTCGTCGAGCTGAACCCTGCGATGGACATGACCGACGTCTATGCGTTCCCCGGTTCGTCGCCCGATCGGATCGCGCTCGTGCTCAACAGCTGGGCGTTCCTCACGCCGGCGCAAACTCCGTCCACCTCGTTCGACCCGAATCTCCTGTACCAGTTCAAGGTCGACAACACCGGCGACGCCAAGGAAGACAAAGTCATCCAGATCGTCTTCAAGGGCACCGGCGCGAATCAGACGGTGGAAGTCCGCGGCCCGATCGCGCCGCCGGTGCTCGGAGCGATGAACAACCAGGTCGCCAACGCGACCCCGCACGGTCACGGGCGCGGTCAACCAGGTTCTCGGATCGCCGAGCGGCATCCAGGTGTTCGCCGGCGCGCGCGAGGAACCGTTCTTCATCGACCTCGAGCAGTTCTTCCGCATCCTCCCCGACCGCAAGCCGTCGACGGGAACGCTGTCCGCGCTTCCCGACACGGCGACCGCGGGTTCGTTCCGCAGCGCCGCGGCGGCGGTGGACTTCACCAAGGGCTTCAACGTGCTGTCGATCGTCGTCGAGCTGCCTACCGCGATGCTCACGGCGGGTGGGTCGGCGAAGCTGGGCATCTGGGGCACGATCAGCCGCTGACTGCGCCGACTCAACTCACGACAACACACTCACCGCGCATAGAGGCGAATCACAATGTCCATGCATTCACTCCGGAGCGGAGGCCGCGCGCTGGCGCTGGCCGGCGCGCTGGCGGCGCTCGCGCTGACGCGCGGCGTGCTCCGACGACAACGCCACCACGGGTCCGAGCCCAACTCGACCCGCACCTTCAACCAGGTCCAGCGGCTCGGCAATCCGCTGGTGAGCGAGGTGTTCCTCATGAAGAAGGACCATCCCTTTCACGGCTCGATCGGCCCTGACGGCGACGCCGCCGCGTTCGGTGGCACGGTGAAGGGATTCGTCGCCGCGTTCAGGCCGCAGGCGACGACGCTCCAGAACACGCTCGCGTCGGTGCTCCTTCCCGACATGCTCATCGTCCAGACGGACAAGGCGACGTCGACGGCGGGCTGGCTGAGTTGGGCGCTGTCGAACGGGTGGGGCGGCCGCAAGCTCACCGACGACGTCGTCGACGTCGGTCTCTCCGGCATCTTCAGCGACCTGCTCGACCCGACGCAGTTCGTCTGCAAGCCGTTCACGCTTCCGTTGTGCACGGACGACGTCGGGTCGCACAGCACGTTCCAGACGACGTTCCCGTACCTCGCGAATCCGAAGTAGAGCCATGACACGACCTCCGTCGCGCCTCCGTCGTTCGTTTCGCCCGCTCGTCATCGCCCGCGCCGCGTTTGGCGCGCTGGCGGTGGCCGGCGCGGCGGTGGTCGGGTGCTCGCGGGGCACGGGCACGTCCGAGGGCGGTCACGACCGTCCCCGGCCGCGCCCCGTCTCAGCGAGAGCGAAGTTCTCGACCTGGATATAGAGTTCTACAAACAGCGCGCCGACCGCGATCCCACCGGCGCGACGGACCTGGCGCGCCTGGCCGGTCTCTACCTGCAACGGTCGCGCGAGACCGGCGACCCGAGCGACGCGCTCCGCGCCGAAGCCGCCGCGCGGCGATCCGTTCGCAACCGCGACTCGCGCAACGACGCCGCCGCGCAGGTGCTCTCGGCGAGCCTCCTCGCGCAGCACCGGTTCGACGAAGCGCTGGCGATCGCGCGAACGCTGCGCGACCGCAACCCCGACGTTCCCTCGCTCCGCGCCGCCGTCGGCGAGATCCAGATGGAGCTGGGGCAGTACGACTCGGCGCGTGTGACGTTCGACAGCCTCGGCGGCTACGCGCACGACCTCTCGGTGGCCCCGCGTCTCGCGCGCTGGGCCGAGATCGAAGGGCGCACCGGCGAAGCGCGCTGGCTCATGCGCACGGCGCTCAAGACGGCGCTCGCGACGCCGCACCTTCCCCGCGAGCAGGTCGCCTGGTTCTGGCTTCGCAACGGCGACCTCGATCTGCGGAGCGGCAAGTACGCGCAGGCCGATTCCGAATACCGCGCGGGGCTCGCCGCCCATCCCGGTGACTATCGACTCCTCGCCGCGACGGCGAGGCTCGCCGCCGCGCGGCACGAATGGCGGGATGCGATCGCCGCCGGCGAGCAGGCGATCGCCACTTCGCTCGACCCGGCGACGCTCGGCGTGTTGAGCGACGCCTACGCCGCGATCGGCGACAGCGCGAAGTCCGGCGAGTACGCGCGGGCGCTGGACGTCGCCGTATTGAAGCAGCCGGGCGCATACCACCGCGCTTGGAGTCTCTTCCTGCTCGACCATCATCGTCACGTCGCCGGCGTGTATCGCAAGGTGCTCGTCGAGCTGCGGACGCGCCGCGACATCTACGGGTACGACTTGTTGGCGTGGGCGCTCCACGCGAAGGGTCGCGACGTCGAGGCGAAGGCGGCGATGGCGCACGCGCTCGCGCAGGGCACGCGCGACGCGCAGCTCTTCTACCACGCCGCGCGTGATCGAGCGCTCGCTCGGCGACGAGAGAGCGGCGGGCGAGCTGTTCGCGCGCGCCCGTGCGCTGCAACCGGCCGCGTCGACGGCGGCGTCGGAGGCCCAATGAGCGAGCTGGCGACGTACATCCAACTCGGATTCCGCCACATCGTCGACGTCGAGGCGATGGACCACATCCTGTTCCTGGTCGCGCTCGCGGCGATCTATCGCCCGCGCGACGTGCGTCAGGCGCTCTGGGTCGTCACCGCGTTCACGATCGGCCATTCGGTGACGCTTGGGGTTGGCGGTCACCGGAGTCGTGCGCTTTCCCATCCGCGCGTGATCGAATTCCTGATCCCGGTGACGATCGTCGCGACGGGCGTCGAGAATCTCATCGTCAGCGCTCGCCGCCGAGCCGGCGAATGCAGAGCCGGTATCGTCCGGTGTTCGCGGGCGTGTTCGGGCTGGTCCACGGCGCCGGGTTCGCCAACTACCTCAGTGCGATGTTCGTCACGCACATCGCGCTGCCGCTCTTCGGTTTCAACGTCGGAATCGAGCTCGGTCAGATCGTCATTCTCGGCGCGGCGGCGCTGGCGCTCGCGCTGGTCGACCGCGGCGATCGATGCCGGCATCGCCTTCGCGAAGGAGCCGAGCGCGCGATGGCCGGCGCTTCGCGTTGCGGGTCGTCGGGCGTGTCGCTGCTCGTCGTGGCGGTCGCGTCGCGCTGGGCGGTGGAGCGAAGTCCGTGGTAGCGGCGCTGCTGCTCGCGACGACGCTGGTCGGCGGCCCGCGCGCGCCGAGCGCCGCGCATCCGCTGCACACGACGATGGCGGAAGTCACGATCGACCGCGCGTCGCAGCACGCTCCGCGTCGTCGTGCGCGTGTTCGCCGACGACTTCGGCGACTGCCGCTCGACGCGGCCGGAAGACACCGGCTCTTGGGACGACGCGCGCCGCGACCTACTCGGCGCGCGCGGTCTCGATCGTCGACGAAGCGCGGCGGCACGCTCGCGAATGCGCGACTGCGGGACGCGGCGTCAGGGAGACCTGCTCTGGCTTTGCGCCGAGGCCACGGTCCAGCGCCGAGCAGCTGCGTCACGTCTCGCTCCGCGACCAGATGCTATGCGAGCTGTTCGCCGATCAGGTGAACGTCGTCCGCGTGACGGACGGAACGGCGACGCGGACGCATGTTGTTCACGCGCGGGCGACGCGGAAAAGCCGATCCTCTAGTGAAGAAGGGCGAATCGATCATTAGGAAATGATGAACCCGCCCGCTTGCCGCCCGGTACGGCCTCGTTACGATTGATCCCCCGCCGTGACCGAGAGGCGTGTCATGCGACCCTGGACGTCCATTCGTGTTGCGCTCGACCGCTGGATCCGTTGCGCCGCCGCGGCGGGCGCGAGCACGTTGATCGCCTGCGTGCGGCGGCGACACCACCGGACCGTCGCTACAGAGCACGCCGACTGCCGCGACGGCGCTGGCGACGGGCCAGCAGTTCACGTGCGTCCTCACGACCGACGGCAATTCCTACTGCTGGGGCGACAACCTCCGCGCGCAACTCGGCGACTCGTGCCTTCATTCCCGAGCTGTCCCCGACGCCGACGGCCGGCGGCCATCAAGTTCGCCGCGATCGCGGCTGGGTACTCGCGGCCTGCGCGCTCGGATCGCCGCGGCACGGCGTGGTGCTGGGGCGAGGATCCGACGCAGCCGGCGTTCCGCTCAGCTATCGGACCGTCCCGGTCGCCGTCGCGGCGCCGCATCCGATTCACGTCGATCACCGTCGGCGCCAAGTTCGGCTGCGGTCTCGACGCGCGGCGGCGCCGCGTATTGCTGGGGCGACCAACAGCCAGGGGCAGCTCGGCGTCGGCGACACACGTGCGCCGAACCAGCGCGACGCCGGTGCAGACCAGCGTGCGATTCGCTCGCTCGTCGCCGATTTCTTCAGCGCGTGCGGGCTCACCGCGGCCGGCGCCGCGTGGTGCTGGGGAGACAACACCTTCGGCGAACTCGGAACGGGCGACGTACCTCAGTCGTCGATGCTGCGCGCCGCGGCCGGAACGCTCGAAGCGTTCGAAAGCTGTCGAGCGGACCGATTCACGAGTGTGCGCTCACCGACGCAGAGCGCGGCGTATCTGCTGGGGCAACAACTCGTCGGGGCAACTCGGCGACGGCACGGGGACCGAGCGGCATGCGGCACCCAAGCTGGTCGGCGAGTCGTTGGTCGTTCACGCAGCTCCGCAGCTCGCGCGCGAACTCGATCTTCTCGACGACGTGCGGCCTCGCTTCGCCGGGCGACGTCTACTGTTGGGGATACGATCGAAGGGCCAGCTTGCCGGCGCGCCCGCGGGCGCCGCGTGCACACCATTCTCGCACGCCGGGCGGCGCGTTCAACCCGGTCCGGCCGTTCGTATGCTCCTCCACGCCTCAGAAGATCCCGGCGTCTCGAACGTCGTCGCGCTGGACGTCGGACTCGAGCACATCTGCGCGATCAACGTCCGACGGCACCGCCTGTTTTGCTGGGGCGACGGCGCGCACGGCGAGCTGGGAGACGGAAACGGCGTCGCATCGAAGCGACGCCGGTCCTGGTCAAGGGCGGGCTCCCACTGCCGTAAGGATTCCGAGCGCGAAGCTCAGCCGGCGAGCGCCGGCTCCGCGTCCAGCGGTTCGTCCACTTTCGGCCCGTCCCATTCGTTGCCGCACTTGAGACATTTGCGGAAGTCGCCGCGCGTCTTGTTGAACTTCATCTCGGCGCCGACGAAACCGCACTCCGGACACTTCTCGTTGACCGGCTTGTTCCAGGCGACGAAGTCGCAGTCCTCGTTCGCGCAGGCGTAGAACGCCGTGCCGCGCTTGCGCGAGCGACGCTCCACCAGCTCGCCGCCGTCCTTGGGACAGAATACGCCCGTCGGGAGAGAGCGCGTGCCGCGGCACTTCGGGAACGTGCTGCAGCCGAGGAACTGCCCGCTGCGGCCCGTGCGAATGACCATCGGCGCGCCGCAGACGTGGCACTTGTAATCCGTCATCACGGGCTTGGCTTTCTCGCCCTTGATCGGACGCGTGTACTTGCACTTCTTCGGGTGATTCTCGCAGGCGAGGAACGGCCCGAAGAATCCGCCGCGCGGCTCGAGGTTGCCGCCGCACTCGGGGCAGCGCAGCTCGTGGACCTTCGACAGGTCGTACGCTTCGGCGATCAGCGACGGCGCGTCGACCTTGTTGAGCCGCGCCGCGAACGGCGAGTAGAAGTCCTTGAGGACTTTCTGCCAGCCGAGGTCACCCTCTTCGATCTTGTCCAGCTCCTGTTCCATCTCCGACGTGAAGTCCACGTTGAAGACGTCGGGGAACTGCTTCACCATGACCTTCTCGACGCTCTCGCCCAGCTCCGTCGGGAAGAAGCGGCGCTGCGTGAGCTCCACGTATCGCCGGTCGGCGAGCACGGAGATGATCGACGCGTAGGTCGACGGACGGCCGATGCCGAGCCGCTCGAGCTCCTTGACGAGGCTCGCCTCGGAGAATCGCGGCGGCGGCTCGGTGAAGTGCTGGCTCGGCGTGATCGACTTGCACGGCACCTTCTCGCCGACTTCGACGACCGGAAGCGCCTGCTCGTCCTCGAGCGTCCGGTGCTCGCCGTCCTCGCGGCCTTCGCGATAGAGGACCAGGAAGCCCTTGAACTTCACGATCGAGCCGGTGGCGCGGAACAGATAGCTGCGCCGGCCGATGTCCGGTTGATTCGACGACGGAATGTCGAAGTCGACGGTGGTCGTGTCGAAGACGGCGGGCGTCATCTGCGACGCCATGAAGCGCTGCCAGATCAGGTTGTAGAGCTTGAACTGGTCGGGCGTCAGGAATCGCTTCACCGCATCGGGACGGCGCGTCGGATCGGTCGGACGAATCGCCTCGTGCGCGTCCTGCGTGTTCTTCGCCTTCGAGTCGCCGTAGAGCTGCACCGCGGCCGGCACGTACTCCTGGCCGAACATGGTGCGCATGTAGTCGCGCGCCTGAGTCGCCGCGCTTTCCGCCACGCGCGTCGAGTCGGTTCGCATGTACGTGATGAGGCCGACGCCGCCTTCGTCGCCGATCTCGATGCCCTCGTACAGATCCTGCGCGACGCGCATCGTCCGCTTCGAGCCCATCGACAGCTTCTTCGCGCGCCTCCTGCTGCAGCGTCGACGTCGTGAACGGCGCCGCGGGATTCTTGCGGCGCTCGCGGCGCTTGACCTCGGTGACGTCGAACGTCTTGCGGTCGCTCAGGTCGGTGATGATGCGCTGCGCGTCGGCCTCGTTCGAGATCTCCGCCTTTTTCCCGTCGATGTGGTGCAGCTTGGCGGTGAACTCCTGCCCGTCTTTGGCGAGCAGCGCCTCGATCGTCCAGTACTCGACCGGCGTGAACGCGCGAATCTCCCGCTCGCGCTCGACGATCAGCCGCAGCGCGACGGTCTGCACGCGTCCCGCCGAGAGCCCCTTCTTCACGGTTTTCCAAAGGACCGGGCTGGCCTTGTAGCCGACGAGCCGGTCGAGCACGCGGCGCGCCTGCTGCGCCTCGACCTTCTTCGCGTCGATCTTGCCCGCGTTCTCGATCGCGGCACGGACGGCGTCCTTCGTGATCTCGTGAAAGAGCACGCGCTTGATCGGTATGACCGCATCGCCGCGCTTCGGCTTGATCTGCGTCGCCACGTGCTGCGCGATCGCCTCGCCTTCGCGATCAGGGTCGGTCGCGATCAGGACCTCACGGCTTTCCTTCGCCGCGCTCTTGATCTCGGCGATCGTCTTTTCCTTGCCCGGGATCGGCACGAGCTCGGGCGTGAAGCCCTTCTCGACGTCGATGCCGAGCTTCTTCTCCGGCAAATCCATGATGTGGCCGACCGTCGCCCGCACGCGGTAGCCGCGTCCGAGATACTTGCCGATCGTCTTCGCCTTGGTCGGCGACTCGACGATCACGAGCGTGCTGCCGCCAGCGGTCGCGGGGCCCTCGAAGTACTCGACGACCGCCTTCCCTCGCCGGGCGGCGGCCTTTTTCGTCGCCTTGCCCTTGGCCGCGCGCTTCGCCGAGGGACGGCTCTTCGCCCCCCCCGCCTTACCCGATGTCGATTTCACTCCCGGCACACGCTTTCTGGTTGCCATCTCGATGTGTTCAGTGGACCGTCTGGTTTTGATCGCCGTCGCCGCGCTGTACGAATCCCGCGCCCTCCATGAGGGAGCGGAGATCGTCGAGCGCGATCCGTCCGTCGATCTGCACGAGTGCCCGTTCTATGATGTGCTCCAGCTCGGCCGCATTCAGCGCGCCCGAGCCGCTCAGCGCCAACAAATGTCCCCACGCCTCGGGAGCGAAACGGCCCCGTTCGTGGGGTCCTAGCACGCGAAAAATCATCGCAATCTTTGCCCCGCCATCTCACCTGCCGAGGCCGTCAGCCGATCGTCTGCGGCATTCAGCCCCGAAAGCACGAAGGGGAGGACACGCGATGCCAGAGCATCGTTCCTCGCCCATGAAATCCGGCCGTCTTCCCTTTCTTCCGGCCTCAGGACCGACGATCAGCCCCGCCGCAGCGGTAACGTAGAATCACCCCGAGAACGAGGCAAGTTCTGCCACCCGTTCTATAACCCTTTGCAGACCAAAGAGTTCCGTATCTACCGTCTCGTCGGCAGCCTCATACGCCGCCCGCCGCTCCCGGTATAGACGCTCCAGTTCGACAAGAGGCTCTGGGCGCGAAAGAAGCGGCCGGAGCGCCCGATCCGGACCCAAACGAGCGAGTGCCGTCACCGGACGCACTCTAAGGTATATAAGCCGTCCAGGGGGGTGCAGCAGCGAAACAACCCGGGGGTCACCAATCCAGCCCCCGCCGGGGGCCAAAATCATGTTTCCGACGAGCTTCAGTTCCTCGGTGAGCTCGCGCTCCCTTCTGACGGAAGTATCCCTCGCCCGCCTCTGCGAAGATCTGGCCGACGGACCGCCCTTCACGGCGCTCCAACTCCACGTCGAGGTCGAGAAAGGATCGCCCCAGGCGTTCGGCGACGGCGGCGCCGATCGTGGATTTTCCGGCGCCGGGGAGACCGACGAGGATCACGTGTGGCTTCGACGGATCAGCCTCCGATCCTGGCCGCGACGTGCGAAAGGTAGGCGTCATGGTTGCGCCGCGTCTCTCCGAGCGAGTCGCCGCCGAATTTCTCCAGGAACGCATCAGCAAGCACGAATGCCAACATTGCTTCGGCGATCACTCCCATCGCTGGAACGGCCGTCACATCGCTCCGTTCGGCGACGGCGGACGCCGACTCGCCGCTCGCGACGTCCACCGTCGCCAGCGGGCGCATCAAGGTGCTGATGGGCTTCATCGCGACGCGGACGACCAGCGGTTCGCCCGTCGTCATCCCCCCCTCGAGACCGCCCGCGCGATTGGTGCGGCGACGCACGTTGCCGGTGCGCGTCCTGCCGGGCGCCGGCTCGATCTCGTCGTGCACTTCGGCGCCCGTAACGCGCGACGCTTGAAACCCCATCCCGATCTCGACGCCCTTCACGGCCGGGATGGACATGATCGCCGCGCCGATGCGCCCATCGAGCTTGCGGTCCCACGAGACGTGCGAGCCGAGCCCCACGGGGATTCCGTCGGCGACGACTTCGCAGATGCCGCCGAGCGTATTTCCCGCGCGCTTGATCTCGTCGATCTTCTCGATCATCCGCTTTTCGGCGTCGGCGTCGAGCGTCCGCAGCTGCGACTCGTCGGCGGCGGCGTTGATGTCTTCCGGCATTTCCTCCGGACGGCGTGCGTCGATGCCGCCGAGGTGCGCGACGTGGCTTCCGATGCAGATGCCGAACTCGCGCAAAAACCGCTTGCAGATCGCCGCCGCCGCCACGCGCGCCGTGGTCTCGCGAGCCGACGCGCGCTCGAGAATGTCGCGCGCGTCGTCGCGGTCGTACTTGAGGAGGCCGGTGAGGTCGGCGTGGCCGGGGCGCACGCGCGTGACCGCGCGCTTGCGCGGAACGCCGGGCTCGGCGTCGGGCGCGGGGTTCATGATCTCTTCCCAGTTCTTCCAGTCGCGATTGCGGATCAGCATCGCGATCGGCGAGCCGATCGTCTCGCCCGCGCGGACGCCGGACAGGAATTCGACGGCGTCCTTCTCGATCTGCATGCGGCGCCCGCGGCCGTAGCCTTGCTGGCGCCGCGCGAGCTCGCCGTCGACGTCCGCCGAAAGCAGAGGCAGGCCCGCCGGCATTCCTTCCAGAATGCTCACGAGGGCCTGCCCATGCGATTCACCAGCGGTCGTGAAACGGAGGATCATGCCGTGAATCTTAGCGCCCTACCCTCCGTCCGCGTGGCCGCGCGTCGCGCGGCCCGTTCATTCTTGCTTACGGTCCAGGCTTGATATCGCTCGCCGTCAGGTCGATCACGACAAGGCCTTGCTGGCTGATGGCGAAGACCTTGAGGATCACGTCGCCCGGATCGCCGGGCATCGGCAACGACACGCGCAACGGCCCGTAGATCGGGTTCTTGAGTATCAGGCGCGCGCGCCGGATGTAGTAGGCGATGTCGACTACCTCGACGTTGCCGCTCGCCGAGCCGACGAACGCCAACCGCTGATCCTGCGGCGTGAGCACGCCGTTCGCGCTCGGATGGAACGCGATGCCGGCGCCGTCGTCGAACGAATCGTACTTGCCCTGCAGTCTGAGGTGGAACGGATCGCTGACCATCGCGAAGTACGCCTGCGAACCGTGCGACGCGACCGTCTGACCCGTCTTGTCGAGCGCGATGCCGTAGTTCTTCTCCGACGCGTTGTCGGTGAGATCCTTGATCGTGACGAGCGGCGAGAAGAAGTTGGGAAGCGCTCCGACGCTGTCCGCCACCATCACGACGCGACCCGCGCCCGACGTGTGGCCTTCACCGAAGGCGATCCACTGCCGGTTGCCCGAGGCCGCAACGAAGTTCGTGTCCTGCAGCGCGAGCGAGTTGATGTCGATGTGCGGAATCAGCTCGGCGTCACTGCCGCCGGCCACCGCTTGCGACACGGCGAGAAGGGGGTCTGCGGCCTGGACCTCGATCGTACCCTTCGCCTGGCCGTAGGGGTGGTCCCAGATGGTCAGCTGGTCGGAAGTCGTGTCGTTGGGCAACGCCTGAAGAATGCTGATCGAGTCGACGTTCATCAGGGCGTACGTCTCCACGGTGCTTTCCTGGATGACGCCGTACTGCCAGATCTGGCGCGGATCCGGGACCGGGAGCGTGGGGTCGAGCCAGCGAAGCGTTCCGGCCGGATTCGCGTCCGTCGGCCGGGTCGAGTAGAAGATGCGGCCGCCCTTGGCCTGCGCGATGTACTGTGGGCGGTCGGAGTAACTGATCGGACCGTCCGAGGTCATCCGGATCTTGCCGGTGATCGGATCGCGCGTGACGGTGATGGAGAACAGGTACGAGTTGCGCGTGAGGATGCGATGCTGGAGATCCTCGTGCATGCTCGACACGGACGTCGAACCGATGTACACGCGGCTCATGTTCGTTCCGCCGGAGTTGGCGACGAGCAGCGTATCCGGATTGTTCGACATCACCATGCCCCACGGCAGCGAGCCGACGGCGATTGGCGTGCTCGAGAATCCCTTGCCGGTCGCGGAGCTCTGCCAGACGTTGAGCTGGTTGAAGTTGATGTTGGACAGGAAGACGTTGCCGCGCGCCGCGTCGACCGCGACGTCGCCGATCGTGCCCTGCTGCGGGAGCGCATACGTGCGGCCGTAGACGAGCAGCGTCGTGTCCATCAGCGCGGTGGCGAGGTTGGGCTCGGCCGAGGCGCGGCTGACCGGGACGGCGTACCCAACGCGCCCCGCCTGGTCGACGGCGAAGGCGGTGATGCCAAGGCGTTGGCCCTGCAGCGTGCGCGGCAGGTTGAGCGCCACGTTCCCCTTGGCGTTCGCGTTGAACGGCGACGAGAGCGGCAGCGAATCCGTTTGCAGCGTATTGCCGGCAGAGTCGCGGACGATCACGCCAAGCAGCACGATCGCGTCGCCGGTGGCGTTCACGGTCACGGAATCCGTGGCCTCGGTCTTCGGCGACACCACCTGTGTGACGCGCGGCTGCGAGCTGTTCGCCGCACGGACGAACGCAAGCACCGGCGGTCCGCCCCCCGGCTGCCTGTTGCCATCGATCGAAGTCGCGGAAACCGTGATCTTGCCGCGGATTGGAGCGTTGGACGGAATGCGCGCCGTCGTCGAGAACGTCACGTCGCGCGGATTGTTGGAATAGATCTGGGAAATCGTCGTATCGAGTTTCGTCGGCCAGTTCGCTTCGCCCTGGACGCGAATGTCGATGCGTCCGACACCGTTGCCGCTCTGGGCGCGGGCCGAAACGCTAATGCCTACGCCGGCCGGGATGCTGTCGCCGTTGTTCGGCGCGACGACCGACACCTTGGGGCCGGCCACGATGAACACCGTGCGCATGGCCGTGTCGGCCGCGCCGGCGCCGTCGGTGGCGCCCACGACGACGACGAGGCTGTCGACCGTCGTGTCAGCCGGGTTCGTCTGCTTGAGGTAGCGGCGGACCGTGGTGTCCTTCAGCCCCGTGCGGAACGCGCCACCGTTCGGGATGCTGATCAAACTGTAGCGCGGCGTCAGCGAGAACGTGCCGAGATCCACGCTGCCCTTGGCCGTGAGACCCTGCATCGTGGCGGACTTCAACCCCTTATCGCTGTGCAGGTGGACTCGCACGTACACCGAGTCACCGACGTTGATCAGGGTGCCGACCGTCGGCGAGTCGATCGAGATCGACGGGCCGTTGCCGCTGGTGTTCGACCCCGAGGACGACGAACCGGTCGTGCCGTTCGACGCCACGTTGACCCCCGATGCCCCGGGCGCGGTCGTGTCGCAGCTCGCGACGATGGCTACACCGGCGGCCAGCCCGGCCAGCCGGACCAAAGTTGCTCTGTTCATGGCAGGAGTCCCAGGGCTCGATTACGGACGGCTCGGGTCGGGCGACTGCCCGTCGTCGATGATGTGTGGCGTGATCAGGATGAGAAGATCACGCTTCGTTTCGGAGCGGTTCGTCACGCCGAACAGGCGGCCGATGATCGGCAGATCGACGAGCAGGGGAAGGCCGGTCTTGCTCACGCTGACGCTAGTCTGCGTGAGACCGCCCATCACCGTCGTCTCGCCGTCCGCGACGAGCACTTCGTTGTCGACCTTCTGCGTCGGGAACACGGCGCCGACGTCGTTGGACTGGAACTGGACGTCCGAGTTCTCGACGTGGACGCGCATCTGGATCTGGTGGTTCGCGGTGATCTGCGGCGTCACGGTGAGGATCACGCCGGTCTGGCGGAACTGGACGTTGGCGCGCGGGAAGTTGCTGGTTGCGTTGCCGCCAGACGCGACATCGATGACGCGGATCGGAACATCCGTACCGGCCGTGAGGTTCGCCGTGCGGTTGTTCAACACCGTGGCGCTCGGCTCGGCCTGCACGTCGAGGAGCGTATTCGACTGCAGCGCCTCGAGGAACGTCGTGAAGTTGTAGTTGCCCATCGCCGTCGAGTAGACGAGCTGCAGCGCGGCGCTCGGAATGCGGGCCGTCGCGTTGGCGATCGCCGAAACCGTGTTGCCGCCGAGCAGGATCTGACCGGGGCCGGCGATCGGCGCGCCCAAAGAGTCGAGGCGCGGGACGATGTCGTTGAAGAACTGCTGCTGGTTGCCGAGGTCGTAGCGGAGGCCGAGCCCCTCGAGCGTCGTGCGGTCGACGAGAATGATCTTCGCCCTGATGTTCACCTGCGGCTGGCGCAGGTCGAGGCTGCGGGCGTACTCCTCGAGGTCGGGGAGCGCGCTCGGAATGTCGGTGATGGTGACGCTGTTGGTGATCGTGTCACCGGTGACGGTGCCGCGCACCGGACAGGTGAAGCTCATGACGACGCCGACCTGCGGCTGCGGCGCGCCGTCGGGCGACGCCTGCGCCTGGCCGGGAGACCGTGGGGGCCGACTGCGCACCGTCGGGAGCGATCGGGCAAGCACGGGTGAGACGTTCGGCCACCATCGGCGCGACCGCCCTGGCTCGCGCGTAGTTGAGCCGGATCGTGCGGTTGCGGAGCGGAATCGTCGCCTGACGCGCGGCGATGTTGCCGTACGTGTCGATGACGATGACGCCGTCCGGGTTGATCGAGACGTCGTACCCGTTGGCGTTCATGACTTCCTTGAGCGCCACGTCCCACGGCAGGTTCGTGATGTTGGCCGTGACGAAGCCGACGACGTTCTTGGCCGGGAGAATCGTGCGCCCGGTGAACGACGGCGAACACGCCGATGACGTCGCTGATGGGAGCGTTTTCCCAATTGACGTTGATGCGCGGCTCTTGCGACTGCTGGGACTTGGCCTGCGTGCCGGCCGCGTTCTCGGCCTGACGGAACGCCAGGCGAGACGCCGGAATCTCCGGCCGCGAGGGCGAGACGTCGTGTTCGGTCGGCGAGGAGCGACTCGGGGCGCGCCGGCAGAGTGACGGGCGCCGCGGCGACGACCTGCGGCTTCGCGGCCGGCGCGATCGCCGCCTGCGGTTTCGCGGCCGGCGCCATCGCGACCGGCGCCATGACGACCGGCGCGGGCGTTACTGGAGCGACATCGGTGACCACCGCCTCGCGGCGCGCCTTCGCGGCGCCCGAGCCGATCGACCACGGATCGAACTTGCCTCTCGTGCCGTCGACGCTGATTCGCACTTCGCCGTCTTTCTGGGCGACGTTGTACGCGTGGGGCGCGTCGAGCGTGAGCACGACGCGGACCGTCGACTTCGTGAATTGCGAGTAGCGCACGCGCGTGATGCCGCCGCGCGCGACGCCGTCGTAGGAATCACCCGCCGGGACGCCGAGCGAGGCGCCCGCCAGGTCGATGACGATCTTGTCCGGCTTCGCCATCGTGAAATGTTTGAGAGAGATCGCACCGTCGACGCGAATGACGACGTCGGCACGCGAGCCCCCGGCGGGAGCTGCCGCGTCGGGGACCACGCTCAGCGCGGTCACCTTCGCATCGTTGGGTGGGAGCGACGAGCCCGTACGGTGCGACGAGGCGACGGCGTTGCCGCCCACCACGCCGGCCGCGACGAACATCGCCGTAGCCAGAGTCCGGTGCGAAATCATTTTGCCCTCATTCTGGTGGAATCGCCGAGGAACAGAGAGTCCTGGCGAGTCGTTCCGAATTCATCGATCGTGAAAATCACGGCCTTCATGCGAATCGCGTTGACGCGCATGCGGCCGAGGGTGGAACCGACGAACACCCGGTACTGAACGTTCGACCGAGACGTCGCGCAGCGTGGCCACGGAGCGGTTGCCCGCGCGGTCGAAGAGGATGCCGGTGAGGCGCAGGTCTCCGATCGTCGGACGCAGCTCGCTCGTGGCGAGCAGCGAGTAGAACGGATCGCGGCGGCCATCGCGGCTGTACGCGTATTCCTCGCGCATGATCGTCGTCGGCACCGCGGTCGTGTCGGACTTGGTGCCGACGACGAGCCCGGGCTTCTTGCCGGACGACTTCACGGTGTCGCGGCGCACGTCGCCGTTCGACACGGTGGAGACCACGGCCGTCGGGCGCGAAGGCCCGTCCGGCCGCTGCTCCGCCTCGACATGCGCGCTGGCCGCGTCCGCTGCCTTGTGCGCCGCCGCTTTCGCGGCGGCGCCCGGCATCGACTGCGCGTTCGACGCCGGCGCGACGCCGGCTACGATCGCGCACGCGACGAGTAGGGAAGAGAGACGTGTCATGGCATGCCTGCCTTGCCGGCCGGCGCCCCTTGGGTCGGGCGCGCGACGTACGTTTGAATTCCGAAATGCACGTCCAGAAATTGTTCGTTCTTCTTCGGCCGCCGGTCCGGCGTGCTGCGGTTCGACGGCTTCAAGTCCACGTTGATGGGCGCCACGATGCGGGGTAGCGATCCGATGTTGGCGATGAACTCGGCGACCTGATGGTACGGACCGGTCACCGCGAGTTTGTATTTGTAAGTATCGAACTGATCGCCGTTCACTACACCGTCGGGCTGCACGTCCGAGAACTCGAGACCGGCGCGGCGCGCCGCCGAGGAGATCGACTCGAGCAGCGCCGGCACTTCGTTCTCCGTCGGCACGAGCCGGCGCAGCACGTTGAGCTGGCGGCCGTACTCGTCGGCTTCGCGGCGCATCTTGGCCGCCGTGCCCTTCGCGACTTCGAGCTTCGCGATGCGGTTCAGCGAATCGAGCGTGTCGAGCCGCGCGGTGAGCAGCGTGTTTTCGGCGTTCTGCGGCGCCCACACGAGCTGCTGATAGACGCCGCCGAGACCAACCACCAGGATGGCGACGAGCAGCAGGTTGCGGTTGCGCGGGTTTTCCGGAATGAGAGCCATTGGCTACCTCACCGAAAGGGTGAGCGGCGCACGACGAATCGCCGTCGAATCGGGCCGGTTGTAGCCGATCGTCAGCTGGAACTGCGTGACTTCCTTGTTCATCTCGAGCGCGAGCTCGGACTTGTCGAGCTGGACGTTCGTGAGGAACGGCGACGCTTCGAGATCCTTCATGAAGCGCGTCAGCGCCTGGATGTCCACCGTGTGCCCGGCGACGCGGACGCCGATCGGATCGCGCGGGATATCCGTGTCGAGCCGCTTCGGCGACTTGCCGGCCGCCTTCTTCTTCGCGGCCGCGGACGTATCGACCTTGACGGCCGGCGACGCCACGACGTTGGTCGATCCCTGCGGCGTGCCGGTGAACGAGATCATCGTGAGCCACGTGTACTGCGGGAGCGCGCGGCTGACCTCGTCCATCACGTGCGACCAGACGAAGCGGTCTTCGTCGAGGTTCTTGATGAGGTTCACCTGGCGCAGCAGCGTGTCGCGCACCGCCTCGGCGTGCCAACGATCCTTGAGGAAGTTGGCATAGCGCGTCGAGTCGCTCACCGACAGATCGCGGCGGGCCTCGAGCTCGGCGGTTCGCTTGCTCTGCGTGAAGTACAGATAGCCGACGGCGCCCAGGCTGAGCACCACGGCCGACGCGGCTCCGATGAGGAACCGGTCTCTGAACATTCCCGAGAAGCCGGCGCGGAACGCCGACAGGTCGACGCCTTGCCGACTCGTCGTCTTCTTGTTCGCGCCGGGGAGAAGATTGATGTGAATCATGCGACCTTCCGGAGCGCCAGCCCGATCGGCATCATGAGCAACGGCGCGATCTCGTCGGTCACCAGATCTTCGAGCGCACCGTCGCGAACCTTCAGGTTGGCGAGGGGGTTGGCCTGCCGTACGGTGATGTGCAGCCGGTTGGCGAGCGCCTCGTTGAGGCCGGGAATGCGCGCGCCGCCGCCGCACGTGTAGATCGCGCGCATGTTGCCCGCGCGAGAGTTCTGGGCGAGGAAAGCCGCCGCCCGCTCGATGCCGACGGCGATCTCTTCGCCGCGGCCGGCGAGCACCGCGTCCAGGTGCGGCGACCGGTCATAGCCCTGAAGAAGCGCCTGCGCTTCGTCGACGCCGAGCCCGCGCTCGCGCTGCAGATCCTCGCGGATGCGGCGCGTGCCGACCGCGAGATCGCGCGTGAGCAGCGGCACGCCCTCGTCGAGAATGTTGATGTTCGTGACGTCGTGGCCGATGTTGACGAGCCCCACGACGCCGGTCATCGCGTCGGGATGGTTCATCTCGAACGCGTTGTGGAGCGCGAACGCCTCGACGTCCATCATCGCGGGCTCGAGGCCGGCGTCGGCGAGAATGCGCGTCTTCACTTCGATCAGCTCGCGCTTCGCCGCCACGAGGAGCACGCTCATCTCGAGGCCCTCGGCGTCGGGATCGAGGATCTGGAAGTCCAGCTCCACCGACTCCATGTCGAACGGCACGTGCTGCTCGGCTTCCCAACGCATCAGCTCGCGCGCCTGCTTCTCTTTCACGCGCTCGATTTGGATTTTCTTGATGATCACGTCGCGCCCGCCGACCGCGGTCACCACCGAATTCGTCTTGACGCCGGCGCTGGCCAGGGCCGAACGCACGGCCTCGGCGACGATGCCGGGGTCCATGACCTCTCCCTCGACGATCGCGTCGGCGAGGAGCGGCGTCACCGTCACCCGCACGAGCTCCGGCTCGCGCTTCGAGTGGTCGACGACGGCGACCTTCACGAGTCCCGATCCAATGTCGAGACCCACGGTTGTTTTCTTTCGACCCAGGAGAGCCATGAGGAGGCGTGAATCAGTGGACTGAATTCAGACGTGCGCCCGGTCGTCCACGGTTATCCGGAACGCGGCCATTTATCGGCCCCAGCAGTACCGTCCCACCGAACACGACCCACCTGTTTTGAGGTAACAGTCGGTGGCGGAAGTGATGACAGTCACACGATTTATGGCACGTTCTAATAGAGTTCCACCCATGCACGATCTCGCACGCGCCGCGGCGTCGCGGCAGCGCGCAGAACCGTCGCCGCGACGCACGGTGCGAAGCGCAACGACGACTCGGCGAGATCGATCGCGCGCCCGGGGCCGGAGTAGGCCGACAACAAGGCCCCGGTGACGCTCAAACGTCCGCCTGATGTTCGAATTGGACCCGTCGCCACCACGACTCCGGTCACGACGAGCGAGCCCGTGATCGTCAGCGCGCCGTCGACGAGCAGAATCCCGTCGAACGTCCCACCGCCAATCGTCGTGTCGCCGACTACGTGGGCGACACCCGGGCCCGAGGCGAGTATCGACCGCTGCCGCGGATTTAGTAAATACGAATCCGAGTCGGCCGCGACGCTTCGCGTTTCCACCCGGACGGCCGGCGACGCGCGTGACCGTCGCGCCCTCCGCGGCGGCGACGTTCGGGGCGCCGGGGCGGGCGGCGCACTCCGCGTCCCCCGTCGTGTCCGTGGTGACCGTCACGTCGTCGGCGAGCGACACGTCACCGCGCGATTCGATCGCCGCCGCGGGAAGCGGCCCAAGCTCGGGGAACTGCGCGACCAGGTTGATTCGACGCTCACTCGAGTCGAGCCCGCGCAGAACCGCGTCGGCGACGAACCAGAGAACGCCGTGGGGAAGGCGCGTAACACCCACGTCGACGCGGAGTTCCGACGTCTGCTCGACCATGACGTCGAACCGCCGCGCCACACCGAGCGGCAGCCGCGCGAGCTGGTAGGCCGACGCGCCGGCGAGGATCGACGACGCGGCGTATTCGGCGCTCGCCAGCGCGGCCGCGTCGCTCCCGACCAGGCGCGTGGAGCGCTGCGCCGTGATCGACGAAGCGACCAGCGCGGCGACGACGATTCCCGAGATGGTCAACAGCGCGAGCGCTCCGACGAGCGCGACGCCACGACGCCCGCGTCGGCGGATCATGGCCGATTCCGCACCGCGACGAAGATCGACACCGAGTCCGCGCGCGGTCCGCCGTTCGAAGCCGAGCCGAGCACGCGGTCCGCACCACGGGTTTGACCGCGGAGGTCGATTCGCACGAGGGCGACGTGGTCGCGCCGCGCCACCGGCGACGCCAGCGCCGCACCGGTGGAATCGAACCAACGAAAGAGCCGGTCCGGCCCCCGGCGACCGAAAGGGACCGGCGAGCGGCTGAATGGTGTTGAACCTGGCGCTCGCGTCGTTCCAATCGCGCGCGCCGAGGTACCAGCTGCCGTCCGATGCGTGGTAGAGGCTGTACCGAATCGGGCGCGTGACCCGCATGGGCCGCCCGATGAGCGTCTGGGGCGCCGCGATCGAATCGAGCGTCAACGTCGTGCGCGGCGCGGCGAGCGACACGACGTCGAGCTGCGGTCCGCCCGCCGATGCACTGCCCCGCGTGTGTCGAGCCGACGCCGAGGACCGCGTGCCCGCGCCATGCGTGGGAGGAATCGTCGGGCGAGAAGATCCACGCGGTGTCGCCGACCTGGATCGGCGCGATCGCGCCGGCGAACGTCGCGGCGGTCCCGCCGAACGGAGCGAGAACGACCGCCTGGCCCAGCGTGTCGCAGACGACCGCGCTCGCGAGCGTCTCTCGAATCTCGATCGAGGTGTCGGTCGCTTCGCGAAGGTCGCCCGCGCCGACCGCGGCGCTTCGCAGGTCCGACGGCAGCACCGAAGCGGCGTCTCGCAGTTGTCCGGCGAGCGCGGCGTCCGCCGACAACGCCGCGAAGGTGCGCTGCTGGCGCAGCGCGACGCCGGCGATGATCGCCAGCACGACGCCCGCGACGGCGACCGTCGCCATCAGCTCGACGAGCGTCAATCCACCGCGCCGTCCCGCGACGCGCCTCCCGGCGGTCAGCACGGGAAGCGCGTCCGGAGAACGACGACGTGCGCCCGCGACGCGCCGAACACGATGCTGTCGCTGATCTCACGCGTCTCTCCGTCGAGGCGCGACGACCAGAACTCGGCGGAAGCGGGGAGGACCGCGGAGCCGGAGCCGGCGGCGCACGGCGACGCGAGGATTTGCTCGATTCTCGCCGCTGCTCCGATCACCGCCGCGGAGCGAGCGCGCGTCTCGTTTCGGTTCCGCACGACGATCGCGTGCGTGCGCACGATTCCGAGAATCGCGACGTCGACGAGGAGGATCGCGACGAGCAGCTCGAGGAGAGAGAACCCGGGCGCGTGACGCGATCGGCGCGGCGGGCGTGGATCGGCGGGTGCGGAGCGCATGGCGCACACCGTACGCTGCCGCGCGGCGGCGACCACCATCGTCGCAGCGCCACGTGGACCGAACGAACGCGCCGCCTGGACTCGAGCGCGTCCAGGCAGCGTTGCCCGCGAGAACTACTTCTTGTTCGACGTCGACCTCGACGTTGACGATGCCCGAACCGTTCAGCCGGCCGAAGATCTTCGCTTCCGCTTGCGACATCGTCCCGTCGTAATTGACGGCGTCGAAGCCCGGAAAGGTCAGCGTCAGGTGGAGTGTCGGGTAGACGAACGTGCCCGCGATGGTTCCCTGGTTCGCGCCGCCGACGTTCGCGATGAGCGCGCTTCCGGTGACGATGGAGTCCGACTGTGCCATCACCAGCGACAGCGAGTAGCCGTTGTCCAGTCCCGACCAGGATCCGTCGACGGTCTGTACGGGTGCCAGCGGCGAATCGCCGCACGACGCAACGGCGGCGAGACCCGCGAGGAGGAGGAGTTTACGCATACCCTAAAAAACAACCCGGTGGCGCTTTCGCGCCACCGGGTTGCCTCCCCACGCTCATCCGAGAGCGTTCATAGCGGAGAGCCTTACTGGCAGATCGGCTCGCCTTCAGACGCGCCCGCGACGACCGGGTTCGTCGTGTTGATGCCGACGCCGCACTTGAACGGGCTCGCGATCTGCGAGTGCGTGACCGTCGCGTACCAGTTGCCCGTGCCCGACGTGATCACCGGCGACGACACCTGGTTCGTGCTCTGGAACTTCAGGTTCGCGACCGTACCCGTGTACTGCGAGCTGTCGGCGAAATACGCCTCTTCAGCCGTCACGAGGTTGCGCAGGTCCGACTTCATCGCCGTGACGTACGCCTTCTGCTTCGTGTTCGCGAACTTCGGAATCGCGATCGCGGCAAGAATGCCGATGATGACCACGACGATCAGAAGTTCGATGAGGGTAAAGCCCTTGCGCATTTTGAGCATGTCGATGGTTCCCAGAAGGAGGTGAGGGGAAGCGTCCTGCTACTGCCCGGCCGGCATTATGGCAACGTGCGGACCCAACCCCTCCATCGATGGCAAATCGCTGTATGACAACGACTTGCCAAGATTCTACGGCGTTTGGTCCCCCGCCTTGCCTGCTGCCTTTTGCACGGTATCTGGCAGTTTGCTAGGCGGGGCCCCGACTTCCGTCACCGGCCTATTCCCGGTGGAATCTCGATCACGCGTGCTCGCCATCGCCGCGACGTCGTAGGCGATGATCTGGTGCAGCAACGAAAACAGGCCGCCGGCTCGAACCGCCTCCAGCGCCATTTCCTTCGACTCGCCGTACTGGCCTTGGTTCATCAAGCACCAGGCGTACTCGGTGCGGCCGTTCACATTCGGCTCGATCTCGCGCGACCAGCGATAGAGCGGCAGCGCCGCGGCGCACATGCCGGCCTCGCGGTACGCCTCCGCCAAATTGAACGCCATGTAGGGGTCGTACGGGAAAAGGCGCATCCCTTCCCTGAGCTCCGATTCGCCAAGGCGCTCGCGTTTGTGATGCACGTCCCACGTGCCGAGCAGGAAATACGCGCGATAGGACCGGGGCGAGTCCGCGACCGACTGGCGAAACAGCGTTTCGTTGTCGTGCCACACGCGGGTCCGGTTCCAGCTGCGCATTCCGCCGAGTCCGAGTAGCGCCGCGCACGCCACCGGGGCGGCGAACGTCCAGGCGCGGATCCGCGCGGGCGTGACGTTCAGCCCCTCCCTGATCGCGACGGCGAGGGCCCCGACGAAGAACATCGCGCCGGCGCTGGCGAGAAACATCGTGCGCTCGGCGACGACGATTCCCGCCGGGAGCAGGAAATTGCTCGACGGCAGAAGCGCGAGGCCCGCGAAGGCGATGCCGAACGACATCACGGGTTGGCGCCGCCGCAGCAGAAATGCCGCCGCCACGATCGCGATCAGAAGCAGGAAGCCCGGCAGTTGGACGAAGCTCAGACCCTGCGCGATGTCGACGTCGGGCGGACCGTAGTCCGCCGCGAGTCGCGCGGGCCAGAAGAACAGCCGCAACCACTCGGGGACGACGCCCACCGCCGTGAGCACGCGATCCATCGGCGTGATGCGGAGGACGGCGAACGGCGTGAACGGGGCGAATCCGCCGAGAGAGTGGTCGGCGAGGACGATGCCGCGCGCGGCGAGAAATCCGAGGGCAACGGCCAGCATCCCGAGATAGAACGGCCGCAGCATCCGCGCGCGATCGCGCGGGAGCGCCGAATCGGAGATGACGGTGAGCTCCGCGGCGACGAGAATCGCCGGGAGCACGATCCCGTGCTCCTTGGCGAAACAGGCCACGGCATAGAGCAGCAGAATCCAAAGCGCCGTCGGCGTGCGCAGCGGGCCCGCATCCGGTCGCGCAGATAGAGCGCCGTGGCGCCGAGCAGCGCGACCGCGACCCAGAGCTCCGATTGTCCGACGACGTTGGCGACCGCTTCGACGTGCACGGGATGGACCGCGAACAGCGCGGCGGCGGCCCACGCGGCCCACAGCGGCAGCAAGCCGGCGAGCGACAAGGAACACGAGCCACGCCGCCAACGCGTAGAGACCGATGTTCACGGCGTGGAAGACCATCGGATTCAGATGGCCGAGCACCGCCTCGACGCGAAAGGCGAGAATGGTGAGCGGACGATAACCGTCGCCGCCGGCGGACTTCGGCCAGTACGACAGGCGGAACACGTGCCACCAGCCGTGAAGGTACTTCATCAGCGGATTTTGCTCGACGACGTACGCGTCGTCGTAGGTAAATCCGTTGACGATGCCGGCCGCCGACGACGCCAGCGCGAGGAGCACGACCGAAGGCGCCGCCGCGCGGCGCAGCAGACCGCTCATGAGAAAAGATTGAACCTGGTGATGTGCCAGAACGCCGCGATGCCGTCCTTCCAACCGATCTTCTTGCCCTCGGCGTAGGTGCGGCCCGAATAGCTGATCGGAACCTCGAAGATGCGCGCATCGGCGCGCGCCAGCCGCGCCGTGATTTCCGGCTCGAAGCCGAACCGGTTCGCGCGCAGGAGCGGCGCCAGCGAGCGGGCGAAGTCGCCGCGCATCGCCTTGTAGCACGTCTCCATGTCGGTCAGGTTCAGGTTCGTCAGCATGTTGCTGTAGGTCGTCAGCCAGCGGTTGCCCACCGAGTGCCAGTAATACAAGACGCGGTGCGGGCCGCCGAGAAACCGGGAGCCGAAACACGCGTCGGCGCGCCCATCGACGATCGGCTTGACCAGTCCGGGCCAATCCTCCGGGTCGTACTCGAGGTCGGCGTCCTGCACGATCACGACGTCGCCCGTACTGGCGGCGAGCGCTTCGCGGATCGCGGCGCCCTTCCCCCGGTTCTCCTGATGGTGGATCAAACGGTCGATGCGACCCTGCGCGAGAAGCCGCTCGAGGATCTCGGCGGTGCCGTCGGTCGACTTGTCGTTGACGCAGATGATTTCCTTCCGCATCGGCGTCGCGTTGACCTGATCGACGATGAGATCGATCGTGTCGCGCTCGTTGTACACCGGCACGAGGACCGAGAGCGTGAACGCTTCCGGGTCGAGCGGCGTCCGCTGGCGCAATCGAGACTTGGGCGGCGCGGGCAAATCGGTCACGCTTCGACCTCGTAGCGCGAGAGCTTGCGGTAGAGCGTCGACGGGTCGATGCCGAGCACCTCGGCGGCGCGCGATTTGTTGCCGCTCTCGCTTTGCAGGACCCACATGATGTACGCGCGCTCGACCGCCTCGAGCGTCGGGTTCTCGGGGGTTCTCGCCGACACGAGCGGCTCGGCGCGTCGCTGCGTGACTCGCTCCGGGAGCGCGCTGAGGGGAATCTCGGGTGCCTCGGTCAGAATCACGGCGCGCTCGAGCGCGTTCTCGAGCTCGCGCACGTTTCCCGGCCAGTTGTAGACCATCATCGCGTCGCGAGCCGCGTCGCTCAGGCGTTTCGGCTCGGAGTTCCGCGCCGCGGCGATGCGGTGGAGGAAGTGCTCGACCAGCACCGGGATGTCCTCGGCGCGCTGGCGGAGCGGCGGCAGGTGCAGCGCGATGACGTTCAACCGGTAATAGAGGTCGCTGCGGAAGTGGCCGACGCGGATCTGCTCGTCGAGATCGCGATTGGTCGCGGCGACGACGCGCGTGTCCACCGGAATGGCTTCCGTCGTGCCGACGGGGATGACTTCGCGGTGCTGCAGCGCCCGCAGGAGCTTGACCTGTGTCGCCGGCGTCGTCTCGCCGATTTCGTCGAGGAAGAACGTGCCCTTCGTCGCCGCGCCGAAGAGGCCGATCTTGTCGCGAATGGCGCCGGTGAACGATCCCTTCGTGTGACCGAACAATTCGCTCTCGAGCAGGCCTTCGGGGAGCGCGCCGCAGTTGATCGACAGGAAGGGTCCCTCCGAGCGCACGGAGAGATCGTGGATGTAGCGGGCGATCACTTCCTTGCCGGTTCCCGACTCGCCTTGAATGAGCACCGTCGAATCGGTCGGCGCGACCGTCTCGACCAGGTGCAGCACGTCGAGCCACGGCTTGCTGATGCCCACGGGACGCGAATCGCCGTGCCGTTCGGCGCGGCGGATCGCCTGCTTGAGCGACTTGTTCTCGACGCGAAGCTTGCGGTGCTCCGCGGCCCGCCGCAGGATCGCCACCAGCTCGTCGTTGCGGAACGGCTTCTGGATGTAGTAGAACGCACCCTCGTTCACGGCTTGCATGGCGGACTGCAATGTGGCTTGCGCCGTCATGAGGATGACAGGCATGTCCGGATCCGACTCGCGCGCCGCGGCGAGGATCTCGACGCCGCCGACGTTGGGCATGCGGATGTCGGTGAGCACGATGTCCGGCCCCAGCTCGCCGATGCGGTCGAGGCCCGCTTTGCCGCCGTGCGCCATGTACGGCGCGAATCCCTCGTTGCGCAGCAGGATGTTGAGGGAGTCGAGAATGCCCGTCTCGTCGTCGACGACGAGAACCGTGGGCCGATTGGGGGTGTCGATCACGAAACACTCCTTGTGTTGAGCGGCGTGTCGTGCGTGCCGCGGCCGTTCTGGGTGCTGGGGAGGATCACGGTGAACCGCGTGCCTCGTGGGGTGCTGTCGACGAGGACCAGTCCGCGGTGCGCCTCGATGGCGCGGTGCACGACGGCGAGGCCGAGCCCCGTGCCGTTCGATTTGGTGGTGAAGAACGGGTCGAACATTCGGTCTCGGACATCGGGTGGGATGCCTGGCCCCGCGTCGGTGACGCGCAACGAAACAGGTTCGGAATCGAAGCGAATTCCCGACGGAATCGGGTCGAGCGGACCGCGCGCCACCTCGATTCGCACCTCGCTGTTGGCCGGCGCCGCCTGCACCGCGTTGAGCGCCAGGTTGAACACCGCGCGGTGGAGCAGATCCTCGTCGCCGTCGAGTGAAATGCGGCCGGACGCCGGCTCCTCGAACGTGACGCGGACGCTCTTGTCGCGGTCGGGGTGCGTGTCGGCGAGGCGCGCCGCCCCGCGCGCGACGTCGGCGAGGTCGATCGGCTTCGTCTTGGCGACGCGCACGCGCGCGAAGTCGAGGAACTCGGACAGGAGCCGCGACAGGCGGTCCGACTCCTTCATCACCAGGGCGCTGAGTGTTTTCTGATCCTCAGACATCGCCGGCATCTTTCCGATCTGCTCGACAGCGCTGCGGATCGACGCGAGCGGGTTCTTGATCTCGTGGGCCAGCGACGCGCTCAGCTCGGCGATGCCCTCGAGGCGCTCGGCGCGCAGGCGGAGCGCGTCCATGCGCTTCTGGTCCGAGAGGTCCTGGAAGATCGCGGTCGCGGTGCGCCGGCCGCCTTCGGGGTCGTGCTCGGTGTACGTCGTCGTCACGCCGATCGGGAAGCGCCGGGAGCTCGTCGTGACGACGCCTTCGCCGCGCGTCGTGCGCGTCTTCGTTTCGGCGGCGAGCTGGATGGCGGTGGCCAGGTCGGGCGACACCGCGTTGATCGAATCGACCACCGGCTCGCCGAGTTTCGAGATGAGCGCGACGTCGAGCAGTTGCTCGGCGGTCGGATTGGCGAAGAGCAAGCGCCCCTCGGCGTTGACCGTGATGACGCCGCTGCGGATGTTGCGGAGGATGTCGTCGGCCTGGAGGCGCGTCTGCTCGAGCGCCGCGACGAGGATCGCCTTGCCTTCACCGCTCTCGCGGAGCCGCGCGCTCAAATAGCGGATGCCGAGCGTCACCAGCGCGATCACGGCGAGCTGCAGCCAAACGCCTGGGTCGCTCAGCGGCGAGTGCAGGATCAGGACGACGTCGATGAAATAGAACGCGATCCCGAGCGCCGCGATGATCAGCCCGCCGCTCACCGGTACGAGCAGCGACGCGGTGGCGATGACGAGGATGTAGAGGGCGGCGAATGGGGACGAGGTGCCGTTGGTGAGGTGGACGACCGCCGTCACCAGGAGCAGGTCGAACACCGCCTGCATATATAGGAACGCTTGCCCGAACCGTTTCCGGTATATTTCCGCGTAGCCGGCAGAGCCCACGGTGACGATGGCCGAAATGGCGAAGGCCAGCGACGCGACGAGCGTCTTGCTCCGGTCGACCGAAGTCCAGTTGGTGACCGCGGCGATGAAGATCGCGCTCGCGAGACACAGCCGACCGATGAGGACCCAGCGGAGGAGGCGGCGCGGGTCGAGAATCGCCTTGAGCGCGGGATCGGTCGAGCGGGGAGTGAGTCGCAAGGAGTTTGGGGGTCGCAAACTGCCAGAGAGAGGCGGCCGCTCGAACCATTGCAATCCGCCATACGCCCTACCGGCATGGAGACGATTCCCCGGGCGGCACGTTTCAGGCGACACCCGGAACCCCTCTCCGGCTCGAAGGTTGAGCCGGAGACCGGAGCTCCGAGCTGGGAGCTGCGAGGAGCGCGCGCGGACAACCCGGTTTCTCGACTTCTGGTGCCTCCCGCTCCGAAGTCTCGGCGCTCAACGCCGCGCTCCCGGCTCGCGGTCCCAACCTTTCACGAACCTGTCCCGCAGCGTCCAACCGACGCCTTTGGAGGCCATCTGACTTATGGCTGATTCGAGGTTCTTAAACATCGCCCCCGATGTTGCGGTGCCGCGGTCGGAGTTGGAGTACCGCGCGTCGCGATCGAGTGGGCCGGGTGGTCAACACGTAAACACTGCGTCGACCCGAATCGAACTCCTGTGGAACCTCGAAGAGTCGCGCGTTCTGTCGGACGAGCAGCGAGCTCGGCTACGCAGTCGACTCGCGTCGCGGCTCGATTCGATGGGCAACGTTCGAGTCGTCGCGAGCACGAGGCGCAGTCAGCAGCAGAACAAGCAAGCGGCAGACGAGCGGCTTGCCGCGCTCGTGCGCCACGCGCTGCACGTTCCGAAGCGTCGGCGCCCAACGAAAAGACCCAAAGCAGCGAACGAGCGGCGACTCTCACAGAAGAAGCGGCGCGCGGAAGTGAAACGCGAACGCCGGTCCGACGCCGACTGAGACCCTTACGAATTCGACGTGACCGCCGGATAATGTCCGACAGTTAGTCAGGCATCGCGACGCGAGCGCGCATGCGCCCGTCGTCAAAAGCAGCATTAGCAAGTTGGTGAAAGCAACCGTCTACACCCGGCCACCCCCGGGGAGGCGCGATGCAACGCAGGCCACCCCCTGCCGCCGACGCATTGCACGCTGCGGTCCGACGCATGCCGCGTCGAAGCGCGACGACAGGTGCGCGCGCCAGTCACCCGACACCCGTGCTTTTCGCGGCGACGAATCGTCGCCGCCGCTCGCGTCTTGCGCGGCGCTCCTCGAGCGCCGCGCATGTCGTAGTTCCCACCGTTGGGCACCATTCAGGGAGGCTCTTCCAATGAGATTGACGAAGTCACGACGCGTCGCGTGGATTACCACGGTTCCCCTCTTGCTCTCGGCGACGGCCGCCATCGCGGGCGCGCAGGGAAGTCTCAGCGGCACGGTGACGGCCGCGGGAGCAGGAATTCCTCTCCCCGAATCGCGCGTGATCGTGGTCGGCACGAGCCTGTTCGCGAACACCGGGCCCGACGGGAAATACAGGATCGCCCGCGTTCCCGCGGGCACGGCCGAACTGCGCGTGCTTCACGTCGGCTATCAGGAACAGAAGAAGTCCGTTCGCATTCTCGAAGGGCAAGCCGCGACGCTCGACTTCTCGATGGCCAACACCGTCGTGCAGCTCGACGAAGTCGTGACCACGGCGACGGGCGAGCAGCGCCGCGCGGAAGTCGGCAACGCGGTCGACAACATCTCGATCTCGAAGCTCACCGAGACGGCGCCGGTGCGAACGATCGCGCGACGTGCTGAATGCCCGCTCGCCCGGCGTATTCGTGCAGCAGGGAACGCAGACGGGCTCCGGCCAGCGCATTCGCGTGCGCGGCATCAGCAGCGTGAGCCTGTCGAACGAGCCGATCTTCATCGTCGACGGCGTCCGGATGAGCAGCAACAACGGCTCGACGACCTTCGGCAACGGCGGCAACGACTTCAGCCGGCTCGGCGACATCAACCCGGAGGACATCGAGAACATCGAGATCGTGAAGGGGCCGTCGGCCGCGACGCTCTACGGCACCGACGCGGCGAACGGCGTCGTCATGATCACGACGAAGAAGGGCCGCGGCGGCGCGCCACAATGGACGGCTTACGGCGAAGGCGGCATGCTCGACGACCGCAACTGGTACGACAACAACTACACGCTGGCCGGAATGAATCCGACCACGAAGGCGAAGCTGATTCTGTCCGGGCAGTGCACGCTCGTCATGGTCTCGCTCGGGACCTGCGTGAAGAGCGACGGCACTCACGGATACGACAGCCTCCGCATGTACAGCCCGATCAAGGATCCGACCGTCACGCCGCTCGGCTACGGCTATCGCAATGCCGCAGGGCGTGCAGGTCTCCGGCGGCAACGACGCGGTTCGCTATTTCCTGTCGGGCGGCCGCGACGACGAAACCGGCGTGTTCCAGCTCGATCCGTACGAGAAGCACCGGTTCGACTCGCTCGGCGTCGCCCTCCACTCGTGGCAGGTGCGTCCCAATTCGCGGCTCCTGAACAGCTTCCGCGCCAACATCAGCGCCGCGGTCACGCCGCAGTTGGACGCCGACGTGAGCTTCGGGTACAACACGATCAACGCGCTGACGAGCAATGAATCCAACAACACGGTCGGCATCGGCTCGCAGGCGTTCGGCGGCCCGGGCTACCGCAACAACGGTCTGGTGAGCGGCCTCACCGACTCGCTCGTCGGCTATCGCGCCGGCACGCCGGGACTCATCTGGCAGGAAAAGCTGCAGCAGAACGTGAACCGGATGATCGGTGCCGCGAACCTCAACTGGCGTCCGACGAGCTGGTTGCAGACGCGCGCGAACTTCGGCTCCGACTTCACGGACCGCAACGACGCGCGTCTGCACATGAACGGCGAGGGGTGGCCGATCACGGCGACGTATCGCGACGGATTCGCCGGCAACGGGCGCACGAACATCACCAACCTCTCCGCCGACCTCGGCGCCACGGCCAACTACAATCCGTCGCGATTCCACTGGCTGGCGCTCAAGACGACGCTCGGCACGCAGTACGTCAATTCGCGTCTCGACCAGAACGAGGCCGACGGCACCACGCTCCCGCCCGGCGCGACCACGGCCGGAGCAGGGCTCGACGCCGGTCGCCAACGAAGGCTTCACGATTCAGAAGACGTGGGGCATGTTCGTCGAAGAGTCGGCCGCGCTTCGCGACCGGCTGTTCATCACCGGCGCCTGCGCTCGGACCAGAACAGCGCATTCGGCACGAACTTCCAGCGCGTGTACTATCCGAAGGCGAGCCTCTCGTGGCAGATCTCCGATGAGGATTTCTTCCCGCACGGCAACGTCTTCAGCCACGTCAACAGCCTCCACCTGCGTCTCGCCCGCGGCGCATCGGGCGTGCAGCCCGGTCCCAACGACGCGCTGCAGACCTTCAGCGCCGGATCGGCCAGCATCAAGGCGACGGACGCTCCCGACCGAGACGTACAACCAGATCGGCAATGACAGCTTGCGGCCGGAGCGGTCCACCGAATGGGAGACGGGCTTCGACTCCAGGCTGTTCGGGAGCCGGGTGCAGTTCGACGTCACGTACTACTCGAAGCTCACGAAGGACGCGTTGATCAGCGCGATCATCGCGCCGTCCCTCGGGCTCCGGCGCGACGAGCCAGCGCGCGAACCTCGGGTCGGTCAAGAACGCCGGCTGGGAGGTGACGCTCGGCGGACAACTGGTCGACCGTCGCGCGCTCGGCTTGGACTTCCACATCGGCACCTCGCTCAACGCGAACAAGGTCGTCAGCCTCGGGCCGACGCCGCCGCAGATCGGCGTCACCAACTGGATCGTCGCGGGCTATCCGATTCGCGGCATCTGGGCGCAGCCGATCCCGGATGGAACGACAAGAACCACGACGGCATCCTGACCGTCGACGAAGTGAACGGTCGAGGCGGATTCGCTCTTCGGCCGGATCGATCCCGCTGACGGGCAAGCGCAGTTTCATCGGCCCAGGCAATGTTCCGCGGCTACGCGGAGCCCCGGTACCTGACGACGCTCACGTCGGGCATCGATCTGTTCAACCGCCATCTCCGCATCACGAACCTGTTCGACTGGCGCGGCGGCAACACGTACTACAACCAGACGGAGCGCATTCGCTGCACGCGTCCGAACTGCACCGGCTTGTTCAACCCGAACGCGTCGTTCGCAGGACCAGGCGATGGTCGTCGCGGCGATTTACAGTCCGCTCAAATCGCTCGACGGCTACTACCAGCCCGGCGCGTTCGTGAAATGGCGCGAGGCGACGGCTACGCCTGACGCTCCCGCACACGATCGCCGAGAAGATGCGGGCACGCGACGCGAACCTCGTGTTCTCGGCGCGCAACCTCCATCTATGGACGAAGTATCGCGGCACCGATCCGGAAAGCGACTTCACGGCGACGGGCGGCGGCGACTCGCCGAGCGAGTTCCAGACGTTCGGCCAGCCGACGATCTTCCAGTTCCGTCTCAACCTTATCTTCTGACCTCTAGACCACACTGATATGAGAATCCTATCGAAAAGTGGCCCGGCGGTCTTCACGACGCTCGCACTGGCCACCGCCGCGGCCCTCGCGGCGTGCGACACGGTCAAGACGAACCTGCTCGAGGCGACCAACCCGACGATCATCGACCCGGGTTCGGTTCAGTCGGCGCGCCGGTGCAGTCGCCGTCCGCAACGGCGCGCTATCACGGCTTCGCACCGCCACCGCCGACGGTGAAAGCACCTGGTTGTTCGGCGGTCTCCTCGTCGACGAGTGGGCGACCAGCTCCACGTTCGTCCAGAACGACGAGACGGATCAGCGATCCATCCAGCTGAACAACGCAACGATCACCACCGAGATCCGCGCGCTGTATCGCGTGCGTCACCGATGCCAACCAGGCGTCGCGCTGCTGCAGAAATGCAGGCCGGCGCCGGCATCGGACATCGGCGAGATGTACTTCGCGCGCGGTTTCGCCGAGCTGCAGTTGGCGTCGGACTTCTGCAACGGGATTCCACTGAGCGACGGCGCCGATATTCCGACCGAGCTGGGCAAGCCGCTCCCCGTCAAGGACGTCTTCGCCGCGGCGTCGGCGTCGTTCGATACGGCGATGGCGCATGAGCACGGCCACCGACAACGCCAGCGTGCGCGTGAACCGGGCGGCCCGCATCGCCAAGGCGCGCGCACTGCTCGGCATGGGGCTTGAGCAACGCCGCGGCTGCCGCCGCGCTGGTGACCGGAATCCCCACGACATATCGCTACGACGCGACGGCATCGCTGACCGGCGGCAACAACACCTGTGGGCTCAGCCGGCAAGCCGAATCGCTACACGGTCAGCGACAGCGTTCAGGGGAACAATCGGTCGATCACCGTTCTGAACGCGATTCCGTTCCTGTCGGCGAAGGATCCGCGCGTGCCGGCGCACTACAAGATCGCCAGCAACGGCAAGGACAGCGTGAAGTCGCAGGACGGGAACACCTACGTCATTCAGGTCGACAGCCTGTGGGGTCAGACGAGCGCCGGTGGCGCTGGTCGCCGGCCTCGACGCGCGGCTTGATCGAGGCGGAGGCGGCGCTGGCCGCTGGAAACGCGGCCGGGATGATGTCGATCCTCAACGCGCTCCGCGGCACTCCGCTCCAGATGCTACCGCCCGAGTCCGACGGCGACCGGCACGCATCCTGGCTGGACGACGCCGGTCATGGCACCGCTCACGGATCCCGGGACCGACGGTCGGACGGGTCAACCTGCTGTTCCGAGAAAAGGCCTTCTGGGAGTTCGGCCGCGGCTACCGGCTGGGTGACCTGCGCCGGCTTGATCCGCGATTACGGACGAAAGGCTGACGGCTCGGACGCCGGCGGCTACCCGATCGGACCGCATTTCAAGGGCGGCGTGTTCGGCAACGATCTGAATCTTCCCGTCGCCACCGACGAACAGACCGGCAATCCCGAACTTCTCCGGCTGCCTCGACCGAAACGCCTGATCGCGTCGCTGGTTCGACTGAACGAGGGGGCGGCGCTTGCCGCCCCCTTTTTCTATCCGTCCTTCATCAACGTCCGCCTCGTCACAAGCCGCCGCCCGAGCCTCAGCCAAGGGGAGATTGTGGCAGGGGGAATGCTCTATTGAGGTGTCATTTGGTTCAGGGGAACGTCGTGGCCGCTGATAGGTTTTGTTCGGACAACTCGGGCCAGCACCGCGCCGAGCGAACCCATCGGCATCTTGACTCACGGACAGGGTAGCGTAGTCCTTTCTCCGTGGCAGGGCCCGAGGCTGTCTCCTCGGGACAACAGGGTCGCCCTTCGCTGGGGACGACCTCCTTCTGCGGCTCAGCCCGCGGGACTTACAATGGTTCGACTGCGTTTGGCGGTGGCGAAGGTTGGGGATGTCGGCTGTCGTCGCGCCGACGTTGTTGCTCGCCGCCGCGGCGGCCCAGGCGGGGGCCCAGGACTACTTCGGCCGCAACAAGGTCCAGTACGAATCCTTCGACTGGCGGATCGTCAAGTCCGATCACTTCGACAACTTCTTCTACCCCCCTGAGTCGACGATCGTCCACGACGCGGCGCGCATGGCCGAGCGATGGTACTCGCGCCATTCGGACACCTTCCGCCACGCGTTCGACCGCAAGTCGCTGATCTTCTACGCCGACCAGCCGGACTTCGAGCAGACGAACGTCGTCAGCGAGCAGATCGAAGAAGGCACGGGCGGCGTCACCGAGTCGAATCGGACGCGCGTCATCATGCCGTTCGACGGCATCTACGCCGACAACGACCACGTGCTCGGCCACGAGCTCGTGCACGTCTTTCAATACAACATCGCCGAGGGAACGCCGGGCGGCGGACTGATGCGGCTCGACGCCCTGCCCCTCTGGCTCATCGAGGGAATGGCCGAGTACTTCTCGCTCGGCCGCGAGGACCCGCTCACCGCGATGTGGATGCGCGACGCGGTGCAGCGGAACAAGTTCCCGACGATCAAGCAGCTCACGACGGATCCGCGCTTCTTCCCGTACCGCTACGGCCAGGCGCTGTGGGCGTACGTCGGCGGACGCTGGGGCGACCGCGCGATCGTCGAGGTGTACCGCACCGCGCTCCGCCTCGGTTGGGACGCGGCGCTCGTGCGCGTGCTGGGTGAGAACCAGGACTCGCTGTCGAAGGACTGGGCCGCCGCCAACCGCGCGATGTTCCTGCCGCAGATCGCGGGACGCACGCATCCGGACAGCGTGGCGCAAAAGCTCGTGGGACTTCAGCGGAGCAGCGACTACAACCTCGCGCCGACGATCAGCCCCGACGGCAAGCTGTTCGCCTTCTTCTCGAGCCGGAATCTGTTCACGATCGACCTCTACATGGGCGACGCGAACACCGGCAAGATCATCAAGAAGCTCGGCGGACAGGAGAGCGACCCGCATTTCGACGCGATCAGCTTCGTGAATTCGGCGGGCGACTGGTCGCCCGACGACAGCAAGTTCGCGTTCATCGTCTACGCCGACGGCGACCAGCAAATCGCGATTCTCGACACGAAGTCGACAAACGTCGAGCGGCGCATCAAGCTGCCGGGCATCGGCGCCGTGAGCTCGGTCTCGTGGTCTCCGGACGGCAGGACGCTGGCGTTCTCCGGCCAGGCCGGCGGCATCAGCGATCTCTACCTGCTCGACCTGGAAAAAGGAACCATCAAGCAGCTCACAAACGACCGCTACGCGGACATCCAGCCGACGTGGTCTCCCGACGGCAAGACGATCGCGTTCGCGACGGACCGCGGGCCGCAGACCGACTTCAACGAGCTCAAGTTCTCGCCGCTGCAGCTGGCGACGTACGACATCGCCACGGGCCGCATCAGCGTCTTCTCGCCGTTCGCGCACGGAAAGCACATCAATCCGCAGTTCTCGCCGGACGGCAAGGATCTCTTCTTCGTCTCCGACCAGGACGGCTTCGCCGACATCTACCGGCTGAACCTCGCGACGGCGCAGGTCTTCCGCGTGACGCACGTCTCTACCGGAGTCAGCGGGATCACGACGATGTCGCCGGCGATCTCGATGTCGCGCAAGACCGGGCGTCTCCTGTTCAATACGTTCTACGATCAGGGACACGAGATCCGCTCGATGTCGTTGGAAGAGGCGCAGGGGACGCCGCTGACGCCGGCTACCGTCGCCGAGGGCGCGCAGCTTCCGCCGCCGCAGATCACGCGCAGTCTCGTGATGAGCTACCTCGCCGATGCCACGTCGGGCTTGCCGACCGGCAACGATTTCCAGGTCATACCCTACCACTCGTCGTTCTCGCTCGACGCCATCGGCCAGCCGAGCGTCGGCGCCGTGGCGGGCGGTCCGTTCGGGCCGGGCATCGTCGGCGGCGTGTCGATGCTGTTCGGCGACCAGCTGAGCGACCGCCAGATCTTCACGGCGATCCAGGCCAACGGAACGGTGAAGGACATCGGCGGGGCGCTCCAGTACTACAGCCTCAAGAACCGGTGGAACTGGGGAGCGGGAATGGAGCACGTGCCCTATCCCATCACGGCGGCGTTCGTCGATACCGCCGCTGAAGGAGGGCCGGGCGGATTCAGCGTCGACCAGTTGATCCAACGGATCTACATCGATCAGGCGAATGTCTTCGCTCAATATCCGTTCACGTCGACAAAGCGCCTCGAGATATCGGGGAACGTCACGCACCTGGCGTACGACAGCCAGATATTCCGCACGATCTTCGACGCCGTCGGCAACGTGGTCGACGAGACGCAATCGTCGTTCAACAGCGGGTATACACCGAAGCTGTTCTTCGAGCCGTCGGTGGCGCTCGTGACGGACAATTCGTTCTCGGCGTTCACCTCGCCGGTCGAGGGGTCGAGGTCGCGCATCCAGTACACGCTCACGACGGGCTCGGTCACGTATCAATCAGGGTTGGTCGATCTGCGGCGGTACTTCTTCGCGCGGCCGTTCACGTTCGCCGTCAGGGGATTGTCGCTCGGCCGGTACGGAAGCGGCGCCGAGGATCCGACAACGACGTGGCCGCTCTACCTGGGCGACGAGAATCTCGTTCGCGGATACGGATACAACTCGTTCTCGAGCACCGAATGCGTCGTCAACAACGCGTCGCCGCAAGCCGGCGCGGCCGGCTGCCCGGTGTTCGATCGCCTGCTGGGAAGCAAGGTCCTCGTCGGGAACGCCGAGTTCCGTATCCCGCTGTTCGGCGTGGAAGGCTTCGGTCTTCTCAACTTCCCGTTCCTGCCGACCGAAGTGTCGCCGTTCTTCGACGCCGGCGTTGCTTACACGAACGCACAGGGACCGGATTGGCGCCTCGCGTCGTCGGCCAACAACGTTCCCAGCTGCCAAACGACCACGAGCACGCTGGCGCCGACGTCTTCGGGATCGCTGTATCCCTGCGCGGATCGCATTCCCGTGTTCAGCACCGGCTTGTCGTTCCGCTTCAACCTGATGGGCTACGCGATCATGGAAGCCTACTACGCCCACCCGTTCCAGCGACCGGGAAAGAACTGGGTTTGGGGATTCCAGCTGGTGCCGGGGTGGTGAGTCGGGTGGACCGGTGGACAGGCAGAGCAAACAGCGGGAGGCCGATCTGGCCCCCGCTGTTTTCTTTCGCCCTTCGTTTCTAGCCCTCTACCGATCTTCCGGTCTACCGATCTAACCGTCCTCCCTGTCTTGATCCGGCTTGAACTGCGCTGCCGGGCTTCTCGACCAGCCAGTACGTGAACCACTGGCGAAGACGGCTCAGACGATCCACGAGCAGCCACGGCTCGCCCGTGCGCGACAGGTCGTGGTTCGAGCGCGGGTACCGGACGAACTCCGCCGGTACGCCCTGTTTCTTGAGCGCCATGAACCACAGCTCGGCGTTTCCGATCGGCGTGCGGTAGTCCTCCTCGCTCTGCACGAGAAGCGTCGGCGTCTTGACGTTCTTCACGTGGCGGATGGGCGACAGCGTGTCGTACATGATCTGGTTGTCCCACGGATGCCCGAAGAACTCGTTCTCCGTGAGCCCCTGCGCGTCCGACGCGCCGTACCAGAAGGTCCACTCGCTGATCATGCGGTCGGTCTCGGCCGCTTTGAAGCGATTTGTCTTCGTTGTCACCCAGGCAGTCATGAAGCCGCCGTAGGAGCCGCCGGTCACACCCATGCGCGTCGAGTCGACGTCGGGACGCTTGGCGACCGCGTCCACCGCCTTCATGAGATCCTCGTAGTCCTTGCCGCCCCAGTCGCCGCGGCTCGCGTTCGTGAACTCGCTGTTCGTGCCGCTCGATCCGCGCGGATTCGTGAACAGCACGAAGAAACCCGCGCCGGCCAAGCTCTGAAACTCGTCGAACCAGTTCTCGCCGTACGCCGAGTGCGGACCGCCGTGGATGTAGAGCACAAGCGGATACTTCTTCGACGGGTCGTAGCCGAACGGCTTCATCAGCCACGACTCGATCTCCAGGCCGCCGACGGATTTCACCAGCATTCGCTCGGCGTCGGACCAGGCGACCTCGGAGTCGACCTTGTCGTTGAACGAGGTCATGCGGCGCTCGTTCGTGCCGTCGGCGTTCGCGACGTACAGCTCGGTCGGGTGCGTCAGGTCGGTCGAGACGTAGACGACGTGCTGCTGCGGCTTGTCGTACGACAGCGCGCTCACCTGGCGGCGCCCGCCGAGCACCGTGGTGATCTTGTGTGAGGCCGGATCGATCGTGTACAGGCCGGTGCTGCCGCCGGTCGCCGTCTGCATCGCGATCTGTCCGTCCTTGAGCCATTGGATCTGGCCGGGCTCGTAGTCCCAGGACCCGAGAATGTCCTGCGCCTTGCCGCCCTCGGCGTTCACGACGAACAGCCGCTGATTCTTGTAGCGGCTCGGCTGGCCGACGAACGCGATGCGCTTGCTGTCGGGCGACCACGCGATCTGCGTCTCGTTGCCGGCGTACTCGAGCTTGCGCGGCGTGCACTCGGCCGTCTGATGCTCGCATGCCGCGACGGGAAGGATGAAGATCTCCGTGTCGTTGCGCGCCGCTTCGTCGCGCTTGCGGTCCGGCGGCAGCTTGGCGATCGAATCGGTCTCGGCGCGCACGGCGGAATCGGACCGCAGCTTCGCGTCGGCGAGGAAAGCGATCCACTTGCCGTCCGGCGAGACGGTAGCGTCGCGGTGCGAGTAGTTGGTCTTGGTGAGCTGGACGCGCGGCGAGCCGGAGCGCTCGAGGTAGATCTGGGCGGCGCGCGCCGTGTCCGGCGGCGGCGCGGTGCGGCGACCGGCGATGAATTGCGGCTGTCCGTTCGCCTTGTACAGCATGTCGACGATGTGCCGGCCGTCGTAGCGCGCCGGATTTTCCGGATGCGTGATGGCGTTGTACGGCGGGCGCGAGATCGGCTGCATCCGTCCGTAGGGATCGTTGGCGGATGCGGAATCGGTGGCGACGGAATCAGTCGCCGCGCCGCCGCGACCCCCTCCACCACGACCACCCCGTCCGCCGCCCGCGCCGGTCGTCGTGATCGTGAAGCTCATGTCGGCCGGCGACGATCCGGCGCGGATCTGCGGCTGCCCCACAGGCTGGTACGCCTCGCCCGCCGGCTGGTCCATACGAAGCGCCCACGTCGTGCCGCGCCCGCCCCCCGGGCGCTGCGACGTGAAGTAGAGAATCTTGCCGTCGTCGGAGAAGCGTGGGTTGCTGCTCTCGAACGCGGGCGACGTGTACCGCGCCGCGTCGCCACCGCTCGTCGCCGCGACCCAGACTTCGGAGTGCCGGCGATTCTCGGCTTCGCGAACCGTCGTGACGGTAAACGCGACCTTGCCTCCGTCGGGCGAAAGCACCGGCGTGCTGACCGTCGTGACCTTGTACCAGTCTGCGGGAGTAAATGCGTGCTTGGCGGCCGGCGCCTGCGCCGCGGACACGGCGCAGAGGCCGCAGGTCAACGAGAGAAGCGACGCTGCTCGCGTCACGAAGGCCTTCGCGTCCATCGGTGTGACTCCGGTGAGAAGACAGGGTGGCGGAGGACCCTGAAGTTGACCGCCGGTGCGCGGGCGGTCCAGGGGAAAGCGCGAGCGAGCCTTACCGAAGCGTCGGCGGTGGAAAACGACAGCGCCCGGAGGAACGGCCTCCGGGCGCTGGTCCCGCTACATCGTCGCGGAGGAGGCGGCGCGCCCACCCGCACGCCTGCGCTCACTCACGCGAACGACGTCCCTTTTCGTACCTACCGGTTGGACAGCCGCCGAGCCTTGAATGGTTGTCGCGCGGCGCGCGCTTCGACTCGCTTGAGGTTCGCGTCGAACTTTGCCTGATTGGCCGGCGTGAGCGCGTTGCGAACGTCGTTGCGCTCCGCCTGCGTGAGTGTTTGGCGTTCCGTTTGGAGATTCGTGCGGATCGAGCGCAGAGCTGCCGTGTCACCGCGCTGGCGAGCCGCTTTGGCCGTCTGCGCTTGCGTGCGAAGCTGCGTGCGGAGCGTCTGCCGCTGCGACGAGTACTTCGCGCGCACCGCCTGGAGGTTGGCCTTTTCGGCGTCGCTGAGCGTCACGCCGCGGAGCAGTGCTTTGTCGAACTGCTTTCCGTGCTTCGGACGCGCGATCCCGCGGGCACGCGCGCCCCCCCGCGGTGCGGGTACCGGTACGGGGCTCGGTTGCTGCGCGGGGACGATCGCCACCGCGCTCAGGAGAAACGAACCAGCGACGATCAAGGAGCGGACGGACTGCACGGTGGGCCTCCACCGGAAACGGGTACGGAAGGGCGCGGGGGACGCGCCCTTCTCCCGGTAGACGCCCCCGAGGTGCCGGCGTTAACCCCCGGAGCCGACGAACGCGACGGCGCTCATTTCGACAAGGATGCCTCGCAGATTCGCGCCCAACGCGGTACGGGTCGGGTACGGCTGTGGCATCAAGGTCTTGTACGCTTCGTTGAAGCGGCCCCAGTCGTCGATGTCCGCGAGGTACACGATGACGGAGACGACGTCGCTCAACTCGGCGCCGGCCGCGCGCAGGGCTCGCTCCACGTTCGCCACGACCTGCTTCGTCTGCCCTTCGACGTCGTCGCCGACGAGCTTGCCCGTGACCGGATCACGCGGTACCTGCCCCGACACGAAGACGAAGCCGCCGGCGCGGGCCGCCGGCGAGTACGCACCAGCAGGGGTCGGGACGTCGTCACCCAACCGGACGGGCTGCCACTGTCGCTCGCGCTGTATCATTCATCGTTCTCCGTGTGATTGTCCGACGCAACCGACCTATCGATGCATCCTCTTTCCGAACTCGAGACGCCAGTGCCGGTGGTCGACCTCGACCGGCTCGGCCGTAATCTCGACCGCGCGGCCGCGTACGCAACCCAGCACGGTTTGGCGCTGCGGCCGCACATCAAGACACACAAGGCGCCGCGCATCGCGCGGGAGCAACTGTCGCGCGGAGCCGTCGGGCTGACGTGCGCCACGCCTTTCGAGGCGGAGGTGATGAGCGGCGTCTGCCACGACCTGCTCGTGGCGTTTCCGCCGGTCGGATCGGCGCGCGCGGGCCGCATCGCCGCGCTGCCCGACGGCGTGAACGTCACCGTCGCGCTGGATTCGATCGAATCAGTGGAGATGATCGCCGGCGCGGCACGCGCGGCCGATCGCCGAGTCGGCGTATACGTGGAACTGGATCTCGGGATGCATCGCGTCGGCGTGCCGGTGGTCGACGACGCGATCGCGATCGCGCGCGCGGTTCGTTCCAGGCCGCCGCTCGAGTTCACGGGGATCGCGTTCTACCCGGGCCACATCCGCGAGGCGGTCGGCTCACCGCAGTCGGCGAAGCTGGAGACGCTCTCGAAGTCGGTGGGCGAGGTCGTCGACGCGTTCGATCGCGCCGGGCTCCATCCGACCGTCGTGAGCGGCGGGTCGACGCCGACGCTATGGAACACGCACGAGATTCGAGGCGTCACCGAATTCCGCCCCGGCACCTACGTCTACAACGACCGCACGACCGCGGAGATCGGCGCATGCGGTTGGGATGATTGCGCGTTCACGGTGCTGGCGACCGTCGTGAGCACAGCCGTGCCGAACCAGGCCGTGATCGACGCGGGGAGCAAGGCGCTCGGCCGAGAGCCGATGCGCGGAACGGACGCGGCCGGTGGATTCGGCGCGCTGCTCGACCGGCCCGAGGTCGTCGTCGCGTCGATGTCCGAGGAGCACGGCATCCTCGATTTATCGAAGACGGCGTGGCGCCCGTCGGTGGGAGAGCGCGTGCGCGTCGTGCCGAATCACGTGTGCGTCGTCGTGCACCTGAACGACGTCGTCGTCGGCGCGCGCGGCGACGCCGTCGAGACTACCTGGCCGGTGGCGGCGCGAGGCCGCGGCTACTCGATCGCGGTCTGACGCGCCGGCCGGATCAGCACTTCACCGGCTGCGCCTTCGTCTCGACGTGCACGTCCACCGACATGCCGGGGCGCAGCGGACGATCCGGCCCGAGCCCTTCCAGGATGCGCAGCTTGACCGGAATGCGCTGAACGACCTTCGTGAAATTTCCGGTGGCGTTGTCCGGCGGGAGCAACGCGAACTTGGATCCGGTCGCGGCGCTCACGCTCGCGATGCATCCCTTCGCCGCCGCGCCGCCGTACGCATCGACCTGAATCTCGGCCGGCAGGCCGACCTTGATGTCGGCTAGCTGCGTCTCCTTGAGATTCGCAATGACGAAGATCCCCGTGTCGGCGACGAGGGTGAGTAGCGGCTGACCGGCTTCGACGAGCTGTCCCGGCTCGACCTGCTTTCGCGAAACGATCCCCGACTCGGGCGCGTGCACGCCGGTGTACGAGAGCTGAAGCGCCGCGTTGTCGCGCGCCGCCTGCGCGGCCTTGAGACGCGCGTCGGCGAGACGGACGCCCGCTTCGGCGCCCTGGATCGTGCTCCCGGCGGCGGCGGTCTGCTGCTCCAGCGCGACGACGTTCGCCGTTGCGGCCGCCGCCGCGGCCCGCGCGCCGTCGAGCTGCATTTTCGATATGACCTGCTTCGCGGCGAGATCCTCCATGCGGGCGAGGTCTTGCTTCGCTTGCGTCTCGTGGGCGCGGGCCGCTTGGATCTGCGCGTCGAGCGACGCCCGCTGGCCGGTCGCCTGGCTCACCGCGGCCTGCAGCCTGCCCGCCGGTGTTCCTGGTCCCGGCGGCGGCTCGCGCCGCCGCGAGATCGGCTTCGGCCTGCGACAACTTCACGCGATACTCCTCCGGATCTATCTGAACGAGGAGCGAGTCCTCCTTCACGTGCTCGTTGTCGCTCGCGTGGACGGCCTGCACGTAGCCGCTGACCTTCGCGAGAACGGGGACGAGGTGCCCGTCGATGGAGGCGTCGTCCGTGGACTCGTGGGCGCGGCCGTAGCTCCACTGCCGATAGCCCCACGTGAGCCCGATGACGACGAGCACCGCGACCACCGTCAGGAGGATCCAGCGGCGGCTGCCACCGGATTCCTCGACGTCCGGCTCGGGCGCCAAGTTCCCGTTCGCTTGTTGCTGCGGCGGTGTCCTGCTTCACTGCTGTTGCCATGATCGGGTCCGAGAGTGTGTTCAGCGAATCTGCGAGACGACGCCTTGGGCGTGGGCGAGCGAGACACGCGCGTTCTGGTATGCGGTCAGCGCGTCGATCAACCCCGTGCGCGCCTGGTTCAACGTGAACGACGCCGTCACGACGTCGGCGTTTCCAGCCACGCCGGCGCGAAACCGCTCGCGCGCCTGCGCGACTTCCTGCTCGGCGAGACGCTGGTTCTCGCGGGACGCGTCGATCTGTTGTTGCGCGGAACCCAGGTCGAGCAACGCCCCGCGCACGTCGACCTCGACTTGCTTGCGAAGGTCACGGCGGTGCACGTCGATCTCGCGGATCACGGCCGACTGCTCCGCCTGCTGTGCCTCCCGCCGATGGCCCTCGAAGGCGGGCCATGTGAGCTGGACACCGTACGAGTAGGTGTTCAGCAAATGGTTCAACGTGAGTCCGTTGGCGCCGTCCTTGCCGAACACCCCGACCGTCGGGAGATGCCCGGCGTAAATCGCCTGGTACTGTTGCTGCGCGGCGAGATACTGGAGGTCGAGGGCGCGCACGTCCGGCCGCATTTTCATTGCCACGTCGGTCTCGGACGTCTCGTTCTCGACGACCTCGGACTCCGGAACCTCGAGCGAGTCGGTGAGCTGGAGCGGCGTATCGAGGTCGATGTTGAGCGCTCGCCGAAGCTCGAGGAGCGCCCGGTCTCGATCGTTGCGCGCGACGATCAGCTGCGCGCGCGACGACGCCAGCTGCGACTGCGCGCGCGTGACGTCGAGCGCGACTCCGACGCCGGCCGAGAGCTGGTCGCGGGCGATCGACACGAGCTCCGACGCCAGCGCCGAGTCCGCGGCGCGCGCGCCGACTACCGCCTGGCTGCGCAGCGCGCGGACGTACGCCACGGCGGCCATCGACGCTGCCTGCTCTTGGGCCGACGCCACGTCGCCGCCCGCGGCGGCCACGTTCGACTGCGCCGCGGCCACCTTCGCGTGCGTTTCGGGGTCGTACAACGTTTGGGTCAATCCACCCCGGAAGTCGAACAGATTGATCGGGCCGATGATCGATCCGTTCGGGTCGAACAGCGGCGCCTGGCCGGGCTGCGTCGGGAATTTGATTCCGAAGCTCGCGCTGTTGATCGTGACCGACGACCAGTTGGGGAACGCGCTGATCTGCGGCAGCAAGGCCGCTCGCGCCTGTGTGACGCGTGCCTTGGCCTCCTCGACTCGCAGGCGCGCCGACATCACGGTCGCGACCTGCGACGCGGCGAGCCGCGCCGCCTCGCCGAGGGAAAGCTTCCGAGGAGTCGGGGGCGGGTCGGGGTCTGTGCTTCGGAGACGCGAACGCCAAAGGCTACGAGCGCGGCGATCACCGACAACACCGCGCCGATGCGGATCGCTTTCGGGAAGGCGGGGATTCACGTTCATGAAATCGGCAGAATCACGTTGATGCGGACACGGATTCGCCCGGCAGCGGGCGAATCGCGTGGAGATAGAAGGCCGTCAGCTCGTCGAGCACTTCGTCGTCGGATTTCGTCGCCACGGACGAGAAGCAGTCGCGGTGCGTGCACCACAGGCCATGGATGACGAACGGGGCGGCGAGCATGCGCGCCGCGGGGAGCGGGTCCACGCGGCGGAATTCGCCGGATTCGACGCCGCGTTCGATGATCGAGGCGATCAAACGAAGCCGGCGCGACACCACTTCCTCGGCGTAGAAGCGCGCGAGGTCGGGAAAGTTCTGGATCTCGGCGTGGATCAGCCGGAAGAGCGGGGCGAACTTCGCGGACCTGATGAAAATCCAGTACGCGCGGAGCGAGCGCGTGAGCACCTCGGTGGCCGAGCCGGCCATGGCGCTGATCTCCTGCTCGCTCGACTCGATGTTGCTGACCACGGTGTTTCGCACGACTTCGCGAAACAGCTCTTCCTTGTTGGGGAAATAGAGGTAGATCGTGCCCTTGGAGAGGCCGGCGCGCTTGGCGATGTCGTCGAGACGCGAGACCGCGAGGCCGCGCTCTCCGAAGACTTCGAGCGCCGCCTCGAGAATCTGTCGCGGGCGCTCGCCGGGAAGGCGGCGCCAGCGAGGTTCCTGCGGGTGAATCGAACGAGAGGCTTCCACGTCGGTGTTTGCCCTGCCAGCCTAAGCGCTTGTCGCTGAGCCGATTATGGTATCGAGTATCTTACTGACCCGTCAGTAATATATTCGATCCGACACCGGTTTCAAGCGCTGGACCCGCAGAAACTACTCGGCGTCTTTCGCGGGATTCAGCCAGTCGTACGCGGCCGACACATCCGGGCGGCGTCAGCGCGTGCCCGGTCGGCTGCCAGTTCAGCGTCACCTCGGCGCCGAGCACGCGGAGCATTTCGGCCAGCCGTTCGGGATGCAGCCGAGAGACGATCGGTGTCCGTCTCCCCCGCACCGATGAACACCCGATGGCCCTCGAGCGATGCCGGCGACTGCGGCACGAACGGCACCATCGGCCGGAAGAGCACGGCGCTGTTCAGCGTCGACGGCGACGAGAGCAGGACGCTGCCCGCGATGTTGGCGCCGTTCGAGAACCCGACGGCGACGACCTGCTTCGGGTCGAACTTGTACTGCCCCGCCGCGCCTTCGACGAACGCGACCAGATCTTTGGTCCGCGCGTGCAGGTCGTCGATGTCGAACACGCCCTCCGCCAGCCGCTTGAAGAACCGCGCGGCGCCGTTCTCGTTGACGGTGCCGCGCGGGCTGAGCAAACCGGCGTCGGGGGCGAGCATCTGCCCGAGCGGGATGAGGTCGTTCTCGTCGCCGCCTGTGCCGTGCAGCAACAACAACGTGCGCGGATCCTCGCCGCTCGGCGGCAAGTAGCGGTGCACGTACCCGAAGGCCTGAGCGCTAGTATTCATCAACTGGGAAATGTAGCCAAGACGATCATGGCCGACGACTCCAACTCCGTTCGCGTGGACAAGTGGCTATGGGCGGCGCGCTTCTTCAAGACCCGCTCGTTGGCGACGGAAGCGGTCGCCGGCGGCAAGGTCGAGGTGAACGGCGAGCGCGCCAAGCCGGCGAAATCGGTCAAGCCGGGCGACGAGGTTCGCCTTCGCCTTCCGCCCTATGAGCATATTCTCATCGTTCGCGCCCTCGCCGAGCGGCGCGGTCCGGCCTCGGTCGCGCAGGGGCTGTACGAGGAGACGGAGGCCAGCGCCGCCGAGCGGCGGCGCCTCGCCGAGCAGCTGCGAATGTCGCCCGCCGCGTTCGTGTTCGAGGATCGAGGGCGGCCGACCAAGAAGGACCGCCGAGAACTGACGAAGTTCGTCGAGCGCAAGCGTCGCTGACGCGGCGATCACCCGCCCGTCAGCTGGCGAAGCGCCGCGCGGCTCACCGCGTGGCCGCCCTCGAAGCGAACGACCGAGGCGGTGATGCCGGCGCGCCCCATACGCGCGACGTCTTCGTCGAGCGCGGCATCGGACACATAGTGGTCGCGCGATCCGAGCACGAACGTGAGCGGAACGCCTCGGAGCGCCTGCGGCCCTCGAGAGAGCTCGGCGTCAGGCGGCACAAGCCCGCCCCATAAGACGAGCCGCGTCGCCGGCACCCGGCCGTGGGCGACCCATCTCGCCGCCGTCGCCGCGCCCTGCGAGAAGCCGACGACGTTCACGCGGTTGCCGTCGGCGAGGCCTCCGCCCGTCACTTCATCGAACACGGCGTCGAGATACTCGACGTAGTCGGCCACCTCCGACTCCCGGTCCTCGCGCGTCATCCACGTCGCGCCGACCGGCCGGTCGCGGGCGGGCGCGACGTCCGGATTCACGACGTAGTACCGGTTCAACGCCTCCGGCGCGACGACGCACGAATCGTCGGCGGCCAGGTCGGAGAAAAAGCGAATGAAGTCTCCGGCGAGCTGGCCGTATCCGTGCAGCACGAACCACCAGGATGTCGGGGCGACGTCGGCGCGCCCGCCGAGAGTGAAGTACCGCGCGGTCCGCTGGACGCGGATGTGGTGGGCGCGGGGCTCGGGGGGCGATCCGATTATTTGCCCGTCGCGCCCGAGCCGCCCGCGGCCAGCAATTGCGCCTGCGTCGTGCTGTGCTCGAGCAAATCGATCGCCTTGAGCAGCTGGTGATCCTCGGCCAGGTTGCGCGCCTTGGCCGCGGCGTCACCGAACGTCAGCCGCGTCACGCGGTTCTCGAGGTCGCGCGTGAGGAAGGTCCGCTCCGCCGTCTGAAACTTCGGGTCGAGCTTCACGCCGGCTGCGTTCATGCGCGTCATCAACTCCGTGCTCCACGTTGCCGGCGCCTTGAAGTCGGGTTGCACGGTTCCCTTGAGCTGGAGCGCGTAGTCCTGCAACACGAGGTTGATCGCCCCGCGCTGCGGCGCCGCGGCGCGAATGAAATCGCGCTCTTCGGTGGTGAGCGTGTCGTCGGCGATGATCACGTCGGGGTGGATGCCGCCTCCGCCGTACACGACGCGCCCGCCGTCCGACTTGAAAGCCGGCTTCTTTGTCGAATCGTTCAGCGAATCAGGATGCACCTCGACGAGCGCGCCGCTCAACGTCAGCTGGCGATCCCGATGGATTGAGCGGCCGCTCGGCGTGTACCACTTGCCCGTCGTGATCTTGAGATGGTAGCCGCCGCTCAGCTGATATACGGACTGCACGAGCCCCTTGCCGAACGACGTCTCGCCGACGACCAGCGCGCGGTCGTGGTCCTGGAGCGCGCCGGCGACGATCTCCGTGGCGGACGCCGAGCCCTCGTCGACCAGCACGACGAGCGGAAGCGTCAGCGCGAGATGGTGGCCGCCCGACTTCAGAACCTCCGACGGCTGATTGCGCGACCGGACGCTCGCGATCTCCTGCCCGTCGCGCAGAAAGAGGCTGGACGTCTTGAGCGCCTGATCGACGATGCCGCCGCCGTTGCCGCGCATGTCGAGCACGATGCCCTTGGCGCCCTGTTCGACAAGCTGCGTGATCGCCGTCGCGACTTCCTCGGCGGCGTTCTCGTTGAACGTCTGGAGCGGGATGTAGCCGATGTGGTCGCCGAAGATCCCGCTGTACGCGACCGCCGGAACGTGAATGACGCGGCGGGTGAACCGAAGCTTGATCGGCTCGGTCACGGCCGGACGCGTGTACGTCACGCTCACCTGCGACCCGGCTCGCCGCGGAGTAGATCCGAGACCTTGGCGATGGGCAGACTGGTCGTCTTCGTCGTATCCACCGCGACGACGCGATCGCCTTCGCGCACTCCCGCGTCTTCCGCCGGAGTATTCGGGAAGACGCGATCGACGACGATCAGGCCTGGCGCCTGCTCACCGAGCAGCATCCCGGTGCCGCCGTATCGCCCGCCGGTCGAGCGCTCGAACGTTTCCGATTCCTTGGGAGAAAGGAGCTCGCTATACGGGTCGTTCAGCTCCTTCACCAGGCCGCGGGCAGCCTTTTCGTAGGTGACGCCCGGCGGGATCGAGTCCACGTACTGATTGCGAACCAGGTTCATGACCTGGTCGAACAATTGGGCGTTCGCCCGCGTCGGCGACTCCTGCAACAGAAAACCGCCGGCGACGATCGGGATGACGAGCAGCGTGGCCGCGGCCGCGGTGCGAAAACGTGGCATTTAAAAAATCGGAGGGAAGGAACTTCGAGAGGAGAGAACTAGGAGTTCGGCGTGTTGCTATTCCCGCGCGCCGAAGCGACGTGGTCCGAGCACTGGCGGTGGTGATTCTTGGCCGGCGCGGCCTGCTTTGGGAGCGTGACCCGCCGCGTAGAGCACTCGACCTCGGTCGGCCCGCGCGTCGTGATGCTGATCGAGCAGCGAGTCGAGGCGACTCGGAGCTTTTGAATCGATCGACGAGCTGGGCACCGGGAGTACGCCTGCAGTACCTGTTGGTCGGCGTAACGGTTCCGCCACCGCCTGCGGCTCTTCCGCATCGGATCGGTGGGGTGCACGCTGCCGATGAGCAGCGCCAAGGGCATCACTGACGCAACGGAGAGTCGCCGTCTGAGCCGCTCGATCGACCACATCATCAACCACGCTCCGCGAGAGAGTCCTGCCCTATTGAGAGTAAGATTCGTCGACCAGATTGTCAACGAATTCAACCGCGGCTTGACGACCTTTGGACACCACGTAAGCGATTGTCGCCGCTTCCCTTACGAATCGCGAACAACTCGCAGTCCGATGCCCGGGCGAACTCGGCTAGCGGGCGATCGCGGCCAGCGTCCAGATGCCGTTGAGCATGTCGGAGGCGAAGACGCGTCCGCCGAGGAGCTGGACGCCCCAGACGTAGACCGGCCGATTCTGGTCGAGCAGCCCGACGCCGAGCTCTCGTCCCATGAGCTTGAGGTCGCAGCGCGTCAGCAGCGGATTCGCGTTCGTTGTCTGTTGGCTGGCCGGGCAGGTCGCGAGGTCGCCCCGAATGTCGATCGCGCGGACGCCGCCGTTGTAGTAGGCGGCGTAGAGAATCCCCTTGGCCTCGTCGACCGAAAAGTTGTGCGTGCCCGCGCCGTCGACGTGGTAGTACGCGACCTCCTTCGGCTGGGACGGGTCGCTCACGTCGACGACGTGAATGTCTCCCTTCGAGCGACGACCCGATCGTGCCGGGCCCCTCCTGGCCGACGAACACGAAGCGCTTTCCGCCGTTGGGGTCGTGGTACCACCACGCGTTGTGAACCTCTCCGCCGAGCGTCTTCACGCCGCCGAGGACGACCGGATGACTCGGCGACGCTCCCCCGGTTCCGCACCCGCCGATGTCCCAGACCTCGAGCCCGTCGTCCCAGAGGGCGACGAAGAGCAGCCCGTCGCGGACGAACGTGTCGTGCACGAAGGGATTGCCCGTGACCTTGGTGAAGATCTCCTGCGGCGCGCTCGGGTTGCTCAGGTCGACGATGACGAGTCGCGCCGGGGTCGAGTTGATCGGATCGATCGAGAGAAAGCCGTACAGCACGCCGTTGACGCGGCCGATTTCCGCCGTGTGCACGCCGGGATCGGTGTCGGCATTCGAGAAGCGCGAGAGCTGCTTGGGGTGCTTCGGGTCGGCGAGGTCGAAGATCACGATCGACCCGCCGGTGCGCTCGGTCGCGACAACGAGAAGCGAACCGTCGTCCGAGACCGCGACGTCGCCGAGCGTCGTCGCGTTGGTCACGGTGATCGTGTCGACCAGCACCGGGGCGTTGCCGGTCACGTCCCACACGTTGATCCGGTTGCCCGGGTTGGCCCCGCGGAAACTCCAGGTCGTCGTGTACGCGACCGTGCCGCGCGCGGCGACTTCCGCCGTGTAGCGAAGCGAGTCGACGCCGGCGCCGAGCACCGGAATCGCTACCGGATTCGCGACGGGCAACGAGAGCGCCGCCGGCCGAGCGCCGACGTCGATCCCCGGACAAGACGCCGGCGTGTGAGGGCCCGTCGGCGACTCGGCGTCGCCGCCACAGGCCGCAGCCGCCAGGGCGGCGATCGTCGCGGCGAAAACGGCGCGCGCGCATCACAGGTGACAACGCGCGTTCATGTGCATGGCCGACGGCATCGACGACTTCGCGCTTGGCATGCCGGGCATACCCGGCATGTCCGGCATCTGATCCGCCTTCGGCGGCGCGGGCAGAGTCGTAACGGCGTCGGGCAATGCGGCGCCGTAGCGCCCCATCCGCTCGTGCATCATGCCGGTCGTGAGACGCAGACCCACTGAGAACATCCAGAGACGATCGGTGCCGTAGCGAAGCTTGGGATCGAAGAGGCCGGGCGGATTTCCCGGAGCGACGCCGATTCGCGCGACCTCGATGAACGGCCGCGCTCGAAGGAATCGTCGCTTTGACCGCGGGACTCGCGACGGCGACGGTGAGCGTCGTCCACGTCGACATGCCGAGATTCGAGAGATCGGACGGCGGCCGCGGCGTGCGAAACGGATCCGACGTCGGTTCCTCCTCGGGGCGATCGGTGCGCTCGAGTCGAGCCGCGAGGATGGCATCGGCGCGGCACACGGCCGCCTCGCCGAGCACGGAGTAGAGCGCGTTGATCGTCGTGCCCCGGTCGGTGTCGTTCGTGTGCGCCCACTCGACGAGCGCGTATTGTCGCGAGCCGTTGCCGTGATCGAAGTCGTAGCGCGCCACGAGGCTGTACTTCTGTTGGTCGAGGCCATGGCCGGCGCGGATCTCGGGCGACGTCACGTGCGCGACGCTTCCACTCAACTCGGTGTGCGGCGCCGGGAGCAGCGTGAGACGAGAGGACCAGGAGTCGCCGAAGCGTCCCCAGTTCGGCGCCGCTCCCGGACCTGTCGGCTCGTCGCCGTTGAAGACGCCGACCTCGCCGATGATCGGGCCGTATCGCACGGCGGCGACGGCGACGACCCGTTCGAGTATTTGCCCGAGGTGGTGATTCACCGGGTACTTCTCGAAGGGCCGCGTCATCGGGTCGTCGCTGCCGAACGGCGCGAACCCGCGCCCAACGTAGAACGACGCGTCGAACGGAGGGCGTTGGGGCGTCCCGTCGCGCGGAAACTCCACGCCCGCGAGCAGCTCGTGGATGTAGGCGTGCGGATGCCGGCGGTCGACGAAGCCCTCGCCGAACGCGCCGGTGACCAACTCGCCGCGCTGCATCGTGAGCCCTTCGAGATTCAGCGTCGCGATGCCGCGCAACGAGCCGTGCTTGGCGTGCACCATCGCGATCGGCTGCGCGAGGTAGCCCTCGGTGAGATCCGTCGCGCGTCGCCGTCGGGTCGGCACGCGTGGCGACGGGAACCAGTTGGGCGCCCGCCTCGATGTCCTGCGCGGAGGAGTCGCGCACCGCGAACAGCGTCGCTAGCGTGACGAGATGGAGAATCCGCATTCGGCGAAAGGTAGTGTTGGCGCCGATGAACTGCGGGCGACGATCGCCCTCGCGGTTCCCGTCGTGCTGGTGCAACTCGGCTTCATGGCGATGGGCGTGGTCGACACGCTCATGGTCGGCCGAGTCTCGGCGCGCGTGCTCGCCGCGGTCGCGCTGGGAAATCTTTACTACTTCAACGTGACGATTCTGGCGACGGGCAGCCTCATGGCGCTCGACCCGATCGTCGCGCAGGCGGTGGGCGCCGGAGAGACGGAGTCGGTCGCGCGGGCGATGCAGCGCGGGCTGATCATCGCGGTGGGGTTCTGCCTGTTCTGCGTGCTCTGCATCGCGCCGGCGCCGACCGTGTTGACCGACGCTCCGGCAGCCGCGGCGAGATCGTCGGCGACGCGTCGACGTACTTGCGGATCTCGCTCGCCGGATTGGTGCCGTATCTCGTGTTCGTCGTGCTGCGACAGAGCCTGCAAGCCATGCATCGCGTCGCGCCGATCGTGTGGACGGTGATCGTGGCGAATCTGTCGAACGCCGCGTTCAACTGGATCTTCGTGTACGGGCACCTCGGCAGCCCGGCGATGGGCGCGGCGGGCAGCGCCATCGCCACGGCCATCAGCCGGTGGCTGATGCTGCTGCTGTTGCTCGCCTGGGCGTGGCGCGATCTGCGGCCGTTGATGCTTCCGGTCCGCGCCGGAGTCGGCTCGTGGCCGGCGTTGTCGCAGATGCTTCGCATCGGTCTCCCCATCGGCGCGCAGCAGGGACTCGAGGCGGCGGCGTTCGGCGCGATCGGCCTGCTCATGGGCGTGCTCGGCACGATCGAGATGGCGGCGCATCAGGTCGCGATCACGCTGGCGGCGTTCACGTTCATGGTGCCGCTCGGCGTCGGCTCGGCGACGGCGGTGCGCGTCGGGCGCGCGATCGGCGCCTCCGACATGCCGCGCGCGCGCGCGGCGATCCGCGCGGCGTATCTGTGCGGCGTGGGGTTCATGGCGATCACGGCGATCGCGTTCATCTGGGTGCCGCACGTGTTGGCCGCGGCGTTCACGCCCGACGTTCGCGTCATCGCGCTCGCGTCGACGCTGATCCCGATCGCCGGCGCGTTCCAGTTGTTCGACGGCGGCCAGGCCGTCGGCGCGGGCGTGCTGCGCGGCGCCGGCGACACGAAGGCGCCGCTCGTCACGATGCTCGCCAGCTACTGGCTGGTCGGCGTGCCGGTCAGCGCGTATCTCGGGTTCCGCACGTCGCTGCGCGCCAGCGGGGCTGTGGTGGGGGTTCGTCGTTTCGCTCGCCGGCGTGGCGATCTTTCTCTTCTTACGAATTCGCGTCGTCTTCGCGCAGAGCGTCGGGCGCGTTCGCGAGGAGTAGCGCGTCGATCACCTCCGTCGCGCGAGCGAACCTCTCGCGTCGATCGCCGGTGATCGCGGCGACGGGCGCCGCCCGACGCGTACACCGCGGCTCGAAACAGTTGCTGCATCTGCTCGCGCATGTGTCCCCGGTCGCGCACGCCGTCGGCCACCCAGGGCACGTCGATCTCGCAGAGGAGATAGAGGTCGGGCGCGCGCTCGCGCGCCGCTTCGGCGATCCACGCCGGGCATTTGCCGAAGTAGTGCTCGCAGTAGACGACGGTGCTGAGCAGGTCGGTGTCCTGCACGACGAGCGGATTGCCTCGCGCGATGGCCGCGTCCTCGAGCGCCATCTGACCGCGCGCGATCGGGCCGTGATCCGTGAATTCGATGACGCCGTGCCGCGCGGCCGGCGTACTCGCGCACGAACTCCGGCACGAGCTCGGCGCGGTAGTGGCGCGGCGAGCTGCTCGGCGAGGGTGGTCTTGCCGGTGGATTCCGATCCGGTGACGACGACTCGAAACGAATCCATTCCCGGCGCCCTCACAATTCTCTTCTTCATCGGCGTCTATCGCAGCTCACATCCGCGCCCATCCGCGTTCATGCTGTTGCAGTTCCGGGACCAGGAATGGGCAAGGACTCGACACGGCTCGCGAGTGATTTCTTCCACGCGATGTGGCCCATCACGGCGAGGACGAGATAGATCGCGTAGTTGCCCGCGGTGAGATACAGCCCTTTGTAGATGAACATGCCGACGTAGACGACGTCGACGACGATCCAGAGAGTCCAGTTCTCGAGATACTTGCGCGTCATCATGTACTGCGCGACGAGACTCACCGTCGCCGTCGCCGCGTCGACGTACGGAAGCGAGACGCTGGGCAGGTGCGACGTGGCATAGCCGTCGACCGCCCAAAACGCGACCGCGATGCCCGACAGCGCGAGCCATACGCTGCGCGGGCGTGCGCGACACGTGAGCTCCGTGCGTCCCTTTCCGCCATACAGCCACTCGTACCAGCCGTAGATCGAGAGGACGAAGTACACGACCTGGAGCCCCATGTCCGAGTACAGGCCCGTTCGATAGAAGAGCACGCGAGTACAGCGCGACGTTCACGAGCGCCGTGGGCCAGCTCCAGATGTTTTCCTTGACGCTGAGCAGCACGCTCACGACGCCGAAGACGACGGCGACGAGCTCGAGGCAACTCGAGCCGTGTGCCGCGAGCCACGCGCACAATCCGCCCATGTCAGCGGCTCAGCGTCGGCGAGCGCGCTCGGCCGCCGGCCTTCGCGACGCGTTGGGCCGCGGCGTCGATCGCCGCGTTCGTTTCCGCGGACGAGCCGCCGACTTCGATGTCGGTCATCGTGCGGAGCGACGGCGACGTAGTAGTCGGTCCACGTGCGGAGGATGTCTTCTTCCGCCGCGCGGGGACCGCCCGCGCCGACCGCCGTGTTTGCTCAGCGCCAGCTCGGTGTCCAAGCGGCGCGATCGCGGCGCGTTCCACCTCGCCGACGAGCGCGCGCGCCGTCGGCGCCGTCGGCCGACGTCGAGCGTCAGCGCCGACACGAGCGCGGCGATGCCCACTGTTCACGAGCTCCTGCTCCGACACCTTGTCGAGCCGGTCGCCGTCGGTGTGGTAGTACACGTCGGTGAAATGCCAGAACAACACACCGGGCTTCTTGAACTGGAGGAACGGCGTGTGGTCGCTGCCGCCCTCGAACGGATTCGCGCGCACCACCCAACCCGTGTTCGCCGCCTGGTCGGCGCACCGCGCGAGAAGGAAATCGTTGTAATAGTGCGGCACGAGGTCGGCCTTCGTGAGCGGGCGGCCGCCCCACTCCGTGTGGTGATCGTCGCCGCGCGTCCAGATCGCCGACGGGTCGGGCATCTTCTCGATGAGGAACGTGCCGCCGGTCTTCTTCGTGTCTTCGCCGGTCATGTCGAGGCTCAAGCCCCACTTCACGCCGCGCGTGCGCACGGAGTCGTCGGCGAGAAAGTTGCGCGTCTGCGCGATCTCGAGGCCGAAGAGCATCGTGATCGTGCGCTTCGGACGCAGCGCGTTGGTGCGGGTCAGCTCGCCGAGCACGCGCGCCATCTCGCTCAAGTCTCCGACGCCGCTGGCGTTGTCGTTGGTGCCCGGCTCCTGCACGTGCGCGCTGAGGACGAATCGCTCCGACGGCGCCGCGCTTCCGTGGACCTCGGCGACGATCGTCATCTCGTCGGACGGATAGCTCTTCGACGGCGGTGCGAACGCGCACCATCGCGCCCGCTCTTCGCCGCGCGCCCGCAATCGATCGACCGCGTCGCGCGAGAGCGCGATCGCCCAGGCGCGGTGGGTCGTGTCATAGGCGATCGACCCGAACTGAATCGACGTGCGGTGGATCTCGGGCTGCGTGTACGCCGGCATGCGATAGGCGAGCACGCCGAGCGCGCCACGTTTGACGACCGCTTCGGTGAACATGCCGCCGACCGATCCGTCGGCCAGCACGATCTTCCCGGCGACGGACTGCCGAGCGTAGTCGGTCGGCGTTCCCGCGCCGACGTCGACGAGCGGCGCGACGACGCCGGTGTCGGGCGTCGAGTACGAGTTGATCGCCAGCATGTTGCGGTTCGTCGCAAGGCGAAGCACCGCCGCCGCCTCGCCGACGACCGTCACGCTCGCGTCGACCGGCTCCCACGCCGGCGTGCGCATGGGGCGATGCTCGATGCGATACGTGAGCGGCGCACCGGACGGCGCGGACTTTTCCTCGACGTAACCGGCGTTCTTGAGAATTCCCTCAACGCGCCGGAGGCTCGCGTTGAACCCGGTATTGCCGGGCCATCGGAAATACTGGTCCATGAACGCGACCTGATCGTACGCGTTCTTGCCCGAGAACAAGCGGCCGCACGAGCTCGAAATAGCGCTTGACGGCCGGCGGCGTCTCGGCCCGCTGCGCGGCGAGCGGCGCCGATCGACCGGCGACGCCCAGAATCGCGGCGAGGAACGCCTGCCCGCACCGGTTCACGGCTTGGCGCCGCGCTCGAGGAGCGCCTTCACGGCGGCGTCGAGTTGCGAGTCGCGCCCGCGTGTAGCTCTCGCCGACGGGCCGTTGCACGAGCACGTCGACCGCGCGCGGATGCATCTCCATGTCCTTTCCGGCGGCGTCGGTGATCCGCTCGAACGGCACGCGCACCGACGACGCGCCGTCGAGCAGCCCGAAGTCCGACGTGAAGATGATCCAGCCCGCCGTCGGCTCGCCGACGACCGGTCCGAGCTTGAGCGCGCGATAGCCCTCGGTGAAGTCCTCGGCGTCGGACAACGAGTGCATGTTGGTGACGAGCACCGTGGGCCGCTCGAGCGAACGCTGCCCGACCACCGAGCGTCCGCCGCCGGTGCCGAAGTCGCGCGGCGTGAACTGCAGGTATCCGCGGCGAGCGAAGACGTCGATCGCGTAGGGATTCACGAAGCCGCCGTTGTTGTTCCGGATGTCGACGACGACGCCTTCCTTCCCCCGATTCTCGGTGTCGAGGTCGACGTAGAGCTGCTGGAGCGAGCCGGCGCCCATGTCCTGCATGTGGACGTAGCCGAGCTTTCCGCCGCTCGCCTTCGCGACGTACGCGCGGCGGCTCTCGACCCAATCGCGGTACACGAGCCCGCGCTCCGTCGCGAGGTTGACCGGCCGGATCGCGATCGTTCGCGCGCCGCTTCCGTCCTCGCCGCGGCTGACCGAGACCTCGACGCGCCGATTCGTCTTGTACATCAGCAGCGAGTCGAGATTCACCGTGCCGTCGACGCGCACGCCGTCGACCGACTGGATGAAGTCGCCCGGCTTCACGTCGGCGAGCGCCGCGGGGCTCAGGTTCAGCACCTCGGTCACGCGCAGCCTGCCGCGCTGCTCGTACTCGCCTCGATCGAAGCGGACGCCGAGCCGGCCGACGTTGGGCTGCGGCGAGAAGCTCGGGCCGTTCACGCCTGAGTGTGACGCATTCAGCTCGCCGACCATGAGGCGCATGATGCGGCGGAGATCTTCGGTGCTCTGCGCGCCGGCGGCATACGGCTCGTAGCGCCGCTCGACGGCGGGCCAATCCACGCCATTCATGTGCGGCTCGAAGAAGTTGCCGGCGAGAATGCTCCACGCCTCGTGGAACACGGCGAGCTTCTCGCGCGCGAAGTCGACGTCGAGGTCGGCCGAGACGGCGATGGACCGCACGGCGCGCGAGTCGACGTTGATCGCGCTCAGGCGGCCGTTCTCGAGGTAGTAGACCTCTTTTCCGTCGGGACTGAACTGCGCCTCCTGCTTGAAGCCGGGCGTGGACGTGAGCTGGCGCGCCACCGCGGGACCGTTCGCGAGCTCGTCGAGCGAGAAGGTGTACAGGTTCGCCTGGCCGGCGGCGGCGGCATTGAGCAGCGCCGTCTTGCCGTCCGGGCTGACGACGACGCTGCGCACGTCGACGCCGACCGGCAAGAAACTGATCGCGGCGGCGAATGTCCTCGAAGACGATCTGCGTCGACTTTTTTCCGCCGCCGCGCCCGGGCCGAATCAGCGCGCAGCGTCGCGCTGTCGCGCTGCGGCGCCGCGGGCTGCGGCGCCGGCTGGACCGGCGTGCCGGGCCGCGACGGCGCGAAGAGATCGCGGAACTGATCTTCGCGGAACTGCGGCGTCCTCGGCACCAGGTCGACGCGGGCCAATACCGCTTGCTCCGTGCGCTGCGACGAATCGAACAGCAGATACGTCCCGTCCGGGCTCCACGCGATCGTGTTGCCGAATGCGTTCGAGAGGAACGCGATGGGTTTTCCTCCGCCGCCGTTCACGGAAGCGATATTCGGATTCTGAAACTGGCCCTCGCCGACGTTGAGGTACGCGATCCACTGGCCGTCGGGCGACCAGGCGATCTGCCGCTCGGTGAGGAACGGCGGCCGGTCGAGCTGGCCCGTGGCGATCACGCGGTCCTGCTTCGTCGCCACGTCCATCACGCGCAGTTCCTTGCCGCCGCGGTCGAACGCGATCGATTTGCCGTCGGGCGACCACGTCGGCGAAACATCGTCCAGCGGGCCGTCGGTGAGCTTGGTCTCGGTGCGCGCGCCGAAATCGTAGACGAAGAGGTGCGCCGGCCCGTCGCGGCTCGAGACATAGGCCAGCCGGCGGCTGTCGGGCGCCCACGCGAGCTGCGACTCGAGCTCCGGAGTTGTCGTGATGCGCGCGGCCTCGCCGCCGTCGCGCGCCGACGCGGCGAAAACGTCGCCGTGCGCGACGAACGCCACCTTCTTCCCGTCCGGCGACAGCGCGAGCGACTGAAAACCCTGCGACAGCGTCTGATGCTCGACCACCGGCGACGCCGCGGCGCCGCGAAGCGTGATCGGCACGCGCGCCGCCTTCGCCGTCGCGACGTCGAGCGACCAGACGCCGAAGTCGCGCTCGAACACGATCGTCTTTCCATCGTACGCGATCGTCGGCCAGATCACGCGCCCGTCGGTGAACGACGTCACGGCCTTCGCCGCGCCGCCAGTCGGCGGGATGGTCCAGATGTTTTCGCTCCCGCTCTTGTCCGACACGTAGTACAACGCCTTCGCGTCGCCGCTCCACATCGGCCACGCGTCGCGGGCGTCGTCCTTCGTCACCGCCTCGTAGCGCGGCGACTCGCCGCTCAGGTGCACCAACCAGATCTGGCTCTCGTCGATGTGGCTGTGGCCTTTCCGCCACCAATCCGTTGAGGTGCGACCTGTCCCTGTGAATGCCAGCGTGTTGGCGTCCGCCGGCGACGGCGCGGACCAGTACTCCTGCGTGAAGCGGTCGGCGCTCACCGCCATCGGCGTGCCGCCCGTCGGCGCTCACGCGAAAGATGTCGTTCATCCCGTTCACGTCCTGGCTGCCGGACGAGAAGTAGAGCCACTTGCCGTCGCGCGACCACGCGTCGAGCTGCTCGGAAACGTCGTCGAACGTGACGCGATCCAGGTGCCCCGTGGCGAGCGTGAGCACGTAGATGTCGCCGTTGCCCGTCCGCGTCGACATGAACGCGAGCTTGGTCCCGTCCGGCGAGTACAGCGGCCGCGAATCGTACGCGGGATGCGACACGAGCAGGCGCGCCTCGCCGCCCGTCGCCGCGCACCGTCCAGATGTCGCCGCCGGAGACGAACGCGATCTCTCGCCGGTCCGGCGACAAGCGAAGGCTCCGACATCGCCGCCTGCGGCGTGACCGGCGCGCGTCGTTCGGCCGGGCACGTGCGGCAAGCGCCGCGAGCGAGAAGTCCAGCGCCAAACAGGAGATTGACGGGTGAGGACACAGAGGCGGCCATCGTACGCGCTCGGCGGAAGGTGGAGTGCCTCCAACTTAGCGCTCGCGACGGCGGCTCGTGGAAGGGCGAGGCTAAGTTTCTGTTCGCAATGTTGCAACGCGTCGACCCGCAGCGACCCGACGAGGCGATCATCGCCCGCGCGGCGGAGATTCTTCGCGGCGGAGGCTTAGTCGCCTTTCCCACCGAGACGGTCTACGGGCTCGGCGCGAACGCGCTCGATCCCGCGGCCGTCGATCGCATCTACGCGGCCAAGGGACGGCCGTTGTTCAACCCGCTCATCGTGCACGTCGCGGATGCGGACCACGTGCGCGACGTCGCTGCCGAATGGCCCGACAACGCGGAGCGCTTGGCTCGCGCCTTCTGGCCGGGGCCGCTCACGCTCGTCGTGCCCAAGCGACCCGAAGTTCCTGCGAGCGTGACGGCGGGTCTCGACACGGTGGCCGTTCGCGTGCCGTCACATCCAGTCGCGCGCGCGCTGCTTGATGGCCGCTCGCATCCCGGTTGCCGCGCCGAGCGCCAACCGATCGACCGAAGTTTCGCCGACCACGGGAGCGCACGTCGAGAAATCACTCGGCGACGCGGTCGATCTCATTCTCGACGCCGGGCCGACGCTGGTGGGTATCGAGTCCACTGTGGTGGATTTGACGCACGACCTGCCGGTCGTGCTCCGTCCGGGAATCATCACGCGCGAGGATCTGGCGCGCGTCATCGGCGAGATCGGCCAGGGGCGGATCCTCGTGGGATTCAAGCCTCGGCAACCCGCAGAGGAGTCGCCGACGTCGGCAGAAGTTGGCGATGCGCCTCGACCTTCTCCCGGGATGCTCCACCGACACTATGCTCCACGGGCCTCGCTCGTGCTTGTCGATCGCGAGAGGGTGAGTCGGTTGATCGACGAGGAGGCGCGCGCCGGAAAGAGCGTCGGCGCGATTCTCATCACACCGGGAACGTCTCCGAGCGCGGCTCGTCGAACGATCGAGCTCGGCGACGACCCGACGCGCTACGCGGCCGGGCTTTACGCCGCGCTGCATGATCTCGACGACGCCGGCGTCGACGTCATCGTCGTCGAGCGGCCGCCCGACCGACCCGAGTGGCAGGCGGTGCTCGACCGTCTCGCGCGCGGCGCGCACCGCTAACGATCGGCGCGAGCGCGAGTCGCCCTAGAACACGCTCTGAAACGCGATCAGTACGAACGTCGCGGCGGGCGGCGAGATGACATTGGGGAACGTCTGGTGCACGAAGTTGATCGCCAGCTTCGCGACGCTCCCATCGAGTAGATAGCTCGCGCCCCATGTGAGCTGCCGTTCCAGCCCATCGGTCGAGCCCGGTCTCGTGCTCGAGATCGCGGTCCCACGAATCGAAGCGCGCCACGAGCTGAAGTTCGTTGTTCGGCCGAAACGCGCCGAGCGTGTACCATCCGAATCGATGGAGCGGGCCGTCGCGGGCCGACATCGTCTCGGCGCGAAGAGTGAACCGAACGTCGCGATACTGAAGCTCGGAGCCGGCGCGCTCGCGACGCTGCACGAACGGGCCGCTCTCGAACGCGCCCGACCCGCCGACCTGGAGATTCGGAACGAAGGGGAGGTGATACGCCAGACGTCCCACGACGGCCTTTTGCGGATTCCCGTCGACGATACCGAGGTCGTCGCCCGTTCCGTTGAACGCGCCGACATGATACTCGATGCCGATCGGCGTGAGTCCGTTGGCCGACGCACCGACGTCGCGGACGTCGCCAAGCCCGGTGCCGCGAGAGCGCTCGACGATGAACATCGTCCGCTCGATCGTTTCGACCGCCGACGTGGGGATCGTCCCCTCGAGCGAGAGCGGAATGATCTGTTGCCCGACGTCCGCGCTGAACGAATTGCTCTGCACCCAAGTGATGGCCGCGTCCTGGAGCATGCGCGAGCGCTCGTCCGGGGTCACGGCGGTCACCGCCTTGGCATCGACCGAATCGCCGGCGGTGAGCACGACCGCCAGCGCTTTCGCCGCGTCGAACCCGATCCGCCAGCGCACGTGCGGCGACATCTGGCCGTTGAACTTCAGATCGGCTTTACGCAGTCGAAACCCGTCCGTTGTCGTGGGATCGCCGGAGCGGTAGTACGTCTGGATGAAGCCGTGGATCTCGGTCGGCGCGAATACGCGTACGACGACCGAGTCCTGCGCGCGCGACGGGCGCGAGCCCGCGAGGAGGAGGGCCGTGAGGAAACCTGCGGCATGCGCCCAGCCGGCGCGTGCGCTGACGTTGAGCATCGAGTGACTGTCGAGAAAAAGGGGCCGTGGTGGGAGCCGGCCCCGGCGTGACGCGACCCGCCGATCGCGCAGTATGTTAATGCGTCCGAAGCACGTTTTGGGCGGCGCGACGAACACGCGTCGCCCGTTCGAGTGAACCGAATCCCCCCTCCCCCGCACACCCCCGTTATGCGCCGTTCGATCCTCGCCATTGCCGTGTCTTCGACGCTCGCCGTGTCGTGCAAGCAACACGGCCCGGAGTCGCTGCGCGCCGGCGACTCGTCGTTCACGAGACTCGGTTCGCGCTTGCCGACGGGTGTCCGTCTCGATCCCGCGGCGACCCTGGCGCCGATCGGCCCGATGGCGCTCACGATGCGCCTCACGCCCGACCGAAATCACGTCGCCGTTTCACTGGGCGGTTACGCCAAGCAGGGCGTGCAGATCATCGACGTCGCGACGGGGAAAGTGGTTCAAGAGTTGGAGCAGGCGTCGGCGTTCGTCGGCCTTGTGTTCTCGCCCGATGGCCGCACGCTGTACTCCTCCGGGGGCAACGGCGACGTGATCTACCGGTACGAGTGGCGCGATGGCCGCGCGGGACAGCGCGACAGCATCCGCCTCGGGGTTCGACGCCCGCGCGAAGCCAACCCGTATCCCGCGGGGATCGGCACGTCGCCCGACGGCCGCTACTTGTTCGTCGCCGAGAATCTCACCGACTCGTTGGCGGTCGTGGACGTCCAGGCGGGAACGGTCGTTCAGCGGTTGGCGACGGAGCGATATCCGTACGATGTCGTCGTCGATGCGCATGGAACGGTCTACGTGTCGGCGTGGGGCGGCAACACGGTGTCGACTTTCACGACCGCGCCCGGCGGACTGCTGCGCGACGCGGGGCGAATTCCCGTGGCGCGCCATCCGTCCGCGCTGTTGTTGAGCGGCGATGGCAGTCGCCTGTTCGTCGCCTCGGGGAGCACGGACCACGTGGCGGTCGTCGACACAAAGGCGCGCCGCGTCGTGGCGCGTCTCCTCGATCCGCCGCCGGCCGGCCCCGGCGAGGGTTCGACGCCGAACGCGCTCGCCCTGTCGGGTGACGGCACGCGCCTCTTCGTCGCCGAAGCCGACGCGAACTCGATCGCCGTGTTCAACTTGTCGCCGGCGGCGTCGGGCGTGGCCGCGCGCGTCCGGCGACGACAAGCTCGCCGGACGAATTCCGGCGGGATGGTATCCATCGTCGCTGCTCGTCGTCGGCGACCAGCTCGAAGTCGCGAGCGGCAAAGGCAGGGGGTCGGTCCCCAATCCGCGCGGACCGAATCCGCAGATCGGCCGGACCGATGAGTATTCGCTCAACACGATCGCCGGCGCCGTGATGCGCGTGCCGTTGTCGGAAACGAGCGGCGACGCGCTCGCGCGATTCACGGCTCGCGTGGCGTCGGCCAACGGATGGACCCCGGGCAGCGCGCGGTCGAGCTATCCGCCGTTCGAGCACGTGATCTACATCGTCAAGGAAAACCGCACCTACGATCAGGTGTTCGGCGACGACGCGCAGGGCGACGGGGATACGAGCCTCGTGTTCTTCCCGCGAGCCATCTCGGTGAACCATCACGCGCTCGCCGACCGGTTCGGGCTGTTCGACCGCTTCTTCGTGAACGCCGAAGTGAGCCCCGACGGCCACAACTGGTCGATGGCCGCGTACGCGACCGACTATCTCGAGAAGACGGTGCCGTCCAACTACTCGGCGCGCGGCCGCTCGTACGACTACGAGGGCGTGAACCGCGGCAAGCATTCCGGACGACGACGTCGCCGAGCCGGCGAGCGGCTACTTGTGGAACCTCGCGGAGAAGAAGGGCATCACGTATCGCAACTACGGCGAGTTCGTGGTTCCGTCGCGCAACGCTTCGCCCGACGATCTCCCAGCCGGCTACCGCGGCAACAAGCCGTTCCTGCGCGCGCACACGAATCCGCTGTACCCCGGGTTCGACCTCGCGATCAAGGACCAGCATCGCGCCGACGTCTGGATCGACGAGCTGAAGCAGTTCTCGGCGAGCGGATCGATGCCGACGCTCGAGACGGTCCGCCTGCCGAACGACCACACCTCCGGCGCGATGGCGGGGCGCCCGTCGCCGCGCGCCGCCTACGCCGACAACGATCTCGCGTTGGGGCGCATGATCGAGGCGTTGTCGAAGTCTCCGTTCTGGAAGAACACGGTCGTGTTCGTGCTCGAGGACGACGCGCAGAACGGTCCGGATCACGTGGACGTCCACCGATCGCCGCTGCTCGTCATCTCGGCCTACAACCGGGGCGGGACGATCCATCGCTTCGCCAACACGACGGACGTGCTGCGCACGATCGAAGAGATCGTCGGGCTCGAGTCGATGTCGCAGTTCGACTATTTCGGCCGCGCGCTGCGCGACATCTGGTCGAGCTCGCCGGACCTGAGTCCCTACACGGCGCTCACGCCCGCCCAGTCGCTCGACGAGATGAATCCTTCGGGCACGCGCGAGGCGCGCGAATCAGCCAAGCTCGACCTCGACATCGAGGACGCGGCGGACGAGGCGCTCTTCAACCGCATTTTGTGGCGGACCCTCAAGGGCCCGGACGTGCCTTACCCCGGCACCCATCGCGTTTCGGCTCGCGAGCTCAAGCTCGGCGGCGCGCGATAGTCGATAGTCGAATCGATTTCGGAGTCGCGCCGCGCGGCGCGACGATGCATCACGTCTTGTGGCGAAAGATGATTCGCCCGCGCGTCAGATCGTACGGCGACACTTCGATCGTGACGCGATCACCCTGCAACACCCGAATGCGAAAGCGGCGCATGTTGCCGCCAAGCGTGGCCAGTACGCTGTGACCGTTGGTCAGCTCCACGCGAAACGTCGCATTCGGGAGGACTTCCGTGACCTGCCCTTCCAGTTGTATCGGCTCTTCCTTCGCCATGAAACCTCGAGTTTCGGGCCCTCGGACGGCCTGAATAATAGGAGGGTCCGAGTACCCGGGTAAGACGAGCCCGTCACGGCTTTTTCTTCGTCTTGTCGACGTTGTTGCCGATCACCGCGCCGACGATTCCGCCGACGGCCGCGCCGATCAATCCGCCTTTGACTTTGCTGCGGCTCGCCGTCGCGCCGATCACGGCGCCGGCGGCGGCGCCGATCGCCGCGTCACGCTGTGTGTGCTTCACCGTGGCGCCCGACGACGTGCCCGCGCTGCTTCCGGTCCGGACTTCGCCTGCCGCGCTCGATGAGTGAGTGACGCTCGAGCGTATGTGGGTCGATCGGTATCCGTTCGCGGACGGAGCCATGCGTTGGCTCTCGAACGCCGAGACGCTGTCGAGCGAATCGCGCTGGTGGGCGGCGAGCGTCAGGTCGCGGTTGAGTGACGAGTCGGCCGCCGCGTTCTGGCTCTGTTTGCAACCGAGCCCCGCTATCAGCAACACGAGCGCCGACATGATCACCATCGGAGTCATGCGTTTCATTCGATCCCCCCTGTCGTTTTTTGCGCTTGCGTCTGCCTAGAGGGCAGAGGATGTGCCAGCTGAGCGATCTGAGCACGCCAGCCGGGTGATGCGCGTCACCGATCGCGCTTTTCCGCGCGCCCGATTAGGTTTTGTCGCTGACCGGGGTGCCTGCCCACGAAGGGCGCAGGCTGAGAGAGTCCCGTAGAACCTGATCCGGTTCGTACCGGCGTAGGGAGTCACACATGATCTTCCATGCTCGCGCGACGCATCGGCGTCGCTTCCGGGCGGCCGTCGCGCCGCTCGCCGTTCTCCTCATCCCGAGCCTGCTCGCCGCGCAGCGGAGCTCGCCGCCGGCCGACACGCGCTCGGCGCGATTCGAGCCGCGTGCAACGCCTCGAGCGCGTCATGATCTCGGCCCTTCGCGGGTCGGGCGCGGCGATCATCTCGCAGAAGACGCTCACGTCCGAAGACCTCGCCCCGCGCTATTTCGGGCAGGACGTGCCGCTGCTTGCTGCAAGGCGCCGCGCCGTCGCTCACGTCGTACGCCGAGACGGGGAACTACTGGGGCTACAGCTACATCAGGCTGCGAGGCATCGACCAGTCGCGGATCAACCTCACGCTCGACGGCATTCCGCTGAACGATCCCGAAGATCAGGTCTTGTACTTCGCGGACTTTCCCGATCTCGCGAACAGCCTCGCGTCGGTGCAGGTGCAGCGTGGAGTCGGCACGAGCAGCAACGGCACCGCCGCGTACGCCGGCTCGATCAACATGGAGTCGCTTCCCATCTTCGGCGGGCAGCGATCGGGGGATTTTCAGATCGAGGGCGGATCGTTCGGGTCGCGTCGCGGAAGCGCGGAGTATCGCAGCGGGCTCACGTCGGACCGCCTGGCGATCTACGCGCGCGTCTCGGATCTGAAGACGGACGGATACCGCTACCACTCGGGCGTCGAGGGAAAATCGGCGTTCTTCAGCGCGGGCTACTTCGGCGACCGCGACATCGTGAAGCTCACGGCGACGACCGGCACCATGAAGGACACGATGGCGTATCTCGCGGTTCCGGTCACGGACCTCGACACAAACCGGCGGATCAATCCGCTCACCCCGGAGGAGCGCGACGGATTCGGCGAGCGCATCGCCGCGCTGTCGTACACGCGCTTGTTCGGTCCCTCGTCGTCGCTCTCGACGACCGCGTACCGCATCTCGGCCAGCGGCGACTACGACGTGCAGCTCGCGCCGCTCACGCAGTTCAACCTCGACTTCGTCTGGTACGGCGTGACGAGCGACTGGAGTCTGCGACGCAAGGGCTTGAGCCTCGACGTCGGCGTCAACGCGAACGACTACTCGCGCGACCATTTCGCGTTTCAGCATCCGGATCTCGAGCACCCGCTGTACTTCAACACCGGGCACAAGGGCGACGTCAGCGGATTCACCAAGCTGGCGTTCACCGCGGGGGCGACCACCTGGTTCGGCGACCTCCAGGCGCGGCACGCCGAGTGGCGCTATTTGCCCGACGCGCAACGCCGACATCGCGTCCCGAATCGATCGCGTGGACGTTCGTGAACCCGAAGGTGGGCGTCACGCACGTCATGAGCCGATCGACGTCGGTGTACGTCTCCTACGGCGCCAACACGCGTGAGCCCGCGCGCGGCGACATGCTCGCCGGCTTCGACAACCTCGACACGTCGAACGTGGCGTTCGTCGGCGACCTGCATCGCGTGAAGCCGGAGACCGTGCACGACCTCGAGCTCGGCACGACGTACCGCACGCGGACGATCGAGGCGCAGGCCAACATCTACTCGATGGATTTCCGCAACGAGATCGCGCCGATCGGCCAGCTCAGCTACATCGGCAATCCGCTTCGCGAGAACGTCGCGCGGAGTTATCGGCGCGGCATCGAAGGCGACATCACGTATCGCGGGATCGCGCATTGGATGCTGACGGCGAACGTCGCGGCGAGCACGAACCGGATCAGCGACTACACGGATTCGACCGGCGACGAACCGGTAACGTACCATGACGTTCAGCCGCTGCTCACGCCGCGCTTCATGACCTACGAGCGCGCGGCGTTCGCGCCCGGTGACGAGGATGTGGCTGGCGCTCGAGACGCGCTACACGGCTCGCTCGTTCCTCCAGAACACGGACGATCCGCGCTACGTGCTCCCGGCGTCGCTCAACGTCGACGCGAGCGCGTCGTGGCACGTCAAGGGCTACGAGCTCGTCGGGCGGATCAACAACCTGCTCGACGCCAAGAAATACGGGAGCGGCTACGCGGGCGACGGCGTTCCGGATTACTACGTCCTCCCGCCGCGCAACTTCTTCGTCACGCTCAAGCTCGACTTCTAGCAGAGCTGGATTAGGCTCCGTGCGCCGAACGACGCGCGCGTCTCGGCCGGCCGGCATCTACGACTCGGGAACTACAATTTCGCGGAGGAGGCGGATTTCGCGGAAACACACCTTGGCGTATTCAAGATTTGGCGGAACGCCAACACCGATTGTCTCGATCTGAAAAGCGTGCGAATGATCTTGGCGTCTCAAGCATGTTGAGAACACCTCCACCTCAGAAGCGTTGCTGTAGTTGTTTGCACGTCTCGGCGTAAATCCGCTTCCTCCGCGAAATTGTAGTTCATGAAGTTGTAGTCATGCCGTCATGTAGGTCATATGTCGTAGATGCCGACGTGGCGGAACTCACGAAACGCGCAACACGACCTTGCCGAACGTCGCGTTGCCCGCCAGCCGCTCGTGGGCCTTCGCGACGTCGGCGAGGTCGAACACGCTGTCGATCGTCGGATTCAACACGCCTGAGGCGAGGAGCGGGACGACGTCGCGCGCGAAGGCGGACGGTCACTTCGCGCTTCTCCTCGACGGACCGCGAGCGCAGCATGGTGCCGATGCAGCTTGAGTCGCTTGCCGAGGACCATGCCGACCGGGATGGACGCCGTGCGGCCGGCGACGGTGCCGATGATCATGATGCGCCCTCTGAGGGACGCCGCGCGGATGTTCGCGCCGACATAGTCGCCGCCCACGAGGTCGAGGACGACGGGCATGCCCTTTCCGTCCGTCCATTGCTCGACCTGCGCGACGATCGCCTCCGGATCGCCGGTCACGACCACGCCGTCCTCGAGGCCGAGCTCGCGCGCGCGCTCGATCTTGTCGGCCGTTCGCGCCGTGCCGAAGGGGATGGCCTTCCAGGCGCGCGCGACCTGCGTCGCCGCGAGGCCGACGCCGCTCCCGACGGCGTGAATCAACACCCGCTCGCCGCCGGCGACCTGCGCTTGCGTCACCAGCGCGTCGTGCGCCGTGATGAACGCCTCGGGAATCGCGCCTGCGTCCGTCCACGAGAATCGTTCCGGCACGCGCGCCGCGCAGCCGGCGTCGACGACGAGAAACTCGGCGTGCCCGCCGCCCGCGGTGATGCCGAAGACTCGCGCGCCGACCGTCCACTCGGCGCCGACGCCGTCGCCGAGCGCCGCGACTTCTCCGGCGAACTCGAGACCCGGAATGTCCGCCGGCGCGCCCGGCGGCGCCGGATACCGACCTTCGCGCTGCAAGAGATCCGCGCGGTTGAGCGCCGACGCCCGAACTCGCACCAGCAGCTGCCCGCGCTCCGGCTTGGGCGTCGGACGCTCCTGCACCTCGAGCACCTCGGGCCCGCCCGGGCGTGTGATGACCACCGCGCGCATGGTCGTCGGCGCCGCGAGAGACGCTCACGGAACGATCACCGGCGGCGGGCCGGGTATCGCCGGCACGTTGAGCTCCTTCAAGAGCGCGTTGAACGACCCGATGTCGGTGGCCTCGACGGAACGGAGCCGCGTGAGATGGGCGTCGATCTTCGGCCGCAGATCCTGGAGGATCGCGCCTTCCTGCTTCGTGGGCCCCGCGTCGGCGCTCTGGACCATGCCGGCGAGCGACAACAGCATGTTGTAATAACGAATCGGGTAGTGGAGCGTGATCTCGTCGGCGTGGGAATGAATCTCCACCAACGAATCGCGAATCGCCTCGAGCGTCGCGTGGATCGGCTTTGCCGCGTCGCCGATGCGCTTCTCGTACGACTGGCCCTTCGCCGCCGCGACGCGGTCGTCGAGCGCGTGCTCGAGATCGAGGATGCGCTTGGCGGCGTCGGAGACCTCGTTCGTCTTCGCCTGGACCGCGAGCGCCAGCGCCAGCTGCGCGTCGTACTCGGCTTGCGTCGTCGTCAGACGCGGATCGCCGCGCACGACGAACTCGCTGGTCAGCGTTCGACCTTTCCCGATGAGCCGTACCGAGTAGCGCCCCGGCGCCACGACTGGACCGAGCGTCGCTCCTTCGTCGTTGATGACGTCCTTCGCCTCGCGCGTCGCCGGGTACCGCAGATCCCAGACGAACCTGTTCAACCCGGCGCGCGCCGTCACGATGGAATCGCTTGGAGCGAATGCGAGCGTGTCGGGCAGCTCGCGCGAGCCGCGCGACTTGAGCGACATCGTGTCGCCGGGCTGTTTGCCCGGACTCGTGCCCTGCGCGCGCGCCGAGTCGGGGAACATGCGCGCGAACGCGGCGGACTTGACCGAGTCGGGCGGCGACGCGCTCGAGAAATGGCGAATCACCTTGCCGGTGGCGTCGACGAACTCGAGACGAAGGCTGTCGCGCGGGTCGATCGCGGCGGCGAGCCAGTAGTCGACGACGACGCCCGACGGCGGATTCTCGCCGGCGGACGTCGTGAGGACGTGTCCGCCGGAGAATCGGATCGCCGTATCCGGCGCGAAGAGATGGATCGCCGCGCGACGCACGCTGTCGGCCAGCGTGCGCAGCGGCGAAACGTCGTCGAGCACCCACATCGCTCGGCCGTGCGTCGCCGCGATGAGATCGCTTCCCTGCACCTTGAGGTCGCGCACCGATGCGCGGGGAAGGTTGAGCTGCAGCGGCTCCCAGTGCGCGCCGTCGTCGGTCGAGTAGTAGACGCCGGTCTCGGTGCCGGCATACAGGAGGCCGCGCCGCACCGGGTCCTCGCGAATGCTTCGCGTGTAGGCGCCGTCGGGAATGCCGGCGTCGATCGCGGTCCACGTGCGGCCGAAGTCGGAAGTCTTATATAAGTATGGCTTGAAGTCGTCGAGCTGGTAGCGATTGGCGGCGACGTACGCCGTCGCCGGATCGAAGTGCGACGGCTCGATGATCGAGACGCGCGTGAACTTCGCCATCGCCGCCGGCGTGACGTTCGTCCACGTGGCGCCGCGGTCGCGCGACACGTGGATCAATCCGTCGTCCGATCCCGCCCACAGGATGTCGCCCGAGCGCGGCGACTCCGCCAACGCGAAGACCGACGCGTACCACTCGGTGCCGGTCATGTCGTACGTGATCGGACCGCCGACGGGCCCGAGCGTCGTCGGATCGTGACGCGTGAGGTCGGGGCTGATCGGCTCCCAGCTGTTGCCGTCGTCGGTGGAGCGGAAGATCCGGTTGGCCGAGGAGTACAGCACGCGCGGGTCGTGCGTCGAATAGAGAATCGGATACGTCCACTGGAAGCGATTCGGCACGTCGCGCGCGGGCCAGCCGTCGTAGTTGTTCAACCAGACGGAAATGTCCTTCGTCTGCTTGGTCTTCACGTCGTAGCGCGTCATCGTGCCGGTGTAGGTCCCGGCGATGACGATGTTGGGATTTCCGGGCTTGGGCGCGATGTAGCCCGATTCACCGCCGCCGACCGGCCACCAATCGGATTCGTCAATCGCGCCGTCGTCCGACCGGCTCACGATCGAGACCGTCGTGTTGTCCTGCTGCGCGCCGTAGATGCGATACGGCCACTGGTCGTCGGTCGCGACGTGGTAGAACTGCGCCGTCGGTTGATTCATGATCGACGACCAGTTGGAGCCGCCGTCGAAGCTGATCGTCGCGCCGCCGTCGTTGCCGCTGATCATGCGGCGCGGATCGGCCGGATCGATCCACAGCGCGTGCGTGTCGCCGTGCGGCAATCGCAGCCGCGCGAACGTGCGGCCGCCGTCCGTCGACTTCCACGTCGACAGGTTCATCACGTACACCGTGTTTGTGTCGCGCGGGTCGGCGGTGATCTCGCCGTAGTACCACGGCCGCACCATCCACTTCTGGTCGCCGTTCGTCCGCTGCCAGGTCACGCCGTCGTCGTCGGAACGGAAAATCCCGCCCGTCGAGTCTTCAGGCGGACACTCGATCGTCGCGTACACGCGCTGCGGGTTGGCGCGCGACACCGACACGCCGATTCGTCCGAGCGGATTCTTGGGAATGCCCGGCGCGCCGCTGATGTCGCGCCACGTGTCGCCGCCGTCGGTGCTCTTCCAGAGGCTGCCGTTGCCCGCGGTGAATCCCCAGGGCGAACGCTGCATGTGCCAGAGCGACGCGAAGAGAATTCGCGGATTCGACGGGTCCATCTCGACGTCGGCGGCGCCGGTGGAATCGTTCGTGAACAGAACGCGCTGCCACGTCTTGCCGCCGTCGCTCGAGCGATAGACGCCGCGCGTCGCGTTCTTTCCGCTCGCGTGGCCCAGCGCCGCGACGAAGACGCGGTCGGGGTCGCGCGGGTCCACGACGATGCGCGCGATGTGGCGCGCGTCGTCGAGCCCGATGTGCGTCCACGATTTTCCGGCGTCGGTCGAGCGGTACATGCCGTCGCCGTACGTCCAGTCCTCGCGAAGATCGGCCTCGCCGCCGCCGGCGTAGACGACGTTCGGGTCCGACGGCGCCACGGTGATCGCGCCGACCGACGCGATCGACGACCCGCCGTCCGTCACGTTCTTCCAGGTGACACCGCCGTCGGTCGTCTTCCATACGCCGCCGTCCACGGCGCCGAAGTAGAACACGTCGCGCTTCGTCGGGTCGCCGACCACCGCGACCGCTCGTCCGCCGCGGAACGGGCCGACGAGCCGCCACCGCAGACCGCGCAGCTCGCGCGCCGTCGCCGCGTATCGCGACGAGTCGAGCAGTCCGAGCGACGCGTCGCGTGATGCGCGTTGCGCCATGACGATCGCGCGCGGAACCGCCGCCGACGCGGCGAGAAGCACCAGGGAGAGTCCTGCGACTTCGGCGGGAGCGAATCGGCGGGCCATGGTTGGGCGGTTCAGTTGTGGATGGACAGATTCTATCGACGTCTTCCTCGCCGCGCCGGGGCGGAGGGTCGCGTTCGCGGTGGGCGGCCACGCGACGACGGCCGGCTCGCTCTCGACGCCCGTCGCGCTGATCGCGCTCACGGCGATCTCGTCGGGGTTCGCGCCGGCCACCGAGTCGACGGCGATCTGCGTCGCCGCGCCAGGCTGGAGCTTCGTCGTCCACACGCCGCCGGAGCCGCGAACCTGAATGAGCCACCAGCGCGGCGCGACGCCGTCGCCGGAGATCATCGTCACCGTCGGCACCGACGGCGCGGTCGCCAGCGACGGAGCCGGCGGCGCGGCGGAGCCGAGCCAGGTGAACGCGGGCACCAGCGCGCGCTGCGCGTACTCTCGCGCGAGGCTGTGCGCGATGCGCTCGTTGTCGGCCAGGAGCGCGCTCAAACGAAAATGGACGTGGCCCGGCGGATCCGCCGAGCCGGCGCGCGCGTCGCGAATCGTCGCGATCTGCGTCTGGATCTCGTCCGTCGGCCAGCTGTCGAATCCGCCGAACACTTTCGACGTGTAGAGCCCCGGCCACACGAAGCGCCGCATCGGATTCTCGGTGCGCCACCACGAGTCGAGCGCCCGAAAGCGGTCCTGCACGCCGTCGACCTGCCAGTAGAGCTGCGGCGCGAGGTAGTCGACCCAACCCTGCGCGCAGCCAGCGTCGCGAGTCGGCGTAGATCTCGCTGAACGAGTCGAGCCCGGTGATCCCGCTCGGCGATCCCGGACGCCAGATGCCGAACGGACTGATGCCGACGATCATCGTCGGCTTGATCGCCTTCACGCCCGTGTAGAGCGAATGCACGAAGTCGTCGATGTTGGCGCGCCGCCACGCGTCGCGGTCGGTGAACCCATGTCCCGACCCGTAGCGCTTCCACGAGCGGCCGTCGGCGAACGCGATCTCTTGGGTGACGCGGACGCGCTTCTTTTTCACTCGACGCGTGTACGTCCGCGACTCTCGCGATACGGATAGAAGTAGTCGTCGAGGTGGATGCCGTCGACGTCGTAGCGCCGCGCGACGTCGAGGATCGTTTCGAGGACGTACTTGCGCGCCGCCGGATTGCCGGGATCGATCCACGTCTGCGTTCCGTACTTCACCACCCAATCCGGATGTTGTCGCGTGACGTGGGTCGACGCCGGTCTACCCGGCACGCCCGGAAGCACGGCGCGGAACGGATTGAACCACGCGTGCAGTTGCAACCCGCGCGCGTGCGCCGCCGCGACCGCGAACGCGAGCGGATCGTACGACGGCGACGGGCCGAGACCCGATTGTCCGGAGAGCAGCGGCGACCACGGCGCGTATTTCGTCGGATAGAACGCGTCGCTCGCGAGGCGGACGTGCAGGATCACCGCATTGAGCCCGATCGCGGCGGCGTCGTCGAGAAGCGCGATCAGCTCCGCGCGCTGCGCGTCGGGCGAGAGGCCGGGCTTCGACGGCCAGTCGCGAAACCCGCGGTCGTAGATCGGCGTGACCCACGCGGCGCGGAACTCGCGCGGCACGACCGGCGGCGGCGCGAGCGGCGCCGCTCGATGGCGCGGTCGCGGGCGGCGCACCGGCGGGAGCGACCTGTGCGGCAACGAACGACGCGGACACAACCGCGTGAACGACGACGAGCAACCGAGTGAGCATCGCGTGCAACATAAGCAAGGATCGCCGCGATCGCGGATCCCTGGCACGAACACTGCTCTATAAAGAGCCGGCGATACCGCGAGAGGGAGACCGCGCGAGCGGCTGAAGGTGGGGCGCGGATCGCCACGGTAGGGGAGAGCAGGATGCGCGGGGAGCCGGCTGTTTGGGCCGCTCCCCGCGCCGCTTTTTACCTACCGCTTTCCGTCGCCGCCCGTCGTAGATCCGAGCGGCGGCGTCGACGCGGGTTCGCGCCGCCACTTCGTCGCTTGCTCGTAGTCGTACACCAGCTTGATCAATCGTTCCTCGTCGAACGCGCGGCCGAAGAACGTCATGCCCGCGGGCAGCGTGTTGTTGCGCGTGTAGCCCATCGGCACCGTGATCGCCGGATTCCCCGTCGTCGGCGAGAAGACCTGGCTGTTGTCGCCGGCCGGCGTGTTGAGATCGCCGATCAACCGCGGCGGGTTGCTCCACGTCGGATAGACGAGCGCGTCGAGGCTGCTGGCGATCCATCGTGCGCGCGACGGCGTCGCGCAGGCCGTCGCGCACGCGCTGCCGACCCTGACATCCGGGACGCCGAATCCGGATTGCTGCTGCGAGCGCACGCGGCCTCGAGGCGCGTCTGATCGACGGATGATATCGGCCGACTGCGCAGACGATCGAATCGAGGTCTTGACGGGAACGTCGGCGCCCTGCTCGGCGAGCCAATGCGTTGATCTCGTACCTGAACGGGTTGCACGCCGCCGCGGTTCGACGCGGCGAATCGAATCCAGATCGGCGATCATGCACGGTGTCGAGCACCGTCGCGCCCGCGCGCCGAAGATCGTCGAGCGCGCGATTGAACACAGCGCGCACTTCGGCGTCGACCGTCGGTCCTTCGAAGGCCTGGCGCAGCACGCCGATCCGCGCGCCCTTGAGACCGCCTCGCACGAGCGACGCGGAGTAGTTCGGCAGCGGCTTGTCTCTTCATCGGCTGCCGTGGCGGGATCGTCGGGGTCGTAGCCGGCGACGACCTGAAACACGGCGACCGCGTCGGCGACGCGTGCGCGCCATCGGTCCGGCGATGTCGGCGAACAGACTGAGCGGCGCGATGCCGGCGCGGCTCGTGAGCCCCATCGTCGAGCGAATGCCGACGAGCGCCTGGTGCGAGCTCGGCCCGCGAATCGAGTTGCCGGTGTCCGTTCCCAGGCCGACCTCGCCGAGATCCGCGGCGACCGCCGCCGCCGTGCCGCCGGACGATCCCGCCGTCACGCGGTCGAGCGCGTACGGATTCTTCGTGTAGCCGGGCAGCACCGAGTTCACCGTCTCGACCGGGCTGAAGGCGAATTCGGCCATGTTAGACTTTGCTAACACGATCGCGCCCGCCTCCTTGATGCGGCGGACCTCGAACGCGTCCTTCGACGGCGTGTAGCCCTTGAGCGCGAGATTGCCCGCGGCGGTCTGCAGTCCGATCGTCTGGAAGTTGTCCTTCACGATCATCGGGACGCAGTGCAGCGGTCCGACGAGCTGACGGTTCGCCGCGAAACGGCGGTCGAGCGAATCCGCCGTCGCCAGCGCGTCGGGGTTGACCACGGTGATCGCGTTGATCGCCGGCCCCTGCTTGTCGTACGCCGCGATTCGATCGAGGTAGGCCTGCACGAGCGCGTGGCACGTCAGGCCGCCGCTCCGCATCGCCGCGTGGACGTCGGCGATCGTCGTCTCGTCGACGCGAAACGCGCGCTGCGCCCGCGCCGTGACAGGAAACGCGCACGAGAAGATCGAGAGAGCGCCCGCGACCAGTGGCCGAGCATTCATGATGCACCGATTCCTTTGATGTCGGGATCGACGAGATTGTACGCGGGGTTTGGCCTCGTGAGAACCCTCGCGGCGTCTATGATACGACTTGCGGCGGCTGGCCGGGCCCGATCATCCTCCAAGCGCCCCCACTCCCGGAGAACTCATGTTTCGTCTCGTCGGACGCGCCGCGGCGCTCGCGGTGCTCGGATCGGTCGTGCATGCCCAACAGCCGCCCGCGCCGCCGCCGCGCATGGCGGCGAGCAGCCTCGCCAGCGTCGAAGTCCACCTCAATTCACGGTCGATCGGCGGCGAATGGTTGGCCGAGGATGCCGGCTTCGCCGGTCCGGCGCGCATCGCCATCACGTACTGGCAGCCCCACGCGCGCGGTCGAAAAATCGTCGGCGGGCTGATCCCGAACGACACCGTATGGCGCTTCGGCGCGAACGACGCCACGGCCCTGCACTCCGACCTCGACCTCACGATCGGTTCGCTCGCCGTGCCGCGCGGCGACTACACGCTCTATCTCGTGCACTCCGGCAACAACTGGGATCTGATCGTGAACAGCCAGACCGCGATCTGGGGCACGGACCGGAATCCGTCGAAGGACGTCGGGCGCGTCCGCATCACCGCGCGAACGCTCACCGATTCCGAGGACGCGCTGAGCATCTACCTCACGCCGACGTCAGCCGATCCGAGCCGGCAAGCGGAACCGAGCGGCGTTCTGCGCATCAAGTGGGGAACCGTCGAGCTCTCGGCGCCCTGGAAGGTCAAGATCTGATGACCCTGACTCGCTCGCGCTTGCTGATCGGCGTCGGATCGTTCGCCGCCGGTTTGCTCGGATCGCTCACGGGGCTCGGCGGCGGCATCATCGTCGTGCCGATGCTGACGCTGCTCTTTCACATCGACCTGCGATACGCGGTCGGCGCGTCGCTCATCGCGGTGATCGCGACGTCGTCGGGCGCGGCGGCGGCATACGTGCGCGAAGGGTTCACGAACGTTCGCGTCGCGATCCTCCTCGAGATCGCGACGACGACCGGCGCGCTGGTCGGCGCGACTGCTCGGCCGGCTATCGCGCCGACGGCCAGGCTGGCCGTGCTGTTCGGCGTCGTGCTCATGGCATCGGCATATCGCTCGCTGCAGCCCACGCGCCGAGCACGAGATTCTGACGACGCCCGATCGCTGGTCGAACTCGGTTCCGGCTCGACTCGACGTACCCGACGCCGAACGGGCCTGCAGCCGTACTCCGCCCGGCGCGTCCCGCGCGGATTCGCGCTGATGTTCGTCGGCGGCATTCTGTCGGCGCTGCTCGGCATCGGCGCCGGGCATCATCAAGGTGCTGGCGATGGACCAGGTGATGTGCCTGCCGTTCAAGGTCTCGACGACGACGAGCAATTTCATGATCGGCGTGACGGCGGCCGCCAGCGCCGGCGTGTACCTGCACCGCGGGCTAGATCGATCCCGGCGATCGCCTTTCCGGTGATGCTCGGCGTCCTGGCGCGGCGCGCTGGCTCGGCGCGCGCATCCTGACGCGCGGCGCGACGTGCGCTGGCTCCGTCCGCTGTTCACGACGATCGTCGTCGTCGCTGGCGATCGAGATGCTGTACAAGGGCTTCACGGGAACTGTCTGATCGTCGACATCGCGTTTCGGATCACGCGGTTCGAGCAGGTCGATCGGCGGGCTGCTCCGGCTGGGCGTCATCGTCGCGGCCGTCGTGACGCGCGATCGGCGGTGTACTTGCTGCTCGTTCAGCACGGCGGCGACCCGTGTCGCGCACGGCATCTTTCACGGGTGAGCCGGCGTCTCTCGAGTCGACTCGGCGGCATCGTCCGCGGCGGCGCTGGCGTTCAACGGCGACGCGATCGCGCAGCTCGGGCTTGCTGCTGCTCATCGCGACGCCGGTGGCGCGCGTGGCGTTCACGCTCGTCGCATTCGCGCTGCAGCGCGACCGGATACGTCTTGATCACCACGATCGTTCTGGCCTTGCGGGTGTACGCCCTGGTATTCGGGAAGGCATGAAGAAGCGTCATCACGCCATCGTCCGCATCACGCATTGGGTCAACGTCGTCGCGCTCACGATCATGGTCGGGAGCGGGCTGCGGATCTTCGACGCGTACCCCGCGTTCGCGCGCCGGGGCGAGACCTTCTGCTGCTATCCGTTCGAGCACAAGCAGATTCCCGGCAATCTGACGTTCGGCGGCTGGCTCGCCGGCGCGCGCAACTGGCACTTCGCGATGATGTGGGTGCTCGTCGTGAACGGGCTCGTCTACCTCGGCTTCATCTACACGCACGGCGAGTGGCGCGACCTCGTGCCGCGGCGCGGAATGGCGCGCGACGCCTGGGAGATGGTCCGGTTCTATCTCACGGTTCGAAAGGATCATCCGCGCCAAGGCAAGCACAACGCGCTGCAGCGGCTCGTCTACTTCTCGTTCCCGATCGTCGGCGCGCTGGCCGTCGTCACGGGGATCGCGATCTGGAAACCCGTACAGCTCGCGTTTCTCACCCACTTGCTCGGCGGATACGTCTGGGCGCGCTACTGGCACTTCCTCGCCATGCTGCTGCTCGTCGTGCTGGCGTTCGGGCACATTTTCATGGTGTTCGCGGTCGATCCGTATTCGATGGTGGCGATGGTGACGGGCGACTACAAAGAGAAGTGGTCGCCCGAGGAGCGAAACGCGCGACCCTTCGTCCACCTGTTGCCGGCACACGAGCACGCGGGCGGCACAGCACCACGCCGCCCACTCTCCCGCCGACGCCTCCCGCCGCATGAGCGAATCCCTCCCCCGGCCGCCGCGCCGGCCGTCGCACCTCGCCGAGCGATTCGCCATCGACAGGCGCCGCTTTCTCATGGCGAGCGGCGGCGCGCTCGGCGCCGCCGTTCTCGCCGCGTGCGACTCGATGGGGCCGAAGTCGGCGACGCGATTGCTCAAGTTCGCCGAGCGAAAGAACGAATCGCTCGAGCGCGCGCTGTTCCGCCACACCGTCGATGGACGTGCCCTCCTCGAGCGCGAAGGCGGCCGGCTCGCACTTCCCGTCGTACTTCATCTCGAAGCACGTGCCCGGTGTGGGACGAGGCGACGCGCGGCGTGTGGCGACTCCAGGTGGGCGGCATGGTCAAGCAGCCGCTCAGCCTCTCGCTCGCCGATCTCGCGTCGCTTCCGCGCACCGGCTATCGCCTCGACCACTTCTGCGTGGAAGGCTGGACCGCTGTCGCGACGCGGACCGGAGTGGCCCTCGCCGATCTGGCGCGACTCGCCGGCGTGCAGCCGGGCGCGCAGTACGTCGACTTCGAGTCGTTCGACGACGACTATCACGAGAGCTGGGACATCGACAGCGCGATGCATCCGCAGACGATCGTCGTGTACGCGCAGGACGGGCACTACCTGAATGCCGCGTGGGGCGCGCCGGCCCGGATCTACTCGCCGGTCAAGCTCGGTTACAAGAACACGAAATACCTGACGCGCATCATGTTCCTCCCGCGGCGCACGGGCGGATACTGGAGCGATCAGGGGTACGAGTGGTACGGCGGCGTCTAGACGACGCGCGCGTGCCTACGGCTTGAGCTTGTAGACGAAGGTGATCTGCGGCGGCGAGACACCCGGTTCGACGAACGTGAGCTGACCGCTCGTCCACGTCGCCTGGTCCTGCGTGCTGTCCGCGGCGCTCGTGAATGAGACCGTCGACGTGCCCGAGTCATCGCCCACGTTCCACCGGTGCTGTCGGTGTAGGTGTCGGACACGCCCGGCAGAGTCTCGCGATAGTTGGTGATGATCGAATACGTGCCGCCCGCCGAGAGCGTGATCGTTCCGGACATCACCTCGAGCTTGAAACCGCCGGTGTCGGAGAAGATCGCGACCGGCAGCGGCGCGGCGTTGATCGTGGAGATCGAGTACGAGCCGTTCGGCGTCTTCTGCGTCGATCCGCCCGGTCCCGTCGGCGACGAGTCGCTGCCGCACGCCACGAGAAAGACCGCCGCCGCCGCCGCGCACAACGTGAGCAGCGCGCGCCCTCGACGGGACGATGCGTTTCTTGCATCATGAGCGAAGCGTCTCATTGGCATATGACTCATCGATCCCTCCCCCTCCGTTTCCTCGTCGTGGTCGCGTCGATCGTCGCCTGCTCGACTTCTCCCGACTCCAAGGCGTCCACCAACCAGACCGTCGACATCTTCACCGTTGGCGACGCGTTCAGCCCCGTCTTCGCAACCGTCAACGCCGGCGACACCGTGCGATGGAACTTCACCGGCGGGTCGGACGGCCAGGGTCACAACGTTCGCTTCACTCCGGCCGGCGCCGGCGCTCCAGCGGACATCAACGTTCTCAAAACCGGCACCGCGAGCCGCGTCTTCTCGACCCGCGGGACATTCAACTACGTCTGCGACGTGCATCCCGGCATGAACGGCAGCGTCACCGTGCAGTGAACCGCACCGCTCCGGCCGGAGAACAACCCTAGCGCGTGACGCCGAGCAACGTCGGCGTCCACGACGGGAAGACGAAGCCCAGGTTCGGATTGCCCAGCCGATTCTGGACGATCTCGGAGAGAATGTCGCGGTAGTCCACCGTCACCTTGCAGGTCCTGGCCGTCGGCTCGAGCTTTCGTCGTCGCGAGCGTCGGCCAGTTCTTCGTCAACACACGGCCACCGGCGATGCCCTTGCCCATCGCGAACATCGTCGTGCCGCGGCCGTGGTCCGTTCCGTCGCTGCCGTTCTCGCGCACGTTGCGCCCGAACTCCGAGACGACGACGACCGTGACCGGGAATCCCGTCGCAATCACGTCGGCGTAGAACGCGCCGAGCGAATTCGAGAAGTCGGCCATCGTCTTGGCCATCGAGCCGGCGATCGGGTCCTGCGTCGGAGTGGGTGTCCCAGCCGCCGATATCGATCTGCGCCGCCTCGATGCCGACGTTCGCCTTGATCAGCACGGCGACCGAGCGCAGCGCTCTCGCGAACGAACTGCCGTTCGGATAGACCGCGCCGTTGGCCGGCGCGTAGCCGGCTGAAGTTCACCGACTTGAGCAGGCCGATCGTGTTCGTGGCGTTGAGGGCCGAGGGGCCGACCGGATCGGCGACGCCGGTATAGTCGCCCTGCAGGAACGCGACGCGCGCCGCCTGCGTCGCGCTCGATCCGCCGATGGAATAGTTCGTCGGATCGGCGATCGGCAGCGTCAGCGGACCGCCGACGAGCGTTTTCTGCAAACCGTTCGAAACGCCGATGGCGCGCAGCGGCGCCGTCGGATTGAGCGGCGGAATGCTGGCGAGATGGCGCCCCAGCCAACCCGTGATGATCGTCGGGTCGACCGGCTTGCCGACTTCCATGTAGCGCTGCGCGTCGAAGTGCGAGCGCGAGTTGTTGAGCTGCCCCGTCGCGTGCACGATCAGCAGGTCCTGCCCCTGGAACGCGGGCATGAGACCGCCGGTTCCCGCCACGGTTCCGCCGGCCATCGCCTGCGGGAACGCGAAGAAGCCGTCGAGGTTCACGCCGCGCGTGGCGGCGCGTCGCGTCCGGGCGCGGAATGGCGATCGTGGGACGCGCCGTGTAGTAGTTCGGGTCGGCGAACGGCACGGCGATGCTCAGTCCGTCCGCGCCGCCGCGCTGGAAGATCGAGATGATGATGTCGCGGCTGGACGAGTAGTTCTTCGCCATGACGATCTTCGGCAGCCACGCCGGGAACAGCGCCGCCGCCGATACACCGGCGCTCGTCGCCAGGAACTGGCGGCGCGACAGCTCGTTGTATTCCTGGCAGCCGCAGTCGAGGTCGTGTTCGGTCATCGTGAGCTCCGGGTCAGTACCACTGGAAGGCGTTGGCGCTGAGCGCGAGCTCGATCGTCTCGCGCATTCGTGCGTCGTTGAACGTGCCGCCCTTGAGATAGTTCGTGAGCGCCGTCTTGCGTCGTCGTCGGGATTTCGCCGCCGAAGAAGTTGTTGTTGATCATGTCGATCGCGGCGTCGGCCGAGCCGGCCAGATACGGCGCCGTGTCGAACTTGACGGTCGTCGCGTTGTTCTGAGCGTCGACAGCGACACGCCGTAGGTCCAGCGCGGAACGATGTTGCCCGCCCAATACTCGATCTTGTCCGGGTACCCGTCCGGCGTTTCCCACTGCGAAAAGCTGCTTGACCGAGATTGTTCAGCTGGCCGTTGAAGAAGCTCGTCGTGGTCACCGTCGGATTCGCCGAGCGAATCGACGAAACGAGATAGTGGAAGGGCCGCTTGTACTTCATCGGGGCGGTCGGCAGCCACACGTCGTTCAAGACCGCGCGGACCACCGCCTTGATGTCGCCGCCGGTCGCCCGGAACACCGACGCAATCGCCGCGATCTGCGCGTCCGTCGGCGTCTCGCTGATGAACCACTTGAGCAGCTTCGTCGAGATGAACGTCGCCGTGCTGGGGTGCGCGGCGAGGAAGTTCAGGATCTGCTCGCCTTCCTTGATACCGGCCTGGCCGAGCGACGGCGAGCCGGCGGGGATCGTCACGCCGAGCACCGTCTTCGCGCCCCAATCGTGGATCGCCGGGATTGAACATGAACATCTCCCTTGCCCGTCGTCGTCCAGCCCGTGAGCACGCGAGACAACTCGGCGACGTCGGTCTGCGTGTACGGTCCGTTCACGCTCAGCGTGTGGAGCTCCATCACTTCGCGCGCGTAGTTCTGGTTCGGCGCGCGGCTGTTGCTCGTGTTCTGGTCCAGGTACACGCACATCGACGCGCTGTGCGCGCTCGCCTGAAGCAGGTCCGAGAACTTGCCCAGCGCGTGCGCGCGAATCACGTCGCGCTGGTCGGCGACGAGCAGGTAGCCGACCTTGTCGATCGGCCTGATTGAAATGGTCGGTCCAGAACTCGACCATCCGCTGATACAGCTGCCGCTGCGAGAACGCGGCGCGATAAATCGTCGATTCGATGAGCTGGTTCTGCACCGTTCCTGGCATCGGCGCTGAAAAGCACGTCCGACGGTCTGGTTCGTCAGCGGATAGCGCGTGGCGACGGCGGCTTCGAGCGCGCTGTCGTCGATGCGCTGGTAGTTGAGCTGATAGTTGAGGTATCCCTGCCAACCCATCGCGGCAGCGCGAGACACCTCGCCCGGGGTCATGCCGAGCGTCACGCGCCGTACGAGGCGCGACGTCCCGGCATCCCACTCCGAGAACGCGGCCACGGATCGATTCGGAATCACCTCGGCGAATCCGTCTCTTCGGCTCGCGTGTCGATGGGGCGCTTGGCCTTTCTGTCGCGACTGCGCGCGCGCGCGCTTCGGAAACAGCGCGGCCGCGGCCAGGGCGCCGAAGAACACGAACGATCGGCGCGACCGCTGCGCGTCGATTCGGTTCGGCCTCGTCGTGCCCAGCGTCGGTCAGGGTCGGGTCGGGAGTTCCGGGCTCAGTAGCCACGGATTCATCGGGGATCGTCGTTCGCATGCGGAGACCCTCGTCAGCGAGATCCAAAAAAACCGGGTACGACGAGTACAGGCACCGCTACAGCAAACGTCGCGCGGATGGTGATCGGTCTTCATCCCGCAGTGGCGCGCGACGGTAGTTCAGAGAGAGACGTGCATCGGCGCGCTTCGTTAAGACGACACGCGCCTTCCAGTCATTCCAAGTACAGGACGATTGTCAAAGGCGCGCGTTCCACTCGCACGGCCGAGTCCGGCGTAAACAAAAATTTCCTTCCCACTGCCTCGTTGCGTGGCAGTGCGGCGTTCGATCCGTATTGGATTCGAGGTCTACGCCGACCGGCGAATCTCCAGCCGACATTTCGGCGATTCGCCGTCGCGAATACAGCACTCGCGAACGGATTCGCCTGTGACGCCCGACACAAGTTCTCGAATCGCCTGGCAGACCGACGGATCCGCGCGGACGGCGTCGGCCAACGGGCACGCGTGTCCCTGGAGGACGAACCCGTCGTCGACTCGCGCCACGTCCAACTCGGCGCCGAGCGTCGCGAGCAGCTCGGCGGCGCCGCGCACACGCTTCTCGAAGCTCCGGGCTCCGCTCTCATCCTGGCTCGTCGGCGAGCCGGCGCCCGGCGTCGCGGTAGAGCGCCTCGAGATCGCGCCGCGGCATCCGCTCGCGGAGCGACGAAACGAGCGCCGTCAGCACCGGCGCGTACGCCGCCGACAACGTGGCGCTCGCGCGCGGAGCAATCGCGTAGAGCGTGGCCGGCTTGCCGACGGCGCCGTCTCGCCTGACGCGCGCCTGTGCGACGATGCCTTCGCGCTCGAGCAGATCGAGATGCGCGCGAACGGCGTTGTCCGTGACGCCGAGCTCGGCCGCCAGCTCGTCGACCGTTCGCTCGCCGCGCCGCAGGAGGGCGATGATCCGACCCCGCATCGCGCCACCGATGGACCTCTCCCACCACCGCATGCCGTCTAGCTCCCGCCCCTGGTCTCCGGAGCAAGTTAGCCTGAGATAATTCGTCAAGGAATCCCTTGACAAATTAACTACTCGACCACTTAGCATCACGGACCTCGCCCCACACAGGAGAACCACCAATGCAGATCGCTCGACCAACGACCGCCTTCTTTGCAGCCGTGGCCATTGCTTCGATTTCCGCCGTCCGCGTGAGCGCGCAGGCTCCCGCTCCCAAGCTCGATGACGCCCACATCGTGGCCATCTTCGACAACGCGAACACCTGGGACATCGAGACCGGTGGACTCGGCGCGAAGAAGGGAACGACGAAGGAAGTTCGCGATTTCGGCGCGCAGCTCGTGCGCGACCACACGGGCGTCCGCCAGCAGGGACGCGATCTCGCCAAGAAGCTCGGCGTGAAAGTCCCCGCCCTCCCGAAGGACTTCCAGATGAAGAAGGACCACGACGCCGCGATGAAGAACCTCGAGGGGCTCTCAGGGAAGGCGTTCGACAAGGCGTTCCTGCAGCACGAGGTGGACTACCACAAGGCGGTGATCGAGGCCATGAACACGACGCTGATGCCGGCGCTGCAGAACCAGGAAGTGAAGGACCTGGTGACGAAGGTCGCGCCGGCCTTCAAGGCGCATCAGGACATGGCGCAGAACCTTCTCAACAAGCAGACGCCGTAAGCAGCGCGACCCGACGAAGCGTTCTCCCTTCTAACGCGCCGCCGAGCCCGCATTCGCCGGGCTCGGCGGCGCGGTCTCTTGTGGGATTCACGGCCGCGCCATATCCTAGACTTTCGGTCTATCTTCGGGTGCGGAAGTGAAGAAGGTTTGGCTTGCGACAGACGGAAGACCCCACGACTCGGTGCTCGCGATCTTCTCGACCCGGGAGGCGGCGAAGCGGTATTGCGACACGCTCGTCGAGCGGTACGCGCTCGGCGAAAGTCTTTCATTGATGGGACGCCGGCTCGCCGATTCGGCCGACGCCTGGCGGCTCGGGCTCGGACCGACGGTCGCCGAAGGATTGCTCGACGAGAACCTGGAATTCCTGCGCGGCGCGTGGGTCGTGAAGGTGGATGAGAGCTGCCGCATGCTCGCCTGCGAGTTCAGCACGCAGCTCAAGCCGACGCAATCACCCGCGACGTATCGTGTCGGCATCCATCGCGTGTGCCAGGCGCACGGCATGACGCCGCAGGCCGCGCTCGACGCCGCGCGAAAAGCGATGGTCGCCCATCTCGGCCGCACTCGCACCTGAAGCGGCGGTGTGACGAATCGCACGCGCGCGGCGCGCCAATGTGATCCAGGCTGCGGCGCGTTGTCCCGTGAAGGCGGACGTTGCACGCCGTCGGTCCCAGCAGTCCTAAGGTGGGACCAACTCACCCTCCAAATGACGAATTCTCTCCGGATCGCGAGTCGACTTTGTTCGGTGCCGCTGGCGGTGCTCGCCATCCTCACCGCGCGCGGCGCGGATGCGCAGACGCTTACTGGCACGATCATCGTGCGCGTCACGGCGGACAGCATTCCGATCCCCGGCGCGGCCGTCGCAACTGGGACCGCCAACAGCGTGACGGATCAATCCGGCCTCGCGGCGTTCAGGGTGGCGACTGGCCGCCACACGTTCCGCGTGGCGTCGGCGGGCTTTCGTCCGGAGAGCCTCGCGGTGTTCGTCGGCGTCGGAACCACAAAGGTGACGATTCCCGTGCATCGCACGCCGGTGCCGGCTGCTGCCGACCGGCGCGCGTGGTCGCCGCGGCGCCGATGCTGCCGCAGCCGCCCGAGCCCGTCCCGGTCGCCGCAAAGCGAAACGACAGACGGACGGCCGATGCGCCGACGTACATCGAGGTCGCCGATCGGGAGGCGGTCGACGAGCAGCTGGATCGCGCTCCTGGCAACATCGCCGACCTGCTCGGAGGCTTGAGCGGGGTGCGCGTGCAGCCGTTGTCGGCGGGATCCGGCGGAGTGGGCGATTCGGATTCGCGGCATGCCGGGGCGATATACGAAAATTCTCACCGACGGCTTGCCGCTGTTGGGCGCCACGCCCGAGGGGCAGGAACCGCTCCAGATGCCGGTCCTCGGCGTCGACCGTGTCGAAGTCATCCCGGGTGTCACGTCGGCGCTGTACGGACCGACGGCGCTGAGCGGCAGCGTCAACGTGGTGTCCGCGCCGGCCGACGTCTCCGTCCCAAGTGGTCGTGAACGGCACGACGCACGAGGCGTCGGACGTCGCGGCGTTTCAGACGTACACGTTTTCGCCGGAATGGGCCGCGACGCTCCTCGCCGGCCGACACTATCAGAACCCGGGCGATCCCGACGGCGACGGCTGGGCCGAGGTGCCGGGCTACAAGCGGGTCGTCGTTCAGCCGCACGTGTACTGGTCGCGGTCTCCGACGAGCGCCTGGTTCATGACCGGCGGCTGGACGAAGCGAGAATCGCCGGAGCGGAACGTTCGCCGACGAGCGACTGCCCGGACTTCAACCGATACAGCGACGACGCGGACACTCGCCGCGGATACGCGGGAACGGTCGGGCAGGTTCAGCTCGACACGAACACGCTGCTCACCGTTCGCGCCTCGATGACGCGAGAGTGGCGGACGCGCTGGTACGGCGACAACCGCGAGACGCGACCGCCGCAACGAGGTCTTCGGCGACGTTGCCGTCACGAAGACACTCGACGAGAACGTCCTGACCGGCGGCGTCGCCATCGACCGGGACCAGTACTCGGCGCTCGACGTGCGTGGGCAGAGCTACCGCTACACGACGCCGGCGCTCTACGCCGAGCACACGTGGACGCCCGATCCGCGGTTCGCCATCACGTCGAGCGCGCGTCTCGACCTCCAGAGCGAGTTCGGTGACTTCGTCAGTCCGCGCGTGTCGGTCGTCGTGCGTCCGACCGAGGAATGGCAGCTGCGTCTCTCGAGGGCAAACGGCTTCTACGCGCCGACGCCGATGACCGACGAGACCGAGGGCGTTCGGGCTGTCGCACCTCGAGCGCGACTGGGGGCCTCCAGCCGGAGCATGCGCTCGGATGGTCGCTCGACGTCGACGCACACGACGGCGCGCTCGAGCTTGGCGGATCGGCGTATCGGACCGTCGTCACGCATCCGCAGATCGTGCGGGTGACGCCCGGCGCCGCGAACGGCTTCCAGCTCGTGAACGGCGACGAACCGTTGCGCACGCAGGGCATCGACGTCTATGCGCGCTACCGCGCGCAGCCGATTCGGTTCACGGCCAGCTACTCGTACATCGACGCGACGCGGCCGGAGATCGCCGGATTGTTCGGCGAAGACTTCGAGGTCGACACGACGCTGATACGCACGGTGCCGTTCAACCCGCGGCATGCGGTCAACCTCGACTGGGCGTACGAACGCGAGCACGACAAGGTCCTCGGCGTCGCCGTGCACTTCATCGGCAGCCAGGTGCTCGCCGACTCGACGTTCGGGGTCGGCAGGCCGTACGTCACGATCGACGCGCGTGTCGAGAAGCAGATCCGTTGGGGGGCGACCGTCTTTGCGTACGGCAAGGATCTGACTGGCGTGCACCAACTGCAGTTCGGTCCCGTGCTGCGCGCCTCGTCGGGCGCCGCGGGCCAGTGGGCGGACAACGCGTGGGCGCCGCTCGACGGGCGCGTGATCAACGCCGGCATGCGAGTGGCGTACTGACCGACCGGTGGACCGGTGGACCGGGACTACTGAAGGCGGGAAGAACAAGCTGATAGATTCGTCGGCGAGGGCATTACACCATGCGCATCGCCACGCTGTTGGTCGCCGCCCCGCTCGTGCTCATGCTCGGCGCGAGAACGAACGCCGGCCGTCGCGGACTGCAACGCGCCGGCTCGTGACTCGATCACGATGCTCGACGTGCCGGGCAATCCGTTCCAGGCGCTGCCGAGCGCCGACGGCTGCTGGATATTCGTCTCGCTCGCGAACGTCGCGGGCTCGCACGCCGGCGTCGCCGTGGTCCATCGCGACGGCGGAAAGACCTCCGTCGAGCGCGTCATCGGCCTGTCCGGCAATCCAACCGGGATGCAGCTCACGCACGACGGCCGCCTGTTGGTCGTCGCCGACGGAAACCGCCTCGCCTTCGTCGACGCCGCTCGCGCGACGTCCGGGCGCGGCAACGCGGTGCTCGGCTACCTCGACGAGCCGGGCATGCTCGGCCGCATCTACGTCAACGTCACCGCGGACGACAAGTACGCGTTCGTCGCCGACGAGCGGGCGAACACGATCACCATCGTCGATCTCGCGGCGGCTCAGCGCGACCGGTTTCGCGCGTCGGCGATCGTTGGAAAGATCCCGACCGGCCCGTTGCCCATCTCCGTCGTCTTTTCGCCCGACGGCAAGCTCCTGTACGTCACGAGCGAGATGGCGCCGACCAGCCTCGGTTGGAAGGCCGAGTGCGCACGCGAGGGCGCCGCGGCGAACGATGCCGTCTCCGGTGAACCCGCAGGGCGCGATTCTGGTTGTCGACGTCGAGCGCGCGCTCAAAGAGCCCGCGCGCTCCGTGATCGCCGCAGTCGGTGCGGGGTGCAGCTCCGTGCGTCTCGTCCTTTCTCCGGCGGGAGATCGCGCGTACGTGAGCGCGCGAAACAGCAACGCGCTCCTCGTCTTCGACCGCGCAAAGCTGCTCAGCGATCCGGGACATTCGCTCGTCGCGACGGTGCCCGTCGGAACGGCGCCCGTGGGCGTCGCTGTCGTCGACAGCGGGCGCGCGATCGTCGTCACGAACTCGAATCGATTCGGCGGCAAGGGCGCGGCGGACAAGCCGTCGCTGAGCGTCATCGACGCATCGAAAGTCGGCGACGGCGCGAGCGCGGTGATCGGCTCGATTCCGTCAGGAGATTTTCCGCGCGAGATGCGCGTGACCGCCGACGGAAGGACTCTCGTCCTCACGAACTTCGCGAGCCACACGGTCGAGCTGATCGATCTGCCGCGCGCCCTGCCCCGCCGCTAGATCCGGCGAATCACGGCGGCGAGACTTTCGGCTTGATCCGGATCTCCCACGGCGTCGCCGTCGAGGGAACGACGTTGTGCTGCGCCGGCGTCGGCACGACGAACGGATCGGCCGCGAGCGGATTCACCGTGTAGCCGAGGTCCGCGAGGCTGCCGACGGTGATCGCGCTGAGCGGCATCGGGCCGTGATTCACGAAACCCGTCATCAGCTCGGGGCCGAAGATCGATTCGCGCCAGTGCGCGTCGGCCGTGCCGGGAATCATGTCGTTCTCCACCGGAACCGAGTTGGCGCAGATCGCGCGCGCCTCCGTCGCCGAGGCAGCCCTGGCGCGCGTTGATGCCCGCGAACGCCGAGTTCACCGTTCCACCCGCGAGCAGCAGGTCCTTCGCGTCCCAGATCGTGCCGAATCCGACGGCGTGCAGCATCTCGTGCGTGATCACGTCTTGAAGAATTCCCTCCGAGGACATCTGCGCGAGGTCGTCCGAGTCGAACAGCATCGCGCCGATCGACGGCAAGAATCCGGGCGGGTTGCGGAGCAGACATGGGCCCGATCCGGCGAGGATGCCGCCCGGTCCGTCGATCGGCATGACGGACGCGAAGATGACGATGCCATGAATCGTCTCGTCGAGCGTGGGAAGACCCGGAAAGCCGCAGGCGCTCGTCACGGACAGGCCGCTGTACGTGACGTCTGGGATCGATCCGACGATGACCGCGCTGATTCGCGCGGCCGCGTTCGTGAAGAGCGCTTTCTGATCGTCGGTCATGCCGGGACCGAAGAACCGGACGTCGATGTGAAAGTCGGACTGCACGACCGCCGTGACGTCCGCGCTCAGCGTCGCCGACGTCGCGTGCACGACCTGCGGCAGCGCCGTGCGGCCGAGCGTCCAACCTGACAGAACCACCGTTCCGTCGGCGTCGCTCGTGCGCAGTCGTCGACCCGAGCGACCCACCGCCGCCGGTGACGGCGAACGTGAGCTGCTGCGCCGGAACGGAATTTCCGAACTTGTCGGCGAGTCGCAGCCGCACCGGAGCGAGGAGCGCGCCCGGCAAGCGCCGACGGCGGCGTCGTGTCGACGGCGCGTGAGCTGCGCCGGATCGCCGGGAAGCACGGTGGCGATGAACGACAGCGTCGCCGCGCCCGAACGCAACGTGAGCGCGTTCTGTCCCGCGATCGTGCCGAGTATCCAGCCGGTGATCGTCGCGACGCCGTCGGCGTCAGACGTCACGGGCGCGGGAGCCTTTCCCGCGCTCGCGCTCAGCTCGACCACCGCTCCGGCAACCGGATTCTCGAACGCGTCGGTCACGCGCGCGCTCATGCTGCCCGTCACGGTTTCACCGGCGCGGCCGCTGAGCGCGATGGGCGTGAGCGGCACGAAGCGGGTCGCGGGCCCGGCGACGCCGGTGGCCGTGACGACGAGCGGCGTGACGCCCGATACCGATACGGTGATCGTGTTCGCGCCGGCGCGCGGCCCGAGCGTCCACGCACCGACGGACGTCGGCGAGCTCGCGGTACGCCCGGGCGCGCCGACGATCTTTCCGCCGCCGGACGAGATGCTCACCGTGAACTTCACGTCTCCAATCGCGGCGCCCGACGCGTCGAAGGCCACGAACTGGGGCGCGATGGCGAGCGTGGTTCCCGCGGGAGCGGTCTGGCCGTCCCCCGCGACGAGACGGATTCCGGCCGGTTTGACCGTCGGACCGGTGGAGTCGTGGCAGGCTGCGGACAAGACCAACACCCCGCCGGCAACGACTCGCGATGCGCGCAACAACTTCACGTAGGACCTCGGAAACGACTCGACGGATGATACAGGAAGCACCTCGGCTACAACAGCGTTCCCCGCAGCACGAGCAGCGCGACGCTGAAGTAGATCACCAGCCCCGTGACGTCGACCAGCGTGGCGACGAACGGCGCCGAGGCGCTCGCGGGGTCGAACCCGAGCCGCCGAAGAATGAACGGGAGCATCGACCCGGCCAGCGATCCGAAGCTGACGATTCCGACGAGCGCCAGCGACACGGTCAGCGCGACGAGCACGTGGTGCGGGCCGTAGTTGTAGATGCCGAGCGCCTGCCAGAGCGAGATGCGCGCGAAGCCGATCACGCCGAGGATGGCGCCGAGCATGAGGCCCGTCGGCAGCTCGCGCACGGCGATCCGCCACCAGTCGCGCAGGCGGATCTCGCCGAGCGCCATCGCGCGAATGATGAGCGACGTGGCTTGGGATCCGGAGTTGCCGCCGGAGCTCATGACGAGCGGAATGAACATCGCGAGCAAGCGCGGCGCGCTCGATCTCGCTCTGAAATCGCTGCATCGCCGTCGCCGTGAGCATCTCGGAGAGAAAGAGCGCGCAGAGCCAGGGCGCGCGCTTCCGAATCATGTGCCCGAGACCGATGTCCATGTACGGCGCGTCGAGGGCCTCCATACCGCCGAACTTCTGCACGTCCTCCGTCTGCTCGCGGACGATCGCGTCGATCACGTCGTCCACCGTGACGATGCCGAGCACGTGGTCCCCCTCGTCGACGACCGGCACGGCGAGCAGGTTGTACTTGGCGATGACGCGCGCGACCTCCTCGCGGTCGGTGCTCGGCGTTACCGTCACCGGCGCGCGGCGCGAGCCGGCGTGGAGCACCGTCGTCGCGCCGTCGGCGACGATCAATTGGCGCAGCGACACGACGCCGACGAGGCGGTCCTTGTTGGTCGAGGAGATACGCGACGTACACCGTCTCCTTTTGCAGCGCGACCGTCTTGATGTAGTCGAGCGTCTGCGCCACGCTCCAATCCGCGGGGACGGTCATGACCTCGGTGGTCATGATGCCGCCGGCGGTATCCGGCCGGTATTTCAGCAGCAGCTTCAGCGTCTGGCGAGTGTCGGGATCGAGCTTGTCGAGGAGCGGCCCTCGCGCCGACGGAACGAGTCCGCGCACGAGGTCCGCCTGCTGGTCCGACGACATCGCCTCGATGAGCGCCGCCGCCGCTCCGGGCTCCATCGATTGGATGATTCCGAATCGCCCCTCCAGCTCTGGCTCGTCGAACACCTGCACGGCGAGATCGAAGGGCATCACGGCGACGACCTGCGCCGCGCCCGCGGGCGGCAGCTCGCCAAGCGCTTCGGCGATGTCCGCGGGACGCATTCCGGCCAGTGTCTCGGCCAACTCGGCGGGGTCGCCCTGCAGGAGGTACAGCAGCTCGGCGTTGGGCATAGCGGTAGCCGGGGTTGGCCGTACTGGCCTGGTTTTGTTCAGAGAATGTTTATGCGGTGCTCGCGCCGGGCTTCGGCGATTGCAGCGCGAAAGCGCCGCCCTGCGGATCGCGGGCCATCGCGATCCAGTCGCCGTTCGGCACTTCCATCGGACCATTCACGATAGCACCGCCGAGCCGAGTCACCGCGGCCGCCGCGGGGTTCACGTCGGCCACGCCGATGTACGAGAGCCATCGAGGCGGCGTGCCGTCGCCCTGACGGTTGTACATGCCGCCGTAGGACTGGCCCTTCTGCCCGAACATGAAATAGACGCCCATCGGACCCATGTCGGATTCGCTTGTCTTTTCCCAGTTGAACAGTTGGCGATAGAACGCGAAAGCCGCCTTGTAGTCCGTCGTCGCCAGCTCGTGCCAGGAGAAATCTCCACGACGCGCGACCACCGTTCGGCGAGTGGGACGGCCGATCGGGCTCGTAGATGCCGATCGTCGCGCCTTGCGGATCGGCGAGGAGCGCCCAACCGCCCACGCCCGGCACCTCGCCCGGACCGGCGCGGACCTGCCCGCCGAGGCTGACCGCCTGCCGAGCGGTCGCGTCCACGTCGTAGACGTAGACGTACGGCGTCCAGTGCGGGCTGCCCGCTCGGTCGGCCTGCGCCGGGTCGACCGCGACGATGCCGCCCAGCGGCGCGCCACCGGCTTCGATCATCCGGTAGGTATTCGACAACTCTGATGACCGGACCGACCACGGAGCGACTTGGGTATAGAACGATTCGGCGGCGGCGGGATCGGTCGTCGACAGCTCGTGCCAGACGAACCAGCCTTGGGGGTTCGGCATCGTCGTTCCAGGTGGGCGTTTCGCGCTAGGCGTCGAACCAGGCGCGAGCCGCGGCAAACTTGCTGTGCAACTCGCCGGCGTCGGCGCGCGACAGCAGACGCCTGAAGCTTGCCACCTCCCGTTCCGCAGCCGCAAGCGCCGCGTCGATGGCCGCCGCGTTCTCGGCGGCGATTGCCGACCACATCTCGGGCGAGCTGCCGGCCAATCGCGTGATGTCGCGGCCGCCGGGACCGAGCTCGTCGCGCCCAACGCCGGCGTCGCCCAGGGCGAGGGCAAGCGCGGCCGACACGACGTGCGGCAGATGACTTGTCCACGCGAGCGTTCGATCGTGGGCCGACGCGTCGATTCTCATCGGGTGCGCCTCGAGCGCGCGCCAGAAGGCGTCGGCGCGCGCGACGAGCTCGGCCGGCGTGCGATCGGGCGCGCAGAGATAGACACGCGCCCCGGAGAAGAGTCCCTGACGCGCCGCGGACCAACCGGACCGATGGTCGCCGGCCATCGGATGCGAACCGACGAAGCGATCAGACAGCCCGAGCGCGTCCGCCTCGGCGACGATGCGTCCCTTCGTGCTCCCGACGTCGGTGATCAGCGTCGCGCGACTCTCCGAGCGCGCGAGGACGCGCAGCACATCGACGGACGCGTCGACCGGAGTCGCGATCACGACCACGTCCGCGCGCGACGCGGTCAGCGACGCGTCGAGCTTGCACGCCACGACACGGCCGGCGAGCGCGTCGTCGAGCGCCGCGTCGTTCGGGTCGTACGCCTCGACTTCCACACCTCGCGCGGCGAGATCCTTGGCGATCGAGCCGCCGATCAGGCCGAGCCCGACGACGGCCACGCGTTCGATCGCGGCGCTCACTTTCGCTCCGGCTTCGCGCCGCGCGCCCGCGCGTCGCTCTCTTCCTGCGCGCGCCGCGACATGCCGACGATCTGCCAGAAGACTTCTCGCACCGGCTCCGTGGGGAGGCCGGCTTCACGCGCGACCGCGGTGACGCGTCTGATGACGGCGGCCTCGCGCGTCGGATCGAGAATCGGCAGCTCGGCGATCCGCTTCAATTCGGCGATGCGCTGCCCGAGCCGCAAGCGCCGCGCGAGCAGCTCGACCAGGTCGTTGTCGATCGACTCGATCTCCTGCCGGCACTGCGAGAGCTCCTGGAGCGCGAGCGCTTTCGATGGTTCCGTCATGCGACGGCCCGTCCTGGCGTCATTGGTTCGAGGCGGCGGCCGGCCGCGGACGCGAACGCGGCGAGCGACCGCATCATCTGCGCGAATGCGGCGGGCGCGAGCGACTGATCGCCATCCGACAGCGCGTGCTCGGGGTCGGGGTGAACCTCGACGATCGAGCCCATCGGCGCCGGCGGCGATCGCCGCGAACGCGAGCGGCGCGACGAGCGACGCGTCGCCGCCGGCGTGACTCGGATCGACGATCACCGGCAGGTGCGACTCGCGCTTGAGCACCGGGATCGCCGCGATGTCGAGCGTGTTGCGCGTCGCCGTCTCGTACGTGCGGATCCCGCGCTCGCACAGCACGACGTCGTGGTTGCCGTTGGCCATGATGTATTCCGCGGCCATCAGCAGCTCTTTGATCGTCGCCGAGAGGCCGCGCTTGAGCAGCACCGGGCGGCGAACGCGGCCAAGCTCGGCGAGCAGCGCGAAGTTCTGCATGTTGCGCGCGCCGACCTGCATCATGTCGGCGTGCTCGGCGACGAGATCCACCTGGCGCGTGTCCATCACCTCGGTCACCACCGGCAGGCCGGTCTCGGCGCGCACCTCGGCGAGGAGGCGCAGCGCCTCGACGCCGAGCCCCTGGAACGCGTAGGGCGACGTGCGCGGCTTGTAGGCGCCGCCGCGCAGCATCGTCGCGCCGGCCTTCGCGACGGTACGCGCCGTGTCGACGAGCATCTCGCGGCTCTCGACGGAGCATGGACCGGCGATGATGGTGAGCGTGTTGCCGCCGAAGCTGGCTTGCGCCTCGCGGCCGCCGACGTGCACGACGGTCCGCTCGGCGGCGAATTCGCGCGACGCGAGCTTGTACGGCTTGAGCACCGGCGTGACTGATTCGACGCCGGGGAGCGAACGAAGCGGCACCTCGGCGAGGAGCGACTCGTCGCCGATGCATCCGATGATCGTGCGCTGTTCGCCGCGCGACAGGTGCGTGCGCATGCCGGCCGCTTCGATGCGCTCGCGGATGTGGTCGATTTCGGCGTCGGTGACGTTGGGCTTCGTGACGATGATCATGGGCGATTCACATGGTGCGTTTGAGGTCGATAAAACAAAAAGCGACCCGTGTCATTCACGGGTCGCTGGGGTTGGTGCGCGGTTTACTGATCTGCTAGCGCGTACGACTCCACCCACGGCCCGGTTGGGTTCCGTAGTATAGTAGGAGTAGACGTACGCCGCGGAGCGGATCATGATGCGCAATGCTACGGTGACGCGACGGGACGCGAGAGATGTGCAACGGGAGAGGGTTGGAACTGCTTGGGACTCGCGCTGGAGATGCCGAACGGCGTTCAGCGCGGGACGCGTTCATCGGCCAGCTTCCTAACTTCGTCGCGAAATCGTAGAGGGTCGCGCGACGGAGGTGGTAGTAGGCGATCCAGTAGTTGCGCAGCGCCTGCACGTGGCGATGAGCGAGTTGTCCTTGTCCGATTGCGCGTTGTAGAGATCCGTGTTGCTGATCTTGCCGGTCGTGTAGCGGTTTCGCGCGACCTCGAACTGTTTGATCGAGACGTGTCGGCCTTCGCGGCGAGGACGACGTTGCGTTGCGCTTGCGACAGCTGGAGCACGGAGAATCGCGCGTCTTCGGCGATCTGGTCGCGCCGCGTCTTGTTGTTCGTCGCGACACGCCGGTCATCGGCCTTGGCGGCTTCGACGTCCGAGTGGCCGGCGCCCCATTGCACCATCGGGAGCGAAACGCCGAGCGTCAGCGACTGGCGTCCGAGCGGGCTCTGATACGCCGCCCGAACGCCGACGCGGTCTGATTGAACCCGACCGTCGCCGAGACGCTCGCGTTGAAGCCGTTGTTGAGCTTCGCGGTCGTGATCTCGCGCCGCACGTTCACTTCGTCGAGATGCGACTGCTCCATCAGGCTCGCGTTCTTGAGCGCTTCCTTCACGGCGAAGTCCGGGTCGGCCTCGATCGTCGGGATCGAATCGGGCGGGACGATGGTGAGCGCCTGGTCCGCGGGGTAGTTGACCATGCGGCGAAGCGCGGCCTCGGCGCGGTCGCGCGCGAGCTTGGCATCGTCGACGCGAAGCCCGCGCGCGCAACAGCGCGAGCTCGCTCTTGAGCAGGTCGTTCTCGCCGATCTTGCCGACTTCGTACCGTCCCTTGTTGAGCGTGTACAGCGTGTCGTTCACCGCGACGTTGGCCGTCGCGTTGGCGAGCGTCATCTGCTGCGTGTAGAGGTTGAAGAACGCGTCGGCGATGCTGCCGGCGACGTCTTCCCGCGCTTCGAGATACGACCGCTCGGCCACGCTCGCGCTGAGCGACTGGATGCGCTCGTTCCACACGATGTCGCGCGGCTTGAACAGGTCCTGCTGCAGCGAAAGCACGACCGGCGAGGTCTGCCAGATGCTTGTTGTAGCTCGTGCCGAATTCGTCGATGCGGCTGATCGCCGAGCCGACGGTGATCGTGCCGCCGGTGAGCGGAATCGCCTGGCTGAACCGCCAGACTGCATCGTCGACTGATTCTGCGACTGGCCGACGAACGCCGTCGAGCCGTCGGGCGCGGTGATCGGATTGATGCCGTGATTGAGGTTCGCCGCGTTGCCGCTCAGAGGACGAGCTGCGGCCGCAGACGCGCAGTTGAACGCGTCGTTGCGGAACCGCGCGACGTCGCGCGACGCTGCGCGCGCCCTCGCGCCTGATCGCCGCGCTGCTGCCCCATCGCGATCGCGTCGGTGAGCGTGATCGGCTTGGCGGCGGCGAGCGGCGTGCCTGGGCACGCGCCGCGGCGGGGGCGCGAGCGCGGCGAGCAGGATGAGCGTCGAGAGTCGCATGGGTGGGGGCAGCTGGGAGCCGCGAGCGGCTCGTATCACTCGTAGCGGAGACACGACGATCGGATCCTGCTTGGCGGCGCGAGACGCCGGCACGATGCCGAACACCACGCCGACCGCGGCCGACACGCCGAACGCCACGACGACGGACATCGCCGACACGATCGTGTGGATCTTCGCGATGCGTTCGATGGCGGTCGCGAGCCCGACGCCGAGCAGGATGCCGGCGATGCCGCCCGCGAGGCTGATCATCACGGCTTCGCTCAGGAACTGCGCGCCGATCTCCTTCTGCGTCGCGCCGACGGCGCGGCGCACGCCGATCTCCTTGATGCGCTCGAGGATCGACGCGAGCATGATGTTCATGATCCCGATCCCGCCGACGATGAGCGAGATCGACGCGATCGCGCCGAGCACGATGTTGAAGATCGTCTTCGTGTGCTGCTCCTGTTGCAGCAGCAGCTCGGGCACGGCGATCTCGAAATCGGTGACGTCGTTGTGCCGGCGCTGGAGCATGCGGCGCGTGAGATCGGCGACGGCGGTCACGGCGCTCGACTTGTCGACCTGGACGATCACCTTGTCGAGCTGGTGGTAGTTCCGCTTCTCGGCGCGCTCGTCGTCGGTCTCGGTCGAGTCGGTGTTGTTGCGACCGCCGCTGTTCGCGTCCTGCGCGGCGAGCTCCATCTCCTGCTGCGTCACCTCGGCGCGATTGCGGTAGCGCAGCAGCATCGTCGGCAGCGGAACGTAGACGTCCATGTTCGCGTCGCGAATGCCGAGCTTCGACGCGATGTCGGCGGAGACCTTGCGGTCCTCGAGCACGCCGACGACGGTCAGCCACTCGTTGCCGACCTTGATCGCCTTGCCGATCGGGTTCTCGGTCGTGAAGAAGCGCGACTTCACGCCCTGGCCGATGATCGTCACCGGCGCCGCCGTCGAGTATTGGCGCAGCGCGAACTCGGCGCCCTCGTCGAGCTTGAGGTTCATGATGCGGAAGTAGCTCGAGTCGACGCCGACGATCTTGCCCGAACGGTGATGGCCCTCGCGCGTGATCACGCTGTTGACGACGACCTCGCTGCTCGTGCCCATCACGTCGGGAACGACGCGGCGGATCGCCTCGGCGTCGAGGTAGGACAGTCCGGGCGTGAAGCGCTTGGCGTCCTTCTTGGCGCTCGGGTCGTTGTCGACCTTGCCTTCCTTCTGCTCGACGACCGGCGTGATGACGATGTTGTTCGCGCCGAGGAGCTTCATCTCCTCGAGAATCGCCTGCTCGGCGCCGCTGCCGATGGCGAGCATCGCGATCACCGACGCGACGCCGAAGAGGATGCCGAGCGAGGTGAGCCCGGCGCGCAGCTTGTTGTGCGCGAGCGCTTCAGCGGCGGTGCCGGCGCTGAAGCCCAGTTGGGCGATGAACGCCTGCAGTCGCGACGCCGGAGGTGGCGGCGCGGCCGATCCCGCGGCGAGGGTCGCCACGCTTCAGCCCTTCGGTTTCGTCGCGGGTGCGGCGGCGCGCTGGTCGCTGGAGCCGGACGATCAGTTTCGGCGCGGGCTTCGCGCCGGCTTCTCGGCGCCGGCTTTGGCGCTGTCGGCTTGGCCGGCAGCGTCACCGACTTGGCCGTGTCGCCGCCGACGCTCTGCGGCACGGTCGGCTGCAGTCCCGGAATGATCTCCGTCTTGACGGTCGCTTTCTCCGCCGGCGGCGTGAGGAAGACGCGATCTTCCTCCGAGAGACCCTTCTTCACGACGATCTCGTTGTCGTTCGTCGCGCCGGTCTCGATCATCTGCTGCACGACGCCGCGGCCGCTCTTCTTGAACGCGTACGAGTAGCCGCCTTCCGACGTGACCGCCTCGAGCGGAATCGACAGCACCTTCGGAATCGACGCGACCTCGATGGCGTTCGACGTCGTCATGCCCGGCCGCAGCGTCGTGTCCGCCTTGTCGACCTCGATCTTCACCTCGAACACCTTGGAATCCTGGTTCGGGCGCTGCTCGCCGACGTTCGCGATCGTCGGTCACCTTGCCGGTGAGCTTCTTCGTCGGATCCGCGTCGAGCGAGATCGGCGACCGGCTGACCGACCGGCAGCTTGCGCACGTCGACTTCGTTCACGTACGTCTGCGACTCCATCTGCGTGAGATCCGGCAGCGTCGCCACGGTCGGGTCCCACGTGTTCCACTGCGAGCCGACGCCCTTTTTCTTGCCGTTCCATTCGCGAACGTAAATCACCATGCCCGGCGACGGCGCGTTGATGGTGAAGCCGTTCAGCGCGTCCTGCACCATCTTCAGGTTGTTCTGCTGCCGCCCGAGGTCGGCCGACGCGACCGACATCTTCGCCTCGGCCTGCTTGGTCTTCGTATCGAGATCCTTCTTCGACTGGTCGAGCGCGCGCTGCGCCTTCTCGTAGTCGATCTCGGCCTGCCGCTTGATCGACGGCGCCTCGAACTGCGCCTGATCCTTGGCGATCTTCTTTTCCTCGAGCCCGTACTCGGCCGTCTTCACGGCCTCGCGCGCCTGCGAAAGGTTGAGCGCGGAGTCGAGCGACACGTCGGTGAACTGCGCCTGGGCCTTTTGCAGGTCGAGCGTCACGCTCTGCAGGCGCGTCGCCGCCGGCGCGCGATCGAGCTCGGCGATCTTCTCGCCTTCCTTCACGATCGTGCCTTCCGGGACGATCCACGTGATCTTCGACTGATAGATCTGCGCGGGCATCGAGTTCGGCCCCTGGATCTGCACGAACTTGCGGGCGCGCAGCTCGCCGGTCGTCGTGACGATGACCTTGAAGTCGCCCTTCTTGACCGGTGCGGTGAGCACGGCCTCGGCCGCCGAGGCGGTCGACGGCCATTTGTACCAAGCGACGGGTCCGCCGATCACCAGAATGGCGATCAGGATCGGCAGCCAGCGCGCACGCAGTTGACGCATCTCGAGGGTCCTCGAGTCGGGTGGTCGTGCAACTGATCGAGCTCTCAGCCAGCGACACGCAAACCGGGCCGCGCCCGCATACTAGCTGGCGGTGGCAGGACCCGGGGATGAACGCTTCATTAGCGTTCGATGAACGCCGGCGTACCCGTCAAGGCGGGGCCGGTTCCATCGACGCCACGCACTTCGACACTACGAGCGGTCGAAGCGTTTGTTTTTGGGGGCCGGCTGGGGCCGGTGCGTGAAGCGGGTGGACCGGCGGACCGGTCGCACCCGGTCCACCGTGTCCCCCGTTTCTAGAACAGCCCCACGATCTCCCCACTCGGCAGCCGCGCCATTCGCTCCGCGGCGGGCTCTTTCGGCAGTCCCGGCATGGTCATGATATCCCCGCATTGGGCCACTACGAACCCGGCGCCGGCCGACGGGCGTACCTCATTGACCGTGATACGGAATCCGCGCGGGCGGCCGAGCTTCGTGGCGTCGTCGGTGAGCGAATACTGCGTCTTGGCCATGCACACCGGCGTGTTCCCCATGCCGATCGACTCGAGGTACGTGATCGCCCGGTCCGCTTCCGGCGAATAGTCGGCGCCCTCGCCGCCATAGATCTGCCGAACGATCGTGTCGATCTTCTCCTTGATCGGCCGGTCGGTCGCGTACAGCGGGCGATACTCGGCGCCCTTCTTGTCGAGCAGCGCCGAGCAGTTCGGACCCGAGCGCTTCGCCGCCTGCGCCGCCCTTCTCCCAGACTTCGGTCAGCGCCAGCGGGACGCCGAGCGACTTCGCGAACTCGGCCACTAGCTCCAACTCCGCTTCGCTGTCGGCCGACCGCCGATTCAGCGCGACGACGCCCGGCACGCCGAAGTGCCGCACGTTCTCGACGTGTTTCTCGAGGTTCGGCAGGCCGCGCTCGAGCGCGCGCAGATCCTCGACGCCGAGATTCTTCTTGTCGGCGCCGCCGTGCATCTTGAGCGACCGCACCGTCGCGACGATGACCGCCGCTTCCGGATTCAAGCCGCCCATGCGGCACTTGATGTCGAAGAACTTTTCGGCGCCGAGATCCGATCCGAATCCGGCTTCGGTCACGACGAGATCGGCGAGCGCGAGCGCCGAGCGCGTCGCGAGAATGCTGTTGCACCCGTGCGCGATGTTGCCGAACGGACCGGCGTGCACGAACGCCGGGTCCGCCCTCGAGCGTTTGCACGAGGTTCGGTCGGATCGCGTCCTTGAGCAGCAGCGCCATCGCGCCGCCCGCGCGCAGCTCGCCCGCGGTGACCGGACGCTTCGCCGCGCCGTAGGTCGAGCCGAGGATGATGCGCGCCAGGCGCTCCTCGAGATCCTGCACGCTCGTCGCCAGCGCGACGATGGCCATGATCTCGCTCGCCGGCACGATGATGAAATGCTCTTCGCGCGGCACGCCGTCGCCCACGCCGCCGAGTCCGACGATCACGTTGCGCAGCGCGCGGTCGTTCATGTCGATCGTGCGCGGCCAGGTGATGCGGCGCGGATCGATGCCGAGCGCGTTGCCCTGCTGGAGATGGTTGTCGAGCATCGCCGCGAGCAACGCGTGCGCGCTGGAGATCGCGTGGAAGTCGCCGGTGAAGTGGAGGTTGATGTCGTCCATCGGCACGACCTGCGCGTAGCCGCCGCCGGCGGCGCCGCCCTTCACTCCGAACACCGGGCCGAGGCTCGGCTCGCGAATGCAGAGCGCGACCTTTTTCCCCATGCGCCGCAGCGCCTGCGCGAGGCCGACGGACACGGTGCTCTTCCCTTCGCCGGCCGGCGTCGGGTTCGTCGCCGTGACGACGACGAGTCGTCCGCGGATCGGGCGCTGCGCGATGTCGAGCGGAATCTTCGCGATGTATTTGCCGTGGAAATCGAGCTCGTTGCGCTCGAGTCCGAGCTCCGCGGCGACGTCCTCGATGGGACGCATCTTGACGCGTTGGGCGATTTCGATGTCCGACGGGACGACAAGGGTGCTCACGGCGCTAGACCTCGAGTGACAGCGGGTGGATGCGTTCGGGATGGGTGTACACGTTCGCCGATTCGCCGCGCAGCAGGCCGACGAGCGTCACGCCCGCCGCCTCGGCGAATCGAATGGCAAGACCGGTCGGCCGCGAGATGGCGGCGACGAGCTCGACGCCGCACAGGGCCGCCTTCTGGATCATCTCGTAGCTCGCGCGGCTGGTGACGACGACGAATCCGCTCGACGCCGGCGTTCCGGCGCGCGCCAGCGCTCCGAGCACTTTGTCGAGCGCGTTGTGCCGGCCGACGTCTTCGCGCGCGACGCGAAGCTCGCCGTCGGCGGTCGACCAGCCCGCGCCGTGCACGGTGCTCGTCGCGTTGTTCACCGACTGCTGCCGCGACAATTCGGCGCCCGCACGCCAGAGCGCGCCGCGCTCGACGCGCAGCGTGCGGCCGACTTCCGACGGAATGCGCAGCGCGTCGCCGATCGACTCGACGCCGCACAGTCCGCAGCCGGTGCGCGACACGAGCCCTCGCACGCGTTCGCCGAGGCGCTCGGCGTCGGCAGGTGAAATCCGAATCTGAAGCTCGATGCCGTGATTCGCGCGCACGGCGTCGACGTGCTCGACGTGCGCCGCGTCGGCGACGATGCCCTCGGTGATGCTGAAGCCGACCGCCAGATCGTCCAGGTCGTTCGGCGTTCCCATCACGACGACGTACGGCCGGCCGTTGTAGACCAGCGCGACGGGAACTTCTTCCGCGACTTCGGCCGACGATTCGGACGACGAGTCTCCCGTCAGCCGAACGAACGAGCGCGCCGCGGAAACACGCGTGTAGCCGAGCCCGGCCAGCGGATGGTCAGTGACGGCCATTGCCCTTTTCGGATGCGCCGTCGCGCGGCTGCACGAAGCGCCACCCGAACCGACCCTTGATGCAGAGATTGCCCTGCGTGATGGAATTCTCGAGCGGCGACGTCGCCTTGAGAATCTCGCCGTCGTCGACGTGGAGACGCAGCGTGCAACCGACGCCGCAGTAGGGACAGATCGTGTCCGTCGCCGTCATGCGCGACTCGTCCCACGTGCCTTCGGCGCGCCGGTCGAACTCCGTTTTCGCCATGAGCGCGCCGGTCGGACACACCGCGATGCAATTCCCGCAGTAGACGCACGCCGACTCGGGCAGCGGAACGGCGAACTCGGTCGAGATGTGCGCGTCGAATCCGCGCCCGGCCACGGCGATCGCGAACGTGTTCTGATGGTCCGGCCCGCACGCCTCGACGCACTTGTAGCAGAGAATGCACTTCGCGTAGTCGCGGACGTAGAGATCGTTGTCGACCTTCGCCGGCTCGGCGACTGTCGCGGCGAACGCGGGATCCGGCGGCGCGTGGTGTCCCGGAGCCGACGCGTCGCGCGTTCCCGCGGGCGCCGGCGGCGCTTTCGGCCCGAACCGCTCGGGCTTCGCGTCGTAGTCGTCGATCCATCGATCCACGTCGGGCGTCGTCGAGAGATCCACCGACGACGCGAGCAGCTCGAGCACCAGCTTGCGGCTGTGCTTCACGCGCGCCGAGTCGGTGTGCACGACCATGCCCTCTTCGGCGGCGCGCGAGCACGACGGCACGAGCACGCGCGCGCCTTCGACTTCGACGACGCACACGCGGCACGCGTTCACCGGGTGCAGCGTCTCGAGGAAACAGAGCGTCGGCACTTCGATGCCGGCCTGGCGGCACGCCGCGAGCAGCGTCGCGCCTTCGGGGACCGTGACCTTCTTGCCGTCGACAGTGACCGTGACGGTGCGCGTCGACGTGCGGCGGCTCTTGTCGGTCGCGATCGTCGGGCGCTGGAGCTGAACGAGCGGCGGAGCGACGTCCGTCACGCCCGGACCTCGCGCCGTTCAATACGCCGACTCTGTGAATGGCGGACTCGATCGCGGCGTACGCGGTCTGTCCGAGTCCACAGATGGATGCGTCCTTCATCGCCAAACCGACCTCGTCGAGGAGCGACACTTCCTGTGGTACGCCGCCCAGCGTCCGTCCGCTGGCGATTCGATAAAGCGCCTCTTCCTGGCGCACGGTTCCCACGCGGCACGGGACACATTGACCGCACGACTCGTCGCGGAAGAACGAGGCGATCCGGAGGAGGATCTGCTTCATGTCCACCGTGTCGTCGAACGCGACGATGACGCCGGAGCCCAGCGTCGCCTTGGCCGCGCGCGCGCCTTCGAACGTGAGGGGGATGTCCAGCTCGTCGGGCCGCACGAACACGCCCGCCGCGCCGCCGAGCAGGATCGCCTGCAGCGGTCGGCCGCCCGCGACGCCGCCCGCCAGCGACAGCAGGTCTCGCAGCGTCGCGCCGAACTCCACCTCGTAGACGCCCGGCGCCTCGACGTTTCCGCTGACGCAGAAGAGCTTCGTGCCGGTCGACTGCTCGGTCCCGATGCGCGCGAACGCCGCGCCGCCGTTCAACACGATCGACGGCACGTTGGCGAGCGTCTCGACGTTGTTGACCACCGTCGGCAAGCCGAACAACCCGGCCTGCGCCGGGAACGGCGGCTTGTTGCGCGGCTCGCCGCGATAGCCTTCGATCGAATTGAAGATCGCCGTCTCTTCACCGCAGATGTACGCGCCCGCGCCGCGGCGAATCTCGATGTCGAACCGAACGCCGCGGCCGAGGATGTCGTTGCCGAGGAAGCCGTGCGCGTGCGACTCGGCGATCGCGCGCGCGAAGCGCTCGGCGCCGACGGGATACTCGCCGCGAATGTAGAGGAAGCCGCGCTCGCAGCCCGTCGCGAACCCGGCGATCGTCATCGACTCGACGATCGCGAACGGATCGCCGTCGAGCAGCACGCGATCCTTGAACGTGCCCGGCTCGGATTCGTCGGCGTTGCAGATGAGATAGTGCGGACGCGCCGACTGTTTCGCGACCGCTTCCCATTTGCGTCCGGTCGGGAACGCCGCGCCGCCGCGGCCCATCAGCTTCGAGTCGATCATCTCGCGGATCACGGCGTCGGGGCCGATCTCGAGCGCGCGGCGAAGCGCCTCGAATCCGCCGGACGTCGTGTACGCCGCGATGTCGGTCGGATCGATCGTGCCGACGCGGCGGAGCAAACGACTGACGTGTCCGAGCGACGCGGACGGCGTCGTCGTGTTGGAATCTTGCGGAAGCCGCAGCGTCTGCGTCTCCGTCATCGGCTCGGTCCACTGCGAGTCGAGCGCGCATCGCGCGCGACCGGCGCGGCTTCGGTTCACGCGACGGTGCACCGCCGCGGAGAATCGTGCGCGCTTCGTCGAGCGACAGATCGCGGATGACTTCCTCGCGCGGCAGCGGCCCGGCTTCCTGCAGCAGCGCCGCCGTCGCGAAGTCGCACTGGCCGAGACACGGAGACCGCATCCAGACGGTGGCGGCGTCGTCGACGTGAACGTGATCGCCGTTCGGTCCGTGCGCGTGCGCCGGACCGACCGACGCCTCGATCTGGTCGATCAGCTCGGCCGCGCCCAGGCAACGGCACGCGATGTCGTCGCACACGTGCAGCACGCGACGCGGCCTCGGCGTCGTGGAGAGGAGCGCGTAGAACGTCGCCACGCTCCACGCCTCGGCGGGCGGAACGTTGAGCCGGACGCAGACGTACTCGAGCCCCGTCTCGCTGATCCATCCGACGCGCGACTGCAACGCCTCCAACGCGGGCAGCAGCAGATGCCTTCGCTCGCGAGCTTCGCGTCCACCGTGCGCGACGTGCGCGTCGTAGAGGTCGCCGCGCGCTCCGCCGTCCCACGCGGACGTGGGCGGTCCGAGCAGCGCGTCGACCGCGGCACGCTCGTCGTCGGTCGGGACGGAGTGCCGCAGCCGCAAATCCATCAGTCGTCCCCGGTGGCGGCGAGCGGCTCCGCGCGGCGCGAGGAGCGCAGCGATTTCGTGCGCACCGGTTCCACGCGCACGGCGCACGCCTTGAACTCGGCGGTGCCGGATTTGATGTCGGTCGCGTTGATCGTGAGGAGGTTCGTCATGACGTCGTCGGGGAAATGCAGCGTCATGAAAACTACGCCCGCGCGCAGACCGCGGTCGATGTAGACCGGCACGTCGAGCGCGCCGCGGCGCGACGTCACGCGCACCAGGTCCCCCGCGACGACGCCGAGGCGCTCGGCGTCCTCCGGCGACATGTCGAGCGTCTCGCCGCGGTGCAGCGGCGACGTATATCCGCCCGTCTGCACGCCAGTGTTGTAGGACTCGAGCCGGCGGCCGGTGGAGAGAATGAACGGATACTCGTCATCGGGCTGCTCGACCGGGCCGTCGTGATGGACGACGGAGAACGGCGCGAGGCGGCCGCGCTTGGCCGGATCGTCGTCCCAGAGTCGCGAGTGGAGGAACTTCGTTCCGGGGTGGTTCTCGTCGGGGCACGGCCACTGGATGTCCGCCGAGCTCCTCGAGGCGCTTGTAGGTCATGCCCGCGAGCTGCGGCGAGAGCGCGCGGACTTCGTTCCAGACGTCTTCCGCCGTCGGCGAGCCCCAGTCGTAGCCGAGGCGTTTGGCGAGCTGCGACATGATCCAGATCTCGTCGCGCGCTTCGCCGGGCGGTTCGACGGCCTTTCGACAACGCTGAACGCGCCGCTCGCTGTTCGTGACCGTGCCCTCGCCCTCGGCCCACGTCGCCGTCGCGGGCAACACGACGTCGGCGAGCTGCGCGGTCTTCGTGAGGAAGATCTCCTGCACGACGAGATGGTCGAGATTCTCGAGGAGGTGCGTCACGTGCGTCGCGTCGGCGTCCGACTGCGCCGGATTCTCGCCGATGACGTAGAGCGCGGTGAGCTCCTTCGTCTCCATCGCGTGGATCATCTCGGTGAGATGCCACCCGTCCTTCGGGATGATGTCGCGTCCCCACGCGCGCTCGAACTTCGTGCGGTGGTTTTCGGTGGTGACGTCCTGGAAGCCGGGGAGCTTGTTTGGCAGCGCGCCCATGTCGCCGCCGCCCTGGACGTTGTTCTGTCCGCGGAGCGGGTTGCACCCGCACCCGTAGCGCCCGACGTGTCCGGTGAGGAGCGAGAGGTTGATCAGCGCGAGCACGTTGTCGACGGCGTTGTGGTGCTCGGTGATGCCGAGCGTCCAGCAGACCATGGCGCGGTCGGCCGTGGCGTACGCGTGCGCCGCGTCGCGGATGACCTCGGCCGGGATTCCCGTGACGCGCTCGCCGAAGCTCAGCGTGTACGGTTCGACGGCTTCTTTGTAGGCTTGATAGTCGGTCGTGCCTCGCTTGATGAACTCGGTGTGGGCGAGCCCGGCGTGGATGATCTCGCGCGCCATCGTGTTGGCGAGCGCGACGTCGGCGCCGACGTTGAGGCCGAGCCAGACGTCGGCCCACTCGGCGGACGTGGTGCGCCGCGGATCGACGACGTAGAGTCGCGCGCCGTTCTGGATCCCCTTCAATAAATGGTGGAACCAGATCGGGTGCGCCTCACGGGCGTTCGATCCCCAGAGGAAGGCGAAATCGCAATGTTCCGCTTCCTCGTATGAGCTGGTCGAGCCGCCCGCTCCCAGGATGGTCGTCAGACCGACGACCGAGGGAGCGTGTCAGGTCCGATTACAGCTGTCGATGTTGTTATTCCCGAACACCTGCCGCGCCATCTTCGAGGCGAGGAAGTTGACCTCGTTGGTCGACTTCGAGCAGCTGAAGATGCCGGTGGCCGTGCGCCCGTTTTTCGAGAGGTTTCGACGGAAGCCTTCAGCGGCTCTGTCGAGGGCCTCGTCCCACGACGCCGGGCGAAGAACGCCGGCGTCGCGGACGAGGGGTTGGGTCAAGCGGGCGTAAGCGCCGGAGGGTGTCCGGGGGGAGTTCTTGCTGGACTGCATTCGTGGTGCATCTCCAAGACGGGGATGGTCTTAGGAGGATGCATTGGGAGACGAACGGAGGCAAGTGCCTGGCCGCCTACTCGGATGCCGAGACTACTGATCGGTGACGCAACAATCACCTCCGCACGCCATCCATAGAATCGGCGGCGGATCATCTAACCGTCGATGTTTGCTCGGTGGAAATGTCAACTTCAAGGCGATTGCCCGTCGACGGCTAGCTGCCAATGATGACACACTGTGAAGCTTGTCGGTACACGCTCCACCATACTTGAACCACGCCTTGTCATCTTCCGGCTCATCGCTGTTGCCGCAGGAATGAAACCTGAATTTTTTTTGGCCGTTCATATCGCCTTTGCCGCCAGCAACGAGCAGGCGCGCACTGGCCGTGTTCGCGCCGTCTTTGTATTCGACCACCCAAAACACCGTCGTTCGAGCTGGAATCGATATCGGCGCCGCAGTTGCACACGCGCCGTCGTTGCGAATCTTGGCGACTACGTAGCCACGCTTCTTGGCATTCCCCACGCCGTAGTCGCTGGGATTGGTCTGACCAATGCCTTCGTAACCGATGCTTCTTACGGTGGTCGTTTTGACGCCGGACGGACAGGTCGTGGGATCGACGGGGACGTCAGTCTGGATGGTCACAACCCCTTCGTTCTGATAGCTCGCTATCTCGTCGATGCAACCCGCGGGGAGTTTGTTGACTTCCTTGGGGAGCTCTATAGGCTGCTCGTCCGCCGAGGGAGTAAAGTCGCATCCAGCTACGTGTCGTACGACTTTGGCCTCGGGTCGTTTGGCCGCCGCCGCGACGCCGACGGTCACGGCAAGCAATAGCATGGATCCAACTCGGATTACGGCGGGACTGATCGACGATGGGCGTTTCATTCTAGTCTCCGTGGGAAGGTTCATTCTGCGAGTCTCTTCATCCTGTCGACCACCGACTGCAGCTGCGGATCTGCGTGTAGCCACAGATCGACCACGGCGCGCGCACAGAGCGAGGCTGTTGAACGGTCATGCCCGCGCGATGCCAGCTCCGCGCGCAAGGCTAAGGCCCGCACCAGGGATGTCGCTTGAGTGATCTGCGATAGGAGATTCGGACCGAGCGTCGGAGGCGCTCGCAGAACCGGATCAAGATCAGCGAGCGCACCCAGCGTGTCTCCTAGGGCCAGGGAGAGCAACGCGCGACGAAAGTTTCCATCGACTGACGTTCCCGACACTCTTCCGGCCGTGAGCCGTCGCAAACCGGTCAGCCCGAGACGGGCCTTCCCCGTATCGCCTCGCGCGAGCGCGACGAACGCCTTGCTGGTCTCATCGGGGGCATTGGATAACTCCTTGAGGCTCCGCTGAGCGATCGGAAACGCGAGAGTCAACGCCGGAGCAACGAGCGCAGCCGACACCTCGGCCGAATCGCGGGCCGACGGGAAGTAGCTGTGAACGAGTTCGGTCGTTTCGCGAGTCATCACGGCGATGCTGTCCGCGTCGACCGCCAACGCCGAGTACACGACAAGCCGCGCCCATGTTCTCGAGAGCTGCGGTGGCAGCTGGATAGCGCGGCCGTCTAGCGTTCTCACCGAGCGAGACTCTGGCGCCTTCGCGAGTATAAGCGCAGCTCGTTCTATGTGGCCGGTGAGCCCAGCCACGCCAGCGATTCCGGGTATCAGGCTCGCGTACCTGTCCACGCCGGCTCGCCCAAGCGACTCTGCTGCAGCTCGGGCAAGCTCGAACTGCGCCTCCTTCACTAGCAACCGGACCATGGAGACCGCAAGCCGAGTTCGCTGAACGGAATCGCGCGAATACGACAGCGCCCGGCGAACGATTTCTGCGGTCGTAAGCCGCGCATTGTCGACCTCCGCGATCCCGCCGGATGCCTCGGAGAGGGTGGCCAAGGAATCCAGCGCCGCGGCGTTCCGGGGCTCATGTCGCACCCACTCTTCCGCGACTCGACGCAAGAGTCCTCGATTTCGGGCCACGCAGCCTGCACAGCGCTTGGTGGCGGATCATGTCGTCCGGAAACGAGCTCACTCGATGGATACGGTGCGAAGGCCAGTGTGTCGTGACTCAAGAACGGGAACGCGGCGAAGTGAATAGTGTCTGGACTTCCTGTCTCACCGAGCCGGACCTTATTTGTGATCGTATATAGAACGTTCGACATTCGCCCGAGAAGCCATTCCCTAAACCTCGACTCCGCGCTAGGCGCGACAAATCGCGCGGCTCGCTGATAGGCGGAAGCGGCCGGCCTCGTAGCTACCTCGAAAAGCCCAGCCAGTGAAGGTGTTGTTGGCGGGTTGAACCGAGTGATCAAGCGCTTGACAGTCGCCTAGGTCGATCCATGCGGCGGCATCGGTCGAGTCAAGGGCAACCAGCACTCGGCTCAGCACGCAAGCGCTGTCAAATTGAGCTCGCGCAAGGGCGAGCAGGTTACTGGCTCGAAACGCCTCTGCGTCCGAGAGCCCCGCGCGGTCGTCGAGTGCCCGGCTAGCCTCTTCAGCCTGTTCGCGGCCCCGACCGGTGTCGCGCCACGCAATCGTCTGCGAGAGCCAGAGGTGAGCGCGTGCCAGCGACGGCTCCGCAGCCACGGCGCGCTGAAATGCAGATTCGGCGCTAGCCAGCTGCCAAGCGTCTAGGCTCCGACGCCCAACGTCATAGCTTCGCCAGGCCGCGAGCGATGGCGAAACGGTCGATGCCTTTCGCCACGGAAGTTCCTCTCCGTCACGAAGGATGCGGCTGACAAGCCCGCGCGTGGCATCGGTCCGAGTTCTACTGGACGCCAGCGCCGAATAAGCGACGCGCCTCTCCTTCACCGCACCTCCGGTCGTCACATCATAGAGGGTGACGCGAAGGAGCACGGTGTCGAGCTCGCGCAACCCACCAACCAAGACAAGGTTACGCGCCCCCGAACGGCGGCTGACGCTCAACGCCCTACTCAGGGACGCCGGAGGTTCACCACCAGAGACAAGAGACGGATCCGCGACCACGGGTCCGTTCCACTCGCGGATCCCCGAGACTACATCACGCGCCAATAGCTCGCTGGTCGAATCACCGGATGGCAGAGGGAGGACGACGAAACGATCCGCGTCCAAGTTCGATGTACTTGGCCGAAGGCTTATCCACGTCAGGCCACTCGCAAGAGCCAGCGCCGCGCCGAAACCTGCCACTAGTATCCGATTTCGCCGTCGGGTCTCAAACTGAAGATGATTCGCAAAGTCTCTTGCAGAGCTCGGGCGCTCCACCGGATCGCGCGCAAGGCAACGAGCAACTACGATCGCTAGGTCGTTGAGGCGCGCTCTCGAGTCGCCCTCGAGGACACCGCGCCTTCGAACAATGTCTTTCCTCCCAGCGACATGCGTTGGTAATACTCCGGTCAACATTTCGAACGCAACAACTCCCAACGCGTACACATCCGCCCTTTCATCCGTCGGCAGCTCAGGCGCCATGTACGCCGGCGTCCCCGGCGCTACTCCGCTATCCGTGAGTGGCGTCGCCGTCGTCGACACGGCCCGCGCAATCCCGAAATCAGCGAGAATCGCCTGCCCATCCGACAGCAGAATGTTCCCCGGCTTGATATCCCGATGAACGATCCCGCGCTGATGCGCGAACGCGAGCGCCCCGCTCACGTCCTTGAGAATTCTCAGAATGTCGTCGAGCGGCAGCTTCCGCTCGCGCTCGATCCGCGCGCGGAGACTCTCGCCCTGGATGTACGGCGTGATGTAGAACAGCCCGTCCTCGAACTCGCCGCTCGTGAGAATTGGCAGGATATGAGGATGCTGAAGGCGGACCGTCAGCTCGATCTCGCGCTTGAAGCGCGCGGTGCTCGCCACCGACACGAGGTCCGGCGGGAGCACCTTCACCACGACCTCTCGCTTGAGCCGCAGATCCGTCGCGAGGAAGAGACGGCTCATGCCCCCCGCCTCGAGCTCGCGCTCCAGGCGGTATTGCGAACCGAGGGCGTCTTGCAGGACGGTCTCGAGCGGCGAGGACACGCGGAGCGATGGGGGGAGGACCGCGAATGCGACTCCAGCATACCCGTCGGTCGATCCCACAGCAAGGCTCCGCCGCAAAGAATTCGTCACACGGTATCCGCTTGAGCGTATCATGGTGAAAGAACTCGTGGCGCCCCCGTTAACCGCGCGCCACAAGGCGATCCCCGGCGTCGCCTACTGTGAGCCGCCTGCCGGCGACGACGCGCTGCGAGCCAAGCTGACGCCCACCTGCCAGCCCGTCTGCTGGAGCGATCGCGGACCCGACACGGTCTTGCTCATCGAGATGATGAAGCGATCGTCGACCGTGAACCCGGCGGTCACGGTTTGGTATCCGGTGTGACGGTTGTCCCCGTCCCCGATCAGCCGCATGAAGGTCGGCGAGCCGCCGGCGTAGCCAAGTCTCGTCTGGAAGTACAGACCGATCCCGCCAAGCTGGTCGATCGACTTGAACATGAATTCCGTCCCGAGGTCATACACCAGTGTGGTGTCGCGACCGCTAGCTCCAAGCACCGGAAGCGTTCCACCGAAACGCGGCGCGAACAGGCCCATGAAGTCGGCCGAACCGTTCGGCTTCCCGAGGTGAACGAGCGGGTACGCGACGCCGACGTTCAGCAGGCCGCCTCCATTGAGGAACCGGCTGATCGTCGCGCCGTTCGCGCTCGAGTCTTCCTTCGTCGCGTCACCAGGCTTCGCCCCCGCTGATCCGGAGTCCTTGCCGCTCGCGATGACGGCGCTAAAGGAGAAACGGAACGCGTGCAGAATGCGCGACCCGAGCTCGGTATACGTCGCGCCCTCCTCGTTGCCGCCTGAGATCGCGCCGATGTTGAGCGTCGATCCTGACGGCTGCTGCCAGAACTCCACAGCGTCGTCGTGAGAGCGCACCGGACGGATCCTCCGCTCTCGAAGCTCGCGTTGCACGACGTTCGCGCCCGCGACCCGCTCGAGGGAGTCCAATCGCGCGCGCTTGGTGTTGTCGGCCTCGAACTCCCGATACGACTCGACGATTTGATGCACGCCGTCCTGTGTCAGCTCCGGCAGATTGGGACACGCCGCGGGAATCCGATCGAGGACCTCGGCTAACCCGTCGGGCATGGGCGCGCTCGAGCGAGCCGGGATCTCTTTCTCCATCGATCGCGCAAAGCCGGCGTTCTTTACCCGACGCTCGACCGCCGTGTCGCGCACCGACTTGCCGGGAAACAGCTTGTCGGCGACCAGTTGAGTCGCCGTCACCACCGAATCGCCGAAACCTCGGGCCAGCGCGAGTTCACGTTTCGTGAAAGACGTGAGGGCGATCTGACCCAACTGACACTTGAACCACAGGCTGTCGTCCGCGGTTCGCAACCGCGACGGCTGGCTCGCGCCCTCCTGCATCGCCTTCACCATCTGCGTCAGCAGATCCCTCTCGGCCGACTTGGTGCTCCGAATCGTCGGAAGCGTGACCGCCTGCGCCCCCAGTCGCGCCGCAACGAGCGTGAGTGCGATTCCCGCGACGGCGAGTACTCCTCGAGCGCGCTTCATCATTCCCCCCTGGAGAGTGCAAGTCGGACGACCGGTCTTTCCTCGTCGTCGGTAGTCCTGCGGACCAGCGCATCCACATCCGCCTGCGTCGTCAGGATCGCCCTCGCCGGCACGACCGTCGCCGGCGGCACGCGAAGGCCGCTGCGGATGACGGCCTTCCGCCCCACATACGACCGCGTCCCGATCACGCACCGGTCGCCGACCGCCGCCTCGTGGTCGAGGATCACCTCGTGGTCGACCAGCGTGTGCGAGCCGACGCAGGCGTTCACGCCGAGCGCCGCGCCAACGCCGACCTCCGAGTCGGCGCCGATGTCCACGCCGGGCGCGATCATCGTGAGGTGCCCGATCATCGTGCGCGCCCCGATGCTCACCGGCAGCACAATGATTTTGCCGCTCCGCAGGCACATGTTCGGCGACACAGTCGCTTTGTTCGACAGGTAGGCGCCCTTCCCGATCGACAGGAGCGGCAGGTCGCGCAGCCACGTGTCGGGGTACGTCTGGAAATCGACGCTGCCGCGATACCCGAAAAGGCGCAGCGTGAGGCGCTTGAGGGCCGGGACGGCGAGAATCGCGTGGTAGATCGGCGCGCAGTAGTAGATCGCCGTCCAGCAGAGCGAATACAGACGGCGCGGACCGTACACGCGATGGGCGACGTCGCGCGGATAGCGACCGGGCGTCACCGAGTGAATCGTCAGGCGGCCAGGCGCACCGGCGATCAACACGTACGCGATCGCGTAGATCGCGGGCGACAGCGCCAGCACTCCGTAAAACGCGATTGGAGAGCGCGTCGCCCGCATCGCCGCGGCGACCGGCGCGAAAGGCCCTCCGACGATGACGACGAGATAGAGCGGCACCAGCACCCGCACCATCGTCGCCCGCCACCACGAAGTCGGCTTTTGCATTTGAGCAATTCCCCGTGAGAGAATCATCACGGGGCAACGTTACGCGGCGCCCGTCGTCCCCCCGTGGCGCCGGCGGGACGCGTGCGTCCCGGGACCGTTCCGCGCCCGTTCCCGGTGCTATGCCCGAGGGCGGGAGCGCGGTATTTTCGCGTCGTGACCAGCTCCCTCAACCCGCCCGAGGCGAATCAGCGACTCACCCTTCGCCTCTTGGGCGCCGTCACCCTCTCCGGCCGCGAAGGCGCCGAGGCCCTCCTCGCCCAGCCCAAGCGCGCCGCGCTCCTCATCTACCTCGCCGCCGCCCGGCCGAACGGGTATCATCGGCGCGACCGGCTCGTGTCCATGTTCTGGCCCGAGCACGACCAGGACCACGCCCGGGCCGCGCTCCGCAAGGCGCTCTACGCCATCCGCCAAACCGTCGGCGACGACATCATCGTCGCGCGCGGCGACGAGGAGGTCGCGGTCGGCGAAGCACTCTGGTGCGACGCGACGGAGTTCCGCGCGTTTGCCGCGAACGAGCGATTCGCGGCGGCACTCGAGCTCTACCACGGCGACTTTCTCGACGGCTTTTTCGCCGATGCGCCCGGGTTTGAGCGATGGGCCGAGGAGGAGCGCGGCCACTGTCGCGACGTGGCGGGCGGCTGCGCGTGGACGCTCGCCGAGCGCTACGCCTCGTCCGCCGACCTGACATCGGCGACCCGGTGGGCGCGCCGGGCCGTCCATCTCGCCCCGTCCGACGAGCGGCGGCTGCGCAAGGCGTTGTCGCTGCTCCTCCAAGCGGGCGACCGCGCCGGCGCGATTCGCATGTTCGAGGACTTCGCGCGCCGACTTCGAACCGACCTCGACGTGGAGCCGTCGCCCGAGACTCTGAGCCTCGTCAAACAGATCCGGGAGCGCTGAGGGGTGACCTCATGCGGCGCCCCCCGCCCCCGGGGCATACTTCGTGTTGGTCCCTTCGTCCCCAATTGCCGGTCCGACTCGGAGCTACACGTGCGATTCCGCACCACCATACCCCTCGCTATCGTCGCGATCGCCGCCGCGGCATGCGGTCGCGGATCCTCGGCCCCCTCGCCGGCGGCGCCCGTTGCGGCTCCGCGCCCTCGGCGAATCGGCCCGCCAACGCCGTCTGGCCCGATGAAGGCCCCGCGACGTGGACGCCGCGGCCGACGGTCACCGACATCACCGCGAACGACCTGCGCAGTCGGCTCTACCAGATCTCCGACGACTCGATGCAAGGTCGCCGCATCGGCGAGTTGGGGAACTTCAAGACGACGACGTACATCGCGTCGGAGTTCAGGCGGCTCGGTCTCAAGCCCGCCGGCGACAGCGGCACCTATTTCCAGAATCTTCCCTACGGAACACTCAAGGTCGACAGCACGGTCGCGCGTCTGATCGCCGCCGGTGCACCGGCGATCGCCGGGAGCGAATGGCTCCCCGCGGCCGGCGCGGCCGGACCTCGCATCGCCAACGACGCCAACGTCACGGATGCGAACGCGGTCTTCGCCGGACGATGGGGCGACACGACACACCGCGCTCGACGCGAGCGCGATTCGCGGAAAGGTCGCCGTCTTCGCATACAGCCCGCCCCGCGGCGGCGGCGGCGGAGGTGGGGTGGACGCGGCGGGCTGGGAGCGGTGCGCGATCAACGAGCGTCGAACGCGGGCGCCGCGCTGATCCTCGTCGCGAGCGCGGACTCGACTCCTCGCGCGATCGTCTCGTCCGCGTTCGCCACGCGGCCGGGGATGCGCCCCGGCCAGCCGAACGGTTCGCCGGCCGCCGCCATCAGCGCGTCGCTCGCCGAGAAGATTTTTGGGCGGCCGCTCAGCCAACTCGCTCCCGGAGCGACGGGCGCCCCGGTGAGCGCGAGCTGGACCAATCAGTTCACGCTCTCGAAATACGCCTCTCGAAACGTCATCGCTATTCTTCCGGGCTCGGATCCCGCGCGCGCCGGCGAGTACGTGCTATTGAGCGCGCACAACGACCACGTCGGCATGCTGCCGCGCCCGGTGGATCACGACTCGCTGCGCGCGTTCGACCGCGTCATGCGTCCGCAGGGCGCGAACGATCGACCGGGGCCGCCGAACGCCGCGCAAAAACATCAGATCGACTCGTTGATCGCCTACGCGCGCTCGATTCGTCCACCGCGGCCCGACTCGATAAACAACGGCGCCGACGACGACGGCTCCGGGACCGTCGTGCTGCTCGAGGTGGCGGAGAAGTTCGCGAGCGAGCATCCGGCGCGATCGATCATCTTCGTCTCGCACCAGGGCGAGGAGGCGGGCCTGCTCGGCTCCAAGTGGTTCGTCGATCATCCGACGATTCCGCTCGACTCGATCGTCGCCGCGCACAACATGGACATGGTCGGCAAGGGACGCGCGAGCGACGTGAAGTTCGGCGGGCCGTCGTCCGTGCAGACGCTCGGATCGCGCCGGCTGTCGAAGCAGTTCGGTGACCTCATCGATTCGGTGAACGCCACGCTCCCCGAGCCGATGACGATCGACCACAGCTGGGACGTGCCGTCGAATCCGATCAACCGGTTCTGCCGCAGCGACCAGGTGAACTACGTCCACTCCAACGTTCCGGTCACGTACTTCTCGACCGGCTACTCGATGGACTATCACGAGCCGACCGACGAGCCGCGCTACATCGACTACGACCACATGGCGCGACTCGCCCGGTTCATGCACGCCGTGATGTTCGCGATCGCGAACAGGAAGGATCGGCCCGCGATCTCCGGGCCGGATCCGTCCTATCCGGCGTGCCGATGAAACACAGTCCTACGGCAGCGGAATTCCGATTCCGTACCTGTTGTTGAGCGCCTGCGCCGCGGCGCGAGCGAGAATCGCCTGGCCCGCGGCGTTCGGGTGCACGCCGTCCGCCGAGAAGTACGGGCCGAAGGGAGTGAGACGACGTCATGAGCTTCGTGAGGCTGAACGGGCCTTTGAGATCGCCCCGGTCGTACAGCGCTCCGAGCGCGAAGTAGGCGAAGCCGTGCTGCGCGGCCTCGGCCTGGATTTGCGCGGACATGTCGTGCATTTGCGAATTCACGGAAGCCACTTCCGTCGGAGTGAGTACGATGTCCTGCACGGCGGGGTTCGGCGAAGCGGCGCAGCTGAATGGGACGAACCCAAGACCGTGTTGCGCCGCGGAGAGGCCGGTCGCAGCGGCGACCGTCGCCTTGAACGGGACGAAGAGCAGGTTGGTGCTGCCCTGGCAGTCGTTCGAGACGTTCACATGGAAGAGCGCGAACTCGGCGCGGTCGGCCCATAGCTCGTCGCCCGTGCGAAAGGCGGGGACGTGTCCGAGATCGCTGATCAAGCCGACGACGACGGCCGTGTTGGTCGTTGTTTTCACTTGGTCGAGCACCCCGTCGTACAGCGGGGCCCAGGCGCCGAAGGGAACAAGAGTGATATTGTCGATCGCGACGCCGCTGATCGCGCCGAGCACTTCGTTCGAACCCAGCTCGACCGAGACGACCGTCGGATTGCGGGCGAGCATCGTCGAGATCTGCGTCGCCCCCGAGCTGCAGCACGCGCGCATAGATCTTGGCGTTGCCCTGGTCGGTGATGTTCTGGGGCGTCGTGAACAACGCGTCGAACGTCAGCGCGCCGTTGAGCGAGACGTTGTCGACGGGGAGCGTCACGCCGGTGACGAGCGGCGCGCAACCCAGATTCGCCGTCGGAGTCAGCGCGCTCTCGCCACTCAAGCGCGTCGCGAGGATCAAAGGGGTGAGGATGGGCGCGGGACACCCGGCGCCGCCGATGTAGGGCTGCTTCAGGATTCTTGCCGACCGCCGCGTCGAGCTGTGCGGGCCACGACGTCGCCTGCGTCGCGAAGTCGAGACCATCGCTCTGGACGCCGGCGCTGATGCTGGTGCCGATCGCGACGTAGCGCTGAAATGCGTTCCACGCGCTGAACAGGCTCGCCGACGGCGCCGAAGGCTGCGCGTTTGGAGACGCCGGCGCGATGAGCTTGATCCGACGAACACGCCGTGCCGGTGAAGGCGAGAACGGACGCGAGTGCGAGCGCCGAGCGGCGCACCGCGGTACCTGTCGTCATCGCATAGCTCCCGAGCGAGAGGATGCCGAATCTCCCACGTCACGTGTGCCCCGTCCAGAGCGACTCGGACCATGGGCCGTTCTCCCGAGAGCGCCATCGCGGCCATGTAAAGGTTTCGCGACAGCCGCAACGCTGGGGTGGAAACGCAAGCGGAGGGCGATCGGTCTCGGGTTCGGGCCGCGTCTCGACGGCGGCGACTCAGAACCCAACCGACCACCCTCCACGGACGCTGCCGGTGCGTCCGTCGCTGCGGCAATTACGGCTGCGGGATTCCCAGGTTGTACCGATCGTTCAGCGCCTGCGCGGCGGCGCGGGCAAGAATCGTCTGACCGAGCGCGCTCGGGTGCAATCCGTCGAGCGAGAAGTAGTCGCCGAACGGGTTGCGCCGTGCCCAGAACGACGCCGAGGCTGAACGGACCCTTGATGTCGTTGCGATCGTAGAGACTGCCGAGCGCGAAGTAGGCGAACCCGCGTCTGGTGGCTTCCGACTGAATGTGCGCGGTCATGCGATGCATCAAGTCGTTCACCGTCGTCTGCTCGCTCGGCGTCAGGATGAAGTCCGGGGTGGCGGGTCCCTGGCCGGCGCAGCTGAAGGGAAACGGCCCCAGGTGCGCCTGGTAATAGGCGGCCCCGTACGCCGCGGCGGTCGGCACCGCAAAGGGGATGAAGATGAGGTTCGGGCTGTTCTGGCAGTCGGGCTGAATGGCGACGTACAGGTCCTGCAGGAACTCGCCCTGGTCGTTCCACAGCTCATCCCCCGTACGGAAGGCCGCGGCGTGACCAAGGTCGTCGATCAGGCCGACGACGACGGCCATCTTTGAGACCTTCTGGACGTTGTCCAGCACCTGGTCGTAGTCGGCGGCCCACTGGTCGAACGAGGCGAGGTTGCCACCGTGGATCGCAATGCCGTAGCGCGCCTCGAGCACTTCGTTCGCTCCCAGCTCGACCGACACGAGCTTGGGATTCGCCGCCATCATCGTCGAGACCTGCGTCTGGCCGGGCTGCAGAACGCGACCGTAGATCTTGGCGTTCCCCTGGTCGGTGAGGCCGATGTTCTCGGGGGTCGTATACAGCGCGTCGTTGAGCCCGAGCGCCGTTCAGCCCGACGTTGTCGACCGGCAGGAAAACGCCGGCCTTGAGCGGCGAGCAGCTCAGCTTCGCCGCGTCTTCTCCGGCCCCTTCTCCGCTGATGCGCGTGCCCAATCCCAGCGGCGCGGACGAGAGGCGACTTGCAGCCGGTGCCGTCGATGAGCGGCAGGTTCAGGGAGCGTCCGGCAGCCCGCCGCCAGCTGGGCGGGCCAGGACGTCATCTGCGTCGCGGCGATCAGGCCGTCGCTCTGGACGCCGGCGCTGACGCTGGTGCCGATGGCGAAGTAGCGCTGGAAGACGCCGCGCCCTTCCGACTCGTTCGCGAGCGGGGCCGTCGGCCCGATGGCCTGGTCCGCCGTGCAGGCCGTGGCCCCGACCAGGACGATCGAGGTGAACGCGAGGATCGAACGACTGAAGATGGTGCCTGACATGGTGATCTCCGAGCGAGGGTGGGTGGGAGTTTTGCAACGCTCCGACTTTACGCTCGGCCCGCCAGGCGCACGATACGTCGCATGACGTAGGACGTACGCCTTCCCGCACTTACGATGACGTAAGTGTTCGTAGAGATCAGTTGTCAGATCAGGATTGTCGGGTGGCTAGCTCGCCGCGCGGGTCGGCTGAGGCGTGTGCGCCGCGGGCGCCGCGACCACCGTATCGTCTTCATCGTCGAGCCGCTCGTCGTGGCTGATCCGGTCGCGCAGCCGGACCGCGCGTCCGATCAGGTACGGCACGGCCGTGACGACGACGTTGGGCCTGAAGAGAAAGGCCGTGCGAATGAAGAGCGCCGTCTTGTTGTGCAGCAGGTGTCCGAGCCAGCTGCGCGGCACGATCTCCGGCACGACGAGCGTGACCAGGTCGCCTTCGCCGCGCTCGATCAATCCGTTGACGAAGTCGACGAGCGGCCGCAGCACCGACCGATACGGCGACGGCAGCACCACCAGCTCGACCCCGATGTCCCACTCGTCCCACCGCCGCCGCAGCTCGGCCGACGTATCCGGGTCCACCTCGACGTAGATCGCGCGGACGTCCTCCGAGATCGTCGTCGCGTAGACGAGCGCGCCGGCCGCCGGCTTCGTGATGCCGTTCACGGGCACCAGCACGGTATGGTGCAGGAACATCAGCGGCGCCTGTCCGTTGTAGGCGACCTCGCGGCTGAACCGCTCGTAGTGCTGATGGATGCGGCGGAGCACGACGATGATGAGCGGAATCACCAGCACGACGATCCAGGCACCGTGCGTGAACTTCGTCACGACCTGCACGACGGAGACGACCGCCGTCGCCGCCGCGCCCACGCCGTTGAGCGCCGCGCGCCGTTTCCAGCCGGCGTCGCGGTTGCGCCACCAGTGCATCACCATCCCCGCTTGCGACAGCGTGAAGCACACGAAGACGCCGATCGCGTACAGCGGAATGAGCGCGCTCGTGTCGCCGTGGAACGCCCAGATGAGCAGCGCGGCGGCAACCGCGAGCGCGATGATGCCGTTGGAGAACGCCAATCGGTCGCCGCGCGCCGCGAACTGCCTGGGCATGTAGCTGTCGCGCGCCAGGATGCTCGCCAGCCGCGGGAAATCGGCGAAGGCGGTGTTCGCCGCGAGCACGAGGATGGCGAACGTCGAGTACTGCAGCACGTAGTAGAGCGCGCCCCCGCCGAAGATGTCGCGCCCCAACTGCGAGAGCAGCGTTTCGCTCGGCGACGGCATCACGGCGTAGTGGCGGGCCAGGACGCTCGTGCCGAGGAAGAACGCGGCCAGGATGGCCGCCATCCAGGCGAGCGTGATCGCCGCGTTCCGCGAGCTCGGCGACTTGAACGCGCCGACGCCGTTCGAGATCGCCTCCGTCCCGGTCATGGCCACGCAGCCTTCGGCGAAGCCGCGCAGGATCAGAAAGGTCAGCCCGAAACCGACGAGCGGCGACGTTCCGCCCGCGGGCGCGGGGAGGTTGGCCGCGTGGACGACGTCTCCGGTGAGCACGCGATACAGCCCGACGCCGATCAGCGTCAGCATGGCCGCGATGAACACGTACGTCGGCACGCTGAACGCGATTCCCGACTCGCGCACGCCGCGCAGATTCACCAACGCCAGCACGATCACGGCCGCGATGCACAGCGCCACCGCGTGCGGAGCCAGGCGCGGATACGCCGAGGTGATTGCCGCGATGCCGCTCGAGATCGACACCGAGACGGTCAGGATGTAGTCGGTCAGCAGCGCCGCCGCGGCGATGAGACCGGGCATCGTGCCGAGGTTGTCCTTGGCGACGGTGTACGACCCGCCGCCGCCGGGATACGCGAACACGGTCTGCCGGTAGGACAGCGCGACGAGCACGAGCAGCCCGACGATCACCGCCGAAATCGGTACGACGTAGTTCAGCGCCGCCGCGCCGAGGATGGCGAGGACGATGAGCGTTTGTTCGGTCGCGTAGGCGACGGAGGAGATCGCGTCGGACGAGAGGACGGCGAGCGCGGTGCGCTTGTTCAGCCGTTCGTGCTCGAGTCGGTCCGAGGCGAGAGGTCTGCCAAAGAGCACTCGCTTGAGACGACCAAGCGGCGTAGGCATGGAATGGGCGGGCGATACCACAGCACTATCAATTGACGACAGTGCGCGTAAAGACCGCGTGAAGAACGCCCCGCGTTTTCGTTAAGATTGCGAGAAGCGATCGAGCGTCGAGGTCGGAATCGCCGGCACGCGAAAGCGGAAAATGCTGCCGCCCCCCGGCCGCTCCTCGAAGTCGAGCGCCGCCCCGCTGCGCCACGGCGATCCCGCGGGCGATCGACAGGCCGAGTCCCGCGCCGCCCACGTCGGGCGCGCCGGAGCTAGCCCCGGCCGCCGGTAGAACGCCTCGAAGATCCGCTCGCGTTCGGCTCGCGGGATGCCGGGACCGCGGTCGGCGACCGCGAACACGAGCCAGGGACCTCGAGCGTCGCCGAGAGGTCGATCGGCGTTCCGGGCGGCGAGTACTTCGCCGCGTTGTCGATCAGATTCACGACCGCCCGCAGCGTTTCCGAAAAATCGAATGAGCCGAACAGCAGCGCTTCGCTCGTGTCCGTCGTGACCCGAAGCTCTCGACCGGCCAACCGCCCCGACACCTGCTGCGCCGCCGCGCCGAGCAGGTCCTCCGCTTCGTTCGGTTGGATGTTGGGCGCGGCGACGCCGGTCGCGATGCGCGACAGATCCAGCATCTGCGCGACGAACCGCGTCAACCGGTCCGCTTCCTCTTCGATGACGTCCGCGCGGTCGTCGCCCCCGGCGGCGATCTCGTGCGCCAACCCTTTGATCGTCGTCAGTGGCGTGCGCAGGTCGTGCGACACCGACGCGAGCACGGCGTCCTTGGCGCGATGCGCCTCCTGAAGCAGCTGCGCCCGCTCCGCGTCGGCGACGAGCCGCACGCGCTCGAGCCCGAGCGCCGCGTAGTACGACAGCGCGTCGAGCACGCGAATCTGCGCGCCGCTCGCCGACAACCCCTCGTTGCGCGCGATGCGCAGCACGCCGACGGTTCGCCCGCGCGCCTGCAACGGGCGAATGAACGCGCGCACAGGCGGATGCACACCGTCGTGATGCACGATGAGATCGACCGACGCGTCGCCGGTCGACGTGCCGTCGACGAATTCAGCCGCGCCGCGCCCTCCCCCCTCGCGCGCCGACCACTCGACGAGCTTTTCGTCGATCGGTTGCGCGCCGGCGGATTCGCTCGACTGCGCGGCCAGACGCACCTCGATGCGAGTCCGGATCCGCGGCGTACACGCCGCAGACGTCGAGCGCGAGCGAGGTACGAATCACCGACGCGATCGCGACGAGGGCGTCCTCGGCGCGCGCCGTGCTCAGCGTCTCGGCGCCGAGCGCCGCGAGGCGGTCGATCTCGTCGGCGCGCTGGCGCGCATCGGCGGCTTCGGCTTGCGCGCGATACAGCAACTGCGCCGACAACACCGCCGTCGCCAGGAACGCGAGCAGGACGAACCAGTTGAGCGGATCCTGGATCGTCAGCGTTCCGAACGGCGGGAGAAAGAAATAGTCGAAGCTGACGAAGGCCGCCGCCGCGAGCGCGAGGCCGAGCGGACGTCCGCGCCGCGCGCTTCCGCCCTGCACCACGAGGAGGTAGCCGAGCGTGATGTAGGTCGCGTTCAGGTGCGGACGAACGGAGACGAGAAATGCCGTCACGATCGCCAAGAGAGCGAACCATGCGACCCACTCGAGCCAGGGCCGATCGGTGAGGCGGCCGTCGCGCGACTGCTCGGCGACGCCGCCCGCGCGCGCGCTCACGGTTCGTTTTCGAACCGGTAGCCGACCCCGGGCTCGGTGACGATCAATCGCGGCCGAACTGGATCCGTCTCGAGCTTCCGCCGCAGACTCCGCACGTGGACGCGCAGGTACTGCTGCATGTCGCCCGACGAATTCCCCCATACCGCGCGAAACAGCTGTTGGTGCGTGAGCGTGCGGCCCGCGTGCTTGAGCAGCGTGCGCAACAACTCCCACTCGATCTTCGTGAGGTGGACGGGCACGTCCGATTTCTTGACCGACGGCTTCACGGGATCGATCACGAGATCACCGATCGTGATCACCTGACCCTCTCCGGCGGCCGGCGCGAGGCGGGAGCGCCGCAGTTGCGCGCGGACGCGCGCTTGCAGCTCGCCGGGACTGAACGGCTTGGTCACGTAGTCGTCGGCGCCGGCGTCGAGGAGCGCCACCTTCTCCTGGTCCGAGTGCCGCGCCGAGAGGACGATGATCGGCGCCTGCGACCACGCGCGGATCTCGCGGCAAACCTCGACGCCGCCGGCGTCGGGGAGGCCAAGGTCGAGTACGATGAGCGACGGTCGCTCGGCCGCCGCGAGGTCGATCGCGTCGCGCGCGTTCGACGCTTCGATCACCCGCGTGGTGTCCGACGCGAGAGCGTTCCGCACGACTCGCCGGATCTGCGGCTCGTCATCGACCACCAGCACCACGTCGTTAGCCATGCTGTTGAAGTCTGCGGACGGCTGCACCTGGCTGCAACAACTCGCTCTTTCTTCGTTCCGGTCGTCTGGTCCACCGGCCCACCCGTCCACCTGTTAACGCCGCCGCCCGTTGAATCGTCCCACCAGCCGGGGGCACGGGTGCGAGCGATCGGCCCGTGACATGGCGCACAACCCACTCGCTCCACTGTCAGGAGAGGAAGAGTATGAAGATGCTTCTGTTGGCGGCCGGCCTGACCGGCACGATGGCGTTTACGCCCGCGACGCTCGAGCCACATCCGCACATTCGCAGCGCCGTCGTCGAGCTGCAGGCGGCGCGCGAGGAGTTGAAGACCGCGGCCCACGATTTCGGCGGCCACCGCGTCGCAGCAATGAAGGCGATCGACGGGGCGATTCGTCAGCTGAAGCTCGCCCAGCAGTTCGACAAGTAGCCGCTTTTGACAAACCGGCGGCGGGCTTCCCGGCCCGCCGCCGGTTTCGCATTCCTAGGCTTTGCCGTCCGCGACGAACAGTTGGACGAGATGGACCAGCGTCTCGGTGGTCTTCTCGAGTCCGCGCCGCGAATTGAATTCCAGCTTGCTGTGAAAGTTGAAGCCGCCCGTGAAGATGTTCGGGCACGGCAGGCCCGCGAAACGTGAGCTTGGACCCGTCGGTGCCGCCGCGGATCGGTTTGGTGAACGGTGAGAGCCCGGCGCGACGCGCCGCCTCGAGCGCGTTGGCCGTCAGCTCCGGGCGGGTCTTCAGCACCTCTTTCATGTTCTTGTAGTTCTCCTTCACGTCGACCGACACCGTCACGCCCGCGCAGTGGCGCTCGGTCTCCATCGCGATCTCCCGCAGCACGCGCTCCTTCTCGTCGAGACCCGCGAGCTCGAAGTCGCGCAGCAGAACCTTGACGCTCGACTGTTCGACGTCGGCGACGCCGGCATACGGATGCACGAAGCCCACGCGATCCTCGGTCGTCTCGGGAAGCATGTCCTTGGGCATTCGACCGACAAAGTCGCCGAGCGCGTAGATCGAGTTGACCATCACGCCCTTGGCCGTGCCGGGGTGCGTGTTCTTTCCCTTGAACGTGACAGTCGCCATCCGGGCGCTCCACGTCTCGTCGCTGATCTCGCCCAGCTCGCCGCCGTCGACCGTGTAGCCGATCTGCGCGCCGAACCGCTCGACGTCGAAACTTCTCGATGCCGCTGCCGATCTCCTCGTCGGCGGTGAAGCCGATCTTGATCGTGCCGTGCGGGATCTGCGGATTCCGCAGTAACGTATCGACAAGCGTCATGATCGTCGGCGACGCCGGCCTTGTCGTCGGATCCGAGCAGCGTCGTGCCGTCCGTGGTGATGATGTCGTCGCCGACCATGTCGGCGAGCGCCGGATTCTGCGCCACCGTGAGCACCTGCGACGGATCGCCCGGCAGCGTGATGTCGCCGCCCTGGTAGTTCCTGTGGATGATCGGTTTGACGCTCGTGCCGCTCACCGCCGGCGACGTGTCGACGTGCGCGAGCAGCCCGAGCACGGGCGTCGACCTCGCGCGCGCATCGGGGACCGACGCCGGGATCGTCGCGTAGACCATGCAATGGTCGCTCACCGATACGTCGCGGGCACCGAGCGCCGAGAGCTCCTCGGCGAGCAGCTTGGCGAGCGTCCACTGCGTCGGCGTGCTGGGCGTGGTCGACGCGTCCTCGCGCGATTGCGTGTCCACGCGGACGTAGCGGAGGAAACGGTCGACGACGGATTCTTCGGGCGGAGACAGCGGTTGATCGCTCATGATGCTCAGAGCTACGCGGACCGTTCGGCGGAATCAACCCTCGTTACCTTGCGAGCCATGGACGTCATCGAAGCCATCCGAGCCAGGCGCTCGATCAAACGATTTGCTCCACAGCCGGTGACCCGCGAGCAGATCGAAACGCTGCTCGACGTCGCGACCCTCGCGCCAAACCATCGGCTGACGCAGCCTTGGCGTTTCTACGTGCTCGGCCCGGCGGCGCGGCACGCCTACGGCATGGCCCTCGGTGAGCGCAAGGCGCGCAAGCAGCCGGATCCCGAGAGCGGCCGCGCGCTGAAGGACAGCCGTGGCCCGAGAGCACCTCGAGCTGCCCGCGATGATCGCCGTCGCCGTGATCCAGAGCGACGAGCCGGAGATCGCCAAGGAGGACTACGCGGCCGCGATGATGGCGGTGCTCAACCTGTCACTCGCCGCGCTCGACTTGGGACTCGGCACGCACATCAAGACAGGCGGAGTGATGGACGACGCCGCCGCCCGATCCGCCGCGGGCGTCCGCGACAGCGAGAAGATCGTGGCGATCGTGAACGTCGGGACACCGGCCGACGTCCGCCGCCGAAAAGCCGCACACCGGCGGCGGAGCTGACGACATGGCGAGACTGAGGGGGGTCGACAACCGTCGCCGGCCACCGGTCCACCCGTCTACCTGATCCGGTCGAACGGCTCGTTCCCGATCGCGTAGTCCTGCCAGCCGTTGAAATCGAAGTGCCACCATTCCGTGGGATTCACGGTGAATCCCTGCTCTTCCATCGCCCGACGAAGCAGCGCGCGATGCCACCGCTCGAGTGACGTTCCGCCCGGGTAGTCGGCGTACGCGCGGTCGGTGCTCTCGTCGTACGTGCTCGGCATGTCGACGGGCCGGCCGGTCGACAGCCGATAGAGCGTAAGGTCGACCGCGGCGCCGCGGTTGTGTTTCGAACCCTCCGCGGGATTGGCGACCAGCCAGCGCTTGTCGGCCGGCGTCGCGTCCCAGAACATCTTCGTCACGTACCACGGGCGATACGCATCGTGGATCAGCAGGCCGAAGCCGAGCGGCTCGAGCGAGCGATGCGCGCGGGCGACCGCCTCGGCGGCGGGGCGCTGCATGAACGCGCGCGGTTGGTCGTAGAAGCGCGTGCCGAGGAAATTGTTCGTCGTCGCGTAGCGGATCTCGAGCTTGATGCCCGGCTCGAGCGCCGTGAGCTCGACGAGATCAGCCTTCTTGAAATTCCCCGACTCGTGCGGCGGTGAGGCGGCGAGCGCTTCGCCCCGCAGCTGCTCGACGGGCCGCACCGGCGTGACGCGAAGCTGGTTCGTGCCGGGAGCCGGCTCGATCTCGCGCCGCGGGAAACGCTCGCCGCCGGCGATGAACGCTCGCGCGCGGTCGCCACGATCCACGACGAACGAAATCGTCGACGCGCGCCGCCCGAGCACTCGCTCTTCGTTACCTCCGCCCGAGCGCGACCTCGAATTCCGTCGCGCCGCGCTCGGTCAGCCGGAGCGCGTGGTGGTTCGTGTCCGCGAGCCAGAGATCGCCGCCATCCTCGAGAACGAGGCGCATCCCGACGGGCGTGTCGTACTCTCCGATCAATCCGCGCCACCGCGCCGGCGCCGCCGGCGGAGCGGGCGGCATCTCGAGCGCACGCCGTGCGTTGGGCCCGCGGGTTGATCGGACGACGGACGGCGGGCGCGCACGCGGCGAGCATGCCGCCGGCGATCCTCGTAGCGAGAAACGCCTGTAGCCATGGAGAGTCGTGTCTTCAACGCACGCTCCGTGTTGCCAAGCCGCGCCAGCCGCTTGCGAACCTCGGCAACCTGCGGCTGCAGCTCCGGTTCGGCGTCCTTCCAGAAGTCGACGAACGCCTGATAGTGCTTCACCGCGCGATCGCGGTCGCCCTTCGCTTCGTACAACTCGCCGAGGCGGCGTTCAATTGGCGCACGGGACATGTCGTAGCCCCCGCGGAACGTGTACGTGCTCGCGCTCGACTTCTCGTAGTACTTGATCGCCGAATCGGGTTGATTCGCTTTGTCGTAGGCCGGGCCGACGAGCGTGTAGGTGCACAGGTCGCATTCGTCGAGCGGACCGTCGGGAGGACTGTCACCCTTCCAAAGGTAGAGAATCACCTCCGCCGGATGCCCTTCGGCGATATCGATTTCGCCGAGCATACGATTCAGCTTTGGCGACTGGACACGCAGCTTCGCCGTATCGCGAACTTCCGCCGTTCTCTGAGTCAGAATCGCTTTCGCCTCGTCCGCGCGACCCGCTAGCGCGTAAACCTCCGCAACGCCGAGATAATCACGGTCCGACGGCGACGCGGATTTGATCGGGGTGATCGCGAGGATCGAATCGAGATGCGAAACGGCGGAGGCGGGACGGTCGAGGGCCAAGTTCATCGCAGTGACGAATTCCGCTTCTTGAATCGCGTGGGGCGGAAGGCCGACCGTCGTGGCGAACGTATTGAACGCGGCCAACCTCTGCAGCGCTTCGCGGGGCGGCCCCGGAGGACCGAAACCAGCGGCAGATTCAGCATGGCTTGCCCACGCGTCAACATGTCACCGTGCGCGACGAGCGAGTCCAGAGCGCGGATCACCGCCGGGATGTCTCCAGTGATTTCATCGAGAAACATCTGCGTGATGAGGAGGCTTCCGGCGGCGGCCGGCGAGTCCGGCTTTCTGATCCCGTCGGCAAGTAAGCGGCGCGCCGCTGAGAGGTCCCCGCTGTCGGTTTCCACGATGACGAGATTGTCCAGTCCAATGCGCGCCGTTACCGGAAAGTGGGCCGTCGCCGTCAAAACGGATTCGGCGGCGGCGTAGCGCCGCTGCGAGGTCAGAACGATCCCGTAGTTGTTGAGCGCGATGTCGCTGTCGCCGGAGGCGAGCATCTGCCGGTAGGCATCGGCGGCGCGGGCGCGATCGTGTCCGGGACCGAGCATGTAGTACGATGCCGTCGTCATCTCGCGTTCGCGCCGCGTCAATCGATCACGATGAACGAATGCATGCGTGAACGCGGAATCGACGAGGCTCTGCGGGTATGCGCCGGCCATCGCGGCATACGCGACGCCGAGCTTGCGCCACGCCATTGCGAATCCGGAGTCGACTCGAACGGCGGCTTTCAGTTTTTCGATCGCGCTCGGCACGTCGCCGACGAGGTCGTATGCCCGGGCTCCTTCGGAGTAAAGGCGTAGCGCCTCGAGCGACGGTGTCGTACCTGGTCGAGCGCCGGTGCATTCTGCACCGACCGCAGCGATTCGCCGATGCGTTCGCGAAGATCGCGGCCGACCTTGTCGGCGGCGACGATCAGGTCCGTCGGCGAAGCAGCGACCTGCTGAACTCGCGTGAGCACGGTGCCGGAATCCGCGGACACGAGGCGGACCGTGATGGCGTACCCAGCGCCGAGCGTGGCGATGTCGCCGTCGACGATCGCCTTGGCGCCTTCGCGCTGCGCAACGTCACGAGCCAACGCAAGGTCGATTCGCGAACCAGGCGCGATCTGCATTCTCTGAAGAGCTCCGGCGACCGCGGCCGGGGCCATCAATGTCACCGCGTTGGATTGCGCGAGGCTCGCGCGAATCGCCTCGGAGACGACGCCGCCGAGCGTGCTGTCTCCCTTCGTCACGGCGAAGTCGGTGACGAGCAAGCGCTCGCGCGCCGAGAGCCGCCCCGCGGCCAAGAGCGAAGCCGCCGGTCCGACGCCGAGAGAGCGCAGAAGCATGAACGCGGCGACGACCGCAACGAACCCGCCGAACGCCAGCATGCCGCCACGCATCGTGCGTCGCCAGCTCACGTGCGGACTCGCTTTCATCGCGATCGTCGCCAACGTGGAGTTGGGAGACGGCGTGCCGCCTGGCGTAAGGGTCGGCGTCTTCGTGAGCGCTCGATGCGCCGTCCGCTGCACGAACGCGGTGAACAGAATGACGGGCAGCCCGAGTCCCGCGACGACGAGGGCGCCCGGCAGCACCCACGACGGCAACCCGATGCCGACGATGGCCGCCTTGGCGAGAATCCAGACGACGAGGAAGAGGATCGCCCACGCCACGAGCGCGGTGCTCGTCCTCACGCGCCCGCGCAGCAGCACCGCCGACGCCGCCGTTGAGTTTCCGCTCGTCGTGGAGACGAGATCCAACGCGCGCACGACGTCCGCCGCGGACTGCCGGCCTCTGTGACGGCTCCTTCTCGAGGCAGCCGCATCACGAGCTCGGCGAGGAGCGGCGGCGTGTCGGCGCGCAGCGTCGGCGACGTCCTGCGGCTGTCTCGCCCATGTGCGCGGCGAGGAGCCGCTGCGGCGTAGGCCGTGGAACGGCGGACGGCCGGCGAGCAGCTCGTACGCCATGACAGCCGAACGCGTAGATGTCGGCGCGGTGATCGGTGGCCGGGTCGGCGGCCGCCTGCTCGGGCGCCATGTACGTCGGCGTACCGATGCGACGTGCCGACCTGCGTCAGCGTCTCGCGTGGCGTGCCGTCGCCGTCGGTGCGCGACGCCGACAGCGCTTTGGCGATGCCGAAGTCGGTGACGACCGCCGATGCCGCCGGTGAGCAGCACGTTGTCCGGCTTGATGTCGCGATGGACGACGCCGCGCTCGTGCGCGTACGCGAGCGCTTTGGCGACGTCGCGAAGGATGCTCGATCGACTTCGCCAATCGGTAGCGCGCCCGCTGCGACAAGCGGTGCGCGAAGCGACTCACCCTCGCACGAACGGCATCGTGAAGCACGGAAGCCCGTCCATCTCGCCCGACGCGTAGCACCGGCACGATGTGCGGATGCTGAAGCTGCGCGGCGAGCAGGATTTCGCGCCGGAAGCGCTCGACGTGACACGCCCGCGACAGCTCCGGCGGCAAGGACCTTCACCACGACGTGGCGGCCGCAGCGCCGTATCGCTGCGCGACGAACACGCGCGACATTCCGCCGCCGCCGAGCTCGCGCTCGATCGTGTAGGCGCTACCAAGCGAAGCCTGAAGTTGGTCGCGGAGGTCGGTCACGCCGGTCGTCTCGGGGGCAATTAGGTGGGCGTGTGGGAACCTACGGATGCGTACACCGCATCGAGCGCGCGAGCCAGCGCGAGCCGGAGTCAGCGTCGCGTCGAGCGCTCGACCTCGAGGCGCAGCAGCTCGGGACGATGATAGTGCCCGCTCACGTCGAGCGTCATTCGCTCTTCGCGAACGCGTCCAAGGTCGATGTCGCTCACGATCAATTCAGGGCGATCGAAACACGGCTCGACGACGTAGCGGCCGTCGGGTCCGACGATCGCGCTGCCGCCGCGAAGCACCCAATCGCTGGACGACCGAACCTTGCCCGCGTGAGGCTCCAGCTCCCGCGGCAGCGCCGACGCGCGCATCAACGAGCCCGCGGCGAGAACGAAGCAGCGCCCCTCGAACGCGTAGTGGCGGCTGGCGACCTGCAGCATCTCGTGCGCGGTCGGCCAAAGCGCGACGTGAATGTCCTCACCCGAATCGTGCATCGCCTGGCGCGCGAGCGGCATCCAGTGCTCCCAGCAGACGAGCGCTCCCACGCGCCCGACCTTTGTCTCGACGGCCGTGAGCCCGTCCGCGTCGCCCGAGGCCCCACACCATTCGCTCAGTGTAGGTCGGCACGAGTTTGCGGTGGTGGTTCACCAACTTGCCGTCGGCGTCGAACGTGAGCGCCGCATTGTAGAGCGTGCCGTGCGACGGACCGGGAGTCGATCCGCTCGGTGACTCCGATGACGAGCGACGATGCCGGCATCCCTTGCTGCCGCGCTCAACGCGTCAGTGACCGGGCCGGGCACCACCACGCTCTCCTCCGCCATTCGCCGGAAGACGCGCTTGACCGGCTCGTGATCCCAGAGCGCGACGTCTCGGCAGACGTCGAGCCACGCGGGATAACCGGGCAACCAGGTCTCAGGAAACACGACGAGTCCCGCGCCGGCCGCGCGCGCGTCGCCGATAAGCCGAACGGTTGCGGAGAGTCCGGCGTCGAGCGTGGGCTGAACCTCGGCTTGTGCGATGGCGACTCGAATCATGCGGCGAAGTTACGCGGCACGAACGCGAGACAACACCGGCGAGGGCAGCTCCGACGCGAACGAAGAAGCCCCGGCGCTCGCGGATTCGCGGGCGCCGGGGCTTTATCGTTACGGAGCGACGTCTATCTCGCCGGCTTCGAGTGCACGGCGAAGACCGCGCCCTGTGGATCCTAAGAACGGCGATGCGATCGCCGCCGGGGACTTCCATCGGGCCCGAGAGCAGCGTGGCGCCCGCCTCCTTCGCTCGCTCGGCGGCCGCATCCGCGCTGTCCGCCACGGCGACGTAGTGCAGCCAGTACGGATTTGCCGGCGTATCGCCCGCCTTGTTCATCACGCCGCCGTACGTGAACCGATCGCGGCCGAACATCTGATACAGGCCGGCGGCGCCCATGTCGAAATTCCCCTTCACTTCCCAGCCGAAAAGGTTCTTGTAGAAGTCGAGCGCGGCGTCGGCGTTCGTCGTCACGAGCTCGTGCCACGAGAACTCGCGCGGCTGCGGATCGGTCTCGTCGGCGATCGGGGTCGCGCTCGTGATGACGGCGAACGCGACGCCCTGCGGGTCGCGCAGGATGCCGAAGCGGCCGACGCTCTCCACCGTGTTCGCCGGGACGATGATCGATGCGCCGAGCTCCTGCGCTTTGGCGATCGTGTCGTCGACGTTCGGGACTTCGATGTAGGCGAGCCAGTTCGGGGGCGCGCCCATGTCCGCCGCTTCCTTCGTCAGCTCCATGAGACCACCGACCGGGCGCTCGTCGGCCATGAACATCGAGTAGTCGATCGCGCTCGTGTCGTACTTCGTCGTGGTCCAGCCCACGACCTTTCCGTAGAAATCCTTCGCCGCATCCGGATTCGGCGTCATGAGCTCGTGCCAGACGTAGCGGCCGCGCGTGGTGCTGGTCGTCGAAATGTCGTCAGCCATCGGAACCCCCCTCGAGCATTGATCGGTGAGCACACGGGTGGGCGTTGAACCTGCGCCGGTCCAGCACCGGCATCAATCCTAGTTTGCAAAAGGATTGCAAAGCGAGGTCGAGCTGTTACAGAGCCGGGGCCGCTGCGTTTGGCAGGCTCGGCCGCAGAATGGACCCTCGGGCGATTCCGCGAGTACGAGCACAAAGGCAATCGAGGGCTGGCCGCCGGCCTCATGTCTCGGCGCCGCTCCTTGATGATTTCACACGATGGAGTTGTCATGAGAAAATTTTCAATTCTCGCGGCGCTGGCCGTTTCGTTGGCCGGCGCCCAGGCGGTTCACGCCCAGGCGCCTCGCGATTCGGCGGCCCACAAGTGGGGCGGCCGGGGAGGACGCGGAGGACCCGGGATGATGGAGCACGCGCTGCTCAAGAACATCACGCTCACCGGCGCCCAGAAGGCGAAGCTCGAGCAGGTTCAGAAGTCGGAGCGGGCGTCGATGTCGGCCGACGGCGGCGCCAGACGCGCCGAGTTGGACGCCATGCGCAAGGCGCGCCAGTCGGGCGACACCGCGACGGCGAACCGGTTGATGCTCGAGCAACGGACGAAGATGGACCAGCAATTCGCGGCGCATTCGGCCGCGGTCCGCGCGATCCTCACACCGGATCAACAGAAGCAGTTCGACGCGAACGTCGCCGAGATGAAGTCACATCGCGGGGAGTTCGGACGAGGGCGCGGCCAGAAACACACCAAGCCGGCGCCGACCTTCTGAGCTCAAGCGGGCGCTTCACGTTCGCCCACGAACGAAGAAGCGCCGCCGTGGAGTCACGGCGGGCGCTTCTTGAAAATCGGGAGCTTATTTCGGCTTCGCGATGCCGCCGTGGCTGGAGCACGCGCCCTGACCGCCCTTGCTCATCGTGCCGTCGGTGCACTTCACCATCGCCGTCTTCCCGGCCGTCTTGCCCGTCGCCTTCGGCTTCGTCGTGTCAGCCGGCTTGGGAGGCTTCGGCGCGGTCGTCTTCGGCTTGGCGGTGGTGGTCGTGGCGGGCTTGCTCTCGCTCGTCGACGTCGCCGCCTTCTTCACGCCGCCGTGGCTCGAGCACGCGCCGCGCCCCGTCGCCGTAGAAGTCGTTCCGTCGTTGCACGTCACAGTCGTCTGCTTTGCCTGAGCACCGGCGACGGACGTGAGACACGCGAGCGCTGCGACCGTAAGGAACGCTGAAAGACGCGTACGCATAGCTGCTCTCCGGGTTGAAGGGGATCCGACGATCCGCCCTGTTCGACCCGACGCCCGACTCAAACGTCACACACCACTCACGTCGCGGGTCGTTGTCTCCCGATCAACGTCTCCTGCGCCGAACCGTCCGCGCCGCCGCGCGGTTCGTAGCTCCCGTCGGAGCGAAGCTCCCACGCCGTGGGGTCGTCGAGATAGAGCGCGAGGATCTCGTCGAGACGGCGGCGCTGATCCGTGTCGTCGATCGGCACGAGCACCTCGACGCGTCGTCGAAGGTTTCGCGGACGAAGGTCGGCCGAGCCGATGAAGTAGCGCGGCGATCCTCCGTTCGCGAACCGATAGATCCGCGAGTGCTCGAGGAAACGGCCGACGATCGGACCTCACTCGCACGCGCTCGCTGCGCGCGGGAATCCCCGGCCGGAGCGTGCAGATCCCGCGAACGACGAGGTCGATCTCCACGCCGTCGTTCGACGCGCGGTAGAGGGCGCGCACGACGTCGGGATCTGAAAGGCCGTTGACTTTCGCCGTGATCCCGGCCGGACGCCCGGCGCGGGCATGCGCGGCCTCGCGGTCGATCTGCTCGACGATGGCCGGCAGCAGATGCTGCGGCGCGACGAGCAACGCCTGCTTCGCGCGCCGCGGCGCCGACGACCCGCCGGTCAGCTCGTTGAACAGATCCGCGACGTCGTCCGCGATCTGGTCGTTCGTGGTGAACAGGCTCAGGTCCGTGTACTGCTCGCCCGACCTCGTGTTGTAGTTCCCCGTGCCGATGTGAACGTACCGTCGCAGCGCGCCCCCTCTCGTCCCGGCGCACGACGAGGGCCACCTTCGCGTGGTTCTTGAACCCCACGATGCCGCGAACGACATGGCCGCCGGCGGCTTCCAGCGCCCGCGCCCAGCCGACGTTGATCTCCTCGTCGAACCGCGCCTTGAGCTCGACGAACACCGTGACCGCCTTCCCGGCCTTCGCCGCCGAGAGAAGAGCGTCCGCGATCGCCGACGGATTCCCGATGCGGTACAGCGTGATCTTGATCGCCGCGACGTCGGGATCGGCCGCCGCGTCGCGCAGGAATCGCACGACGGTTTCGCCGAACGAGTCGAACGGGTGGTGCGCCAGCACGTCTCGCGCGCCGAGCGTCGCGAACACGCCCGCGTCGCCGAACGGCCGGCCCGCCGTGAACGGCGGGTACGACGCTTTGGCGCGCGCCGGAAGGTCGAGATGAACGAGCCCGCGCAGATCCAAGAGCCCATCCACCTCGTCCACGTCCGGCAGCGGCGGCGCGCCGACGGCGGCCTGCTCTCGGCGCACGTTCTCCAGCAACAGCGCGCGCACGATCGCCGGCATCCCACGCTCGACCTCGACCCGCACCGCTATTCCCTGCCCGCGCGACGTCGTCGCCCGCGCGACTTCCTCGAGCAGGTCATCGGCATGTTCTTCGTCGAGCTCGATCTCCGCGCTCCGCGTCACCCGAAACGCGTACGCATGCTCGACCGTCGCGTCGGGATAGAGCAGGCCGAGGTTGCCGCGAATGACTTCCTCGATCGGCACGATCGTGCGTTCGTCCTGCGACGGGCTCACGGTGAGAAATCGCGGCAGCGACGACGGCAACTCCAGCTCGGCGAATCGCGGCGGTCCTCCCGCGCGTTGGCGCAGGATGACCGCCATCGAGAGCGTGAGATGCCCGAGGCGCGGCAGCGGATGCCCCGGGCTCAGGGTCATCGCGAACGGCGTGAGAAGCGGTTGGATGTCGTCGCGGAACCGATCGGCGAGCACCGCGCGGTCGGCGTCGGACAACGCTTCCCAGGTGGCGACGCGCGCGCCGAGCGATTCCATCGCCCGCCGGCACTGGTCGAAGCACTCGGCCTGACGAACGGCGATGGACGCGACGGCTTCCGACACCGCGGCGACCTCCGCGCCCGGCGACAGGCCGTCGTCCCTTCGCTCCGCGGGCTCGTCGCGCGTCGCGGCGATCAACCCGGCCATGCGCACCATGAAGAACTCGTCGACGTTCGCCCCGACGATCGAGAGAAAACGGAGCCGCTCGCGCAGCGGCGTCGCGTCGCTCGCGACGAGCGAAAGCACGCGGTGCTGGAACGCGAGGAGACTCAGCTCGGCGTTGAAGAACTCGGGCCCCCCCCGTCGGCGCCGGAAACCGGAATCGGCGCGCGGAGAAAACGATCGGAATACGCCGCTCCCCGCGGCACGTCCTCGAGCCGCGCCCACTTGATCGCCAGCTCGGCGCGTTCGTGCGTCGGCACGGCGGAGCGCCGAACGCCGTGCTCCTCCTCGAGGGCGCGCTCGAGAAGGAGCAGATCCGACGCGTCGCCCCGCAGCTGGTGCGCGCACATCTGAAAGAAGCGCGCGGACGTTCCGTTGCGTCGCACGGTGACGCGATCCAGGTGGACGCTCAGCCGCGGCCGACGGAACCAGTCCAGCGACGCGCGCCGCGTGAGGCGATCGACCTCGAGATCGACGCGCACCTCGAGCAGCGCCGGGTCCACGATGCCGCGCACGCGTTTCGATACGGCGGTGTCGGCGGCCATCGCCGCCGAGACGTCTCCCGCCGCGACGCGCGAGTCGACACGCGTGTCGCCGCCGCTCGCTTCGCCGCCGGCGATGCGCAGCGTGAGCGCCGCGCCGCCCTTCGCGTCGAGTCGCAGGCGGCACGTCACGCCGCGCCGGCGGAGCGAGTCGTCGGCGGTGTCGAGGTAGAGATCGCGGTGAAGCGACCGGCGCGCTTCACCGGCGGCGATGCCCGGCGGCAACGGCCCGGACGCCAGCACGCCGAGCTGGTCCGCCGACAACAGCTCGCAACGGAATTCGGTCATGCCGTCATCGCCGCCCCTCCGGCGCGCCGCCGCGAGCCGGCGAGATGCTCAGCGTTTTCCGCCGCAGGCCTCGATGATGTCCGACTTCGCGTTCTTAGGGTTGTCGATGGTCTTGTAGAATTCGTCAAAGTATTTGAGCGACTCGGTCACGAGATCCGGCGGCAGGAGCGAGCCGATCTTGTCGTGGTAGAGGCCGTAGATCGCTTCCTTCTTCGAGTCGAACAGGGCGAACGCCTTGGGATACTCTTCGTTCGGCACGCAGTATCCGCGATAGAGGCGATTGCGCACGTTCCTGATGGGAAGACGCGGGTCCACCGTCGCGTACCGCGCGTTCACCAGCCCGGCGAAGTCGAAATCCCGCGCGATGGGGAACGGATCCGTGCCGTCGTTCCGCGCGAACAGCTCGACGTTGTGCAGCCCGGAGATCGACCAGTCGGTGTTGCCGATGAGGTACTCGAACAACGACATCATGACCATCGTTCCCGGCCTGCGTGTCGCCGGGGCCGGCGCCCTTGATCGCGAGGATCTTTCCCCCGAGGCGCGCCGACATTCGCGCCGGATCTTCCTGGATGAAAGCATAGCGCGTCGTGAGCGGTTTGCCGCTCGCGCTGTCCACGTACGTCACCTTGAGCGCGCGCACGGCGTGGCTGTTGTGCGTCAGCGTCCAGTAGATCCGGTACGCCTGCAGCTCCTGGAGGACGTAGCGCTCGTATGTATCGTCGTCGCGGCAGAAGTTGGTGAGCTTCGGCTTGTTCAGACCCGGCGAAGATCGTCTTCTTCGTGTTGTCCTTGGAGAAATCGAGCCGGATCGGCGGAAAGTCGCAGTGGTTGAGACGCCAGATGCCGTGCGTCTTGAGCTTGAGCGGCAGCACTTCCGGCGCCGACGCGCCGGGCGGCGTGTAGGTGATCGTCGCGTCGCGCCACGGCGCCTGGTCGTCCTTGTCGCCGCGAATCCGCTTGATGTTCAGCGTGAGCGTGATCGGGAGCGGATCCTCGCTCTCGAAGAACTTGGCGAGCGGGGCCGTGTCGTCGGGCGCGCGGTCGGGCTTGTCCGCTTTCGGCTTCTTCACCGCGCCCTGTTGTTTTTGGGCAGCGGCCGGCTGCACGGCGCACAGTACGCTGCGCCGAGGCCGAGCAGCGTGGACACCGATCCACAGCCGCCATTGACTGGGTCGATGCTTGATCACGAATTCTCCCGCGCGGATGAGGTAGACAGAAAAGCGGGTCTCTACAGCAGTACGGCCTCGACCATGTGCTTGCCGCCGGCGAGTCGCAGAAGCGCCAGCAGCTCTTCGGGGCCGCTCTTCTTCTTGGGAAGTACCACGTAATCGATCACCGTAACCCCGTCACCGGACTCGGAGACCGCGGCGAGCTCCCACTTCTTCGCCATGTCGTCGAGACGGGCCTCGAGTACCGGCCGTATCATGATCGCTTCTGTAATCCGCACGCGGATCCGGCATTCGACCTTGTCGGCCCCGCGCTCCTCGCCCTCGGGACTGTGCTCGCGCGCCCGTCGCCAGGCGCGCTGGGCAATGCCCTCGAGCTGCTCGGAGGTCATTTCGCTCAGCACCTCGTCCTCCATGCGCGCCACGAAGGTGCCCGTCCGCGCGAGGTCTTTCGCGCGTTGCAGGCGCCGCTCGGCGAGCTTGCCCTCCAGCGCCACCGGCGTGCGGCCGAAGTCCGCCAGCCAGAGCAAGAAGATGACGGCGTTGAACACGACCGAGATCACCGCGGCCACGGGCAGATCCACGGCGGCGGCGATGCCGAGCCCCATCATCAGGAAGATGTAGGCGGCGTCCTTGCTGTCCTCCAACGTGTTCCTGAATCGGACCGCCGCCGCAATGCCGCCGAGACTGAACGCCAGCGCGAGGCTGTACTTCACCAACACGACGATCCCCGAGACGATCACGGGCAGCACGATCATCAACTGCACGACCGATTGTTGATAGCCGCGCCTGGAGCGCGTGAGCGTGTACACCCACGCGACCGGCAAGCGAGAGCAGAGCCGCGGCGATCATCGCCAGCGCGACCGTCGCGGCCAACGCTCCCTGTCCGACTTCAGGAATGACGACGTTCTTACCCGACCGCACGACGTCGCCCGTACCACCACCGTACAAGGCGGCGATCGACGCGTCGCCGATGAAGTGCGTGCGCGGCAAATACTGCCACACCAGCCCGCCGAGTATCGCGAGCGCGATGTAGTACAGGACTACCCGAAGGATGACTTTATTCGCGGACGCTGCGGCGGGCGCGACCGACCTCGTGGCCATGCGCGGAGGTCCCGAGTTCGAGGGAGGGGCGAGCGCATCAAAAATCGCCACACGGACGGCCGTGCGCTAGCGCATTGGACTATCCTGATGGCGGCCGGCCGCCCCGACCCTGCCCGCGGCTCTTGTCCGCGGCATCCTGGATCTGCTGCTCGGCCTTCGCCTCCAAGCCGTGCGCCGAGTCGAGCTGCCGCGACGACAGCAGCCCGTACGCCTGGTCGCGGCTCGACGCGTTGTTTTCTCGAACCGCGGCCACCGTCTCACGCACAAGGGAATTCGCTTCGGTCAGAGAATCCCGCCGTTCCGGGCTCCCGTTGCTGAACAGCGGGCCGTTCTTGAACAGGCGCTGGACCGAGTCGAGCTTGCGCATGAGCGGCGAGTTGGTGGAATCGAGCGCCCGCTTGAGGGCGATGACGCGCGTGAACTGGGTGTCGGTCAGCGCCAGATCCTGGCGGTGCTCGACCAACAGGTTGATCACGTTCACGACCTGGGGGACCTCGATGCCCGGCGCGCGCTGAATTCCCGCGCCGCGGCCAAAGCCTCGCCCGCCGCCTCCCCCGCCCCGTCCCATGCCTCCTCCGCCCTGGGCCGTGGCGGCGACGGGCAGCGCGCCCAGGAGTAGCATGCCTACGAGCAGTTCCGGACGGCCTGAAACTCGCCATTTACGACACCTCGAGAGACTCGACGAAATGAGAAACACCCGCGCCAGCTTGATGACACGGGTGTTCGAAGCCTCCCCCACTTCACTGTCTCACGACGCTGGGGCTGCTACTGCACGAGCACCGATCCAGTCATCCCTGCGTGTAACGTGCAGCGATAGCTGAATGTTCCCGGGGTCGTGAACTGGCGGCTGTACGTCGCGCCGCCGCTCTTGTCCCCTGACGACGCGTCCGAGAACGTGACGTTGTGCTCCTCCACCCCTGAATTCCACGTCCAGGTCACGGTCGTGCCCGCGGGCACGACGATGTTGGGTGCGTTGAAGAAGTCGTTGCCGATCGAGACCTGGTTGCTGGCGACGGGTGGCGCTCCGCCTCCGCCTCCTGGACTCGTGGAGTCACCGCCGCACGCGGATGCCGCCGCCATCGCGACCGCCGCGAGTAAAACCCTACCCTTTCCCATTTCCCTCTCCGATGAATGAAGAACGAGACCTTCCTCGTTATCCACGCATCGGACGAACGGTTCCGGACGTCGCCGCCATGATTTCTACGCGCCGCGGGCTCCGGTGACGCCGTTCACGCAAAGAGATCTTCGCGCGTCGCCGGCAGGTTTGTGTGCCCCTCACAGGGTTTCGACAACAGCGTTTGGAGGACGTTCAAGGCTCCGGTGCCGAAGCCGCGCCGCGCCGCCGTCATGTACAGCCGCCACACGCGGAACTCGGTCTCGCCGATGATCGCCGCCGCGCGGTCATGATTCCGCTTCGAGCCGCGTCGAGCCACTCGCCGAGCGTCCGCGCATAGTGCTCGCGCAGGCTCTCGACGTCGCGCGTCTCGAAGCCGACGGCTTCGGCGGCCTGGATCACTTCGTAGAAAGGGCCAAGCTTTCCATCCGGAAAGACGTACTGGTCGATGAACGCATCCACCTTCCAGAGGCGACGCAACACCAAGTCGCGCCAGCGCCTCGGCCGTCCCTCCTGGACACTCACGATTCCGTGATTCAGAAAGAGGCCGCCCGGCGCGAGCGCGGCGTACGCCGACGCGAAGTACGCCGGAAGGTGATCGACGCCGACGTGTTCGACCATGCCGATGCTCGCGATCTTGTCGAACGGGCCTATCGCGGCCAACCTCGCGATAGTCGCGCAGCTCGATGCGGCAGCGATCTGAGAGTCCCGCCTCCGCGATCCGCTTCGTCGCCAGCTCCGCCTGCCGCGTGCTGAGCGTGACGCCGACCGCGGTGACGCCGTAGTGCATCGCGGCGTGGATGACGAGCGCGCCCCATCCGCATCCCGATGTCGAGGAAGCGGTCGCCGGGCTCCAGCCGCAGCTTGCGGCACACAAGATCGAGCTTCGCTTCCTGCGCCTCGTCGAGGGTGTCGTCGTCGCGGTGGAAATAGGCGCACGAATACACCATTCGCTTGTCCAGCCAGAGCGCGTAGAAGTCGTTGCCGACGTCGTAGTGGTAGCTGATCGCCGCGCGATCGCGCGATGGCTCGTGCTTGTCGCCGGCCGGCGCCACTCTCGCGTCGGCGCGCAGCGCGCGAACGCCGGCGCGCCCCGCCGTTCGGACTCGGGAGCGCCAGCAGGTCGCGCGTCAGCGAGACCAGCGCGCGAACCGACGACAGCCGCCCCTTGATCGCGTCGCCGAGCGCCACGGCGGCGGAGAGCTCGCCTTCCACGTCCACCACGCCCGACAAATACGCTTCGACGATCGAGAGCTCGGTCGGCGGCAACAACATTTGTCGCAGGGCCGACGGCGTCTTGATGACGAGTGTGAACGGGACGGCGCCGTCATGGGCGGCCTCGACCGTGCCGTCCCAATAGCGCACGTCGAACGAACGCTCCGCCGGCGCGCCGAACAGCGTGTCGATCGCGTGCTGACTGTGCTGAAGTGCCGAGAGTGTGTCGTGCCGTTCCACGTCGCTATCGCCTGAGCGATCGCATCGGTTTCGATATAGCGTCTCCAGGGGAACCTGGCAAACGCGCGCAGGTGACCCGAAGTCGCAAGGACAGCGCCCGACACGACGCCAGAGCCCGGTGCCGCCTCCGCCGTCGTCGCCGCTCCCCTTCCCGGGCGGCGGAGCGGCCATCCAGAATTGATCCGAACTCCTCGTGCCCATTCAGGAGGCCCGATGCGCGTGCTCCGCTCTCTGGCCGCGGTCACCCTCGCCGTGATCCCGGTCGTCACCGTTCCATTCGCGCTGCGCGCGCAGATGGCTGCGCCGCAACACTCCAACCGCATTGCCCTCGAGCAGTACCTCGATTGGGAGGAGGTCCAGGCACCGCAGCTCTCGCCCGACGGGACGCAGATCCTCTTCGGGCGCCGGTGGGTCGACAAGATGAACGACCGCTGGGAGTCGTCCGTCTGGCTCATGAACGCCGACGGCACGCATCAGCGATCGCTCGTTCAAGGATCGGACGTTCACTGGTCGCCCGACGGGAAGCGCATCGCCTACGTCGCCAAGGGCGAGCCGAGCGGACAGCAGATCTTCGTTCGCTGGATGGACGCCGAGGGCGCGGTCACGCAGATCTCGCACGTCACCGAGACTCCCGCGAGCCTCGAGTGGTCGCCGGACGGCAAGTCGATCGCGTTCACGATGAACGTGCCGGTGAAGGAGACGTGGCGCATCGCGATGCCGACTCCTCCGAAAGGCGCCAAATGGATCGAGTCGCCCAAGATCGTCACGCGGCTCAACTATCGATCCGACCGCGTCGGGTTCACCGACGACGCGTACCGCCACATCTTCCTGATCCCCGCCGACGGCGGCACGCCGCGCCAGATCACCAACGGCGATTGGAACCACTCCGCCCCGGCGTTCTCGGCCGACGGAAAGTGGATCGCGTTCTCGGGGCTGCGAGAGCCGAACGCGGAGAACTTCTTCCGCAAGTCGCAGATCTACGCCGCGAATCTCGAGACCGGTGAGATCCGCCAGATCACGCACCGCAACGGCACGAACGGCAATCCGGTGTACTCGCCCGACGGCAAGATGATCGCCTTCATGTCCGCCGATTCGGTCGACCATTCGGCGTGGGCGGAGACGAAGCTGTGGGCGATGAACGCCGACGGATCCGGCGCGCACGTGTTGTCGGGCAATCTCGACCGGCCGATCTCCGGCGTGTCGTGGGCGCCGGATGGTTCCGGCGTGTACTTCAACGTCGAGAGCGAAGGGTCGAAGAACCTCTACTTCGCGACGCCGACCGGGCAGTTCCATCCGGTCACGAGCGGCAAGCAGGTGCTGACGGTGAACGCCGTCGGCAAGACGGGCGTCGCGGTCGGCATTCGCTCCACGCCGACCAAGCCGAACGACGTCGTGTCGTTCGCGGTGCCGAAGACGGGCACCGCTTCGACGTTCACGCAGCTCACCGCCGTGAACGACGACGTGCTCGCCGGCAAGGAGCTCGCGCAGACCGAGGAGATCTGGTACACGTCGAAGGACGGGCTGAAGGTCCAGGGGTGGGTCGTGAAGCCTCCGGGCTTCGATCCGTCGAAGAAGTATCCGCTCATCCTCGACATCCACGGCGGTCCGCAGGCGATGTACAACGTCGCGTTCAGCTTCGCGCGGCAGGACCACGCCGCGAACGGATTACGTCGTGCTCTACACGAATCCGCGCGGCAGCACGGGCTACGGCGAGAAGTTCACCAACGAGATCAAGAACGCGTACCCGGGCAAGGACTTCGACGATCTCATGGCCGGCGTCGACACCGTCGTGGGACGCGGCTACGTCGACACGAAGAACATGTTCGTGTACGGCTGCTCGGGCGGCGGCGTGTTGACGGCGTGGACCGTCGGCCACACGAATCGGTTCGCCGCGGCCGCGTCGCTCTGCCCGGTGATCGACTGGATCAGCTTCGTCGGCGAGACGGACGGCGCGGGCTGGTACGAGAACTTCGCCAAGCCGTTCTGGGAGGATCCGAAGCGAGTACCTCGACCGCTCACCGATCATGTACGTCGGCAACGTGAAGACTCCGACGCTGCTGATGACGGGCGTGCTCGATCTTCGCACGCCGATCCCGCAGATCGAGGAGTTCTACCGCGCGCTCAAGATGCACGGCACGCCGACGATGATGATCCGCATGAACAACGAGTACCACGGCACGTCGAGCACGCCGTCGAACTTCCTGCGGACGCAGTTGTACGTGCGCGGCTGGTTCGAGAAGTACGGAACGATCCACAATGGAGCGGTGACGACGACGCAGGATCGCTAGACCTGGCTCACGTCGTGAGAGCGCAATCCGGGACCGCGGCCGCTCTGGCCGCGGTCCCGATTCTTTCGGCGGCAAGCGAGCCGAATCGGCGAGCCCGAGTAAATCATCCGTTGGCGTCCGTTCAACGAGTGGTGACCGTGAATTGTTCCCTCACCGCCCCACCCGGAGTCGATCCATGATTGCTCGCGACACGAAACCGCTGACGCGCGGAACTGCCTGGGCTGTCTTGTTACTTTGCGCGGCCGCTTGCGGGCGCGAGCCAACCTCTCCGGCGCCGCGCGACGTGCACGTCCTCTCCGCCGTGGCGAGCAAGTCCAAAGCGCCGGCGGGCCCCGGCGTATCCTCTGCCCAGCCGGGTTTCGGTGACCAGGGCACCACACTCGACGTGGCCGTTCTCGGGATCGGGATTTGGTACGGACGCCCAGGCGACGTGGCTCCTGCAGGGAGTCGCGAACGGTCACGTGCACACGAACCGTACGACCTGGGTAAGCTCGAGCAAGGTCGTTGCCAACATCACGATCGACAATGCAGCCCAGCTCGCGCTGTGGGACGTCCAAATCTCCACCGGCGGAAAGAACGGGGTTGGTTCCGACGTCTTCGAGGTGACGACTGCCCAGGTGCTCTCATCGCAGCCCATGACATACGTCGAGGGCACGAACAACCTCGGCGACGTCGTCGGGTACATCGCCAACAGCGACCAGGCGTTCGTCTTCGACGATGCCACCGGCTTCGTCCACCTCGGGCCGCACCAGGGGTGGGCGCTCGACCCAAATGGGACCGTCGCCTTCGGAGCGGACGGCAACGGCAACGCGATCGCGTGGACGGTCCAGCCAGGAGGGACGTTTACTCAGGTGTTCCTGCCCGCGGCGCCCAACAGCGTCGGGCGGTTCGCGACCAGCGCCGCCCGAATGGCCGACGGCACGCTGCTCGTCGCTGGCGTCGACGCAACGGGGTCGAAGAACACGAGAACAACCGGCCCGTGGTGTGGCAATGGAATGGATCGTCGTGGTCGGCTCCGACCGTGTACGCCTATTCCGCCGGCTTTGACCGCGCATTCGCCCGCACAGTGAACGCCCTTGGGTGAGGTCGGCGGGCAGGTCATGGGCTCATCGACCGGGGCCATCTGGGACAACCCGACGACGGTCGTGCAGGTCGACGGTCTCCCGAATGCGATCAATTCCGAGGGCACGCTCGCCGTGGGACAGAAGACGGTCGGCAACGCCACGGTGCCCGCGTATTGGTGGCGCGATCCGGTGACGCACGCCTGGCACACGACGGGTGTTCTTCTTCCGACCATCGCCGGCGGAAACTGCTCTTCCGGAATCGCGCGAGGTCTGAACGACGCCCTCGTCGTCGTCGGCCAATCGTGCAACGCGGGCGGCAAGGATCAGGCGACCGTGTGGCACTTGGATTTCTCGGGTGCCTCGCCGCAGGTCGTCGGATCACCGATCGCGCTCTCCGGACTCAACTCGACTGGTTCGTCACCAATCTCTTCTGCGGCGGGCATTTCGCAGACCGCTCCGTACATAATCGGCGGCTGCGCGTTGTCGGGCGGCTCTCTGCTCGTGGTTCGCTGGCTGATATCGCAGTAAGACCTCGACGAGGGGCCTGACGACGAAAGGGACGCGATCGCTCGCTGCGATCGCGTCCCTTTTGCTGCCGTGGCGATTGGAAATGTGAAGACACTCGCATGAAGAATGGCCGTCGCGTCCGTTTCATGTTAGGATAGGCCGCTCGCGCAGCCTTAACGACTCCGCCCCGCGAGCGCAGACGAACGGATGAGACTCGGGTGACCGGCACGCCACCATCTCTCGACCGGCTGCTCGCCGCGCTGGCGCGCGGCGACGCGGACGACGATTCGGCGTGGCGGTCGTTCGTCGCCGAGTATTCGCGACTGCATCATTCACGTCGCGCGCTCCGTGACCGGGAGTCACGACGACGCGATGGATGCGTACGCGTTCGTCCTCGAGCAGTTGCGGGCCGACCGATGCCGGCGTCTGCGCGAGTTTGCCGCGGATCCGCGAAGCAAGCTGTCGACGTGGCTGGTGGTCGTCGCCCGACGACTGTGCCTCGACCTCTATCGACACCGGTATGGCCGCAATCGCGGCGAGTCCGGAGAGCAACGCGTGTTTCGGCGCCGACTTCAGGATCTTCTCGGGCGAGGCGATCGAGCCGAGTGAGCTCCCGGCGCCCAGATCCGGACGCGCTGAGCTGGCCATCCGTGAAACGGAACTGCTCTCCGGGCTCGATTACGCGCTCGCGACGCTGGCGCCACGCGACCGACTGTTGATCCGTCTCCGCTTCGAGGATGACCTGCCCGCGCACGAGATCGCGCGCCTGACCGGCTTTCCGACGCCGCATCACGTGTACCGGCGGATCAACGTCGTCCTGGCCGAGCTTCGCGAAGTGCTCCGCGCACGCGGAATCGAGAGCGCGATTCCATGAGAACCGTCAACGAGAGTGCCGCGCGACCGTTCAATCGTGATATGCGAGTGCTTCAGTTCCGGCCGCGGCGCCAACCTCCCGACTCCGTGATTCCGGTCGAGCACCTGACGACCTCCGAGGTCGCCGCATACATCGATCGCTCGCTGACCGACGCTGCGCGGGAGCGAGCCGAACGTCACCTGAGCGATTGCGTCAGTGCCGTGACGAGCTCGTGGCCTGCGCCCGCCTCGCGAACGGAGCGCCCGCGTTGCGCCGCACGCGGTTTGTCGCGTCGATCATCGGCGTGGCCGCGGCGGTCGTGATGGTCGCCGTCGCCATCGAGGTGCCTCGGCGCGGAACGGCGCGCGCTCCGGTGACGGAGCGCGCGTCCGGTCCGGTCGCCCGTGGGATGGCCACCGTGGCACCTCGCGATGGTGCGTCGATCGGGTCGCGTGCCGTCCGCTTCACCTGGCGCGCTGACAGCGGCGCGGTAGGATATCGGGTCGATCGTCACGACGGCGAACGGCACGCTGGTGTGGAAGGGCGAGTCGCCCGACACGACCATCACGCCGCCGCGCACTGCAATGTTCGTCAACGGTAGGGAGTTCAACTGGCGAGTCGAGTCAACGCGCGCCGATGGCGGCGCGGCATCGAGCCAAACAGCGACGTTCCGGGTTTTAGACCGCTGAGCGTCGCGCGACGACGCATCGGCGCGTGGGTGCTGCTGACCGGCGCCTGCATCGTTGCGACGGTCGCGTGCGGGGAGCGAGGCGAGCGCGGTCGCGAACCGCGGAACGCGCCGGCGAAACCGACGCGCTGATTCGTCTCGTCGCGCTGGGAGACTCGCAGATCACCCGAGGAGCCTACGACAGCGCGCGAACGGAACGTTGGATGACGCGTTGGCGCGGGGCGGGCGCGCGGGCGATTCAGCGACAGTCGCTCGCGCATGGACCTCGCTCAGCATTCTCGACCGCTACACCGGCCCCTTCGACGAAGCGGAATCGGTCGGTGAGCGCGCGGTGGCCCTCAAGCAGCGCCTCGGATTGAACGGCGAGCTTGCACGGTCGTTCAACGCCCTCGGCAACTTGGCCAACGACCGCGGGAATTACGACGCCGCCGATCGTGCACTTTCGAGAAACACGAGACGCGGCGGAGGCAGTCCACGACCCGGTCTATATCGCGCGGGCGCGGGGCAACCTCGGGCTCACTTACGCGAACATGGGCGACCTCGATCGCGCGCGCACGGAGCTCATCGCGTTTCGCGATTTGTCGGCAGCCAGGCACGACGCTCGCGACGAAGGAAATGCCCTCGACAACCTCGGGAAGGTCGAGACTCGTGCCGGCAATCCGGTCGCCGCGATCGCGTTGCTCGACCAGGCGAGACGACGATATGCCGCGATTCAGTTCGCCGTCGGCGAGGAGAATGCGCTCGGTCAGTTGGGCGTCGCGTGGCAGGAGCTCGGCGAGACATCGCGGGCGTCGGCGTACTTCGACAGCGCGCTCGTCATCGCGACGAAGAACGGGCTGCTCGAGCCCGAGACCGATGACCTCGTGCTGAGCGCGGAGCTCCTCGAGGACGCCGGCGACCACCGGCACGCGCTCGAGGTGCTGGGTCGGGCGCGAGTGCTCGCCGACTCGCTCAAGATGCAGTCCAAGCTGGGCCACATCCTCTTGACCGAAGCACGAGCGTATTCGAGTCTTGGCATGCCGCGCCTCGCGCTGGCTCGCGCAACGACGCCGCGACGCGCCAACAGTGCGGCCGACTCGCCGATCGACGAGTTGATCGCCCGTCTGGACGTGGCCGAGCTTGCACAGCGTGTCGGGGATAGCGCCGTCGCGACGGCCGCGCTTGCGAAGGCGCGCGAGCTCGCGGACAAGCTGGGCTCCGGCATCGCTCGCATCCAATTCGCGCTTGGCTCGGCCCGTGTCGCCGACATCGCGAAGCAAAGCGACGCGGTCCTTGCGGCGCTCGAATCGCCGCGGGCGGACACGGCGCTCCTGTCGGCCGGCGAACGCGCCGAAGCCGAGGCGCTCCGTGCGCGCGCGCTTTTTCGAAAAGGCGATTATCGGGCCGCCGGCCGCGCGGGCCGTCGGGCGGTCGACGCGGTCGAGCGCCTCAGCCGGCAGGTCGGATCGCCGGCGCTGCGCACGTCGTACGCGTCGGAGCGCAGCCGTACCTATGCCGACCTCGTCATGACGCTGCTCGCACTGAATCAGAGTCGACGACGCGTTTCGTGTCGCCGACGCGGCGCGAGGACGCGCGCTGATCGATCAACTCGAGTGCCGCGCGTCGCGAGCTTCCCCGCGTCGGCGCCGCCGGTGAACTGGCCGCGGCGGACAGCTTGCTGCAGCGCGTCAATGCGCTCGTCGAACAGTTGCGAATCGCCGACACGACACATCGCTCGCCGCAGGTGAGCCGATCGCGCGCCGCGCCCGTCATCAGGGGCGACCGAACGCGCGCTGGTGGCCGCGCGAGCGTCGTACGACAGCCTCGTCGATCGTATGAATCGAAGTGCCATCGCGCGGCGCGATCGTCGGCGCGAGCACAGTCGATGTCGCGGCGATCGAGCGATCGCTGGTGCCCGAGGAGCGCCTCGTCGAGTACTTCGCCGCCGACGATCGCCTCCTGATCTTCGTGCTTTCTCGACAATCGACTCATTTCGTCGTCGTGCCGGTCACGAGCGACGACGCATCGCCGAGCAGGCGCGCTTGGCTCGCGACCTTATTGCCGGGCGACGCGCGAATGCGTCGGCCCCGCTCACCGCGCTCTACGCGAACCTCGTGCAGCCGCTCGAGACGCCGCGGGCTGCTCGTCGGCGCCGAGGGACTCGTCGTCGTCCCGCACGGCGCGCTGACGTACTTGCCCTTTGCCGCGCTGCGCGAGTCGGCCACCGCCCCCTATCTCGCCGAGCGGTTCTCGATCCTCACGTTGACGTCCGCGTCGGCGCTCGTGCCATTGCGCCATCGACGATCGGAGCCGCCACGAGCGGCAACGAGGTATTCGCGCCACTGACGAAGGAGTTGCCGGCGTCGCGCGACGAGGCGGCCGCAGTATCGCGCGCGTTGACCGCGAACCCGAGGATCGACGCCGACGCGTCGGAGTTGGCCGTGCGCGGCGCGCTGCACGATGCGTCGATCGTTCACGTCGCGTCGCATGGCACACTCGACGCCGACCGGCCGATGTTCTCCGCTGTGGTGCTGGCTCGGCCGCGAGCGCGGCGGACACGCGCCCTGACAACGATGGACGACTAGAGACGCATGAGGTGCTGGGGCTCGACGTCCGAAGCCGACTCGTCTACTTGTCGGGATGCGAGACCGCGCTCGGCGCTTCGGGTCAGGCGAGCTTTCACACCGGCGAAGACTACACGACGCTGGCGCAAGCGTTCCTGTTCGCCGGCGCGCGCAACGTGGTCGCCACGCTCTGGCGAATCGACGACCGCGGGCGCGACGGAATTCGCGACGCGCTTCTATGGCGCGCTCGACGAATCTACTCCAGCATCCGCGCTCGCCGCGGCACAGCGGGCGATGATTCACGACCCGCGCTATAGCGCGCCCTACTATTGGGCGGCGTACACCATGAGCGGCGCCGGCACTCTTCAATAGAAGACGGTCTCGATCGCTTGATGTGCGTCCGACCGCATGGCTCGGCGGCTGTCACCCAGTCCTCTAGAGAACCAGCTGAATCCTCTAAGGAACGAACTCAGTCGTCAAACGACCGAGCTGCGGGTCCTCGGACTACCGCGCCAGCGCTAGTCCGGCTCCGGATGCGGTAATTCCCTCTGGTCGACGGGCAGTTCCTCCCGCGCGACGTCCAGGTCGTGCTCACCCACGCGCCGCCGCGACGTCCGGTGAGCTTCCGCCCGGACGCGCAGCTCCTCGAACTGCCGCTGAAGAGCCAGCAGCTCGTCGTCGCTCAGCCCCTCCATGTTCACCAACTCGTTCCGCGCCTGGCGAACGGCGCGAATCAGCTCGTCGAGCTTGAGCTGCGTGACCTGCGAGTCGCGGTTCTGAGTATTCTGAATGACGAACACCATCAGGAAGGTCATGATGGTCGTTCCGGTATTGATGATCAGCTGCCAGGCGTTCGAGAATCCGAAGATCGGACCGGCGATCGCCCAGGCGAGCACGACCGCGAGCGCCGCGGCGAACGCCCACGGCGACCCCACCGACCGCGCGAAGCGCTGCGCGAACCGGCGGAACCAGTCGAAACCCCGCGACCCAGCGGTGGATGGGACGGTCATCACGGTCGCCTAAAGTGCAAGGATCGTTCGTCACCGATCCCTTCGCTGGCACTCTCAGGACTCTGGCGGCCTCGTCTCTACGCTGACGACTCGTGGCGTGTGCCCGGTCTGCTCGAGAAAGCGCTCGATGTCGCCGCGGCCCATCACGATCGTCTCGCTGTTGATCAGCGGATGACATCTCCATCGCGCGACGTTCCAGACGTCGCGGTCGACGAACAGCTCCACGCCGTGCGCCTCGTCGTTCACGAGGCCGAAAACGGTCACCGAACCGGGCTCGACGCCCAGATGCCGCATCAGGCGGTCGGGCGAGCCGAAGCTCAGATGATCCGCGTCGGCGGTGTCGGCGAATCGCTTGACGTCCACCGCCTTCGCGCACGTCGTCACGAGCAGAAAGTGGCGGCGGCCGCGCTTGTCGCGCAGAAAGAGGTTCTTGGTCTGCACCGCGTCGCTCCCCTGAATCGCCGACTCGGCTTCCTCGCACGTATGTACCGGCGCGTGCCGGTGGCGCTCGTACGCCAACCCGAGCCGATCGAACATCGCGCACAGCTCGTCGGGCGATCGCATCAGACCGCGGGAGCCGCCGACGGCGCCGGCGAGGCGGGTGAGTCCCAACGCGACCACGAACGACGTCACCGACAACGCCGCGACGAACGACGCCACTCCAGGCCATCGCCAGCGATCCCAAAACAGTCCGCCCGCCGAGCCGACGACGCTCGATCCGAGATAGTAGAAGAACAAGTAGAGCGCCGCCGCCTGCGCCTTCGCGTGAGTCGCGCGCAGTCCGACCCAGCTGCTCGCCACCGAGTGTCCGCCGAAAAACCCGAACGTGACGACGGCGACGCCGGCGATCACCAGCGCGAGCGGCCGGAGCGTCGTGAGCGCGATGCCGGCGAGCATCAGAACGGCCATCGACGCCAGCATCGAGTCGTCGGCCCGCTCGATCGGCGACCGATCCGATCCAAGCCGACGCGACGATCCCGACCAGATAGACGACGAAGATGAATCCCACGGCGGCGTGACTCAGCGAGTACGGCTCGGCCAGAAGGTGATAGGTGACGTAATTGTACGTCGCCACGAACGCGCCGCCGAGAAGAAAGCCCTCGCAGTAGAGCGGCACGAGGCGCGCGTCGCGCAGCTGCTCCCAGAACGTGAACGACAGCGCGCCAATTCGCAGCGGATGCGGCTTGAAGTGGCGCGAGGGCGGAAGCGTTCGCCAGGCGACGAGCGTCGCGGCGACGCCGAGCGCCCCGATCACGGCCATCGCCCAGCGCCACGACAGCAGATCGGCGACGAGCGCCGTGAGCAGCCGACCGCTCATTCCTCCGAGGCCGTTGCCGCCGATCGCCAGACCCATCGCCAGCCCGATCGAGTTCGGGTGCACTTCCTCGCTCAGGTAGGCCATCGAGATCGCGGGCAGTCCCGCGAACGAAATCCCCGCCAGCGCGCGAAGCGCTAGAAGCACGCCCCAACGCGGGGCGAGCGCGCACGCGATCGTGAGAAGCGCGGCCGCAAGCAGTGAGCTGAGCATCAGCGGCACACGCCCGCGCGCCTCGGAGAACGTGCCCGCGACGATCAACGCCGGCGCCAGAAATCCCGTCGTGAGCGACAACGGAAGACTGCTCTCCGCGCCGCTCACGTGAAATTCGCGCGCGAACACCGGCATCAGCGGCTGCACGCAGTAGAGCAGCGCGAACGTGGCGAAACCGGCGACGAACAGACGCCAGCGTGGTTCGGCGAAACTCCGGCTGGCCGATGCCGGATGAGATCGGACGTGCGGGGAGTGGGGGGAGGCACGACGGGAAGCTAAGCCGTCGTGCCTGTCTCCGCGGTCCGCTACTCCGCTCCGCCCGTCGCCATGCGGATCTGCGCCATTCGCTCGGGCGACGCCGCGAACAGACCGTCGGGAAAGCGCCGGTACTGGAGCATCTGACTGTAGATGGTCGCTTGGTCGTAGCGATTCAATCCGAGGCCGGCCAGGAACTGAAGCCGCAGGTTGCGGTCGTGATTGATCTGCGCGTCGGCGAGCCACGGCCGCAGCATCGGCTCGTTCCCGGCGAACGTCGCGAACAGCTCGGTCGCCGAGTTGATGCCGATCTCGTGGAGCGACTGCGCGACCTGCGCGTACTGCGGGCTCTGGAGACGCTGCTCGATGTCGTCGACGTTGATGTGCATCGTTCCCATCTGCCCGACGAGCACGAGGTCGTAGCCCGCACCGTTGTTCGTGTTGCCGAACACGACGCCGTTCGGGAACGCCTGGAAGAACGTCGCGACCTCGCTCTTCACCGCTTCGGGGCTGCTCTCGTAGAGCTGCACGAACAGCGTGACGACGCCGCCGGGATTCAAGTGCTCCTTGACGACGTCGAAGAACTCCTTCGTGTAGAGCGTCGCGGCGCCCTTCACCCACGGATCGAGCGGATCGGACGTGACCGCGTCGAACTTCTGTTTCGTCGTGAGAATGAAGTGACGCGCGTCGTCGATCTCGACGTGCACCTTGGGGTTCGTGACGACGTTGTAGTTGTGCGCGCCGAAATACTTCGACACCACCGCCGGCACCAGCGGCTCGATCTCGGCGATCGTCTCGCTCTGCAGCGCCGGATCGATGCTCACCGCGCCCGCCGTCACGCCCGCGCCGCAGCCGATGACGAGCACCGAGTTGGGGTGCGGCGGCAACAGCGTCGTCAGGTGGCCGAGCATGCGCTGCAGCCGCATGTCCTGCGGCTCGCTCGACGCCTGCACCTTGCCGGCGTTGTGGTAGTTCAGCACGCCGTTCGAGAGTTGCGACACCGCGACCGACGCGGTCATCCCTTCGCCGACGTAGATGAAGTCGTTGGCGTTCTCGAGTCGCGTCGCGAACCAGCGGCCGTACCCGACGAGCAGAGGCGGCACGGGCGGCACGCTCATCATCAGCAGGACGGCGATCGCCGCCGTCGCGACGCCGAGCCAGGTGCGGCGCGGCGTGGTCGTCAGCTTCGACACGCCCTCAACGGCGACCGGAACGAGCGTGATCAACGCGCTCAACGCCGCCACGGCGATCAACAGGCGCTGCGAGGTCCGCGTGCCGAGCCACGCGATGATCAACAGGCTGCCGAACAGCGCGCCGATGATTCCGCCGATCGTGTTGGCGGCGTACACGCTGCCGACGAGTCGCGCCGGATCCTTCGCGCCGCGACCCACCGCCGCGAGCGCGAGCGGGAAGCTCGCGCCCCAGAGCACGGCGGCGGGGAACACCGACCAGATGCAGCGCACCAAGTCGATCTGGAACGTCGGTGTGGCGTCGACGGCCAGGCCGGGACTCACCGGCCAGTACGGTAGGATCTTCGTCATCGAGTACGCGGCCCACGCGATCGCGCCGGTGAGCAGCAGCTGACACACGCCCAGCGCGAGCCGCGGCTGCTTGGCCGTCCGCGCGACGACCGATCCGACGGTGCTTCCGAGACCCAGCCCGAGCAGGAACGCGGCGAGGATCAGCGAGAACGTGTACGTCGTCGCGCCGAGCAACAGCGACAACAGACGCGTCCAAACCGCCTCGGCGGCGAGCGCGGTCGCGCCCGACAGTCCGATCGCGACATACACCGGCCAGGCGCCGGCCGGAACGATCGAGCCGGGCTCCGTCTCGTCGGCGGTCTGATCATCCGCGCCGGGATAGGCTGTCGCGCGAGCGAGCGCGATGCTGATCCCGGCGACGATCACGTCGATGGCCACGGCGACGTATGTCGCCACCGCCATGTCGTGAACGCGAAGGAGATAGAAGCCGGCGAGCAGGCAGCCGAGCACCGCGCCGGCGATGTTGCCGCCGTAGAAGAAGCCCAGCCAGGCAACGCCTTCGGGGGTCGTCTCGACCCAGCGGGCGATCGCCGGGAGCGTCGCGCCCATGAGCAGCGTCGGCGGCAACAGGCAGAGCGCGCAGAAGAGGCCGCGAACCAGCAGATCCGCCGTGCCGTGCAGCGCGATCGCGAAGTACAAACCGCCGGCGTACGGCAGTCCCCACAACACGAGCAGTCCGAAGGCGGCGATCGCCAACTCGAGCAACGCGTAGACGCGGAGCGGGTGTTGGCGGCGCGACACGAACCGGGAGAGGTAGAGGCTGCCGATGCACATGCCGCCCATGAACGTGCCGAGCAGCACCCCGAGCGACACCGCCGACGATCCGATGATGAGACTCAGGAGCTGAAACCAGACGATCTCGTAAATCAGCGCCGCGCAGCCGCTTCCAATGAAAAGAAGGACGACCAGTGGGAGCAGCCGATTGGTGACCGGCGACGCGCTCGATCCGGCCGTTCCGGAGCTGCGGGCGGGGCCGGTGTACGAGGCGCGGCGGGTCTGTTGTTTGGTGGGTGACGACACGGCGGGGTGATGCTCGGAAAGGGGAGAAACGACTTACGGCCCGGCTTCGGACAGAACCGTTACGCGGGCGGCAGACCCTATGTTGGCAGGGTGCACGGTGCGAGTCCAGTTGCCTGAACACCGCGCGTCGCGCAACCAGCGACTCTTTAGGGCACCCAAAAAATAAGCGCCGGGCGTCGAGGCTCGAAGCCTCGCGCCCGGCGCGAAAAGTCGATCGTCGCCGCGACCCCGTCCTGGCGACGCGGCGGCGGAGCGAACTTAGTTGTTCAGATCGCTGCCGTCGTCGTCGAAGCCCTGGCCATCCTGCCCGCGTCCAGAATCGGACGACGATCCGGACTGCGATGATCCGGCTTGCGCGGTGTGCTGCTGACGGGTGTGGCGGTCCAGCTGATCACGCGAGTCGAAATGTGCGCCGCATTGACGGCACTCGAAGTCCTGGTCGTTCTGGGCCATGTGCGTCTCCTCACTGTTGGGGCCGGCGCGTTGCGTCGCTCGACGCGGCGTCGCCGCGCCGCTTTCGGGCGGGTTTCGCACGGGGTGTGCCGTACAAACGAACTCGCCTCGGCAGTCGATGCCGAGGCGAGCTCGATTTGCGAGTGAGGCGCGTTCTAGCGCTGGACGATGATCAGGTACTTCGACGTCGCCCAGAACTTGTCGGCTTCCGCGATCTGGAGCGGCCCGTGGAACTTCGCGCCGTCGCGCGCCGTGACTTTGGCGTCGTCGAGGCTCTGCCGCGAGACGATCTGATATTCTCGCGTCGAGTCCGGGAGCGAGATCGTACGCACGGCGCGCGTGTCGATCGCCGTGAATTCCGCCGGCGTGAGGTCGCGCGCCGGAACCAGCGTGCGGCCGAACCGGTGAACCAGGAGATTCGCGCCGCCTTCGCGCGTGATCACGCCCTTCTGGAGAAGCTCGTCTTCCGTGCCGACCACATAGTAGGCCTTGGCCGACTCGGTCCGGACGGTCTCGAGCTCCTTGCCCATCTCGTCGATGCGGCCCTGGAGCAGCACGATCGTCTGCGCCTGCTGATCGACGCTCGTCATCAGCTCGGCGATGTGCCTCACGTCGGCCGCGATCGAATCCTTGAGCGCGCGGTTCTGGTCGGTGAGCTTGCCGTTCGCCGCGAGCAGCTGCTCGTGCTGCTTCTTGAGATCAGTGACCTGCCGCGCCGTGGAGCGCGCGCGCTCGACGAGCGCGTCGACGCGGCGGAGCATGTCCTTGCGAGCGCGAAGCTGATCCTCGATGCCGCTCTCGGACGCCTTCTTGCGCGAGCTCGGGCCGAGGCCTTTCACGCGCGAGATCGAGCTGTCGATCCGGCCGATGAAGAGGTTCGCGTCGGCGAGCGTCTGCGACACCGAGTCGCGCTCCGCCGAGAGCTTGCCGAGGAGCGCGCGCTGCTGCGTCACGAGAGCCAGCGAGCTGTCGGCGCGCTGACGCTCCTGCGTGTTCGTGCAGGCGACGGAGAGAAGAGCGAGCGAGGAAACGAGGAGACGGTTGCGCATGAGAGTCATGGGTTGAACGGCCGCACGACCATCGCGCGGCCCCACGTAAAGGTGCCCTATGACGGCGGTTGAACACCTAGGGCGGCCCGCACACACCCTCTGTGACGAGGGGCACACGCGTTCGCAACACCCCGACGATCAGGCGGCTTCTGAGTCTTTCTAAGTGAGTCAGGTCACTTCTAAGTCTTCTAAGTACGAGGCCAACGCGAAATGGCCGGCGAAGCGCGCCCAGTCGGCGGGAGTCGCTTCGTGGTCGGCGTCCTTGAGCCGCGGGTTGGCGCCGGCGGCCAGCAGCGCGTCGACCACGTCGCGCGCGTTCCGCTTGGCGGCGTAGTGGAGTGGGCGGTCGCCTTTCGGTCCCGACGAAATGTCGACGTCCACGCCCTGCGCGATCAGGAGGCTCACCGTCGCGAGATTGGCGAGCGCCGCGGCCGTGTGCAGCGGCGTCTCGCCGAATCCGCTCGCCGGATTCAATCCGCCGCGGCGCGCGGTGAGGATGTCGGCGCCGCGCTCCGCCAGCGCCAGCAAGCCGTCCACGTCATCGACGGCGGCGAGCAGCCAGGCGTCGGTTTCGCCGCTCGCCTCCATGAGGAATCTCGCAACAGGGCGCCGCGTGCGGCGGCCATAGGCCGCCGACCGCGCGGCCGTCGCGCCGTACTTGTCGAGCGCGTCGAGCTCGGCGCCGTGCTTCGACGAGCAACCGCGCGACGTCCACGGTCGCCGCGAAGTGCAGCGGCGGCGCCTCGTTCGCGCGGCGCTCGCGGACGACCGCGGGCCTTTGTTCGACGACCTCGGAAAGCCTCGGGAGGTCGCCGAGCGCGGCCGCTTCCCAGGCGTCGACGTGCGCGCCGTGCGCGCGAAGAAGGTCGACGAGCTCGCGCGACTCGCGCCCCGCCGCGATGAGCATCGGCGTCCACCCGTCGTACATGTCGCTCGGGTGATTCGGGTCGGCCCCGGCCTCGAGCAGAAGCGCGGCGACGTCGGCCCGCCCGTTCTCGACCGCGACGTGGAGCGCCGTCGGTTCCCCGCCCCAGATCGGATGCGGTCCGGTGACACGCGCCAACTCAGGTGATCGCGCCAGCACGCGCGCCGCCGCATCTCGATCTCCGGCGCGCGACGCGTCGAACAGTTCGTCGAGCGATCTCACGAGCAATCCTCCACGTCCCCCCCGCGGCCACTTCGCCTCCGCCGCCGACACGGCCACTGGGACGACGCGTCATCGCGCCGATCTCCGCCGCGCAGCGAAAGCCGGCCGCCAACATGACGTCGATTTCGTCGAGGCACAATCCGGTTACTTCCATATGGGTGCGCTTGGACTGGGCCGCTTCACGCCGCTGTGCCCGCCCCTAGATTGCCCAGCGCGAATCCCACGACGGCACCCGCGCGCAATGCCGGTAAACCCTGCGGCCGCCCCGGTGAGACTAAGCCCACGAGCCGGAGAAGGATGCTGTGCCGGCTGCCGCTGGAATTCGCCAGGCTGTCCCCACCACTTACTTCAGCCCGAGTTTCGCCGTGAGTTTCCGACGCAGCATCATCGTCGCACTGTCGGTCGTCGGTGCGATCGCACTGCATTCGCCGTCCGCCGCCGCGCAGACGGACGTCATCCGCGGCCGCATCATCGGCCCGGACAGCCTTCCCGTCGAACGCGCCACGATCACCGTCACGTCGCTGACCGGCAACGTCACCCGGACGGCGCGGACCGATAAGAACGGCCGCTACACGGTCACCTTCCCGGGAGACGAGGGCGACTACTTCGTGAACGTCGCCGCGCTCGGCTTCGCCGGGCGCCGGTTCGAGATCAAGCGCACGGGCGACCAGGAGATCCTCGTCGCCGACGCCAGGCTCCAACGGGTCGCCGAGCGGCTCGACGCAGTCGAGGTGAAGGGCGAGCGTCAACGCGTGGGACGCAACGACGTCCCCGACATCAGCGGCAGCGAACGCTCGGCGTCGGCGGCCAACGTCTCCGCGGACCAACTGGGCGACCTCGCGGCGCTCGCCGCATCGCTCCCCGGCGTGCAGCTGATCCCGGGCGCCGACGGGAACCCCAACGGCTTCTCGGTGCTCGGCCTGTCGCCGGACCAGAACGCCACGACGCTCAACGGAATGAACTTCGGCGGCTCGAATCTGCCGCGCGACGCGAACGTCTCGACGTCGCTGGCCACGTCGCCGTACGACGTTTCCCGCGGAAACTTCAGCGGCGGGTTGCTCAACGTCCGCTCGCGCCCGGGCTCGAACTACGAGATTCGAACGTCGAGCTTCAATTTCGACGCGCCGCAGATGCAGTGGACGGATCCCGCCGGGCGCCAGCTCGGCCAGCAATACCACAATCTCTCGGCCGGCGGGCTTTTCTCCGGCCCGCTCCAGACGGACAAGTCGTTCTTCTCGCTCGCGTATCAGGCGGGACGGCGATCGTCTGATCTGCAGAGCCTCCTCAACACCGACGCGCTCGGACTCCGCGCCGTCGGCGTTTCCGAGGATTCCGTCCAGAATCTCCTGAACATTCTCGGACGGGACAACGTTCCGCCGAGCATCGGTGGAATCCCGGGCGCGCGTCTCAGCGACAACGCACTGATCTTCGGCACGCTGGACTGGGCGCCGCCGTCGTCGACGACGGGTCAGGCGGTGAACATCACGTTCAATGGATCGTGGAACCGCCAGGATCCGTCGGGGCTGTCGAGCACCGAGCTGCCGTCGCACGGCGGCGAGCGGGTGAACTGGTACGGCGGGGTCCAGGCCAAGCACTCCGGCTATTACGGCTTCGGCGTACTGAGCGAGACGCAGATCGGCGTCAATCGGATGCGGTTCTACGGCAATCCGTTCATCGATCTGCCGAACGGGTCGGTGCGCGTGAATTCGAACTTCGCCGACGGCACGTCCGGCGTGCAGAGCCTCGCGTTCGGCGGCAACCCGACGATGGACGTCAACATGACCACGACGACGGCGCAGGCGATGAACACGCTGTCGTGGTTCAGCGAGAACAACAAGCATCGGCTCAAGCTCACGACCGAGCTGCGCCACGATCAGTACACGCAGGATCTCAGCACCAACGAGCTCGGAACGTTCAGCTTCAATTCGCTCGGCGATCTGGCGGGCGGCCTGCCCGGCGTCGTTCACCCGTCAGCTCACGCCGCGCGCGCGGAGCGACGGGCAGTACGTCCTCGGCACGTCGTTGGGGGATTCATACCGGCCGACTGACGATTTCCAGATTCAATACGGCCTGCGACTCGACGGAAATCGCTTCGCGAACACACCGGACTTCAATCCGGCCGTCGAGCAGGCGTTCGGCCTTCGCAACGATTACGTGCCGAACAAGATCTACGCGAGCCCGCGCGTCGGATTCTCGTGGACGTACGGGACGGCGCCGCAGATCTCCGCGTTCCAAGGCGCGGTTCGCGGGCCCCGCGCGGTGATCCGCGGCGGCATCGGCCTGTTCCAAAGCACGCCGAATGCTCAGACCATCGGCGCCGCGCTCGACAACACAGGGCTGCCGTCCGCCGTGCAGCAGCTCTTGTGCGTCGGCGTCGCGACGCCCACGCCGAACTGGGCCGCCTACGCGGCCAGCCTCGGCTCCGTTCCGACGCAGTGCGCCGACGGCACGACAGGCGGCGTGTTCGCCAGCACCGCGCCGAACGTCACGGTGTTCGACAAGAAGTACTCGGCGCCGCGGGCGTTGCGCTCGAACCTCCAGTGGAACGGCTCGATCCTCGACAACCTGTTCCTCGCCTCCGTCGACGCGACGTACTCGCTGAACCTCGACCAGCCGAGCACGTTCGACGTGAACTTCAACCCGGTGGAACAGTTCGCCCTAGCGGGCGAAGGCGGGCGCCCGGTCTACGCGCGCGCGTCGAACATCGTCCCGACGACCGGCGGAATCGCTCCGGGCGAGTCGCGACTGAATCCGGCGTTCACCCACGTCGGCGAGCTTCGCTCCGACATGGAGTCGGAGGCGCGGCAGCTCACCTTCCAGGTCCGCCCTTCGACGTTCAGCTCCAACTACTCGTGGAGCCTGTCGTACGTCTACGCCAACGCGCGCGAGCGCGTGCGCGGGCTTCTCCAACACCGACGGCAATCCCCTGGACGCGTCGTGGGCGCGGTCGAGCTTCGACTCGCGCCACCAGATCGTCTACGGCCTGACCTACAACGCGTTCGACTTGATCCGGCTGTCGTGGAACGGCTCGTTCCGGTCGGGCACGCCTTACTCGCCGCTCGTCAGCGGCGACATCAACGGCGACGGCTACTCGAACGACCGCGCGTTCGTCTTCGACCCGGCGAAGACCGCCGACTCGGCGCTCGCGGCGGGAATGCAAAAACTCTTCGCGACCGGCTCGCGCTCGGCGCGCGACTGTCTCGAGAGCCAGATCAACAAGGTCGCGGCGCGCAACTCGTGTCAGGGACCGTGGACGTCGAGCGCGTTTCTCACCTTCTCGTTCAACCCGGTGAAGGTGCGGATGCCGCAGCGCGCCAACATCTCGTTCCAGATCGCGAATCCCCTCGCCGCGGCCGACGTGATCATGCACGGCGAAGACCACCTCCACGGTTGGGGCCAGCCGTTCATTCCCACGTCGCAGCTGCTTTTCGTCCGCGGGTTCGATCCGGTCACGAAGACGTACAAGTACGACGTGAATCCGCGGTTCGGCGCGACGGCGCTGTCGCAATCGGCGATTCGCGCGCCGGTCACGCTCACGGCGCTGCTGCGCGTGGACGTGGGGCCGGCGCGCGAGCGGCAGGATCTCACGCAGCTGCTCGATCGCGGCCGCACGACGCAAGGCACGAAGGCGCCGGAGCCGTTGCTCCGCGCGTTCTATGGTTCGGGCGGCGTCATGAACCCGATGGCCCAGATCCTTCGCCAGGCCGACACGCTGGAGCTCGACGGCACCCAGGCGGACAGCATCGCGGTGCTCAACCGCCAGTACACGATCTCGCTCGACTCGATCTGGACGCCCGTGGTGAAGTACCTCGCCACGCTCCCCGAGCGGTACGACCAGGACGCGGCCTACGACAAGTACAAGACGGCTCGTGAGGCGTCCGTCGACGCGCTGATCCGCCTCGCGCCCACCGTGCGCGGCATCCTCTCCAGCGCGCAGATGCGCAAGCTGCCGTCGTTCGTCGGTCCGTATCTCGACACCCGCTACCTCGCGTCCGTCCGTTCCGGCACGACCGGCACCGGCTTGGGAATGATCATGCTCCCCGGCGGCGGGGCCGTTCCGGCGGGAGCCGGCGGCGGCGGCATGCAGGTCATCATCAAGTCAGGCACCCCGTGATCTCCGTCCATTCCAACATTCTCATGCGCAAACACATCCTTCCGCTCATCGCGCTCGGCCCGCTCGCCGCGGCGGCGCAGACTCCGCCCATCCGCCTCATCAACGCTCCCGACGCGTCGTCGAAACCGGAGTTCGCGATGGTCGCGGCGGTGCGCCAGTTCGCCGGCGGCCGTCTACTCGTCAACGACATCAATAACCGACAGCTCACGATTCTCGATCCCGGGCTCGCCAACGCGTTCGTGCTGGCCGACTCGGCAAGCGGCCAGCTGAACTCGTACGGAACCCGAGCCGGTGGACTCATTCGATATGTCGGCGACTCGACACTGTTCGTCGATCCGGCGGGCTTGTCGATGTTCGTCATCGACCCCAACGGCAAGATCGCGCGCGTCGCGTCGGTGCCGCGCTCGCAGGACGCGGGCAGCCTCGGCAACAACCTCCTCGGCACTCCGGGCGTCGACGCGCGCGGGACGCCTCGTCTATCGGAGCGGCGGTCTTCGCATCACGCAGCAGGGCGGCAGCAAAGGCGGCGGCGGCGGAGCGGCGGTTTCGCGATGCCGGACTTCCCCGACTCGACCGCGATCGTTCGCGTCGATCTCGCCACGCGCAAGGTCGACACGGCCGCGTATTACAAGATTCCCAAGACGAAGATGAACATCGTCCAGACGGACAAAGGGATGACGGCGACGAGCGAGCTGAATCCCATGCCGATCGTCGACGACTGGGCCGTGCTGTCGAACGGTTCGATCGCCATCGTGCGCGGGCAAGACTACCACGTCGACATCCTCAAGGCCGACGGAACGCTCGCGTCGGCGACGAAGGTCCCGTTCGATTGGCAGCGCCTCAGCGACGAAGAGAAGGTCGCGGTCATCGATTCGGCGAAGGCCGCTCTGGACCGGGCGCGCGCGGCCGGTCCCGGTGACGGGAACGCCGTCATCGCAGGCGGCGCGCGCGGCGGCGGCCCGGGCGCCGCCCGGCGGCATGGTCGTCATGAGCTTTCAGACCGAGCCGGCGGCGATGGCGGCGGCGTCGGGAACAAGATCGCGAGCATGGGCGGCGGGATGCAGCCGTCGTTCGTCAGCGCGAGCGAGCTTCCCGACTACCGCCCCGCGTTCAGCCAGGGCGCCGCTCGCGCCGACGAGGATGGCAACGTCTGGGTTCGGACGAGCGCCACGCGCGCGGGCGCGATCGGCGGATTGATCTACGACGTGATCAACAGCCAGGGCGCTCTCGCCGATCGCGTGCAGATTCCCGGCCGGCCGGACGATCGTCGGCTTCGGCAAGGGCGGCGTCGTGTACATGGTCGCCCGCGACAAGACGGGGGCGTGGATCGAGCGGACTCACCGGTAACGAGGGCTAGACAGCTAGACAGCTAGACAGCTAGACAGCTAGACAGCTGGACCGCGCGCAGTTTCTCGCTCAGCCGTCCAGCCTGTCCAGCCGTCCAGCCGTCCAGCCGTCCAGCGCCTACGCGAAGAGCCCCACCTGCCCGCCCGTGTGCCAAAACAGAATCGTCTGATCCGGAGTGAAGCGCTCGTCGCGCACGTACGAAATCAGCGCGCCGAGCGCTTTCGCCGTGTAGGTGTGGTCCACGAACAGCGCTTCGGTCCGCGCCGCGAGCGACTGCGCCTCGCGCGACGCGTTCGTCGGTATGCCGTAGCCGTCGCCGACCCACGAATCGTCGACCTCGATGTCACCGTCGAACGATTCGAGTCCTCCAATGCCGCGCACGATCGCGCGCACGCCGGATCGGATCGCGTCGGCCGAATCGTCGGCGCTCACGGCGATGACGCGCGTGTGAAGCCGGTATCGCGCCACACCCGCGACGAGCCCCGCTTGCGTTCCACCCGACGACCCCGCGTGGACGATCACGTCCGGTAGCACGCCCTGCTCGAGCAGCTCCTCGATCGCCGCGACGAAGCCCAGGGCGCCGACCACCGTCGACGCGCCGAGCGGCACGAAGAACGGACGGCGACCCTCGGCGCGCAGCCGACGCATCACGCGCTCACCGGCGCCGGTTCGCGCCGCCCTCGACTCGATGTACTCGATCTCGGCGCCCAGCATGCGATCGAGCAACGCGTTCGCGGTCGGGTGGGCGGGCGGCAGTCCGTTGAGGATCAGCACGCACTGAAGTCCGAGCGACGCCGCCGCGGCGGCCGTCGCGCGCGCGTGATTCGATTGCACGCCGCCGACCGTCACCAGCGTGTCCGCGCCCCGCGCGACCGCCTCGGCGAGCACGAACTCCAGCTTGCGCACCTTGTTGCCGCCGAAGCCGAACGGAATCGAGTCGTCGCGCTTCACGAGCAGCGTCGGTCCGCCGCCGAGAGCGGCGCGCAGGCGAGGAACCTCTTGCACCGGCGTGGGACCAGACAGCAACGGCACGCGCGGTTGGACGAGACTCGACGTCGTCACTCCTCCGTCGACGGAGCGCCGCCGGTGCGCGCGACCTGGTCCGCCTTGATCTTGCCGGGGTCGAAGCGCCGCGCGCTCCCCAGCATCTTGTCGATCGTCTCGTCGAAGTCGGCGGTCGGCTTGCGCTGAAAGCGGAGTGGATTGATGCGGGCGACGACGAACGCCTTGAGATACGGGCTCTCGAGTCCTTTGCTCTTGAGGTTCGCGACCGCCTGGTTCACCAGCTCGTTCAGCTCGAGCAGCTTTGCCGCGCGCGCTTTGCGCGTCTCGAGGGCGGTGGACAGCTTGGACGAAAGAAACTTGTCGCAGCGCTTGAGAATCGGATGGTACGCGCCGCCCGAGAACCGCCCGTTCTCCATGTAGCAGAAGCCGAGCGTCAGCAGCGCGGGCTCCTCGAACTCGGTGGCGAATTCCTTCTCCGGGCGGTCGTCGAGGCTCGCGAGCCCCTCGGCGAGCCGCGCCACTTCGAGCGCTCGTTCGCGGAGGTTGTGCGCCTTCTCCGTGTTGAGAATCAGAATCCGGTGCGCGACCTCGGGCTCCGGAACCACGATGGCGATGATCGACTTCGCGCCGAGTTGTCGCATCGCGCCGAGCCTGTGATAGCCGTTCGGCGACCAGTACGTGCCGTTCGGTCCGGGCACGGCGATCACGGGGTCGAGATAGCGATCCAACTGGTCGATCGCCTTCGCGACGCGCGCGACGTGCGTCTCGGAGAGATCCCGCTGATACGGAGTCGGCTCGACCTTGTCGATCGGGAGCGCGGCGAGGATCTGCCAGTTGGACCCGAGCGGATCCCGGTAGGTCGCCAGCACCGACCCGCCGGCGGCTTCGATCGCCTTGCCGAGCGATTCGACGCCCGCCGGTGGAGAGGCGGACGCAAGCCGGCGCGCGTCCAGCCCGCGGGAAGCCGCTGGTGCGGCCGCCGCCTTCTTTTTCGTTCGTTTTTTGGTCGCCGGCATCTGTCGCAAAGCTGGCCGGGCCGGACCAGCCGCGCCAGCCAGTGCGGTTCGAGCTGTGACGCACGGCCGGAGCGGCCGTGCCCGCCAAGACGTATTTTCCCTCGTCGACGCCCGCGCCAACTTCTTCCCCTCCCGCGCCGCGCCATGCGCCTTCATTCAATCGTCGCCGTTCTTCTCGCCGTCCCGGCGCTGTCCGCCGCCGCGCAGACGCGCGGCATCACGCCGCAGGACTACTTCTCGTTCGAGCTCGTCTCCGATCCACACATCTCGCCCGACGGCGCGCGTGTCGTGTACGTCGTCTCGCGCGTGGACCGCGCGCAGAATCGGCGAATCTCCTCCGTGTGGATCGCGCCCACCGACGGCAGCACGCCGGCTCGCGTGCTGATCGACGAAGCGTGGGCGCCGAGCGCTCCGCGATGGCTCGCCGACAATTCGGCGATCGAATTCGTCTCGGCGCGCGCGTCGACCGACACGAGCTCGGGCGGCCGGCGTCCCGAGAGCGAGCAGGCCGCAGCTGTGGATTCTGTCGCTCGCCGGCGGGGCGCCGCGCAAGGTGACCAGCATCATGAACGGCGTCTCCAACTGCGTGCCGTCGCCGGCGGGCAACCGCGCCGCCTGTTTGAGCCGCAGCGGTCCGAGCGACAAGCGGCCCGCGACCGCGCTGAGCGACGTGCGCCACTACTCGCACCTGTCGTACAAGTTCAACGACACCGGCTGGTACGACGACAAGCGATCGCACATCTGGATCGTGGACCTCGCCACAGGCGACGCGCGTCAGATCACCGACGGCGACGACTGGAACGACACCGATCCGCAATGGTCGCCGGACGGCGCGCGCATCGCGTTCGTCTCCGATCGAACGGGGCACGAGTACGACGGCGGACGCAACACCGACGTGTGGACGATCAGCGCCGACGGCGGCGCCCCGACGAAAATTTCCGCGGCCGAGGGTCCGGACAACTCACCCCGCTGGTCGCCCGACGGAAAGTCGATCGCGTACGTGACGGCCGCCGCCGAGGAAGCGCCGCCGCAGATCATGATCGCGCCGGTGGGCGGAGGCGTGACGACGGCGCCCTTCCCTTCGCTCGATCTCATTCCGACCGACCTGCAGTGGTCCGGCGACGGCCGCTCGCTGTACTTCGACACGGGCGTCAAGGGCGAGTACCAGATCTTTCGCATCGAGATCGCCGACCATCGCCTCACGCAGGTGACCGCCGGCTCGCGAGCCGTCCGCAGCCCGAGCATCTCGGCGAACGGACGCATGGTCTACCTGGTGAACGACTTCACGCACATGGACGACGTCTACTCGTCGGCCATCGACTCGCTCCACGAGCGAAAGCTGTCGAATCACAACGCCGCGCTCTGGTCGACGCTCGTCGCTCGCGCCGGTGCAGCGGATGACGTACAAGGGCGCCGACGGATGGCCGGTCGACGGATTCCTCGTGAAGCCGCTCAACTGGCAGCCGGGGCGCACGTATCCGCTCGTGCTGAGCATCCACGGCGGTCCCGCGGGGCAATACGGCGTCGACTGGTTCCACGAGTTCCAGGTCTACGCCGCGCACGGATGGGGCGTGTTCTTCCCCAATCCGCGCGGGTCGACGGGATACGGGCGCGCGTTCCAGCGCGGCATCGAGAACGAGTGGGGCGGCAAGGACTACATCGACGTCATGAACGGTTTGGATGCTGTAATCGCTTCGAATCCATGGATCGACACGACGAGGCTCGGCGTCACCGGAGGCAGCTACGGCGGCTACATGACGAACTGGATCGTCGGCCACACGAATCGCTTCAAGGCCGCGGTCACGCTGCGCAGCATCTCGAACTTCATCAGCGACGACGGCACGCGGGACGGCGCCTACGGCCACGCCGGCGACTTCGGCGGCGACATCTTCCAGAAGTACGATCTCTACTGGGACCGTTCGCCGCTCAAGTACGTGCAAAACGTCACGACGCCGATTCTCATCCTGCACTCCGACAACGACTATCGCGTGCCGATCGAGCAGGGCGAACAGTGGTTCCGCGCGCTCAAGCACTACGGCAAGACCGCCGAGATCGTGTTCTTCCCGCGCGAGAACCACAACCTCACGCGCACGGGCGAGCCACGGCACCTCGTCGAGAGCCTCGACTGGCAGCTCTACTGGTTCGACAAATATCTCGACGGAAAGACCGGCCTCGTCGCGCCTGACTGGCGCTGATTGTTTGTGCGCCGAGAAAACTGCAACTACTCAACGCAGGGGACGCAGAGGCGCAGGAGGACGCAGGGGACTGCCGCCGAGTCCAAGGTCCGTCGCGCAACGAGCCGTGATTTTTTTGGGACTGCCGCTCGGTGAGCCACTCACGGCGCGGACGCTCGCGGCCCCACGTATCGAGCGCATCCCGAGCGGCTTTCACAAGAAACATCCCGGCTCGTTGCGCGATGAAGCCGGCCTCTATGGTTGTCCTCTGCGTTCCTCCGCGCCTCTGCGTCCTCTGCGTTGAGTAGTTGCAGTTTCGTGAACGCGCGACGAACTACATCCGGAACAAATACGAGTACTTGAGAAAGAAGTAGTCGGACGACCGGTGTATCGGCTCGAAGTCGAAACGCCGCGTCGCGTCGGGCAGTCCGCTCCCGGCGTTGCCGTACCCGACGAAGAGGACGGTGCCGGGGCGCGGGGTGTACGAGAACAGATAGTCGCCGCGCAGTGCGCGCGAACGCGTCGCCAGCGCGAGCGAGCCGTTCACCAGCAGCGGGTAGTTCGTTCGCGTCTCGTCGCGGAGATCGTTGGTCTCGCTCAGGTCGTACTCGCCGACGACGCGCACGAAGATCGAGCGCGTCAGCTGGTACTCGACCTTGAGCCGCGGGATCGCGTTGCGCCCGACGAGCGACCCGTCGCTGCGCCGCCAGAAATCCTGATACGCGTACGACCCGTCCACGCGCACGCGGTCGCTCGGCCGCACGCTGACCGTGAGCGTCACCAGGTTGATGTTGGCCTGCGCCCACTCGAAGAAGTTCTCGTCCTGGCCGCCCACGTACAACAGATTCGCGTTGAACGCCGACCATTGCGGCGTCGCGAGCGTGAACACGTAGTCGCGGTTGAAGATCCGGCCGACCCCGGTGAACGGCAGCGTGTCGCCCGAGGGCGACGAGAATCCGGTAGCCGGCGTAGAGCGTCGAGTCCCAGCCGAACGTCTCCCAGTAGACGCCGAGCGCCGACGTTCCACCCGCCGCGAAATGCCGCCGTCGCGCTCGCGTGGACCTTCTTGTCCTGCGCGTCGCCGTGACGCACGAAGTGCGAATACTCCCAGGTGTCGTCGTAGTTCAGGTCGCCCGTGATCGCCTCGAGCTTCGACCCGCGCTCCGCGAACCAGGTGAACCGCTCGTCGGCGAGGCCGTGCACGATCCCCGCGCGCGAGATGAACCCGCTGCCCGCGCGGAAGTCGTCGCCGATGCCGTCGATGAAATACCGGAAACCGTACTGCTTGCCGTTGCGCGCGATCGCGGCGGTCCAGAGCGGCGCGTTCCGCGCGACGTCGCGCGTCTTGTCGAAGCTCTGCGCGTACTGGAAGATCGCGTTGTACGCGTCGCCGAACGCCACTCGCCCGTCGACGTCCGCGACGCGGTTGTAGTCGCCGCCCAACACGCGGTCCGTGTACGCGACGCCGATTCGCGACTGGTCGCCGAAGTCGTGCTGCGCGCGCAGGATGTCGTACACCGCGCGGTCGTGCCCCGACGCCGAGAGACTCGCGTTGTCGGCCGCCGTGAGGAACCCGACGCTCGTGCCGCTCACCTTCCCGGCGAGCTTGACCGCCGCGTCGGGCTCGGCGATGTCGCGCGTGTAGATGAGCGTGTGCGGCACGCTGAACGACTCGAGCCCCTCGATGAAGAAGGGCCGCTTCTCGGGAAAGAACAGCGCCCGCCGCGGGTCGATCACGAATTGCCCGGCGTCCGATTCGACTTCGGCGAAATCCGGATGCGCGGTGCCGGTCATCGTGAGCGTGTTGGTCAAACCCCATCGCGCGGTGCCGCCGATCTGCGGCCTCTCGGCGTTGATATCCCCACCCCGCCGCCGCGGGCGCGCCGTTGACGTGCTGCGTCACGACCGGATTCACGTCGAGCACGACGCCGCGTTCCAGCCCCGTGAGTCCCTCGATCGTTCCCGACTGCGCGAGGAAGGACGCATTCGTGCGAATTGCCGGCGCCCAACTGTCCTCGTAGCCCGAGTGCTGCACCTCGCGCACGACGTTGAGGTCCCACGTCTGCTCCGCCGCCGACTGATACTTCAGGCTCTTGAAGGGAATGCGCATCTCGACCTCGTACCCGTACTCGGTAAGGCGCCCCTTCGACTCGAACACGAAGTCCTGACTCAAATCGGCCGACGCGCGTCCGGCGAGCGTCGGCGTCCAACTGCCGCGCGCGCCCAATCCGTTCTCGACGAGCATGCCGTCCATCTGCACGCCGAGCGGATTCACCGCGAACACGTACGCCTGCCGCTGGTCGTGGAACGTGCCGATCAACAGCTGCACGTTGTCGTCGGCCGAGATCTTGTCGCGGTCGGCGAGCGTCGCGTGCACGGACGCCGTGCGACTCGAACGCGCGCACTCCCACGTACAGCGCCGTGCTCGAGTACCACAGAGAGCACTTGCGTCGAATCGGCGGCCGGCACGCCGTCCTGCGGCGAAAATTGAGAGAAGCCCGCCAACACCGCCGCGGATCGCCACGCCGCCTCGTCGAGCGCGCCGTCGATCACGACCGACGCCGCTTCGGCGTCGACGCGAGGAATGCGCACGTGGAGCTGATTCTCCCGCCCGACGTACGTCGCGGGTGGAATCGGCGCGCGGCCGAGCGCATGGCAGAGAACGATGCACGCGAGCATGCTCGAACTTGATGTGTCGCCAGCGGCTTCGCTAACTCATCGCGTTCGAATCGTGTAAGGATTCGTTCGACGTTCGTCGCGCTAGAAGCGCACCGTGCGATACACGACGCTGACGTCGCCGGTCTGTTGCGGCACGACGTTCGCCGGACGCGGCGGCACGACGACCGACGGCGGCAGCCCGGGCCGCCTCGCGATCATGGCAAGATCGAAATGCGCGCTCGGCGGCACGGCGATCGAAAAGACGGCGCCGCTGTCGGGCACGGCCCAGAAGCTCCACGACCACGTCGGCGGCCGGCGGCGGAACCGCGTCGTGTCCACGACGCGCGCGTCGATCGCCGTGCGAAGCACCGGCGCGCCGGACGCGCGCAGCGTGAGCGCCGTCGTCCCCCTCGGCGCGTTGACCCGCACGATGACTCGGCGCGCTCCGTCGATCAGCGTGTCGCGCACGAGAGTCGCCGTCGGCGCCTCGAGAGTCGCGCGCGGCTGCGCTTCGCAGAAAAGCGCGCCGATCGAAGCGCCGAGGCCCATGCAGGCAGCGACGTCGCCGTCGGTCCGAGCACGCCGGTCGTCCAGGCGTTCGTCCCCTCGAGCGACCCGAGCAGCGCGTCGCCGCCGTCGGCATTTTGCGCGAAAACCAACGCGCTCGGCATCGGCATGTCGGCGCTCGCGCCCGACGTCGTGGCACCGATGATCGCGAACACGGCCGCCGCTCCCGCGAACGCCGCGGGCAGCGGCCAGGATCGCCGCCGCCCACCGGCCACGCTGGACCACGAGCGGTGCACAGAGCCAGACGATCAGCGCCGTCACCACCGCGAGCACCGCGGAACCGGGCCCCGCGACGCCGAGCATGATCGCCGCGATCGTGTAGGCCAACCCGGCGAGGAGAAGCAGCGTGACCGCCACGGCGAGCCACCACGCGATCTCGCGTCCGGAGCGCGCCGCGACCAGCGCGAACAGGAGCGGCCACGTAAAGAGGTAGCTCGCGCCCGGAGCGGCGAAGCTGGTCGCGATCGCGACGAGCAGCCACACCGTCAGGGCGCCGGCGTGCGCGTCCGGCGACCAGCGCGTCGCCCACTCATAGGCGAGAAGGTTGATCGCCATCACGGCCAGAGCGAGCGCCGCGGCGAAGGTGCCGCTCCACATCGCCGGGCCGTGGAGCTTGACCATCCACCCGATCGCCGCGGAGATCGCCAGCGCCGCGATCATCGCCAGCGCGCCGACGCCGACGCCTTTCAGTTGCCGCCGAACGACGACCACCGTCAGCACGAGCGCGATCGCCGCAAGCGGCAGGGCGAAGCCGATCGGATAGACGACCAGGCCGAGCAGCGGCAGGTCGAAGAACACCGCGTCGTTCGTCTTCGGCCGCGGCAGCTCTTCGTTGGCCACCTTGCGCGTCACGGCGAGCATCTGAGCCCCGTGATGCTGCACGCTCCGCGGATCGAGATGCGCGACGTCGTCGTTGCCGGAGTGGTATCGCAGCACGCCGTCGGCAAAGGCGAAGTTCAGCGCCGGCACGCCGAGCAGCGAGAGCTCGGACAGGTCGGTGTCGTTGGGGAGCGCGCGGTAGATCGTCGTGAACACCGAACCGGCCGTCACGTCGCCCGCCGATCGCAGTTGCGACACCGCATCGCGGTTGCCCTGACCGGTCTCGAACATGTACGAGCGTCCGGTCGTTCCGCGCGCCTCGAAATTCATGATGAACGCGACGTCCTTCGCCCACGGATGCTCGCGGACGAAGGCGGCGGCGCCAAGCAAGCCGGCTTCCTCGCCATCGGTGAAGAGCGCGATCACGTCGTGCGCGAGAGGCTCCTTGCGCGCCCGAAGCGCGCGCAGCGTCTCGAGCAGCGCCGCGCACCCCGCCCCGTCGTCCGCGGCCGCCGGCCCGGCCTCGACGCCGTCGTAGTGAACGACAAGCAGCACCGCTTTGCCGGCCGTGCTCGCGCCGGGCATCCAGGCCAGAATGTTCTGCACGCGTCCCGCTTCCTGATATCGCGTGCCGACCGCCGTCGTCGTCTGCAGCTGAGGCTTGAGCCCCAGCGCCACGAGGCGGCCCATGATGTAGTCGCGCACGCGATCGTGATCCGCCATCCCCATCGCGTGCGGGCGCACCGCGATCGCCTCGACGTCGTGCATCGCTCGCTCGGCCGAGAAGACCGTGTCCGCCGATTGTGCGGGAACGACCGAAGGCGGCCGCGTGACGCGCGCCACCGAATAGGCGCACAGGGCGGTCAGACCGATCAGCGTGCCGACGCGAAGAGGAATCGATCGTATCCATTAGAGGGTCGCGAGGGTCGCGAGTGTCGGCGGTCCTTGCGCTTGTCGGTCAACTTACCATTGTACATCGAGCGACTTCATTCTGGAGCACCGATGTCCGACGCAACACACCACGACGCTGCGAAGACGGTTCTCGTGGTGGACGACCACGAAGCGACCCGACAGACGATCGCCCGCATGCTCGAAGCAGGCGGATTCTCCGTGCGCACCGCCAGCAACGGCCCCGAAGCGCTCGAGATGCTCGCCGCTCGGCGCGACGAGATCGACCTCGTCCTCTCCGACGTCACCATGCCGGGAATGACCGGCATCGACCTGTCCTACCAGATTCGAGATCAATACCCCGACGTTCCGGTCGCCATCGTCTCCGGCGACGTGAGCGAGCTGGAACGCAGCATCATCGGGCGCGCCGAAGTCCCGTTCATCAAGAAGCCCTTCCACGCCGAATCGCTCTACAGCGCGGTGCGCGAAGCGATGCGCCGCCACGCGTCGGGCTGACGTCGAAAGGACCCGCGGGCGCCAACGAACGCTATTGCTTGACGAACGTCTGTTTTCCCGCCACCGACTGTCCGCCGATCGAGGCCTCGCTCGCGATCACGAGTGTCTTCTTGTCGTCCGACAGTGAATAGCGCTCGGTTCCCGAAAACGCGCTGCCGCCGAAATCAGCGGTGGTCTTGATCACGAGGACGTCGTCGCTCCACTCGGCGGTCGAATTGAAATCGACGTTTTGCCCATTCGCGCTCACCGTGTTTTTCGAAGGCGAGCCGTCGAGCGCGTAGGTCGCCGTGCCGGAACGGGTCATGCCCATCGCGGTCGTCGTGCGCTCGACCTTCATCGACTTTTCGTCCTGCGTGACCTTGAGCGTCGCCGACGTCGGCGACATCGGCCCTTCGCTCTTCGCGGGGTCGAGCGTCCACGTCCCGGTGAAATCCGGGTGGGCGCGCGCGGCTGTCGTGCCGCGTCCAAACGGTATCGCCGCGATGGTGGCGGCGAGCATCCAAGGCACGAACAGCCGCATCGTGTCTCCCGTGTTACGAGTGTGCGTTGACTCGAGCGACTACTTCTTCTTCGCCGCGGGCTTCGCCCCGGGCTTCGCCGCCTGCCTTGCTCGCCGACTTCGGCGCGTCGCGCAGAACCTTGTTCTGTCCTTCGTAGCCGAATTTGACGTTGGCGCTCTGCTCGATCTGCTTGATCGCCAGCATCGCCGAATCCAGCGGCGCGTCGATCGACGTGGGACGATCGAGGAGCGGCTTGTCCGGCACCTTCACGTCGGAGTTGAAGAATCGGCCGAGCACGACAATCACATGCCGCAGCGGCTTCTCGTGGACGACCATCTTCTTGTCGAGCCAGCTGAACGACTCCGCCTTGTCGTCGTCGCCAAGAGGCTTGATTCCTGAAGCGTCGGCGACCATCGCCTGCCCCGCGGCGACGACGCCGTCTCCTTTCCCTTCTTGATGGTGACTGACCCCTCCTGCACGAGCACGCGGGCGGAGCTGTCTTCGGGGTAGGCCGTGACCGCGAACTTCGTCCCCGTCGCGATGAATTGCGTGTGGTTCGCGACGACGCGGAACGGCAACGTCTGGTTCGGCGCGACTTCGAACGACGCGGTGCCTTCGACCCGAATCGCGCGGATCTTCGTCGGAAAGCCGTCGGGAATGAACACCTTGCTGTCCGGGCCCATCTGCATCGCCGATCCCGTCGCCCAACTTCGCGCCTCCGATTTGTCCCGCGCCCGAAGCGATCGGCTGAAGGTTCGGTGACGCGACGGACGCCAACACGGCGTCGTCCTCACCGAGGTTGCTCAGCTTGCGCACGCCCCAGACGGCGACGGTCACACGGCCAGGACGACGATGATGATCGGGCCCGTCCACGAGCGTCCCTTCGACATGTGCTTCATGTGCGACGCGGCGTCGTGCCGCCCCGCCGACGCGGCCGCCTTGTGTGCGGCGGCCGTGTTTCCTTCGCCGCGAATGGTGCGCGTGATTCGCGACCACGCCTCTTCGACGTCCGCCTGCGCCGACGCGGCGTGAGTTCCCGTCATCGTCAGTTCGTCGCGCGCGTTCGTTCCGCCGAAACGCTGCGCCGAGACGCGTCGGCTCAGCGCCCGCGCCGCGCCATGCGTCACCTCGTCCGCCAACACCTTCTTGAACTGTTGGAGTGACGTGAGCGTCGCGCGCTGCTGCCACACGTTGACGAAGGCGGTTTCGACGACCCGCGGTGCCAAGCGCCGGAGCGTCTTGCAACTTTTCATTGGGCAGTGGCCATGGCGCCGGCGAACTCCGCGTCGAACGCGCGCCGCAGCGCCGTCTCGTCACGCAAGTACGCCGCGGACGATGGAGGGGGCTGTCACGGACGAGGGCGAATCGGTGCGGGCATCTTGCGACGCCATTGCTGCCTCCAAGACGGGTGGTCTACGATGATGTAGTAGTGGCCTAATCATGGCGTCGGCGCAACGCCGTGCAAGAGGCGACCACCATTCGACTTCACCCATGCGTGGACCGGGCGCGAGGCGGTCGAATGCATCTGGCAAGGCGACGCGGTTTCATCCGACGTCGAGGGCTTTCGCGACCTCGGCGATTTTCGCCGGGAGATGGCGCGAGCAGGTACAACCGTCAAGACATCGGACCGACGACTCGCCAAGCTCGGACCGACATAACTGTCAATCGTGAAATCAACGGTTCAATTGGCGCGCCCGGTTGGCCCGCTGCCGCTCGAACGTTCTGTATCAGAACGACGCTTGCGACGTCATGCCGTCTCCATGGCTCGTTGCGCTTGGCGCAAACCCCTGATGCTTGGCCGCAACAGTTATCACATCGAGGAGGCCGGCCGGGCATTCGTTAGCGCAGCCTAACACTATGATCCGAAACGACATCCGCCGACAACAACGGCTGACCCAGCTGTGGCACATCGACTGCGATCCACCTCACCAAGCGTTCCCGCCCGGGAGCGCGTGGTCTTGTCGGTTGTCGTCTCGATTCCCGGAGGTCTCGTGAAAACGGTGGTCGGCGCGGATCTCAATTCGCGAACGATAGAACTCCAGCGCGAGACGTCCGCCTTCGGTCCTCGCGCCCTGCGCACGTCGATCATGACGGCCCTCGGCAACGGCGACCGGCGAGTCGTCGTGGACTGCGGCGGCTGGGAGAGGCTCGACCTGGTGGTGCTCAGCGCCCTGGTCCAGGGCGCGAAGGCCTGTGCCGCGTTCGGCGCATCGTTCGAGCTCGTAAACCTCGACGGGCACGTGCGCGACGACATCATCGCCCTGCGACTGGATCGGCGCCTCGGTCTCGTGTCGTAGCTCGGCGTGTTGCACGCGACGCAACAGATATTGATGGGCCCCAGCAACATCGGAGCCAAAACGTTACAGGTTTTCGAGCTGTTCCAGCCGGACATAATGCGTTGTGAAATAGTGGTTTAGGTTGTTGAACGCTCTGTGGCTCACGTGGTACGGCCCGTGCAAAGGCGGGCTCGTGGTTAGAACGCTGGTGGACGCCGCGTTCTCGAGTGAATCCGTAAATCGGAGGAAGGGCGATGGGAATTCGTAATCTGGCGCGCGCCGCGATGCTGGGCGCCGCTGCACTGACCCTCGCGTCGCGACCTGCGACGTCGCAGCTCGTCACGTTTTCGACTTCTGGGACGTTCAGCCACGGCTCATGCGGCTCCTCGCTCTGCGCCTTCGGGGGCTACATCCTCCAATGGTCCGGCGTCAGCCAGCAGTCGTGGACCCCGCCGAGCGACGTCGTCCTCGGCGACTTCGTGATGACCTGCTACTCGGCGCCGTGCGCCGGCGGGAACATCATCTCCGGGTCGACGTTCATGCTGACGATCACGCAGAGCGGGCCGAGCGCCGGCGTCGGAACGATCTCGGGTGGTCTTGGCTGGAACCCGAATTCCGGCCTCCTTTCGTGGACGCCTGATCAAGGCAGCGTCACGATCGGCGGCGTCACGTACGGGCTCACCGAAGACGGAACCGGATGCCCGGTGACCGACAAGGGGTGCATCAACATCTCCGACCCGAACGTGAACTTCGTCCCGAGCTTCACCGACGTGAAGGACGACGTCACGACGACTCCGGAGCCGGCGACGATGGCTCTGATGGCGACCGGACTTGTCGGTCTGGTTCCCTTCGCCCGGCGCCGCCGCAAGAACCAGCAGTAGATCGGATTCCTCGCGAGACCCCCAAGAACGGCGTCCACCGTAAGACCGCGGGAGTTGCTGCTCGGCAGCGACTCCCGCGGTTTTTTTGCGTTTGTCGGCCTTCTGCGTCGAAACCATGGAAATCCGCCGCGCCAATCTTCCCCACATTGAGGACCTGGATCTTGGCGCTGCCTTTCTCGATTGACTTCATTCGACGCATCCGCCTTCCCGCGCTACCTGATCGTCGCCTACCTGAGCCTCGGCTCGGTGGTCGAAGTCCTGGTTGCGGGCGTGGCCGGTGCACGTCCACGACGTCAACTGGCGACTGTCCGCGCTGAATTCCGCGGCGGGCGCCACTGGTACGGAGCTGCTGGCGCTCCTCCTTCTCGTCGTGGTGGTGCAGCTGTCGATGTCGGTCGCCGGACTCTGGACCGCCTTCTGGGGCTCGATCGCGGTGTCGCTTGGGTACCTCGCCGCTTTCGGCGCGTTCGGGCTCGACAGCCTTCAGCTGCGCGGCCGAATCCCCGCCAACGAACTCCACCGATTCGACATCACTGTCGTCTGGGCGCTGGCCCGATTCGGGATCGCGGAGATGGTGTGTCTGGCACTCGCCGCCTGTGCGCTCACTGCGGCGCGCGCCCTGCGACGCGAGATAGGCCGAGACACGTCCAATAGGATCATCGTCGGCACGTCGGCGTTGGCGGAACCCAAGGCCTCGGTCGCGCCGTGGGCGCACGCCGCGCTACGGGGAAAGCGTCGGTTCGTAGCTCGTCACGAACTCGATGAACTTCGAAACATCGAGCATGTTGCGTCCGACGTATCGCACGGTGTGCGAGTCGATTCGCTGCACGTTCGACAGGTAGCCGAGCAGCTCCACCGGACGGTAGTTCTTGAACGACACCTCGAGCGTGATCGGGCGCGTCACCGAGTAAGGCTTCATTTCGCCGCGCCGTTTCACGGCGGTCGCGGCATGCTCGCGAATCAGCCGGCGCGCCGCCTCGGGCGTCATCGTGGCCGTCGAGTGGAAGCCGATCGCGCGCTTCACCGCGACCCCCTCGATCGGACCGAGTCGCTCCTTCGTTTCGGCCACGATGGCGTCGTCGCCGGTCAGCATTACGACAGGCACGCCGTACTCCGCGGCGATCGCCGCGTTGATTCCGGCCTCTGACATCGAGATTCCGTTGAGGGCAATGCGGGTCAGCAAGGCGCTCGAGATCGTGTGCGCGCGAACCCCCGTGGTGCTCGAAGTCGAGGCGTGGTAGCCGATGAAAATCACCGCCGCGAACGTCGAGTCGATTCCCTCCATCATGCCGAGTGGCCGAGGAAATGATCGAACGATGGTTATCGGCACATCGGTCGGGAAATCGGTCGATCAGGAGCGACTCCCCGTTCCCGTGCGAGTCGCTCACCACGAACTCGGTGGCCCCGGCGTCTCGCGCGCCCTGAATCGCCGCGAGGACCTCTCCGGTCATCCACTCGCGCGCCCGCTCGTACTCGAACGAGCCGGGTCCCAGCTGGTCGACCGAGGCGACGCCTGTGATTCCCTCCATGTCGGCCGAGATGTAGACCTTGAGCGGACCGGCGGGACGCTGGGCGGCGGCGGGCTCGACGAAGCGCGGACGAGGCGACCGCGAACGCGATGCCCGCGATGAGTCGTCGAGCCGCCATTCGCGATGCGCGTCATGGCGCGAGGTCCGGCGTCGCGTCGACTTCCTGCCAGATCCGCTGCGTCCGCGTCTCGCGCAGCGTGAAGCTGCCGACGACGAACGTCAGGGAAGCCACGCCGATCGGGAACCACAGCCCCGCCAGCGGGTTTCCAGTCGCCGCCACGATCGAGGTCGCGATCAACGGCGTGAATCCGCCGAACCAGCCGTTCGCGAAGTGATACGGCAGCGAGAGCGACGTGTAGCGGATCTTGGCCGGGAAGCTCTCGACAAGGAACGCGGCGATCGGCCCGTAGACCATCGTCACGTAGAACACCTGCAGGAAGACGAGGAACACGAGCATCGGCACATTGAGCGGCTGCGCCGCGTTCGTCATCGCCTTGTAGATCGGGATGTAGGTCAGCGCGGCGACGAGACAGCCCGCCATGATGATTCGCTTGCGCCCGATGCGGTCCGACAGCGCTCCGAAAATGACGAAGAACGGCGTGGCGAGGACGAGCGCGATCGCCACGATCACGTACGCCGTATCGATCGGAATCTTGAGAACGGTCTGAAGGAAGATGAGCGCGTAGAACTGGCCGGTGTACCAGACCACGGCCTGGCCGGCCGTCGCGCCGAAGAGCACCATGAGGAAGACCTTCCAGCGCTCGAGCGAGCCGTAGCTGTCCTTGATCGGCGCGGTCGACGTCTTCCCCTCGGCCTTGAGCTGCGCGAAGACCGGCGACTCGGACATCCGCGCGCGGATGTAGTACGACACGATCACGAGGATCGACGAGAGGAGGAACGGGATTCTCCAGCCCCACAGCTTGAAGTTCGCGTCGGTCATCGAGTGCTTCGTCACGAGAATCACGATCAGCGAGACGAAGAAACCGAGGGTCGCGGTCGTCTGGATGAACGACGTGTAGAAGCCGCGCTTGTCGTCGGGCGCGTGCTCGGCCACGTAGATCGCCGCGCCGCCGTACTCACCGCCGAGCGCGAGCCCCTGGAGGAGTCGCAGGCTCACCAGCAGGACGGGCGCGAAGATCCCGAGCGTGCCGTAGCCGGGGAGAAGACCGATCGCCGCCGTCGAGCCGCCCATGATGAGCAGCGTCAGCATGAACGCGTATTTGCGTCCGACCATGTCGCCGATGCGGCCGAACACCAGCGCGCCGAATGGACGCACGGCGAAGCCCGCGGCGAAGGTCGCCAGCCATTTGAGCAGCGAGATCGTGGCGTTCGCCTCGGGATAGAAGATCGGCGAGAGAATCGCCGCGAGGCTGCCGAAGATGTAGAAGTCGTACCACTCGATAACGGTGCCGGCTGACGAGGCCGCGATGACGCCCCAGATCCCGCGCGTCGATGAGGTGGGTGTGGTCATGGGCACAATACTGCCGCACGCACCGCCGTTTGACGAGACCGCTCAGGGGTCGAATGGCTTCTCGGTCGCCATGGCGAGCCACGCGCGAGCCGTGCGCTCCGTCGGAAGCCACGACGTCGGGTAGTTCGGCAGCGGTGCGGCTGCGCTCATCGACCGAATCGAATTGGCGTGCAAGTCGCCGACGAATCCCGAAGACTCGGCGAGCGGCCGGAGTCCCTCGTCGCCGAGGCGCAGCGGAATCACGTCGTCGAAGAACATGATCGACATGTCGCGCGACCGGCCGACGACGTGCGCCGCGCTTGGCTCGGGAGCCAGCGCCCACAGCGCGCCGCCGCGCCGATTGAGATCGAACAGTCCGGTGATCGTGTTGACGCGCGACTCGAGATCCTTGCCGCCGATGAACAGCAGCGCCGGAATCGCCCGCGTGGCGCGCGGCGTGAGCGCGGTGTAGTAGATGCCGCCTTTGTTGACGACGAAGGCGAGCACGCGCTCCGGCTTCCACGACGCGAACTCGTAGTTGAACTGACCGCCGGCGGACATGCCCCAGAACAGCAGCGGCTCGGCCGCCAGCTCGGGATGTTTGGATCGTGTCGCGAGGTGCCCCAGAGCATCGAGCAGCGCCTGCCCGCTCCCGTGCGACACGTTCACGTAGTCCTCGATGAAATTCTGGTCGTGCGGCTTGTCGGTGAAGCGGCAGGCGAGCAGCGCGAGGTGCTGCCTCACGGCGAACGCCTGCCACACGGTATCCTCGGCCATCGCGCGGCCGTCGCCGTTCGAGCCGGGAACCAGCACCATCGTTCCGCGCAGCGTCGCCCGCGCCGGGCGGCGCCCAGAATCGAAACTCGGCCTTGTCGAAATTCGCGCCCGGAGGGATCGTGTCCTCGAGCGTCGACGAGGTGGAGACCTGCGCGTGGGCCGACGCGGCTCGCGGAGAAGAGCGCCAAGAGACCGAGCGCGAGAGCGCTGAAGATGCGTGTTCGAGTCATCGGGATTGTCATCGAGTAGGGCGACCAGTAATTGTCCGTCGCGTTCTCGGCAGGCGCCAGAGGCGCGTCCACAGGGGAGATCCGCGCATGCGAGGTAGTCTTGTCGGTTCGATGCTGTTCGCCGCGATCGCCGCGCTCGGTCCGGCGCATCCGACCGCGCCGCCGGCGACTCGCGTCGTCATGCTCGGAACGGGAACTCCCAACGCCGACCCCGAGCGATCGGGACCGGCGGTGGCGGTCGTCGTTGGTGACGCGGCCTATCTCATCGACGCCGGCCCGGGAATCGTGCGCCGCGCCGCTCAGGCGGCCCGCGACGATTCGATCCACGCACTGGAGCCGCCCCGCTTGCGCCGCGTGTTCATCACGCACCTTCACTCGGACCACACAGTCGGGCTCCCGGACCTGATCCTCTCGCCATGGGTGCTCGGGCGAACCGATCCGCTCGACGTGTTCGGCCCGCGCGGCACGAAACGAATGGTCGATCTGCTCGAGCAGGCGTACTCGGAGGACGTGCAGATTCGCCTGCACGGCGGCGAGCCGTCCAACAAGACGGGATACGCCGCGAACGCGCACGACGTCGGCGGCTGGAATCGTTTATCGCGACAGCAACGTGACGGTCACGGCGTTCAACGTCGCAGCACGGGAAGTGGGATCAGGCGTTCGGCTATCGGTTCGCCACGCGCGATCGAGTCGTCGTCATCTCCGGCGACACGTCGCCCAGCGACGCCGTGGTCGCCGCCTGCAACGGGTGCGACGTGCTCGTCCACGAGGTGTACTCGGCCGAGCGATTCAGGACTCGTCCGCCCGAATGGCGCCAGTATCACGCGGCCTACCACACGTCCACCGAGCAGCTGGCGGACATCGCGACGCCGCGCGCGGCCGAAACTGCTCGTCCTGTACCACCAGCTCTACTGGGGAGACGACGACGCTGCGCTGCTGCGCCAGGTCCGGGCGAAGTATCGGGGCAAGGTCGTGTCGGCGAAGGATCTCGGAGTGTACTGATTCCGGCGTCGATGACTCTCGCTTGATCCTCGTGACGGCGGCAGATTAAGCGTCGAGCAGGTCTCGAGCGAACGAGCGGAGAGGAGGCGCCATGATCACCCGCCGGGAATTCGTGAAAGCGACGGCCGCCGCCGGCGGCGCGTTGGGGATGTCGCCCCGACTCGCCTCGGCGCTCGAGGCGCCGACCGCCCGCCGTAGCGCGCGAGCGGCCGCCCGTCGAGCGCGCCGCGGCCCCTCTCAACATCCTGATCCTCGGCGGCACGGGCTTCACCGGCCCCGAGCAGGTCGAGTACGCGATCGCGCGCGGACACCGCGTGACGCTCTTCAATCGCGGCAAGACACGCCCCGGCCTCTTCAAGGGAAAGGTCGCCGAAGAGCTCATCGGCGATCTCAACAGCGACACGAGCGCGCTGAAAGACAAGAAGTTCGACGTCGTCATCGACAATCCGACGACGCTTCCCTTCTGGGTAAAGAACGCCGCGCAATACCTCAAAGGAAACACCAAGCACTACATCTTCATCTCGACGACGTCGGTCTATGCGCGACGAGAGCCGAGATCGGCATCAACGAGGATAGTCCCACGGTGCCGATGCCTGCCGGCCTCGATCCATATCAGCCAGACCAGCGCAACGAGGCGCAGCTCGCGGCGTCGGCCAACCCGGCGAACTACGGCGCGTTCAAGGCGCGCGCCGAAGTGGAAGTGCAGAATCAGTATCCGGGCATCAACACGATCATCCGGCCTTGCCTCATCGTCGGGCCGCTCGACCGCACCGATCGCTTCACGTACTGGCCGGCACGCATCGACAAGGGCGGCGAGGTGCTCGCGCCCGACAAGCCGGAAGACCCCTGCCAATTCATAGACTCGCGCGATCTCGCGGAGTGGACTGATTCGCGTGGCGGAAGCGCGCGAGTTCGGCACGTTCAACGCGATCGGACCCGAGAAGCCGCTGACGATCGCCGAAATGCTCTACGGCGTGAAGGCGATCACGACCGCCGGCGCGCAGTTCACCTGGGTGCCGTGGGAGTTCCTGCGCGATCACGACGTGCGGCCGTGGCGTCACATGACCGTCTGGCAACCGCCCTACGGCGCGACCGCCGGCTACCAGCGCCGCAACGCGTCGAAGGCGATTGCGAAGGGCTTGACCTTTCGGCCACTCGCCGTGACCGCCAAGGACACGCTAGACTGGCACAAGACGCGCCCGGAGAAGGAGCAGCTCGCCACGCTCAACGGGGAGATCAACGGACTGCCGATGACGAAAGAAGCGGAAGTGCTCGCGGCATGGAAAGTCGCCCGTGCAGGGGGCACGTGATGGCAGTTCCCGGATTCGTCAGGAACCACAAGCTCGCGACCGTCCTGACGATCGTGATCGTGGTTCCGATCGTCGCCATCACTGTCTACACGTGGTCGGCGCTTCACTACACGTACTCGAGCGGCGAGCGCGCCGGTTTCCTCCAGAAGGTTTCGAAGAAGGGCTGGATCTGTAAGACGTGGGAGGGTGAGATCCAGCTCTCGGCCATCCCGGGGTCGATGCCCGAGAAGTTCGTTTTTACCGTGCGGTCGGACTCGATCGCGGCGGTTCTGAACAAGCTCAACGGCGAGCGCGTCGTCGTCGACTACGAGCAGCACAAGGGTCTCCCCACCTCGTGCTTCGGCGAAACCGAATACTTCGTCACGGGCGCCCGCGCGGTCGGCCAATAGGATCGCTTCGACAATGCCGCGGAGTCGGTCGGATTTCGCGGAGAAGGCTTTGTTCTAAAAACTCACTTTTTTGTTTTTCAAAAGGCTTTTGTTGTCTTCCCGCGCTTGTTTTTTCGGCGTGAACCCGGCCCTTCCGCGAAATCTGTTGCAGTATCGTTGGTCGTAACGGCCGGACCCGGCGGAGCCTAGTTCCGAGCGAAGAGGAACTCCTCGATCTTGCCGTTCGGCATTCGGTACATGAGGCCGCGCGACGGCGTCTTGCCGACGTCGAACAGCACCGTGGCGACCTCCATCCCGCCGCGCTCTCCCGTCGCGCCGATACGGATGTTGCCGATCTTGCCCAGCGCGTTGAGCGCGGCCTGGCCGCGCCGCACTTTGTCGGCCGACAGAAATTCGTTGAAGTCCTCGCCGAGCGTCGGCGCGGTCGACCGTGCCTCGCTCGAGCTCCGTCAGGAACTTCGTCGCCGCATCGAGCGCCGATCGTCCGGCGATCGTCGGGACGTCGGGGCTCTTCGGCATCAGCTTGGCGACGAGCTCCTGGTTGAGCGCGCCGATCGGCGAGAAATCGGTGTTCGACAGGAGGACGACCGCCGAATGAGTCGCGGGAATCACCGTGTTCTGGGCCACGAAGCCGCTGACCGCCCCGCCGTGCGACAGCACCAACGCCGGCCCGCGATCATTGACGCCCTCACCGCAACTGTATCCGCTCGTGCGTCCGTCAGTCAGCCGCTGCGGCGTGAGGAGCACTCTATATGAGTTCTGTGATATCAGCTTGTGGTCGATCAGCGCGAGGTCCCACGCGAGGAGATCGGTCGGCGTCGACCAGATCGCCCCCGCCGCGCCGGCCCAGCCCGCCGCTTCCGGGTCGGCCGGAATCGGCTCCGACAGTCCGAACGACGTGTAGCCCTTGGCCATGTCCGGACCGGCCGCCGGCTCGAACGTCGTGCGCGTGAGCTTGAGCGGCGTCAGAATCCGCTCGCCGAGGAACTTGCCGTAGGGCTCGCGGCTCACTTGCTCGATCACGCGGCCGAGTATGAGGAACCCCGTGTTGCTGTACGAGTACCGCGAGCGCGGCTCGAAATCGAGCGGACGCGTCGCGTACTCGGTGATGATCGCGTCGGCCGGCTGCGGCTTCTGCATCTCCCGGTCGACGAAATCCAGCGGATAGTAGTCGCGATATCCCGAGAGGTGGCCGCCGAGGTCGAGGAGCGTGATGTCCTTCGCCCGCGTGAGGCGCGGATTGTATTTCGCGACGGCGTCGCTCAGCGACAGGCGATGCTCGTCGGCCAGCATGAGGAGCAGTGAGCACGTGAACTGCTTCGTCACCGAGCCGATGGCGAACATCGTGCGCGTCGTCACCGTGTCGTTGGTCGTGCGGTCGCGGACCCCGTAGCCCTTTGCGAGGATCACGCGGCCGTCGCGCATGACGCCGACCGAAAGCCCGACGATCCCCTTCTCGGCGACGGCGCGTCGCACGATGCTGTCGATCTGCGCCGCCGTGACTTCCTGCGATCCGGCCGGCCGCGCCAGCGTTGCCGCCGCGAGGGCGGTCGACGACAGCCGTGCGCATCGCGGACCATCTCGCGACGGCCGGCGAGCCGACGCGCGACATCAGCGGCGTGACTTCAGAAACCGCCCCAGCCAGATCAGAATCACCGCTCCGACCACCGCGAACAGAATCGATCCAATAAAACCGGAGGAATAGATCCCGATCAGCCCGAACAAGAAGTGGCCGACGAAACTGCCCGCGACGCCAAGGAGGAGATCCATGAGCAGGCCGTAGCCCGACCCTTTCATGATCCGCCCGGCGAGGAACCCCGCGACGATGCCTACCAGGATGGTGACGATCATGGCGTTAATAGAACCGTTCGGGTTTGAGTGCGCTACTCGCCCTTCAACTTCGCGAACTTCGCGTCGACGTCCGACGGCACCAGCAGCGAGTCCGAGATGCCCGCGATCTCCTCGGCGTCGCGCCACGCGGCCTCCAGCGCGGCGAGCTCGCCCTGCAGGGCCGCGCGCTCCGTCTCCTCGTGCAGCGCCATCTCCAGCGCGAGCCGCTGCACCGAGTCGAGCGCGAAGATACCGGTGTTCCAATTGTTCTTGCCGCGCTTGCTGGTGAATCGCGACAGTTCGCCGGCCGGGCCGCCCCGGTGTCCAGTCGCCGTCGTCCAGACCAACGCGGGTCAGCACGCGAGACATGGAGCCCAGCCGCTCCAGGAATCGCTCGGAGCTGCCGGCCGACTCGATCTTGGAGACGGCTTCCGCGACCGCCTTCTTCGACCCGCCGAACCGATTCGCCGCGGGGATGATGCGCGACGCGACATGCAGCGCCTGTTCGCCCTCGAATCGCGCCTGGCCGTTCTTGTAGCGAAGCGTCACCGCCAGCGGCGACGACTCCCCGGGCTCGATCGACGTTTCCAGCAAATGCCGGCGCCGCACCTGCATCACCTCGCCGTTCGGCGCCTTGATCCGGGCGACGACTTTCTCCTTGCTGCCGCGCACGATGCTGTTGCCGGCGTTCCCGATCATCCACGCGAAGCTTCCGACGCCCACGCCGACGACGGCTCCGCCGGCGATGATCGCCCCCATCGCGCCGAGCCCCGCGCCCACGATCGCCAGTTGCCGAACGCGCCGCCGGCCGAACTGGTCTCCGTAGCGCCACGCGGCGAACTCGGGACGGAGCGGCTCGCCGATTCGAACGATCGTCGTTCCGTCGCGGAGCTTGGCGAGACCGATGTTGTCCGTCGCGACGCGCCGGCGCGTGTCGCGGTAGAGGCGTTCCGCTTCCTCGATCGCCTCCCAACGCTCCTCGAGCGGCGAGAGATTCCATCGCTCGCAGTGCCGGCAGACCACCCACAAACGACCCTTCGCAGCATCGAACGCGAGGCGCCGGCCGACCGGAAACGTCTCGAACGTCTCGTTGCGGCCCAGGTCCTTCTGGCAGAAGAGACAGGTCGCGTACATGGCTCGAGGAAAACTATCGAGTGCACCGCGGTCGGAGTTTCAACAAACGACCGAGGCGGCGAGCATCTGCTCGCCGCCTCGGTCGAAGCCAACATGGTCAGCGGTTACCGAACGTGCACCGGCACCGTGACCGTCGGCGGCGGGGGCGGGAAACCCGGGCGGCGGTGGTGGCGAGCCCGGCGGCGGGGGCGGCGGACCGAACTTCAGCGTCATTTCGCCCGCGGCCTGCGGGGTGAACTCGAAGTCGTAGATCTGACCCGGATCCGAATATCAGCATCGCGGGACGGAAGGTGGCCTGGCGCTCCGGCAACGTCGCCCCGTCGCGCGCGACCGCGCGCCACTGCGCTGGCTTGCCCGCCGCGTTCAGGCTCAACGCGAGTGGGCCATCGTCGCTGATGTTGATGACTCGGAATCGATAGCGCTTGCCCGCCGTCAGGTTCATCGCCTCCGGTTGCGTCTTTCCGTTCATCACGTAGTTCGGGAACGGACCGACGATGACGTTCGTCGCGTGTCCCGCGACGCCGAAGACGAGGACGCGATCCGTCTCCGGGTCGAACTTCTGTCCGGAGTCCAGCACGATGATCGGGCCGTAGAGGCCACCGGTGATCTGCGTCGCCTCGTCGAAGTGCGAGTGATACATGAACGTGCCCGCCCGCGGCGGCGTGAAGCGAATCGTGATGCGAGTCGCGCGCTCCGACGGAGGGGAGGATATGCCCCTTCGATCCGGACCAGTCCGGGACGCCGTCGGGATAGCTCTCCAGCTCGATGCCGTGCCAGTGCACCGCCGCGCGCTCCTGCGCGTGGTTCACGATCGTGATCGCGACCGGCTGGTTTCGTTGCAGCAGCAACATCGGCCCGGGGACCGGCATCGCCGACGGGTCCGCGTCTTCGGGCGTTCCGCCCATCACGAACGAGAATCCCGGGTCCTTTCCGTAGACGTTCGCCTTCTCGCGAATCGAGAGACGAATCGCGCGGGCGTTCGCGGGCGCCGCCGCTTGCGGTCCGCGCGGCGCGACGGTGAGTCCGAGGACGAGGCCGAACATCTGATGCGGGCGGTCGGACATGTGATGCGACAGCATCGACGCGTCGAGAACACCCTTGTCCGTGTCGAGCTCCGCGTCCTGTGAGAGATGCGACGCGTAATGGCAATGGAAAATCCAGTTGCCCGGGCGCGACGGCAGCCACGCCATCGACATCGTCTGGAAAGGATTGACGACCTCGGTCACGGCCATCTGCTGATCGGCGGTGCGGAACAGCGAGTCCGTGACGCCGTTGCCACGCGACGTCAGGCGGAAGTAGAACCCGTGCAGGTGCATCGGGTGGTCGACTTCGGTCAGGTTGATGACGCGCCAGCGCGCCGAATCGCCCTGCGTGAGCTCGATGTGCTCGGTGTGCGGCCAGGAGAGCCCGTTGATCGCCATCGTCGAGCGGCCGAGCCCAGTCTTGCTCGTCGAATCGAGCGTGAACCACCACGAGATGACGAAGATGCGATCGGTCGTCGCGGCGTTCGGCGGATCGACGACGATAGCGCCGTTGAGCTGGAAGTCGCCGTCTGGGCGAAGACCGAACGGTCCGACCCCACGCCGGCCGACGTAGTAGTACGTGCCCGGCGCCGTCGCGGTGAAGGAAACGCTGGTGCGTCCGTTCACCGGCACGATCACGCTGTCGGACAGGCCGCGCGTCTTGCCGAAACCGGAGACGATGAGCGGCTTGCCGAGCGTGTTGTGGATCGTCGCGCGCACCTCCGTTCCGACCGGCACGCGGATGAGCGGACCGGGATTCGAGAGCGGCTTTCCCTCCTCCGCCCACGCGGCGACCGGAATCGCGCGGCCGTTTTCTCCCTCGGGGCGCCACAGTCCCTCGCGCGCCTCGAGCTTCACGGTGAACACCTTGCCGCTGAGCGCGCCGGCGGCATGGCGGTTGTCATTCGGCGCGATGGACTCCGGTGCCCGCGACATCGCGGACGTTACAGCCAGCGCCAGAAAGGGCGTCAGACGGGACAGCGTCGTCGCTCTGAGCATGATCGACCTCGCACCTGTGTGAACGGGGGGACGACCGGACGTGGGGGGGAACCGCGTCGAACGTATTCGACTCCTGACAGAACTGCCAGAGAAAACGGCGGTATTCGGTCGTGAGGCCTCCAGAACGAACTCGCCACGGGGAACGTTCCCCGGCATGCGGCGAAGCTAGCTCTCCGCGAGTGCCGCCCTCCGACTCGACCCTGCCCGCGTTCGCTCCGCCCCGCGCGTGACGTTCGAGTTTTGTGAATTCTGTCGAGGTCTGGTATGGCCACTGGACTGCGCCGTCCCGCGAGCGCAGATACACACGTCACCTCGGCCAACTGATCGCGTACGCGCGATCAGTTGGCGTGAAGCCCCCGTGGACCAAATAGCGACTACTTCGCGAGGAGACGGTCGGTGAGCGCATCCACGATGCGCTTCACGTCGGCGGCGTCGCTGTTGGTCAACACGACGATGGTCGCGTGCCGGTCGGGCAGGCGCACGAACGCCGACCGCTTGCCGCCGGCGACCGCGTAGGCGGAGAGCCGGGCCGCGCCCGCGCGGTTGTCGCTTCCCACCCGGCCGACAGGTCCACCGTGCGCGAGGCGCCGCCGTCGCCGCTCGTCGTGTCGCGGGCGAACGTTCGAGGATTCTCATAGCCCAGCGAGACGCGGTACAGCTCGTCGACGTCGGACTGGACCTGGCCCTCGCGATTCATCGTCGTCTTGTGCAGCCCGACAGGCGTCGCGAACCGGCGCGTGAAACAGTTCTGCAGCGGCGACGGGGGCGGCTGATTCGCCGCTCCGCCCCGGCCTCCGCGCCGCCGCGGCCGCCCGAGTCCACCGGGAGTTGCGCGCAGACCGCGGTGAAGACGTGCGCGATGTCGCCGAGCTGGAACTGCGGGACGGTGGTCGTCGGCATGTACTTCGCCTGGTCCGGTATCCCGTACGACCGGTCGACGAGCACTTTGCCGTCCTGCGCGACGAGCACCGTGGCGCCGCCGGCCGACGGCTCGGCGAACGACTTGAACAGCGAGTCGAGGAACGCGATCGACAGCTTCGACTCGCTCGCCGCGCGATGCATCACCTGTGCGCGTCGCCAGGTTGTAGCGGTCGCCCGGATACAGCGTGAGAAACGGCTTGCCTCGATCCGTCGGTTCCTTGCCGCCGTACACGAACGCCTTGTCGCGTCCGATGATCGTCGCCGTGTCTCCGCGCACGACCCACGCCGTCCCTTCGTCCTCGGACATGCCGAGGAGATTCGGATACTTCGGGATGATCGAGTCGGCGAGGTCGGCGAGCCGCTCGCGCGCCACGACGTGCTGGTCGATGCCGACGCCACGAATGAAGGCGAAGCCCTTCTCGTAGCCGGGATAGTCCATGATGAAGTTGTCGTTCGACGGCGCCCCGCGAACGAGGAAGTCGCCGAGGATCGACGCGCCCGCCGACGAGCCGCCGATCACGCCGCCGCGAGCCAGCACGTCGTGGAATCCGGCTTCCGTTTTCGTCCCGGCGTACGAATCGACGAGATGGAACTGGCGGCCGCCCTCGAACCACACGCCGCCCGCCTTCTTGAGGATCGCGGCGAAGCTGTCGGAGTCGGCGAGCTTCTTGTCGTTCGTGTGCAGGACGTACACGTTGCGCGCGCCGGCCTGCTTCCACCCGCGCGTTCCGGGCGCGTTCTGGGTGTAGACCGTGTCGCCGCCCGCGGTCGGAACGTCGACGATCAGCGCGTCGGGACCGCCCGCCGCCTTGATGAAGGCCGAATAGACCTCCGGACCCATGGCGCCGCCCCCGACGACGATGACCGTGCCGTGCTCCGGCCCGACCCTGATCGTCGAGCCTTGCTGCGACGGCGATCTGTTCTGAGCCGCGACCGCGGCGGGGAGCAAGACGAGCGAGAGCGAGACCAAGCGGCGCATTGTGTTTCCTCGGCTGGGCGAATTCGAGTTGAAGATACCGCTCGTTCTACGCGCGGCGAGCCTACATCGCTTTGCCGGGCCGCCGGCGACCATTTGATTTATCGCATGCCTCGTTACCTCGTCTACGCGCAGGACCAGCTGGGCACGCCTTCGGCGAAAACCGCTCATTCGGTCATCCGGTACTCGGCATCCCACGTCGCTGCCGTCCTCGACCGTCGCCAGGCCGGGGCGGCGAGTGCAGGATGTTCTCGGATTCGGCGGCGCGATCCCCGTCGTGGACAGCGTTGCCGACGGCGATCATCGCGGGCGCGGACGCGTTCCTCGTGGGTATCGCGCGTGGTCGGCGATGGCCTGCCGCACGACCTGCGGGCGACCCTGGCCCAGGCCATCGAGCATCGGCTGGAGGTCTGGAATGGGCTGCACGGCTTCGTCGCCGAGGACCCCGAGCTCGGGTCCCCTTGCCGCGAAGCTGGGAGTGCGGGTTCACGACGTCCGAAAACCACCCGACGAGTTGCCGGTCGGCGCCGGACGGGTCCGCGAGCTGGACCAGACGATCGTTCTCGCCGTGGGGACCGACGCGAACATCGGCAAGATGACGGTCATGCTCCAGCTGCGCGACGCGCTGACCGCGCGCGGCGTGCGCGCGGCGTTCGCGCCGACCGGGCAGACCGGAATCTTCATCGAGGGCTGGGGGATTTGCGTCGACGCGGTGATCGCCGATTTCATCGCCGGCGCCGCGGAAGCCGTGACGATTCGCGCCGCGCGAGATGCCGACGTCGTCCTCGTCGAGGGCCAGGGGTCGATTCTTCATCCGGGATACTCGGGCGTCTCGCTCGGACTGCTGCACGGCAGCCTGCCGCACGCGCTGATCGCGTGTCACCAGCCGAGCCGCGCGACGTTTCGACACAATTCGTGGCTGCCGATTCCGCCGCTTGCCACCGTCATCGGGCTGCACGAATCGATGGCCAACCCGCTGCGGCCGACGAAGACGATCGGCATTTCGCTGAACACGTCGGATCTCAGCGATCGCGACGCGCGGGCCGCGATCGACCGGGCGAAGGAGGAGACAGGATTGCCCGTCGTGGATCCGGTGCGCGAGGACCCAGGGCCTCTCGTCGAGGCGGTGCGCGAATTCGATCGCGAGAGGAGAGCCGCCGTCAGCGCTCCGGCTGCCGCGCGGTAAGCGCGAGCAGCGCGAACGTCGCGAGCCAGTGCTCTCCGGCATAGTCGCCGGCGACGTGCGGCAGGCTCACGGCCAGATGCTTGTCCGCCGCCTCGAGCGCGATCGCGCGACGAGCGTCGTCGGCGCTCCATCGCGCGGCGAGGCTCCGCCAGCACCACGCTCGACTGAGGTTGAGTCCTTCCAGATGCGCGATCTTGCCGTCCGAACGGTCGCTCACGACCGCCGGCTCGAAGAGCGTGCGCGGCTCGCGTCGCGCGAGGCGCGGCAGGAAGCGGTCGATCCATGCCGCCCATTCGCCGCGCGGCATCAGGCGACCCATGCACTCGGCTTCGATCAGCGCCGACGAGAGAAAGTCGTCGCCGCCGGGTTCCCACGCCTGACAGTCGGCGTCATGCGCGTACCACGCGGACGCGCGATCCCTGAGCAGCGCACGAAGCCCGTCGTCGCTCGCGATCTCCGCGTACTCGTGGGCCAGGGTCAGGGCGAACGCGGTGTTGAAGTGCGTGCCGACGCGAATCGGATACGTCGCTCTCGGCAGAAAGCCGCGGAAACGATCCGCGAATGCCCGCGCCAGCGGAGCGAGCGCTTCGCTCCAGCGTCGCCCGGCGTCCGTGTCGTGGCGCCGAAGCTCCGCGGCGAGCATCAAGCAGCCACGCCCAGCCGTACGGGCGCTCGAACGTTCCGCGCTCCGCGCCGGCCAAGTACGCGACCTCGCCTTCGACCTTCGACGGCACGAGCTGTTCGTCGAACAGCGCACCGATCGTCCCGGCCTCGGCGAGATCGGGGAAGATCCTGACCAGCGTCGCGAGCAGCCAGTAGCCGTGAACGTTCGAGTGCCAGTCGAAGCTGCCGTAGAAGACGGGATGCAGCTCGCTGCGGCGAGCGAACGTCGCCCGGGCCGGTCAGCACATGATCGAGCTTGTTCGGGTATTCGCGACGGACGTGTGCCAGCGCGATGCTCGCGAAACGCGACGCCGTCGATCGGTCGAGATCGGTCATCTGAAGACGAAGGTGTACATGATCGCCGTGTTGGCGGCGAGCAGGAGCAGTGCCGTCGGAATCTGCGCCTTGATCACCGCGTGCTGATCCGGCAGCTCGAGCAACGCGACCGGCACGATGTTGAAGTTGGCCGCCATCGGGGTCGTGAGCGTGCCGCAGAAACCGGACAACATTCCCACGGCCGCCATGATCACGACGTTGCCGCCGAATTGGTGCACGATGAGCGGCAGTCCGATTCCGGCGGTCATCACCGGAAAAGCGGCGAAGGCGTTCCCCATGATGCTCGTGAACAGCGCCATCCCGATCGTATATGTGGCGACGACCGCGAACGCCGAGTTCGAGCGGGATCCAACGCTCGATCAGTTTCGCGACGATCGGGCCGACTCCGGCCAGCGCGAACATGGCGCCGAGCGCCGCGAGCATCTGCGGCAAGACGGCGGCCCAACTGACCGCGTCCAGCAACCGGCGCGCTTCGACGATGGGGATGGCGAGCCGCGGCCTGAGCATCGCCACGCCGACGACCAGAGCGGCGAGAATCCCGAGCGCGAGCGCGACGAGCGTGACCTGTCGCGCGTCGACGAGCGGGGTGCCGTGCCAGCTCAAGGTCTTGAGCCCGAACGTGCCGGCCAGCGTGATCGCCGGGATCGTGAGCGCCGGAATGAAGAGCCGGTTGCCCCAGTGGCGCGCGCTCGCCTCGCGCTCCGCCGGCCCGGCCGCCTCGGGCGGCGGCGCGCCGAGGCCACGAAACGCGGCGACGCACACCATGAGAATCACGAGCGCGCCGTTCACGACGTCGGGCAGCTTCGACCCGAACAAGAACGTGATCGCGTACGCGCCCCAGAACGTGGCGTTGCTGTAGCGCCGGGGGCTCGTGCGATCCCGGGCGCAGACGACCGCCACGCCGGCCAGCATCGCGCCCATGAGCACGTAGACGAACTCGAGCGAGATCACGCGACGTCCCCGCCGGGCGCGCTTCACCGGACGTTCCTCGTTCGCCTCACGGGCGGCGTCTCGTGCGAGCGACCGGTCGAGAAGGAGCAGGCGCGCGCCGTGAATGACGAAGGCGCAGATCGGCCGTCGGGAACCGCCCACACGGCGAGGCTCGTCGCTTCGACGTGAATGCCGTTCTGGTCGAGAAAGCTCGCGAATCAGCAGGATCGACCCGATGGCGATGAAGATGTCCTCGCCGAAGAACACGCCGATGTTGTCCGTCGCGGCGGCGTGGGCGCGAATTCGATATGCGCGTCCGCTGGGAGATTCCACCGAAACGATTCTCGGCCGCGGCCTCGCTCATCGGCGCGATCAGCGGGCGAACCATTTGGGCATGACCGCCGAGCGACGTCAGTCCGAGAGCGGCCGACAGCTGGCGGACCGCGAGATACGCGAGGAGCAAGCGCCCGGTCGTCGCGATCGTGAGCCGCGAGATGAGCGACCGCGCCTGTTCCTTGAGGCCGTACCGCTCGAGCATTCCGATCACGGGAAGCGCGAGCCAGACGATCGCCACCGAACGGCTGTCGACGAAGGACTTGCCGAAAGCGGCGATCACCTCGACGATCGACTTGTGCGCGGCCAACCCCGTCGCGATCGCCGCGATGGTCACGACGAGAACCGGGTTCGCGCGAAACGCGAACCCGGCGACGACGACGAGAATGCCGATGAGTGGAAGCAGGCCGCGGTCGGGAGAAGACGCCTGAACCTACGCGCCGATCTCCCCCTACGCGACGCGCTACATCTGCTCGAGCGTGTACCCCTTCGCGCGCAGCATCGCGACTACGCCCTGCGTTCCGACGAGGTGGCCCGCGCCGACGACGACGAGCGCGTCGTCACCGCCCCGAATGAGCGCCTCGATCTTGGGTATCCACGCGCGATTGCGCGCCGTGATCAGCGCGTCGAACAGCGTCGGAGCCTCGCGCCACGCGCGAGTTGATCAGGCTGTCCAGCATCCGCGCGTCACCGTGGCTCCACGCGTCGCGAATCGAGCCAAGCTCCTTGGCGGTGATGTCGGGCCCGTCGCTCTCGACGAGCATGTACTCCTGATCGGCCGGCGACAGCGCGTCGAATAGTCCCAGCTGAAAGTCAACGCTCTCGAGGCCCAGCACCGGCTTCGACGCCTGCTTCGCGCGCGTGTTGAGCTGCATGTCCACGCCGTACTGCGCCTGGAAATTCAGCTTCTGCATCGCGAGCTGCGTCATGAGCAGCGACACCATCCACGGCTTGAATCCGTTGACCTGGTCGAGCGACAAGCCGTACAGGTGGAGCAGCGAGTCGACCTTGGTCGCCGACTTGGGAGAGAGCACGCCGCGCAGCGTCTTGCCGTCGCTGTAGCGTCCGCGCATGAGCATCTCCGGACCGCGAGCCATCACCGAGTCGAGGCTCGTCTCGAGCGTGAGCGATCGCGAGTGCGCGAACGCCGAGTCGACTTCGGCGGGAAGCGTCGCCGCATCGGCGTGAGAGCAGGTGAACGGACCCGAGGAGGTAGACCGTCGCTCCTTTCGGGCCGCGCACGCGATAGAGCATGTGCTTGGACGACGTCACCGCCGGTCCGTGCGCCGCGATCGCCGTGGCCCGGACCTGGGCCTGGCTCGAATGGGGCCCCGCGGCGAGGGCCGCGCCCGCCGCGACGGCGAGCTTGAGAGTGGTCGTCATAGTGCTGAAAGGACGATGGGGACGGCGGGTCCGTTTCCCCGCCGCTTCGCCCAAATCCAGCGCCGAGCCGTCAGGCGGGCGTCATTCGGCCGGAACTGTTACGAATTGTGACAGGTCCGGCCAGCGACGACCTTACTTCGCCTTGATCTTCGCCCAGGAGTCGCGGAGCGTGACGGTGCGGTTGAACACCAGCGCGCCGGGCGACGAGTCTACCGAGTCCATCGCGAAGTATCCCGTTCGCTCGAACTGATAGCGCGAGCCCGCCTCGTCCTCCGCGACGCTCGGCTCGATCTTCGCGTCGCGGACCACGACGAGCGACTCGCGATTCACGACGTCCATGAACTCCTCGACGTCGTCGGGGTCGGGGACGGTGAACAGCTTGTCGTACAGCCGAAGCTCACAAGTCAACGCCTGCGGGGCCGACACCCAGTGGATCGTGCCCTGCACCTTGCGCCCGTCGGGCGCGTCGCCGCCCTTCGTCGCCGGATCGTACGTGCAGCGGAGCTCCGACCACGTGTCCCGACGCGTCCTTGATCACGTCCGTGCACGTCACGAAGTAGCCGTAGCGAAGCCGAACCTCCCGCCCGGGCGCGAGGCGGAAGAACTTCTTCGGCGGATCCTCCATGAAATCGTCGCGCTCGACGTAGAGCTCGCGCGAGAACGGGATTTTCCGCGAGCCCGTCTTCGGCACGTCGTACGGATAGTACGACGCGTCGAGCCACTCGACCTGCCCTTCCGGATAGTTCGTGATCACGACCTTGAGCGGATTCACGACGCACATGACGCGCGGGACGCGCATGTTGAGATCGTCGCGCACCGCGGCTTCGAGCGTCGCGAGCTCGGTCCGCTGCGGTTTGCGCGTGACACCGGCGGTCTCCACGAAGGCGCGCAACCCCTCGGGGGTGACGCCGCGGCGGCGCAGCCCCGAGATGGTCGGCATGCGCGGGTCGTCCCACCCGCTCACGATGCCGTCGTTCACGAGGCGCAGCAGCTTGCGCTTGCTCATGACGGTGTACTCGAGCGAGAGGCGCGAGAACTCCGTCTGCTCCGGCGGCCGATCGAACCCGCACTCGCGGACCAGCCAACGGTAGATGTCGTTGTTGTCCTTGAACTCGAGCGAGCAGAGCGAATGGGTGATGTTCTCGATCGCGTCGGAGAGTGGGTGCGCGAAGTCGTACAGCGGATACAGACTCCACGCGTCGCCGGTGCGATAGTGGTGCGCATGGCGGATGCGCAGCAGGATCGGATCGCGCATCAGCATGTTCGGGTGCGCCATGTCGATCTTGCCGCGCAGCACGTGCGCGCCGTCCGGGAATTCACCGGCCCGCATGCGGCGAAGCAGGTCGAGATTCTCGTCGACCGAGCGATCGCGGTAGCGGCTGTTGGTCCCCGGGACTGTCACGGTTCCGCGCGTCGTCCGGATTTCCGCGTCGGTCTGTGAATCGACGTAGGCGCTCCCTTTCTTCACCAACAGCTCGCCGAACTCGTAGAGCCGCTCGAAGTAGTCGCTCGCGTACAGCTCCTCGTCCCACTCGAAGCCGAGCCAGCGGATGTCGTTCTTGAACGCCTCGACGTACTTCATGTCTTCGCCGGCCGGGTTCGTGTCGTCGAAGCGAAGATTGCAGCGCCCGCCGAACTCGTCGCGAATGCCGAAGCTCACGCAGATCGCCTTCACGTGGCCGATGTGCGGAAACCCGTTCGGCTCGGGCGGAAACCGCGTCGCGATTTGGCGTCCGAAGCGGTTGGTCGCGACGTCTTCGGCGACCATGTCGCGGATGAAGTCGCGACGCGGGGCGGGCGTCGGCTGAGCGTCGGGAGTCGACGGGTGGCTGACCGGCGGTGGAGAATTCGGCACGAGAGTCGAGTGGCGAAGTCGGTCGGCGATGTCGCGACCGAAGCAACCCGAAAGATATCGACCCGGCGCCGTGGCCTCCCGGCGCGCTCGAGCTAGGCCTGCGGCAACTCGATGCGGAACGAGAAGCGCGTGCCCTCTTCGACCGCCGTATCGACGAGCAGCGAGCTGCCCATCTTCTCGAGCAGGTTCCGGCAGATGGCGAGCCCGAGCCCGGCGCTCGAGAAACGGATGCCGACGGAGCCGGGACGGAATCCGTCGAACAGCATCGCCAGCACGCTGTCCGGAATGCCTCGCCCGGTATCCTCGATCCAGAACTCGATCAGCGTCGGCGAGTGCTCCGTGCAGCCGACCGCCACGGAGCCGCGCTCCGTGTAGCGCAGCGCGTTCGTCGAGAGGTTCAGGAGCACGCGGCTCAACGCGGACGGATAGCCGAGCCGGCCGTCGACCTGCGGGAACGTCGTGTTGAGGACGAGGTTCTTCTCTTCGGCCAGCGGCCGCACGATCGCGCAGACGCCGAGAAGGACTTCGGTGATCGAGAACGGCGTACGCTGACCGTCGACGAGCCGGTCGCCGTTGATCGCGTCGACGACGTCCGAAGCCAGCGTGCTGAGTCCGAGCGCCGCGCCATAGACGAGACCGAGCTGGCGTTCCTGCACCTGAGTGACGGTGCCGCTCTGCCCGCGGCGAATCGTGTCGACGAGGAACAGAATCGAGCCGAGCGGCGAGCGCATGTCGTGCGCCATCTCGACCACGGCCCGAAGCGCATCCGGGCTGGAGAGGCGTTCGGTGAATTCGTTGGCGACCGGCGGCGTCTGCTTGCCGGCGAGTTCCTCGAGGGCGGACAGCACGCGTGCCAACTCACGCCCGTCGATGGGCGCGGTCTCCGCGACGGCGCGCTGCAGGACGCGAGCGCGGAACGCGTTGAGTTGATCGCGGCTGAGAGCCGTGGCGCTGACCGGCGTCGCGCCGGCCGCCTCGGCGCCCAGGCGAGCGGCCAGCTCGCGCAAGCGCAGCTTGAGGTCGGCGAGCGCGGTGTCCGACATCGGCCCGAGCTCTTCGACGGTCGCGTCGGCGGCCGACGCGAGCAGACGTCGGAGCGCGAGCGGGTCGAGCCGCCCGGACGGCTCCGGTCGAGAAACCGCGGCCGTCATGCCTCCATCCGCGCGTCGCGGCCCACGAAGCCGGCGGGCGTGAGAACCACTGTCACGGGAGATAAGTCAAACCCTCTCGCTCAAGTCTGCGACGAGTTCATGCCGTCACGGCGGAACCCATGGCGCTCGAGGAGCCGATACAACGTCGTCCGGTCGACATTCGCGAGCCGCGCCGCCCGCGACATGTTGCCTGCTGCGCGCGCCACCAACCTCGTCACGTATTCCTTCTCGAACGTGGCCAGCACCTGCTCTTTCGCCGTGTGGTAGGCGTCATTGTGCAGGGCCGCCATGTTCATCGTTTCCGCCGGCTGACTCCAATCCTGATGGACCGGGATCTCCTCGGGCTGAATCTCCGAGCCGGGCTGCGCCAGAACGACGACGTGCTCGATCACATTCTGCAGTTCGCGGACGTTGCCGCGCCAGGGGCGCGACATCAGGAAATCGAAAGCGGCGTCACCGAAGTGCGGCGGGTCGTCCTTGGGGGGATGGTGGCGCACCCAGAAACGTTCGAGAAAGAACGTCGCGAGAATAGGAATGTCCTCGACACGATCGCGTAACGGCGGGAGCGTGATCGGGAAGACGTTGAGCCGGAAGTAGAGATCCTCGCGCAGATTCCGGCTGCGGATCGCCTCGCCGGGATCGCGATTCGTCGCGGAGATGAAGCGGACGTCCACCACCGCGTCCTGCTGCTCGCTGCCCACGCGGCGCAGCACGCCGTCCTGCACGACGCGCAGCAGCTTCGCCTGCAGCGGGAGCGGCATCTCCGTCAGCTCGTCGAGGAAGAACGTGCCGCCGTTCGCCATCTCCAGCAGTCCGACCTTCTCACGGTCGGCGCCCGTGAAGGCGCCCTTGCGGTGACCGAACATTTCCGACTCGAGCAGATGCTCGGGAAGCGCCGCGCAGTTGAGCGGCACGAGCGGCTGGGTCGCGCGGTTGCTGTGCCTGTGCACGAACTGCGCGATCATCTCCTTGCCGGTCCCGCTCTCGCCGACGAGCATGACCGACGCGTTGGTGGACGCGACCTTTCTCGCCAGTTCCACCACGCGGCGAAAAGCCGCGGAGGTGCCGAGGAGCGTGAGCTTGTCGCTGTTGCCGTGCCGCTTGCGCGACTCGAGCTGCGTGGACTCGCGGTCGCGCGTGGCGAGCACCGCGTGCGCCGCTCGTCCGAGCAGAACCTGCAGGTGGGTTCCGGAGAACGGCTTGGGGAGGTAGTCCCACGCGCCGTGACGAAGCGCTTCCATGCTCGACGCAACGCTGGGGTTGCCGGTCATGACGAGCACGATCGTGCCGGGGCGAATCGTCAGCACGGACTTGAGGATCTCCAGGCCGGGGATCGGCGTCATGTAGAGATCCACCATCACGATGTCGTAGTGCGCTCGGCGAATCATCTCGAGCGCCTCGTCACCGCGTCCGCACGTATTGACGTTGTAGCCCTCGACCTGCAGCACGCTCGCGCACCCTTCGCGGAGCGTCCGATCGTCGTCGACGATCAGGATCCGGATGGTCCCCCGATCTTCGACGGAGATACCGGCTCCGTCCGCCAACCCTGGTTGTTCTCCCGAACTCACGATGGGCACCTCAGACTCGACAGCGGTGGGCGCCGGTGATGGATCGGACGGCAGATAGACGTTGAAGTCGCTGTACTTCGTCTTCATCAAGAAGGGCGAAGGCTGTGGAGACCACGCAACAGGACTGGTGCATGAGTGAGGCGGCTCACAAAATGGCGGTGATGGATCGGCTGTCAAGCCTTGACAGAGTATCGGCCCGCATGGCGAGATGATACACTGACATGGGACAGGCTGTCCTATTGCCAACAACGTGCGTGCCAGGCACCAGGCGGACAACCGCCGGCTGGAAACCGTGGCGTAGCGCTTACGCCACAGTCTAGCGGCGTAACCGACCGGACTGTTGTCGGTTCCGCAGCAATTTACCGATTAAAACAGTTTTATACGGTTATTCGATCGTAGTTGAGCGGCGCGCGGTCGACTACCGGCATTCGCACATGATCGAGGGCCACTTCAGCCCGCCGGAGCAACTCGGTCGGCTCGAATCCGGCCGACGACAGGTCGGAAATTGCGCAGTAGCCGGCGCTCAGCGACGCCACGGGGCGCCCTGCTCCGATGTTCCCACTTCGCTCCAGCGCGGTCGCGCAGGCGGTTCACCAGCTGCTCGGCGCCGCCGGCGTCGGTGTCCGGCGCGAGGATCGCGAGCCGGGATGAACCGAGGTACCCCAACACGTCCGACCGGCGGCTCTGCTTCACGACAGACGTCCAGGATCTGCAGGAGTGCGTCGTGGCCGACGATTTCGCGGGTGATCTCGTCGCTCGCGTATTCGCCGCTCGACCACACCCGCACCTCGCCGCCCGGATTCGGCCTGCACCGCGACGCAAGCCAGGGGTTCGTGCTGCCGAACCGCGCGCGCCCCGAGATGGCTCGCCCACAGCTCCAACCCATGGGTGCTGTACAGCCCCGTGGCGCTGTCGAGCAGGCCGCCGCCGCGCGCGTCGCGCACCGTGTCGGCCGCCCGGACAAACGTTCCGAGCTTCAGCATGAGGGTTTCGACGTCGAACGGCTGGCTGCAGTACTCCCACGCGCCCGCCGCGAAGGCCGCCGCGCCCGCGCGATGCGCGCCCGCGACCGAGCTCGTGACGACGATCGGCGTCGAATGATCGAACAGCGGGTCGTCCCGCAGCGCGCGGCAGACCTCGATTCCGCCCATGTCGGTCGTCGCCGCGTCGAGGAAGATCGCGTCGAGCGGCGTTCGTCGCGCGAGCTCCAGCGCTCGGCGCCCGCGCTCGACGCGCACGACGCTGTAGCCGTTCAACTCGAGAACGCTCTCGAGCGAACGGCCCGCCCACTCGCCGTCACTGGCAATCAACACCAGGCGCGCGCGCTTTCGTGACTCGACCATTTGGGTTTTTGAACGTTCGGAGTCTGACCAGCCATTCGGATGCGGCACCTGCATCGTTTCGTTACAGTGCTGCGCGTAGTCCGGCATCCCGCGAGCGAGCAAATTGATGAAGCCGCTAGCGATCGTCACCGCCAAAACGGTCGCGCGTCGAGCGCTCCCGCCAGCAGCACGCGTTGATTCCGAGTCGTTCCATCCCACACGCCGCCATTGGACCGGCCGGCGCGAAAAGGCATCTTCCGTTCCGGCATCCAACGGCCGGGGTTGTCGGTTAACCGATTCATTAGTAACAGGTTGCCTCGTGGGGGGCAAGCTGACCAGACCGGCCCTCGAGACCATGACTGTCGCGGCCACGCGTCAGTTCTGTCGTTTTCAGCCGCCAAGTAACTGGTGTCCAGCCACTACGGCGTGAGCGAGAATTGGACGCCCAGACTCCGAACGGACGGCAGTTGCCCGAGCTCGACACCCTGGAAGCTGGTGCGTGCTCAGAGCCGTCTCGGGATCGATGTTCGGCGCCTTGCTCCACATGGCGAGGTTCCGCCCGATCAGCGAGACGCGAACGCTCTGCGCGGCGAACGGAGTCAGCCCCCGCAGCGGCCAGGAGAAGCTGACTCGGAGGTCTCGGAGCTTCACGAAGCTCGCGTCGTAGATCCACGCTTCCTGAATCGGCAACAGCGCCGTGTAATACGCCTGCGTCGTCGCGCGAACCGCGTTCGGTTTTCCCGTGGCGGCGTCGACACCCGCGAACGCCTGGCCGCTGTCGGGGCGCGACGCCGTCTCCGCGAAGCTTCCGGAGGTCATCCCGAGCAAGTTCGTCGTGCTGAAAATGCTTCCGCCCATTCTCGCGTCCACGAGCGCGGAAACGTCGAGATGCCCGAGGTGGATGTTCGATCCCACGCTGCCGGACCAATCGGGCGCCATGGTGCCGAGCACCCTTTGCTGGCCGTCGGACACGGGCAGGCCGTTTTGCAGCAAGCAGATTCCCCGACCCGTCGCGCTTGAATCCGCTGCCGACGAGGGCGCCCAGCGGCGACCCTTTGCGCGCCTCGACGCTGAGCCCGTAGACCTGCGGTCCGAGCAGCACCGCCGACGAGCCGCTGCTCACGTCGTCGAGATTGTTCGAGTTCTTCGCCAGCCGCGCGTCGAGCGGACCACTCCGCGCCCTTCGACGTGCGGAGCGGAACGATCGTGGCCTGCAGCTCCACTGCCCTTGTTCGAAAGCGTGCCGACGTTGCTGGCGACGACCGAGTGGGCGCCGCTGGCCACGCCGAGGATGACGCCGGTCGTTTGGTCGTCGTAGAGCGTCACGTCGAAGCCGAGGCGATTCCGCAGGAACGACAGCGATCCGCCCACCTCGAGCGACGTCGTGATCTCGGGGCTGAGATTCGCGGCTCGCGGATACCGTCGCCGCCGAATCCGTCGGCGGGGTGAAGATATTGGTCAGCAGAAGCGGCGGCACCGCGCCGCCGACGCGCGACAGCCCCGCGTGGACGACCGCGGAGTTCAGGTTGTCGCTCTTCATCCCCGCGGCGCGCGTCAGATCGATTCGTCCCGCGATGGACGGATAGAAGGCGGAGTTGCTTCCCGACGCGAGCACCGAATACCACTCGTTGCGCGCGGTGCCGGTGATCGACGCGTAGTCGTTGATCGCCCACTCGCCCATCGCGAACACCGATTCGGTGGTGTTGTCGTTGGAGAGCTTCGTCGCGGGGGGAAGCACCTTTCCCGTATCGGGCCGCACGTCCGAGCCGACGGTCGAGACGTCGAGGTTGTTGGATCGGTGCGAGTAGCCGCCCGTCAGCCGCAGGTGACCCGGCGGCCGCGGCGCGGTCCGTCGGATGCGACGTCGCGATGTCGTCGGACAGCAGCAGCTCGGCGTTCGTCTCGGACGCGGTGATCGTTTGCCGCTGGAATCCGCCGCGTGCTGAAGTCGCCCCGCCCGTTCGCGGTGGGGAACCCGCCCATCCACGTCGGCGCGATGTCGAAGTCGCGCGACTGGTTCCAGTGATCCGTCCCGACGCGCGCGATCGCGCGGACGCTCGGCGTGAGCGCGTACGTGGCCGACCCGCCGCCGATCCAGCGCGTGCGGTCATCGCGATTGCCGTTGTTCTCCAGCGCGAAGTACGGATTGTTGAACCCGGCGTAGTTCCAGCTGATCTGCTTCGGATCCACCTGAATCGTGCCCGTGTGGTCCTTGAGCGCCGTCAGGTCGACCTGGCGTCCGGTGCGTACGAGATCGCCGATCGTGTTCGACGGGTCGTCTCCGGTCGCCGGTCGGTTCCGCGCCACGTCGTTGTTCACCTGCGCGTGGGCGTCGAGCGTGAGCGACGACGTGACGGCTCGGCTTCGCCGCGAAGCGCCGCGCCCTGCCGCGTCAGCGAGCTCGTTGGAACGAATCCGCTCGAGCTCCGGCGGTCGATCGAGATGCGATAGTTCTCGTTCGCCCCCGCCTGCTGGGCCGACGCGACGGTCGTCAGCGTCGTTCCGCCTCCGAAGAAGTCGGCGACGTTGTCCGGACGCGGGAGCCAGGGGCGGACGTCGCCGAGCTGCGGAACGGTGAGGCTCGCCTGCGCGAGCGCCTGTCCCTGAAGCGGCGGGCCCCAATTCTGGGCGACGCCGTCGTTCGTTCCGCCGCCCATGCCGTCGAAGAAGGCGAACTGGCCGTTGAGTCCCTGACCATACGCGTTCTGGAATGCGGGAAGCCGGAGCGGAGACTCGCTCGACGCGTTCTGGCTCGCCGACACCTCGAATCCCGACAGGCCTCGGCCGCCGCGCGTCGTGATCAGGATGACGCCGTTCGCCGCTCGGCCGCCCCAGATCGCCGCCGCCGGACCGCGCAGCACCTGTACCGTCGCAATCTCCGCCGGCTCGATGCCCTGAATCGGAGAGCCGTAGTCGAACCCTCCCGACCCGAAGGCCTGACCGGGAACGCACGAAGCTCGTGTTCTCGAGCGGCACGCCGTCGAGCACGAACAGCGGCTGAGTGTTTCCGAGGATCGAGTGATAGCCGCGCAAGATCGCCAGCGCCGATCCACCCGTCGCGGAGGCACTGACCACGTCGAGGCCGACCACTCGTCCCGCGAGCGCGCTAACGAGGTCGGTGGGTCCGGGCAGCTCGTCGAACGCCGTGCTGTCGACGGTCGGGCGTACCGGAAACGATCGCCGCCCGCTGGCCCGGACGCTGGGCACTCGGGTCGACCGCTTGAACGGTCGTACCGCGCGAGTCGCCGACGGGGAACAGCTCGAAGTCGTGCGTCAACGTTCCGCCGGTAAGCGCGATCGCTATGCTGACGGGATTGTAGCGGACGTGGCGCGCCTCGAGCGTGACCGTCTGACCCCGAACGCTCGACGACCGAACGATGAAAGTGAACCGGCCCTCGGCGTTCGTTGTCGTGCCGATGCCCAGCTCGCGGATCCGCACCGTCGCCCCCTGCACCGGCTGACCGTCCGCCGACACGTGACCCGTGATCGACTCGGGCTCCTGAGCCAACGCGCCGGGCGCGAAACGGTGGGCCGTCGACGCCAGCGCCAGCGTCAGGGCAAGGGAACGCCAATCGCGGATGAGCCTCATGAAGATCTCTACTTGTCCTGGAACGATCGAAAGCCGGCCGATTCCCGGCCGGTCGCCGCAAGGCCTACCCGCTCGAGCACCGTGACTACGGAGTGACTCCCAGAACCACGAACCTCGGAACGCTGCGCGTCGCCGACGTCTTGTCCCCGAGCTCACCGGCGAGATTGAGCCCCCAGCACGCCAACGAGCCGTCGGTGGTGATGCCGCAGGTGTGCGCCACTCCCGCGGCGATGGACTTGAACTTCATCCCGCCGACGACCGGCGTCGGATCGGTGCGACTCACCGTCGTGCTGTCGCCGACCTGCCCGAACTGATTGTTGCCCCAGCAGTACGCGGAACCGTCGCCGGTGAGCGCGCAGGCATGGAAGCTTCCCACGGCCAGCGAGACGAAGACCGGCGCCGAGTCGTAGCCGTGCGGAGTCACCGCGGTCCCGACGCCCTGCACCGCGCCCCAGCAGTACGCCTTGCCCGCCGTAGACAACCCGCACGTCCAGGAGTCCCCGCCGGCGATCGATTGGAAGGCGAGACCACCTGTGACGAGAGTCGGAGCTACGCGATTCGTGCCCGTGCCGTCGCCGAGCTGGCCGAACTGATTCGAACCCCAGCAGAGCGCGTCGTGGGAAACCGTGAGAGCGCAAACGTGGTTCACACCCGATGCGATGCGACGAGAACTTGAACCCACCGTAGACGAGCGTCGGCACGAAAACCGACGTCGTGTCGCCGCGCGTTCCCAACTGGCCGAGCTGGTTGGCGCCCCAGCAGTAGGCATCCAAATCGGTGGTCAGCCCACAGGTGTGCGACACGCCGGCGGCCACCTGGGACCACGCCAGCGTGCTTGGAAGTTGCGTCGGCACGCCCGCCAGTCCCGCGTTGTGTCCAGAGGTGTCGACGAGCGCGTTGAGGCCCCAGCAATAGATCACGTTGCCGGTGGCGACGCCGCAGAAGTGTGAGGAGCTTCCGACGATGCTCTGAAGCGATACGGCCGTCCCGACAGCCGTCGGTACTGATTTGCTCACCGTGTCGCCGCCGCCGATCTGTGGTTCCTGACCCATGCAGGTCGCCATGCCGGCGGCATCGAGTCCGCAGGTAGAGAAACCGCCGAGCCCAACCTTCACCGGCAGGTAGTGAATCGGCGTCCCGGTTCCCGTCGCCTAAAGAATGAACGTTCCGCTCTCGACGCGGGCGACGAGGTTCTGAGCTCCCGGAACGTCGCCCAGCGTCCACGTGCCCGGCGAGGCAACGCCGTCCGCGCCGGTCGATACCGTCGGAACGGCGACGCGGCCGCCGCCGGTCGCGGAGAAGGTGATCGGTACGCCCGGTCGCGGATGTCCGAGACTGTCGACGAGCTTCACCGAAGGCGCGACGGGCAGATCGGTGAGGATCTGCGCCGATTGTTTGTCCCCGGCGACCGCCGACAACGCGGCATACGCCGTCACGGAGAACTTGAGGGGGCTTTGGTCGACGAACGACAGCGGCTGATTCGCGGTATCCACGACGGTCGCGGTGATCGAGTTGAGCCCGGACTGGGGTCCAAGGGTCCAGTGCGTCGCGGCCAGACCGTTCGCGCTCGTCGTAGCTACGGCGGGCGAGACGCTTCCCCCGCCGCCGGTAACGGTGAACAACACGCGCGAACCACCGACAAGCGCGTTGACCGGGTTGGTGATGAGCACTCGCACCGAGTCGGAGACGACTGCGTTTGGAGTCGCGGCGTTGGGCTGTGTCCACGCGAACGTCGCGATCTTGGCGGGTCCGGTCCACACGACCGTGATCTGCAACTCGACCGAGGAGACGCCGAGGGACGACGCCGTCACGATTGTCGAGCCGGGGTTCAGCGCCGTCAGGACACCATTCGCGTCGAACGCGGCGGCGCTCGGGTTATTGCTTTGCCACACCACCGGGACGTCGATATCCTTTCCGTGGATGTCCACGACCTCGGCGACGAACTTTCGGCGCGTTCCGCGCTCGAGAGTCGTCGGCCCGTTTTCGATGAGGACCGAGCCCGCTTGTTGCGGAGGGAGGAGGCCAGATCCGTCGCCGCCGCACGAAAGGCAGGTCAATGCGAAAAGCGAAATCGCGGCGCGGCTGGGTTTCCGCCCCCTGCGCGAAAATGGTCCAAATCCGAGCGTCTTACTCTGCAGCAAGCGGCGTTTTCCGTGTTTCAGGGTAGGTAGCCAACGTGCCTGCGAACCCGATTCGCGGCTGCAAGGACGACTCCACAGGCTCCTCAGAGACGATCGACTCGCGCCTTTCGGGACATTCGGAACGGCGCCCGCCAGCACTCGGGCCGTTCTGGCCGAACACTATTGCAACGTTCCATAACCGGCAACTTGCGGTTTCGTTAAGACGACCACCCAGGGGCAGGCCTGTTGCGTCGATGCACCCCGTCGTTGCCGGGTTGCAACAACAGCAGTCCAACGGCATACTTGGCGTCCCCGTTAACCGCGCCGGCCCTCGGTCGCGACGAGCATGGTTTTCGCCCATGGAGACCGAGACTTTGGTACGGTGGGTGCTCTGTCCCAGGGGTCTCAAGACGTTGCAACGTCGTATTATGGGGAAACGGCACTTCGTCGCCCACTACTAAGAGAACGCCGGAATACATGATGGGTCATCGCCTAGCATTGAGAATTGCGTTCGGATGTGCCGCGGCTCTCGTTTCGGGCGTTCGCCCTGGCGAAGCGCAGGACGCATCGGTTAGTCAGGCACCGCCCGTGCGCCATCAGTTCGAGAGCCGCGCGGAAATCGAAGCTCAGGCGAAGGCGGCGGAGGCACAGCACCGGCCCAATGAGGCATGGTTGCTGCGGCAGCGGCTGGAGAAAGGTGACTTCCAGGACGGCGATCGCATCATCGTCGTGCTGCACGGCAACGCGCTGATGCCAAAGGACTTCACCGGGATTTCCGACACGGTCTTCACCGTCAGGGCGGGTCGCCGCCTCGAGTTTCCCAGGATGGCCGACCTACCGCTGGATGGTGTTCTCCGGTCAGAGCTCAATGACAAGCTGACCGAACATTTTGCCCAATACATTCGCGAACCCTCCGTGCGAAGCACGCCGCTCGTGCGCATCGCTGTCAGTGGCCTGGTCGGCAAGCCCGGATACGTCTATACGCTGGCAGACGCCCCGCTCAGCGACGTGATCATGGAGGCGGGCGGTCCCGGAACGGATGCGAACATGGGGGGAATCCTGATTCGGCGAGGCGCGGACGTCATCTGGGATGCCCAGGATACGCGCGCGGCGTTGGCCGACGGCATGTCGCTCGATCGTCTCCATTTGCGTGCCGGTGATGAGATCTTCGTGCCGCAGGACCAGCACTTCTCGTGGCTCACCGTCCTCACCGTTAGTGCCTCGGTTGTGACTCTCGTCTATACGCTCATTCGCGTCAGATAAATACTGTCTCCGACACGGCCGACCGTTCGCCAGGATCGACCGTCTCACCATACACACCATGTCCGACGACGCGTCCGCTGCAACTCGTACCGTCCCAATCGAACACCGCCATCGAGGCGGCCGCCCCGCCGCCACCACCGGCGGCGCTTCCGGGCCAACCGCTGGAACGCGCGCGCGGCGCTGTGCGGCGATACAAATGGCTGATGCTGGCCGTCATCTTGCTCGCGATCGCCGGGGGCCTCGTCGCGACGCGGTTCGTCGAGCCGGTCTACGACGTCAACGCGACGATCTGGATCCAGGCCGAGACGCCGATGTCGCAGAAGGTCGGGGCGTTCCGGTCCGAGGAGCTCCTCAACTCGGGAGCGTGGGTGGAACTGCTCAAGAGCACGCGCGTGGCCGATGCCGTCGTGCGCAACCTGAATCTCTTCGTGCGCCCAGCGAATCCCGCCGATTCGCTAGCGCTCCGCGGATTCACGATCGCAGAGCGCTTCGCCGCCGGCCGCTACGAAGTGGCGATCGACCACGATCGCAAACGGTGGATCCTCCAATTGCAGGGTGGATCGCCGCTCGACAGCGGGACCGCGACCGACTCGGTCGGCAGGCGGCTCGGCTTCAAGTGGATCCTTCCGTCAGAGGTATTCGCGGGTAACGGGACGAAGAAGATGCAGTTCACAGTCTCGACTCCCCGCGAAACCGCCACTAACTACATCGGCCGGCTGTCGGCGAACCTGCCGCAGGGCAGCAGCTTCATGACGCTGACGATGCACGACGCCGACCCTCAGGGAACGGCGCGCACGATGAACGCGTGGCTGCACGAGTACGTCAACCTCGCGGCGCAGCTCAAGAAGCAGAACGTCATCGAGTACTCGAGCATTCTGTCAGGCCAGCTGTCGACCGCCGAGCGCAGTCTCCACGACGCCGAGAACGCGCTCGAGGCGTTCCGGGTGCACACGATCACGCAGCCCGGGGAGCCGGGCACGCCGATCAACCCCGGCCTCATGTCGACGACGGATCCGGCGATCAGGAACTACTTCACTCAGAAGATCGAATACGATGATTTGAAGCAGGACCGCGAGGCGCTGGAGAGGATTCTCTCGAATCCGTCGGACAGCGTGTCGGTGGAGGCTGCCCTCCTTATTCCGAGCGTGAGTCAGAGCCCGAGCGCGCAGGCGCTGCGCGACGCGTTCACGCAGCTGAACGCCGCGCGCGCCAACCTCGCTACGGCGCGGCAGGCGTTCACCGACGAGTACGCCACGGTCAAGGACCTTCGAGCGAACATCAATAGTCTCCAGACGCAGACCATTCCCCGGCTCGCCCAGAGTCTGTTGACCCAACTCAAGGAGCGCGAGCAACAGTACTCGCAGCGAATCTCCTCGGAGTCCGTCGACCTGCAGGCGATTCCGGCGCGCACGATCGAGGAGGGGCGCCTGCGACGACAGGTCGACGCCCAGGCGCAGATCTACGGCACGATCAAGTCGACGTACACGCAGGCGCAGCTTTCCGAGGCGAGCACCACGCCCGACGTTCGGATCCTCGACACGGCCGATCGCGCCTCTGTCGCCGTCGAAGAACACGGCGCCGCGGCTCATGGCCATGGCGTTGCTGGCCGGGCTAGGCGGCGCGGTCGGGTTGGCGTTGCTGCTCGACGCGATGGACAAGCGGATCCGGTACCCCGAGCAGGTGACGAACGACTTGGGGCTCAATATCGCCGCGGCGATTCCGAAATTCCCGCGCGGCACCGTCAACACGCGCTCGCCGGAGCAGATCGCGCACCTCGTCGAGGCGTTCCGTTCGCTGCGAATGCACGTTCGACACGCCGGGATGACACCGATCACGGTGGCCATCTCCAGCCCTCAGCCCGGCGACGGGAAATCGTTCGTGTCGGCCAACCTCGCGATGTCATTCGCCGACGCCGGGTACCGCACGATTCTCGTCGACGGCGACACCCGTCGTGGGATGGCGCACGAGGTGTTCGGTCTACCGATGGAGAACGGCCTCACCGATTATCTCGCCGGAATGGCGGATACCTCGCAGATCATTCGCCCGACGTCGCACGAGCGGCTCGCTTTCGCCTCGTGCGGACGCCGGCGGCCGAATGGGCCGGAACTGCTCACGTCGGCGGCGTTGCCGCGGCTCGTCGCGGAACTTCGCAGTCGATACGACGTCGTGCTGTTCGACACGCCCCCGCTGAACGCCGGCATCGACGCCTACGCCATCAGTTCGGCGCTCTCGAACATGGTCGTGGTGCTTCGCGCCGGCAAAACGGAACGTCGCCTGGCGGCGGCCAAGCTGCTGTTGGCCGATCGCCTTCCGATCAACATCCTGGGCGCGGTGCTGAACGCGGTGCAGCTCGAAGGCGAGTTCCAATATTACGGCTATGCCTCGGGCTACGACTACAGCCACGCCGAGGATGAAGAGTCGTCGCAATCGAAGGTGTTGCAAAAAACCTGATGGCGCTGGCTTGTTGCGGCGAATCGGAATTTGTGGGACGACCGCAACACGTTCAGCGGTTCCATGCGGCACGGGTCACAGGCGCATTTTGCATAACCCGTGTTGAATCAAAGACTTACGAATATCTGCCTTTGAGCAGCGCGCGAGCACGCAGGGTGCATGAGACTCCCGCGCGCTGTCGGTCCTTGACGTAGAGGTCGAAGCGGTCGGATATCTTGGTCATCACGCGTTCTAGTGGAGGGTTGTACCTCCCATGCAGGGTTTGCAGGCAAGCTTTTCTCGTCCGTTGCGAGTGCGGTCGGCGGGTGCCGTCGAGACGAAGTCGCTGGGCCGGACAAGCGCCACTGGTCCTGCCCTCTTCGTCGAGGCCGAGCGCTCGATCACCACGACCGCGTTCGCCGACGTCGGGTTCGCACTCGGCTCGGACAACGAGGTCGCCCCTCGCGAGCGCGACGAATCGGTCTCGCGTGCGCTGAACGTCGTGATCGCCGTGGTCGGGCTCGTCATCCTGGCTCCGCTCATCGCCCTGATCGCTCTGGCGGTCAAGCTGACGTCACGCGGTCCCGTGCTGTATTCGCAGACGCGCGTCGGCGTGGATCGTCGCTGGCGGTTCGCGCGGAATTGCGACCGGCGTCTCTACGATCACGGCGGCCGCTTGTTCACGATGTACAAGTTCCGCACGATGCAGGTGAACGCGGAGCCCGACGGCCGAGCGGTCTGGGCGTCGAAGGCCGATCCGCGCGTCACGCTCATCGGCAGGTTCCTGCGCGGCACGCGTCTCGACGAGGTGCCACAGCTGTGGAACGTGCTTCGCGGCGACATGAACATCGTAGGCCCACGCCCCGAGCGACCGACCATCGTCGCCGAGCTCCGGCGCCACATTCCCGAGTACCAGCAGCGCCACCGGGTCAAGCCGGGAATCACGGGCTGGGCGCAGGTCAACCAGTCGTACGACGCCTGCATCGACGACGTGCGGCAGAAGGTCCAGCTCGACCTCGAGTACGTGCGTCGTCAGGGCGTGATGGAAGATCTTCGCATCATGTCGATGACGGTCCCTGTGATTCTGTTCCGCAAGGGCGGCTGGTAGACTTCGCTGTCGAAGTGCGCAAAGGCCGACTCGATCGAGTCGGCCTTTTGTTTTGCGCTCGTCGCCCCGTCGATCCGTCCGCTACCACGGACTCGACGCAGCTCCTACGCGGCGGGCGTCACCACGTCGCGCCGAGTCGGCTCCCAGATCTTGTCTTCCCTCGCCCGAAGCAGCCGGATGACGGCGTGGATGACGGCGAGATTCGCGGCGACGCCGAACGCCACCACGCTGACGAGCCGAGGCATCCGTTGCGACTCGGGCCAGAGTGCGCCGACGAGGGCGATCAGCCCCGACGAGCGCGCCGCCAGCGACGATGGACAGCAGCCATGGATGAGAAGTGGCAAGAAACACGACGGCCACGATGGCCGGAACCGCCGCCAGCGGAACCAGCCAGCGGCTCACTTTGTGGCTGATCAGCATCCAGGCGAATACGCCGTACCGCATCGGGTCCATCATCGATCGAACCTTGAGAAGCGTCTCCATGCCGCGAGAGATCGTGCGCACCTTCCGCGTGTACTCGCGGCGCAGCGAGTGAGTGCGAGGCACGTACGCGATCGCGTCGTCCACCGATACGGCGCGGAATCCGTGCGCGCGCGCGGTCAGCGGCGCGGAGAAGTCACGGCTCAGGTCCGACTGTATGGGGATGCGGTGCAGGTCGGTGCGAATGGCGTAGCAGCATCCGGAGGCGCCTACGATGCCGCCCGCGCGCGTCTCCAGAGCCCGGAGGCGCATCTCGTACTGGACGTACCCGGCCTCGACGGTATTGGCGGACGAGTCGCCGGCTGCCACACTGACGTCCCGTCCCGAAGCGACACCGACCGTGGGATCGGCGAGTCGGGCGGCCAGGCGCCGAACGGCGCTCGCGTGGAGCCGGATCGAGGCGTCCGAGTTGACGACGATGTCGCCGCGAATCACCTCGCAGGCCGCGTTCTCGAGCGCTGTTTTTCCGCTCCGAACAGGCACGCGGAGCAACTCGACCCCCCGGTCCGCGTACCCTCGAACGATTGCGTCCGTCTCATCGGTCGAGGCATCCGAGACCACCAGTATCTGCCGCCGGTCAGCCGGGTAGTCCTGAGCCAACAGTGCCTCGATGGCGCCGGCGATCTGTCGAGCTTCATTGTATGCCGGAACGACCATCGTCACGGTGGGCCACCAGCGGGGGTCCGCGGCGGGCTCGTCGCCGACCCGGCGCGCGTGGGCGACGACCCAAAGCAACGCCGGATAGAGCGAGGTAGCTGTATAGGAGGAGAACGATCGGCAGCAGTACGACGCCTAACGCGATTCGATTCATCGGCCTGGTGGGTCGGTCGTCTACGGGACTGCGGGTTGCAGGTTCAACTGGAAAGACACCCGATATGCGGAAAGGTCATCGGTCGTCTTGACCGCGGCACGATCCGTTGCTTGTCTATTCGCTCCTCGTCGATAGCTTAACACGTTGGCGCTCAAGTGGCTTTGCGCCATGCATTTGAGGCACCAACAGGCCGGACACCCTCATGCCCGCGACGCCCCTCAGACGTCCCCCGACTCCGACGACCGTTGGCCGGCACGGCGCAGGTGACGCCTCGGGTTGGCCGCGTGCGCGTGGCCCCGCGTCCGGAGGAGTCGACTTCTCTTTGGAAGGATCCGTTTCGCATCGGGATCCTCGCGCTCCTGATCGACACGATCGCGAAGGCCACGGGAGAGATCCCGGCGGCCGCCGCAATCAGGCCCGGCCTGTTGCTGTTCGGGTTTTGCGCCTTCTACGCCGTGCTGAAACCGGTCAAGGCCGTGAACATGGACGTTTTTCGCCAACGCGTCCCGCAGCTGATCATCGCGCAGGCGGCTCTTGCATGCGCGTCGGCCCTATTCGGAATCTCGCTGGGGCACGCGGCGAACTACATCATCACGATCTACTGGAAGACGCTCGCGGTCGCGCTGCTTCTGATCCTCAGCCTCAGGAACATGAGCGACGTCCGGCACATGGTCTGGGCGACGGCGGCGGGCGGCGTCTTGCTCTGGCGTTTACCTCGGTCTTCATCGATCACATCAGCAAGACGCAGGGCAACGGCGTCTACGACGCGAACGACATCGGCACGATCGTCGTGATGACGCTGCCGCTGGTGATCCTCGCCGCGCAGATGGCCAAGGGCATCCGGCGGCTCGCTCTGGCTCGGCGGCCTCGTGCTGGTCGCGATGACGATCGTCATCTCGGAGTTCGCGTGGCGCGTTCATCGGACTGCTCGCGGTCGGCGTCGCCCTGTTGCTGTTCCTGCCCGGCGTGTCGATGGTCAAGCGGCTCTTGTATCTCGGCGCGATCACCACCGTGCTGACGCTGTTCGCTCCCGAGGGCTATTGGGAATCGATGAAGAGCATCATTGTGAATCCCACCGCCGACTACAATTGGGACGCGGGTCAGGGCAGACGACAGATCGCCAAGCGCGGAATGGGGTACATGTTCGAGCATCCGATCTTCGGACTCGGGATCGACAACTTCGCGATGCAGGAAGGCGATGTACTCCGACTACGCCAAGGAAACGCTGGCGAGCGGCCACGGCGTGAAGTGGTCGGCGCCGCACAACTCCTGGGTGCAAGCGGGCGCCGAGACGGGGATTCCCGGCCTCATCCTGTGGGGCGCTCTGGTCGTCGGCAGCAGCGTTCAACTGATAGCGGCTGCGGCGCAGAATGCCGAAGGCTTGGGCGACGAGCGGGACGATCGACAGCGCTTCGCGTATCTCGCCACGCTGTACGTTCCGATCGCGCTGCTGGGGTTCGTGACGTAGCCGCGACGTTCGTGTCGTTCGCTTGGAGCGACCAATCGTACGTCATCCCCGCCATCGCGATGGGCGTCCAGATGTGCTGCGAACGACAGTTCGGCCTGAGCAACCGGTCTTCCACGCGAGTGCAGCGCACCGCGCGAGGCGCGCGCGTAGCACGGCCAAGCACGGCCTAGACCGCCCTCCGCCAGGATCGACTGACGCGCGAATGAAACTTCTCCACGTCGTCGGAGCACGACCCAATTTCCCCAAGCTCGCACCGGTGCACCGCGCGGCCGAGGCCGCGGGGTTCGATCAATGCGTCGTGCACACGGGGCAGCACTACGACGACGCGCTCTCCGCTTCGTTCTTCCGCGACCTCAGCATCCGCCCGCCGGACGTCAACCTCGAGGTCGGCTCGCTGTCGCACGCCGTCGCAAGTCGCGCGAATCATGGAGCGTTTCGAGCCGGCCCTCGAGCGGTACGCGCCCGACTGGCTCGTGGTCTACGGCGACGTCAACTCGACCGCCGCGGCGGCGTTGGTCGCGGCGAAGATGAACGTCCGCATCGCCCACGTCGAAGCCGGGCTTCGCAGCTACGATCGGACGATGCCCGAAGAGATCAATCGAATCGTCACCGACCGCCTCGCCGACCTGCTCCTCGTTCCGTCGCGCGACGCCGTCGAGACGCTGCGGGCGGAGGGAGAGCCCGACGAGGAGATCGAGTTCGTCGGCAACGTGATGATCGATTCGCTGTTCTTCGCGCTCGACGCGGCGCGACGCACGGGGTTTCGCGAGTCGATCGGCCTGACGCGCGGCGCCGCGGTCGTCGTGACGCTCCACCGTCCGTCGAACGTGGACGACCCCGAGCGCCTCGCGGCAATCGCCAACGCGCTCAGCCGCGCTGGCCGAGCACGCGCCCGTCGTGTTCGCGGCTCACCCGCGCACGACGCAGCGATTGGCGGCCGCGGGGCTCTCGCTCGGCAAGACCCGGTTGCTCGAGCCTCTGCCGTATCCGAAAATGCTCAATCTCGTGGAGGGGGCACGGGTGGTCATCACCGATTCCGGCGGCCTGCAAGAGGAGACGACCGCGCTCGGGCGTGCCGTGCCTCACGGTTCGCGAGAACACGGAACGACCGATCACCGTGACCGAGGGAACGAACAGACTGGTCCCGGACCCCGGCGACCTCGTCGAGGCGGCGATGGGCGCGGCGCGGCCGGTAGGCGAGCGGCGCCCGGAGGGATGGGATGGCCGCGCGGCGGAGCGCATCGTCGACGCATTTCGCGCACGCGCGACCGCCGCCGTCACGCGGGCTGACCCCAGTGGGCGCGACCTGACGCCCGAGCCGCGGATGTCGCTGACCCAATCCTACTTCGAGCCGGCCGCGAGTGACGCCGCCAAAGCGACCCCCCCAGCGCGGCGCCTGCTGCTGTTGAGCTATCACTTTCCACCCGACGGCGCCGTCGGAGGCCTGCGGTGGGAACAGATGGCGAGAATCTTCAGCGAGAACGGCTGGGCGGTCGACGTGATCATGCGCGACCTCACCCGGCTTCCCTCGCCCGACACGCGCCGCCTGCAACGGCTGCCCGACGACGTGCGGGTGTATTCGGCGACCGAGATCGACCCATGGCTCGCGCGAATGGAGGCGGGCATGCTGCGCGTCGCGCGATCGCTGCGCCCGCGGCGCGCGAATGCCGGCCGATCGGGCGGCGAAGGCGCGGTCGGCCTCGCGACCGGTCGCGCACGCAAGAAGAGCTGGCTCATTCACACGCACGCGGCCCTCGTGCACGTCGAGCGTGAGCGTGCGTGGGGGCGCGCGGCGATCGAGATCGGAGCCGAGCTTGGACGCGCGAATCGCTACGACGTCGTCGTCAGCTCCGGGCCGCCGCACATGGTGCACGACACGGGGAGGACGATGGCGCTGCAGCTCGGCGTCCCGTTCGTCATGGATCTTCGAGACCCGTGGAGCGCGTTCGAGCTGGAGCACGGGGATTCGACCAGCCGGGTTTGGTTCGCGATCGCCCGCCACTACGAAAGGCGCGCGATTCAAACGGCGGGTCTCGTCGTGATGAACACCGATCTTGCACGCGACGAGATGCGCCGGCTCTATCCCGACGCGGCCGAGCGCATCGTCACTGTCGGCAACGGCTCGGACGACGAGCCGATTCCCACCGTGGAGAACGACGGGCGATTCGTCGTTCGCTTCGCCGGCACGATCTATCTGGATCGCGATCCCGGCCCGTTCTTTCGCGCGGCCGCCACGGTCGTGCGACGCCAGGGCCTGACGCCATCGCAGTTCGGCGCGGAATTCATCGGCGACGTGCATCAGTTCGCGGGACGGAGCGTGCGCGCGATCGCCGAGGAGGCGGGCTTTGGCGAGTTTCTGACGCTGGGTGACTCGCGGCCGCGCGACGACGCGCTGCGATTCACCGCCGGCGCGACGATGCTCCTCAACCTGCCCCAGGCCACGCATCAATGCGTGCCCGCGAAGCTGTTCGAGTACGTCCGATTCAATTCGTGGTTGCTCGTGCTCGCCGAGCCGCACAGCGCCACGGCGCAGTTGTTCCGCGGCACGACCGCCGACGTCGTGGCGCCGAACGACGTGGACGGCATGGCCGACGTGATCGAGCGCCGCTACCTCGAGTTCGTCGGCGGGCGACGTCCCCAGGCGATCGGCCGCGATGGACGCTTCGACCGCCGTCGCCAGGCGGGGATCCTGTCGGATCACCTTTCCAGAATCATCGCGGGATGAACCGCGGGCTCAGGCATCTCGCGGAGGCGGTGATCGTCGGAAGCGGCGTGACACGGCTGACGCGTTACGCTCATCGCTCGCGGGTATTGGTGCTCGCGTACCACAACATCGTTCCGAACGGCGAAACGGCCGATGGCGATTGGAACCTTCACCTTCCTCAACGCGAGTTCGCGCTCCATCTCGACACGATCCGCCGGACGCACGACGTCGTTCCGCTCGCGTCCATCTTCGATCCGCCGACGCGCGCGAGACCGAGGGTCGCGATCACGTTCGACGACGCGTACGCCGGCGCGCTCGACGCCGGCCTGCGCGAGCTCGAGCGGCGCGGGATGCCCGCGACGATCTTCGTCGCGCCGGGGCTGCTGGGCCGCGTCACATGGTGGGACGCGCTCGCGCGCCCCGGACAAGCGGGACTTCCGGAGCTCGTTCGCAATCACGCGCTCGAGCAGCTCGCCGGAAAGGGCGACGGCGTCGTGAACTGGGCCAAGACGTCGGGCAACTTGCCTCCAGGACTCGACGCGCGTCCGCGCGTTGCACGCATGGAGGAGCTCAAACGCGCGGCATCGGTTCGCGGCGTGACGCTGGGCTCGCACACGTGGTCCCACCCCAACCTGCGCGCCCTTACGCCGGACGAAGTGCGCGGCGAGCTGACGTCGTCACTCGAGTGGCTCAACGCGTGGTTCCCCGAGACGACGATTCCCTGGCTGAGCTACCCGTACGGATTCTGGTCCGAGTCGGTCTCCGAGATCGCCGCGGAGGCGGGCTACGCCGCGGCCGTTCGCGTCGAAGGCGGCTGGGTCGCCACCGGCGGAGCACCGTCGCCGTATGCGGTTCCGCGACTCAACGTCCCGTGCGGGATGTCCGTCAACGGACTGTCGCTGCGTCTCGCCGGGATCGCCGCGGGCCGCTGACGTCGCCGGCGAACGGACTCGAAGATTTCGAGAAACCGCTTTTCGTCCTCGCGCCAATTGTATTTCTCCGCCGCGGCGCGACGGCCGTTTTGAGCGAGCCGGCGTCTCGTCGCGGAATCCCGCAGGAGATCGACCACCGCCGATGCGAGCGACGCCGAATCGCCGGGTGTGAAGAGGACGCCGGCTTTCGTTTCCTCGAGAATGCGGCGCATCGGCGGTAGATCGGACGCGACGATCGGGACGCCGGCGGCCATGTAGTCGAACAGCTTGTTCGCCAACGTGATCTTCACGTGGCGGCCCGGCAAAAAGGGCAGCAGCCCGACGTCCGACGCCGCGTAGAGCTCGGGGAGCGACGCGTGCTCTCTCCAGCCGAGCAGCTCGACGCAGGACTCGAGGCCTTTTTCGGCGATCAGTCGTTCGATGTCGCCGCGCTCGTCGCCGTCGCCGGCGACGACGAGCCGCGTCCTGGGAAACACCGCGCGAATGGCGGGCAACGCGCGCACGATGTCGGCGACGCCGCGGTCCCACATCAGGATGCCGACGAACAGCAAAACGAAATCGTCGAACGTCGGATCGTCGCGAGCCGGGTCGCGCGGGACGGCGTCGGATCGCGTCGACGTCGGCCGGCGTGTTTCCTACGTGGACCACTCGATCGGGGGCGACGCCCATGCGCGAGACAGCGTTCCCGCGACTCCTCGGACACGACGATGACGGTGTCGGCGCGGCGAAGCACGACTCGCTCCACGAGCGCCGCCGCGCGCGGGCTCTTGACCACACGATCGAGCAACGACGCGCGGCCGAACTCGACGCGGTCGCGGAGGAACTCCGGGTAGACCTCGGCCATGTCGTACACTACGGGAACGCCGAGGCGTCGCCCGACGGCCAGCGCGGTGAGCGCGAGGGGAAGGTCGCGCACCAGAATGCAATCGGCGCGACATTCCGTGGCCGCGCGGAGGATCGAGAAGAACCACACCGGATTGGCGGGAAACGGAAAGTTGATGACTCGATTGAGCGCCCCGCCGCCCGCGCCGATGCATGGCAGCCGCCTCACCGTCATCCACGACGTCTCTTCGATGCGCGCCTGACCTCGGTCGTTTCGCGAAATCAGAACCACGCGATGGCCCGCCGCCGCGAGGCTTCGCGTCTCCTTGGCGACGCGGGTGGCACGCCAGGGCCAGTCGCCGTCGTAGATGTAGAGAATCGCTTTTCCGCCTCGAGACGAGGCGACACGCGAATCGGGCGTGGTCACTGCGCCCAGCGCTCGGCCCATGCCTGGTACATGAGCACGCCCCACAACCCGTGGGCCATGCCGCCGCGGCCGCGATGCAGATCACTCCACGCGCGCCGCACGGGAACGGGATCGAAGCCGCTGTCGCGGAGGCGGGATTCCGACATCAATTGCTCTCCCCAATCGCGCAGACTTCCGCGGAGCCAGGCGGCGATCGGCACCTCGAAGCCCATCTTCGGGCGGTCGACGAGTGACGGCGGCACGTACCGATTCAGCACCTGGCGCAGGATCCATTTGCCCCGACCGTCGCGGATCTTCATCGCGAGCGGGAGGCGCCACGAGAACTCGACTACGCGGTGATCGAGAAGGGGCACGCGCACCTCGAGGCTCACCGCCATGCTCGCGCGATCGGTCTTCGCGAGAAGATCGTCGGGCAGATACACCGCTTGATCCGCCAGCATCATGCGCTCGATGAGCGCTCCGAGATCGGCGCCGAGAAGACGCTCGAACTGGCCCGACGGTTCGGTTTGCCCGCGCACGATCGACTCGGGACGCTGCCACGCCGATACCATCGAGCGATAGCGGGCGGTCGCATCCGTCGCGTCGAGCAGCGCGCCGAGGCTGTCGACCTTGTCTCCGGGCCGCCGAACGCGAAGGCGCGGAGGAAGCATCGTTCCCACCCCGCTCGCGATCGAATCCAGCGCGGACGGCGGCAGCGAACGGACGGCGCCGGCGAGCAGACGACGCGCGGGGCTTGGCGCGCGGCCCACCAGACCCGACGAGGCGTTGGCCGCGGACATAGCGGTGATAGCCGCCGAACAACTCGTCGCCGCCGTCGCCCGAGAGCGCGACGGTGACCGCGCGGCGCGCCAGTTGGCACACGAGGAACGTCGGGATCTGCGACGAGTCGGCGAACGGCTCGTCGAACATCGTCGGCAGGCGCGGCACCACTTCGAGCGCGTCCCTGTCGGTGACGATCAGCTGCGTGTGCTTCGTCCGCAGATGCTGCGCGACGCCGGCGGCGAATGGCGCCTCGTTGTACTCGGGATGATCGAACCCGATCGAGAAGGTCTCGGCCGGCCGCGCCGACGCCTTCTGCATCAGCGCCACGACGACCGAAGAGTCGACGCCGCCGGACAGGAGCGCGCCGAGCGGCACGTCGGACTGCATCTGCCGCGAGACGGCATCGCCGAGCAGCGCATCGAGCTGTTCGATCGCCTCCGCGTCCGAACCGGTGAAAGCGTCGGCGAGTCCGCGGCGCGCCGCGTCTTCCGCGGACCAGTACATCTCGGGCGCGGGCAGCGGCTTCGCCGGATCGGTGACGTGCAGGAGGTGACCGGGAGGCAGCTTGATGACGTGGCGAAAGATCGACCGCGGCGCCGGCACGTACAGATAGCGCAGGTAGGCCGTGAGCGCCTCGCGATCGATCGTCGAGTCGAAGTCGGGCGCGAGCGCGGAGGGCCTTGAGCTCCGAGCCGAACGCCACGACGCCGGCCTTGGCGTAGACGTACAGCGGCTTGATGCCGAGCTGATCGCGCACCAGCGACAGGCGGTGCCGACTTCGCGCGTCCCAGACGGCGATGGCGAACATGCCGACGAAGCGGCGCACCGCCGCGTCGACGCCCCACTGCTCGAACGCGGCGAGAATGACCTCGCTGTCGGAATGGCCGCGCCAGCGGGCGCCTCGCGTCTCCAGTTCCTTGCTCAGATCACGATAATTGTAGATCTCTCCATTGAAGACCATCGTGTAGCGGCCCGTCGGCGACCGCATCGGCTGGTGGCCGGCCTCGCTGAGATCGAGGATGGCGAGCCGGCGAAACCCGAGCCCGACGCCGGCCGGCGGCGTCGCGCCACGTGCCCGGCGTCGTCGGGGCCGCGATGGGTGATCGGCGCGATCATCCGCTCGAGGAGCGAGTCAAACGCGTCGCTCCGACAGCGACCCGCGCCCTCACGAGGACTCCGGCCACGCCGCACATCAGGACGCCTCCGCGCCCGCCGGCGCCGGCTCTCGAAGGCGGGTGCAGATCTCCGCGAGGTAGTAGTCGCCAAGTTGATCGCGATGAAGGTAGCGGTCGAAGAAATCGCGCGCGTTTCGACAGATCGCTTCCCGGGCGCGCGTGTCGCGAACGTAGAAGTCGCACAACTCGACGAGGTCGCTCAGATCCGGCTTGGCATACACGATGTGGACGCCCGGCTCGAGCTCGCGGTTCAACCGATTCACGTGCCCCGGCGAGATGATGCAGGCGCCGACGCCGAGATAATCGATGAGGCGATAGCAGAGATCGCCGTTGCCGGGTACGTCGATGCACACTTTCGAGCGAGCGACATCACGCAGGAACCGCGAATAGCGCCGCAGTTGGCCGCCGCCCTCGTACGCAAAGCGCTGCTGCCCTTCGAGCGCGCGAAGAATCGCCGAACGGGTTTCGCGCGCGAAGCCGAGCGAGAAACGCCCATACACGTCGTAACGAAAGCTCGTGCGATCGCGTTGCCGCCGGAGGTGGGCGAGATATCTGTATCCCTCGTCGCCGCCCATGACGAAGCCGCCTGGAACGACGGACGGAATTCCGTAGCCCGGCCTCACGAACTGCATCTTGAAGTAGACCAGGACCTCGCGCGCCAGCCGCGGATGAACGGTCGAATAGTCGCTGAAGTCGATGATGGCTCGGGAACGCCGTCCGCCGTACTCCACTTCGAAGGGCACGACGCCCTTGTATTCGCCGTGCAGCGGCGCGAAGTCGACGAACTCGACGCGAGCGCGCTCCTGGAACCGGGCCAGCAGCGGGATCACCCACCGCTCGGTCGGCGGCCATTCGTATCGTTTGGGCCAGTAGACCACCAGGTCTTTCGTGAAATCGGCCGGCAGCGGCCAGGTCGCCTGGACCGGCGGAAGCCGTGACGCCCGCGCGCGAAGCGCGAACTCGGCGGCGACGTCCGCGAGTCGGCCGGCGCTCCACCGGCTCATGTTCACGCGCGCGCCGCCGCCCGCGCGACGCCGTCGCGCGATCAAGAAGCACCCCCGCCGAACGCGGCTCGAAGCTTGTTTCGCACGGTGCGCCCGACGAGCTGGCCGAGCGCCGCCGGCGGCACGCGCCAGAGGTGTGCGAGGGCATACGGATAAACGGCGCGACGTTGGTCGCGCCACGTTTGCGCGATCGCGCGCTCGTAGTCGGCGGCGGACAGCGCGCCGATCTGGTCGCGCGCGCACGAGCGGGAGATCGGCCGGCTCCACGACCGGACCGTAGTTCCGGGCGAGGCGCGTCGCGCGCACGGACGCCGAGGTCACCATCCCGCCCGCGATGTCCGCTCGGAGCACCAGGCCGCGCCGAAAGGGCTCGTACCACACCATGTCGCCGACGCAGTTGCCCAGGCTGTACGCGATCACGCCGGCTCCGTATCGCTCGACGGGCCGAGCCACGTGCGGATGATGTCCGAGAATCAGCGTCGCGCCGGCGTCGATCAGCGATCTCGCAAACCGCGTTTCATCCACGGACGGTACGGGAACGAACTCTTCGCCCCAGTGAAGCGACACGAGCAGCGCGTCGACGTCGGGGCGCAGCCGGGCCACGTCGCCGCGGATTTCATCCGGCGACCCCTCGGCGTACGGCGGCTCGGCGCTTCCGTACTGACGCGGCCTGAGACAATAGGCGAGAACGCCGACTCGGACACCGTTGGCGACCAGCGTCACGGGCGCGCTCGCCCATGGCGCGGCGCCGCGAACGCCGCATGGCGTGATCCCCGCCGCTCGCAGCGACGCCACCGAGTCGTGAAACGCGCCGACGCCGTGCTGCACGGCGTGATTGTTCGCGACGTTCAGGACCGTGAAGCCCGCGGCACGCAGCATCGGCGCGAAGCGAGGATCGCCGCGCATCTGGCGCGACGCCAAGCTCGACGTGGCGTCGCTGCGCGCGGAGAGCGGGACTTCGAGGTTCCCGAACACCACGTCGCCCTGCAACGCCCCCCCGCCTGCCGCGCGAATGCCGTCGAGCACGGACGCGAGGTCGGAGCCGGCATAGCGGCTTCCGAAACCGAAACCAACCGAGGTGGGCGAATCCCCCAACTGGAGGTCGCCCACCGCGGCCACGCGAATCGATGCGGCGTTCATCGGCCGGGGCCGAGCAAGGCGCGCGTCTCCCGGCTACGGCGGCGGCAAGGTTCTGCTCCGCCCAGAGATAGACGTTGCCGAGCAGCCAGAGCGCCTCGCCGTGAGTCGCGGGTCCCGTTCGCGTGCTCGGCGACCATGCGCTGAAGCGCGGACTGGTCGAACAGCTCGGCGGCGGGGTGCGCCGGATCGCGAAGTCGTTTGAGGAGCGGCGCGAAGACCGGCGATCGGAACCAGGCGTCGAGCGGAATGCCGAAGCCCGATTTTGCGCCGCGCGTGATCGCCGGACTCAGATACCGCTCGCCGACGCGCTTGACCACTCGCTTGTTTTCGCGGCCGGCCAGCTTGATGCGCCCGGCGACACGAAGCCCCCATTCGACCAGCGAGACATCGAGGAACGGAACGCGCCCTTCGAGACTCGCCGCCATCGACATGCGGTCGATGCGGTCGAGCGCGCAGCCGACGTAGGTCAGCAATTCGTAGCGCGACAAGGTCGCCACGACTCCGTCGCTCGAGCGCGCCCGGGCGAGAAGCGCTCGGCGCTCGCCGAGCGCCGCGTCCACCGGACCGCGCGACAACCGCCCGACGACCTCCGGTGCCACGTACGCCGAGTTGAAGAGGATCGCGTCGTCGAGACTGTCGCGCAGGCTGTCCGCCACCTTCGCGAGACGATGACCGGAACCGGCGGCGGCGAGCGAAGCGAGCAGGCCGCGAACGACAGGCGGAAGCGGATCCGCCGCGCCGCGCCAGCGCGCGACGTGATAGCGCGGATAGCCGCAAAAGAGCTCGTCGGCTCCCTCTCCGGTGAGAATCACCGTCACGTATTCGCGCGCGAAACGACTCAGCTGGTACAGCGGGATCGAATTCGGATGACTGAGCGGCTCGTCATGGTGCCAGATGAGGCGAGGCAGCAGACCGAGAAACTCCCCCGGCTCGGCGATCACGACGTGGTGATCCGATTTGATGCGGCGCGCCGTGTCGGCGGCGAGCGCGCTCTCGTCCCACGTCCGATCCTCGAACCCGACGGCGAACGTCTGAAGCGTGTGCGGCGAAGACCCGGCGGCGAAGGTGCTCACGAGCCCGGAGTCCACACCGCCGCTGCAGAACGTTCCGAGCGGCACGTCGCTCATCATCTGCGCGCTGACGGCGCGGCGGAGCAGCCCATCGAGATCCTCGGCGGCTTCGTCGAGGGACATCGGCGGGCCTTCGTCGAGCGGCGGCGTCCAGAAGGCGGAGACGGTGAGGCGGCCCGCGCTCGAACGCGGCCGTGTGTCCCGCGGGGAGACGGTAAATGTCGTCGTAGAACGAATTCGCCCCCGCGATGTAGCGGAAGATCATGTATTCCTGCAGGCTCTCGCGGCGCACGCGGGCGGGAACGCCGGCGGCGAGAATCGCCTTGATCTCGGAGGCGAAATAGAGCGTTCCGTCGCGAACGCAGTAGAAGAGCGGTTTGATGCCGAGATGGTCGCGCCCGAGCAGCACGCGGCCGCGGCGGACGTCGTGAATGGCGAACGCGAACATCCCGTTCAGCCGCTTCACGAATTCGTCGCCCCACGCCTCGTATGCGTGCACGAGCACTTCGGTGTCGCAACGCGTGCGAAACCGGTGGCCCAGCTTCACCAATTCGTCGTGCACCTCGAGGAAATTGTAAATCTCCCCGTTGTACGTGACCCAGACCGTGCCGTCCTCGTTGGCGAGCGGCTGCGCTCCGCCGGTGAGATCGATGATGCTCAGGCGACGGTGGCCGAGCGCGACGCCGGCCTCGATGTGCATGCCTTCACCGTCGGGTCCGCGGTGCGTGATCGCGTCGCGCATGCGGCACGCGATGCTCGCGTCGACCGGCCGCGAAGGATCGCCGTGCGCGAAGCCGCAGATGCCGCACATTATCGGTCGCCTCGCCGAGCCATCGCGGGTCTCGCCGAGCTCACGACGCCATCTCGTTCACGACCATCCGCAGTTTCCCGCGCCGCGTGCGCGGGATCGCCGTCACTCGCACGACGTCGACGCGCATCGCGGGGCCAAGACGATTTCGAAGTTCCGCCAGGAGCGTCGCGCGCTCAGCGATCGGGACCTCGGCGTCGGCGACGTACTCGACGCGCACGTGGTCCGCCGCGTCCTGGACGATACGCGACTCGTAGAACGACGACACAGCCTTGAAGATAGGATCGAGGCGCCCGACGCGCCGACCGTCCGGCGTTACGACGACGTCGTCGCTGCGCCCCAGCAGGCCCTCGATCACGGGCATCTTGCGGCCGCAGTCGCAGTCGCCATCGGCGAAGACGGCGAGGTCGCCCGTGCGATAGCGGATGAGCGGCATGACCGGATTCACGAAGCCGGTGGCCGTGATCTCGCCCACCTCACCGGCCCGCGCGGGGACGCCCTCGTTGAGCAGCTCGACGACGCCGAACTCGGAATTCACGTGATAACTGCCGCGCTCGCATTGAGAGATGAACGCGGCCATTTCCCCCCCCCGTAGTGATCGAAGACCGGAGCTCCGAACGCCTTCACGAACAGCGCTCGCACCTCCGGCGCGAGAGTTTCGGAGGAGGTTATCACAGCGACGGGGCGAATGCTTTCGATGCCCTGGGCGACGATGTACCGCGCGATCGGCTCCAGGCTCGAAGGATAGCTGTCGATCAGCTGCGGCTTCCACGCGGACAAATGTGCCACATAGTGCGGAATCGTCGCTGGGCCAATGTGATACGACGAGTAAAGAACGGCCCGGCTAGCCGCATTCCGGCGCCAGAATGGCGGCCGCGCCTGGCCGGGCGGAACGATGGTTCGCCCGGCAAAGGTCGCGACCCGCGCCCGTTCCGGGACGCCCGCCCATTCTCGCAAGCGCATGAAGAACGCATAGTTGCGCCGGAGCGACGATCGGTCACAGTAGATTGTCAGCGGAGTACCGGTCGTACCCCCCGTATGTACTTCGAGCAACCCGCCGCCCCGGGGCGCCTCCGAGACGAACTCATGGAGATGTTCGCGGACCTCGTCCTTGGTTAGAGTTGGGAAGTCGCGTAACTGGTCGAGGTGGTCGAGCGTCGAGTGGGAGGCACGGAAGTGCCGATACCAGGGGACGGTTTCCACCGCTCGTGCGATCGTCGCGTTGGCACGAGCAAGCTGAATGGCCTGAAGATCGCTCGCTGAGGACCATTGGCTGCGGCGAAGCTCTTCCAGGACAGCGCGGTGCACTCCGCCGTATCGGCGGCTTCTCAGCGAAAGGCCGTACGTCGACAGGAGGACGTTCTGCGCCCAGACCGGAAGACCAAAATACAGTTGCGTCGGCAGGTTCATGGGCTTCCCGTCCGGATACGGGATGGAGCAGGACGTATCGAGATGGACGAGCGGGATGTACTCGGGGTGACCAATGAATAAGCGCCGATCGCGGGCTTGTGCAGCCGTGGCGGAGCAACGAACGCGTGATTGACGCCGCGGTGCCATCGTTGGGCGGAAAACCTCGAGCGCTCTACGTCTACCAGGGAGATTGGCCTCGCAACGCGACGCGGGTGAGGAAACAAACTCAGGCACTGGCGGAGGACGGGTTCTCGGTGCGTTTGCTCGCCGGCAATCCGAATCGGAAGCCCCGACTGGAAATCAACGACTGGATGGAAATTGAGCGAGTTCCGGCGATGAGCGGGCGCACCGGATCCGTGCTGGCGTTCCCAATTTTCGCCAACCCATTTTGGATCTGGCAGATCTGGCGAGCCGCCCGTCGGTTTCACGCCGACTGTCTCATTGTTCGAGACCTGCCGCTGGCGCCGGCCGTCCTGCTGGTGGGTGCAACCCTCGGCATACCCGTTCACTACGAGATGGCGGACGTGTACCCAATCGCCTTGCGCGCGAACAGGGCGGATCACCCCGGACTCGGCTCCAGGCTCGCGAGAAACGCGGCGATCGCCGAGGCGCTCGATCGCGTCGTGATTCGCCGGGCCGCCTCTGTGTTCGTGGTGTCCGAGGAGTCCAGAGCGCGATGCCTGTCGCTCGGCGCCTCGCCCGAGGCCGTGTCAGTCGTTGGTAACACTCCAGCCCGGCTCACGGACCTGTCGGTGGTGCCGTCGGTTCCCGCGGACCTCGCGGCGTGGCAAGACCGCCTCGTCGTCCTGTTTCTCGGCAACCTCCTCGCCGACCGCGGGCTCGTCCAGGCAATCGACGCAATGGCGCTCGCGTCCCGGTCGGCCCCGCAACTGGCGTTGGCGATCGTGGGCGATGGCCCCGAAGAGAGGCGCCTGGCCGAGCGAATCGCCTCGCGCGGACTTCAGAACAGCGTCCGCCTGCTCGGGTGGAAGAGTCACGAGGAGCACGAGGCATATTACCGACACGCGGCGATCGGCCTCCTGCCCTTTCTCAGCACGGCGCACATCGAAATCACGCTGCCGAACAAGCTGTTCGACTACATGGGAGCGGGCCTTCCCGTCGTAGCGAGCGACGTCGCGCCGCTGCGCAGAATCGTCGTGGAAACGGGTTGCGGAGTCCTCGTGCCGCCCGGCGACGCCGAGCGCCTCGCCGAGACGCTCGTGTCGCTTGCCGCCGATCCGGCGCGTCGCCGCTCGCTCGGGGCGGCGGGGCGCGCGGCGATCGAACACACGTACTCGTGGACGCACGATCGCGAGCGACTGCTGCGGCAGGTGCGCCGCTCGCTGGGGGGAGGGCGGTCCTCGTGATTCCCTTCCCGCCGCACGCCGTTTCCGGTGGCCTCCGTGTGGTGGTTCTCACCTGCGGAGAACTCGGCTTCGAGGTCGCGAACAGACTCGTGCGCGAGGCGGGAATCGACGTCGTGGCGGTGTTTCGGTCGCCATGGCTCCGCCGAAAGCTGACGCTGCGCCAGAAGTTCCGACACGTGATCCGCACTCAGGGAATCGGGGGCCTGTTTCACGTTGCGCGCGCGCGCATGTTCCCGGAGTCCGCGCCGGTGACCGAGACGGCCAAGCTCGAGCCGGCGGTCTCGCTCGTCGACGTCGACGACTTTCACGCCACGCCGGCGCGGCAGAAGTTGCGGGAGCTTCGATCCGATCTGGGCGTCGTCGTCGGCACTTACATTCTACGCGAAGGCGTGTACGACATTCCTCGACTGGGATCGATCAACCTCCATTCGGGCAAGACGCCACAGTACCGCGGCTCCGCGCCGGCGTTCTGGGAGATGTACAACGGAGAGACCGAGATCGGGATCACGATTCACCGAGTCGCGGCGGCTCTCGACGCCGGCGACGTGCTGAGGCAGGAAACGTTTCCGCTGGACCCGGCCCCCACCGGCGATCCAATGAAGTACATCGAGCGCTATCGTCACGAGATGCTACGACCGCATGGGATTCGGATGCTCGTCGAAACGGTGCGAGACATCGCCGCGGGCGCCGCGTGCCCGTGCGCGCAGGACCATCGGTTGGCGCGGACATACGCATCGCCCGCGCACGGGGACGTTCGCGAGCTCAGGTCGCGCGTTCGCCGGCGTCGGGGAGGCGCCTCGTGAGCCGTTACCTACAAAGCCTGCTCGGCTTTCTCACCTTTCGCTTGGGCCTCCACCGCGCGCTGCTTCGCAAGCGGGCGATCGTCGTGTTGTTTCACCGCGTCGACGACCGATGCGCGTCGGACGCGATCAGCTGCTCCGTGGAAAAGTTCGATCGCTTTCTCTCTTTTTTTCGCCGGTACTTCGTCGTCGTCCCGCTCGGCCAGCTCGTGGAAAAGGTGCGGCGGGGCGAAGACATCAGCAGGCACTTGGCCATCACCTTCGACGACGGCTATCTCGACAACCACGACGTAGCCGCGCCGCGACTGAAGCAGCACCGGCTCCCGGCGTGCTTCTTCATCGCGACGGATTTCATCGGGACCACCACGGTTCCGTGGTGGGACCGCGAGGCGGGAATCGAGTCGGAGTGGATGAATTGGGATCAGGTGCGCGCGCTGGCGGCGCAGGGCTTCGACGTCGGCGCGCACACCTGCAATCACGTCGACCTCGGCCTCGTGGCCGGTCCTGACGCGCGGCGCGAGATCGCCGAGTCCGGCGCGCGGCTGTCGGCCGAAATCGGCGGACGCGTGAGCCTGTTCAGCTATCCATACGGCCGCCGGCACCAGATCACCGAGAACAACAGGCAGTTCGTTCGCGACGCGGGATACGACTGCTGCCTGTCCGCGTACGGCGGCAACGTGTCGAAGGGGGCGAGTCTCTACGACTTGCGGCGGATCCCGATCGCCCAGTGGCACCTGACCGCGTATCAGTTCGGGTTCGAGGCGATCAGAGGCCGCCTATGGACCGCCTGAAGCTTTACCGACTGTACTGGCGCGCCGAGCGTCTGATCGCCCCGGGCCTCAAGTACTCGCAGCAGGAGTACGAGGAAGAGTTGTTCCGAAGCGTGAAGCCGGACGCGGTATGGCTCGATCTCGGCTGCGGACGTTCGCTACTCCCGAGCTGGCGCGCGGAACAGGAGAAGGATCTCGCGCAACGCGCCGCCTCCCTCGTCGGCGTGGATCCGGACCTGCCGGCGCTTCGCGACAACCGCTCGCTGACCGAGCGCGTCGCCGGCGACGCCTCGCAGCTGCCCTTTCGCGATGGGACGTTCGACGTCGTGACCGCGAACATGGTCGTCGAGCACCTCGTCGACCCCGAACGACAGTTTCGCGAGGTGGCTCGCGTGCTGCGCACCGGAGGCTTGTTCATCTTCCATACGCCCCATGCGCACGGCTACGACACGCTCGCGGCGAGAGCGATTCCGGATTTCGCCAAGAAGCGGTTCGCGCTGTGGCTCGAGGGGCGCAAGCCGGAGGACGTTTACCCCACGTTCTACCGCGCGAACACGCGCCGCCAGGTCGCGGCCGCGTCGTCCAAGGCGGGGTTGCACGTGGACAGCATGCGGCTGCTCGTGAGCACCGCGGCGACAGCGATGATACTTCCGCTGGCCATCGTGGAGCTCGCGTGGATTCGCCTGTTGATGACCGAGCCGATGAAGTCGCTGCGGCCGAACGCGATCGTCATCCTTTCCAAGCGGGATGGTTGATCGGGATTGGCGGTGCGGCCGCGGCGATGCTACGCGGAGAGATCGCTCGCCGCTGGAGCCTTTCCCGCGTACAAGCGCTCGTACGCGCGCACCATGGCGTCGAGCGTGAACGCGTCGAGCACGCGAGCGCGAGCCGCCGCCGCATCGGCCGAGCGTCGGCCCGGCTCGGCGAGCGCGCCGCGCCACGCCGCCGCGAGGGCCGCCGGGTCGCGCGGCGGCACGAGCCGATGCCGCAGTCTCGATCCGAGCACGGCCGCGTTCCCGCCGACGTCCGTAACGATCGGACAGAGTTGCGCGCTCATCGCCTCCAGCAGGCTGACCGAAGTCCCTTCGCTGTGCGACGACATCGTGAAGAAATCGAACGCTGAATGGAGCGCGTGGATGTCGTCGCGCCATCCGGTCCAACGCACGTCGTCGGCGATCCCGGCGCTGGCCGCCTGCTCCACGAGCGCCTGGCGCTCGGAGCCGTCGCCCGCGATGACCAGCACTGGGCGGCCCGATCCGGTCCAGCTTCGCATCAGGTGGGCGAACGCGTCGACCATGACCTCGTATCCCTTCACGGGCTCGAGCCGGCCGATACTTCCGATGATGGGCGACAACGTGGGAATTCGGAGTTCCGCGCGAATCGAACCGTCGTCGGTCATCGGCCGGAACCGCTCCACGTCGACGCCGTTCTCGATGACCGAGACCCGGTCGGGCCGTTTGACGATTGTCGTCTTGAGAATGTCGGCGACCGCATTCGAGACGGCGACGACGCAGTCGGTTCGCGCCGACGCGAGGGCGTCGAGCCGGCGATCCCACCAGGGCTCGGAGAGCGAGCGTCCGTGTTCGGTGTGGACGAGTCTCGGCACGCCGGCCATGCGCGCGGCTCGCGACGCTTTGTACCACACCCCCGAGTGCGAGTGCACGACGTCAGGCGCGATCTCCGCGATCTCTCCCTTCAGCACCACCGGGCGAAGGAGCGACAGCCGATTTTGCGGTTTCGCCAGCCTCACGCTCGCATATTCGTCGAGGCCTTGCCCGAACCGTCCGATCGCCTCGAGGTTGAGCACGTGATACTCGAATCGGTCTCTGTCGGAACGGCGGATCATCTCGAAGAGCAGGCGCTCCATCCCGCCGTAGCCCAGACCCATCGCGACGTGCAGGACGCGCACCTTACGATGCTGATTCATGTCTGAGGAAAACTAACGTCGTCGTATGAGCGCAACCGTCAAGACAAGCGACACGTGCGGATTTCAATCGTTTACCCTGGAGAACGGGGCTCTGCGCGCGACCGTGATTCCTTCCCTCGGCGGGCGGATCTGGGATTTGGTCGATTGCGAGCGCGAGCGGCAGTGGATCTGGCACCGGGACGACGTGAAGCTCGCGCCGGCACATCTTGACTCGACGTACGACGACGTGTGGGCGGGGGGATGGGAGGAGCTGTTCCCGAACGACGCGCCGGGCCCGTTCGAGGGACGCGCCCTCCCCGATCACGGCGAATGGTGGGTGAAGAATTGGCGCGCGGAACCTTCGAGCGCTGGGGAGGCGCCGCGAGCGTTCGCCTGACGTCGGAGACCGAGGTCGTTCGCGCGCGCTGCACCAAGGAAATCCGCCTCGAGGACCGCTCCAACACACTGCACGTCTCGTATCGTATCGAGAGCCTCGAAGCGTTGCCCTTTCACTTCCTGTTCAAGCAGCACCTGCCGATCGCGATCACGCCCCGGTGCCGGCTGTCGATGCCCGGCGGCCGCGTCGTTCCCGTCGATCCCGCCTTCGGCACGCGCGTGCGGGATGCGGGCGGATTCGACTGGCGCTCGGCCGCGGCGACCGCCGCCGGAATCGACCTGTCGCGGATTCCATCGCGAGACAGCAAAGAGAGGGAGTTCGTCTACGTTCTCGACGTCGCCCGAGGGCTGGTGCGGAGTCGACGATCTGGAGCGCGGCGCGACGCTTCGCTTCTCGTTCGACCGCGAACGCGTCCCGTTCGTGTGGCTCTTTCTGTCGTACGGCGGGTGGCGCGACTGCTACACCGCGGTGCTCGAGCCGTGCACCAACTTCCCGAAGAATCTCGAGGAAGCAGCGGCGCGCGGGCGCGCGGCCGTGCTGCGTCCCGGCGAGGTTTGGGAGACCCGCGCAAGCGTGACGCTGGGGGGGGCAAGCCGAATGAGTGACGCGCGTCGTCCCGAAACCAGCATCGTCATTCGCGCGTTCAACGAGGAACGCTGGCTCCCCGACGTCTTGAAGGCGATCGAGGGGCAGCGCTATCGCGATTTCGAGATCCTTCTCGTCGACTCAGGGTCTCTCGATCGCACGCGGGAGATCGCCGCCGCGGGCGGCGCGCGCATCGTTCATCTCCGCCCCGACGACTTCACCTTCGGCCATTCGCTCAACGTTGGAATCGAGGAGGCGCGCGGGCGCCTTCGTGGCGATTCTGTCCGCGCACGCGATCCCGACCGACGAGTCCTGGCTGGAGCGGCTCGTCGATCCGCTCCGCGACGACCGGATCGGCATGGTGTTCGGCGGCCAGCGCGGTCACGCCATCTCGAAATTCTCGGAGGCCCGCGATTTCGAGCGCGTGTTCCCCGTGCATCGGCTCGAGATGGACGACGAGCACGTGTTCGTCAACAACGCGAATTCGGCCGTTCGCCGCAGCCTGTGGGAGCAGCATCCGTTCGACGAGGGGTTGCCGGGACTCGAGGATGCCGAATGGGCGCTGCACTGGATCGAGAAGGGAAAAGCCGTCATCTACGAGCCCGGGGCGTCCATCTACCACGTGCACACGGAGTCGTGGCCCCAGGTTCGCCATCGATTTTATCGCGAGGGAATGGCCGGACGGTGGACGAAGGTTCGCATCATGCGGAACATTCCGGGCGAGGTGTGGCGCGAGCTGCGCTGGTCGGCGACCGACCTGTGGCTCGCGACGCGGGCCGGACGCCTGCGAGAGAGCGGAGGCGAGATCCTTCGCTACCGCTACCACAAGGCGACGGGCATCGTCAACGGAATTCTGGACAGCCGGCGCATCACAAATCCGTCGACGCGCGCGCAGATCTACAATCGCCGGCGGTTCCCTGCCGTGGTGATCCGCGGCCCCCACAACGCCGCCATCGAGGAGCGACTGATTCCGTCCCTGAAGCCCGGCGAGGTTCTGATCCGTGTCGCGTACGAAGGCATCTGCGCGACCGATTTGGAGATCTTCGACGGGCGGCTCGGCTACTACAAGTCAGGAGTCGCGAGCTATCCCATCGTCCCGGGGCACGAGTCGTCGGGAACGGTCGTCTCCATCGGGATGAAGGCCACGGGCGTGTCCGAGGGAGATCGCGTCGTCGTCGAGTGCATTCAGGGGTGCGGCGTCTGCGACCAGTGCAAGCAGGACAGCGCGATCACGTGCCGCGAACGACGCGAAGTGGGCGTCATCGGCATCGACGGCGGGTACGCGGCGTATCTCGTGTCGCGCGCTCGCTACGTGCACCGTGTGCCTGACGACGTAGGTCTCGCCCAAGCGGCGCTGGCCGAGCCGCTCGCCGTGGTCCTGAAAGGCCTCCGCCGCCTCGGCGGCGCAGGCGGGCGTGCAGGCGGGCGCGAGACGCTGCGCGGTGGTCGGCGCCGGCGCGATCGGACACCTCGCGGCTCGCGTCCTCGCGCTGCGGGGACACGACGTCACCGTTTTCGACCGCGAGCCCTCGCGGCTCGCGAAGATTGCGGGGCGGGGGCATCGCGACGTCGACGGAGCTTGGGGATTTGAACACCTTCGATTGGCTCGTCGAGGCGACCGGCGACGACGGTGCCCTCACGCGGCTGCTGCAGCAGTCGCGCACCGGGGCGACGTTGTTGCTGCTTGGCCTGCCGTACGCGACCCAGCCGTTCACGTTCGAATCGGTGGTCGCGTTCGACAAGACGATCGTCGGCTCAGTGGGGAGCAGCAGCGCGGACTTCGACGAAGCGCTGGCGACGTTGCCGCGCATCGATGCCTCCGCTTTCCTCGACACGACGTATCCGTTGGAGGAGTTCGAGCGTGCCTGGGCCGCGGTGCGGTCGAGGAAGCATCTGAAGGTGATGCTCCGGATCGACGGAACGGCGTCGTGACCGAACCGGGCGTCGGCGCGACGGCCCGCGAGCCGGCGCGAATGATGGCACCACGCGACTCGAATCCCCTGCGAGCCGAATCCGACTGGCCGCCGGCGGTCATCGCCGGTGCGTATCGCACCGGCGTACTCGGCGTGCGGAGTCTGGCACGCCGCGGCGTCCGCGCGACGTGCTTCGACTCGAACACCGGCTATCCGGGTTTCCGTTCCGTCTACGGCCGCGCGCACACGTGCCCGAATCCCGACGTGGACCCGGCGGGGTGGGTCGACTTCATGATCGAGCTCGCGCGATCGATGCAAGCCAAGCCGGTGTTGATCTCGAGCGCCGATCAATACACGTCCGCCATCGCCCAGCACATCGATCGCCTCGAGAGCCACTATCTGGTGTCTCCGGGCGCGCGGCTTCAGGGACTGCTGGCGACGAAGGAAACGCAGTACGACCTCGCGGCGCGCCACGGGATGCCGATGCCGCGCACCGCGGTCGCGTCAACGGCAGAGGAGGTGCGCGAGTTCGCGAGCGTCGCCGCGTTCCCGTGTCTGATCAAGCCGATCCACTTCCGCGAGTGGCAAGCGCTCCCGGCCACGAATCCGGTGTGGGACCGGAAGGTGGCGATCGCGTCGTCGTCCGAGCGGCTCGTCGAGCTGTGGCGGCACGCGGCGGCGGCGAATCCGCGCGTCATCCTTCAGGAAATCATCGAAGGACCCGACACGTCGAAACGCGTGTACCTGTCGTGCTACGACGCGGCGCACCGTCGCATCGGGCGCGCGATGTTCCGCGAGCTCCGGTGCGACCCGGTCGGCTTCGGTCCGGCCAGCGTGAGCGAGCCCGTCGTCGACCACGAGGTGGATGAGATCTGCGACCGCTTCCTTCGAGACATCTCGTTCTCGGGGATTTGCGAGATCGAAGTGAAGTACGACGCCCGCGACGGCCGCCCGAAGCTGATCGAGGCGAACCCGCGGCTCAGCGGCGGTGGGGACGCCGCCCCCTATTCCGGCGTCGACCTGTGTTGGCTCCACTATCTGGACCTGATCGGCCGGGCCGTCGCGCCGGTTGAGCCGAACGGCGACGACTTTCGACACATCGTGCTTCGCTCGGACGTGCATACCGTCCTCGCGTACCGGCGCGAGAAGCTGATCTCGTGGAAAGAGGTCGTCCGCTCGTATCGCCGCCCCCTGGCGTTCTACGACTTCGACCGCCGGGATTGGCGCTATTCACTCGAGACACTGTACGTGATGCTTCGCTCGCTGGCTCGCGGACTCCTGGAGCGGTTCACGCAGTGACCCGCCGGTGCCGGCCCCGCAACTGCAACTCCAACTGCAACTCCAACTGCAACCGCAACTGCAACTACTTGACGCAGAGGACGCAGAGGACGCAGAGGCGCAGAGGACAGCCGGGGAGGTGAAATCCGTCGCGCAACGAGCCGGATTTTTTTGGGACTGCCGCTCAGGAAGCCACTCGCGCTGCGGAGGCCGGTGCCGCTACCACGAGGCGTCCCGAGCGGCTTCACCAAAAACATCCGGTCGTAGCGCGCCAGAGTCGGCCTCCGCGGGTTTACTCTGCGTCTCTGCGTCTCTGCGTTGAAGTAGTTGCAGTTCCGGTTGCTTTTGCAGTTGGTGTCGGATCGGCCTATGACGGCGGGCGGACCTCGAGCAAGGCGTGCGCGACCACGCCCGCCAGTCGTTTCGCGCCGAGCGCGGAGTAGTGGACGAAGTCGTCGAAGTTCTCAGGATGCCCGTTGAGCGCGGGCGGTAGATCGATGACCCTCACGCCGCGGCTGCGCCCGAGGTCGAGGATCGTGTCGCGTTGCGCCCACATGAAATCCAGGAGCGCTTGCGGCGTCGCGCGATCCGCGTACTGGAGAAATGCCGCCATCATCGCGCTGTCGTCCACGGCGAGATGACGGCCGAACCGCATCGGGTATACCCCTATTACCGGCTCCGATCCGGCCGCGCGAATGTCGACGAGCAGCGAGTCGAGGTCCCCTCGATACGCCGCCAGGTGATCCGGCGGCATCGACGAATAGAACCACTCCGGCGGACGACCGCCTGTTTGCTCGCGCAAGTGGTTCTGAACTCGCACTTCCTGCATGAAGTCCGGATAGTGCAGGTACTCGTGCACGCGCTCGAACAACCTCGATTCGAGCGGGATCCTTTTCGGTGCGGGCCGGGCGGGCGGCGGGGCGGGCGGGAGCGGGGGCGGGGGAGGGGTGGAGCGGGGGAGGGGTGGAGCGGGTGCGGCTCGGAGCGGCGGGATCGAGTTCTCACCGGCGTACAGCGCGGGGCTCGAGAGGACGACGACGATGTCCGGGTGGAACCGCGATGCCCACAAATTCCAATAGGAAATCAAGGAGCGCAGGCTCGCCCCCACCATCGCCGCATTGAGCACTTTGTAACAGCCGTGGATCGCGAGCGAGTCCTGGAGCTGGGCCGGGTATTCGTTCCCAGGCGCCCCCGATCCCGTACCGAACGTTTCGGACGCGCCAAGCGTCATGACGCGGACGCACCCCGGCGAGCGCGTCAGCGACGATTCCGGCGAACGGAATCCGGCGCTGTTGAGACGTAGATCGCGATAGCGGCCGTTCGGCGTGCCGTGGGCGCCGAGTGAGTCGTGGACGATCAGGTCGTCGTAACTCGGGGCGGCAAGGAGCGGGATACCGAGGCGCCAATAGTCGTCCAGTCGCGCGCCGGCTTCGCCCATCACGCCGGCGACCACGGCGAAGAGGAGGCCGTAGGTGAGCTGTCGCGCCAGCGACATTCGTGGCTTACCGCTGGAAGAGCTCATGTCGCGGTTCCTATGGAGCGCGTTCCGACGCGGATTGTCGTTCGCCCGAAATCGAAGCAAGGGACAGAGGCCCGGGCCCGGCCTCGACGAGCTCCACGAGCAGGTAGTCGAGATCGATCGCCCAGGCGATGCGTCGCCCGCCGAACGCTACACCAGGGACCGGCGCGGCGATGATTCTCGCCGACAGGCTCGCCAAGTGCTCGCAGGCCCGATCGATATCGGGAACCTCGTAGCAGAGGTGATGCGTTCCGCCGCGTCGCTGCTTGAGCGCCGTCGTCAATACGCTCGACGGGCCATTCGGAGCGACGAGCTCCGTCCAGTGATCCGCGCCGGGCAGTCGGAAGAATTGCACGAACGCCGTCTGCCGCGGATCCTCGATGAGCGGCGACTCGGCGACGAACCCATAGCGCTGCTTGAGCAGCTCGCTCGACCGGGGGATGTCGGCGACGAGGAGACCGATGTGGTGCAGTCGAAATCCGTCGGTCATCAGAACACGCGGTAAATGAAGTCGCTGCCCGTGCCAATGATCATGTACATGAACGACACGACGATCACGGCGAATATGGCGAGACCCGCAAGCCGGGACGGACGAAACGTCGCGGCGATTTCGTCGGATGTCGGCCCGGCGAAGGCCACGATGCAGCCAAAGGCGATCGGCAACGCGATGATCCGCATGACCGCGGACGGAATGGCCGCGACGAGGTCGTGGAGCCCGATGACTCGCTGAACGGGCAGGAGGCGCGACGCGACCTGCAGGGCCGTCGCGACGCTCGGCGACCGGAAGACGATCAGCGTGACGTTGACGAACACGAAAGTCGCGACGACAGCGATCGGGCGTGGCAGCGGGCGCTTCACGCGCTTCCAGTATTGATTGGTCGCCAGTCCGACGCCGTGCAGCAGGCCGAACAGCACGAAGGTCCACGCCGGGCCATGCCACAGTCCGGCGATCGTCATGGCGAGCAACGTCGCCACGGCCGCCTTGTTGATGGTGACGCGGCCCATGCCGCGGATGATGGGCGTGTAGAGATACGTCGTGATGAAATTCGACAGACTGATGTGCCACCGCTGCCAGAACTCGATGACCGTGCCCGCGCGATACGGAGCATTGAAGTTCTTGACCAGCGTCACGCCGAGCAGGCGGCCGGCGCCAAAGGCGAGATCGGAATACCCGCTGAAGTCGAAGTACAGCTGAAACGTGTAGGCGAGCGACGTGACCCAGGCGCCGACCGTGGTCAGAGTCCCGACGTGGCCATACCCGGCGTCCGCCACCCGCGCGAACGAGTCGGCGATCACCACCTTCTTGAAAAGTCCGATGGCCATGAGGGCGATGGCGCGGGCGAGCCTGTCGTCGCGGTTTTCCGGCGAGGCCAGGTTGCCCAGCTGTCCGACGAAGGCTTTGGCGCGGACGAGCGGTCCGAGGCTGACGTTGGGGAAGAACGACACGAACGTCGCATGGTCGAACGCCGAATTCGGCGGAACGAGGTTCTCGTAGCAATCGACGAGATACATCACCTGCGTCAGCGTGTAGAAGCTGACGCCGAGCGGAAATGCCCACGTCGGGAGCGCGAGGTCTCGACCGATCGAATGCACGACGGGCCCGAGCAGGAACTTCGCGTATTTGACGACGCACAAGACCAGGACGTCGACCGTGAGGCCGAGCTTGAGCATGCGCGAACGACCGGCCGGCCCGAAGCGAGGCGATCGAAACGAGCGGGCGACCGCCCAGTTGAACGCGGCGGACGCGAGGAGCAGCAGCAGATACCGCCAGCCGCTGCGCGAGTAGAACACCAGCGACGCGAAGAGTATCCAGGCCTGCGCGGCCCGCGGCGAAAAGCGATCGCGAAGCAGGTGGGTGACGATCGCGACGAACGGCAAAAACGCGACCAGAAACGCAAACGATGCGAGTGACATCGTGGGTCGCGCGGTCGATCAGCGAGGAATGCGGTCGATCAGCGAGCGAATCGCTCGCTCATGTGCCGAGCTTCGTCGCGATCAGATCGACCATGTCGCCGACGTTCTTCAACGTCTCGAGCTCGCCCAGCGCGAAGCGAACGCCGAACTCGCGCTCCGTCTCGGCGACGAGATTGATGTGCGCGAGGGAGTCCCATCCCGGCACGTTGTGCCCGCTCGACGCCCGCGTCACCACCAACGTCGGATTGTCCAACACGTCGCGAAACAGCGGTTGTAGGCGATCAAGAATGTCCGGCACTCGCTTCTCCCCCTCCCCCTGATTGTTCCGTCCGACGGATGTGGCGGTTTCGCGGCGAGTACTCTCGGCCCACATCGAGGCACCAGGACGTGCGTTCAGAGTCCTCGTCCGGCAACCGCGCGAACCCGAGCTTGGCATAGTGTTCGGCCACCATGCCGTTGCGGGGCGTGGGAATGTACTGGCCGACGATTCTATCGACGCCCGTCTCGCGCGCGCGCAACACGAGCGCGTCGAGCATGGCGTCCTCCATCCCGCGCTTCAGAACCCGGCAGCTCATCAACCAGAGATCGACGTGCAGCGTCCGATCCTCCCGACGTCCGATGACCACCGACACGAGTCCGTTGTCGCCGAAGACGTCGGTGAGGCGGCCGTAGAGCGTGACGTATTGCGAGTCCGCGGCGACCGCCTCCATCTCCGCTTTCGTGTAACGGCGCGTCGTCAGGTTGAACTGATTCGTCTTGTTCGTGAGCTGCGTGATCCGGTCGAGGTAGACCGGCGAGAAGGCGTCGATCTCGCCGACCATTCCCAGCGACGCAAGATAGGCGTCGTAGTTCTCGAACTTCTGCGCCAGTGCTTCGCGCTCGGCATTCTGCGCGTAGAGCGCCGTGCGCTGCGCGTCCTCGGCCGAGAGCGATATGGTCTCGAAGTAACGGGCCGCGTCGACGATGCCGGGGTACCGGGAGACGTCGTCGCCCACCTCGGGAACGGCGACCATCGGCAATTGGGCCGCCACCAGATGCCGCTCCGCCGGATTGTCGTCGACGAAGACGAAGCTGTCGAGCCCGAGGTTCAGCTGCCGCGCGATCGCCTCGATGTTCTGGTGCTTCGGTTCCCAGTTCGCGACGAACGCGGCGAAATCGCCGAGCCGCAGGACGCTGTCCGGATGCGAAAACCCGCGCCGGGCCATCGCGTCGTCGTTCTTCGAGCAGACCGCGAGCAGAACGCCGCGGTCCTTGAGCCGGCGCGCGTACTCCTGAAACGCCGTATAGGCCTCGCCACGCGGCGTCTCGCGGCCGACCACGATCTTGTCCGGGCCGTCGTCGCCGATGACGCCGCCCCACAGCGTGTTGTCGAGATCGAGGACGAGCACTTTTCGGCTGCGCCCGCGCGCCGCCGCGATGAGCGAGGCCAGCGAGTGACCCATGACCACGTCCGCCTCGGGCGACGTGGGGATCTTGTACGAGTACCAGCGGTCCGGCGCGTGCCACGTCACGCCGCTCGTCGCCGCAAGCGAAGCCGTGTCGTGAAGCAGCAGCCGCGAGTTGCCTCGGGCAGCGCGAACCAGCTCCTGGTTCAACCGCGCGACGAAATGCGACGCGCCCGCGAACGACGACGCGTCGAGGTGTCCGAGCGGCCGCAAGCCGGGAGTCTCGAACGTGTTCATCACGATCTGACACGGCAGCGCGGACCAGACGGCGCTCCATACCGCCGACAAGTGATCCATTCGCGCCCGAACGGCCGCCTCCAGCTCCTCTTCACTCGAAGCTTTCGGGAGCTGCAGGTTGACGGTGGCCAGGTGCAGATACACCAAATCCGGCGCGAACTCGATCAAGGCTTTGGGGTCGAGCACCGTGTCCTCGAAGTACTTGTTGTACTCCGACTGATGGATGACGGGCTTGATGCCGCGGTCGAGCAGAAAGAGCTCGACCCACGACGCGAGCTCCTGAGTGGTCGGGCCGCCGAGCATCGCGAGTCTGACGGGCGCGAGCCCCGCCTGTTCGGCGAGGGCGCGCGTCAAACTCCGGCGCTTGCGGAACAGCAAGGGAAAATCGTGCGGAAAAGCGAGCATCTGCGTTCCGGCTCCAGCGGTTGCGGTGCGATCGTCCCGGAAATTATCGGCTCGCCCGCACCGATGAAATCGCGCGAGCGAGGGACGTCGACCGATCTGCCTCGGCGCGCCGCGGCACGAGGGACGCCGCTGGGGGCAATCGAGCGGCTCGCTTTCTCACCGGTCAATCTGACCGATCCCCGGAACGGTGGAGTAAGCGTCCGAGCGACGACGAGCTGCTGGCGCAGTCGTCGTCGCTCGGGTTCGAGGGCGTCGTGTTTTTTCTAGCAGATCGTACTACACGCGCGGAGTTCGGCCGCTACTTCAGCACCCACCACTTCACGTCGTCGATTGCCATAGTGAACGGGATTCCGGAACCGTCCGTCCGATTCGCGCCCCACTCGAGCGAGCTGATTCCCGCGTTCCCCGAGTAGATGTTGTCGAGGTCCACGGTGAGGCACCAGCCTTTCCACCCGCCCTGCGGTGCGCCGAGTGGTTTCCCTGCCGCGTCGATGACTGAGGCGCCGTCGACACACGCCCCCTTGTCGACCCGCATCGTCAGCACACCGTCAATCCACAGACGGGCCATGCCATCGCGCGAGCCCTGTGCCGTGTTTGGCTTGTAGAGAATCGTCCACCGGTGCCAGCCGCCGTCGGCATAGCTTCCGAAGAACGGGCCGATCGGCTGATCCGCGTTGCATTGCGAATCGCCTTGATCGTACTGGCCGATCATCGTGTACGACGGGCCGTGGAGCGGACATCCGCCCGCGTGGTTGTGCAGCATGGCCTGGAACCGGTACGTGTCATTCCAGAGCATGATGTTCTTGATCTGCACGACCGCGCTCGGCGTGCCATTGGCGTCCCGCTGCGTCAGCGAGAGTGGTCCGGTCGCATAGTCGCCCGTGAACTTCGCCCAATACTGGACGACCGTCGGCGCCTTCCCCGTCCCTGAAAAATTCGAGACCGACCGAAGCTGCACGCCGTGCGTCTCCTGGTAGACGCCATCGTAGTGCCACTGCACGGCCGTTCCCGACCGTCCCGGTCCTACACCGACGTTGGCGTCGTATTGCCACGACGTGGTGGGCGTGCAGTAGAACACCGCATGGTCCACGATCCGGTTGGCAGGCGGCGCCGCACCGCACGGGAAGTGCAGCGAGTCAGCCGTGTACGCGTCGAAATTCTGCTGGAAGATCATCTTCCCTTGCGTGCCGTCGAACGTCGGTTCCGCCAAATCGGGGAACTCGTCGGCGGCGGGACGACGGGTGCGACGACCGGCGGCACCGTCACCGTGATGGACGCCGTGCCGCTCACGCCGTCGATCGCACCTTGGATCGACGCCGTACCCGCTTTCTGCGCCGTGACGACGCCGGCGGTCGACACGGTCGCGACGCTCGTGTTCAACGACGACCAAATCGCGGTCTTGCCCGCGAGGACGTTGCCCTTGGGGTCTTTCGCCACGGCGTGCGCGGCGGACGCGTGTCCCGGCGCCAGGCTGGCCGAGTCCAGTGTCACCGCCACCGATGCCGTCGCCGGCGCGGCCGCCGGCGGGTTCGCTGCCGTCGGTGGCTTCACGGGCTGGGGCGACGGCGGAATCGGCTCGACCGGAGAACCCGGCAGCGCCTCCGGCGTGACTCGCACCAGCGTGCTGTCGGTAAAGCCGTTGATCGACAGGACGATTTCGGTGGCACCGAGGCTCTTCGCCCGAATCAGTCCGGCCGAGTCCACGCTCGCGACGTCGGCATTGCGAGAGACCCACTGAATCGTGGTTCCCTGGAGGTCGCGGATTTCGTCTCCCGCGGGATCGATGGCGGTATAAGCGAGCCCCATCGCGCCGCCGAGCGCCAAGGGCGTGGAGCTCGCGGCCAGGTGCACCGCGCGTATCGCGGCGTGGACGATGACGAGCGTCGTATCCGCGCGCCCGCCGAGGCGCACCACGACGTGCGCGCGTCCCGGAGACAGCGCCGATGCCAAGCCGGTCGTCGAAACGGAAACGGCTCCCGGGTTATCACTCCACCACTTTGGCGTGACCGCTCCCGTAGCAGCCCCGATCTGCTGTTTTTGCCCGACGGCGATGGTCACCGTTTGTGGAATCAGCGACCAGGGGACGGAATTCTGGGGATCGGACAGCGCGTCGCACCCCGCGACTGTGAACGCGATCACAGACGCGAGAGGTATGATTCGGATTCCGCGCGGAATCCGAGTGGCAGCCGTGCGTGACGGCGCGACGTCGCGCCATGGCGCGCAACGCTCCATGAGGGTCAAGCTCCGAGTTGTTGGTTTGGGTTTCTGGCAGGTCTCGCGGACGCCGACCAACGCCTTGACGGGGCGAATCGCGTGACGACGAATCGTACTTCGGGCACTTCCTTACGCCAGCAAAGGTGGGCTGTGCGCCCTGATGTCGCGCCTAAATAGTGCTGCGTCGCGAGCCCGTCAGTGCCATTCGTCACACAAGACGAAAAAGCCCGCGAATTTTTTTCGCGGGCTTTCTCGATCCCCTCGGCCTATTAGTGCTCTATAATACCGGCCGCGGCCGTTCCATCGAGACCGCCGCCTACTTCAGCCACCACTTCACGTCGTCGATCGCCAATCGTGAACTTGATGCCGCTGCCGTCCGTCCGATTCGCCCCCCACTGAAGCGCCACCACCCCGGTATTGCCGCCCCACAAGCCGTCCAGTTCGACCGGATCGCACCACGGCTTGTAGCCGCTCCGTGGAGTGATCCCGCAGGCGCCGCGCTCGAGGTTATTCGTCAGTACCCCGTCAATCCAGAGCCGCGCCACGCCGTCTCGCGTACTGCTGATCGGACTGAGCGTTGACGTTGGTCGACGTGTTCGGCTTGTACTCCACCGTCCACCGATGCCACTGGCCGTCCGCGAAGTTCTGGAAGTAGGGACCGAGTGGCTGGTCTGAATCGCAACCGTTGTCCACCATTTCGAGTCCGCCGATCGTCGTCGCCGTCGAGGCATGATACGAGCACCCGCTATTATGCGCATGCGTGTCCCACTGGAACCGCGCTTGATCGTTCCACAGCATGATGTTCTTGATCTGGATGATGGCGTTGCCGTCGGTGAGCGAGTAGCCGGCGTCGGGCGTGAACTTCGCCCAATACTGCACCACCGTCATCGCCTTGCCGGTCGACGAGCCGAGGACCACTACCGCGCCGTGTGTCTCCTGGTAGATGCCGTCGTAGTGGAGCGAGACGCCGTTGCCTGAATGGCCCGCGCCGATTGACACGTCGGCATCGTAGCCTGAACCGGAGCCCGGCGCGCAATGTTGGACGGCGTTGTCGACGACACGCTTCGGCGTTGATGACGGAGACGTGCCGCAAGGCGGACGGATGGAATCGGTCGTGTATGCGTCGAAGTTCTGCTGAAAAAGCATCTTCGATGGCGTGCCGTCGAACGTCGGCTCTGACAGCGAGTCACCCGTTCCCTGCGGCGGCGCGACCGGCGGCACGATCACCGAGAGTGAAGCGGCCCCGTTGATGCCGTCGATCGTGCCCTGAATCGACGCCGTGCCCGCGCTCTGCGCCGTGACGACGCCGGCGCTCGTTACCGTGGCGACCGACGGAGTGAGTGAGGCCCACACCGTGGTCTTGCCCGAGAGCACGTTGCCCTTCGAGTCTTTCGCCGCCGAGTGCGCGCCAGCCGTATGGCCCGGGGCCAAGGTCGTCGAGTCGAGCGTCACGGAGACCGACGCCGTAGAGGCGGGAGGCGGCGGCGACGACGACGGCGGCGACGACGAAGGCTGCTGCGACGTGGGCGCGTTCACCGTGAACGTCGCGTCGCCCGTCTGCGACTCGACCGTCGCGCGAATCGTCGCGCTGCCCGGCGCGACCGCGCTGACCGTGCCGGAGATCGAGACGGTCGCGATACTCGTGTTCAACGACGACCACGCGACGGACCGGCCATTGAGAACGTTGCCTGTCGCGTCGCGGACGACCGCCGACGCTCCCATGGTCTGCCCGGGATTCAGGCTCTGGCTGCCGAGGATGACGGTCACGGTCGCGACCGGGTCGACGCCCACCGTTTCAGTCGCGTCGCCGGTCGTCCCCTCCGACATCGCGCGAATGACCACCGAGCCGCTCGACACGGCGCTGACGACGCCGTTCGGCGCCACGGCGGCGACCGATGGGTCGAGCGACGACCAGGTCACGGTGCGGCCAGTAAGCGGGTTGCCGACGGCGTCGGTGACCGTCGCCGTCGCCTGCGTGGTCTGACCCGGAAGGATTTTGCTCGACGCGAGTGAGACGGTGACGCCCTGCACCGGCGCCACTCCCACCGAGAGCGTCATGGTGAACGACTTCCCCTCCGACGCCACCGTGAGCGTCGCCGAGCCCGGACCGCGTCCGGTGATGTTGGCCTTGTCGGCCGATGTGCCGACGACAGTGAAGACGGAATTGTTGCTGGACGACCACGTGATGCCGCGTCCGTTGAGCGTGCGTCCGGCGGCGTCGACCGTCACGGCGCTCGCGTGCAGGACCTGGCCGGCGTTCAGCGTGCTGCCGCCGTTCAACGAGATGTAGATGCTCGCCACCGGAACCGGCGGGACCTTGGACACGCTGATTTTCGCGTATGAAACCTGTCCGCCGCTCGTCGCCACGATGTTCGCCGTTCCCTCGGCGCGCGCCACGACGACGCCGCCGGTCGAAACGGCGGCGATGCTCGTGTCGAGCGTGGACCACTGCACCGGGAATCCGTCGATGGCCGCGCCCGTGGAGTCGCGCGGCGTTCCGATCAATTGCGTGTTGGTTCCGACGACGACCGCGTCGGCGCCGGGCGTCACTTCGAGGAAGGTCACGGGTGTTTCGATGACCGTGACGAGAGAGCTCGCGGCTTTTCCGTCGACGACGCAGCTCGCCATCGTGTTGCCGCCGCGTGTGCCGCTGACGATGCCGGCGGCGTCGATCGTCGCGACGCCGGGGTCGGCGATCGTCCACGACGGCGTCGTCGACACGACGACACCGCGCGAATCGAGCACCTGACATTTGAGCGGAGTCGTCGCGCCGCGCATCACCGACGCGGACGGAGGCGACACCGTGATGTTGTTTGCCTTGCCGTCCCCGAATCCGGTGACCGAACCGTGCACCGATGTGGCGTTGTCGACTCCTGTGCAACCGATCGCGATGGCGACCGAGAGCGAGAGGAGAACTACGCCAACCTCATGAAGCCTCTTCGTCGGAAGCATTCACGGTCTCCACAGATTTGATGTTCGGCGGCTCGGCTGGCATGGCCCGATGTCCGGGCTGTAGCCCCGCAGCTTTGCGTCGCTGGATTTCTCCAGGTTTGCCTTTCTCGCATTTCGCTCTGTCGAGCATGAATGCGCGCGGAAACGGCTTGCGCCGTCAATCCTTCGACGACTCTATTTTGTCGCGGTCACGCTGCGTGGGAATCTTGATCGGCTGTTAGAAAACGTTATAAACCGCTGTCACGTTTTGGCGCAGGTGCGCGACGTGATTCCGCACGCGTGTCGAATGGGGAGACGCCCGGCAAACCTCGTCGCGGCCCGCGCGGACGTGTAGAATTGTTGTTGACGAGAATCAGGTCCCGGTCGAATCCCGCTGGAACGGGGAGGCCGCAGATTCGTGCGTCCGCTGCAGAGTCTGCGCGATCCGCGTGCAGATGGCGACCACACAGCCGTTCGGCCATGCGCATCGTCTTTCTGTGCCGGGAACAACCGTGGCGGGACCAGTCCGGCGCGCTGATGCGAAACTATCAACTCGTCGCGGCCCTCGCACGCGCGCACCGCGTGACTCTCGTCACATTCTCACGGCCGGAAGTAGGACGAAACTCGCGCTTTGACAAGCTGAATGAGATGTGCGACGAGATCGTCGAGGTGCCTCAGGCAACATGCACGTTCTCCGTTACGCATCGGTATGAGGACTGGGTGGGACCCTTGACGCGGCTCCGGGCCCTCGTCTCATCTCGCCAGCCGCGGCACGTGCGACGCTGGCGATCGGCTGAATTCGTCGACACGCTGCGCCGGTTGCGCGCGGTTGGCGACGACGTCGTTGTCGCGTCTCGCCCGGCACTCGCCGAGATGGCCCGGGATGCCGGCTTCTCGCGGATTCTTCTCGACCTGCCCGATCTGGAAAGCGGGTTGGTGCATCGAGGTTTGTCTGCCGACTCATGGTACAAATCCAAGCCAATCGATTGGGCGGAGGCGGCGAAGTTTCGCGCCTATGATGCCAGGCTCCCGTCGCGGTTCTGGCGTGTCTCGGTCTGCAAGGAAGAAGACCGGCGTCAATTCAGCCGCGTTCCGCCGGCAAATTGTGTCGTCATCCCAAATGGCACCGAGCCTCACGGCACGACGCCGCAGAGCGACGAGGCCCCGGGCGAAATCCTGTTCGTGGGCGCGCTGTTCTACCAGCCGAACATCGACGCCGTTCTGTTCTTCCATCGAGAGATCTTTCCGATCGTTCGGCGGTCGGTCCCCGAGGCACGGTTTCGAATCGTCGGGCTCGCGCCGGACCGGTCGATTGCGCGCCTGGACAACGGGCGTGACTGCGTAGTCAACGCATCGGTCGACGACGTTTCGCCGTACTATGCGCGGGCGTCGGTCGTCGTCGTTCCCGTGCGACTAGGAGCTGGGAGCAAACTCAAGGTGGTCGAGGCGCTCGCGCGTGGTAAAGCGCTCGTCTCGACGACGTTCGGCGCGGAGGGTTTCAACCTGCGCCCGGGAATCGACGTAGAGATCGGCGACACGGCAGAGGACTTCGCGGCGCGAACCATACGTCTGCTTCGAGATCCGACGGCACGCGCGGAACTCGCGGCAAATGGGCGTGCGAGGGCTCTGGAGCGGTACACGTGGGGCGCCATCACGCCACTTGTGTTGAAGGCCGTGCAAGAGGCACCGCTCGAGAGCTGAACCTATCGCGAGTTGTCGCGCTGGCCGGGGTGTTCAGTTGAACCGCCCCGCTCGGCGCGATGACGATCGCGAGTCTCGAGGATCATTCCCAGGTGGCGGGCGGCCTCGAAGTACGGGCGCGGCCAAAACGGGTCGCGCGTGACTCGTCGCCACGCCGCTCGAATTCTGAGCTCCGCGTAGCGACGGTACAGCCAGCGTGGAATTCCCCAGATTCTTGGGCTGTTGTCCGGACCCTCGATTCGGATCTGAGTTCGGCCACCGCCCTCGAAATAGTCGCGAAGGAACGGAAGCGTCAGGCGCTCCGCAACAACGAAGTGTTGCACGCGAGCGGCGGGAACCCAAACCCCGACGAAGCCAGACTCCGCGAGTCTCTTGCAGTACTCCGTCTCTTCGTTGCGAATCGCGCTGCCCGGACGAAGCCCGAGATTGGGATCGAAGCGGCGGCCGTCGAACGCGCTGCGGCGAAAGGCCATGTTTGCGCCGTATGGCGACTGGCCGGGCGCGAACTGTCGCTCTTCCAATCCGAGGTCCAGCGCCACAAACGGAGCGAGCAGCGCTTCCATGTTCATTTGAATCCAACCGGGGGGCTCGTGTTCGAACCAAGGCTCTATCGGACCCCCGAAGTAGCCGGCCTCGGGCCATCGTTGAGCGGCATCGACGTAACCTTGGAGCCATTGATGGTCGACGAGAACGTCATCATCCGTCCAAATCAGGAGGTCTCCGACGACCTCCGACACCGCGCGATTCCGGGCATGCGAGTGTCCTTGATTTCGCTCGAGAACTCGCCGGACGGGCAGCCGGTCAACGAACGCCGCGACAACATCCGCCGTGTTGTCGGTCGAGTTGTTGTCTACGACGAGCAGTTCCCATTTGACCGAATCGGCGACGCGCAGATCGCACATTTTGGTCAGCGTTTGGTGCAGCAGCGCGGCTCGATTCCACGTACAAATCGCCACGCTGACAAGCGTCCGCTCGTCTCGTTTCAGCGGATGAGGTTCCATCATGTCGTGAGGCCCAGATCGCGGGCGATCCTCCATCGGAGTTCACGATCGCTGAACGCGCCGCGCCACAAGGGCCGCAGTCCCCACAACTCGCGCAAAGCCGCTGGAAGATCCCCGTCCGCAAAACGCCGGCGAGCGCCATCGGCCAACAGGGCGCCGTACGTCCCGTACATGTTGTGATGACCCGCCGACCGGAGCGGTTGCTTCCGCGCCGGCGCGACGCTCCGCAGATGGCGCTCGATCGTGGCACAGCACGCGCCCAGCATTCGCGCGGACTGCTTTGAGGCATTCGTGTCGTGGACCCTGTAGTGCAGCGAGACACGCTCCAGCATCACGATCGTCGACCGGCGAGCGACTCGGAACCAGAGGTCCCAGTCGTCGGCTCCCCAGATAGTGGCGTTCAGGCCGCCGAGCTCCTTGAGCAGCGGCGCCCGCACGAGCGTCTGTCCTGGGCTCCAGAATGGATTGCCGGAGAAGAGTGATTCGAAAGTAATCTGGGGGAAATGGCCGCCCAGCGGAGTCGTGGATCCGTCGGCGCTCAACCCATGCAAAGTGCCGCCGACGACGCCGACGTCCGGATGCTCGTCCAGGAATCGCGCTTGCCACTCGAGCTTGTCGGGCGGCCATAGGTCGTCGTCGTCGAGCAGTGCGACATACTGCCCCTGAGCGCGCGCGATGCCGGCGTTTCGCGCGCGAGCCACTCCTTGGTTCACCTGTTCGAGATACGTGATTCGGCCGGCGTCGCTCAGCGGCGACAGAATCGCGCGCGTGTCGTCGGGCGAACCGTCGTTCACCACGATGATCTCGAGATCCGCGAGCGTCTGCGCGAACACGGAGCGCAGCGTTTCGAGCACGAGCGTGCCGCGGCCGTACGTCGGAATGACTACGCTGACGCGCGGCTTCGGACGCGATTCGCTTTCGAAGCCGGTTACGTTCATCCGGTGCGCGAGCGGGCTGTCAGGGGTGTCCGTCGGTGTCGACACGCCAGAAGGACGAATGGACCTGCGCGGTGTTTGTTAGGGGCCAAACGGACTGATCGCGGCGAGTCGAAATGACGCACGAACTGGAGCCTTCCTCGCGCGGGAGCCGTGCCGTGAGTCATAGCGACCGGAGAGTGCGTTTATTCAAGAGTGCTCGAGGTCAGAACGTCGGCGCCTGGGTCAACAACTTGCAAGTACGTCCGGCGTCCAGTCAGGGCACTCTCGAGGCGGCTATATCGTAAAGTATTGTGGCGAGATGACTTGCCAACGCCCAAAGACCTAGTACGGCGCGCGGCACAATGCCGCGAACAGGCAGCAATGTCGCTCCGACGCTTCATGTTGTCGCATCAACGCAGCAACAGGATGATGGACCCCAATTCAGCTAGCACCCGGAAGATATCGTAGCGAAGGGGAGCAGGGCGTTTCACGTCAGTGCCGGTTCATTGTCTGGGGAGGGCGAACACGGGGAGCCCTCTCTCGATCCCACCTGGGCCGGTTTCCACAGTTCACTCTGGAGAAAGACATGCGCAGTATCATCCGTCACCCGATCACCGCGGCGTGCGCGTTCGCGGCGACGGGCCTCATTTTCGTAGCATGTAGTGAGTCACCAACCGGTCCGGTGACTGGTCCAGTCGGTGGCGGCGCGAACGCAACCGTCGTCGGCTCGCTGCCGAGCCTTGGAACACCCAAGCTGACAGTCCAGAGCGGCGATGCGTCGGTGCACTACTGCGCGACCAACTCGACCCAGGCGCCCGTAGCCGCCACGTTCCCCGGAACCGATTGCGCCATCGCGTCGGGCAATCTCACGGCAGCGCTGGGCGTCTACAATCCCGGCTGGGCTGCGCCTCTCGGTGCATCGTCCTGGATCGGACCCACCGGACTGCCGGCCGATGGAGCCAATCCGACGGGCGCGCCGTCGAGTGACTACGCCACGCCTCCCGGCTCGTATGAGTTCGTGACCACGTTCTCGATTCCGGCGGGGGTGACCGCGCCAAGCCTCCAGTTGTCAGCGCAGGCGGACAACGCCATCGTGGTCTACTTGAACGGCGTCGAGATCGGCCAGCACACGTTTTTGCAGGACTGCACACATGAGCAGCGCCCGAATTGCAACTGGAACGTGCCGCTTCTGATGAACGGCAGCCCCGCCACGTTGAACGTCGGCGGTTCCAACACTCTCCGCATCGATCTCGTGGGCACGCGGATCGGGCTCATCACGGACCCGGGCCCGCCCGTACCGACAGCGCAGTCGACATGCGATGATGGCCCGCAGCCTACCGGCGTTGGTGGAGTCTCAACCTCGCCCAACCATCAGGTGGGTGGCGTGAATTGGAGCAAATCGGACTGCCTCAATCCGGCGGGCCTCGATTTCGTCGCGAACGTCTTCTGGACCGTGCCCACCCCGCCGCCGACCACGACCTGGTGCTCGCCGGGCTTCTGGAAGAACCACGGAGTTGATTTGTGGATTCCATTCCACAATACGTTGTACAGCACCCTTGTCGGTGCGGCTCCGCTGAAGAAGCCCCAGACCGACGGGACGCTTCTTGACGTCGTCTCGAATCCGAGCAAGTTCGGTGGCCCGGCGACGAACAGCGTTGCAGACTTCCTCTCCAACCTGGCCTTCGGAACGCCGATCGGAAGCGGCGTCGAGAATGACCCGGCTTGCGACGCCTTTGCCAAAGGCCCCGGAATCCCGGCGCCGAAGGTTTGACCAACGTTCACAAAGGGAGCCCGGCAGAAATGCCGGGCTCCTTTTTTTTGCGTCCTGATCGACGCAGAAAAGTGCGAGGCGGCGCCGGTCGATTGACCGGGCCGTTTTCCATCTAGCAGAAGTTTCAGCTCGCCGCGACCGCCCGCACGACCAACTGGCACCCGAACAGGCGCGGCCACCGCTCCACTCCTCGGCGGACCCACACGACGCGCCGATCGCGCGACATGCGCCGCCAGGGCCAGCGCTCCCAGTAACACTGCAAGTCGACTCCGTGCGTCACGCGCTCGCGCTCGATGCGAAAGCCCGCCGACTTGAACAGCAGGGCGATGCCGTCGTGCGTGAACCATCGCAGATGCGTCGCGTCCATGATCCCCGAGTCGCGATAGACGAATCGCCCGCGCAGAAGGTCAGCGCGCACCGACCAGTGCGCGACGTTCGGCACCGACGCGACTATCGCGCCGCCGGGCGCCAGTGCCGTCGCCGCGATCCGCAGAAGCGCCAACGGATCGGCGAGGTGCTCGAGCACGTCGGCGAACATCACGACGTCGAACGAGCCCAGTTCGCGGACCAGCTCTTCTGACAACAACTCGGCGCGAACGTCGAGACCGCGCTCGCGCGCACGGGCCGCCCGATCCGGATCGGGCTCCACGCCGACGACCCGAGCTCCCGTGTTCGCCGCCACGTGGACAGTGACAGAACCCGTGCCGCATCCGACGTCCAACAGCCTCGCGCCGCGCGGAACGAGTGACGACAGCACGCCCACGACTTCGTCTGCCTCGTTCGGCTGACCGTCGTAGCGCAGCGGATCGGGGGGCTTCGGCAGAAAGCCCCGCGAGCTGTCGTCCGGTCTCCACACGCGAGTCGAGTCCACGTTGGCTCAGTCTCTCGCCGATCGTGACGACACGGCCGCCTTCACCGCGTCGAGGAATTGCCTTCCATATACCGTGCAAGGCTCGAGCTGCGCACCCTCGGCCCACTCGTTCCACGAATTCACGAACACCGGTGCGCGCGCGCCGCCGAACGTTTGGCGTTCGTCGAGCAAATGTTCCAGCCAGGAACGAAACAGGGCCGGGTCGCCGCCGTCGAAGATCGTCGCGCTCGTCTTGCGGCGGGGCGAATTGTCCCACGCGGGACACGCGCAGCGAAACAACGGGTAGTTGGACGCCGGACGCCGGAGCATGCGCTCCAGGAGAGCCGCGTAGGAGTACACCATGTTGTCGACGTAGCCGTCGCGCCGCATTCCGCGCCGCCGAAGCGACGCGGCGATGCCGCGGCCGAAGGACCGCGGCGGCATTGCCGCCCAGCGCGGCGCGAACTCGACGGCGAAATCGAAGCCGATCTCGCGTGGGTCGCTGTTCTCGACGAACGCTTCGACCCGTCCGAGACTCAACTCGCCGAGGCCGAGGCGAAGCGCCTCCTCGCGCCAGGTGTCGGCGGTGCGACGGGGATCTGGCAGCAACTCGGCGCGGTATACGAGGAACGCGGGCTTGCCGCCGAAACGCACGTAGCGGCTGTCGGCGAGCGCCGGCGCGAGCGCTTGCAGGTGCGCCCGATCGTCCTCGACGGAATAGTTCTGCGCCACGAGGATCTCACGATCGTGGCCGTCCCACCGGCGCGTCCAGTTCTCGTTCGCCCAACAAAGCATGAACGGGAAGTCCGGTTCTCCGCTCCTCAGAACCTCGTCGAACGGCCGCTCCAGAAGGCGACGTCCGCCGAACCAATAGTGGTAGTAGCAAAACGCCGAGATGCCGTGCGAGGCCGCCAGCTCCGCCTGTGCGGCCCGCGCTTCAGGCAGGCGCAGATCGTAGAAGCCAAGCTCGGTCGGCAGACGCGGCTGACGGTGCCCGGCGAACGCGGGGCGAGCGCGCACGACGTTCGTCCACTCGGTGAATCCGGCGCCCCACCAGGCGTCGTTCTCCGGAATCGGATGGAACTGCGGCAGATAGAACGCGACCACCTGCGCGTCGGTGCTCACGCGGGCCTCATGTGCCGTACTGGGCCGCGGTCCACTGCCGGTATCGTCCGTCCATGACCGCGCCCCACCATGCCTCGTTGGCGAGATACCAATCCACGGTGCGCGCCAGACCGGTGCGAAGCGTCTCTCGCGGCTCGAAGCGCAGCGTCGACGCGATGAGACTCGGATCGATCGCGTAGCGGCGGTCGTGACCGGGCCGATCGCGTACGTGCGCAATCAGTTCCGTGCAGCTCGCGTCGCGCGCGGCCGGGCATTCAGAGAAGCGCTCGCGGAGGGCATAGTCCGCGCGCAGGCGATCGTCGAGCAGCGAGCACAGTTGCCGTACGATGTGCACGTTCTCGTGCTCGGCGCGGCCCCCGACGTTGAACGTCTTGCCGGCGACGTCGGCGCCGAGGATGCGGTCGATGGCGACGCAGTGGTCTTCGACGAAGAGCCAGTCGCGCACTTGCTTGCCGTCGCCGTAGACCGGGAGCTGGATCGCGCGAAGCGCGTTGACGATTATGAGCGGGATGAGCTTTTCGGGAAACTGATACGGGCCGTAGTTGTTCGAGCAGTTGCTGATCGTCGCCGGGAGCCCGTACGTGTGCCGGTACGCGCGCACGAGATGGTCGGATGCCGCTTTGCTCGCCGCGTACGGCGAGTTCGGCGCGTACGGCGTGCGCTCGGTGAACGCGGCATCCTCCGGTCCGAGCGAGCCGTAGACCTCGTCGGTCGAGACGTGATGGAACCGCACGCCGTTGCGCCAGCCGGTCGTGCCCCGCCACGCTGCGCGCGCGGCGTCGAGCAACACCTGCGTCCCGACGACGTTCGTCCGCACGAAGGCGCCCGGCTCGACGATGGAACGGTCGACGTGCGACTCGGCGGCGAAGTGGACGATCGTATCGATCTCGTAATCGGCAAGCGCGCGGGCCACCGCATCCGCGTCGGCGACGTCGCCGCGCAGGAACGCGAAACGCGGATCGGTGTCGAGGCCGGCAAGCGTCGCCAGATTGCCCGCGTAGGTCAGCGCGTCGAACACGACGACCCGATCGCCCGCATGTTCGCGAAGCCAGTAGCGGACGAAGTTGCCGCCGATGAAACCGGCGCCGCCGGTGACGAACAGGCTACGCATTCAACAACTCGCGCGTCGAGGCGGCAACGCCGACGCGCCAGTGCGGTGGCGTATACCCGATGGCGCGCCACGAATCGTGTTTGTCGAGGACGGAATACGCAGGACGTTTGGCCACGGAAGGGCGCTCGCTGCTCGGAATCGGTTCGACGCTGGCATCGGGGGGAAGACGACCCTCCGAGGCGAGCGTCTCCATCACCGCCACGGCGACGTCGTACCACGAGGCGACGCCGGCGTCGGTGAAATGAAGCAGTCCCGTGACGGGGCTTCCCGCCAGACACCACAGTGCCTGCGCCAGATGGCGCGCGCGCGTCGGCGTGCCGAGCTGGTCGTCCACGACGCGCATCGTCGATCCGCCGCCGAGGACGCGCACCGCCGTCTTCACGAAGTTGGTTCCGACGCCCCCCCCGAGTGGACCCACGCGGTTCGCACCACGGCGGCATTTCCGCCGGCCGCCAGCACGCGCCGCTCGCCCTCCAGCTTCGTGGACCCGTAGACGTTGATGGGTCCGACCGCGGCGTTCAGGGTGTAGGGCGCGTTCGCGCGCCCGTCGAACACGTAGTCGGTGGAGATGTGCAGCAAGCGCGCGGCGATGTCTTTGCACGACTCGGCGATGATGCCCGGGGCGACGCCGTTCGTCGCCATCGCTTCGTCCGCGGCCGACTCGGCGCCGTCCACGTTCGTGTGCGCCGCGCAGTTGATCACGACGCCCGGATTCGCCTGTCGAAGAACGCGGGACACGGCCACCGGATCGCGAATGTCGGCGTCGCCCACATCGAGCGCCGTGACGTGAGCATCGCCGGGCGCCGCTGCGAGCAGCTCGGAGCCGACCTGTCCCGAAGCGCCGAAGACAAGGACACGCCGCGTCACTCGAACCAGACCCGCGACGAGAACGCGCTCGCCGCCGCGTCGGCCGCCGAGAGCGTCGGCTCGACGCCGTCGGGCAGCGGCCAGCGAATTCCGATCTCGGGATCGTTCCAGCGAATCGCGCGATTGGACGCCGCGTGATGCGCGGCCGTGCATTTGTACGTCACGTCCGCCGATTCGCTGAGCACGAGAAACCCGTGGGCGAAGCCGGGCGGGATCCACACCTGCCTGCCGTCGCCCGCCTCGAGGGTCACGCCCACCCAGCGCCCGAAATCCGGAGAAGAGCGGCGCAGATCCACGGCGACGTCGAAGATCGTTCCGGTAACCGGATGCACGAGCTTTCCTTGAGGATGCTCGAGCTGAAAGTGGAGACCGCGGAGAACGTGTCGCGCCGAGCGGCTGTGGTTGTCCTGCGCGAAATCGGTCGGAAGACCGATCGCCGCGAATCTGTCCGCGTGAAATACCTCGGTGAAGAATCCGCGCGTGTCAGCGTGCACCGGTGAACGGACGACGAGCACGTCCCGCAAGTCGGTCCTCTCCGCAATCACAGGCTCGGCGCCTCGTCGGCGATCGCGCGGAGGTACGTGCCGTAGTCGCTCTTGCCCAGTTCGTCGGCGAGCGTGAGCAGGCGCGCGCGATCGATGTACCCCATGCGAAACGCCACCTCCTCCGGCGCCGCGATCTTGAGTCCCTGCCGCTGTTCGACCGTCTGCACGAAGTGCGTCGCCTGAACGAGCGAGTCGTGCGTCCCGGTATCGAGCCACGCGCTGCCCCGTCCGAGAATCTCGACCTGAAGGTCGCCCGCTTCCAGGTAGGCGCGGTTGACATCCGTGATCTCGAGCTCGCCCCGGACCGACGGCTTCAGATCGGCGGCGATGTCGACGACACGGTTATCATAGAAGTACAATCCCGTCACAGCGAAGCTCGACCGCGGCGCGGATGGCTTTTCCTCGATCGACACGGCGCGCCCCGTGGCGTCGAACTCGACGACGCCGTACGCCTGCGGATTCGAAACACGATATGCGAAGACAGTCGCGCCGCGCTCACGTTTCGCCGCCGCCTGCACGGCCTTCGCGAGGTCCTGTCCGTAGAACAGATTGTCGCCGAGCACGAGCGCCGAGGGGCGTCCGTCGACGAAGTCGCGTCCGATGATGAACGCCTCGGCCAGCCCGTTCGGCTTCGGTTGAACGGCGTACGAGATCTCGAGTCCCCAATCGCCTCCCGATCCGAGGAGGTCCTCGAATGCCTGGCGGTCGCGCGGCGTGGTGATGATCAGCAGCTTCCGGATCCCCGCGAGCATGAGCGTCGTCAGCGGGTAGTAGATCATCGGCTTGTCGTACACGGGGAGCAACTGCTTGCTCACCGAGCGCGTGATCGGATACAGCCGCGTTCCGGACCCGCCGGCGAGAATTATTCCGCGAGTATCCATGGCGACCGGGGGGAACGAGAGGTCGACGAGACTACGCCGTTTGCCGCTTGGAGTCGGGCGAGACGTCGGCGCGCGTGCCGAGCTTGATGGCGCGCCAACGCGTATTCATCTGTACATCGCCGTAGAATGGTGACCGTTCCATCACTTCGACCTGCAGATGCGGGCCCGTGGTGATATCCTGGCGCGTCAACGAGTCCCAGATGTACGGAATGATATGGTAGGTTCCGGGGGGAACATTCATCTGGAACACGATCTCGTACTCGAACTCGCCCTCGACCGGGAGCGGAATGTTCCGCTGCAGGCCGGAGATGGAATGCACACTCCGCCCCGTGTGCGGATCCACCACGCAGATCGCGGGAACCCAACCCTTGGGGGCATCGTCGATCGCGGCGGAGCCGGCCACGGTGAGCGTAATGTCCTCGCCCGACCGAACGACCTGTCCATCGGCAGCGAGGATTCGCTGGAATTCGACGCCCTGCCCGTCCTTGCCCCCGCCGCGGCCGGACATGCCGTGGAGGTATGCGTTGATGCACTCGAGCGCGGACCCGGTGGTGCGAACGGCGCCTCGCTCGAGCAAGATCGCCTTCGTGCACAACTCGGCGATCCGATCCAGCTGATGCGACACGAGAACGACCGGCGCACCGGCGCTCGCCATCTGCTTGATCCGGCCGAACGCTTTTTGCTGAAAGCGCGCGTCGCCGACCGATAGCACTTCGTCGATGATGAGGATGTCGGGCTGCAGGTGCGCCGCGATCGCAAAGCCGAGGCGCGCGTTCATGCCGCTCGAGTAGCGCTTGACGGGCGTGTCGATGAACTCGGGGATTCCCGAAAAGTCGACGATCTCGTCGAACTTGCGGTTGACCTCGGCCTTCCGCATGCCCATGATCGCGCCCTGCAGAAAGACGTTCTGCCGGCCGGTGAGATCGGGATGGAATCCGGCGGATACCTCGATCAAGGCGCCGATCGTGCCGTTCACTTTCACGAGCCCGGCCGTCGGCTGCATGATCCGGTTGAGGATCTTGAGGGTCGTCGACTTTCCGGCGCCGTTTCCGCCGATGATGCCGAGGACTTCGCCAGGTTCCACCTTGAACGACAGATCCCGCACCGCCCAGAAGTAGCGGTCGTCGGTGGGCTTCGGCTCGCGGCCCGTCAAACGACGGAACGTCGCCGGTACGAGATCGCGTAGGGAGTCATGGAGCTGACCACGGCGAAATCGCTTCCAGACCCCCTCGAAGGCGAGAGACGGCGTCGTCGTCACGCCACCTCCGCAAAGCGGCTCGACGCCGCCCTGAACACGTGGCTGCCGGTGATGACCAGCACGAGGGTCCAACCCACCGCGTACGCGAGCATCCACGGCGCCCACACGACCACGTCTCCCTTGCGCGACGCCATCACGACGGTCGACATCAGGCTGTGGCCGTGCACGAGAGCAACGTCCATCGCTTGAATGAAAGGAGAAAGCGGTAGCGCCATCATGATCGCCGCGCCCTTGGGACCGAGCATCTGCGGCTCGAAGAACACGGGTGTCGCGAAGACGCCGAAGTTGAGCAGGACCTGCGTGATGTACTTGACGTCGCGATAGAAGAGGTTGGCGCAGCTCAGGAATAGAGCGCAGCCGACCGTGAACAACATGAGCAGGAGAAGCACGCCGATAATCCAGAGGCCGTTCCACGACAGACCACCCTTGTCGATGAACGGCATGGCGCCGGCGACGACCACGAGCCCGACCACCAGATCCGGGCTCTGCGCGATCACCGTCGACAGAGGCAAAACCTCACGCGGGAAATACACCTTGCTGATGAGGTTCGAATTGCCGACGACGCTTGTCGTCGCGGTGCCCAGCGCGCCGGCGAAGAACGCCCACGGCAGCGCCTTGGCGGCCAGCGATGCGATGCTCGACCCTTCGAGCGGCGAGTTGGCCAGCGTCGACAGCACGATCCGGAACATCATGCCCGCGCCGACGATGAGAAGCGGCATGAGCAGCGCCCAGGCGAACCCCATCACCGCTTGCACGTAGCGAAGCGTCAAGTCGCGCTGGACGAACTGCATCACGAGATCGCGGGCGTCCCAGACCTCCCGTGCGATCTGGATAATCGACGCCTGCGGGGGGTGGACCGCCCGGGTGGGGCGCTCCACTCCGCCAGCGTCCAGGGACGTCGGTACAGTCATGCGGCTCTCAATGTCGGCATGCTCAGGTCAATTTAGCCGCAGGCCACCTATGCAGGGGCGCGGTGTTCTGGCTCAACGTCACTTGCAGCTCCACCGGTACGCCTTTGGGCAGCCTGCACTTGCAAGTCCCCGTGTCGGCGCCTGCCCCATCGCATTGCCAAGACGCCCTCGGCGAGACTCGGGTCACGCGGAACGCTTGCCATAAGACGCGATTCGGGCAGCCAGCTCGGTCAAATCTCGGCTCGACTCGCGCGAGTGAACCGGGAGGGTCACGAGCTCGTGCACCAATCGGGCCGCGCCCGGCATCCGCGAATCGCCCACCAGAAAGGGAGCAAGCGCGGGCAGCTCGCCGAGTTGTCTGGGATAGCTGGCCGCTACGCCGAGGCGTCGCACGACGTTCGGATCGCCGAACCCGCCGAGGCCTTCCGACGCGAGAACGGCGAACCGCAGGTGGCCGGCGATCGAGGCGGTGGCGCGTGACTCGATCTCGCGCAGCGCCGGTTGACGAGCAATCTCCGCTCGGAGCGTTTGAACGTTCCGCCGACGCTGTTCCGCCTCTTCGGATGCCGCTTCACGCGCGGCGAGCAGCGCAGCGGCCGCGGCACGAGAAATCGATGCCGGCTCGCGCGGAGGATGGTACACGGTTTCCCCGAGCTCGAGGCCGGGAACCGCCCGCGGGATACCGTACAGCGATGGCCGGCCGAGTCCCCACTGCGCCGCGAGGACAGCGGCAGTTCTGAGGTTCGCCGCGCCTTTGGTGGCGCGCGGTGCGCTCGGTGATCTTCGCCCGCGCCGAAAGAGAACGGCTCCGCCGGAGCCCCCGGTCCACCCTTTCCCGCGCCCGAAGCTCACGGTGCTGATCTCGCCGAGCGAACCAACGGGTCGACGCCGATGCGTGGCGCCGTGCCCTTGCGCGGCATCCTCGATGAGCACGGCGCCGAAGGAGGACGCGAGGTCTTCGATGGCGTCCCAGTCGACGGGAATCCCGTATAGCGGCGCCACGACCACGATCCGCGCGCCGGCGGCGAGCGCCCGGTCCAACGACTCGAGGTCCGGCGAGAGCGATAGCGGATCCAAGTCGTACAGGATTACGGGACCCTTGGCGCCTACCGCGGCCGAAGCCACGTCGAAGCAACTAAACGCCGGGAGGGCGACCGCGACCTGGCGGCCGATGTCGTCGCGCGCGCATTGGATCGCGAGTTGAAGCCCCTGCGTTCCGCTTCCGCAGAGCAACGCCTCATCCGCGGAATACTCGCGACGGAGCAGGACTTCCAACTGGCCGATGCTATCACGATTTCCGCCAAGCGCGGCGGCCGTCGCAGCGGCGAGGGCGCGGAATGGAATCGGTGAATAGACCGCGAGCTGATGCCTCAGGTGCATCGCCCGGGGGTGCGCTCGACCCGCACGCTCACGTCTCGGCGGGGTTCTGTCCGCTTCGATGCTCCATCAAGACGCCCCGCACCCGCGACGCCTCCATCAGGCTGCGCAACCAGCCGGGATGCCGGGTCGCGCGCCGCCAGAGATACCGGGCGTGCGAGGCGACGAGCGCGCGGTAGACCCAGCGAGGAGTCGTGCCCTTGCTTGCCGCGTTCTCCGTGCGGACCTGCGTTCGTCCGAGCCCGGTCCAGTACTCTCGCACGAAGCGCAGCGTCAAACGGTGCGCCACGACGTAGTGACGAACCTTGGCCGATGGCACCCACACGCCTTGGAATCCGTCCGCGGCGAGGGCTCTGCAGTACGCCGTCTCGTCGCCGCGAATCTGGTCGTTGCCGCGCGGGCCAAGCTTCAGGTCGTAGTCGCGAGACGAAAACGCGGCGCGGCGATACGCCATGTTTGCGCCGAACGGCTGCTCGTCGGCTCCGAGCGGGCGCTCGACGGGTCCGAGGTCTCGAAGCGCCATCGCCGGAGCGAGCGCCCCCTCGTTTGCCTGAAACCATGCCGGCGGATCGTGCTCGAACCACGGCTTTATCAGTCCGCCGAAGTAGCCGGCATTCGGCCAGCGATCGGCCGCCCGCACGTAGGCGGCAAGCCAGTCCTCGTCGACGAGAACGTCGTCGTCAGTCCACAGAAGCAAGTCGGCCGCCGCGGCCCGCTGCGCGCAATTCCTCGCGTACGACATGCCTTGGTTTTTTTCATCAAGCCGTCGGATGGGCAAGCGATCGGCGTATCGCTCGACGACGGCTGGCGTATCGTCGGTGCAATTGTTGTCGACGACCAACAATTCCCACGTGATCCCGCTCGGAATTCGGAGGTTGCACATTTGCGCCAGCGTCGCGTCGAGCAGCTTGGCGCGATTCCATGTGCAGATGGCAACGGTGACGTCCATTCGTGACTCCAAAACTACGGAAGGTGCCGCGAGAGGATTGGTCCGACTCGATTCGCCACGGTCATCGGCAAGCGGCGCCAGACCGCGGTAGCGACTCGAAATGCCGGGCGATCGGGGGACGGCGTGCTCGCCACGCCTCCGGGCGACCACGACGGCCACGCAAGGGGACGGTCGTGCCCGCCCCATTGCAACTTGAACCGATGCGTCGGGCTCCCCGGCGTCGACCGGCCGAAGTTGAACGTGCGCGACCCGCGCGCGATCGCCTGCTCCATCAGGTTCGCATAGAGCAGCATGTTCGGCGACAGATGATTCAACTCACGGAGCGACGACGCCCACGTCACCTCAACCTCGTCCTTCCAGGTCAGACAACACGCCGCCGCCGCGGCGAGTCCGTTCGCCGAATAGACGGTGGTGAAAGAAACGGAAGCGCCAAATACCGCCTGCAATTTCGTAAAGAACGCGCGCGGCAACACGGGGGTGCCGAGGTCGCGCATGTTGCGGGAAAACACGCGAGTAGAACGCGTCGAGCTCGTCGGATCCGTCGCGGGCGGTCATTCCCTCCTTTGTCGGACGGCGAATCTGGCTGCGTAGCTTCGCCTTGAAGGTCGTCGCCCAGAGCGCGTCGACCGTGTCCGGAAGAGCCAGATGAACGGCGACCTTCCGCCCCGAAGGCGTGACGGGACCAGGCACCGGGTCGCGTGAGCGCAGCTCGAGCAGCTTCACGCGGGTACGCCGCGCGTCGCGACACGGCGTGTTCGACGAGCGCCGCCTTGGCGTCGTCGTCTCCCAGTGGCCCGCCGTCGTTCATGAATGGAATCGACACCAGATAATGCCCCAGCACGCTGCGTACTCGAACCAGCGGCAGCACGCCCCGCCACGTTCCGCCATGGTCCGAAGCCACGAGCAGCGCGGTCTCGTGGCCAAGGACGTTCCTCAACACATCGCGCCAACCGGAACGATGGCACATCGTGCTGTCCGACTGAGTCGCGACGAACGCGTCCCATGCCGCCGAATCGTCGGTCTCGATGACCCGGAGCGGGTTGGGCGCGGCGAGCATCTCGTGCGGATCGGACGAGACGGCACTCACTGTCCCGAATCCGCGCCGCGGAGCCCCGCCTCCTCAGGCCACCGTCCGTCGCGCATCGCCGTGGCACCGGCCCCAATAGTCTCGGCGATCGATCCGAACCGGAACGTAGACAGCAGTCGCCGGAGCCGTCGAGTCGTTCGGCCGAGGCCGCCGTAATGCCGCGCACGCGTCAGTCATCGGAACGGCGAAGCGAGGCTGCTCGGGATCGACTTCCCATGGGTGGATGTAGAACGTTCCGGGCACTCCACGTCGCTCGGCCCCGCGAAGGGCGGACCTGACGAGCGAGTACGGCAGGATTCGGAAGTACGCGCCGCCACCCGCCGGCAGAACGCGACCACCCCATTCCACCGTGGCTGGCGGGATCTCCTTCAGGATTCCGCTCGCGCGACGAAGCACGTGCGGATCGCGCTCGCCCCCCTCGAATCCGTAGCCTCGCCGCTTCACGGGATAGAGGCTCGAGTCGTAGCGATACCCTTCCTCGGCCAGGACGTCCAGCGCCCACTCGCGGTCGCGCGTGATCGAGAAGCTCGGCGCTCGGTAGCCGACGACCGGCTGTCGCGTAATGTCCTCGAGCACCCGTTTCGAGGTGCGGACCGATTCTCGGAACTGGTCCGGCGTCAACTCGGTGACTCGACGGTGGTCCGTGCCGTGCGACGCGATCTCGTGGCCGTGCTTCGCGATCTCGCGGATCAGAGCCCGCTGCCGTTCGGCCACCCAGGACAACACGAAGAACGTCGCGCGCGCGTCGTGCTCGGCGAGAAGATCCGAGGATGCAGCTGAACACCGAGGCTCACGCGGCTGGGCAGATCGTCCCAACGCGCGCGCGCGACGAACGGCTCGAGGGCCGAAACCTGGAAGTACTCCTCGACGTCGACCGTGAAATGGTGCCGGATCGGCTGACTGGCCTGAGCGGTCAATGGCGGTTGAGTGGTTTGCGGGCGGCCAGCGACCGGCCGCCCCCGAATGACAGTTCGGTTCGGGGTACCGTCACACGCGTCGCCTCAATCGGCGGCGCTCAAGACCGGCCGTCCCACCAGAGAGCGCGACAGGCCAAGTGTCGCGAGAACGAGCAGTCCCGCAAGCATGAACGGTACCCCCGTTCCGAATCGATCCACGATCAAGCCGGCGCTCAAGGGGAAAACCACGCGGGCAATTCCTCCGTAGCTCTGCTGCACGCCCATCTGCAGACCGCGTTCGCCCGCCGGAACGGCGACGGACAGCAGGGCCGTGACGCAAGGGAAGAGGAACGCGGTGCCGAGCGGCATCAAGGTAAACGACCCGAATAGCGTGCCCCACGACTCGCTGACTGCCATCAGGCACAGCCCGGCGGCGAGGAACACGATGCCGAGGCGCGCCACGCGCGGCTCGCCCAGTCGCCGGACCACGGGTCCCAGCAACATCGCCCGGATGATCACGCCCATGAGCCCGAAGTACATGAAGAAGTAGCCGACGTTCTTCTCGGTGACGTGAAAGCGGTTCGCGAGCACGAGCGGCATGAATTGACTCGTACCATAAAAGCCGCCCATCGCCACGGCGTAGATGAGAATGAGCCGGGCCGCCGGTTCGGATGGGTGGTCGATCACGTGGATCAGAGCGCCGCGCGTCGCATGCGAGCGCGGACGGGCGGCTCGTTCGACGCTCATCCGCTCGCTCGATTCGCGCAGGTAGCGTGAGGCGAACGCGCTGATGGCGAGGCAGAGCAGCGCCGCGCCAAGGCCGGGGGCGCGGCGTCCCCACAACAGCGTGAGAAACGAACCGAACGCCGGGCCGACGACGACACCCAGGCTCGTCGCCGCGCTCAGCCAACCGAGACTCTTGGCGCGGTCGCTCTCGCGCATCGAATCGGCGACGTAGGCTTGGAGCACTCCGACCGTCCCGCCGCCGACACCCTGAACGAAACGTGAAATCAGAAGCAGCGGCAGAGTGTCCGTGAACGCGAACACGACGTACGCCGCGCTCGAGACGAGCAGTCCAACCAGAATGGCGGGGCGTCGGCCGTAGCGGTCGGAAAAGCGACCCCAACCGGGAGCGCTAACGAGCTGGGCCACGGCGTAGGACGCCAGGATGACGCCGAGCATCGCCCCGTTCGCACCCATTCGCGTGGCGTAGAACGGGATCAGGGGGAGGATCATCGTCGACCCGACCATGTCGACGAAGGCCGTGAACATCAGGACGACCAACTTCCCCATTTCGGCGGCCCCTGGACGGTTTGGTGGCGACTTAGCCCTGCAAACTATCCGAGGGTCTCTGACGAAGCGACTTGCAATCGGCCGTCGCCCGCGCGGATTCCTGCGAGAAATGCCCCCTATAGTATGAATTGCCGCGGGTCGCGTTTTGCTACCGCAACGAAGTGTTGCGCCGACGAAAAACACCCGTTTCGACGGTAGAATCGCACGCGCGCGTCACGCGAGCGTCATGCATCGTCGCCCAACGAAGTTTCTTGGTAGCAAATCGCTCTCCGTGGCAATTAATAAGTAGAGGGGCGCGAGACGGACTCGAACCTGCGCGTCTCGCACGCATCCGCGCCGGCCGCGGTTCAAATCAGCGTCGGCCCAACGCAAATCGCGTGGGCCCGAGATGCACGCCGAACGGCCGCAGTTCATGGCAAGCTCGGACCAAGACGCGCGCACTAGACCCGATCGCACGCCGCCAGAATCGCGCTTCACTCGATCCGCGACCGAGATTCACTCCGCTCGATCGACGAATCACCTCGCAGTGTCCGCGATTTCCTCCGCCGCGTCTGCGATCCACTTCGCACGATCCGAGGTTTACTCCCGCGGGCCCGCGATTCACGTCGCGCGTTCCCGCAGTCAGTCGCCCAAGCACCGCATCCCGATCGGTATGGCCCGGACGATGATGATTGCGGACCGTATGGCGGCAGCGCCGGAATGCATGAATTCGCGTTCGATCCGCGCGCAGTTCGCTCGGCCCGGCATTATCACAGCTAACGACGTCATCGCGATGCGACACGACCACTTGTAGCACGCCTCGGCCGGCACTCACGCCCGACGTTCCCGCGTCGACACGCGTTCGGACCGATCGGCGGCCACCTAGACCGACTCACACGCCACTCGAGACCGCTTACAGCCCCCGAAGACCTTCAGGTCCGCATCCCCGGCCTCGCATTGCGCCCGCGCCTCGTGTGCCGGCGCTTCAACCTCTCTCCCGAGGCAGAAACCACAGTGAAAGTTTGAGCGCGCGCTTCGAAACACTGGCACGCCTCGTGTTCGTTCCGTGATTGGCCTGTATCACGACGTTACACCTCTGGCCTTTGACAACGAGAGACGAGTGAGACAAGCTCAGTCTCTCGCGTGCGCGAATCGCGCGCGTGATCTACTCGCAACGGAGGTCGACCATGAAACTCATCCGACTCGCAGGCGCGGCACTCTTGCTCGCCGGCGCGGCGGCGTGCTCCGATCGCGTGATCAGCACCGAGGCAACTCTGACGGCGGCGGGATCGGTGGCCAACCTCGACAAGGGCGGTAGCAGCGGTACCAGCGACCGCACGGTGAACATGATGGACGCGTGCGACCACGACAGTTTCGCCGCGCAGAATCCGCCGATCCTGTGTACGCGAAACGGCGGCGTCGCGTTCAATCAACTGATCGCTCAACTCCTGGACCACGGCTCCGCCGGGGCGTGGCACAACGCACCGTCGCAAATGGACGTGAAGGTGGGACTCATGCTCTCCGCAGTGAACAAGGGCGGCGAGATTCACACGTTCACGAAGGTCGCGAAGTTTGGCGGCGGGGTCGTCCCCGAGATCAACGCCCTGCTGCACCTGACCCCCACGCCGGAATGCCTGGCGGAGACCAATTTCGTGCTGCCCGGCGGTGCGGATTCGGACGACGTCGTCGAGTCGGGGACTGCGCTGTACCAGTGCTGCATTCACCCCTGGATGCAGACCGTCGTTCACGGGAAAGGCTGATCGAAGACAGATGCCCGAGGCACCGCCGGCCCGTCACCGTTCGTCGGCGGGCGCCTCGGGCCCCAGCTCTCCAGTTTCCATCGAACGCTCGGCCACCGACTTGAGCCGGGCGTCTTGATTTCGGCGCAGTCCGCGGATCGAACGGCGCGCCCGGCGATACGCCATCGGGACGAAGATCCGCGCGCAGTCGATGTGGGCGTCGGCGGAAGAGCCTTCGCGCTCGGCGCGCTCGATCTCCCAAGTCGTGCGCGACAACACGGCCGTCGCGAGAAAGATATCGATCGCCGCGTTGGCCATGCGCTCCTGAAGGAACTGCATGTCGAGATCCCCTTGCCGTACTTCATGACCGCCGCCTCGACGCCGAGCGCCAGGTCGTGCACCAGCGTCGAGACCAGCTCCGCTTCGTACTCGAGCGACTCGTGCACGCGCGAGAAGTGGGGCTTCGTGATCGTTCGCTTCGCGCGGCCCTTGAGATAGACGCCGATCGCGCCGAGCGAGTGGATCGGGTCCTTGAACGCCTTGCCGAGCGATTTCGAGCGCTCGGCGGGCTCCTGCATCCCCATGAGCGCGATGAGCGCGCGCAGGATCTCGTTCGTGCCCTCGAAGATGAGATTGATGCGCGCGTCGCGTACGGCCTGCTCGTACGGATACTCCTTCGAGTAGCCGATGCCGCCGGCGATCTGCAGCGCGTCGTTTGCCGTGCGAAACGCCAACTCCGACCCGAACACCTTGCACGCCGCGGTCTCGAGCGAGAAGTCGATGCCGCCGCGATCGACCATGCCCGCCGCGACCATCGCCGCCGAGTCGAGCGCGTAACAGTCCACCGCGGCCATCGCGATCTTGCGCTGCACCATCTCGAACGATCCGATCGGTTTTCCGAACTGCTCGCGTTCCTTGGCGTACGCCAGCGCGAGGCGCATGACGTGCCGCGTTCCGCGCGCCGACGCCGACGCCAGCCCAAGCGACCGGAGTTCAGTACCTCGAGCGCGATGTGAAAGCCGTGTCCGACGTCGCCGAGCCGATCGGTCGACCGGCACCTTGACCTTGTCGAAGAAGATGGCGCGCGTGTCGGAGGCCTTGATGCCCATCTTCTCTTCGCGTTTTCCGAGCGAGACGCCCGGCGCGTGCGCGTCGACGATGAACGCGGTGACGCGCTGCTTTCGCTTCCCGTCCACGTCGGCCGCGACCTTGGCGAACACAGTCAACAGATCGGCGTAGCCGGCGTTCGAGATCCAGATCTTCGTGCCGCTCAGCAGGTAGTGCGTGCCGTCGTCGCTCAGCACGGCGGTCGTCTTCATCGCCTGCGCGTCGCTGCCCGAACCGGGCTCGGTAAGGCAGAACGCGGCGACTAGCTCCCCGCTCGCGCAGCGCGGTAAGTAGCGCTGCTTCTGCTCCTCGGTGCCGAAGAGCGAGATGCCCTTGCAGCCGATCGACTGGTGCGCGCCGAAGTACACGCAGAGCGCAGGATCAGTCCCGCCGATCTCGGCGAACACGCGGTTGTAAACGCGTGCCGACGCGCCGAAGCCGCCGTACGCCTCGGGGATGCTGAGACCCATGAGCCCGAGCTCGTGCAAGCCCTGCCGAACGCCGTCCGGAAACTGGCCCTCGTGGTCGAAGCGCGACGAATCGACGTGCTCGGCGGCGTAGGCGCGGAACGAGTCGAGGATCATGCCCAGCGACTCGTGCTCCTCGGCGGTCAGTTCGGGAAACGGGAAGACCAGGTCCTCACGGATCTCGCCGAGGAAAACGCCCTTGGTGAAGGAAGGGTTGAGGTCGGGGGAGGCGAGATGAGGGGAGGAGGTCGAAGCCATGAGTTTTCAGGGCTGAATGCTGAGTGCGAAGTGTTTCGCGATCCGGATGAAGCGGTTACGGTCTCAGGTGCTGGCGTCAGGAACCTCAGAACTCGGAGGTCTCAGGCCTGAGTGGCCACCGTAGCCAGTCACGGCGCACGGAGCACAAAGTGGTTCTCACGCCTCGCGTCCTCGATGCTTTATGCACGATGCTGGTCTCGCGACTCGTCACCGCTCGACGACCGTTGGGAATCTGACACCTGACCCCACCCCCCGCAGCGCTGACCCAGCCGCCACGAACGCTAGATTCAACACGGCATGCGTATCGTATCTTTCCTAGCGGCGGGCACCGAGATCGTGAACGCCATCGGCGCGGGCGATCAGCTGCTCGGCCGCTCGCACGAATGCGACTATCCGCCTGGCGTGGAGCGTCTGCCGATCCTGAGCAGGCCGGCGCTGGAGCTCGAGGGATTGAGCCAGGCGGAGATCGATGCGGCCGTCGCGGGCCACATGCAGACCGGCGAGAGCCTCTACGTCGTCGACGAGGCACTGCTGCGCGAGCTCGCGCCCGACGTGATCCTGACGCAGGAACTGTGTCACGTGTGCGCGCCGTCGGGAAACGAGCTGACGCGCGCGCTCACGACGCTCCCCAAGAAGCCCGAGCTGGTGTTCCTCACGCCGCGGACGCTCGCCGAGATCGATGAGAACATTTTGACGGTCGGCCGCGTCATCGGCCGTCAGAAGGCGGCGCAGGCTGTCGTCGACCGGAATCACGCGAAACTCGAGCGGGTTCGCGCCTCCACCCGAGGCCGTCCGCGGCGCCGTGTGACGTTCCTCGAGTGGGCGGACCCGCCGTTCTGCGCCGGGCACTGGGTGCCGGAGATGCTCGAGATCGCCGGCGGACACGATCCGCTGGGTCGTCCCGGCGCCGATTCGGTGCGCGTGACATGGGACGACATTCGCGCGACACGCCCGGAGATCGTGATCGTCGCGCCGTGCGGGTTCGGCTTGCGCGACGCGCAGCGGATGGCGTGCGATCTCCCCGAGCTGCCCGGCGCGCGCATCGAGCCCGTGGATGCGAATGCGTTCTTCGCACGCCCGGGCCCGCGATACGCTGAAGGCGTCGAGGTACTCGCCGGGCTCTTTGCCCGCTGATAGCGTTCGGCGCATGAATCCCGATGCGCGCCCCTCCGAACCGTCGAACCTCGAGCTCGACGGCCACACGATGTGGCAGCTCGGGCATCGCGTCGTCGATGCCGTCGTCGAACATCTCACGACCCTTCGTCAACAACCGGCGCAGCAATCGCTGAGCCGGGCGGACGCGCGGCGTACGATCGCGACTCCGCCGCCGGAGCACGGCAAGTCGTTCGAGGAAATCATGGATTTCCTCGACACGCGGGTGTTCCCGAATCATGCGCGCGAGCCGCATCCGCACTTCATGGGCTACATCCCCAGCTCGCCCACTTTCCCCGCCGTGCTCGGCGATTGGCTCGCGAGCGGCTACAACTTTTTCGCCGGCGTGTGGTCGGTCGCGTCCGGACCGAACGAGATCGAGCTGCTCGTTCTGGACTGGTTCCGCCAGTGGCTCGGCATGCCGGATGGCACGAGCGGGTTGATCACCTCGGGGGGTTCGACGGCGACGCTCACCGCGCTTGTCGCGGCGCGACACGCAGCCGATCCGACGGCAATGTCGCTCCCGCGGATGACGATCTACACGTCAGACCAGGCTCACTCGTCCGTCGAACGAGCGGCGTGGATCGTCGGCATTCCGCGGGCAAATGTCCGTTCGATCGTCACCGACGACGATTTTCGCATGCGCGTGGGCGCGTTGCGCGACGCGATCGCCACCGATCGTGCCGCCGGCATGACGCCGTTCGCGGTCGTCGCCAGCGCGGGAACGACGAGCACCGGCGCGGTGGACCCGCTCGCCGACGTCGCCGACGTGTGCGCCGCCGAGTCGCTCTGGCTTCACGTCGATGCCGCGTACGCGGGTTTCGCCGCGCTGACCGAATCCGGAGCGAACACGTTGCGCGGCATCGAGCGCGCCGATTCGGTGACGCTGGATCCTCATAAATGGCTCTTCGTGCCCTTCGAGTGCGGCTGTCTTCTCACGCGCGATCCGCGGCGACTCGAGGAAGCGTTCAGCGTTCACCCCGACATCCTCGCCGACGTGCGGGCGCGCGAGCACGAAGTGAACTTCGCGGACCTGGGACCCCAGCTCACGCGCGCGGCGCACGCGCTCAAGGTCTGGACGTCCATCAGCTATTTCGGGGTCGCCGAAATCCGGGAGGCGATCGCGCGCGGCATCCGGCGCGCGGAGTACGCGGCGCGGCGCCTGTCCACAATGCCCGATTTCGAGATTCTCTCGCCGCCGCAGTTCGGGGTCGTCTGCTTCCGCGCGCACCCCGGTGCCGCGAGCGACGAGCGGGAGCTGAACACCCTCAACGAGCGGATCAACACCCGGGTGAACGCCTCCGGCCGCTTTCTCACCTCCTCGACGCGGCTGCGCGGCCGCTTTTCGCTCAGATTGTGCACGCACGTGCACCGAATGACCGAGGACGACGTCGACGAGGTGCTCGACGCCATGGCCGAGGCGCTGGACGGCGAGTGGGCCGCTGTGACCGGCGCGCGTGGAGCCGGGGTTCAGCATCTTTGACCGCGCGTCTCCGGCCATTGCGCCGGAGATGCGCGACCAGGGATACTTCGGTTCTCGCGTGTCACCACTGCTATGCGTCGAATCCTCCAAATCGCTCTTCCACTCCTCGCCGTCGCGGCGTGCTCCTCGGACAACGGTGGCCCCGGCGGCACTGGTCCGGGCAACCCGACCGGCGCGGCTTATAGCGTTTCCGCCGACTCGAGCTTTCTCGATCGAACCGCCCCAATCGGCACGTCGCTCGACACAAAGGTGCACGTCGAGTTGGGGGGGCTGCCGCAGGCGAATGTGACGGTTAGCTGGTTCACCGCGGCCGGCAGCGGTACGACGAGCGCCAAGACGTCGACGACGGACGCCAATGGCGACGCGCTGATCACGTGGAAGCTGAGCGACACCGCTCGCGTCAATACGCTCACCGCAACGGCGGGCACCGGGTCGGTCAACCTCACCGCCACGAGCACGCCCGGGCCGCCCAGCGCCATCTCGGCCGCCACCGCCGACTCGACCCTGCTCGTCGCCGGCGCCAGTACCCTGCTCAGCGTGCGCGTGGTCGATGCGTTCGGAAACCGGGTACCCGGAATTCAGGTTTCCTGGTCGACGACAGGCGGCTCGCTCAGCGCGCCGAGCTCCACCACCGGTTCGGCGGGTAACGCGGACGTCGTCTTCATCACGGCGACGTCGCCGGCGAGCTATTCGGTGACGGCGGCCGCGCCGGGTCTCAGCGCCATTTCGTTCAAAGTCGTCGGATTCTAGCTCCCCCCCGACGAGCGCCGCTCACGCCTCGGGTGTGAGCAGGCAGGCGTATTTGCAGAAAACGGAGAACGCGCTCACCGCGGACACGATGAACCCCGCGCGTCCGTCGCGCCATCCGCTGTAGACGAAGTAGTCGCGAAAGAAGCGCCACGCAGGCCGCGCGACGACGTCGCTCACCCGAGCCCGTCGTCCCCGCGATCGCATGTCCTCCGCGGCCCACTTCGCGTACTTCGCGATCTTCACCACCTGATGCGCCAGATCGCGGTACGGATAGTGGATCAGATCTCCCTCGAGCTCACCGACGTCGTCCGATTCGATATTCTCGTGGACCCGCGACGCGTTGAACCGCTGGTCGCTCGAGAAGACTCGAATCTTCCAGTCGCGCCCCCACGGACCGTGGCGAAGCTCGCGTCCCAGGTGCCAATTGCGCGAACGCACTCGATACGCCGAAAACCGCGGCGAACCGGTGAGACACAGGTCCGCGATCGAATCGCGCAGTTCAGGGGTGACCATCTCGTCGGCGTCGAGCGCGAGGATCCAGGGATTGCGCGCCGTCTCGATTGCCGCGTTCCGTTGGGCGCCGATCGTGGGGCCGGGTACGGTCAACACGCGGGCGCCAGAACGGCGCGCGATGTCGGTCGTGCCATCCGTCGAACCGGCGTCGGCGACGATGACCTCGTCGGCCCAGCGCACGGTCTCGATGGCCGACAGAATCCGAGGCGCTTCGTTGAGCGTCGGAATGACCACCGAGATTGGAATGCGGGGCTGAATCATGCGCGGCCACGGGCCTGCGGGGTGTACCCATGAATCGGGGACGCCGGGCTCGGCGTTCCCGATCGTCGCGCTGTCCCGTCGATTCCCGGCAACCGCTCGCAGGGATCCGCGGAGCAGGCGGCGCTTCATCGCGCCACTAGCCTACGCGCGGACCCGGGCTGTGCGTTGACGGCGGGGCTCTAGCGGTGGAACCCGCCCCCGCGGACCCCCGGGCGGTTCGGGACCCGCGCGATCGGTTTCTGGACGCCGAACGGACCGCGCCGGAACGGGACGAACGGCCTGTTGAAGAACGGCCTGTTGATGTTGCCCGTGAGAATCGGCCCTGAGGAAAACGGATAGAAGTTGTACGGGTACGGATAGTACGGATTCGAGAAATCCATGTTCGCATACGGATTTCCGTTGTACGCGGACATCTGGTTGGTCGGATAGCAGCCGAGGGCCGTGCAGTACGTCGGCGACATCGGCTCGGGCGTCACTTCCTGCGTTACGACGACTCCAGGTTGCTGTTGCGCCGGCTGAATCACGATCACCTGCGGCGCCGGTCCGTAGTTCATCCCGGCCGTGGCGCGGAGATACGCGTCGGGATCGTATCCCGGCATTTCGGCACCCGGCTGTGGCGTCCAGGCAACCATCGCCTGGAGCACGCCGCGCGGCACGTTGGCGCGGAAGAGCGCGGCGACCTCGTTGCCGTTCAAGCTGAATTGCTGCCCGCTCGCGACGATCAAGCTCCGCACGGCCGACGAATCGACGTGGTGCAGCGCGTCGATCACGTCCGCCACCGTGAGCGGCGCCGCAGCGGCCGCGCGCGCGGTCGTCGATGTCATTCGGCGCGACTCGAGCGAGTTGAACACTTCCGACGGAAGGCTCGAAGGCATCCCGGCGTCACGCCATTGGTCGACGTGCTCGATCAATCCCTGTCCCGCGTGCACGGTCTCGACCTCGAGCCAGTCGCCCGTCGACGTCATCGCCAACACACCGCTCGACGTGCCGGCGAGCCCGACGTCGCACGTGTAATTCGAGCGGATGTAGGCGCGCCGTCCAGTCGACGCCCACTCGACCGTGCGGGTCCCGTGACAGCCGTTCTCGTCGAACGAATTGTTGGCTCCGTTGGCGATGAGCCGGCGTCGCCCGGTGACCTTGCCCCTCGCGATCGTGAGTTGCTGAACACCCGTCGTGCCCGGGAGCGGCACGACGCAGGTGTAGAGCGATTGCGACGGGTCGGCGTACGCCGCGCTCGTGTCGGCCTGCCAGCATCCGACCCACGGAGTCCAACGTGGATCCGGGCTCGACCTCCCTGACTGCGCCGCGTACCGCGCCGCGCCGGGCTGTGTGGAGCTGGGATACTGAGCGGCGCCCGACGACGCTGCCGCAACAAGCAAAGCCAGCGCGAGGGTTTCGCGCGACGAGCGCCACCGTAGAATTGCAGGTTTTCCGCTCAACATGGGTACCTCTGATGTCTCCACTTCTCTTCTATGCATATCCTGGTGCCGTGGCGCCGGCCAGAGGCGATTTTGTTCTCGCGCGATGTCCCAAGACCGCGATCCTGACGGCGCGCGCATGAAGCCCCGGAAACGCGGTTTAGTTGCAGGCCGTGGCCGTTTGGCTGACGACCTCGAGGCCCGAAATCCGCGTGTCGATTCCGTCCCGCTCCGTTCGACGTATCAGAGAACCCGCGGTTCCGAGGGCGAACCGGCCATCCGAATCGCGACGACGTCAACCAAAGGAGAACACGACAATGCGCGTCATGGTGATCGTCAAAGCGACCAAGAACTCCGAGGCCGGCGGCATCCCTGACACCCAGATGCTCAAGGAGATGGGCGCGTTCAACGACCAGCTCATAAAGGCCGGGATCATGCTCGCCGGCGATGGACTCAAGCCAAGCTCGGCCGGCAAGCGCGTTCACTTCAGCGGAACGAAGCGCAGCGTGGTCGACGGTCCGTTCGCTGAAACCAAGGAGCTCGTCGCCGGGTTTTGGATCTGGCAGGTTCGTTCGCTCGAAGAGGCCGTCGAATGGGTTAAACGGTGCCCGAATCCGATGCCGGGCGAGGAGTCGGACATCGAGATCCGCCCATTCTTCGAGGCCGAGGACTTCGGTGAGGCGTTCACGCCCGAACTCCGGGAGCAGGAGGAGCGGCAGCGCGCCGAGGTGGCGGCGCGGTCGCATTAGAACCGTTTCGAGTCGTCCACACCCTTGCCCCGCCCGAGCGCGCTGATGTGATTGGAAGCCGTGACGGCTTCCGAGACCCATCGCGCGATCGAGGCGGTGTGGCGCATCGAATCGGCGAAACTCATCGCCGGGTTGGCACGCGTCGTCCGCGACGTCGGCCTGGCGGAGGACTTGGCCCAGGACGCGCTCGTTGCGGCGCTCGAGCAGTGGCCGGTGTCGGGCGTGCCCGACAATCCGGGCGCCTGGCTCATGACCACGGCCAAGCGGCGAGCGATCGACTCGATGCGCCGCGACGCGCTGCACGAGCGAAAGCACGCGCAGATCGGCGCCGAGCTCGAGGACGAACGTGAACGGGCGGTCCCGGATCTCGATGCCGCGATCGACGACCATGTCGGTGACGATTTGTTGAGCCTCATCTTCACCGCGTGCCATCCGGTTCTGTCGACCGATGCGCGCGTCGCGCTCACGCTGCGCCTCCTCGGCGGACTGACGACAGACGAGATCGCGCGCGCGTTTCTCGTCCCCGAGCCGACGATAGCGCAACGCATCGTCCGGGCGAAGAAGACGCTCGCCGAGCGGCGCGTCCCGTTCGAGGTGCCGCGCGGCGCCGAGTTCCACGAGCGTCTGTCGTCCGTGCTCCAGGTGATCTATCTCGTATTCAACGAGGGATACTCGGCGACGGCCGGCGAAGACTGGGTTCGCCCGGCGCTCTGCGAGGACGCCTTGCGCCTGGGCCGGATTCTCGTGGGCCTCGTCCCCGACGACGCCGAGGTCCAGGGCCTCGTCGCGCTGATGGAGATTCAAGCCTCGCGGTTGCGCGCGCGCACGGGCCCGACGGGCGAACCGGTGCTGCTGCTCGATCAGGATCGGTCGCGGTGGGACCAGCTATTGATCCGCCGCGGGCTCGACGCGCTCGCCCGCGCCGAGTCGCTCCCCGACGACCGCGGGCCCTACGTGGTGCAGGCGGAGATCGCGGCGTGTCATGCGCGGGCGCGCGTCGCGGCGGATACCGACTGGAACCGGATTGCGGATCTGTATTCCCAGCTCGCCTCACTCGCTCCGTCGCCGATCGTCGAACTGAATCGCGCGGTGGCCGTGTCGATGGCTTCCGGGCCGGCGGCCGGACTCGAGATCGTCGACTCGATCGCGGAGGAGCCGTCGCTCAAGTCGTACCACCTGCTTCCCGCGGTTCGCGGCGACTTCTTGTCGAAGCTCGGCCGAAGTTCCGAGGCGCGCGACGAGTTCGAGCGGGCGGCGGGGCTCACGCGTAATGCTCGTGAGCGGGAGCTGCTACTCCGTCGCGCGCGCGGTGTGGACGCGTCTTAGCTCGGCGGACATATTCACTCTCAACTGCTTCGTTTTTCTTGCCGAGGTCTCATCGCCATGTGTCGCAACATCAAGACGCTCGCCAACTTCGAACCGCCCGCCTCCAACGACGAAGTGCGCGCGTCCGCGCTGCAGTTCGTCCGCAAGCTGAGTGGCACGACGAAGCCGTCGCGCGCCAACGAGGCCGCGTTCAACCAGGCCGTCGACGACGTCACTGCCATCGCCCGCCGCCTGGTCGACTCGCTCGAGATCCACGCTCCGCCTCGCAACCGCGAAGAAGAAGCTCGCAAAGCACGCGAGCGCTCGGAGCGCCGCTTCGCGTGATCAGCCGACGCGGCAGCGCCGGCTGATGCTCGAGACTTTCCTCACCACCTACATCGCCGTCTTCGTCGCCGAGATCGTCGGCGACAAGTTGCTGTACACGTCGGGCGTGCTCGCGACGCGCTTTCGTTGGGGCGCGGTCATCTCCGGGATGAGCCTCGCGTTCATGGCCAAGATGGCCGTCGCCGTGGCGGTGGGAGCGACGATCGGCAAGCTGCTTCCGCCGTGGCTCGTCGCCGTGCTGACCGCGGTGAGCTTCATCGGAGTCGCGATCGCGATGTGGCGTCAGCCCGACGTGCGCACGCCCAAGGAGAAGGACACTCGCATTCTTCGGGGAGCGGCGATCGCGTTCACGACCATCTTCCTTTCGGAGTGGGGCGACAAGGGGATGACCACCGCCGGGGTCTGGGCGGCTGCCAACGTGAGCAGCGCGCCGGGCCGAGGCCTCACGCACGGAACCGCCGCGTTGATCGTGTGGATCGCCGCCGTAGCGGCGATGGTGACGAAGGGCGGACTCGCGGTCACGCTCGGGTCGGGGATTCGCGCGTGGATCGCCACGCACATCTCGCCGAAGCGGGTGCGCCACCTGGCGGTTCTGGCGCTCATCGTTCTCGGAATTCTGTCCGTGCTCGAAGTGACGGGGATTCTCGTTGACTGATCGCCTGGCCACCACGACGTCAGCGGCAGCGGATCGCTCGGCCGCATTTCGCTTCATCGTTTGCCTCGGCATCGTCAGCCTGTTCGCGGACATGACCTACGAGGGAGCGTACAGCGGCATCGGGCCGTTCCTGAACGACCTTGGGGTCACCGCCGCGTTGGTCGGATTGATCTCCGGATTCGGCGAGATGGTGGCCGCCAGCCTGCGCTACTTCTCGGGCAAGTTCGCCGACCGCACGCGCGCCTACTGGCCGATCGTCATCGCGGGCTACGCGATGAACCTGATCGCGATTCCCGGCCTGGCTTTCGTCCACACGTGGCAGATGGCGGCGGTTCTCATCATCGCCGAGCGCACCGGGAAGGCGATTCGCGGCCCGGCGCGCGACGTGCTGCTGTCGGAGGCGACGGGCGTCGTCGGGCACGGCAAAGGGTTCGGCATCCACGCGGCGATGGATCAGACGGGCGCGATCATCGGCCCGCTCTACGTGGCGTACGCCGTCGCGCGCACACACGTGTTCGGCCCGGCGTTTCTCATGCTGGGAATCCCGGCCGTTCTAGCGCTCGCGTCGTTGCTCCTCGCGATGTATTACCGGCCGAACAAGGGCGCCCCTCCCAAGCCGAAGGCCGACGAACCGCTCACGCGATTGTTCTGGGTTTACGTCGCGGGATCGGGCCTGCTGGCGATGGGTTTTCTCGACTTCCCACTTCTCGGATACCACTTCCAGCACACCGGTCTGTTCACTCCACAGACGATTCCGATTTTATACGCCGGCGCCATGGGCGTTGTGGGACTGACGGCGTTCATCTGCGGCCTGCTGTTCGATCGGTACGGCATTTGGGTGCTCGTCGTCGGCATTCTGGCGACGATGATCGCACTGCCGCTCGGCTTCCTCGGCGGCCCGCTGAGCGCCGCGGCGGCGGTGATGTGCTGGGCGGCAGGACTCGGCGTGCAGGACGCGACGCTCCGCGCGGGGATCGCGCAGGCGGTGTCGATGAACAAGCGCGGGCACGCGTTCGGCGCGTTCAACGGCGTGTTCGGCATCATGTGGTTCCTGGGCAGCGCCATCATGGGGCAGCTCTACAGTCGGAGCCTGATCGCGCTTGTCGTTTTCGGAATGGTCTTCCAGGTCGCGGCGGCTGCTGTGTTCGTCTTCGTGCATCGGCCGATTGAGAAGGCGGCGGCGTAGACGGCTGGACGGCTGGACGGCTGGACGGGTAGGAACCCGGTGCTTCCCACTTGGCTAACTTGGGCTCACCTCCGAGTGAGCTCCCGAGACCAGAGACCAGAGACCTAAGACCTGAGACCTTTTCCATCGGAGATCCTCATGAAATCACGCATCGCCCTTCTCATCGCATCGTTTTCCGCGCTGTCGAGTGTCGGCGCGCAGAAGTCCTCGTTCAAGTTGACGAGCCCCGACATCCACGAAGGCAAGACCGTTCCCAACGCGCAGGTCGCCACTGTCATGGGCTGCACGGGCAACAATCTCTCACCCGCGCTCTCGTGGAGCGGCGCTCCCGCCGGAACGAAGAGCTTCGCGCTCACGATGTACGACCCCGACGCGCCGACCGGCAGCGGTTGGTGGCACTGGGTCGTGTACAACATTCCCGCGAACGCGACGTCGCTCGCCGCGGGCGCCGGTGATCCGAAAAAGAATCTTCTCCCCGCGGGCGCCGTGCAGGGCAACACTGACTTCGGCGTGCCCGGCTACGGCGGCCCGTGCCCGCCGCCGAAGGACAAGCCGCACCACTACCACATCGCTCTCTTCGCGCTCGACACGGACAAGCTCGACATCCCTGCCGGCGCGACCGCTGCGTACGTCGGATTCAACATCCACGGACACACGCTTGCCAAAGCGCAGCTGAACGCCACGTACGCCCGGTAGCTCGAGGCGTGACGACGTCCGCCGCGCGCGAGAGCTTCGCCCCGCCGGCGCGGGCGGCGTCGGATTCACAAAGGGCGGCGATAACGGCTCCGGCGGGACCACTTCTGGTCCTCGCCGGACCCGGCGCCGGCAAGACGTACTGCCTCATCGAGCGCGTGCGTCATCTCGTGCAGGAGTTGGGCGTCGATCCAGCGCGCATCTGCGCGTTCACCTTCACCAACAAGGCCGCGGGCGAGATCGCGCACCGCCTCGAGTCAACGCTCGGCGCCGCGGCGGCGCACATCAAGCGCGGGACGATTCACGCGTTCTGCGCCGAGCTCCTGCGCGAATTCGGCGCGCACGTGTTGCTCGAACCCGGCTTCGGCATCGCCGACGAGGAGTATCAGCTCAGCGTCCTCCGGCGGATCGAGGGCTATCGGCGCTGGCATACGGGCACGCTGAACCGGTTTTCGGCGCACCGCTTTCGCGGCGACGCGCTGCTCCACGACGACACCGTGCTTTTCTCGCGCTACGAGCGATTCCTCGCGACGCGCAAGGTCGTCGACTTCGACACGCTCGTCATCAAAGCCGCCGAGCTGTTGGAGCGGGACGAAGAAGGGCGAACCGTGCGGGCCCGCTGGGACGTCGTTCTCGTCGACGAGTTTCAGGACCTCAATCCGGTGCAGTACCGGATCGTCAAGGCGCTCGCGAAGGACCACCGCCATGTATTCGCCGTCGGCGACGACGAGCAGTCGATCTACTCGTGGGCCGGCGCGGATCCGGCCGCCTTCCGAAACTTCCTCAACGACTTCCATCTCGCGTCGGCGCATCTGCCTCGAGGAGAACCACCGCTGCCCGCGCGACGTGTTCGAGCTGGCTCGGCGGCTCGTGACGCTCAACACGACCACCGTCGTCAAGACGGTCGAACCAAAGGCGGACCGAGTGTCCGCGTTTCCCGTCGACGTCCAGATGTTCGACGACGACGACAAAGAGTCCGCGTGGCTCGTGGCGGACCTGCTCCGCGATCGGGAAGAGCATTTCCATGATTGGGGCGACGTCGCCCTGCTCTACCGCACGCACGAGATCGGCCACGTGCTCGAGGCGGCGCTGCTCAACGCCGGCATTCCCTGCCGCCTCGCGCTCGGACGCGCGCTCGCCGACGATCCGGTCATCGCATACGTGATCGCGGCGCTTCGCGTGATGAGCGCGCCCAAGAACGACGTCTTCGTCGACCAGTTCCTCGCCACGTTGCTCCCCAAGCCGTTGCTCGACGAAGCGCGTGCCCGCGCCGCGCGCAGCCGGCACGACGTGCGGCAGGAGCTCCGACGAATCGAGAAGCACCGGCCGCGCCAGGACGAAACGGGGCGCCGCATTCGCCGAGCGCTCGCCGACTGGCGCAACCTCGACGCGCTCATGAGGCGTCATTCGGGGCTCGGGCCGCTCGTGCTGGATCTCTTGTCGCGCCGCGTCGGAAAGATTCGCTCGGTGCTCGAGGACCGCCACGACGAGATCACGGATCCGGCGGCGATTCCGGACGTCGTCGCGCTCAAGAATCGTCTCGCGGCCGCGCGGCGAGATCGACGGACGGTGTGCCTCCCGCGACTGGGCGGCGCCGAGATCGGGCTCACGGCGATCTTGGGGGCGGTCGGGATCACCGCCGTCGAATTCGGCGTCGAGCCTCCGGAAGGCGTCGAAGTCGTTGCGGCCACTGAATGCGTCGAGACCGGGCTTGCGCTCGGCGTGTTCAAGGCGGCACAGCTGCTCGAGATGGACGAATTGGACGAAGCGTTCGGCGATTTCACGGCGATCGACCTCGAGACGACCGACGACGATACGACAAAGGCCGAGATCGTGCAGATCGCGGCCGTGCGCGTGCGCGGCGGACAGATCGCCGAGACCTTCGAGGCGGTGGTTCGGCCGCGCGTCCCGATTGCGCCCGGCGCGACGCAGACGCACGGCTTGAGCGACGCCGACGTCGCGAGCGCGCCGTATTTCGAAGAAGTGTGGCCGCGCTTCCGTGATTTTTGCGACGAGGACGTCCTCGTCGCACACAACGGCTACGATTTCGACTTTCGAATTCTCCAGCGGATGGTTCGCGCCATCGGCCCGGAGGAGCGATTCGGCATGCATACGTATGACACGCTGCCGCTGGCGCGCGACCTCTTTCCGACGAGCCGCAAGCTCGTCGACCTGGCGCGGCAGTTTGGAATCCCCGCCGGGCGTTCGCACCAGGCGCTCGACGATTCGCGAACGCTCGCCAGCGTGGTGCTCGCGCTGGACCATGAGAAGAGCTGTCGCGCGCGCAAGACGGCGCTCGTGAGCGTGCTCGACCAACTCGGCATCGCGTTGGCGTTGAGCGATCCCCAATCGCTCTCGCCCGAAGCGCAGATGTTCTTCGGGATTTGCCGCGCGTTCTCGCTCGGGCGCTACAGCACGTGCCTCGAGAATTACGAGCGGGAGCAGGGAGAGGATCTCTCACTCCCGACCGTCGACGAGTTGATCGAGCGGCTCGGCGGCGCGCGCCTGATGCTCAAGATCCGCGCGGAGAAGTCGGCGGACGAACGCTATCCGGCGGCGATGGCGCGGCTGCGGCGCCTCACGGCGGAGATTCCGGATGGGCCGCTCGCAGATCAGATCTCATCGTTTCTCGAGCGCGCGGTGCTATCGAAGTGGGATGGGGTCGATCCGGCCCGCGGACGGGTGAACCTGCTCACGCTCCACTCGACGAAAGGACTCGAGTTCTCGCGCGTGTACATCGTGGGCGTCGAGGACTCCCAGCTCCCCGGCGGCTCGCCGACGTCCGGACCGACTCCCGACGAAATCGAAGAGGCGCGGCGGCTGCTGTACGTCGGGATGACGCGGGTGCGCGATCGTCTCGTGTTGACGCACGACGCGACACGCTCCGGCAAGCCGACGCGCGGCCATCGATTTCTCGACGAGGCGGGCCTCACACCTGCGACCGCGGGCACCATATGACGGCTACCGAGTGGCGAGTGGCGGTGGGCAACGCGACGACGAGCGCCGCGTACGAGCCGGCGACGAACTCCGGCGTGGGAGGCGATGCGCTATTCATCTGCGCGCACGGCGCCGGCGGAAGCATGTCCGACCGCTCGACCTACGCCGCCGCGAGCGAGATGCGCCGCCGCGGGCTCGGCGTGGTGCGGTTCAACTTCTTGTACAAGGAACGCGGGTCGAGCGGACCGGATCCGATGCCGAAGTTGATGGAGACGTTCGCGGCGGTGGTCGAACACGCGCGCCGCGAACTGGGAGCACGGCGGCCGCTGGTGATCGGCGGACGATCGATGGGCGGACGCGCGGCGTCGATGCTGGCAGCGGACGGTTTCGCGGCGGACGGCCTGCTGTTACTCGCCTATCCGCTTCACCCGCCGGGAAAACCCGAGCAACTGCGCGACGCTCATCTCCCGCGGATCACGATGCCGGTGCTTTGTTTCAGCGGTACGCGCGACCCATTCTGCACGGCCGCGCTGATGGAGCGCGTCTTGAAGACCGTGACGACTCGGTGGGAGATGCACTGGCTCGAAGGCGCCGACCACAGTTTTCACGTGCTCAAGTCGAGCGGTCGGAACGACGCGGCAGTGCTGGAGGAAGTGGGCACAGCGACAGCCGCGTGGGTACGCGGCCTGCCAATTGGCTAACGCCGCCAACTCATTTCCCTCTGATCGTTCGAGAAAACTCGACGCAGACGACGCAGATTTGAAACGCGATTGCCGCAGATGAAACCAAAACGCGCAACGACGACCGCGTAGGTCCATCTGCGGGATTGCCGTTCAAATCTGCGTCATCTGCGTTACGCTTTCTTGCACGGCACCGTTGCTCGACCGGGCGAATGACGCCGACGTGCGCCGGCTCGAGAGGATCTCAGAACCCAGGGGGCCGCTCGCCCACCACGTTGAACGCCCGCTCGAGCGCGATGCCGGCTTGCACCAACCGCCCTTCCTCGAACAACGGCGCCAATAGGGTGATCCCGTGGGGCACTCGACGTGGCGGGATTGAATTTGGGTAGGGGATTCTGCGGGTCGGGCGCCCAGTCGCTCCGCGCCTCCGACACGTTCACGAATCCCGCTCGCAGCGTCAGCGACGGCTGCCCGGTGAAATTCGAGATCGTCAGCATCTCGTCGCGTAGCGACGGCACGAGCAGGAGATCCACCTTCTCGAACAGCTTGGCCATCTCCGCCGCGACCATCCGGCGGAAACGATCCGCCTGCACGAAGTCCACCGCCGACAGAAACCGCGCTTCGCGGAAGAGATTCGGCCACGCGTCGGGCACCTGCGCTTTCAGCTGATCGACCCGCCCGTCGAGCGTGATGTCCTCGAACGCCGCCGCCGCCTCCGCGAACAGAATCAACTGCAACGAGTCGTACGGCCAATCGGGAAGCGATACTTCGACCGGCACCATGCCGACTGACTTGATCGTGTCGAGCGCGGCACGGTCCACGTCGGTCGCGGGCGCCTCCTTCATCCACGCCGGGAAATAGCCGACGCGCAGCCCCTTCACGCTCTCGTTCGCGTCGAAGTCGAGACGCGCCGGCACGCTCGCCAGGTCGCCGGCATCGGGACCCGAGATCGCGTGCAGTACGAGCATCGTGTCCTCCACGCTCCGCGTCATCGGGCCGAGCTTGTCGAGCGACCAGCACAACGTCATCGCGCCGGTTCGCGGCACGCGGCCGAATGTTGGACGCAGCCCAGTGACGCCGCAGCGCATCGACGGCGCGATGATGCTGCCGCCCGTCTCGCTGCCGATCGAGAAACCGACGAGGCCCGCCGCCGTCGCCGCGCCCGGGCCGGCACTCGATCCCGACGCGCCCTCCTCGAGCAGCCACGGATTCATCGTCTGCCCGCCGAACCAGATGTCGTTGAGCGCGAGCGCGCCGAGGCTGAGTTTCGCGATCAGAACGGCGCCGGCCTCGTTGAGGCGCGCGACGACGGCGGCATCGGCGGTCGGAACGCGATTCCGATAGAACTCCGCGCCCCACGTCGTCGTAATGCCGGCCGTGTCGAGGAGGTCCTTTCCGCCCCACGGGATGCCGTGCAGCGGGCCGCGATACTTCCCCGCCGCGATCTCGGCGTCGGCCTGCTTCGCCTGCGCGAGCGCGTTGTCGCGGGTGAGCGTGATGATGCAGCGGAGCTTGGGATCGAGGCGCTGAATACGGTCGAGATAGATGTTCGTGAGGCGCGTCGACGTGAGCTTCTTCGTCTCGATCCAGCGCGACAGGCGCGTCACCGGGGCGAAGGCGATGTCCTCGTCGGTGGCCGGGAGGGGTGCGGAGTCCGCCGCGCTGCGCACGAAGCGGTCGCGCGCCGGGCCGACCTTCTCGTTCGGAAGCGCGGGATTCCATTTGGTGCCCGGGCGCGATGCTCGCGTCGATCGGCACTTTGCGCGGCCCGGCGCGACGTTCGAGCAGGAACGCCATCGACGTGCGCCAGCTCGACGCGGCCGTCTCGCGCTGCGGGTCGGTGAGGGTGACCTGCGCGAGCTTCTCCGCCTCGGCGAATGTCCCCGGTGACACGGCCGGTCCGACGGCGGGCGCTGTTCCGAACGTCGGCGGCGCGCCGGGTGTGCTCGGAACTCCCGATGAGCCCGATGGCGTCTAAGGTGATTCCCGCCACTGCACGCGGCGGCGGCGCCAAGGAATCCGAGCGGCGCTTGAACGATGAAATGACGGCGTGAACTCACGGAAGATCCTCGTGCGGGAGGGAATCGATCGGCTTGCAAGGCGTTGGTAAACACGCCGCCCAACGTGCCGCCGCAACAGCGCTGAGGCAGCTTCCCACGTTCATATGTCGGGCGTATTGTAGCGCTCGTGCCCCCGGTTCGCTGCTTCGTCGCGCGCCCCCCAGAGTCTCGCACTGCACGGCTGCTCCCAGCGGAACCTCATTCTTATCCGATGTACCCAGGAGGATGGATCGTGATCGACGTCGCCAGGGCCATCCGAAGCTCGCTGATGAGGGTCGTGCCGCTCATCGCCTTCACCATCGTCTCTGTCCCCCATACGGGGAGCGCACAAACGGCAACCAAGAAGGTGCTGTCCGTCGACGACTACACCAAGTGGAAGAGCATCGGTAATCAGTCGATCTCCGGCGACGGCAAATGGGTCGCATACGTGCTGTCGGCGACGAACACGGCGCCGGCCGACGCGAAGCCCGTGCTGCACCTCGTCCGTCTCGACAACAACCAGGACCTCGAGATCGCGAACGCGACCGCGCCGGCCTTCTCGCCCGACTCGAAGTGGCTCGCGTACACGGTCGACGCCAGCGGCGGCGGCCGGGGCGGGCGCGGTGGCCGGGGCGGCGGCGGTGGCGGCGGCGGACAGGCGGCGGCGTGCGACGGGGCAGGACGCTCGCGGCGGCGCGGGCGCGGCTCCGACACCGCCGCGGCACGTCGAGTTGAGGAATCTCGCAACTGGCACCGTGCAGTCGTGGCAGGACATCCAGTCGTTCACTTTCGCCGCGACGTCGAGCCACATCGTGCTGCGCCGGCGAGCGCCCGGAGCGCCGGGCGGCGCGGCGGGTGGGCGCGGCGGCAACGGGGCGGCGCCTGGCGGCGGCGGGCGGCGGTGCGCCGGGCGGCGGAGCGAACGCGGAGCCGACTGGCCCGCGCGGCGCGGACGTCATCCTTCACGATCTCGCGACCGGGCGCGATCAGCTGCTCGGCAGCGTCGGCGAAATCGCGATTCAACAAGAAGGGCGATCTGCTCGCGTACACCGTCGACGGCGCCGTGCGCGACGGCAACGGCCTGTTCATCCTCGACCTGCGCAACGGCCGCATCTCGACGCTCGACAACGACGCGCGCGTGTACAGCCGGCTGACCTGGAACGACGAAGGCACCGGGCTCGCCGTGCTCAAGGGCGTCGACGTCGACAAGATGCGCGAGCGCGACAACGTGCTGCTCGGCGTATCCGAGCGTGCAGTCGGCGCTCGACGAAACCGAGTACGCGCCGGTCGAAGCTCGATCCGTCGAAGGCCGACGGATTTCCGAAGGGATGGGTGCTGAGCGACCGCGCCGCGCTCGATTGGAGCGACGACAACAAGCGCATCTTCTTCGGCGTGAAGGAGCAGGTCGCCGGCGCCCGACACGACGCGGCGCGCGGCGGCGAAGAAGTCGCCGACGTCGACGTGTGGAACTCGAAGGACGAACGGATCCAGTCGGTGCAGATGACCCGCGCCGACGCCGATCGCAACTTCACTTATCGCGAGGCGTTCAACATCACGGACCGCAAGTTCGTGACAGCTCGCCGACACGAGCGATGCGCGAGGTCGACGTCAGCGCGGACGGCCGCTGGGCCGTCGGGCGCGACACGCGCGGCTACATCTCCGACTACAAGCGCCCCGCGGCGGACATCTATCGCGTCAATCCGTCGACCGGCGAGCGCACGCTGATGCTCAAGGATCAGCTGATCGGCGCAGCACGTGTTCGGCATTTCGCCCGACGGCAACTACTTCCTCTACTGGAAGGACAACAAGTTCCAGGCGTACAACCTCGACGCCGGCGACAACGAAGACGCTCGGCGGCAGCGAGCCAACGTGAGCTTCGTGGACGTCGAGTACGATCATCCGGGACCGAAGCCGTCGTTCGGCGTCATGGGCTACACGCGCGACGGCAAGAACGTCGTCGCGATGCACCGGTTCGACCTCTGGCTCGTGCCGCTCGACGGGTCGCGCGCCGACGAACCTCACGAACGGCGCCGGCGACAAGGGTGAGATTCGTTTCCGCTACGTGCAGACGGAGCCGGATTCGAACGGCGCCGGCGGCGGGGGTGGCGGCGCACCGGCGGCGGCGGTGGCCGCGGCGGGCGCGGTGGCAGCGCGAGAGCACGATCGACCTGTCGAAGCCGATTCTCCTGTCGGCCTACGGCGAATACACGAAGAAGGCCGGCTTCTATCAGCTCGCCGACGGCCAGCTCAAGGAGCTCGTCGTACGACGACGCCGCGTACTCGAATCCGCAGAAGGCGGCCAAGGCCGACATGTATCTGTTCACGCGGCAGACGTTCACCGAATTCCCGGACCTGCGCGTGTCGGGCCTCGACTTCAAGGACGCGAAGAAGATCTGCGACGCGAACCCGCAGCAGTCCGAGTATCTGTGGGGCCATCGCATCCTGTTCGACTTCAAGGACCACGATGGCCACAAGCTGCAGGGGTTCCTCACGCTCCCGGACGACTACAAGCCGGGCGAGAAGCGGCCGATGCTCGTGAACTTCTACGAGAAGAACTCGCAGAACCTGAATCGGTATTCGGCGCCGTCGTACCTCACCGGCATGGGCTCGATGCCGATCGAAGCGACGAGCCGCGGCTACATCACGATGATTCCGGACGTGTACTTCCATACGGGCTCGTCGCACAGCGACATGCTCGATGCCGTCGAGGCGGCGGTGAAGAAGGTGATCGCGATGGGCTACGTCGATCCGAAGAACATCGGGATCAACGGGCACAGTTACGGCGGTGAAGGCGCGGCGTTCATCGGCACGCGGTCGCGGCTGTTCGCGGCCGTCGGCGTCGGCGCCGGCGTCACGGATCTCTATCAGGACTTCAGCCAGAACTGGGGCTGGGGCGTACCAGGTGCCGGGCGGCAGCGGCGCAAACGGCAACGACTACTACCTGTACGGCCAGGGACGCTGGGGCTTCTCGCCGTGGGAGAAGCCCGACGTCTACATGTTCGAGTCGGCGCTGACGCACGTGCCGCGAAGTGACGGCGCCGTTCCTCATCATGCACGGCACCGCCGATCCGACCGTCGCGTTCCAGAACGGCCTCGGCCTCTACAACGCGATGCGCTACAACGGCAAGAACGCGGTGCTGCTCGCGTACATCGGCGAGGGACACGGGCTTCGCGGACTCGGCAACCGGCGAGACCTGACGATCCGCTATTTCCAGTTCTTTGATCACTACCTCAAGGGCGCGCCGGCGCCGAAGTGGATGACCGACGGCGTGCCGTATCTCAAGAAGGACGAGATGCGCGATCCGGCGGGACGATCGCCGGCGCCGGCACGGTGACTCCGCAGGTTCCGCAGCGCCCATGACGGTGGCCCGGTGGATGGCGCGACCGGCGTGTCCGCCGGTACACAAGCTTCGCCTCCGTGGCAGCGCGTCTCGTCGCGGCGAGCCTGCGGGTATGCCGCGATGCTTTCGCGCGCAGAAGCCGCCCGCTGGCGGTGGGCGCGCGCCGGGCGCGGCGGCGGACGCGGCACGCCGATTCCGGCGGGCGAGTCGTGCCCGCCGGGCACGACCGAGATTCGCCCGCGCAGCTGCATGGCGCCCGAGGGCACGCCGCCGAGCATTCTCGACTACCGTCCGCAGCTCGACGCTCGATCGTGCCGGCGCACATGGTGCCGACCGCGAAGTATCCGGCGATCGATTTCCACGGACATCCGGGGAATCTGATCGCCTCGGCGGACGGGCTCGCGTCGCTCGGGGCGTCGCTCGACAGCCTGAACGTGCGGATGATGGTCAGCGCGGACAATCTGTCGGGCGATCGGTTGAAGAGCGTGCTCGCCGCGGTCGCGCGCGTCGCCGGCGATGAAGGAGCGCGTGCGCATCCTCGCCGGGATCAACTTTCAGGAACGTCGGCCCGGGGTGGGCGGCGGGTGCCATCAAGCAACTCGACGCCGACGTCGCCGCCGGCGCGGTGGGCGTCGGCGAGATCCCGAAGAGCCTCGGCCTCTCGATCGCGCAAACCGGACGGCTCGCGCCTGCGCATCGACGACCCCGAGCTCGATCCGATCTGGGACGAGTGCGCGCGGCTCGGCCTTCCCGTGTTCATTCACACGGCCGATCCGCAGGAATTCTTCAAGCCGATCGACTACACGAACGAGCGTTGGCTCGAGCTCTCGCTGTTCGCGCGACCGGCGGTATCCGCAGGACAGGTTTCCGAGCTTCGAGGAGCTGATGACGGAGCGGGACAACCTGTTCCGCAAGCATCCCAAGACGACGTTCGTCGCCGCGCACATGGGCTGGCACGCGAACGACCTCGGCGCGCTCGTCGAAGATGCTGGACGAGATGCCGAACGTGTACACCGAGGTCGGCGCGGTGCTTGTACGACATCGGCCGCCAGCCGCGCGCGGCGCACGACTTCTTCATCAAGTACCAGGACCGGATTCTCTTCGGAAAGGACTCGTTCCAGCCCGAGGAGTATCCGTATTACTGGCGCGTGTTCGAGACGAACGACGACTACTTCGATTACTATCGTCCGCTACCACGCGTTCTGGAAGCTGTACGGCATCGGACTGCCGGACAGCGTGTTGAAGAAGGTCTACTTCGCGAATGCACTCAAGATCACGAAGGGGATTCCGCAGAATGGCTGGCCGAAATAGGCGGTGGACGGTGGACCGGTGAGCGGGTGGACCGGTCTAACGGCGATGACGCTGGCGGCGCTGGGCGTCGCTGCGGAGGCGGCGGCGAGAAGCCGCCGGCCGCCCGGGGAAGCGCGGCGGCGGCGAAGCGCGCGGTGGACACGGGGAGGGCGGCGCCGGATTCGTTCCGCGTCGCATTCGAGACGACGCGCGGGAATTTCGTCGTGCAGGTCAATCGCGCCTGGGCGCCGCTGGGCGCGGACCGGTTCTACGCGCTCGTCGGGACAGCAGTTTTTCGACGGCGAGCGATTCTTTCGTGTGGTTCCGGGATTCGTCGCGCAATTCGGCTTGAACGGCGATCCGAAAGAGAACGAGCCGTGGGACAACAAGCGCATCCTCGACGACTCGGTGCGGCACAGAACATGCAGTACACGCTGACGTTCGCCGACCAGGGCGCAAACACGCGGTCGTACCAGTTGTTTCTCAACCTCGCGGACAATCAGCGCGCTGGATCGCATGGGTTTCGCGCCGATCGGCACGGTGGTCAGCGGACAATCGGTCGTCGATTCGCTCTACAGCGGATACGGCGAGGAGCCGGATCCAGCAGTTCATCCAGACGCTGGGCAACTCGTACCTCGACCGGATGTTTCCCAAGCTCGACGCGATCAAGACGGCGCGGATCGTAACGACGAAGTAACGTGAGCGGCATGGGCGCGCTGATCGGGGCAGGTGCGTCGGCGCTCCTCTGGTTCGGCGCGGACCGCTGGACGAAGTCCCTCGCGACGAGTCGCCTGCGCGATCGGATCATCGACTTCGGGCGCCTGGGGCGCCTCCGCCGGGTGGCGGCCCGGCACCCGTCGAGTCGCTCCGGATTTCCCGCCGCGTTGATCGTGGTCTGGTGCGGAGCGCTCGGGTGCGCCATCGTTCTTCGCTCGCGCTTCGGATGGTTCGCCCATCCGGGCGCGGTGTTCGGACTGGGAGCGGCGTTCGGCGGCGCCAGCCGGCAACCTTCTCGACCTGATTCGACGGCGTCCGATCGTCGACTTCGTGGATGTGCGATGGTGGCCTGTCTTCAACGTCGCGGACGTTGCGATTGTGGGAGGACTGCTGGTCGCGCTTCTGATTCGCGGCTGAACGCGGGATCGGTCCAATGAGACCGATCCTCTTTCAGTGGCGCGGCCTGACCCTGTGGAGCTACCCCGCCCTTCTGTACGTCGGAGTGGTGCTCGGGGTTTTCGCCGGGAACGTCGCCGCGCACGCGGCCGGGATCGACGCGCTCGGCGTGTTCGAGGCGACGTTCTTGTTGCTGTTGCCGGCGCTGGCCGGCGCGCGACTCCTTTTCGTCGCGACGCACTGGAGCGACTTCCGCGGCAACCCAGGCCGCGTCTTCGCGCGTTCAGACGGCGGCGCGGCGCAGTACGGGGCGCTGGCGATGATCCTCCCTCTGTCCCTTCCAGTCACCTCGCTGCTCGGCGTGCCTCTCGGAGAATTCTGGGACGCGGCGACCTTTACGATTCTCGTCGGCGCCGTTTTCACGCGGATCGGCTGCTTCCTGAACGGCTGCTGCGCCGGACGTCCGGTTCGTCGCTGGGGCGTCCGGCTCCCGAACCGTGCCGGCGTGTGGGAGCGTCGCGTGCCGACGCAGCTGCTCGAAGCGCTCCTGGCGGCGCTCCTTCTCGCCGGCGCAGCACTCGCTTGGCGCCACCGGCCGTTCGCCGGCGCCGTCTTCCTCGGCGCGGCGGGCGCGTACGCGGTCGGCCGGCTCGGTCTCGAGTCGTTGAGGGAGCGTCCGCCGGCGTCGCGCCGATTGACGATTCATCATGTCCTTTCACTCGTACTCGTCGTGACATGTGGGGCCGTTTTGGCTCACCGATGGCGGTGACACGGCACTAGGGATTTTCAGCTTCATCCCGTTGGGGGAAGAAAGAAATGGCGAACGCGTTCACCGGTGATTTCGACGTCGTCGCGGAGTGCTCGATGCCCGCCGCCAATCGGGTCCTCGCGGCCATGCAGCGTGTGGAGCGGTTTCCGCACTCGATGGCGCTTCACATCGACGACAAGCAGCCGATTCGGCCGGTCGGCGGCGTGAATCCCGTCGGCGTCGAGATCGTCGACGACTTCGGCGACCCGACCACAAACCACCGGCGCATCGGACCGCCCGCCGCGCTGTTCGGCGCCGCCGCGGGGACCAACGCGACGATGATGGGGTTCGACGCGATCGTGAACGGGGATTTCGTCGGCGCGACGCTCGGGCCGATCGTGCCGAGCAACCTTTCCGGCAAGGCGCAGCTCCAGGTGTCGCCGCCGACGATCGAGGTCGCCGATGCGGCGGCGGCGAAGATCCGAATCCGCATGCAGCTCATGGCGCGATACCTCGCCGATCCGGGCACCGCCATCCTGCCGGAGTTCTTCCGCGGCGAGCTGCAGCTGACGACGCCCCTCACACAGACGATCGCCCAGACGGGCAACGTCGTCGAGGTCGACCTCAAGGCGAATTCGGTCAACGTGGCGTTCGTGCCGGCGTGGTCGAGCGCGCCACTCAGCGCGCAAGACATCGCGGGCCTCGAGCTGGCGGTTCACAACGTGATCAAGACCGCGGTGCTGCCGTCGAACGTTCCGCTGCCGTCGAACATCAAGCAGGTCGCGTTCAAGACGCTCACGGGCGCGCAATCCGCTCTCACGATGGCGCTGCGCCTCCGGGACGGATCGGCCAACGCCGCCGGCGTCAACAACATGTTTCTCTCCGGCAGCGACGACTTCGCGATCGCGGTCGGCGCCGAGTACGTGCAGACGGTGCTACAGCCGACGGCCGATTCGATCCTCGCCCAGCCCGTGCTGCACGCGACGCTGTCGTATTCCATACCGTACATCCACACGTTCCACATCTCGTACACGCTGACGCTCAACACGGCGGTGTTCACGCTCGAGCCCGGGAACATCGTCCTGACGGTGACCGGGCACGCGCACACCGATCATACGCTGCTCCCCGATTTCGACTTCACCGTTCGCTTCCCGTTCAGCCTCGTACCAAACGGGTCCACGGCGAGCCTGGTGGCCGGCGCGATCTCGCTCGACACCTCGAGCTGGGTCGTGAACATGTTTCGCGACGCGGCCACGTCCGGCATGTCGACGATTCGAGACCAGGCGGTCGCGGACAGCGGCGCCAACGACACGGTGAACAAGTCGTTCGACGCGCAGTCGGTGCTCGGCGGGATTCTCGACGCGCTATTGGAGCCGATCTCGCGCAGACACCTTCCGATTTTTTACTTCGGCCACCGCACGACGCTGGCCTACTCGGGCATCGGCATCTCGCCGGACGGCATCGTCCTTCACGGCACCATCGGTGTGGCGCCGTGGGCGGCCGCGAACGTCGAATTCGAGCAGATCCCGGCCGACGGCGGAAATCGGCCGGTGTCCGTGGGAATGTTCCCCCAGGGTCCCGACTACTCGGCGCTCAAGAGCTGGATCCCGGGCGGCTCCATTCACGAGTTCGAATGGAGCTACGGGTCGGCGAACCAGCCCGGGCTCGTCGACGACAATCGGTTCGTCTATCTGCAACCGCCGCCCGCGGCGGAATCGGGTGTCGCGGCAAGGTCGACGCTGATCTCTGGCTTCAGGCCGATGTGTCTCACCGTTCGCGGAACCCGCGTTTCCGCGTCGGGGCTGATCGCGCCGCAGGCCGTGACGGGGAGCGTTTGCAGCTACTCGACCTTCCCGGTCGTTGGCGGCGTCATCGGCAGCAAATTGTCGGCGATGCCGATGATCGCGGTGACGCATCCCTCGGCGAACGGTCTCGAAGTCGTTGGCCACACGGCAGCATTGGCGAGCGGCCCTGGCCAGCGCGCGCCGAACCTGGTGGTCACTCGCGGAGCGAACGCCGACCGCGTCGCCGGAATCGTCCGAGCCGTCGGCGACGCCAAGCGACCCGACGCGCCGACGGCGATTCTCGTCATCGTGCCGAAGGGTCAGCTCGACGGCAAGCCGCTCGCCGACGGCGCCGCGTACGCCGAGGAGGATCCCGCATGGGACCAAGTATTCGGTGCCGCCAAATCAAAGTCGGCGGAGACGCTCATCGTCGGCCCGGACGGCCGCGTCAATTGGCGGCAGGAAGGAGAGGTCGACGCCGCTGCGCTGGCCGCGGCGCTCACCAAGAACCTCATGCCGGCGTCGACACCGCAACTGTCTATGCTCACCGCGAGCGCGAGACTCGGACACGCGCCGCCGAATTTCCTCTTCGAGTACGCCAAGGGAAAGCAGATCACGATTCGAAAAATGGCCGGCCGGCCGACGACGATGGTATTCTGGCGCGCCGGTTCGGCGCCGAGCATCGAAGCGGTCCTCGAGCTGCAACGACAAGCGTCGGGTGGTGACGGGCTGCTGCTGGCCATCAATGACGGAGATCCGGCGGACCTCGCGGCGAAGACGGCCGCCTCGCACAAGTTCACGGCGCTCGTCGTTCCCGACCCGGGGCGCGAAATCTCCGCCGGCTACGGCGTGACCGTGTGGCCGACGGTCGTGTCGGTCGATTCGATGGGCGTCGTCAGCTCGATTCGCTACGCGAAAATGGAGAACCGTGCCGGCGGCACGAAGCCGTCGTACAAGGCACAGCCCACCTCGGCAGTGCCGACCTCGAGGACTTGAGAAAATGAGCGATTCTTATCTGCTGCTGACACCGGTCCTCGTTCTCGGCGTTCTCGCGCTGGCCGGGTTCGTCGGCTGTGACAAGGTGTTCGGTCTCAACCACTTCAGCCTCGACATTCCGCTCGTCGTTGGCGAAACGCTCATGACGCCGAGAAACGATTTCACCGGCTGGGTCGGCATGGCGATCGTTCCACAGGGGTCGGATCGACCGGTCTATGCGATCGGCCGCTACTGTTTGCCTGGCAACACCGGAAATCACGCCGTGAAGATCGTCGACGCGAGCGGGAACGATGTCCCGGATAGCACGACCAACGTGAACCTGGCGGGCCAGACGGCCAATCAGTTCGTGTTTGCCGCGGTCCCCGGCATCACGCTGAAGGCCAATCTCAAGTACTACGTGGTGAGCTACGAGACCACGGGCGGCGATCAATTCTTCGATTTCGCGACGACGCTCGTGTTGTCGTCGGACAACTTTTTCAGCGTACCTTCCGCGGTGTTCGGCGATCCCACTGCGTCGCCCTCCATCCCGTTTACGGAAATGGGGGGGCCGAACAATTCGTACGGCCCGGTCGACGTCCAATACGGAAAGGCGGACTAGTACGCGCCGCGACCGCGCGCTGAGCGAGTCAAGTCAGCCGATGACGATCGGCGTCGCCATCTCGCGATATCGGCAGAGCGCGTTCGCGAGTTGCATCTGGCGCGGCGTTCGACACTCCGCCTCGTACATGCGCGGCGACGCCACCAGAACCGCGAGGCAGCGCGCCCGCGACGTCGCGACGTTCAGACGATTGAGGCTGAAAAGGAACTCCATCCCACGCGGCGCATCCTCCGGCCGCGACGTCGCCATGGAGTAGATGACCACCGGAGCCTCCTGGCCCTGGAACTTGTCGACGGTTCCCACGCGCACCGACGGATCGACGTCGGCGAGTCGCTCGAGCAGGCGATTGACGTGCGCGTTGTACGGCGCGACAACGAGTACGTGAGTGCCGTCGAGCGGCCACACGTCCTCGTACTCGTCGGTCCAGGTGTTTCCGGGCGCGAGAAGCCGGCCGACGAGCGTCGCGACGACTTCGACCTCTTCGGGCGACTGGTTCCGATTTCCGTCGTGCGGTACGTCGAGCACGGACAGGCCCACAGCCGGCACGCCGGCGGGGACCGACAGCCGCTGATGCTCCAGGCCGGGCAACGGGCCGAGGCGGCCGTCGTAGAACACTTCGGACGTGAAATCACAGATGCCGGGCGCCAGGCGGCGCGTGACCTCGAGGAAGATTCCGCGCTCCTTGGGCATCGTGTGCTCGTCGCCGAGGATGTGCTCGAGCGCCGACACGTCAACTCCGTCGGGGTGACTGCCTTTGCGCGGTTGCTCCAATTGCTGCGGATCGCCGAGCAGCACGAGGCTTCGCGCGGCCTGTGACACGGCGACGGCGTTGGCGAACGACATCTGGCCAGCCTCGTCGACGAACAGCACGTCCACCGCGTTCGTCAGGTCGGGACGCGTCCACAACCACGCGGTTCCTCCGACGACCGAGACCTCGCCATTGGCGAGCGCGTCGCGGGCGGCCTCCGACTTCGCGAAGCGCGCAACGCCTGGACCCGAGGCGTCCGGCGCACCCTCGTCGTCCTCGTCGTCGTCGACGCGATGGCCGAGGGTCGCCGTCGTGCCGAGGCGGATCGCGGCCTTGGCGACGGCGTCGAGCAGATTTCGAATCACCTTGTGGCTCGTCGCCGTCACGCCGACACGCTTGCCGCGTTGGACCAGCCGGCAAATCGTCTCGGCCGCGAGATACGTCTTGCCGGCACCCGGCGGACCTTGAATCGCGAGGAGTGTTTCGTCGATCTCGCCGGCGAGTCGTGACGCGAGGTCTTTCCCGAGATCGAACTGCTCGATCGTCAGCGCGGGATCGCGAAAGCGCGGCGGCTCGCGGCCGAGCAGCGCGCGCGCGGCGGTGAACTCGGCCGATCCCGACGCGACCGCTTCGCCGATCCGCAGCATGGCCTCGGCTTGCGCCTTGGCCGGGACGCTCGTGAACTCGAACATCGCCGTTGGATGCGTCGCCGCGCGGCTCGGGCCCTTTCTCACGTCGATCGTCCGCGCCTTGCGGTCCACCGCGACGACCTTGCCGAAGGGCTTCTTGTCCTGCAGCGAAACGCTGTCGCGAGGCTCGATCTCCATTTCCTGCACGGGATATCGATACCGGTCGACAACGGACCCGGTAGGTCTTCCCTTCTTGCTCAGGATGAGGCGGACTCGCTCCACGAACTCGAGCCCGGCGACCGCGGCGCGCTCGTCGATCAGGTCTTCCTCGGGCATCTCGACCAGCCGGAAGAATTCCCACCAGGCGACGTTGTCCTCGCGACGGTGATAGTCGAGCGTGTAGGCGAGCAGCCAACGCGCTTGCTGCGCGTCGTCGCGGTCGCCGCGCAGCTCGGGGAGTCCGGCGAGCAGGCGGCCGCGCAATTCCTCGACGCGCTTGCCCCGCTCGTCGATGTCGGGCGGTGCGTCCGCGGGATCGGGAATGGGTCGCGCGATGGACGCGCCGCCGGCGATCGCCCGCGTTCGCAACGTCTCCAGCCAGTCGCGCAGCGCTCGCGTCGAGACACAATCGTCGCGGTTGTAGCCGACGATCGCCGCACGCACGTCGCCGGGAACGGAATCGGGAACGCCGGCGCCGAGCGCATATTGAAGCGCGCGGAGCGCCTTGTTCGCGTCCTCGAGCGGCACGCCGCGCACGAAGCCGTACAGCGGCTCGAGACTCTTGATCGAATACTTCTCAACGCCGACCCGCATCGATTGGCGGACGACGGCGTACAGATCGACGAATCTGCGCGCGCGCAGCAGCTCGTCGAGCTCCCGCTGCCGCGTCGCGTACCGGCCCATCAACCGCTTGAACGCCGACGGCTCGTACGGCGCGTAGTGGTAGACGTGCATGTCCGGGTACGCGCGAATGCGCTCGACGATCAGATCCATCGCCCACTCGAACGCGCGGCGCTCTTCCGCATCGGTGAACGCCCACCGCTCGTGATATTCGCCGTCGGCCGTCGCGATGCCGAAGAGATACTCGCGGCCATGGTCCGCCAACATCGGATCGCCTTCGAGGTCGAGGAACAGGTCTCCCGGTGAGGGCTCCGGGAGGCGCGCGATCCCGAACTCCTCCTCGATCTGGAGCATCTCGTACATCGGCACGGCCGCGTCTCGCGACGACAATTGCAGGCGCGCTTGATCGCGAACCCGCTCGTAGGAATCGACCGAACCGCGGCGCGGCTTGAACCCGATTGTCTCAGGCAAGCCGGCGAGCTGCGTCAAGGTGGTGACTGACCGAGCCTCGAGCTCCTGGCGTTGCGCCCGAGAGATCCCGGAGACGAGCGACAGGTGATCGTCGCGCCGGCGTTTCGACGAACACGTCGAGTTCCAGCGACACGCGCCGCACATGTCGACCGGCTCGGGATAGTACGCGTCGACGAGGCGCTCGTCGCCGAGCGACATGGCCGCGCCCATTTGGCGACGCACCAGCCTGCAGTACGCGGCGTAGTCGGCGAGCCGGTACACCTGCCGCGGCGTCTCGGCGTCAGGTGTGATGACGTAGAAGTGTTCCGGCCTCGCCTCCTGCACCGACGCCAGAAGCTCGGAGTACAAACAGAGCTGGAGAATCGTTCCGGCTTTCGTCTCGCGCGCGAGCTTCGTGTCGTAGACCTCGTACGACCATTCGCCGAGGCCGCTTTTCCCCGGCACGCGCCGCATCACGTCCGGTCGCCCGTTCCACGCGCCGTGGCGCAGACCGCCCTGGACGATGACGTCCGCGCCTTGATGCATCGCCTGAAGCGTCATCGCGACACGTTCGTCGTCGCGCACGCCCTGCGGGACGTTTACGACGGTCGCCGCTCCGGCGCTCAGCGAATCGACGAATCGCTGCTCGTGTTCGAGGCCGCGCCGGATCAACAGCTCGAGCAGCGGGTCCTCGTATTTGACGACCGTGCGTTTGCCGAGCGCGAGACCCATGTCGAGCGCGGTGCGATGCCGGCAGCCGAGGAAGTTCGAGAGATCCGTCGCGTAGAGCGCGAACTCGCCGTCGCGGACGTGCACGGGCGCCCTAACGCGTCACGCGGTGGGCGCCTTGTCGAACGATTCGATGAACGCGTCGACCGCCGGCGGCCCCGACCCGATCCCCTCGTCGTGCTTGAAGTACACGAATGCGTCGCTCCACGGCTGCGACGCGATTCGCCTGCTCCATTCGTCGAGCATCGCCGCGTCATAGTCGAGACGATGAAGCCGCACGTATCCCCAACTCGCCGTGGTCACGACCGGCGACGCGAAGTCCGGCTGCTCGGTGACGCACAGCGGGATGTCGCGCTCGCGCAGCACCGCATAGACCTCGTCGTCGAACCAGCTCTCGTGACGAAACTCGACCGTGTATCGGCGGTCCGTCGGGAGCGTTTCGACAAACGCGCGCAGACGGGGGACGTCGATCTTCAGGTTCGGCGGAAGCTGGAAAAGGATCGGCCCCAACTGCGCGCCGAGGGCCGAGGTGTTCTTGAGCAGGAACTCCGTCGCGCTGGCCGCGTCGGGCTTGAGCCGCGCGAAATGCGTGATGCGCTGGCTGGCCTTGATCGCGAAGGTGAACGAGTCCGGCACTCGCGACGCCCACTCGAGCAGCACGTGCTCGCGCGGCAGCCGGTAGAACGTGTTGTTGATCTCGACGGTCGGAAACCGCCCGGCGTAGAAGCCGAGCATCGCGTCATCCTTGAGATCAGCCGGGTAGAAGGGCCCCTTCCACTCCTTGAAGGCAAAGCCACTCGTGCCGGCCAGCAGCTTCATGCCGATTTGGCCCGGCGCGTCTTGCGGGTCTTGTGCTCCTCCTCCTCCTCTCCCTTGTTCGCTTCTTTGGCTTCACTGAGGCTCTGCTTCAGCGCTTCCATGAGGTCGATGATCTTGCCGCCGCGCTCCGCCGGCGCCTCTTCGGTGATCTCCTGGCCCTGGACCTTCGCCTCGATCGCCTCCAGCTGCCGCTCGCGGACGGTGTCCTTGTACTTCTCGGGCACGAACTCGTCGCTCGCCGACTGCTCGATGAGCTGTTTGGCCAGCGAAAGCTCCGCGGGTTTCACCGATCCTTCGGGCACTTCGACCTGCGTCGTTGGGCGCAATTCGTCGGCGTAATGCAGCTGCTCCATGACTAGCACGCCGTTGAGCGGCCGCAGCAATACGAGGTGCTGCTGGCCGCGCGCGGCGTATTGTCCCAGTGCCGCGCGACCCGTCTCGTCCAGCGCCGCAGTGAGCAGGCGGTAGGCGCGGTCGCCTCCTTTGTCCGGCCCGAGGTAATACGTCTTGTCGAGATACTCCCGGTCCACCTTGGCCAGCGGAACGAACTCGCTGATGTCGATCGTATTCGTTGCCTTCTCCTCGAGCGCCTTGAGCTCCTCGGGCGTGAGGATCACGTAATGGTCCTTCGAGAACTCGTAGCCTTTGACCATCTGGTCCCGCGTCACGATCTCATTGTCCTTCGGGCAGATGTACTGCTGTTTGAGACGCGTGCCGTCCTTCTTGTGAAGCAGATTGAACGAGATGTTCGCCTTCGACTCTGAGGCCGAAAAGAGATTCACTGGGACGGACACGAGGCCGAACGAGATCGTGGCTGTGCCGATGGCGCGTGCTGGCATAGGTATCCGGGAAAGAGCTTGGGTGGTCGAGGACGTTGGTCGAGTTTGTGCATCGACGCAAGAGCACGCCTGGCGCGTTCTGGCCGCGCTCGGCAGGGCTCCATAGGTTCACCGTCGGAACTGACAGATCCCGTGACGGAAAGCAGCGACGACAACCGCCAGGTAGACAACCTCAGCGCGTACCGTGCCAAGCGGTCGCCGGACACGACGCCCGAACCGATGGGCATGGTGTCCGCCGTCCCCGGGCGGCTGTTCGTGGTGCACAAGCACGCCGCCCGCCGGCTGCACTTTGATCTCCGCCTGGAGATGGACGGGGTCCTCCGCTCGTGGGCGGTGCCGAAAGGGCCGTCGTACGACACAAAGGACAAGCGTCTCGCCGTGAAGGTCGAGGATCACCCGCTCGAGTACGGCGACTTCGAGGGCGTCATCCCCGACGGCAACTACGGCGCGGGCGGAGTGATCGTCTGGGACCGCGGCGAATGGATCGCGCTCGAGGATTGGCGCGAGGGGCTCGCCAAGGGCAAGCTCCTCTTCGAGCTTCGCGGCTACAAGCTCCACGGAAACTGGACGCTCGTGAAGATGAAGAAGAGTGAGAAGGACTGGCTGCTCATCAAGGAGCGCGACTCGTACGTCAAGTCGCCCGGCGACCAGTTCGAGGAGACGTCCGTCCTGTCCGGCTTGACGGTCGACGAAGTGAAGCTCGGCCGCAGCCCGGTCGCCGACCTGCGGAAGGCGGTGGAGGCCACAAAGGCGCCGCGCAACCGCGTCGATCCGAAGACCGTCGAGCCGATGCTGGCCGAGTCGACCGACAAGGCCTTCACGCGCGACGATTGGATCTTCGAGCTCAAGCTCGATGGCTATCGCTTGATCGCGAGCAAGTCGCGCGGCAAGTCGATGCTCGTCACGCGGAAGGGGAATGACTACACGGCCGTTTTCCCGGAAGTCGCGCGCGCCCTCGACGCGCTTCCGTTCGACGAGATCATCGTCGACGGCGAGGTGGTGTGCCTCGACGACGCCGGCAAGCCGAGCTTTGCGAGGCTGCAGAAGCGAGGGACGCTGCACAATCCGGCGGAGATCAAACGCGCCGCGGTCGAGCTGCCCGCGACGTTCTTCGCCTTCGACTTTCTCGCGTTCGAGGATTTCGACCTCCGGGCGCTGCCGCTCAGGATCCGCAAGGAGCTTCTCTTGACCGCGCTGCCGAAGCTCGGCGCGATCCATCCTCTCGACCACATCGAGAGCGAGGGCGACGCATTCCTCGCGCAGGTCGAGAAGATGGGCCTCGAGGGGATTCTGGCGAAGCGCGCCGACGCGCCCTATCGCGCGGGCCGCAGCGACGTCTGGCTCAAGATCAAGGCTGAGAAGAGCGACGAGTTCGTCATCGTCGGCTTCACGAGTCCCAAGGGAGGTCGTTCGAACCTCGGCGCCCTGCAACTCGCCGATTTCGTCGACGGAGAGCTCGTCTACGCCGGACGCGTCGGCACCGGCTTCGACGACGCGCTTCTCGACCAGCTCGGATCGATGTTCGAGTCGATGATCCGTGAGACGCCGCCGTGCGGCCCGCCGATCGGTTCGGCTGGAGCCGCCGCAGCAATTCCGGAGACGAAAACCACAACGTGGGTCGAGCCGGTCAACGTGTGCGAGGTCCGTTTTCGCGAGTGGACGCCTGACGGTGTGCTACGTCACGCCGCCTTCCTACGGATGCGCTACGACAAGGATCCGCGCGAGTGCGTTCGCCAAGGCACCACCCCTGCACCGGAAAGCGACGCCATGCCAGCCGCCGCCCGAGTCAAAGAGCCGCCCGCGCCGCCGACGCCATCGCCGGTCGAGAAGACATTCAACTTCTCCAACCTCAAGAAGGTCTACTGGCCGAAGGACCGTTACACAAAGGGCGACCTCATCGATTACTACCGCGCCATCTCGCCGTGGATGCTGCCGTATCTGCGCAGCCGTCCACTTGTGATGACGCGCTTTCCCGACGGCATCGACGGCAAACAGTTCTATCAGAAGGACGCGCCCGAGTTCGCTCCGTCGTGGATCGAGACGATTCCGATCTGGAGCGAGGACACGCAGCGCGACATCCGCTATTTCGTCGCCAACGACGTCGAGTCTCTGCTCTACGTCGCCAACCTCGGCTCGATCCCGATCCACATCTGGAACAGCCGAGTGGGGTCGTTGGAGCAGCCGGACTGGTGCGTTATCGATCTCGATCCGAAGGAGGCGCCGTTTTCGGATGTGATCAAGTGCGCCGTCGTCTTCCGCGCGCTGATGGAGGTCATCGGTCTGCCGAGCTACATCAAGACCACCGGCAAGACGGGTCTCCACATCATGATTCCGCTCGGACGGCAGCTCACGTACGCGCAGTGCCGGACGATGGGCGAGTTGCTCGCGCGCGTCGCGCTACGCGAGCTCGACCCTATCGCGACGATCACCCGTCACGTGAGCAAGCGCGGCGACAAGGTGTACCTCGACTACCTCCAGAATCGCCATGCCCAACTGATCGTGGCGCCGTTTTGCGTCCGGCCGCTGCCTGGCGCCACTGTGTCGATGCCGCTGCTCTGGGACGAAGTGAACAAGGACCTCGACCCGAAGAACTACACGATCAAGAACGCGGTCGAGCGAATGGAAAACCTGAAGCACGACCCCCTGCTCCCCGTCCTCGAGGACAAACCGAACCTCGGCAAAGTGCTCGAGAAGCTCGGCGGGATGCTCGGCCAGGACTAGGGCTTTGGTGTCGGCAACCGCGCTTTGACGCGCGCGATTTCAGCTTTCATTTCTTCCGGCCGGTCGCTCGTCGATTCGATACGGCTCTGCACCAGCTCCGCGAGACGGGCTCCGGTTGGCGCGTCGCGAGTCACGTCGGCGCCGCGATGCATGAGGAGCAACACGAAATTCCAACGATCGTTTTCCGCGGCGGCGATGATGATTCGCCTGCCCGAGGCATCGTCCAGGTTGACGTCCATGCCGTGATCGAGCAGGGTGATGAAATTCGCGACCGGCATCATGTTGAGCCACTGAAACGCGACAGGGCCTTGGTCGCTCGTGTACCCGGGTTTGGCTCCCGCGTCGAGCAGCATCGAGAGAACGACGCTGTCAGGCAGTTTCGTAGCCGTTTCCAGGCCGGCGTTTGGATCGGCGCCCCGCGCGAGCAACGCACGAACGATGTCGAGCGGGGCCGACCCCGCTGACGAGTCGAACACCTGGGTGACCGCGAGCTCCATCAGGGTCATCCCGCGCTTGCCCTTCGTGTTGACGTCGAGGCTCCTATCGAGGCTCGCCAATGCGCCGACGTCGTGCCGAACGACGGCGGCGGCGGCGTGTTTCAGATCGCGCCCCGAGAAGTAGCCGCTTCCTGCCGCGTTCTGGCGCACTTGATAGTCGATCACGGCGCTGCGAACGCGAGTGCCGGCGATGATCAGGCCGGGACCGGCAACGATGACCAACGCGACGCTTCGCCACAGCGACGATTCGGCCTTGATGAACAGCAGCACCGCGCCGGCGATGACGATTGCCGGCACGATGACGAAGAAGACGAGCGACATCTCCCGGCCGCCGTCGGGTGGCCCGCCGCTGGTGACGCCGAGAACGATGAGAACAAGAAACAACGCCGCGTCGAGGGCGACGACTGCCCAGAAGATCTGGGTGCGGAGAATACCCATCTTCACCGGAGGGTCACCGTCGCGCACAATCTACGACGCAACGGGCTTGCGAGCTCGACGGGGCGACCTCGTCGCACGCGCTGTCATGTTTTTCGACGGTTAGCGTGCTCCGTACCAGGTGTGCACGCGGACCGTCCTTCGGGGCCAGCAACGAAGCGTTTCATTATTGACAATTCTGAAAACCTCGGTCAGCAACTTGCAACCACACATGGCCGCTCCGCAGCAGGCGCCCCTTCGTGGTTGTGCGCAAGCGCTTGTAGCATGGGCAGATACGGACGCAGGATGGGCGGTCCGCGTCGTCGGGGGAAGGGCGTGCGGGCGGCAGGCTGTCGCTGCGCCACTTCAGAGTTGTGGCGTCGCCGCAGCAAGACCGACCAAGGACGCCAATAGGCGGTGGCCTCGCGCGTTGGTAGTTAGGTCGGATTGACGGTGGTTGGATCGGCGCTCGGAATTCGCCGGGTGCCGCGTTCGGGCCGGGTACAGTTCGAATAGGGGGGAGTGACATGCACATCGTTCACCGGGTTGCGTCAACGGCCGCACTGGCCGGCGTAGCCCTTGGGTTTGCCGGGTGTTCCGACTCGACGATCACGACGCCGAGCGAATTGAGGGCGCCATCGGGGGTGCCGGCGCGAGCAGTCGTCGACGTGGGCCTGACCAGCGGCAGCGGGACGCAGTTCTGCGGATCCAACGCCGGCCTCGGGGTGATCTTCGCGCCAGGCGCGTGCGTTGCCGCCCCTGATGTGTCGCTGACGGCGCAGGGACTCACCTTTTACAACCCGGGCTGGGACACTCCGCTCGGCGCGGATTGGGTCGGTCCGCAGAATGACTCGCCGCAATACAATACTCCCCCGGGTACGTACGTCTTCCGGACCACGTTCAACATTCCGGCTGGCGCCACCGCCCCTAGCCTGAACCTTGGCACCTTGGGAGACAACGCGGTGACCGTCCTCCTGAACGGCCACACGATCGGGACGCAGACGATCGCGGACTGCAACGGCGGACCGCCGTGCAACTGGAACGTAGGCGCGACGAACAACATCACCGACAATACGGCTTCGGACTTCGTGATCGGCGGGACGAACGTCCTGCTCTTCTACCTCACGAACACGCCGATCGGCTTTCCGGCGAACAACTGCGCCAACGGTCCGCAGGCCGGCGCGCCGCAACAGCTCCCGTCGAAAGGCGGGACGTGGGACGTCACGACGTGCTTCAACCCGACCGGCCTCCTCTACTCGGGAGCAGCCCACTACACGCCATTCGTACCGCCCCCGGCGATTCCGCTCTTCGTCATCGGCGACCTGCAGAGTCACGACATCGGCGACAATGTGATGTTCTGGGGTGCGCAGTGGTGGAAGAACAACCCCGTCAGCGGCGTCTTCGACAACGGCTGGGAGTCGTTCAAGGGCTTCGCGGACATCGTGAACGGATCGTGCGGCAGCACGTGGGCGTCGCTCCCGGGCAATAGCTCCAAGCCCCCGAAGTCGATCGGCTCCGACATCGCGATCATCGTCACCAGCACGGTGACGAAGGACGGCAACAACGAGGGCGGCAACATCGTGGAGATTCTCATTGTGCACACGGATCCGGGTTATGCCGGCAATCCGGGTCACGCGGGAACCGGCACGGTGACCAGCGTGGTCTGTTCCACGCCGCCGGTCTAGGCATTGCGTTAGCAGCAACAATCGAGGGGCCGAAAACGCGCTCGCGTTTTCGGCCCCTCGTGGTTTCTTGCGCCGCCGTGGATGCTACTTCAGCGGCAGCACGACCCACCACGGATAGTCGGCGCTGTGCGCGTGCGCGATCGCCGCGACATAGACCCCCTGGTACTTGCTTCCCGCCGGCGGCGCGATGGTCACGATGTAGAGGCCACCGGGCAACGTGGGAATTTGAAATTGGCCGTTCGCGTCCGTCGTCACCGCCGCCACCTGCCCGCCGACCCCGAGCGTGTCGCTCGCCGACGGCTGGGTGTGCGCGTACGCCGTGACCAGGGCCCCGACGACGCGGGGGAGCGTCGACAGGGTGTCGGTTCCCGGCGGGAACACGCTATGGCCCATGACCGTGCCGTGGAACGATCCCGGCGTGGGATCAGGCGGCGGATTCGTGACGGGACTGCTGTCATTCGTCGCGCCAGGGACTAGACCGGCCAATGGCGTCGTGAGCGGCCCTGTCCCCGCTGTTTCGCCGCCCCCGCACGCAGCGCTGATTCCAGCGACCGCGACCGCGCACGCGATCGCCCAACGTCCGACACGAATGCTCACTCATGGCTCCAGAAGGCTTCCTCTGGTAAACTGCCAGTCATCGCGTCGCGTCACTCGAGAAACTCACCACCTCGTGACATGCCCCCGCGCAAGATGCCGGCGTTCACCAAGCCGTCGGCGAAGACTCTCGATGCGTTCGCGCGTGCGGCCGACGGGCTGCCGGGCATCGAGCATCGCACGATGTTCGGCTATCCGTCGGTCTTCCTTAACGGCAACATGCTCGCCTGTGTCTTCCAGGACCGCATCATGGTCAGGCTTTCGGAGGCCGACCGCGTGGATGCCATCTCGACTGTCGGCGGCAAACAATTCGAGCCATCGCCGGGACGCGCGATGCGCGAGTACGTGGAACTCCCGCGGCGCGTCGCCGACGACCCGGATCAACTCAACGGCTGGCTTCAGCGGGGCCGCGCATACGTGCAAACGCTCCCGAAGAAGAAGAAAAAAACAAAGCGCTGAGCGCAATCCGGCGATCTATTTCGAAACCAGGAAGATGGCGCTCACGGTCAGCGCGCCGCCGTCTCCCCGCTTCGAGACGACCACGACCTGATCGCCGGCCGACGGCTGCTTCGAGATCTCCTTGATCGCCGTCACCGGAGTGCTCGCCGGCACGTCGATCGTTTGCGATCCGCCGGCGTAGTTCACGACGAGCGTGCCGCCGTTCGCGCTCGAGACGGTGCCGTTGGACATCCGCGAGCCCTGTACGCTGCCGTTCGTCATCCGGCTCCCACCGGGACTCGCGCTCTGTTCCATCATGCGGCTCCCCTCGCCAAGCCCACGCAGGTCATCGGGGAAGACGTGGATTTCGGTCGCCTGCTCTTTCCCGTCGGGCCGCTTGACCGACGTGACGCCGACGAAGGTGTTGTCGGTGACGTCGGCCAAGGTGCCAGGCTCGCGATCGAACACCTTGGGCGAACCTGACAACGCGAGCGTGACGGTGCCGGTGTCCGTTGTCACCACCAGCGAGCTTGGGGTGACCTGGGATACTGCGCCACGTACCATCGGCGACGCATTGGCCGCCGACACGTCGCCCGCGGCGGCCGCCGAATCGGATCGCGCACTCGAGCGCATGCAGGCGACGCCGTACAACGACGCGGCCAAGAGCGCGGCAGTGGATCGGGTATAGCGTGGGTTGGCGAGCACGACAGCCCCCTTTTTTGGACGGTTGATGAACCGTCATCCGTTGCGCACATCTTGTGCTCGCTCGTGTACGACGGGAGGCCAATCGGAACCCGAGGGTGGCTTTTTTCGCGCCGGCCCGGTTACGCAGGTGTGCCATCGCCAAGGAGAATCCGCGTGAACGTCGATCGTCGAACCCTGCTCGTAGCGGCCACGCTGGCCGCGGCCGCGTGCTCCGACGTGGGCGGGCCCCAGACGCCCCCTTCCTTCACACTCGACCCCTCCGAGCAGCGGGTGGCGACCTCCGGCAACGACTTCTCCTTCGCGCTGTTCCAGCGGGTGGCGAAGAGCGACGCCGGGAACAACGTGTTCATCTCGCCGCTGAGCGCATCGATGTCGCTTG
>CAVPOS010000003.1:0-95898 GCA_963707105.1 uncultured Gemmatimonadaceae bacterium
CGCGATGCCGAGATCAGCAGGCATACGTCGCTGTGCAGCGCGCGTCTATCGAATGCAACGCGCCATCAATGATTGATTGGCTCACGCAGCGGCCCCAAAAAATGCCGCCGACCTGTTGGAAGCGAACTCCGGCAAGTTGGAAGCGAACGCCAACATGTTGGACGCGAACGCCAACACGTTGAGAGCGAACGCCAACATGTTGGACGCGAACGCCAACACGTTGAGAGCGAACGCCAACACGTTGAGAGCGAACGCCAACACGTTGAGAGCGAACGCCAACACGTTGGAAGCGAACGCCAACACGTTGAAAGCGAACTCCAACATGTTGGAAGCGAGCGCCAACACATGGGAATCGAACTCGAATGGACTGAACGGAGCCTCAACGCGTTGAGAACGGATTCTCACTCGGATGAAACGGACCGCCTACACGGCGGACGCGAAGTCCGATCCGACGGAACCCGCCCCCAACGTCATTGAAGCAATGGCTGAGCGATTCACGCCGCGCCGACCTTGCTCGGGCGGCCTATCTCCCTCCTAGAACGAGACCGAGTCCGAACTCCGTCTGGCCGCCGTCCACGAACACATGCTGGAAGGCGAGGTTGAGAGCGACGGAGCTCGTCGGGTTGAAGATCCCGAGGCCGCCGCCGAGCATGAACTTGCTTCCGCTCCCGCTATCGCCCCCGTCCGGGTCGAAGTCGCCGAAGCCGAACGCCGGCGTGAGAAACGGGACGATGTGCATCTCGTTGCGCGCGCCGCGTGAGACGAGCGACAACGGCAGTCCCACCGATCCGGCGAGCAGAGTTGCGCTCGACGGTTTCGAGTAGCCGAATTCGCCGTTCAGGCCGACGCGGAGCAGCATCCCGTTTCGCGAGTCGCTCATCGGGAATGTCGCTGAGGCGAGTGTCGCCGCCGATTCCGAGCACGAGCGCGCTCGAGCCTCGGGACGGTGTCGAAACGCCCCCGCGGTGAGCGAGACGCTCGACGCGCCGCCGCCGGAGAGGATGGCCGTCGCCGTGAAGTTGTTGAGCGAGTTCGTGAGCTCGCCGCCCGACACGTTGCCGTAGCGAGCCGAGAACTCCGCGCCGTTCTGGTGTTCGCCGAGAATCGTGCTCGTCGCGATGGGCGGTAGTCCGGCGACCGCGGTGCGCATCAGCGCGGCGTACGCGGCCGCGTCGGAAAATGTCTGCGCCGGCGCCTTCGACGCGACGACAAACATCGCGGCGGCAACCAGCGGGCTGAGCTTGGTCATGGCAACCCTCAGGTAAGAGTCGCCGGGTCTGGTTGCAATGGTCGCGCCGCGCTCGCTATGTGCGGTGCGTCACGCGCTCGACAATCGGTGCCGCCAGTAGGCCTCGTCGCGGATCAGCACGTCGAGCTGGATCGCGCGTTCGCCCTCTTCGACCGTGTAGTCGGCGATGTGAATCGTGCTCGTCGGAATGCGCTTGCCGTTCGGATCCTCGAGCAGGAGCTCGAGCCTGTCGCGCGCGTCGTGATACCGCTCGAGCAGCGCGTCGTCGCGCGGCGATCCGTCGTGGGGAACGGCGCGGGCGAACAGGCGAAACACCGGCTGCACGAGCTCGTAGCCGAGCCCCGGCCTGAACGGTCCCCACGCGCGGCCCGTGCCCGGCTCGATGTGCTCGAGATCCGAATGACCGACGATGACGCCCTTGAGACGTACTGTGTGCTTCACGGTTTGCGCGGCGCCGGCTTCGCGGTGGTCGCGGCGACCGGCTCGGTGATCTTGAACGTGAACTGCTGCTGGACCAGCTGCCGCACCTTCGACTGCTCCGATGCGCGCCGGCTCGAATCGCATGTACGGTAACACGTCGCGCACGGCGGTGGTGAATTCCGTGTTCGTCGCCTGCAGCACGACGAAGGACGTCGTGTCGGCGAAGCCGGTCGTGTCGACGATGTACTGCGCGTTCACGTAGCCGGTGACGTGCTTCTCGAGGAGCTTGAGCGGGTACGCCGGCGCCGCGCTGCTCGCCGAGCGCACGACCGCGACGTCGACGTCGAGCACGGAGTAGACGGAGTCCTGTCCCTTGGTGGGCGCCGCCTCGGGCGTCGTCACGGAATCCTTTCCGGATTTCGCCGCGGTGTCCTTCATGACCGGCGTCGGCTTGGCGTTGCCGAACGTGTGCGTGCCGTCGCCGAGCCCTTCACCGACCGGCGCGAGCTTGACGAAGCGGACCGACTCTCGCGACCCCGATTGCGTCGGCACGCGGTCCGGCGGCGGGCGATACACGGCGAACGGATGGTTCTCGAACGCCTTGGTCGCCAATCCGTCCGGCGGCAGCGTGGCGATCACCCACGCGGCAATCACGACGACGTGAAACACCGTGCTGAACGAAGCGCTGGAGTATCGCAGCGCCGGAGTCGAATCCGAGTACACCCACGAGCGCGTCATAAGTGCCCCCTCCGCTCTCCCCTCCGAACTACGACAGCGAGTACCGCTCCTTGAGCAGCCCTACGTGATGCCTCTCGTGCCCCGCGATGATGTACAGCAAGGCGCGCACGCTGATCTCCGCGCCGTTCGCGATGCCCCGCCGCGTGACCGCTTCGGGGTCGAGCCCGCGCGCGAACGCGAGCGTCGCTCCGCGCACCGCATGGAACTCGTCGGTGAGATCCGCCAGCGAACGGTCGGCGAAGTGGCCGCTCGGCACCCAGGCATTCTCGTCGAATCCGGGAAGCGGTTGCACGTCGCGGCGGGCGAACCAGAGCGCGCGAAAGCCCATCACGCGCTCCGTGTCCGTCAGGTGGCCGACGACCTGCTTCACCGTCCACTTGCCGGGCGCGTACGCGAAGTCGGCGCGGTTCAACGGCGTTCGCCGGAGCAGCGCGACCGTGGTTTCGATCTCGGATTCGAGAAAGGTCACCAGGTCGCCGTCGGGGACGAGCGTGATGTACCTGCCATAGTAGGCAATGTGCTCGTCGGGATTGGGCCGGGGAATACTTGTCGCGAGCGGCATTTTCGGTTCGTCACTCCGGAGAGACGGTTGAACACAAGAAAGCCAAACGACGATGAGGACCAACTACGAAGCTAACAAAAAGCGAAACAGACGAAGAAACGAAACTGACAAGACGGCGAAGACGAAACGCGAGAAACGGCGTTACGAGCGATTCCTCATGTCGTGGCGGGGACGGCGACCGGAGGCGATTCGGCGGGCGTAACGCCTTGCGCCAGCTCCGCCTGGCGCCAGCCCAGCCAGAGGCCGAGCCCGAGAAAGACCACCGAGAGCGGGATGGCCACGTACGAAATGCCGACGAGGGTCAATCCCGAGCGCCGCCAAACCCCGGTACGCCCAGCCGCCGATCTGGTCGCCGCTTCGATACACGACGGTCTCGATCACGTTCTTCGCCTTGTACTTGTCTTCACGTTTCACAACCGTAAACAACACCTCCATCGCGGGATTCGTCACGGCGAAGTTCCCGCCGCGACGCAGCACCGTGAACACCGCGACCATCGCGAACACCGGGAACGCGCCGAGCGCCGCGAAACCGACGATGCTCAGCACCGGGAGCACGGCCAGCGCCGCCGCGAGCCCGAGCCACCGGATGATTCGTCCGGTGAAAAAGATCTGCGTCAACACGGTGAGCGTCTGCACCGCCAGCTCCAACTGCGCCAGCACGGCGGTCCGCGTCGCCCGGTCCGCGTACGCGCGCCCCACCAGATCGCTCTGCGCGAAGTAGAGGAACGTCGCGCCGATCGTGAACAGCAGCATGAAGCCGCAGGTCGCCGAGCAGATAGGGCGATTTCAAGACGTGCGTGAATCCCGCCCATACGCTGCCGCCGATCACGTCGGCGCCGGCGCTCCCGTCGGGCCGCTTTCGCCCGCTCATCGGCGTCGCGCCGCCGTCGCGCATCGGGAAGCGCATCACGGTGAACACGGCCAGCTCCAGCAGCGCCGCCGACACGAGCAGCAGCGTGATCGCGCCGATGCGCGTCGCCAGCGCGGCGCGTCGCCGATCCGGTGATCGAGCCGAGCGTGCCGCCGACGCCGATGAACCCGAACATCCGCTTGGCCTGCTCGCTGTTGAACGTGTCGGCCATCAGACACCAGAAGATCGACGTGTTGAACAACGCGAACACCGTCGTCCACACGAAGAACGCCCGCGCCGTCCACACGTCCACCGCCGAGCCTTCCTTCGCCGACAAGAACCGCAGCACCACGTAGAACACCAGCATGCTGGCGACGAAGAACTGGTACGAGATCGGAATGAATCGCCGCACGGGGAACCGCACGACGAGCGCCGAGAACATCGGGTTGAGGAGTCACCGTCACCGTGAGCGTCGCCGTGAACAGCCACGGCAGCTTGGTGATGCCCGTCGCGGCGGCGACCTCGTCGCGCATCGGCCGCAGGACGAAGTAGCTGCACAGCAGAAAAAAGAAGAACACCGCCGACGTGAGCATCGCGCGCACTTCTCCGTCGCGCACGTCGACGACGCGCCGCAGGAACGCGACCGCGCCGCCAGGCTGCCCGCTCGCCGACCCGTCGCTCACTTCGCGCCGCCGCCTGCTTCGCCTTCCACGCGGCGATCACTTCCGCCTCACGCTGGGCCGAGATGCCCGCCAGCTTGCCCTGCGACAATGCCTCGAGCTCCGCGGCGGGACGCGTCTTGTTCCAGTCGAGCGTCTCCTTCGCCGTGACGGCGAGCGGCCGGAACGTGAGACCGGCGGCGAGCGCCTTTTTGATCGTGCGGCGCGAGAACGCGACGTTGTTCGGACGGTCCGGCACCCACACCGGCATGCTCTGGCCGTCCGGACCGCTCACCCACGCCCGCACCTTCTGCTCGGTCAGGAAAGCGGCCGGCACCCAGACGAACTGCGCCCCCGCGGTGGTCACCGCTTTGATGCCGTAGAGCATCTCGGACATCGTCATCGGCGCGACGGGCCCGGTCGCGTTGAACACGCCGAGCGTGTGGTTCTCCGCGACGCGAATCGTCCACTCGGCCAGGTCGCGCGAGTCGATGATCTGCACGGGATCGTTGCCGTCGCCCGGCGCGAGCACTTCGCCGCCCTTGTCGATGCGGTACGGCCAGTAGGTGAATCGGTCGGAGCGATCCAGCGGACCGACGATCAGTCCGGGACGGATGATCGTGTTGATTCCCGGATACTGCTTCTCGACCTCTTTCTCGGAGTACGCCTTGAGCGGCCCGTAGTATCTGCCGAATGCCGTGCGGTCCAGCGTGTACGGATCGAGACCGTCGGGGAGCGGATGCGTCGGATCGCTCTCGTCGGCCCACGCGTTCTTGTCGCTGGCGTAGGCGGAAATGGTCGAGATGAAGATGTAGTGCTTCGTGTTCCCCTTGAGGTACTGCGCCGCGTTGCGCACCCACGCCGGCGCCGTCGTGGGGTTGTCGATCACGACGTCGAACTTGTGTCCTTTGAGCGCGGTCACGTCGTCGTTGAGATCGCCGATCAACTGCTCGACGCGTCCCTTGAAGAAGTCCGGCCGCGTCTTGTTGCGATTGAGCAGGGTGACCTTATGCCCGCGCGCGATCGCGTATTCGACCTGCTCGGGACCCGTGAAGCCGGTCCCGCCGAGGATCAGAATGTTGAGCGAGCCTTCGCGGCGCGCTCGACGCGACGCGCCGGCGGGAAGCGGCTCCGCGGACACCGCTGACGCGAGGCCAGGCAGCGACTCGAGCCCGAGCGCGCCGGCGGCGACGGCTGAGGCCTTGAGGAAGTTGCGGCGGTTCGTTGGCACGGCGGGCTCCGGGGTGGCGGGTCAGCCGAAACTGGCTGGCATCCCAAGTTGGCCGACGGGCGGGTCTTTGGACAGTCCGGGCCAGGCCGGCCCGTGTATGGATTCTGTGACGCGACGCCTGGGCTGGCACGCGAGCTCGCGGTACTTTGCAAACGAACCGCGCCGCGCCGCCGCCACCCCGAGGTCGCCATGCTCCGAGTCAGTCGCCAATTGCCCTGCCTGGTCCGCTTGATCGTCCCCGCCGTCGCGATCTCGTCGCGTCAGCACGGGGTGGGCGCAGCAGGCCGAGACCCAGCCCGTCACGTCGCGCGACGGAATGGTGATAACGACCTCGGCCCCGGCGTCGGACGTCGGCGCGTCGATACTGAAAAAGGGCGGCAACGCCGTGGACGCCGCGGTCGCGACCGCGTTCGCGCTCGCGGTGACGCATCCGAGCGCCGGCAACATCGGCGGCGGCGGATTCATGGTCATCCGCCCGGCCAACGGCGACGTCGACGACGATCGACTATCGCGAGCGCGCGCCGATGCAATCGACGCAGACGATGTACCTCGACTCGACCGGCAAGATCGCGCGCCAGCTGACGGCGACGGGCTATCTCGCTCCCGGCGTGCCGGGCACCGTGCGCGGCCTGGCGCTGGCGCACAAGCGTACGGCAAGCTGCCGTGGAAGGACGTCGTGATGCCCGCGGTGGAGCTGGCTGAGAAGGGCTTCGTGCTGTCGCCGGCGCTGGCCCGTTCGCTCAATCGCGAGGTCGCTCGGCGCGATGGCGAAGTACCCGTCCTCGGTCGCGGCATACGGCAAGCCTGGCGGCGGCGAATGGGTCGCCGGCGACACGATCGTGCTGCCAGACCTCGGCCGGACGCTGCGCGCGATCGCGACGAAGGGCCCGAACGCGTTCTACACCGGCTGGATCGCCGACAGCATCGCCGCGACCATGGCGGCCACGGCGGCCTGATCTCGAAGCAGGATCTGGCCGAGTATCAGGCGAAGATGCGCACGCCGATCCACGGCACGTATCGCGGCTTCGAGATCATCACCATGCCGCCGCCGAGCCAGCGGCGGCGTCGCGATGGTCGAGATGCTCAACATTCTCGAAGCTTCGATCTCGCGAAGCTGGGCGACATGTCGCCCGCCGCGCTGCACGTCGAGATCGAGGCGATGCGCCGCGGCTATCTCGACCGCGCGCGCTATCTCGGCGATCCGGATTTCGTGAAGATGCCGATCGCGCGGCTGACGTCGAAGACATACGCGAAGACGCTCGCGTCGACGATCGATCCGACGCACGCGTCGAGCAGCGTCGAGCTCGGGCGCGACATCGTGACGCAGGTCGCGTCCACGGAGGACGACGAGACGACGCAGTTCTCGATCGTCGACCGCGACGGCAACGCCGTGTCGAACACGTTCACGCTCGAGGGCGGGTTCGGGTCGCACGTCGTCGTCGACGGCGCCGGATTCATCCTCAACAACGAGATGGGCGACTTCAACAAGAAGCCCGGCGAGACGAATCTCACCGGCGACATCGGCACGCCGGCGAATCTCATCGCGCCGGGCAAGCGCATGCTCAGCTCGATGAGCCCGACGATCGTCACGAAGAACGGCAAGCTGTTCATGGTCACGGGCTCGCCCGGCGGACGCACGATCATCAACACGGTGATGGAGATCGTGCTCGGCGTGATCGACTTCGGGCTGGACGTGCGGCAGGCGGTCGACGCGCCGCGATTCCACCATCAGTGGCTGCCGGACAAGGTGACGTTCGAGCGGAACGCCATTCCCGACTCGGTGGCGGCGCTGCTGCGGGCCATGGGCCACGAGGTCAAGTTCGGCGGGCGGCAGGGCGACGGACATACGATAATGGTGCGCGACGGCGTGGCCGCCGGCGCCAACGACCATCGCAGCCCGGACTCGAAGGTGAGCGTTCCCTGATGTATTTTTTCCCGCAACCGGGGGCCAGATCGGAGCGACATGGCGCGACAGCCGCGAAAGGGGGGGGGGGAGGACGAGCACCGAGGAAGACTCGAAAGGTCAGAACCTCCGACTATTTCACGCAGCCCGGTAAGCGCGGCGCGGTAGTCGTCCTCCGCAAGCCAATCGGAAATCGAGCCACCGCAAAGGTTTGCGGGGTGATGCCGAGCCGCGTCCACGCCAAGATGCTGATCAACCAGCTCGAGCGCGCGGAGTCCGTCGTGAAGGACCTGTTCATGGAGGCGACGGACGACGGAATCGAGGCGCTCGAGGCCGTGTTGGCGGCCTGCTGTCGCGAGGTGCTGGAGAAAGGACCGAAGGTTCAGGTCTCCGCCGACGGTTCGCCTCCAGCCGGGGTCAGCACCGGCCGACGCCGAGGACGCTCGGCGCCGAAGCGGACTGAACCGCTCTGGACCGCGCGCTATTTCTTGCGCGGCGCGTAGCCCGCGAAGTGCCCCGTGTGATGCCAGGTGGAGGTCTGGGAGTAGTCCTCGTCTTCCGCCGGCTCGGTCTCGCTCAGCTTGCGAACGTCGATGCTGACGATGCCGTGCTCGTCGACGTCGTTGTAGATGTTGACGAACCTCTCACCGACGACGATTTCGTCGGGCTTGTACGACGAGCGCGCGTGCACCGTCTGCGAGAACGTTTCGTCGATGCCCGCCATCAGGATCAGGAACTCGGCGTCCTTGGCGACGAAGTCGGCGTGCGTGTATCCGCGCATCGGACTCTTCTCGTCGATCGGATGTACGACGGTCCAGCTCAGCGGGAAGAACGTCACGCGTGAACGCTCGAGCTTGAGCTCGTCGTACTTTCGGACCGAGCCCTCGATGCGGCTGAACAACACTTTCGCCTCGATCTCGACGATCTGGTTGCTGCGGCCGTTGGTGACCCGGAACATGAAGGCCGTGATGCCGCGGTACGGCGCGATGACGCTGCGCGAGCTGAACACGATCGCGGCGGTCGGACGCGAGAATCGCGCGAACAGGAGTCCCGTGCCCAGCGCGAAGACGAGCAGGCCGATGAGCGCCTCGATCGTCATGACGACGTGCGGCGCGACGCCGTTCGGCACGATGTTGCCATAGCCGATCGTCGACAGCGTCTCCACGCTGAAGAAGAACGCGCGACCGAACGAGCCGCCGGTCTGGCTGCTGGGAATTCCTCGAGCGCGCTCGGCCCCGCACGCGAGGTAGGGGAACGCGAAGAACATGTTGGCCACGAAATAGCCCACGCTGATGATGGCGAGGAACTTCGGCCAACTGATGGTGAGCAGGAAATGGTACGGCGCGAGGGACGTGAGAAACGGCACGCCGCGACGGCGCGGATTGAACGGCCGTCGCGGTTGAGCAGCCGTTTCTCGTTCGCTCCGCCGACGACGAGCCGAAGCCCGAGGTCTTTCGGGCTCTTCGATATCGGGGCGCGGGAGCGCGGGGCGCGAGCCGTCACGGAACGATCGACCCCGCCTGTTGCGCCTTTCAGCGACTGCCAGTACTCGTCCATCTTGATCCGCGGAATGCCGTTCGTCATCCAGTCCGGCGCCGGCGCGCCCTTGAGGTAGTGGTCGAACCAATCCTTCTGACGCATCGCGTAGTCCTTCTGGTTGATCGGACGCGCGAGGCCGTGATTCTCGCCGACGTACTCGAGCAGGATCACGTCCTTGCCCAGCTGCGCGCAGCGTGTTGAAGTACGTGATGCCCTGGTTGAAGTCGACCGCGCCGTCCTTGTCGTTGTGCAGGATCATGAGCGGCGTCTTCACATTCTTCGCGTGGAAGACCGGCGAGTTGCGGATGTACGCTTCCGTGTTGTCGGCGACGTTGCCCTTGAAGCGGCCCTGGCTCGACTCGAAGATCGCCTGCGTTCGGTGCCGCCGGTGTTCCAGTAGATCGAGCTGTACATGCTCACCATGTCGGTGAGCGGCGCGCCGGCGATCGCCGCCTTGAAGATGTTCGTCTGCGTGACGAGGAACGCCGTCTGGTAGCCGCCCCAGGAGTGGCCCCACAGCCCGACGTTCGCGGAGTCGACGATGCCGGTCGCGATCGCCGCCTTCACCGCCGGCACGACGCACCACACCGCCGACATGCCCGGATCGTTGACCTTGTAGACGATGTCCGGATCGAACACCGCGTAGCCGCGGCTCGTGTAGATGCTGCGGTTCGGCGTGCTCGTCTCGTTCGGCGTGACGTAGCGTGTTCGCGAGCTTCGAGCGCTTCTCGTAGATCGTGACGAGCATCGGATACTTCTTGCCCGGCTCGTAGTTCGCCGGCAGGTAGAGCGCGCCCTGCAGCTTGTCGCCCTTGGCGCTGGTGTAGTTGATCAGCTTCACGCCGCTCGTCCACGCGAAGTCCTTCTGCTGCGGATTCGCGTCGGTGATCTGGCGGCCGCCCTTGAGGCTCGCGTCGGTGACGTAGTAGTTCGGGTAATCGATCGCCGTCTGCCGCGTGTAGACGTAGACGTCGGCGTCCTGCGCCTTCTGGAAGTCGAACTTCGCGTCGTCGAAGACGAGCGTCTGCGCGCCGGGCTTGCTCGGATCGACGCTTGCGAGATGCCTTCCTTCTTCGTCCACTCGCCGTAGGTCCCGAAGTAGAGCGGCTGCGAGAGGTCGATGCCCAGTTGCGCCGCCGCCACCACCGCGACCGCCGCGTCCACCACGACCGCCCGCCGCCGCGCCGTTGCGTCGGCTCGAACGAGTAGATGCGCTGATAGCGGATCTGATTCTTCTTGCCGTCGACCGTGAGGTTCACCGCCGATGCCGGCGCCGTTCGTCGGAACCTTCCAGACGTCCCAGCCGTCGGACAGCAGCACCGCGCTGCCGTCCTTCGTCCAGCCGAGCGGCGCGCGCGGCGGCGGAACGAGATCGTTGTGATCGTCGTCCGTGTTCGCGAAAACCGTCGGGACACCCTTCGTGATGTACCTGCTTGTCGCCCGTCGCGAGATCGAGCACCCACTAGTTGCGCATCGTTGCCCCAGAAGAGCATCTGCCTTGCCGTTGGGCGACGGGACACGAACCGCCGGCGTGATGTGCTTCTTCAGCAGCGAGCTTCTTCGCACCGGTCGTGCAGATCGATGCTGTAGACGTCCTGATAGCGGCGGCCGCGTGTAGCTCGCGGGCTGCTCGTACTCGCGTCTGATCGGTGCCGTAGGCGAAGTGGTCGTGCGCCGGTGACGCTGACGGTGCGCAGCGCATCGTCCGAGAGGCGAACGAACTTGTTGTCGGCGATCCGATACTCGGTCAGATAGTTGAACGCGCGATCCTGCGCTTCCTGCACGATCTGCTGCGACTGCAGGCGCGGATCCTTCGCGTTCCAGAGAATCAGCGATGGATTTTCTTCCTGCGCTTCGTTCACGCGCGGCTGGTTGATCGTGCCGCCCATACCGGGCGCGCCTGCCTGACACGATGCTGCCGCGCGCCGGCGACGCAGACGACCGGCCGGATTCTTCTTCTCCTTGATGCCGAAGAAGATCGTCTGCATAGTCCTCCGACAGCCGCGGCGCGCGCTCGACGGCGACCTTCATCCCGCTCGGGAAGTCGCGATGCTCGGCTGCGTCGAAGACGAGCTTCTTCGGCTGCGGCGGCCGCGATGTTCGTGAACGCGACGACGGAGTAACAGCGTGTCGTGCGCGGTGCGTGTCGAGCTTGCCGCGAAGCACGATGAGCGCCTGGTTCGTGTCCGCCCACACGAGGCTGCGATAGAGCGCGTGATCGGAGTCGATCGCGCGCACGACGTCCGTCTTCATGTTGCGCAGCTGGATGCCGTTGCCGATCTGATCGCGCGCGTCGATCGCATACGCGAGCTAATCGCCGTCGTCGTCGAACCCGAACTCGGCGACGTTGCCGACGTTCACCGCGTCGTCGTCGCGAGGTTGTAGAGAGCAGATCGGTTCCTCGGCGCGGCCGGCCGTGCGCGTTACCGCCGGCGGCGCCAGCGCCCCCGCGCGGCACCGCTGCCGCATTGCCCGCCGAGGGCCGGAGCTTCCGCGGCGCCTGCATCGCGAGCCACGTCGGCTTGTCGCCGTTGAACGCGAAGCGACGAACGCGGTCGAATTCCTTCTTTTCGCCGGTGGCGAGATTCACCAGCGCCAGCTTGTTCTGCGCCGGCGGCGTCTGCGCGGCGCCATCGGCCGCTGCGCCACCGCCGCCCCGACCGCCGCGACCCGCACCGGCGCGCCCTCCGCGACCGCGTCGTCGCGGCGGATAGACAGTGAACGCCACCCAGCGCGAGTCCCGCTGATCGACGAGCGGACCGCCGCCGGCATCGGGCGCCGCGCCACCTCGCCCGCCGCCGCCGCCGCGACCGCGGCGTCGGAGCTGCCGATCGGGAACTTCGTATTCTTTGTTGTCCGTCCCCGTCGAGCGAATGACACGTTCGCGTCGCCCTCGTTCGGCGCGAGCACGTAGGCGAACCATTTGCCGTCGTTCGACAACACCGAGGAGCGAATGGTCTTCCACGCCTTGAGGTCGGCCGGCTGCATCTGCTTGGTCGGGCCGCTGGCCGGCGCCGGTTGCTGGGCGGCAAGAGCGCCGCGGAACCGAGCAAGAGAACGAGGACGGGACGAGAACGGCGACGCGCATGGGTGGCCTCCGCGGTGAGCGGGGAGACGACGGTTGAGAGAAAGAAGGTACGGAGCGGCGCGGCGGGCGGACAGGAGGCGGGTGCGGAGAGCGGGAACCGAGTGCGGAGGCGGGGTGCGGGGAACTTGAACGAGTGAGCGGACGGAGTGCAGAGCTGACTCCGCTCGCGCCCCTCCCCCGACCCACGTTCCCGTTCACCGCACACCGGACTCCGTCCCGTTCCAGGTCTCCGCACCCCGCCCCCGCACCCGCACTCTTGCCAACTACATCCGCAACGGATATAGTCGCTCGACATGACACAACGAAACGCCGACGCAGACTCCACTCACCCCCGCCGTGCTGCACATCCTCTTGGCCCTCGCCGAGGGCGAGCGGCACGGCTACGCGATCGCGCAGGAAATCGAGACGGCGACCGAAGGCGACATCCACATGGGGCCCGGGCACGCTGTACGGATCCATCCGGCGCATGCTCAGCGCCGGACTGATCGACGAATCGCGCGCGTCCGCGCCACGACGACGACGAGCGACGTCGCTACTACCGAATGACGCCGCTCGGCAGGCGCCTGCTCGAGGCCGAGCTGTCGAGGCTGACGCGCGTGGTGCGCGTCGCCCGCGGCAAGCGAGTCCTTCGCGACCCGGGCGTCGCGTGACTCGACCCTCTCGCGCCGAGCGACTCTATCGCGCCGCGCTCCGACTGCTCCCGCGCGATTTCCGTCGAGCACTTCGGCGAGGAGATGGCAGAGCTGGCCGAGGGGCGGCTTCGCGAGGCTCGCCGGCGCGGATCGCTCGCGTACGCGCGCGAAATGCTCCGCTTGCTCACCGATCTCACGACGACGATTCCGCGCGAATGGCTCGCGTCGCGCAAGTCGATTGCACGCTCCCGCTTCGAATGAACGACCCGAGGACAACATGGACATTCTGCTCCAGGATCTCCGCTTCGCCGCGCGCGGCCTGATGCGGCGCCCGGCCTTCGCCGTCGTCGCGGCGGCGACGATCGCCCTCGGCATCGGTGCCAACACGGCCATCTTCTCGGTCGTGAACGCGGCGTTGATTCGCCCGCTCCCGTACGACCACCCCGATCGTCTCACGATCATCTGGGGAACGCAGGGCACGCAGACGAACCAGGGCGTCGTCTACGCCGACTACCTCGACTGGCGGCGGCTGAATCGCACGTTCGCCGACCTCGGCGCGTTCCGGGGGCAGAGCGTGAATCTCACTGGCGGCGACGCGCCCGACCGGCTCATCGGCGCGTTCGTGTGACGCGAGCTTCCTTCGGGCCATCAACGCCAAGCTCGAGCGCGGGCCGGCTCTTCTCGGACGCGGAAACCGAAGTGGCGACCAAGGCGCCCATTGCGATCGTATCTCACGAGGCGTGGGTCGCTCGATTCGGGTCGGATCCGTCGCTGGTCGGGAAGCAGCTCACGATCAACGGCACGGCGTTCACCGTCGTCGGCATCACCACGGCGAACATGCCGGTGCCGCTCTTCGCGCCCGGACCCGACGTGATGGTCCCGATCGGGTACTACCCGAACGCGCACGGCCTCGACCGCGGCACGCGCGGCATCTCGGTCGTGGGACGGCTGAAGCCGAGCATCACAGTGGCGACGGCGGATCGCGACCTCAAGGCGATCGAGCGGCAGCTGGCGAACGACTACCCGACGACAAACGCCAACACGAGCGCCGACGTCGCCGCGCTCAAGGAGTTCGGCGTCGCGCAAGCCAGGCCGAGGCTCTTGCTCATGCTCGCGGCGGCGCTTGTCGTGCTGCTGATCGCGTGCGCGAACGTCGCCAACCTCCAGCTCGCGCGCGGCGCGTCGCGCACGCGCGAGATGTCCGTGCGCGCGGCGCTCGGCGCGGGACGCATGCGCATGGCGCGGCAGCTGCTCACCGAAAGCGTCGTTCTGTCGGTCATCGGCGGCAGTTATCGGGCTCGCGGTGGCGTTCGGACTGACGAAAGTGCTCGTCTCGCTCATCGGCTCACAGCTGCCGATCGACCAGCGAACGATCACCGTCGACGGCTGGGTCGTGGCGTTCGCGTTGGCCGTGTCGTTCGCCTGCGGAATCCTCTTCGGCGTCGTGCCGGCGTGGAAGGCGTCACGCACCGACCTCACGGGCATGCTGCGCTCGCGCATAGGCGCCGGGCTCGGGCACGTGTCGACGCGCAACGCGCTTGTCGTGGTTCAGCTGGCGCTCTCCCTCTCGCTGCTCGCCTCGGCCGGTCTCCTCGCGCGTTCGTTGATGGCCTTGCAGCACGTCGATCCGGGCTTCGACGGCGAACGGCTGCTGACGGCGCAGTTCAGGCTGCCCGCCGCGAAGTACGACACGCCGGAGAAGATCTGGACGATGTTCGACCGCACGGTGCACGAGCTTCGCTCGCTTCCGGGCGTCGAGTCGGCGGCGTTGGTGCGCGCGTCGCCGCTGAGCGGAAACGGCGAGACGTATCCCGCAACGATCGAGGGACGCGGCGAGGTGGCGGCGAGCGAAGCGCCACAGGTGCAGGTCAACAGCGTCACGACCGATTATTTCCGCACGATGCGCATCCCCATGCTGGCCGGGCGGGATATCGCCGAGGGCGATCGCGCGGGCGCGTTGCCGGTGGTCGTCGTCAACAAGACGTTCGCCGACAAGACGTGGCCGGGACAGTCGCCGATTGGCAAGCGCATCAAGATCGCCAGCGACGACTGGTGGACGATCGTGGGCATCGTCGGCGACGCGCGGCAGTACACGCTCGACGAGACGCCGTTGCTTCAGGCGTACATACCGCACGCGCAGCGCCCGCAGATCTTCACGAGCATCGTGCTGCGCACGAAGGGCGACGATCCGCACTCGGTCGCGACGGCGGTTCGGCAGGCCGTGTGGCGCGTCGACAAGGATCAGCCGATCTGGCGGTTCCGGTCGATGCGGGAGGATCTCGACGCCGTCGTGACGTCGCCGCGCGTCATGATGTGGCTGGTGGGCATTTTCTCGATCGTCGCGGTGCTCGTCGCGGTCGTGGGGATCTACGGCGTGCTCAGTTACACGATGAGCCAGCGCATTCAGGAGATCGGCATCCGCATCGCGCTCGGCGCGGACGCGCGGCGCGTCACGCGGATGGTCGTGGCGGAAGGAGCGAGACTGGTCGGCGTCGCGGTGGCGATCGGACTCGTTGGCGCGTTGGCGGCGACGCGGCTGTTGAGCAGCCAACTATTCGGCGTCCAGCCGCACGACGCGCTCACGTTCGTCGGCGTGACGGTAGTGCTGTCTTCGGTGGCACTTCTCGCGTGCTATATCCCTGCGCGACGGGCGAGTCGGGTCGATGCCATGGAGGCACTGCGGACTGACTAGGGCATCGAAGAAAGAAAAGCATGAACGCTGATCTCCGCGGATTTGGCGGATCTACGCTGATAACCCTGTATCCGCGTCAATCCGCACAATCCGCGCGCATCCGCGTTCATGATTTTTTTTGCTGAACTCAGAACGGTAGGCTGATTCCGCGCAGCAGGATGCTTGGCTACCGCTTGGCGAGTTGCGGGCGGACGGTGAGGATCAGGGCGCGTTGGCCGTTGTCGCTGGCCGATGTGCCGAGCAGCACGACTTGACCCATGGGAACGGTGACGCCGGTCGAGAGGAGCCTCACGGCGGCTCGGCCGGCCACCGACGCGGTCCCCGTCGATTGCGCGGGAATGGCCGGCCTCTCGAGCGATACGTAGAGATTCACGCTCGCATCGTTGCCCTCGACGCGAACGTCGCGAACCTCGACGGTCAGCGAGAGCGTCTCGTTGTCGGCGGCGATCGTCTGCGTGACCATGTGGGCCTCCCCCGTCGTCGCCATGGCCGTACCGAGCAGTCGATAGCCGGAGAACTTGAGCACGCCGCGCAGCAGCGAATCGATTCCCGCAACGGCGGGATCTCGTGAGTTGGTCTGCTCGGCCGAGACGAGCTGAAAGTTGAGGACTACCGTGGCGGGGTCGCGGTCATACTTCTCGAGCACGCCCAGCATCTCATTGTAGATCGGCGGGACTTCCCTGATCGTGACCGCCATGACGTTGGGCACCTCGAACACTCCCCCGCCGGGTGTGACAGCGTACGGCGCGAGGAGCTTGACCGCCGAGCCCGATGCCAGATGGTGAAGCGAAACCGTTTTCACGATGAAGTCGCCCTGTCGGACAGTGGACGCCGCCGGGGCCTTGCGGCGAGAGGTGTCCGACTGCTGCTGCGCCGTCGCCCGCGTGCTCACAAGCGCCGGAAAGGTCACGAGTACAAGTCGAGCGAAGCGCATCAGTTGCTCCGTGAGGAAATCCAGACCAGCGTGGTTTTTGGATCGGCCGTCTTGATCACCGTTGCCTGTTGTCCGACGCCGACTTCGATGGACACGACGCTCGCCGGCCGGTCCGTGCGCGGCTGCAAGGCGACCGTGGGCTGATCGGCGCGCTTCGTCATGACGGTGACCGTCGCGACGAGCACCGCCGCGATGGGCAGAGCGGCGAGCATCAGCGTTCGGCGTCTCGATCGGGATCGAATCCGCGACGACAGTCGATCGAGATCGCCCGCCAACGCGCGTGCCAGCGACCGGCAGGCCTCGCACTCGCCGACGTGCGCGGCAAGCTCGGATCCGCCCTCTGCGCGGAACTCGGCCGGCTCGGCGACGAGCATCGCCTCACGTGCTTCGGTGCAGTTCATTCGGTGTACTCCTCGAGCAGTCGCTCGTGATGCTCCAGCAGCTTGGCGCGAATCGCGCGTCTCGCCTTGAACAGGTGTCCGCGCACCGTGACCGCCTCCATGCCGAGCTTTGTCGCGATCTCGGTCGGCGTGAGCCCGCGCAGATCGGCGAGCTCGAAGATCTGGCGCTGCCGCCGCGGAAGCGCGTCGAAATACTTGACGACGAGCGCGGCGAGGCGCGCGGCGTCCGGATCGTCGCAGCCGTCGGCTCGATTCCTCGAGCGCGAGCGAATGGTGCTCGTTCGCGAGCGCGGTGCGCCGTTCGGACTTGCGACGCTCCGACAGAGCGGCGTTCCGCGTCACGGCAAAGAGCCAAGTCGTGAAGCGGCTCGCGCCGTCGAAGCGTTTGACCCGCCGGTCGAGGCCGATCAGCACCTGCTGCGCGACGTCGTCCGCCGTGTCTTCGTCGCCGGTGAATCGCACGGCCCACGTGCGCACGCGAGACTGCACGCGCGCGATGAGCCGCTCGAGGGCGGCGGGTTTCCCCGACCGGACCTCGTCGACGAGCGACGGCAGGTCGCCGTCGTCGCCCCCGATCACCGATGATTGCGTGAACACGTCCATGTGACGTCACGCCTCGGGCGGGCGTTTACCCGCCCGCGTCGGGCTTCCCCGCGGGTTATTCCATGCCTACCGGCGCCACTTCTCCGAACACGATGCCGCGTTTTTCCTTCCCCGCCCACGCCGCGATCGCGCCGAGGATGAACACCGTGGCCGCGGTGAACGCCATGGCCGTCGCGTAGGTCATGTGGTCGGCGAAGACCGCCTCGATGTACGCGATCGTCCCGGCCACCGCCACGCCGCACTGATACGCGAAGCCCGGCAGGAAGCCGCGCACCGAATCGGGCGCGAGCTCGTTGATGTGCGCCGGGATCACGCCCCACGCGCCCTGCACCATGAACTGCATCGTGAATCCGCCGACGACGAGGAGCGGCACGGTCTTCGAGAACGCCCAGAGCGGAATCACCACGACGGCGAGCACGAGCGCGCTGACGATCGCGCGGCGCCGCCCGACGCGGTCGGAGTAGAAGCCGAACAGGATCCCGCCCGTGATCGCGCCGGCGTTGGCGATCGCCGTGATCATCGCGATCCGCTGCGGCGTGAAGTTCCAGTCGCGCTTGAGGAACGTCGGATACATGTCCTGCGTGCCGTGCGAGATGAAGTTCATCAGCATCATCAGCACGAACAGGTAGAGAAAGAGCGGCAGGTGCGACACGAGCCCGCGGCCGTACGCGCCCCAGTCGCGATGCCGCGTCCGCTCCCAGACCTCGGATTCCTTGACGAACGAGCGCACGTAGAGCGCGAGGAGCGCGGGGATTCCGCCGATGAAGAACATCGGGCGCCATCCCCAGCGCGGGAACACGAAGAGGAAGCACAGCGCGGCGAGCAGGTTGCCGCAGCGCGTAGCCCTCCTGCAGGAAGCCGGAGAGCACGCCGCGCCGGTGCGCCGGCGCCTTCTCCATCGCCAGCGACGCGCCGACCCCCCATTCGCCGCCCATGCCGATGCCGAACAGCGCGCGCAGCACGAGGAACGCCGCGTACGAGTGCACGAGTCCCGTCGCGACCTCGACGATCGAGTAGAACACGAGGTCGATCATCAGCGGGATCTTGCGGCCGTAGCGATCGGCCATGAGCCCGAAGATGAACGCGCCGACCGGCCGGAAACGCGAGCGTGATCGTCAACGACAGCGCGATCGCCTTGTCGGGCCGGCCGAATTCCTTGGCGATCGCCGTCAGCGCGAACGTGACGAGAAAGAAGTCGAACGCATCGAGCGTCCAGCCGAGGAAGCTCGCGATCACCGCGGCGCGATGGCCGGTGACGCCGGCGGCGTATAGGAGGCGCCTCTCGGCGCGGAGGTGGTCGGTGCGGTCATGTCGACGGAAAAAGGTTGCTGCGGAGGCGCGGCGCGACCAAAACGCCGCGAGGGCGATGCCCAAGATGTCGCCTGGGGCACCGCCCTCGCTAGCGCTTGCGCGCCCGGAAATTCGCTACTTCGCGCCCGGCTTCACCGTGAAGCTGGCGACGTGCACGCTGAGGTTGTGATTCACGCGCAGCCCGACCTCGCCGCTCTCGTCGCCGCTCATCCCGCTGCGCGGGAGCGCGTTCACCTGCGTGTTGTTGACGAAGAAGCGCACCGAGTCCGCGGCGACCTTGATCGCGAGATCGTTTGTCGCGTTCGGCGTGTCGTCGATCTTGTGGATCGCCGGGCTGGCGGCCCAATCGACGAGCTTGTGCACGTTCGCGCCGGAGCGGTGGGCGATGAAGTACATCCCGTCCTGCCGCACCTCGAAGTAGAGATACGTCTGCTTCGCGGCGTCAGTGAGGTCGCGGCCGCCGGTGAACAAGCCGTACGCCTCGGCGTGCTCGCCCTTCGCCGCTTGGCGGAAGTTCGCCGAGACGGTGAAGTTGTCCTTCTGCGCGTCGGCGGTGCGGTAGTAGATCCCGGCCCCGCCCGACGTCACGTGGAAGCCCGGTCCCATCGCCTCGAACTTCGCGGCCATGTTCGCATGGTCGGGCAGCGTCGCCCAACCAGCCGGCAGCGCACCCGCGGTAACGGCTTTCGTCGGATCCTTGTCCTTCCCCTGCTGCTGCTGCGCCGCGAGCGGCGCCACTGCCGCTATCGCCAGGACGCCCGTCATTGCCATCGTGATTCGCATCGTGCCCCCTCGTCTCGAATGAGTTGTTCTCGTGTCCGACCGAATATGACGGACCCCACCATGCACCGCCATGTCACGCGTCACGCGCGTCGCATACCGAATCCTGACCTCTCGAGTCCGCTCAATACCCGGCGGCGTGCCCATCCTTTCTCGGATCCGACGCCGCCGCGTAGCCGTGGGCGAGCTTGATGATCGCCTGGCTGCCGCCGAACTGCGACGGCCGCGCGATGCTCACCTCGTGACCCAGCGCCTTGAGCTGCGCGATCACGCTGTCCGGGATCGCCGGCTCGACGATCACGCGCGCGGCGTCCATGTGCCGGAATCGCCCCTGGTCCATCGCTTCCTGCAAGTCCATCCCGAACACCAGCAGGTTGATCAGGAACTGCGCGTGCCCCTGCGCCTGCATCGCGCCGCCCATCAGCCCGAAGCTCATGTACGGCTCGTCGCCGCGTGCCGTCGGGCGATGAGTTCGGGCCGGGCTTCGTTACGAATCCTGGAATGAGCGTATGGAAAGGGCGCTTGCCCGGCGCCACTGTGTTCGGGAGGTTCGGCTCCATCGTGAACCCGGCGCCGCGATCCTGGAGCGCGAACCCGGTCCCCGGCACGACGATCCCCGACCCGAACTCGTCGAACAGGCTGTTGATGAACGACACCATGTTGCCGTCTTTGTCGGCGACGGTGAGATAGATCGTCTCGCTCGACGTGCGCCCCGGCCCCGGATCGACGTGCGTCTGCGCCTTGTGCTCGTCGATGTGGCTCCGACGCTCGGCGATGAACGGATCGGAGAGAATCTGGCTCGGCGGAATCGTGAGATGGTCCGCGTCGCCGTCGTACCGCGCGAGGTCGGCGTAGGCGAGCTTCTTCGCTTCGATCAAGTGGTGCAGATACGGCGCGGTGTTCGCGCCCATCGACTTCAAGTCGTATGTGTCGAGGATCCGCAGCATCTCGAGCACCGCGATCCCCTGGTTGTTCGGCGGCAGCTCCCAGACCCTGTAGCCCTTGAACGTCGTCGAGATCGGCGTCACCCACGTCGGCTGGTTCTTCTTGAGATCCTCGAGCGTGACGAAGCCGCCGAGCTCCTTGATGCGCGCGACGATCTTCTGTCCGAGCTCGCCGCCGTAGATCGCCGCCGGCCCGTCCTTGCCGATGAGGCGAAGCGAATTCGCCATGTCGGGATTGCGGAACCAGTCGCCCGCTTTCGGCGTGTGGCCGCCGGGCATGAACGTCGCCGTCGCGCCCGGGTCGCTCTGCAACCGGCGCGTGGCGCCGGCCCAGTCGCCCGCGATCACCGGCGTCACGACGAAGCCGTTCTCGGCGTAGCCGATCGCCGGCTGCAACGGCCTTCGACAGGGTGATCGTTCCGTACTTCTTGAGCAGCGCGTCCCAGCCGGCGACGGCGCCCGGCACCGTGACCGTCTCGACGCCGCTCGTCGGCATGCGCGCGCGTCCGCGCTTGACCAGCTCCTCGCGCGTCATCAGCGATCCGGCGCGGCCGCTCGCGTTGAGCGCGACGAGTTTCTTGTCCTTCGCGCTCCAGACGAGCGCGAACATGTCGCCGCCCGGGCCGGTCATCATCGGCTCGACGACGGCGAGCACCGCGGCCGCCGTCACCGCGGCGTCGATCGCGTTGCCGCCGTGTTCCATCACTTCGATGGCGGCGCTCGTGGCGAGCGGCTGACTCGTCGCGGCGACGCCGTTCGGCGCGTAGACGGTGGAGCGTCCGGCCATGGTCAGAGGGCGCTGAGATTGTGCGTTCGCCGGGAGAACCAGAACCGCGGAGACGCAGAGGACGCAGAGAAACGAACGCGAAGACGAGAGGGACATCGTATTTGGTCTCCGGCTGTCTGCCTGAAGAGTCGGGGAGCTGGCACGGCGGACAACGATATCGCGCTACGCGCCGAGGAGCGAGGGCGTTGCCTGTCCCCGGCGGCGGAACCGATGCTTAGGCGTCGAGCGCCGCGAGATCGTCGGGCGTGTCGACGTCGGGCGGCGCGTCGGCGTCGACGTCCACGAAGGCGACGCGCGACGCGTCGCGCTCCATGAGCGATCGCGCCCCGACGTCGCCCGAGATCGCGCCAACCTCACCGAACACGCTGCACCCGAGCAGGACCGGGTGGCCGCGATTCCCGCGATAGCGCGTCGAGACGATCGGCCGTCCCGTTTCGCGCCAACGCGCGATCACCTTGCGCACGACGGCGGGATCGATGCCCGGTTGGTCGCCGAGCGCCACGATCACGGCCTTCGTTTCCTTGGGTGCGGCCTCCACACCGGCGGCGAGCGACGTCGACAATCCATCCGCCCAGCGCGGATTCTCGACGAGCGTCGCGTCGATGCCGGCGAGCGCGTCGGTCACTGCTTGCGCCTCCGAGCCCACGACGACGATCAGCCGATCGACGAGCGGCGCCAGCGTGCGCGCCGCGGTCGCGACGATCGGAACGCCGTGCACGCGGGCGAGAAGTTTCTGCGACCCGAATCGCGTTCCGCCGCCGGCAGCCAGCAGCAGACCGACGATCATTGCGCCGCCGACGCGCAGGTTCGAGGCGGCGCGGTGCAGCGTGTCGAGCGGCAACGTCGCGCACTTGCGGCGCGCCGCGGGCGGCTCGCCCTCGAGCGACGCGAAGAGCCATCGCTCGTCCACGCCGGTCACCGCGTCGAGCCGCATCCCGCGCACCCGCTCGGTGAGCAACGACGCCGACGCGACACAGAGCGCGCACGCGTCGGCGGTGAATCGCGCGTCGGCGATCATCCTCCCTGCTCCGAGCGCAGCTCGATCCGCACGCGGTCGCCGCAGAGAGGATTCGCGCCCTCCGCCGACGCCTCGGCGCCCACGAGCGGTCCGCGATTGCGCGGATGCCGAAAATGCTCGAGGACGACGGCGCGCAGCGCGCTCACGCCAGCTTTCCGTTTCGCACCGCGACGACTTCGGCGAGGATCGACAGCGCGACTTCCTCGGGCCGTTTGCCTCCGAGATCGACGCCGATCGGCGTGTGCACGCGCGCCAGCTCGTCCGCGGTGAAGCCTTCGGCGGCGAGCAGGTCTCGCACGGCCGCGCCGCGCTTTCGGCTGCCGAGGAGTCCGATGTAGCCGACCGGCGCGCGAAGCACCTGTCGCAGCACCGGCAGCTCGTACTTATAGTCGTGCGCGACGAGCACGACGGCGACGTTTTTGTTTGACGGGATGCCAGCGACGATCTCCGACGGCATCCCGACGCGGATCTCATCGGCGTCGGGGAATCGGTCGGGAGTCGCGTATCGCTCGCGCCCGTCGACGACGATCGTCCGCATGTCGAGCTCGCGCGCGAGTCGCGTGAGCGTCATCGCGATCTGCCCCGCGCCGACGATGACCAGAGTGAGCGGCGGCGCGACGCGGTCGAGAAACACGCGCGGCTCGGGACCGCCTTCCGCGAGCTCCGACGCCGGCACCGTTCGCGGTTCGATCGAGGAGTCGAGCGGCGTGACGATGACAGCCGCCTCGCCGGCCTCGAGCAGCTCCAACGCGCGCCGGTGCGCCACGACCGTGGGATCCGACTCGGCCGACGGAACCACGCGCGTCAGCAGCACGTCGAGCGTCCCGCCGCAGGTGAGCCCGATCTCCCACGCTTCGTCGTCATCGAGCGAGATCGAGAGGAGACGCTGGCCCGGGCCGCCGTCGGCGACCAACGCGTCCGCCGCCTCGACGACCTGCGCGTCCACGCATCCACCGATCGTCACGCCGCCGATGATTCGTCCGCTGCGCCCGACGATCATCTTGGCGCCGATCTTCTTCGACGACCCACCCCCCGTCGCGCCGACGAGCGTCGCCAGCGCGACCGCCGGCTCGTCGCGCAACGCTGGGTCATTCGGGTCGATCAAGCCAAAAGCGTTGGGCATCACTCGATAGTCTGCGCCGCGATTCGCGCCGAGACAACCCGCCGGGCATGACCATCGCTCGTGACGGCCCGGCGGGCGCCGAAGACCCTCGAACCCAAACCAGCACAAGCAAGTTCTCGGTTTGTTTCCGTTTGTGCCCGTTCGATCCGTTTGTGTCCAATTGCGGATGCCCGAACTGGCACTGACGGACTCGACGTGCCGAAGACGGGCATCGACGATTGGAACACGGAAACGAACGGATCTAACAGAAACAAACGGGCGAACGCTCTTGGTGGAAACGGCGGGCGCTACTCGATCGCGCCCGCCCGCCGAAGCGCCTCGAGCCAGACGCTCCTGACCTGGCTTGCCCCCTTGGCGTTCGGCTCGATCAGCGAGCGGCGCCAATACCATTGATCCGACTCGGCCGCGCTCACGCCGTGGCCCAGAAAATGGGCATGCACGTCGGCGAGAAGAGTGCGCGGCGTTCCCGTGCCGAGCGCGCGGACGTGCGCGTTGAATCGGTCGAGAATGTCGAGCGGCAACGGGCCGGCGGCGTCGTACACGCCCGGGATCACGCCGCTGCGATCGGACGGGTCGTAGACGGTCGCGATGACGAACGTTCCGCCGGGCAGTTTCGCGCGCAGCGTGTCGAGCAGAAAATCGTACGCGTCGGCGATGTCGTTCTCGATCTTGTCGAGCAGCGAGCGGCGCGCGCGGCTGCCGTAGGCGCTGAGCAGGTCGTTCCCGCCCACCGTGAGCGTGACCAGCGTCGGCTCGTCGGTCTCGTCGAGCTGCGACATCTGCTCGCCGAAGACGTCGCCGATCGTCGCGCCGTCGGCGCCGAGGTTCCGAAATTCGATGCCCGGGAGCCGCGACAGGAGATCGTCGCCGGCGAACTCGGGCCAGCGGTCGTGCGCGTTGTGATAGAGCAGCGACGCCGCGCCGAGCGGCGCGACGCGGCCGACGGAAGGATCGCGCTCGAGCGCGACGGCGACGTCTATCTCGCCCGCGTCGAGCGCCGGGTACAGGTCGATCGACACCGAGTCGCCGAGCGCGATGTACCGCGCGAACTCGATCACGCGCGATTTCTGTCTAGACGGAGACGCGGAGCCCGCGCGTGGCGAGCACGCGCGCGACGACGTCGCCGATCTTATTGTTGGGCGTGCTCGCGCCCGCCGTGACTCCGACGCGCACCGGGCCGGCGGGGAGCCAGTCGCGCGCGTCGGCTTCGTCGTGCTTCACCTGCGCGACGCGATAGTGGATCGTCCGCGCCTCCGGGATCGATCCCCGCCGACGACTCGATGTGATACGACGGAACCCGTTCCGCGCAGAGCGCGGCGAGCGAGATCGTGTTGCTCGAGTTGAAGCCGCCGATCACGACCATCGCGTCGACGCCGGCGTCGAGCAGCTCGCGCACGGCGTCCTGACGCTCCTGCGTCGCGCTGCAGATCGTGTCGAAGCTGCGGAAGTCGCTCGCCCGCGCCGGCTCGCCCCGCGCCCGCGCGATCGAGTCGCCGACTTCGGCGGCGATCGCCAGCGACTCGCTGCGCGAGCATCGTCGTCTGGTTCGCGACGCCGATCCGGCGCAGATGGCGCTCCGGATCGAACTCCGGCGACACCGCGCGCGCGAACGACTCCATCAGCGACTCGGCCGACACGCGCCCTTCGATGAAGCCGCACACGATCCGCGCCTCGTCCATGTTGCGGACGATCAGGTAGTGGCCGTCGGGGTATTTTCGCACTTGCGACGCCGTGGCGCGCGTCTCTTCGTGGTAGAACTTGCCGTGGATGAGCGCGGTGAATCCGTCCTTGGCGTAGCTCTCGACGCGCTTCCAGACGTTGAGCACCGAGCCGCACGTCGTGTCGACGAGAATGCAGCCGGCGTCGCGCAGCGCGGCGAAATCGTCGATCGTCACGCCGAACGCGGGCAGGATCACGACGTCCTCGGGCTTGATCGACGAGAAATCGAAGCCCGTCTTCCCGGGCAACAAGATCTCGATCCCCATCTCGCGCAGCCGTTCGTTGACGTGCGGGTTGTGGATGATCTCGCCGACGAGCACGATGCGCCGGTCGGGGAATTTGCGGCGCGTCTGATAGGCGTACTCCACCGCGCGCTCGACGCCGTAGCAGAAACCGAACTCGCGCGCGAGACGGATCGTGACGTCGCCGACGACGAGCGTGTAGTCGTTCGACTTCAGCAAGTCGACGACGCGGCCGTCGTAGTCGGCCGAGAGATCGTCGCGGACTTCGGCGGCCAGCCCGAATCCTCGCCGGTAGTACGTCGACGGATCGGGCGATGGAGACATGCTCACAAATGTAGCGCGTGGAACGAATCGATCGCAGTTGAATTCGCCGTCGTAGCCCCGAATACAAATCGCGGCGCGTTCCGCAAGTGGCGGCGATCAGTAACCGCCAAGCCGTGTACGCTTGCTCGTTCTTGCTGCGCGAAACTCGAAGCGATATGCTTGCAGTCCCTCGCCGAGAATGATGCTCACGTTCACTTCCACCTCCGACGCCGGAACCCTGGCCTACGTGCCGCGCCCCATGGGCGAACGGTCCCCGTTCGTCTTTGTCGGTGAGCGGCTCTGGCTGGACTTCGTGAACTCCGAGTTCGGCATTCGCCGCTTCGACGCTCTGCGCGACTTCGATTCGATGGTGCGCTGGCTCGAGGCGGCCGCGGTGCTCGACGCGGAACGCGCCAGCGGCATTCGCCGCCGCGCCCAACAGCAGCCGGCGGGCGCGGCCGCGTCGCTCATCGACGCGCGGCGCGTGCGGGCCGCGCTGCGCTCGCTCGCCGAGCGCGGGCCGCTGAGCGATCGCGTGCGCTTCGACGGACTCGGCGAGATCAATCGCGTGCTCGGCCGCAGCGCCGGCACGCGCCGCGTCGAGCAGCGGGCCGACGGAACGTTCATTCGCTCGTTCGTGCCCGTGGGCGACGCGTTCGCCGGCCTCGTCATCCCGATCGTCGAATCCGCCGCCGACGCGCTCATCCTCGGCGAGCTGCCGCGCGTGCGCCGCTGCGCCGACCCGCGCTGCCAGCGCGTGTTCTTCGACAACACGAAGAACGGACGCCGCCGCTGGTGCGACATGTCCACGTGCGGCAACCGCGCGAAGGCGGCGCGGCACCGGGAGAAGCTCAAGTCCCATTGAGCCGAGAAGTCGAGGTCGTCCGTACGTATCTCGAGCTGCGGTCGCCTGAACAGCTGCGCCCTGTCCCCGTAGACGCCACCGATTCGTCGGTGGCGTTCGTGCATCGGCCGGCGATCGGCGTTTCCGAGTATCGCCGCTTGTACGAAGCCGTCGGCTACCGCTGGTACTGGCGAGACCGCAACGCGTGGAGCGACGAGCGCCTCGCCGCGCACCTCGCGCGGCCGGAGATCTCCGTGTGGGAATGCCTCGTCGACGGCGAGAGCGCCGGATACTTCGAGCTCGAGCGGCGCGACGACGGATCGGTGGAGATCGCGTACTTCGGGTTGATCGAGACGTTCGTTGGGAGAGGCGTCGGGAAGGCGATGCTCACGCGCGCGGCGATGGAAGCGTGGGCGCTCGGGCCCAATCGCGTGTGGCTGCACACGTGCACGCTCGACTCGCCGCGCGCGCTGCCGAACTACAAGGCGCGCGGGTTCGAGGCGTACCGGACCGAGAGCTACGTCGCGCAGGTCGATGATTGACGTTCGGGCCAACGTCAACACTGCAACGACAACTACAAACTACAACTACAACTGACCTGACGCAGCGGACGCAGAGAGGCCGAGACGCAGAGGATTCGGCCAGGCGTCCGTGCCTTCCCTCGCAACGAGCCCAGGATTTTTCGTGACAGCCGCTCGGGCAGCCACGAGAAGCACCCTGAGCGGCAGTCCCCAAAAAAAATCCAGCTCGTTGAGGTAGAACCCTCCGCACCCTCTGCGTCTCTGCGTCGAGTAGTTGCGGTTGCGGTTCGACGGAACTAACGCCGGCGGCGGCCCCGCTTTGGGTCGCGGTGCTTCTTGAACTCGCCACGTGTGTGCTTCGCGTGCTTCTCGCGGCGCCGCTCGTGGCGCTCACGCCGGCGCTCATCGTCCGCGCGTTCGATCTCGGCCAGCTCCTGCTGGGTGAACGGACGCTCGAGCTCCTCCTGCAATTCTTCCAGCGTCGACGCGCGAGCCGCGCCGCGGGCGCCGCGCGTCACGATGAACCGAAGCGGCCGGTCGAGTGATGGCAGCTCCGACTCGGTGAGGTTGCGCGCGACCTTCTCGGGGATTCGCAGCCGCGCGACGCCAAACGATTTTCCGTCGGCCGACTCCTCGACGTCGTAATGAATCTCGACGTCGCGGTCGCGCAATGACACCGTCGACGGCAGCGCCGCGTAGCGCTCGCGGACCGACGCCGGCACGATCGCGTCGGCGTCGAACGTCACGCGGCGCGCGGCGGAAGTCGCTCAACGAGCTCACGTCCGCGAGCTGCCGCTCGTAAATCGCCGCGAGATCGGCGAAGCTCAGCCGCGGCGTGGCGCCGCCGGAGCGCCGGTACGTCTCACGCACCGACTCGATCGCCGCCTGACTCTCCCGCGCCCCCGGATGCTTCGCCTCACCCTTCGCCAGCGCTTCGGCGAGCACGCGCCGAGCCCGGTCCGCCAGCGCCGGCGGAAACGCATCAATCGGCTCGATGTCCCGCTCGAGCTCGAACCCGTGGTACTCGACGCGCCGCCGCACCGTGAGCGGCGACCGGCGATGCTCGGCGTCGTACACGACGTCGGGATCGGCCGTCGTCGCGAACTCGCGGACGACGTCGCTCGGCAGCTGCGTCCCTTCGATCGACGCGCGCGGGTTGCCGAACCGGTCGGCGAAGTAGCGCAAGTCTCCGGCGATCGCGCCCCAGCTCCCGCACACGCTCGTCTTCGAGACGCGCGCCTCTTCGCCCCACGTCGTCTGCTCGTCGATCACGAGCGAGAACGGCATGATGTCGGCGACGAGACGCCGGAACGCGCGCACGTTGTCGTCGCCCGCCCGCGTCATGCGCGACGGCAGCGCGACGCCCACCGCGCGATAGACGCTCGCCATCCCGAGCGCGGCGTCCTCGATCGCTTTCACCAGAGCGCCGCGCCGCTCCGCCCACCGCTCGATGCGATCCTCGTCGAACACGTGGCGCGGAAGATCGTACACCATCCCGAGGCTTCCGGCCTGGCTGATACGCGTCGGCGTAGAGGTTGTACGCAGTGAGATGGTCGCTGCCCGGCACGACGAGCCCCTCGAGATTCCGCTCGTCGCGCGTCATTCGGTGCAGCGACTCGACCGACGCCATCACGGCGAGATACGGCAGCAGCTCGTCGCCGCCGTGCACGAGCAGCTCGGCCCACTGCCGCTCGACCGGCATCGCCTCCACCGAGCGCCCGTACGTCGTGAGCCGCCCGTTCTCGGCGATTCCGCGCTCCTCGAGCAGCGCGAGCGCGCGGCGGTACGCCGTCTTGTCCAGCGGCACCGGCAGCTCCAGATCGTCCGCGCGAACGCCGAGGGCGGCGCAGGTGATCGCCACGCGCTCCGAGTCGCCCGCGAGCTGAAACTCCGGCTCGGTCGGCTCGAGCGACGTCGAACTGGATGTCGCGGTCCGAGAGGATGAACACGCGTCCGCCCTCGACGCGCCCGTGCACGCGCCCCGCCATCTGCAGGATCTCGTTCGCGCCGAGGTGCTCCTGCGTGAGCACGTTGCGGCCCTTGTCGATCGCGTTGAAGAACTTCGTGTCGTCGATGATCACGGTGTCGAGGCCGCGCACGTTGAGCGCGCTCTGTCCGGCCGCGGTCATCGCGAGGAAGAACGGCTTCCGCTCGCCGCCCTTCGAGAAACGGACGAAGGATGCGGATCGGCTCGCCGCCGTGATAGAACGCCGTGTTGATGCGCGGCGCCGAGTGCCGCACGTGGTCGGCCGCTTGCTCGACGCCGCGCCGCGTCGGGACGAACAGCGCCACGCCCCGACGATCCTTGCCGAGCTGCCGCAGGAACCGGTCGTCCAGGAACTCCAGCGCCCGCTTTCGGACGACCCGCACCTGCGCCGCGCGCGCCGGATCGAACTCGTAGACCTGGAGCACGTCGGCGGAGTTCAGATATCTCGCATAGAACGCCGGATTCACCGTCGCCGAGAGCCAGACGAATCGGCAGCCGACGCGCTTGCCGAGCGCGAGACACAGCTCCAGCTCGGCCGACGTCTGATGGATCTCGTCGACGATGATCGTGTCGTGCGGGAGGATGTCGCCTTCCTCGAACCAGCGGCGCGCGATTCCGGTCGTGACGATGATGACGTTCCACGTCGGCGTCTCCGGCGTCGCTTCGCGCTCGCGGTTCACGACGCCGACCTTCAGCTCCGGCGTGCGAAGTATCTCCTCGGCGATCGGACGGATGGCGAGCGTCTTACCGGTGCCGGTGCCGGCGACGATGCCGAAGCCCTTGCCGCCGCGCGCCAGCTCGCGCACGCGCGCGCCGTGTTCCCGCTCGAGAAAAGTCTCAATGTGGAGCTGCACCGCGAGCTCGATCGTCTCGCAGGCGGCGCGCGTCGGCGCGATGACGATGACGCGCCCCGTCGGCGGCTCGGCCGCGACGAACGCATCGTGCTCGGGGACGTACTTGTCGCGGACCGCTCGGATCGCGCGAGACGGCGTCGGCGTGGAGACCGATTACTCCGGTGGACGTCCCGGAAGAATCGCCGGAGGCTTCACGCCCGTGAAGCCCTTCGCTCCGGGCGGGAGCTTGACCTTGTCGCCCTGCTTGGTCTTGCTCGAGTCGGAGTAGTCGTCGCCGAACAAGACTTTGCCGTTGGACGGCCGATTCTTGATCGCCGAGGGGCAGTCGGTCACCGCGGGTTGCTGCGCGGCGGGCACGCCCTCGAGCCAGATGCGGCACATGCCCTTTGGCGGACGCGACTCGGCCGGCACCGCGGATTCGTTCTTCTTCGCGCTGTCCTTTTGCGGCGTCCGCTGCGCCAAGAGCGGCGCGGCGTTCGCTGCGAATCCGACGATGAGTACTGCGAACACCTGCTTCATCAAGCCTCCGTCCGCTACCCGTGAAGCCGGGTGGCGATAACCGTACTGGGCACGCCCGATGCCAGCCCCCACCGACGGTTTCGCCGACGGAACACTAACGATCGCAACGACTTGGAGGAAACACTGTATACAGTGGAACCTCGCCGTTGTCACCCGCGCGGGAATGCGGTGTCCGTACGGAGTGACGAGCGAGACGTCTCGAAAACGGCGATCAGTCTCCGAAACTGATACCCGTCGCCCGCGCCGTCAGCACCAAATCGTGCGTGGGATCGACGCGCTTGGGCTCGCGCAAAGCTTCCTTGATCGGAATCGTCACGATGTGCGGCGACTGGAGCGCCACCATGTGCGCCCACTTCTCGTCCGCGACGGCCCGCACCGCGGCACCGCCGAACCGCGTCGCCAGCAAGCGGTCGTAGCCGGTCGGCATGCCGCCGCGCTGGAGATGACCGAGCACGAGCGAGCGGGTCTCCTTCCCCGTGCGCGCCTGGATCTCCCGCGCGATCGGCTCGCACAGCCCGCCGATGCGCCGCGCCTCCCCCGGCAGCGACTCGCCGAGCGTCGACGTCGTTCCCCCTTTCGGAAACGCGCCCTCCGCGACGACGACGATCGAGAAATGCCGGCCTCCACGATCGCGCGCGTCGATCTTCTCGCAGACCTTCTCGATGTCGTACGGGATCTCGGGGATGAGAATGACGTCGGCGGTGCCGGCGACGCCCGAGTGCAGCGCGATGAAACCGGCGTCGCGGCCCATCACTTCCATAACGATCACGCGGTCGTGCGACTCGGCGGTCGTGTGCAGCTTGTCGATCGCTTCCATCGCCGTGTTGACGGCGGTGTCGAAACCGAACGTGGTGATCGTGCCGCTGACGTCGTTGTCGATCGTCTTCGGCACGCCGACGATCTTCATCCCTTTGTCGCAGAGGCGCTGCGCGATGATCAGCGACCCGTCGCCGCCGATCGAGATGATGGCGTCGATCCCCAGCCGCGCCGCGTTTTCGATCAACTCGTCGGAGCGATCCTCGCTCACGATCGTGCCGTCGGGCTGCACGCGCGGATAGTGAAACGGGTTGCCGCGGTTCGTCGTGCGGAGGATCGTGCCGCCCAAATGGGCGATGCCGCGCACCGTTTCGCGGGTCATCGGGATCACTTCGTCCTCGCCCATCAGCCCGGCGAAGCCGCGCTTGATGCCGAGGACATCCCACCCGCGATCGGCTGCGGACAAGACGGCGGCGCGAATCACGGCGTTGAGACCCGGCGCGTCGCCGCCGCCGGTGGAGATCGCGATTCTCATGCGTGCGCTAACCCTTCGCGCCGCGGCGGGCCTCCAGCAGCCGAATGATTTCGCCGGGCGCGGCGTGCCGCTTCAGTTTCGACTTCTCGAAAATCGGCTGCCCCTCGTAGAAGACCTCGAACCGCCCGCCGCTGGACGGGCTCATTTCGACGTCGGCATCCGGAAATCGCTTGCGAACCTCGGCGGCCAGACCGGTCGCCCGCGGTTCGTAGTTTCACATCGTGCAGTATTCGATCCTCACACGCACGTCGCGACTCCTTTGGTCCGGGTTCGGTCACGATCCAACCTTGAAGCATAGCGCGACCGTCCACCAGAGCGCGCGAGCGCCGGCTGCCAGACGGAGCTGCCCAGCCTTCGCCGCCTATCGAGGAACATGCGTCACCTCGACGAGGCGAGAAATGACGGTGTCTTGCTTCGCGACCACCTGCCTCAGCGAATCGACGTCGTTCTGCAGCTGAGCGACGTCGCCTTTCACCGCGCTGATCTCGGAAGCGGCGTCGTTCAGTTCCTGTACGATCGCCGCCTGCGTGCGGGGGTTCGCGCAGCTCGCCGCGGCCAACAGCAGCGCGGCGGCGGAAGCACGCCGGACGAAGCTCGCGAGCGGCGAAGACGAATGACGGGTTGGTCGCGGGCGCATGGGGTCGATGCGGTGGCGTGGAAGGGAGCGGCAACGGTGCGGAGCAAATTGGTGATGCACGGGCCGACGGGCGAGGCTGAATTTCCTGGATGCCACGCTCACGCCCACGACCGCCTCGCTTCCCGGCCGGCGTTTTCGCTGCTGGAAGCCACCGTCGTTCTGACCGTCATGGCGGTCCTCCTGGCCGTCGTCGCGCCCCGGTTCGCCGCCTTGCGCGATGCGTCCGCCGTCCGGGGGGCGATGGCCGAGTTGGGCGGGCAGTTCGCGTTCGCGCGTCAGACCGCCATCGCCCGGAGAGTCACCGCGGCGGTCGTGATCGACTCGGCCGCCGGGGTCGTCGAGGTGCGGACGGGCGGCGTCAGAGTTTCGCGGCGACAGCTTCGATCCGTGTACGGGATCGTTTTGGGCTCGAACCGGGATTCTGCCGTGTACGACGCGCGCGGTTTGGGATTCGGCGTGACGAATCTCACAGTCACAGTGCGCCGGGGGGCATTTGTTGACACGTTGACTATGTCCCGCCTCGGACGAACCAAGTGGTGACGGCCCTTAGGTTTCTGGCTGGGCAGTTTGCAATGTGACGTTCGCTGGAGGGGGGTGGGTTATAGGCAAGGACATGAGCGACGATGCCGCCGACGTTCAACGCGTGCTGGCAGGCGACGTTGACGCTTACGCCGCGTTGGTCGACCGATACTACGACCGGTGCGCGCGTTTTGCGGTCCGAATGCTGGGAAACCGCGACGACGCGGAAGATGCGCTGCAGGCGACGTTCATCCGAGCCTACCGCGCGTTGAATCGGTATCAGGAACGTGACCGCTTCAGCGCCTGGTTGTATCGGATTCTGGTGAATCAATGTCGTAGTGTTGCTGCACGCCGGACCCATAGGGAGCGGGTGTTCGTTCGGGAGGAAGCTCTTCTCGCCAACGCACCCGATCGGTCGCAAGGATGGACTGGTGAGGACGAGGAGTTCGTCCAACGGGTGCTGAACGAGCTGGACCCGTTGCTCCGAGAAGCGTTTCTCCTGAAGTACATCGAAGAGATGAGCTACGAGGAGATGTCTGCGCTGACTGGCGTTGGGGTCTCCGCGTTGAAGATGCGAGCAAAGCGCGCATGCGACCGCCTGCGCGAGCGGTGGGAGAAGATCAAGAATGACTGACTCGGAACTCAGCCCGTACGTGGAATGGATCGCCCGCGAGGCGCGTCGCCCCGTCGTCATGGACGCGGGCGCTCGTGATCGCGTGATGGCGGCCGTCCGCGCCGAGCCGGTTCCGCATCGCTCGTTCGTCAGCCGCGTCGGCAACGCGTTCCAACGGTTCGCCGAACCGCGCTCGCTCACGCTGTCGCCGGCACGGAGCACGCTCCTTGCGGCGGGCCTCGTCGGCATCGGTGTCTTTGCCGGCGGGGTGATGACTAACCGGGACGGCCGCCCGACGGCCGGGCAACCTCCGGTTGCTGCTGTCTCGCAGCTCCCGGTTTCTGACACGTTCGTGAAGTTCACTTTCGTCGCGCCGTCGGCCAAGCACGTCACGTTGGTCGGCGACTTCAACGACTGGGACGTGTCGAGCACGCCGATGGCGCGCTCGGGCAGCGGCGTTTGGACGGTCGTCGTCCCCATGACCGCCGGGCGTCATCAGTACTCGTACGTGGTGGACGGAAAATCGTGGAGCAGCGATCCCAACGCGCCTTCCGCGCCCGATGACGGGTTCGGTCACACGAATTCCGTAAAGATCGTAGGGAGAGGATCAACTTCGTGACCTTCGCTCGCGGTCTGGCTTCTCGAGTTGGTTTTCGCACGACGCACGTCGCGGCGGCGCTCGCGCTCGCCGCGGCCCCGGCTCTGTTGCGCGCGCAGTCGGCGGAGCCAGACCGGATCGCCAAGCTCGACGTCGGAAGCAGCTACGCGATCACGCTGTTGATCGACTCGGCGAACACCGAGGGACTGCCCGGCCGCATGCTTCGACTCAAGGCGTACGAGGGGATCGCCAAGAAGGCCGACGGACGCCAGATCGTCGCGGCCGTGCGCCGCGAGCTGATCGCGCTTCGCGTGGCTCGCGCTCAGCTCGGCGACGTCGATGACGACGAGCTGGCGGCGGGCGCGGCCGTCATCGAAGCCGGCGCGAAGCCCACGCAGCTCACCGTGTTCCGGGCGCGCATCAAGAATCGAAGCGACCTCCAGGCGTTCACGACCTGGGCGAGCCTGATGGCGCGCGGGGTTCCCACCGAAGACGCGTCCTCGGCCATATCCAAGCTGTGGCAGGACGGGGCCGACGACGCGACGTTCGTGAGCTTGTGGAACAACGTTCAGTCGGACATCCTTAGAGGGCTCAATCCGGGGACGGCCTTACAGAACCGGATTCGAGAAGCTCCCTCTGCCGGTCGCGCACCACCGAGCAAAGGCCAGCCGCCTGAGGGGCAGGAGCGCGAAGGATCGGAGTGAACCGTCCGGAGTGATATGAGCGAACGGAAGGTCGCCATCGTCACGTTGACCACTGCGCTGCTCGTTGCGATCCCCACGGGACCGCGACTGGCGGCGCAGATCGTCTCCAAGCTGGAGGCGGCGCAGTACAGCGTGAGCGACGGTGCCCTTCCCTTGAGTGCGATCCGGTTCGCTCCGACGTTCGAGTGGATGCGGCCGTACGCGAAGCTGACCGCGCGCGGTTCCGCGCTTCTCTCGGACCAGCAGCTCCAGATCGCCGACGGCATCGTCTCGGGTACGTTCACCTCGCCGACCGTCTACGGCGTTCGCGCCGAAATGCTCGGCAACGCCAGCCGCGCGCTCGACGACCGCTCGCTCGGCACCGACCAGGTCGACGTCCAGACGCGCGTCCACGTGCTCTTCCACGACTACGGCGGGATGTGGTTCGGCGGAGGCGTGGCTCGTCCCTGGCGCGTCGCCGTCGTCTCCAGCGCCGACGTGGCGGACGCGGGGCTCTGGACCAAGGTCGGAGACGTCACGAACAAGTTCGGCATCGCGACGTTCACCACGACGTTCACCAATTTCTCGTTCAGCAAGATCGCCGCGCTCCACGACACGGTGAGCGCGGCGCTCTCGTGCTCGGCGGAGACGCCGGTGGCGAACGTCGTGGGAATGGTCGCGGCGATGCAGGCGCTCAGCGTGGCGTCTTCGGCAAACGACGCCTGCGACCGGCAGTCGCGCTTCAGCGATCTCGAGGCGTCGGTCCGCTGGGACGTCGGACCGATCGAGTTCACGGGACAGATGGGTCACCGCTTCGGCGACTCCTACGACGTGACTCCGGACTCGCGCCGCTGGAGCTCGGCGAGCGCCACGATGTGGCTCAGCGACCGCGTGGCCGTGATCGCGGGCGGCGGCCGACAGCCGGCGCTGCCGCTGCGCGGCCTCCCGGCGCGCTCGTTCGGCATGGCCGGACTCGAGCTCGCGTACTCCCCGATCTCGAAGTCGGCGGTCCCGGTCTCGCTGCCGCACACGGTGCTCGTGCGCAGCTTCGAGACGCGCCCCGCCACGAACGGCATGGAGAAGATCGTCATTCGCGTCGGCGGCGTCGAAGGCGTCGAAGTCATGGGCGACTTCAGCGACTGGAGCCCGCTCACGCTCACCCGGCGCGGCCGCGACCTCTGGGAGCTCGCGCTCCCTCTCTCTCCGGGCGTCCACAGCGTCAACGTCCGCGTCGACGGCGGCCCCTGGGCCCCTCCGCCCGGCGTCCCGACCATCCGCGACGGCTTCAACGGCGAAGTCGGCCTCGTCGTGATCACGCGCGAAAAGGGCGGCCACTAGGCACGCTCCGCGGTTCTGGCCATTACGACTCGGGAACTACGATTTCGCGGAACAAGCGGAAATCCGCGGAGCCGGCAACAGCCTTTCTTTGGAACTGCCTCGACTAGTCCCGATCGCAGTTCCCAAAAAAGCTTTTCTCCGTTTGTTTCCGTTCAACCCGTTTGTGTCCGTGTCCCATGGTTATGGCCCGCTCGGCGAGGAGGCCCTTGCTCGCCAATCGGACATAAACGATTTGAACACGGACACAAACGGATGGCACGGACACAAACGGATGAAAAGAATGGGGAACTGCCTCGGGTAGCCTCCCGATCGCAGTTCCCCAAAAAGCTTTTCAGTTCGTTTCAGTTCAATCCGTTCGTGTCGCAGTACCCCGCGGCACTCGATCACAGTACCAAGCTCCGCCCGCGAACTAGTCCGCCGCCTCGGTCCCGAAGTCGAAACCCGGAACCGAGATCCGCGGGATCGGCTGGCCGATCACGCGTTCGATGAGTCGCACCATCGCGATTTCGTCGGGAGACATGAAGGTGAACGCGTCGCCTTCTTTCGCCGCGCGCCCCGTGCGGCCGATGCGGTGGACGTAGTCTTCGGCTTGCTGCGGCACGTCGTAGTTGATCACGTGCGAGATGCCGGAGATGTCGAGACCGCGCTGCGCGATGTCCGTCGCGACGAGCACGCGTACGCGTCCGCTCCTGAAGTCCTCGAGCGCCCGCGTGCGTTGCGGCTGCGTCTTGTCGGCGTGAAGCGCGGCGGACTCGATGCCGTCGCGCTCGAGATGGCGCACGACGCGATCGGCGCCGTGCTTCGTTCGCGTGAACACCAGCACGGAATCGAGCCGGTCCTCGCGAAGCAGAGTTGCGAGCAGCGCGCTCTTACGCTCGCGCGGCACCGGATACACGGCGTGTGACACCGTGTTCGCCGCCTGCGATCGGCGCCCGACCTGCACGACGACCGGCTTGCGCAGATACTTTCGCGCCAGCGCCTCGACTTCCGGCGGCATCGTCGCGCTGAACAACAGCGTCTGCCGGTAGCTGGGAATCTGGTCGACGATTCGGTTGATCTGCGGCGCGAAGCCCATGTCGAGCATGCGATCCGCTTCGTCGAGCACCAGCACCTCGAGATCGTCGAACACGACGTTCTGCCTCTCGAGATGGTCGATCAGCCGCCCGGGAGTCGCGACGACGATGTCGACGCCGGCGCGCAGTCGCTTCTGCTGCGGCTCGATCGGAACGCCGCCGTACACCGTCGCGGCGCCCAGCTCGGCGTGTCGGGCGTACTTTCGCACGCTCTCTTCGACCTGGACGCAGAGCTCGCGCGTCGGCGTGAGCACCAGAGCCCGCGTCCTGCGCGGGCCCGCCAAGCAGCCGGTCGACGATGGGGAGTGTGAACGCGGCGGTCTTGCCGGTTCCGGTTTGCGCGAGGCCCATCACGTCGCGCCCTTTGAGAATCAGCGGGATTGCCTGCGCCTGAATCGGCGTCGGATTCAGGTATCCCGCGTCGCGGACCGCGCTCAGCGCTTCCGCCGACAGCCCGAGCTCGTCGAATCTCCGAGTCTCGGTGGCTGCCGCCTGCTCTACTTCAGTTGTGTGTGTTGCCATGGGTTCCATTGTCGCGCACCAGGGCCGCGCACCCGGGACCTTCCCGGGACTGGTGCTTTCACTCGTGCCGGTACTCTTACCGGCGCCATATTGTGCCGGCACTTTGCCGGCGCCATATCGCGGAGCTGCCAGCTCCACGAAGCGAGGGGCGTTGCGGCCCGCGCACCGAAGTACGCGTCGCTCCTCACCGCCGCGACCTTCCTGGCGGCCTCCGAAGAGGCCCCTGCCGCAGCACTTCTACTTTCAATTTAACTCCTTATCAGACTTAGCGCTAGCCAGCGTGACGTACCTGATTCAAGAACGATGCGACGAGCTGATGTGTCTCGTCGGGCCGTTCCTCGTGCGGGACATGACCGGCGTCCAGCTCGTGCACGGTCGCGCCAGGGATGCGTGACGCGGCCGGGCCGGCGTCTCTGATCAGACGATCCTTCCGGCCGAGTATCACCAGGCTCGGGGCTCGCCAGCCGTGACAACTGCGCTTGGCTCAGCGGCCGCCAGTCGAACTCTTCCGCCGACGCGCGCGCGGCCAGCGCGAACCCGGGCAGCTGCGTCGGCGCCCAGTACTCGTCCACGTGCCGTTCCGTGGCGCATGACGAGTCGGCGAAGGCCAGGTTCCGAAGGATCCACCTCACGCCCCACCGAGGCACGAGACGCCCTCCGCCCAGCGCCGCGAGCGCCCGCGGCACATAGCGCGGAATCGTCGCGAATGCGACCGGGGCGACTCCGGTCGGTGAGAGCAGCACGAGTCCGCGCACGCGATCGGGACGCGACAGCGCGTACGCGAGGGCGATCCCGCCGCCCATCGAATGCCCCATCAATACAACTCGCCGCGACGCGACCGTCGTCGAGCAGCGCGTCGAGATCCGCGACGTACGCATCCAGCGTGTAGGAATCGCGAGCCGCCGGCTTGTCCGACAGCCCGAAGCCGCGGAGGTCGACGGCAAGGCAGCGCGCGCCGAGCGCGGGGAGCGACTCGAGTTCGTGGCGGAAGGAGTACGCCGACGCTACCCAGCCGTGGAGCATGACCACGTCGACGTCGCCCGAGAATCCGCTTTCGAGTATTCGAACACGCGTTTGTGTGACGAGCGTCACAAACCGCACGGCGATGTTCTCGCGGCCGGCCGGGAACATCTCGGCCGGGGACAGCGGGCGCATCACACGAGCTCGATCGTTCTTCCCGCGAGCCGGCCGATCAGGCCGAGTCGGAAGGTCACGTCGGTCCACCGCTCGTCGCCGGCGAGATGATCCTCGAGCGGATAGAGCGGCCAGAGGTACGGATTCGAGCTGCGCACGGCCGACATGCCTTTGTGCGGATGCCAGACGCCCTGTGCGTCGCGGTCGTCGAGGAACCGCTCGTACAGCTTGCTCCAGTTGTCGTTCCGGCGGAGATAGCCGAGCCGCGCCATCAGCTCGAGCCACGTGATCGCGAGCGCGACGTCGTCGTCGGCGGCGTTGCGGTTCGGGAGCATGTCGCCGAGCACCAGCTGCGGCTGCGCCGTCGGCTTCTTGCCGACGAGCTGCATGCCTTCCTGTCGAGGGAGCGGCTGCGACAGATGCTGGTAGATGGCCTCCATCGCGTCGTGATGCTCGGTGCGAAAGAGCGGCATGTACGCCATCATGAACAGCAGGTGGATCGACGGCGGCGCTGCTTCGGCGGCGAGCACGTGCTGATTGCCGACGCGAACGAACGGCTTCTGCGCGAGCGGTGAGCGAAGGTATGCGACGACGCGCTCGAGGATGCGGCGCGCGGCGCCGCGAAGTCGCGGATCTCCCTCGTAGCCGGCCTGCGCCAAGGCGGCCGCAGCCGCTTCGCGCAGGATCGCGCGCGAGCGGCGCGCGAGATCTTCGTCGATGGTTCCTTTGCTACCGAACTCGAACAGGTATTCGGGATCGTCGTCTTCGGCGAGAAGACGAAAGAGAATTCGGCGCGCGTGCGTGAGCGGCGGCGTGTCCTTGTCCCATCCGTACTCGAGCAATCGCCGCACGGCGGTGATCGTGCCGATGCCGTCGAAGTGCTCTCCGCGAGAAGATGGGATCGAGAGCATCGCGTGATTCCACGTCCCATCCGCCTGCTGCATCACAGCCAACGTCAATGCCGGTTCGTACGTAAACGGGAGTGACGCGATCCGGTCCGTGATCGCGCCTGATGGTTTTGCGACTTCCGTCACAGATCGGAACTTGATCGGGGCCGATGCGTGCTCGAAGAGCCACGTAATCGGGAACGAGACCGGAGGTGACGGCGGCGCCGCAGCCGGAGTCAGTGGCGTTGCGGATGACGGCAGTGGCGCGGAAGAGGGACTCGACGAAGGCGAGCTGGGGAGGGGCGGCAGAGTCACGAAGGTCGCTCAGTCCGAGCCTGCAGTACCCGGCCAGCGTCGGCGCTGGGAACGAGGATCATCCTGCGTTTGGGGCGGTAAGGATAGCAGTTTTGAGCTTTTGCGCTAGAGGGCGCCAACTAACGCGTTGCGCTCACAATGGTTGTCGATGCGCGGGACCATGGCGCACCCGACGCTGATGTCGCCATCCTGTCGCATGGTAGGTGTACACGCAGGATCGCGGTCTGATGCACGCACGGCGAAGTATCTCCACAACTCTTTGGGGGCAGAAACATGAAGACGATGACCCGGATGGCGATGATGGTGGCCGTGATGGTCCTTGCCGTGACCAGCGTTGGTCAGGCGCAGGGCGGCGGCGGTGGCGGCCGCGGTGGAAACCGGCGAGTCGATGGCAGTGCTCAAGGATTCGATGAAGGTCTCCGAGGCGATCCTCGCCAAGGCCGATTCGATCCAGAAGGCGTCCAACGCGGCGATGGCGCCGTTGATGGAAGCGGCGCGCGGTGGCGACGCCGATGCGCGCACGAAGATGAACGAAACGCGTGCCAAGCAGACGGCCGAAATCAAGGCGCTGCTTTCCGCCGACCAGCAGGCGCAGTTCGACAAGATCATGGCCGCGTTCCCGCAGGGACGTCGCGGCGGTGGACCGGCGCCTCGCTAGTCGTCGCATCGTCACTGATCGAGAAAGCGCGGGCCGTCCATCGACGGCCCGCGTTCTTTTTGCGCTCCGCGCTGCGATTACTAGCATTCTCAAACCGCCCCGACGCATCTTCCCCGCCCCATGCAAGACGGGCTGACGCGTGCGCGGTGAGTTCATCGATCTGTCGGGCGCGCGTCTCTACTACTACGCCGCCGGCACGCGCGGCTCGGGCAATCCGGTCGTGTTCATCCACGGATTCCCGACCTCCGGCCATCTCTGGAGCGAAGTCGTTTCGCTCATGCCGCCGGGACATCGTCTCGTCGTGCTCGACCTCCTCGGCTACGGGCGCAGCGACCGTCCGCTGTCGCGCGCCGTCGACGCGAGCGCGCACGCCGATCGCGTCGTCGCCCTGCTCGACGAATTGCGCATCGAGCGCGCGTGCATCGTCGGTCATGGATTCGGCGGAGGCGTCGCGCAGTGCATCGCCGTGCGTCACGCCGCGCGCGTGTCGCACCTCGGCCTGGTCGACAGCATCGCCTTCGACCGCTGGCCCATCGCCCGCCTGCGCGTCTCGCGGGCGCTGCTGCCGTTGGCGCCGCTCGTGCCGCCCGCGTTTCTCCTCTCGCGGCTCCGACACGAAGTGGAACGCGGTTTCGGCGACCGCGTCCGCGCCGCGCGCTCGATCGACATCTACATCCGGCCGTTCGCCGGGCCGGAGGGCGCGCTGGCGCTCGCCGCGCACATCAGAGGGCCTCTCGACGAACGATCGCGACGTCCACGCCGGGCTGTCGTCGCTCGACGTCCCGGCCGCCGTCGTGTGGGGGCGCCGCGACCGCGTGCTGCCGCTCGACACGGCGAAAGCGCTCGCCGGCCGGATTCCCAACGCGACGCTCGACGTGATCGCCGACGGCCACCACTTCACGCCGGAAGAAACGCCGCGCCAAGTCGCCGACTCGATCGCGGCGCTGCTGCGCCGTTAGAGCTTGCGCAGCTCGTCGGCCGCCTCGACGGCGTGGCCGATGTCGCGCGACAAGGCGCGCGCTTCCTGCGTCGCGCTCGTATTGTCTTCCATCTGCGAGCCGAGCCCCGACGACCGGAGCTTGAGCAGATCGAGCTTCAGGTTCTGTAACATGAGGCCGGCGCTCTCGAGCTGGCCGGAGAGCGACCGACGCCGCTCGAGCAGGTCGGCGAGCGAGTTCCGCTGGCGCTGGAGCAGCGACTCGCGCCGCTCGCGCTCCGGCGTGTCCGGCTCGGACTGGAGCGACGCGAGCCGCTGGTCCAACGCGCCGAGCGACGCGCCGGAGACGTCGGCGTCGAGACGGTGGAGCGTCGTCGCCACGGCGCCGACGCGCTGCGCCAGCGCGTCCACCGTCGGCCCGATGTCCGGGATCAGCTCCTTCTCGATCGCGCCGAACTTGCTCGTGATGTCGCGCATGAGCGCGCGGTCCGCCGCCGCGCGCTTGATCGCGTCGCCGTAGGGCCCGGCGAGCACGTCGGGCGGCGCGAGCTGCGCCGCGAGCTGCTCGGGCGTCGGCGGAGCGGGCGGCGGCGGTGGCGGCGCGGCGATTCCCTTCTGCACCTCGGCGGCGCCGCGCTCCGCGCGCAGCTTCGCGCGAATTCCCTTCTTGAACGCGTCGATCGGACCGACGCCGTCGGACCAGATCGAGCTGCCGTGCCGAAGCACGTTCAGGAACATCAACCCGCTCGGGAATCAGGAACCACGGCGGACCCTGCGTCATCGCCGCGTTGATGAAGAGCAGCACGCCGCTCCACCCCAACCCAGCTCATCACGCTGTGGCGAAAGGCGTCGACCCGCTCGTCGAGGGGGCGCTCGTCGAATCGCTTGTAGTTCTCGAGGTGGATCCCGATGACGCGGATCTCGCGATCGAACGCGGCGCGCTCTTCGGCGCGCAGCATGTTCCGCTGCGCCTTGTACCAGCGGCGCAGCTCCTTCTGGCTGATTCCCGGAGGAGGAAGCGGAAAATGCCGCGGCGGCGACGGAGCCTGCGCAGGAGCCGGCACTAACGCCACCGCGGGCGGCGCGTTTCGCGACTCTCCTCCGGGATACTGAGGGATCTGCGACGACGGAGGCGTCCACGCCTGCCGGCGCCGATGCGACGCCTGCGCGCCGGCGAGCGCGTCGCGGAACTCGGCCGCGTCCGACCAGCGGTCCTCCGGCTTCTTGGCGAGCGCCCGGTCGATCGCCACCGCGAGGTACGCCGGCACGTCGGGCCGCCGCTCGCGAATCGGGCGCGGCCGTTCCGACACGTGCTTCACGAGCATCGCCGGCGTGTTGATCGCCTTGAACGGCGTGTCGCCGCTCAGCATGTGATAGCCGACAACGGCGAGCGAATAGAGATCGCTGCGCCCATCGACCTCGCGCTCGCCGAGTGCCTGCTCCGGCGACATGTACGCGGGCGTGCCGACGGCGACGCCCGTCGCGGTGATGCGCGTCTCGCCGGCCTTGGCGCGCGCGATCCCGAAATCCGTGACCATCGGCCGGCCGCTGGCGCGGTCGATCAGAATGTTGTCCGGCTTGATGTCGCGATGCACGACGCCGCGCGCGTGCGCGTACGCGAGCGCGTCGGCGACCTCGCGCAACACGCGGACGGTCTGGTCCACGGGCCACGCGCCCTCGCGCGCGAGATGCTGCCCGAGGCTCTCGCCGTCGATGAACGCCATGACGAAAAACGCCAGGCTGCCGGCCGCCGACGTGTCGCTGCCGACTTCGTCGACGCTGTAGATGGGAACGATGTTCGGGTGGCTCAGCTGCGCCGCCGTCTGCGCTTCGCGGATGAACCGCGTGCGGACCGACTCGTTGAACGCGATGTCGGGCGGGAGAACCTTGATGGCGACGGTGCGGTGCAGCCGCGAATCGGTCGCGCGGTACACGACGGCCATGCCGCCGCGCCCGATCTCATTTTCGATCTGGTATTGAGTGCCGACCGCGACGGTGAGTCGGTCGCGCAGATAGTCGTTCACATCGACCGCGCCGGGTTAGCGAGCCGCCGAGGGGCGAGCCTGTTTCGACCCCGTGGTGCGCATTTCGTCGGCCACGTAGAGCGCGGTGTCGACGCTGTCGGCCAGGTTCAGCGCGTCCATCGCCAACGACGTGATGTGCTGCGGCGTCTGCGAGCCCGCGTTCAAGCGAATCAGATCGAGCTTGATGTTCTGCAGCGCGACCACGCAGGTCTCGAGCTTCGCGGCGATCGAACCGCGCTTCGCCGACACTTCGGCGATCGCGCGCCGCTGGCGCTTGAGGAACGCGAGGCGACGCACGCGCTCGTCGCTCCCGCTCTGGTCGAGCGGGTTCGCGGCGTTCTCGAGGCGCGATATCTCCGCCTCGAGCGCTTCGGATCCGCCCGCCGCCGCGCTCCGGTCGATGTCGGCGAGCGCGAGCGCGAGGTTGCGCACGCGTTCGGCGAGCGCGGTCGCGGAGCGGCCCACGTCCGGAATCCGCTGGCGCTCGGACGACGGCATGCGCTCCAGCAGCGCGAGAATCTCGTTGCGATCGCGCTCGGCGCGATGGATCCGGTCGCCGAACGTTCCCGCGGCGCGCGCGACGTCGTCCATCGCGAGCGGCGGAAGTTGCGGGCGCGGACCTCCGCCGGCTGCCGCGTCGTACACCGAACGCGAGATTCGATTGCGCCGCTGCTCGCGCAGCGCGCGCCGCTTGTCGCGATTGAACATCGATCGCGTGTACGTGATCGCGTCTTCCGCGACGTCGACCAGGTCGCGGTCGCGCGGCTGGCGAAACACGTCGCGCCAGTCGTACCCGTCGGACCAGAGACGCGAATAGCGAAACGCCATGAAGATGGTCCAGATCACCGGGATCCAGAGCACGTCCACGCCGGCGGTGACGTCGAGCACCACGAGCACGCCGTTGATGAACAGGTACGGCGCGACCTTCTTGCGGAACCTGACGACCTCCGGCGCCTCCCAACGGCGGTACTCCTCGGCGGTCGGCGCTTGCTGCGCAAACCCGGACTGCTGTGCGCCCGCCGGATATCCGCGCCTGCGGCGGAGCGGTCGGCGCGCTCGGCGCCGGCGCCGCGTTCGCGACCGCCATGCCTCCGCTGCTCGTGAACGCCGGCATGCGCCCAGTGTCGAGCGCGACGACGACCGAGCCGGCCGACGGGAAGCGGTTGGCCGGATCCTTCTCGAGCAGCTGCATGACCACGCGCGCCAGATCCGGCGGCACGTCCGAACGACGCTGCTCGATGGGAATGGGCCGCTCGGACACGTGCTTGACGAGGATCGCCGGCGTGCTGTTGGCGACGAACGGCGGCTCGCCGCTGAGCATCTGGTATCCGAGGATGCCGAGCGAATAGAGGTCGCTGCGGCCGTCGATCGTCCGCTCGCCCGCCGCCTGTTCCGGGCTCATGTAGGTCGGCGTACCGATGGCGATCCCGGTCGCCGTGAGCCGCGTCTCGCCTTCGCTGACCGCGCGCGCGATGCCGAAGTCGGTGACCATCGGGTCGCCCGCTGTCGGCGTCGATCAGGATGTTGTCGGGCTTGATGTCGCGATGGATGACGCCGCGCTCATGGGCGTAAGCGAGCGCATCCGCGACGTCGCGCATGATTCGTCGCGTCTGGTCGATCGAGAGCGCGCCGTGCTCGTGCAACAGCTTCGCGACATTGTCGCCCGTGATGTACGCCATCACGAAGAAAACGATGCCGCCCTGCTCGTCGACCGCGTAGATGTCGACGATGTTCGGGTGGTTGAGCTGCGCGGCCATCTCGGCCTCGCGCAGGAACCTGGTCTTGATTTCGCTGCGGAACGCCAATTCGGGTGGCAGTACTTTGATGGCGACCGTGCGCTTCAAACGCCGATCTTTGGCGCGATAGACGACCCCCATGCCGCCGCGCCCGATCTCGCTGTCCAGCTCATAATGGGCACTGAGCGCGCGCTCGACGAGCGAGCGCAGCTCTGTATCCGATTGCGGCGAAACGGGCTCGGACAAGCGATTAGCTCGCTTTAGCGGGGCGAAGTGGATGTGTGGCGGTGAAGCAGTTTAGCATACGGCGAAACTTCCGGAAAGATTAGGAGGGTTTATACGCCGGACCGGCAGTCGTGGTACCGATTCTTGTCTCGAATGCGCCAGAACGAGCGGCTGACGCTGCCACCGTGACGGAAAACCGAAGCGCGCCGCATGCAGAGTGGAATGCCGTGTGCGACGCCGGGCCTAGCCGCCCCGCGTCGCCAGTTGCACGTTCCCACTTCCGAACAGCAAACAATGGCAACTCGCCAGACTCTTCCAGTTCTCCCCCTCCGGGGCACGGTCATCTTCCCGGGATTGACGGCGCCGATCGCCGCCGGGCGGCCGGGGACGCTCCGCGCCATCGAATCGGCCCTCAAGGGGGAGCGGCTGGTCTTTGCCGTGGCCCAGCGCGACAACACGGACGAGCCCGCCCCGGACATCCTGTACTCGATGGGCGTCATCGCCCGCATCGGCCAGATCCAGCGCGGCCTTGGCGGCGTTCAGCTGCTCCTCCAGGGTGAGCAGCGCGCCACCTCGCTCCAGTTCAACACCACCGAGGGCTTCCTCAGCGCCGTCGTGATGCCGGTGGAGGAGATGAAGCCGGTCAACGAGAACGATCCGGCCTTCGTCGCGCTCCACAAGGAGCTCCGCGAGCGCGCCGCCGAGCTCGGCGAACGGCGCGGACTGCCCGAGGAGGTCGTACACCAGGTCCTCGACGCGGTCACCGATCCCGGCCGGTTCGCCGACCTGGTCGCCGGCTACATCGAGGTGCAGCCGCCCGAGAAGCAGGGCCTCCTCGAGACCCTGAGCGTCGAGGAGCGTCTGCGTCGCGTCCTCGTGCAGGTCCAGAAGCAGATCGGAATGCTCGAGGCGCAGGAAGAGATCAAGTCGCAGGTCCAGGAAGAGCTCGGGGAGCGCCAGCGCGAGATGTATCTGCGCGAGCAGATGAAGGCGATCCAGAAAGAGCTCGGCGACGGCGACGAATCGAAGGAGATCAGCGATCTCCGCGAAAAGCTCGACAAGCTCGAGCTGCCCAAGGAGGCGCGACAGGAAGTCGAGCGCGAGCTCGGACGTCTCGAGCGATCGGGCCGCGAGTCGATGGAGGCGCAGGTCATTCGCACCTATCTCGAGTGGGTCGCCGAGCTGCCGTGGAACGAGCGGTCCGACGACAACCTCGACCTCGGGCGCGCGCAAACAGTGCTCGACGAGGACCACTACGGCCTGCCGGACGTGAAGGATCGCGTGCTCGAGTTCCTCGCCGTGCGCCAGCTGCGCGCGGCGCAGCTGGAAGATGAGCTCAAGCAGACCGGCGAGATGTCGATCGCCAAGCTCAAGGCGACGAAAGAAGACGCGACTCCTCAACTCGCCGGCATTCACGCCGGCGAGCGGCAGATCACCGACGCGAAGGAAGCGAAGGCCCGCGCGATGGCGAAGGGCCCGATTCTTCTCTTCGTCGGCCCGCCGGGCGTCGGCAAGACGTCGATCGCCAAGTCGATCGCGCGCTCGCTCGGCAAACAGTACGTGCGCGTGTCCCTCGGCGGCGCGCGCGACGAAGCCGACATCCGCGGCCATCGTCGTACGTACGTCGGCGCCATGCCCGGCCGAATTATTCAGGGGATGAAGCAGGCCGGGACAAAGAACCCTGTCTTCTTGCTCGACGAAGTCGACAAGCTCGGCGTGTCGTTCCAGGGCGATCCGGCGAGCGCGCTGCTCGAGGTCCTCGACCCCGCGCAGAACGACAACTTCACCGATCACTACCTCGGCGTGCCGTTCGATTTGAGCGAGGTGCTCTTCATCGCGACGGCGAACTTCCTCCAGAACATTCCGGGCCCGCTGCTCGACCGCATGGAAGTCGTCGAGTTCGCCGGCTACACGGAAAAGGAAAAGGCGGAGATCGCCAAGAAGTACCTCATTCCTCGCCAGATCGAGGAGTCGGGGCTCGCCGGCAAGAACGTCGCGCTCTCCGACGACGCGGTCGCCGCGATCATCAGCAAGTACACGCGCGAGGCGGGCGTCCGCCAACTCGAGCGTCAGGTCGGCGCGGTCGCGCGCAAAGTCGCGCGGAAGATCGCCGCCGGCGAGACCACGATGATCGCCGACGGTAAGATCGACGCCGAGGAAGTACGCGACGCTGCTCGGGCGTCCGCGCGTACACCCGGAGCGTGCCGCCGAGGAGAACGAGGTCGGCGTCGCCACGGGCATGTACTACACGCCCGCGGGCGGCGACATCATGTTCGTCGAGGCGTCGATCCGCCGCATGTTCGGCGCGGGCCAGCGCTCGACCGACGAGGAGCGCACGCAGGTGAGCGGATGGGGGAACGTGTCGCTCATCCTCACGGGCCAGCTCGGCGACGTGATGAAGGAGTCGGCGCGCGCCGCCATGACGTACGCGGCGACGCACGCGTCGAAGCTCCAGATCCCCGAGGATCGCCTCGGATCGATCGAGGTGCACATCCACGTTCCGGCGGGCGCGATTCCGAAGGACGGCCCGTCGGCCGGCGTCACGATGGCGACGGCGCTCGTGAGCGCGATGTCGGGACGCGCGGTCCGCAAGGACGTGGCGATGACGGGCGAGATCACGCTCCGTGGCCGCGTGCTGCCGATCGGCGGCGTGAAGGAGAAGGTGCTCGGCGCCCATCGGGCGGGGATCTCCACGATCATCCTCCCGAAGGACAACGAGGCGGACATGGAGGACATCCCGGAGGACGTGCGCAGCCAGCTCAAGTTCCACTGCGTTGCCACGCTCGAAGAGGTGTTCGACCTCGCGCTCGTGCCGCTGGCCGCGCAGCCGACGTCCTCGCCGACGCTTGATGGAGGAGGAGGCGGCGAAAGTCGCCTGAGAGTCGGCGACGGCCGTGGGGTCGTATCTCGGCCAACTCTGGATCCGACTGCGCGGATTGGGCCTCGCATTCGGCCGGTCGCACCAACGCTGTCCGCGTGAATTCCGCTCCGCGCGGGATTCGCTCGTTCCGTCAACGCGTCGGTCCGCGTTCACGTCGGTCCGCGGACATTCGCGCCCTCGACATTCGGCTCGTCCGAGCTCGCGCCCGTCCGCGCCATTACGGTCCGTCCCGATGCGTCGTCCGCGGTTACGCCCGTCCGAGATTCGCGTCGTTCTACAACGCGTCGTCCCGGCCATTACGCTCGCCGGGGGATTCGCGTCCGCGAGACGGCCCGTCCTGCATTACGCGTCGTCTCGAGCCGCGTCCGTCGCCGACTACGCGACCGTACGTGCTGATATCGCACGCTCGCGCTGGCACCGTCACCCGTGCAAATTGTTGCGGCGTCGACTCCCCAGAGGCCCCAACCTCCCGGAGCACGCCAGCATGAGAAGCACACTCTCTCGCCACGCCGCGCGCGCGCGCGCTCGGCGTTCTCTTGCGATTCTCGTCGTTCCCGCGTCGTCGGCGATCGCTCAACGCGGCGGCCGGCGGGGGCGGCGGCGGCGGTGGCGGCGGTCAGAACGGAGCGACTCAGGCTGGAGCGCCGTCGGCTGGCGATACGGCCGCCAGGTGGCGGCAGCGCGCCGACCGAGTTTCGGAGCCACGACGTCCGCGCCGCGCGACATCGTCGCCATGACCGAAATGGCGCCGACGGCGACGCATCACTCGGTCAACGTTCGCGGACAGACGATCGCCTACACGGCGACCGCCGGCATGCTCCCGATTCGCAACGAGCAAACGGACGCTGTCGAAGGCGGGATGTACTACGTCGCCTACACAAAGGACGGCGCGAACCCGACGACGCGTCCGATCACGTTCGCGTTCAACGGCGGGCCCGGCTCGGCGACCGTCTGGCTGCACCTCGGCGCGTTCGGGCCGAAAAAGGTGAAGCTCAACGCCGACGGAACGGCTCCGCCGCCGCCCTACAGCTTCGAGGACAATCCGAACACGCTCCTCGACCAGACGGACCTCGTGTTCATCGACGCCGTCGGCACGGGCTACAGCCGAGCGGCGACGCAGGCCCTCGGCGCGCGCTTCTGGGGGCTCGATGAAGATCTGAACTCGTTCCGCGAGTTCATTCGCCTGTATCTCACGCGCTTCGACCGCATGGGTTCGCCGAAGTTCCTGGCGGGCGAGAGCTACGGCACGACGCGCGCGTCGGGTCTCTCCGGTCTTCTCGCCGACGACGGCATCGCGCTCAACGGCGTCGTTCTCCTCTCGTCGGTGCTGAACTTCGGGTATTCGTCGCAGGTGCGCGGCAACGACATCGGCTTCATCAACTTCATTCCGACCTACACGGCCACGGCGTGGTACCATAAGAAGCTTCCCGCCGATCTCCAGAAGCAGTCGATCGAGGAAGTCACCGCGGCGGCGGAGAAGTGGTCGGTGAACGAGTACGCCGTCGGCGCTGATGAAGGGGAACAAGCTCACGGCGGCCGAACGCCAGGCGACGATCGATCAGATGGCGCGGTTCACCGGCCTGTCGAAAGAGATCATCGACCAGAACGACCTGCGCGTCGCGCTCGGCACGTTCGACGCGCGAGTTGATGCGCGACCAGCACGAGACCGTCGGGCGGCTCGACGGCCGCTTCACCGGCTTCGCGCCGTTGAGCGGCGGACGGGGCGGCGGCGCGGGCGTCGGCGATCCGAGCGACATCAGCATCCGCAACACGTTCACGCCGGTGCTCACCGACTACACGCGCCGCGAGCTGAACTACCGCAACGAGGACACGTACTACATCCTCGGCGGCGGCATCGGGCGCTGGAACTACCCGCAGAACTCGTACGCCACCGTCGTGCCGAATCTCGAGCGGGCGTTCGCCAAGAACGCGTACATGAAGTTGTACGTCGCCGAAGGGCTACTTCGACGCGGCCACGCCGTACTGGGCGGTCGAGTACACGCTGTCGCACCTCTCGATCGACCCGAAGGTGGCGAAGAACAACATCACCGTCGGGAAGTTCACCGCGGGGCACATGATGTACATCGACGAGCCGTCGATGAAGAAGCTCCGCGGCGATCTGGAGAAGTTCTACAACAACGCGGTCAAGGAGCAGGTCGTCCCGTAAGGACCGGGGCGATCACGCGCGACGACGGCGTGAAGAGCGGGCCCCACTGCGGGACTTTCCACGGATTGTCCCGCAGTTCCTCGGGCTCGGTGCCCGGCATGAAGTACTCGGTGTACCGCATGTCGAACGGCGTCGCCGCCGTCGCGAGCTTGCCCGTGGTGCGATCGACCTCGGCGTAGACGAGGCCGTCCGGCGGCGGACCCCAACCGCTCGTCGAGCGGCCCTGGTAGTACTTGCCGATCATCTCTCCCCAGATCGGCGCCGCGAGCAGACCGCCGACCGCGCCTTTCGCGATCGTCTTCGGCTGGTCGAAGCCGAGCCACACGCCGGCGACGACGTCGGGCGTCATCCCGACGAACCACACGTCGCGGTTGTCGTTCGTCGTGCCCGTCTTGCCGGCGACGGGAACGTTGTCGGGCACGGCCTTTCTCGCCGCCGTGCCGCTCCCGCGCTCCGCGACGTCGCGCATCATGTCGCGCACGATGAACGCCACGCGCGGGTCGAGCACTTGCTGCGGCGTCGACGCCGGACGCGCGTACACCGCGCGATTGGCCGCGTCGTTGATGCGCGTGATGAACCGCGGCTGAACGACGGCGCCGTTGTCGGCGAACGCCGTGTACGCGGTGACCATGTCGATCGGGTGCACCGACGACGCGCCGATCGCGCTCGCCGGCACCGGGTCGATCCTCGTCGTGATGCCGAGACGCTGCGCGAGCGCCGAGACCGAGTCCATGCCGACGCGCATGCCCGAGCTGGATCGCGACGGCATGTTGCGCGAGTGGACGAGCCCTTCGCGCATCGTCATCGCGATGCTCGTCGGCACGCCTTCCTTCCACGTGGTGAGCCCCCAGAATTTCCCGTCGATTTTCCTGACGGCTTGTACGGTCCTCGACCGCGTGACGAAGAGGAATGTCGAGCGCCGTGTCGGGAACGATCGTGTTGGCCGAGACGCTGTCCTCGATCGCCTTCGCGTAGACGATCGGCTTCATCGACGAACCGGGCTGGCGAAGCGCGGTTATCGCGCGGTCGAAGGGCGCGCGCTGGTAGTTGCGGCCGCCCACGAGCGCACGGACGTCGCCGGTGCGCGGATCCATGGCGACCGCCATCGCCTGCAGGTAGTCGGTCTGATTGCCCTTCGCGAGCGCTTGTGTGAGATGCTTGTAGCCCTTTCTGCGCCTCGATCTTGTTCGTGCCGTCGATGACCGCCTCGACCGCCGCGCGCTGGAGCGCCGGATCGAGCGTCGTGTAGATCCTGTAGCCGCCGGTGGCCACCGGGATTCCTGCGCGCTCGGCCTGGTGGCGCACTTCGTCGACGAAGTAGCCCGCGGCGGCGGACATGCCGGCGTTCGGCGAGGTCACCAGCGGTTCGAGCTTCGTCTTGTCGGCGAGCGCCTGCGTGATGTACTGCTGGTCCGCCATCAGCTGGAGGATCAAGTCGCGGCGCTCTTTCGCGCGCTGCGGGTGCGCGATCGGATCGTATTTCGGCTGCGACTTGGGCAATCCCGCGAGTGTCGCGGCTTCGGCGAGCGTGAGACGCGACGCCGGATGTCCGAAGTAGTGGCGCGATCCAGCCTCGACGCCGTACCAGCCGCGTCCGAGGTTGATCTGGTTGAGATACGCCTGGAGGATCGTGTCCTTCGGGTAGTGGCGCTCCATCTCTCGCGCGGCCGACTGTTCGTGCAGCTTCCGGGAGATGCCCGCCGTGCCGCTGACCTCGCGCCGGTCGATGATGTCGGGGTGCATGTACCCCACGAGCTGCTGCGTGATCGTGCTTCCGCCGCCGCGATTCTCGTTGAGGATCTTGCCCTTGATCACGCCGAGCACCGCGCGGGTGTCTACGCCGTTGTGCTCGTAGAAGCGCTGGTCCTCGACCGCGATGAACGCCTTCGGGACGTACCAGGGGATCGACTTCATCGGGACGCTCGTCCGCATCTCGCGCCCGATCTCGCCGATGAGCGACGAGTCGCGCGCGTAGACGAGCGTCGACTGGGCGAGCGGAATGATCTGCCACGCCTCGCCGGTCTTGGGCGTGGTGTCCTGAGCGCGCGCCGGCGAGGCCAGCGCCGCGGCGCAGTCCAAGGCGCCAAGCGCGGCATATGTGAGGGTACGGACGCGCAAGGCGGCCGTCGGGGAAGGACGAGTCAACATCATGTGGCCATTATGTCTGTGCGTTCCTATTACCCCGTAGAGACGGAATCTCGCCCACCTCGTTCTTTGCGCGCTACCTTTCGTGCCATGCCCCCGCTCGTCCACCTCGCCGTGGCTCAAATCAAGCCACGGAAAGGCGATTACCGCGGCAACCTCGAGCGGCTGAAAGCGGTCTTCGCCCAAATCGACCAGCTCAGACCTCGACCGAACGTACTCTGCTTGGCCGAGAGCGCGCTCACCGGATACTTCCTCGAGGGCGGCGTTCGCGACAGCGCGGTCACCGCCGGTACGCTCGCCGCGGATCTCGACGCCGTCTATCGAAGCGCCGTCACATCGCCCGTGCCTCCGATCGACGTGACGCTCGGCTTCTACGAAGTATGGAACAACAAGCTCTACAACAGTGCGATGTACGTCACACTCGGCGCGGGCGAGCCGAAGATCGCGCACGTCCATCGGAAGGTCTTCCTCCCGACGTATGGCCTGTTCGACGAGGAGCGCTTCGTCGAGAGGGGGCGCGAGGTCCGCGCGTTCGATACCCCGTGGGGCCGGGCGGCCCTCCTCGTCTGCGAAGACGCGTGGCATAGCCTCACGGCGACGATCGCCGCGCTCGACGGCGCGCAGATCATCTTCGTCTGCGCGGCGGCGCCGGCTCGTGGAACTCAGCCCAAGGGTGACTCGGTTCCGGGTCCGGCGAGCGTGAGCCGATGGGATCGGTTGATTCGCGACATCGCCGACGAGCACGGCGTGTTCGTTTCGCTGTCGTGTCTGGTAGGAAGCGAGGGCGGAAAGGTCTTCCCGGGTGGATCGTTGGTGGCCGGACCGTCGGGCGACGTCCGGGCGCGCGCCCCGCTGTGGGACGAGTCGGTGCTCTCGGTGAGCGTGGATCTGTCGGACTGCACGCGCGCGCGCACGGACATGCCGCTCATCGCCGACCTCGAGACGATGGTGCCGCACCTCAAGCGGAACATCGACGACATCCTGGCCGGCGCGCCGGCGTACGCTCGAGTTCGATCCCGCGGCGAGCCGGCCGGACGATTCGGCACGACACGATTCGCCTGCGGCAGAGCCGCGCCCGGCCGCACGAGCTGCCGGTGATCCAAGTGGGCGCGACGAGCCACGAACCGCCCGCACCGCTCGCCATCGATGCGGCGCTCGCCGAGCAGTGGCTCGTCCACTTCATTCGCGACGAGATGGAGCGCCGCCAGTTCAAGCGCGCCGTCGTCGGCGTCTCGGGCGGCGTCGACTCGGCGGTGACGGCGTACCTCGCGGCGCGCGCGCTCGGCCCAAAGAACGTGATCGGCGTGCGGATGCCGTATCGCTCGTCGAGTCGCGAGAGTCTCGATCATGCGCAGCTCGTCATCGACGCGCTCGGCATCGAATCGCGCACGATCGACATCACGCCGGCGGTCGACGGCTACCTCTGTCACGAACCCGACGCCGATGGCGGACGCCGAGGGAACGTGATGGCGCGGATGCGCATGATCACGCTGTTCGACCTCGCGGCGAAGCACCACGCGATTCCGCTCGGCACGGGCAACAAGACGGAGCGGCTCTTCGGCTACTTCACGTGGCACGCCGACGATTCTCCGCCGATCAATCCGCTCGGCGATCTGTTCAAGACGCAGGTGTGGGCGCTCGCGCGCACCTCGGAGTGCCGGAGGTGATCGTCGACAAACCGCCGACGGCCGACCTCGTCGTCGGTCAGACCGACGAAGGCGACTTCGGCATCAGCTACAAGAAGGCGGACGAGATTCTGAATTGGCTCGTCGCGGGATTTCAGCCGGACGAGCTCGTCGCGCGCGGATTCGACGCCAAGGAAGTGGAGATCGTTCGCCGGCGCGTGGCGAGCACGCACTGGAAGCGGCGGTTGCCGACGGTGGCGATGCTCAGCCCGACGGCGATCGGCGAATCGTACCTGCGCCCCGTGGACTACTAGGCCACCTGCTGTTCGGCGCGGGCGAAGGCGAGGCTCACGGCGCGTTTCGCGCAGCGTTTGAGCGCGCGGTGCACGGCGCGCGCGTGCGCGATGAAGTTGAGCCCCGCCCACGGATGGCGCGCGAAGAATTCAGTCGGCAACAGGTCGCCTTTCAGGCGATTGCACCGCGCGCAGGCGAGGACGACGTTGCCGGGAGCGTTGGCGCCGCCGTGGGCGAGCGGATGGACGTGGTCGAGGGTCGCGACGTCGAACTCGAGGAGTGAGCCGCAGTAGACGCAGCGACGGTCGCAGTCCCGCATCGCCGCGCGCTTGATGGCTCGCTTCTGGCGGCCCGCGGAGACGTTCTTTCTCGGACGCGATCCGCGTGGTAGGCGCGGCAGGGACCCGTGGTCGACCTGCCCACGGCCGTGCCGTGCGGTGCTACTCGTCGCTGCCTGGTTCTTTCGACTCTGAGGACGACTCAGGGACGACCTCTCCATGCGCACCTTCGCGCGGCTGCCACCCGTCGGCCTGGGACGTTGGCCCACGAACGCGGCTCCGGTCGGCGCGCTCCGGACTTGACCTCATAGGGCCTGACTCCTCGAACACCGGAATCGCAACGTGGCGGTCCATCGCCGCCGCGGTGACCGGATCTCGCAGCGCGGCGATGATGCGGGCGGCGTAGGCGTCGAGGATCGTCCGGTCGGGCATGGCCGACCCGCCGAACGGCAGCGGAATGTCGAATCCGTCGCCTTGGCGGCGCGGGATGATGTGCACGTGGTAGTGCGGTTCGTCCTGCCCGGCCTCGATGCCGCTGTTGACCACGATGTTGAGCGCGTCGGTGCCGGAAACCCGCCGGATGGCCGACCCCAGATCCATCGTGACTTTGAACAGGTGCAGCGCCAGGTCGCGTGGAATCTCGGCGACCGACTCGTAGTGTTCCCGCGGCACGACCAGCACGTGCCCGTTGTTCACGGGCTGCACGTCCATGAAGGCGATCGCCCGCGAATCCTCGTGGCAGATCGATACTTCGGCCGCGCCGTGGATCATGTCACAAAACGTGCAATGCGCGATTCGGCGCTTGATCATCGTTGTCTCGAGATGTGTCTGCTCGCCATAGCGCAGATCGAGTGCCAGCGCTGTGTCTCGTTCGGGCGACGCGCGCGACGCCTCTCCTAAAGCCACGCCGGAGCTTATTTTCCGGGCATGGCCACAACGACCAAAGCCGAGCGCAAGACCGCCGGATTGACGCGCGAACAGTTGGTTGCTGCGTACCGGACGATGCACCTGTCGCGGCGGCTCGACGACCGCGAGCTGCAGCTCAAGCGCCAGAACAAGATTTTTTTCCAGATCTCGAGCGCCGGACACGAAGCCGTGATGACCGCCGCCGGACTGGTGCTCAAGCCGGCGTACGACTGGTTCTACCTCTACTATCGCGACCGCGCGCTCTGCCTCCAGCTCGGCATGACGCCGGAGGAGATGCTGCTTTCAGCGGTCGGGGCCGCGAGCGATCCGAACTCCGGCGGCCGCCAGATGCCGAGCCACTGGGGACACAAGAAGCTCAACATCGTCTCCACTTCGTCGCCGACGGGAACGCAGTTCCTGCAGGCGATCGGTTCCGCCGAAGCCGTGCTGCGCGCGAGCCAGCTCGGCATGAAGGACGGTTTCGAGGCCGATGAGGTGGTGCTGTGCACCACCGGCGACGGCACGACGAGCGAAGGCGAGTTCTGGGAGTCGTTGAACGGCGCCTGCAATCTCAAGCTGCCGATCGTGTACCTCGTCGAGGACAACGGCTACGCCATCTCCGTCCCGGTGGAGGTCAACACCGCCGGCGGAAGCATCTCGAAGCTCGTGGCGTCGTTCCCCGGCCTGTACGTCGAAGAGGTCGACGGCTGCGATCTCGTCGCGAGTCATGCGGCGATGCAGCGCGCGGTCGACTACGCGCGCCAGCGCAAGGGGCCGGCGTTCGTCCACGCGCACGTGATTCGTCCGTACTCGCACTCGCAGTCGGACGACGAGGTGATGTACCGCCCGCCCGAAGAGCGCGACGCCGACGCGGCGCGCGATCCGCTCACGACGTTCCCGGCGTGGTTGGTGAAGCAGGGTCACGCCACCGAGGCGGAGCTCGAGAAGATCCGCGAGGAGAACGACGCCGTCGTGCTCGCGGCGACCGACGTGGCGCTCGCGGCCGAGCAGCCGGGCCCCGAGACCGTCGAGCGCTTCGTCTATTCGCCCGACGTCGACCCGACGAGCGAGCAGTTCGACACCGAGGACGATCCGCAGTTCTCGGGCAACGAGACGACGATGGTCGATCTCCTCAACGCCTGCATGCGGGACGAGATGCGGCGCGATGAGAAGATTCTCATCTTCGGCGAAGACGTCGCCGACGTGTCGCGCGAGCAGTACGTGGGCAAGGTCAAGGGCAAGGGCGGCGTGTTCAAGGTGACGTGGGGCCTGCAGAAGGAGTTCGGCGCCTCGCGCGTCTACAACTCGCCGCTGGCCGAAGCGTACGATCGTCGGGCGCGCCATCGGCCTGGCCCTGCGCGGCTTCAAGCCCGTCGTCGAAGTCCAGTTCTTCGACTACATCTGGCCGGCGTACATGCAGATCCGCGACGAGCTGGCCACGATGCGCTGGCGCTCGAACGGCGATTTCTCGGCGCCCGTCGTCGTGCGCACGACGTACGGCGGCTACATCCGCGGCGCGGTCTACCACTCGCAGACCGGCGCGTCGCTCTTCACGCACACGCCCGGGCCTCCGCGTCGTCTGCCCGGCGACCGCGCTCGACGCGAACGGGCTCCTGCGGACGGCGATCCGCTGCGACGACCCGGTGCTCTTCCTCGAGCACAAGCATCTCTACCGGCAGACGTACAACAAGGCCGCGTATCCCGGCGCCAACTTCATGATTCCCTTCGGCAAGGCGAAGGTCGTGCGCGAGGGGACCGACGTCACGATCGTGACGTACGGCGCGACGGTGCAGCGGTCGTTCGCGGCGGCCAACCAGCTCGCCGAGGAAGGGCTGTCCGTCGAGGTCATCGACCTGCGGACGCTGTCGCCGTGGGACCAGGATGCGGTCTACGAGTCGGTGAAGAAGACGAACCGCGCGATCGTCGTCTACGAGGATTCGCTGTCGTGGGGCTACGGAGCCGAGATCGCCGCGCGCATCGCCGACGACTGCTTCCCGTGGCTCGACGCGCCGGTCAAGCGGGTCGCGTCCGACCGACACCTTCGTCGGCTACGCGCCGCGCCTCGAGGACGCGATCCTCCCGCAGGTCGACGACGTCAAGCGCGCCTGCGAGGAGATCGCCCGCTTCTAGCGTTCTCTAATGGCCTGACGGGAAGGGCGACGCGCCGCGCGTGTAGTCGGACGGCACGACGAAGAGGGTGCCGGCCACCGGCGCCCGCTTGACGTTCGACATCTCCGACGTCATGTCGAGGCCCATGTTGCCCGCGCCGGCGGCGTCCGAGCTCGTCGTCACTTTGACGCGAACGGCCGCGCCGGCTCAGGTGCCGCGAGATCGAGTCGATTTTCACCGCCAGCTCCTTGAATTGCGGCAAGGCGCTCATGCTCTGACTGGCGCCGCCGAGCTGGCCGGCTTGCTGCAGCGGACTCAGGCCGAGTCCGGGGACCGTCGCCATCCAGTACTCGTTCGTCGCCTGGCTTTTCATCTGCTGGCTCGTGCCCATGCCGTCGATCGTGATCGTGTAGCCGACGGTCTGCCTGTAGTGGCGCGTCGGATATCCGGCGATCGTGTCGGTGCCGGGAAGCGTGTCGAACTTGAGCGCCATGTCGCCGAGCGTGATCGACATGCCCATCGCTTGCATCTGCTCGATCGCTTTGTTGGGGAAGTCCAGCGGAATGGGCACGAATTCCTTCTTGCTCGGATGCACCACGGTGATCCCCGTCGAATCGAAGAGCATGTAGTCGCCCTTTTCGGCGAGCGGCGGCAGCGCGCCGTCGACGATGTCGATCCGCAGGCGCTTGCCGAGGGCGAACCCGTGCCCCGAATACCCGGGAGTCATCCCGGAGAGCGCGGCGCTCATGCCGCCGCTGACCGAGATCACGGTCTTCACGTCGAACTCGACGCCGGACTGCTGCGCGGCGATGGAAGCCGGCGCGAGCGGCATCGCGATGGCCAGCAACGTCGCGGAGACGCGCGTCCGCGTACGAACGAATCGACGAATCATTGAGACTCTCCAGTCGCAATCAGAGTGACGAATGCATAACGCGACCGCCTACGACGGTCATCAGCACGCTCGCGTCACGAATCGTTTCGGGGGCGATGCGCGTGAGGTCGCGGTCCAACATGACGAAATCCGCGAGCATGCCGCTCGCCAGCTTGCCCGTGTCCAGTTCAGCGAACGACGCGTACGCGGCGTCGCTCGTGTACGCGCGCAGCGCCTCCTCCACTGTGATACGCTGTTCCGGGTGCCATCCGGCCGGGTGCGAACCGTCGAGCGTCCGGCGCGTCACCGCGGCGTAGATCCCTTCGAGCGGGGTCGGCGGCGCCACGAACCAGTCGCTCCCGAATGCGAGGCGCGCCCGCGCGTCGAGCAGCGACCGAAAAGCGTACGTCCATTTCGCCCGCTCGGCGCCGATGACGCGCTCCGCCCACCGTCCGTCGTCGATCGCGTGATACGGCTGCATGCTCGCGATGACACCGAGCGCGCGCGAAGCGCGGGATGTCGGGCGGCGAGAGATGTTGCGCGTGCTCGATGCGGAACCGGCGGTCCCGCGGACCGTTCTCGCGCGCGACCCGCTCGAAGACGTCGAGCTGCGTCCGGATCGCGCGGTCGCCGATCGCGTGCACGATCATGTGGAGTCCGGCGCGGTCGGCCCCCGACGTCCATCGGTAGAGATCGTCCGGCGTGTTGACGAAAAGGCCGCAGTCGTTCGGCGCGTCGTCGAACGGCTCCAACATCGCCGCCGTGTGCGAGCCGAGCGATCCATCGACGAATCCCTTGAGCGCGCCGATCCTGAGCCATGCGTCGCCGGACCCGCGCGCGGCGACGGCGTCGCGCAGGCGCTCCCACGTCGCGATCGGTACGGCCGCGTAGATCCGCGTGCGCAGTCGCGCCGCGCGATGTGCTCTCTCGAATACCGCGAGATCGGCCCACGTCCCCATGTGGTGCACGGACGTGACGCCCCGCTCGCCGACGTATCGCATGGCGGCGTCGAGCGCGCGGTCCTCTTGTTCTTGCGATGCGAGCGGGGACCGCGCGCGAGACGAGCGACTCGGCGTTGTCCTTGAAGATGCCGGTCGGCTCGCCGTGATCGTCGCGCACGATCGTCCCGCCCGCGACGTCGCTCGTCGCCTTCGTGACTCCGGCCGCCGCGAGCGCGGCGCCGTTCGCCAGCGACATGTGCCCGTCGAGCCGTCGCACCCAGACGGGATTTTCCGGCGTCGCCGCGTCGATCCATTCGCGGCGAGGCAGTTCCCCGCCCCATCGCTCGTGGTCCCAGTCGCCGTGCGTGATCCACGTGCCGGGTGGAATCGTCGCCGCGTAGGCGGCGATGCGATCCACGAATTCGCGCGGCGTCCGAGCGTCGCGCAGCTGGACGGACGAGAGCCCGAAGCCGCCCTCGAGGAAATGAACGTGCGAGTCGATGAAGCCCGGCACGATCATCATGCCGTGCGCGTCGACGACGCGCGTTTCGGCGGACGCGCGCTTCCGCATCTCGGCGCTCGACCCGACTCCGACGATGCGATCGACGGCGACGGCGAGACCGTCGGCCCACGGACGCCGCGGGTCTCCCGTCCAGATTCGGGCGTTGACGACGACGAGCGTCGTGGGGAGCGCTGGCGCGGGGCGCATCGCCTGTTCTTACCGAGACGCGCCCGATTGCGCAAACGCGAGCGACGGCCGCGTTCGGTTCGCCCCGCCGAGGTGGCGTTGCCGTCGCGCGGAGCGCGACTCGTCACGCGACGCTCGCTGCCCACCGTGCCGCTGCGCCAGCATCAACTCGTGATGCAGCGCTCCTTGGCCCGCCACCTACGCAGGGCACGGTCGGTTTCGGCGTGCGTTTTCGCCGCGTGCCTCTCCGCCGGCACGACCGAGCCGCGGCTCTCCGGCACCGGCACGCCGATCCTGTTCATCGGCAACAGCCTCACGTACGTGAACGACGTGCCGGGTATCGTCCAGGCGCTCGCCGCGTCGCGCGGCGATTCGTTGGCCGTCGAGACGGTCGCGTTTCCCGACTTCGCGCTCATCGATCATTGGAACAACGGGACGGGACACGGCACGGCGCGCGGCGAGATCGCGGGCGGCAAATGGAAGTTCGTCGTCTTGCAGCAGGGTCCATCGTCGGTGTCGGTCAACCGCGACACGCTGCGTCTTTCGGCCAAACTGTTCGCCCCCGGCATCGCCCAAGCCGGCGGCGTGCCGGCGCTCTTCTCGGCGTGGCCGACGAGCGACCGCCTTCAGGATTTTCCGGCGGCTGTTCAGTCGTACACGCTCGCCGCGTCGGACGTCGGCGGCGTGCTGTTGCCGGTCGCGTCGGCGTGGCAGGCCGCCTGGCAGCGCAATCCCACGCTCGCGCTCTATTCCGACGGTCTCCACGCGTCGACCGCCGGATCGTACCTGTCCGCGCTCGCGATCTACGCCGTTCTCGTGCACAAGACGCCGGTCGGCTTGCCCTCGTCGCTGACGCTGCGTTCCGGGTCGAGGATCGCGGTGGACTCCGCGACGGCCGCGACTCTGCAAGCCGCAGCGGCCTCCGTGACCGGATGGTAGTTTGGCGGGAAGCGCCCCATCGAAGGAGAGTCACCCTGCGCCGTCTCCGCTCCGCCCTCCTCCTGTTCTCCGCCTGGCTCGTGTTCTACGAGATCCAGGCCGCGATGGGCATCGCGCTCGCGCCGAAGAACGGGTTCAGCCGCAGCGGTTGGATCGAGATCGACGCGAGCATCGCGCTGCTCTGGACCGTCCTCAGCGCGATCATCGCGGCGTGGCATCTGCGCGCGCGACGGCTGTCGGCGAACCTGTGGACGCTGATCGCGCTCCATCTGCCGCTGCTGTTGGCCGCCGCCTGGGTCGACGCCGCGCTCGCGCGCTGGCTGCTCCCCATCCTGAATCCAGCGGCGCGAATGGGTCCGATGTGGAGCCTGATCTCCTCGTACGCGGACTTCGACCTCGTGAGCTACGCCGCGGTCGTCGCCGTCGTCGAGGCGCTCATCGTGCGCCGCGCGCTCGCCGACCGTCAGCGCCAGACGATGCGGCTCGAGCACTCGCTCACGCGCGCGCGCCTGGACTATCTCGAGGCGCAGCTCCAGCCGCATTTTCTTTTCAATTCGTTGGGCGCCGTGTCGGAGCTCGCGTTCGACGCGCCGGCGACGGCTTCGCTCGTGTTGCAGCAGTTGTCGGCGGTCTTTCGAACGGCTCTCGCGCAGCGCGCCGACGAGGTCACGCTCGGCGAGGAGCTCATCGCGCTCGAGCCGTATCTCGACATTCAGCGCGTGCGATTCGCCGACTGGCTCACGATCGAGTACGACATCGGAGACCCGGCGGTGGACTGCCTCGTCCCGCGATTCATCTTGCAGCCGCTCGTGGAGAACGCCATCCGCCACGGGCTCGCCGGGCGAAGCGCCGCCGGCACGATCCGCATCCGGGCCGCCGTCGAGAACGACGACCTCGTGCTGCGGGTGTCCGACGACGGCGTGGGGCTCGCGCGCGCGGCGCGCCCCGGGCACGGGATCGGCCTCGCCAACGTGCGCGAGCGGCTTTCGATCCTCTACGGCGACGATCGGCTGCGTCTCGCTCGACGGACCGAGCGGGGGCGGGGTCACGGCGGAGGTTCGCGTGCCGCGCGCGCGTCGGAACGCCGGCGAGCGCCGGCGGTGCGGATGCGCACCAGGAACCCGAGCCGGGCGCGCCGTCGTCGCCGCGAATTCCAAGAATTCTCACGCGTCCCGCCGCCAGGCTCGCGCTCGTCTGGAGCGTCTGCGCGGGGATCTGGATTCAGCAGAGCTACATCTACCTGCTCGTGCGCCACCGGCTCGACCAGACGACGTGGCGCTCGCTCGTCGGCTTCGACCTGACCAACGCGTTGCTGTGGGCGCTGCTCACGCCGCTCGTCTTGCGCGGCGTGCGGCGATTTCCGGTGCGTCGGCCGCGCGCGTGGCTGCGCGTCCTGGCTCTCGCCGCGGCGGGCTTCGTCGTCACCGTCGTGCACATCGAGCTTCTTCGGCTGCTGACCCGCCAGTCCGCTCCGCTCTGGTCGTCGACTTTCCTGTCGAACCTGATCGTCGACCTCGGCATCTTCGGCGTGCTCGTCGTGATCGCGCATCGCGCCGTTCTCGCCGAGTGGCTGCGAGAGCGCGAGGCCGACACGTCGGCGCTCGAGCACGAGCTCGCGCTCGCCAGCGACCGATCCGCCGAATTGCGGCGCATTCCGCCGATTCTGCTGCAGTCGCTCGACGGCATCGCCGCGAAGGTGCGGCACGACCCGGCCACCACGGAGCGGCAGCTCGCGCGACTCGCCGACTACCTGCGCGTCGCGCTCGAGTGCGCGGATCCGCAGGGTGTCACGCACGACCGCCGGCGGCGCCTCGACGCGGCGGCGGCCGCGCTGCGCGAAAGCGGCGCCTACGCACCTGAACTCACACGGACGGCCTGAGATGCTCACCGCCATCGTAGCCGACGACGAAGCCGTTGCCCGCCGGCGCGTCGTCCGCCTGGCAGAGGAAACCGGCGAGGTCGAAGTCGTCGCCGCGTGCGCCGGCGGACGCGAGACAGTCGAGCAGGTGACCGCGCTCCAGCCGCAGCTGCTCTTTCTCGACGTCCAGATGCCGGATCTCGACGCGTTCGGCGTCCTCGAAGCGATCGCGGGGCAGGCGTCGCCGGCGATCGTGTTCGTCACCGCGTTCGACCGCTACGCGCTTCGCGCGTTCGAGGTGCAGGCGGTCGACTACCTGCTCAAGCCCTTCGATACCGATCGCTTTCGCGAGGCGTTCGCGCGTGCCAAGTCGCGCGTGACGGCGGGGCAGCCCAAGCGAGACGAAGAGCGCATCCGCGCGCTGATCGCCGAGTACGTCTCGGCGCTCCAGACCAACGGCCCGAGCTACCTCGACCGGGTGGCGATCAAGGTCGACGGGACGCTGCGCGTCGTGCGCACCGCGGACGTCGACTATTGGGAGACCGACGGCAACTACGTCCGGCTCCACGTCGGCCCCGCCGACCATCTGCTCCGATCGACGTCGACGGCGATGGAAGCGCAGCTCGATCCCGGGCTGTTCATCCGAGATTCACCGGCGCTACATCGTGAACGTCGACCGCATCGTCGAGGTGCAGCCGTGGTTCGCCGGCGACGCGATCGCGGTCCTGCGCACGGGCGCCAAACTGCGGGTGTCACGCACCTACCGCGAGCGTCTGCACACGCGCCTCGGCGCGCGCCCGGAGCCCAGCGGCGAGAGCGCGGCGTCCTGATTCGCTGCGGACCGCGCGGGCGCGCCGTGGTAGCTTTCGCGCGACATGGTCCCGGTGAACATCTGGTTCTGGGTCGGCTTCATCGCGTTCGTGCTCGTCATGCTCGCGCTCGACCTCGGCGTGTTTCATCGGCACGCGCACGAGGTGCGCGCGAAAGAGGCGGGCATCTGGACGGCGGTGTGGGTCGGTCTCGCCCTCGCGTTCGCGGCCGGGCTGCACTTCGTCGTCGGCCGGCCTGCCGCCCTGACCTTCCTCACGGGCTACGTCATCGAGGAAGCGCTGAGCGCGGACAACATCTTCGTGATGGTGCTGATCTTCGAGTACTTCCGGGTGCCGAAGAGCTCGCAGCACCGCGTCCTCTTCTACGGAATCCTCGGCGCGCTCGTCATGCGCGGGGCGTTCATCGCCGCCGGGTCGGCGCTGATCACGCGCTTTCACTGGGTGCTGTACATCTTCGGCGGGCTGCTCGTCGTCACCGGCATCCGCATGGCCGTGCGCCGCGACGAGGCGTTCGACGGCGAAAAGAGCCGCCTCGTGCGCGGATTGCGGAGAGTGCTCCCGCTTTCGCCGCGGTACCACGAGGCGAGCTTCACCATCGTCGAGAACGGCCGCCGCTTCGCGACGCCTCTTCTGCTCGTCCTGATTCTCGTCGAGGCGACCGACCTCGTCTTCGCGATCGACTCGATTCCGGCCATCTTCGGCGTGACGACCGATCCCTTCATCGTCTACACGTCGAACATCTTCGCCGTGATGGGGCTCCGGTCGCTCTACTTCCTGCTCGCCGCCGTCGTCGACCGCTTCCACCTGCTGAAGTACGGCCTGGCGCTGATCCTCACGTTCGTCGGATTCAAGATGCTCACCGAGCGCTGGATCGATATCGACATCGCGCTCTCGCTCGCGATCATCATCGCCGTGCTGGCCATCTCCATCATCGCGTCCCTCGTGTGGGCCAAGGACCGCGAGCGCGAATCGCGCTGAGCGTCAGCCGCCGGGCCGCGCGCTCGAGCGCGTCGCGCACGTCGAGCAGGATCTCGAAGTAGAGCTGCTCGCGCCGATAGCTGAAATCGAGCGCGGCCATCTGCGAATCGTCGCCGGTGACCTTGGCGCGGTCGAACGCCTCTTTGTACATCTCGTCGAGGTTTTCCAGAATGCGTTCGCGGGAACGTGACATACCGATCTTCTCGAGGGCTTGGAGAGTCAAACGTGGAGGCGAGTCGTCGGGGCGCGGCCGCGGATCCGTCTCGATCTGATCGAGCAGGTAGCGGCGCGCCCGATCCATGAGCATTCGCCGCGTGCTGGGGAGATTGTCCATCGAGGCGGGAGCGGAGTCCGGAGACGCGAGCGAGGCAAGCTAGTGTCGCCGTCGCGGCGCTGCAACGCATCAGCCGCTAAGACGATGGAACACCGCCTCCTCGACGACGCGGCCATCGCGCAGATGTTCGACGACGATTCGCTCGAGCAGCTCCGGCGTGACGCCCGCGTACCAGACGCCCTCCGGGTAGACGACGACGATCGGGCCGCCCGTGCAGACGCCGAGGCACGGCGTCTCCCCTCGCTTGACGCGATTGGGCCCGAACAGGAGGCCCTCGCGCTGGAGAAGGGCCGGCAACAGCTCGTACAGGCCCCGGCCGCGCGAATCCGGAGTGCAAAACGCCCCCACGCAAATCAGCACGTGGCGCGAATACGGGTCCATACGCGGCGGGGGAACGTTTTTGGGCATGTCCCTGAAGGTACAGGGCAGTAACTTCCGCCCCGATGCCCGACTCCACCCGCATCGCCGACCTGTCGGTACTGTATTCGCGACCACCGCATGCGCACCGGCGGGCCGTGTTGTTCATCCACGGCTTTTTCGCCAACGCCTCGGTGTTCGCGGAATGGGTTCCGTTCTTCGCCGCGCGCGGCATGCCGGCCTACGCCGTCAACTTGCGCGGGCGCGAAGGGAGCGGCTCGGACGTCAATCTCGGCCGCACGTCGATCACCGACTTCGTCGCCGACGCCGCGGCGGTGGCCCGCCATCTGGACAAACCGATCGTCATCGGCCACTCGATGGGCGGGCTCATTGCGCAGTGCCTCGCCGAGCGCGGGCTCGCCCAGGGCATCGCCATGCTCGCGCCGATCCCGCCGAAGGGAATTCGGTTCATGACGTTCAAGATGGTGCTGCGCCAGCTCAAGTACCTGCCGGCGATTTATGGGTCGGGCGTCGTAGCCCCGACACTGGAAGACTTGAAGGAAGTCGTTCTCAACCACATCCCCGAGTCGCAGCAGGCCGAGGTGATCGCCACGTTCATACCCGACAGCGGGCGCGCGGCGAAGGAGATGTCGATCAACGGCGTACCGGTGGACCACCGGCGCGTGCGCGCGCCGGCACTCGTGGTGGCGGCCGACGACGACCAGTTCGTGCCGCTCGAGACCTGCCGCCAAATCGCGGTGCTCTACCACGCGTCGATGCAGACGGTGCTCGGCCACGGCCACATGATGCCGCTCGAGCCCGGATGGCAGGCGATCGCCGACACCGTCGCGCGCTGGGCCGTTTCCCTCTGAGCGACCGGGGGAAACGCGCGGTCCGGTGGCGGATATGTTTCGCCTATCACCGCGCCCCAGCCTGCTCGACGACCGGGACGCACTGCGCAGGAGGAGAGCCGATGAGCACCACGACAGTCACCACCGGCGACGTCTCGATCGCCGCCAAGGGCTACGTCCATCCCGACGCGCTGGTCGGCACGGAATGGCTCGCCGAACATCTGAACGACCCCGGCATCCGCATCGTCGAAAGCGACGAGGACGTGCTGCTCTACGACACGGGGCACATCCCCGGCGCCGTCAAGATCGACTGGCACGCCGATCTGAACGACCCGCTCGTCCGCGACTACATCGGCGCGCGCGCAGTTCGAGGAGCTTCTCCGCGCGCACGGCATCGACCAGTCGACCACCGTGGTCTTCTACGGCGACAAGAACAACTGGTGGGCCGCGTACGCGCTCTGGGTGTTCCACCTTTTCGGTTTCACCAACACGAAGATCCTCGACGGCGGACGGCGTGAAGTGGGAGAAGGAAGGCCGCGCGATGACGACCGACGCGCCCGCGCGCGCGGACGCGTTCGTCCTACTCGGCCGGCCGCCGCGATGACGCGCCGATTCGCGCGTTCAGGGGCGACGTCGAGGTGCACCTCGCGTCGTCGGGCAAGCTCGTCGACGTCCGATCGCCGGACGAGTACACGGGCAAGAAGCTGCACATGGCCGAGTATCCCCAGGAGGGCGCGCTGCGCGGCGGGCACATCCCCGGCGCGAAGAGCGTTCCGTGGGCGCGCGCCGCCAACGCCGACGGCACGTTCAAGTCGGCCGCCGAGCTGCGCGCGATCTACCAGGACGAGCAGGGACTGTCGCCGGCCGACGACGTGATCGCGTACTGCCGCATCGGCGAGCGGTCCAGCCACACCTGGTTCGTGCTGCGTTACCTGCTCGGCTACGAGAAGGTTCGAAACTACGACGGCAGCTGGACGGAGTGGGGCAACGCCGTCCGCGCGCCGATCGAACGATAAGGATTCTCGAAACCCATGTCCTCGGCCTCTCCGGAACCAGCCGGCTCGAGCTCGTCGATCGGCGACCTGCCGACGACCACCGGGTCGACCGCGCCCGTCATCACGCGCAGCGAAGCGACGTGGCGCGGCGACCGGTCGTTCGACGCCGGCCCCGCGGGCCGCACGCACCTCATCGACGGCGCGGCCAAGCGCGCACCGGGCCCCGTCGAGACGCTGCTCAACGCGATCGCGACCTGCTCGAGCCTCGACATCATCGACATCATCGCCAAGCGCAGAACGCCGGTCGAGCGGCTCGTCGGTCAAGATCACCGGCGCACCGGCGGCCCGACTATCCGCGGCGGATCATGCGCCTCGAGATGGAATTCGCGATCGACGGCGCCGAGATCGAGGCCGAGCACGCGGAGCGGGCGATCCACCTGTCGTTCGAGCGCTATTGCTCGGTCGCCGGCTCGCTCGGGCCCGACATCGTCGCGGAAACGCGGCTCACCCTCAATGGTGTGAGTCACGATCCGGTTCAACAGCACGTCTGGAAGCCCGTCGCGGGCTGAGCCCGCGCGACGCCGACGGCTCAGGCGATTCGACGCTGGTCGACGGGCGCCGCGGACGACGCGAAGCCCGCGTCGCGCGCGTACGTCATGAGCTGCTCCTGCATCAGCCGGCGCCCGCGGAACAGACGCGAGCGCACCGTCCCGATCGGCACGCGAAGAATCTCCGCGGCGGCCTCGTACGACTGATCCTCGACGTCGACGATGACGAGCGTCGAGCGGAACGGCTCGGGAACGGTCGCCAGCGCGGCGGCGATCGCCGGCGCGAGATCCAGCCGCGAGAAGATGCTCTCGACGCTGTCGCGCGACCCTTCGTTGTGGAGCGAGCCGACCAGGGCGAGATCGAGGTCGCCGGACTCCAGCTCGACCATGGGCCGCGCCCGCTCACGCGAGCGGAGAAACACGTTTCGGCAGATGGTGAACAGCCAGCGTCGACAGTCGCTCCCCGGCAGGTACGTGTGCCACGACCTGAACGCGCGCAGGAAGGTGTCCTGCACGACGTCGTCGGCATCGGACTCGTCGCGCGTCAGGGAGAGCGCGAAACGGTAGACGTCGTCGATCCAAGGAATCGCTTCCCGCTCGAACGTGACGGTCTGTTCCAAAGGCACTCGCTGAGTATATGCCACGCTAGTCATCAGTTGACGTGTAAAGTATATGGGCAAGACACCGGGGACGCGAGATCCCCCTACGCGGCAGCGCTCGATGTTCCTACTAACCCAGGACGACTTGTTGTGGTCATATTTGGTCGCCTGAGAACGCTGACCAGACGACTTAACACGGAAATCCATCGGTTAACGTGAACGAGCTCGAGAACTCCAACGGCGAGGCGACGTCGCGCCTCGAGTGGGCAATGGCCCGCGCCGGACTCGGCATCTGCACCATTTCCAGGCAGGGGGAAGTCCTCTCGTCGAGCGACGGCACAGCCCGAATGCTCGGCTATGCGGACGCCAACGCCACCGTCGGACTCGATCTGGCCGGCAAGGTGTTCATCGACGCCGACGAGTTCGCGGCGATGCGAGCGGCCGCCGACGCCGCGAGTCTCGAGTGGATGGAAACGCGGTGGAAGCGCCGCGACGGGAGTCTCATCGTCGTGCGTCTCGCCGTCCGCGACCGTACAGGACGACAGCGGCGAGGCTCGCCTCGAGATCCTCGCCGACGACGTGACCGAACGCCGGCGCCAGGACGAGTTGGTGCGTCGCAGCGAACGCATGGCGTCGCTCGGCGCGGTGCTCGCCGGCGCGGCGCACGAGCTGAACAACCCGCTCGCCGCGATCATGGGCTTCTCCCAACTGCTCCTTCGCAGGCGTTGGCCGCTCGAGGACCGCAGCGCGCTCGAGGCGATTCACCACGAGGCGCTGCGGTCGGCGACGATCGTGAAGGACCTGCTCGCGTTGGCTCGGCGGCGCGGGATCGAGCGGCGCGCTCCGGCCGACGTCAACGAGCTGGTCGCGTACATCGTGCGGACGCGGCGCTACGCGCTCGAGACCGCGGGCATCGTCTGCGAGCTCGAGCTCGGGCCGATGCCGCCGGTGCGCGGCGACCGCACGCAGCTCGAGCAGGTGATTCTGAATTTGCTGAACAACGCGGAGCAGGCGCTCCGCCCGCGCGTCGACGGACGCGGCGTCGACGTCGCAGGGGCCGCATCCTGATCCGCACGCGGCACGAGGAGCCCGACGTCGTCGTCGAGGTGGAGGACAATGGCCCGGGAGTGCCCGACGACGTTCGATCCGACATCTGGGATCCGTTCTGGACGTCGAAGGAGGAGGGCGAAGGGACCGGCCTCGGGCTGACCGTCGTTCACACGATCGTCGTCGATCACGGCGGATCCGTGTCGCTGGAGCGAGGCGCGCTGGGTGGAGCGCGATTCGTCATCCGCTTGCCGAGGGTGGCCGCGACGGAGCAACCGGCGGCGCCGTCGCGGGCCTCGCGGCCGCTCGACGTTCTCGTGGTCGATCCGCGCGCGGCCGACCTGCCGTTCGTCGAGCGTTTCCTCGCGTCGCGCGGGCACGCCGTGATCAACGCGGCGACCGGCGAGGCGGCGCTGCGCCTCGCGTCGCAGAGCCGGTTCGACGCCGTCGTGTGCGACGCCGACCTGGCTGTCGCCGGCGGCGTGCCGATCGTGGACGAGCTGCGCGCGTCGTCGGGATGCGCGCACGCGCGCTTCGTGCTGTCGGCCGAGCGTTCGCCTTCGGCGATGGACGACGGCGTCGCCTACGTCGTGCGTCCCTACGACGTCGATGAACTGCGTCGTCTCATCGAAGGCTGATTGACCGGGCGTCGCCTCTTTGCCGATGGCCGTCCCCACGGCTGACGGCGACGGCGGCGTCCGTGCGCGCGTCATCGGCGCGTTCGCCGCCGTCTACGTCGTCTGGGGATCGACCTACCTCGCGATTCGATACGCCGTCGCGACGATGCCGCCGTTCCTCATGGTGGGAAGCCGCTTCGCGATTTCGGGCGCGATTCTGTACGCGTGGGCGCGCGTCCGCGGAGTGGCGAAACCCACGGCAGCCGAGTGGCGAACGGCGGCGATCACCGGATTTCTCCTGATCTGCATCGGCAACGGATCGGTGGCATGGGCCGAGCGCCGCGTGCCGTCGGGGCTCGCCGCGCTGCTCGTCGCCGTCGTCCCGCTATGGATGGTTCTGCTCGACTGGGTCCGTCCGGGCGGCGCGCGGCCGCGGGCCGCCGTCGTTGCGGGCGTGATCGTCGGCCTCGTCGGCCTCGCGGTGCTCGTCGGCCGCGACTCGCTCACCGGCCACGGCGGCGTCGACGCGCTCGGCGCGCGGTGTGCTCGTGGCGGCGTCGATGAGCTGGGCGATCGGCTCGGTGTACAACCGTCACGGCGCGCGCCCCGATTCCGCCGCGATGTCCACCGCGCTGCAGATGCTCGGCGGAAGCGTATGGCTGCTCGCGCTCGGATTCGCGTTCGGCGAGACGAGCGGCATCCACATGGCGTCGATCACGCTCGCGTCGTGGCTCGGATGGATCTACCTCGTGACGTTCGGCGCACTGATCGGCTTCACCGCGTACATCTACCTGTTGCGGCACGTGAGCGCGGCGAAAGCGTCGACCTATGCGTACGTCAACCCGATCGTCGCCGTGATTCTCGGCTGGGCGGTGGCCGGTGAATCCGTCACGCCGCGGACCGTGCTCGCGGCGGCGATCATTCTCGGCGGCGTGGCGATGATCACCATCGCCCGCGGCCGGCGCGCTACGGTTCCCGCCGAATAGCGGATTGCTGGCGAGGGTCGGTCTGCCGCTTGATGACGCGCACGGCCATCATGCCGTGGTCCGCGCGGTCGATGACCTGCATGAGCGATTCGCCCGGCTCCCGGATCGCCCAGCCCAGCGAGAACGGGACGGGGGCGCGCTCGAGCGCCTCGATGCGCAGCCGGTCGCCGACGAGCTTCGTCGAGTCGGCGTCGCGCCCGCGCAGCAGGATGACGAACTCGTCGCCGCCGATGCGCACGACCGCCTCTTCGGCGCGGACGTAGCGCATGAGAAAACGCGCCATGCGGCGGAGCACTTCGTCGCCTTCCTGGTGGCCCCACTGGTCGTTGTACTGCTTGAAGTTGTCGACGTCGACGAAGACGCAGCCGCACTTGGCGGTCGGGATCGCGCGTCAGCTCGGCGTCGATCGCGGCGAGACAACGACGATTGAGGGCGCCGGTGAGCGCGTCGTGCGTGCTCATCTCGACCAGCGACGCCTCGAGCGCCTTCCGCGCCGTGATGTCGATGAGAATTCCGTGAATGAGCGCGTCGCCGGTATCCGGGTCGCGGACGAGGTTGCAGCTGTCGAGGACCGTTCTGGTCTGGCCGTCGGGCCGGCGAATGGCGATCTCGAACTCGCGAACGGACCCGTCGGACTCGAGCAGCCGGACCTGCTCCATGCGGCGCTCGGGATCGGCGTACAGGGCGATGGCGCCGTCGCGTCCCAGATCGGCCACCGACGAGACGCCGGCGATCTCCAGGAACGCCCGATTGGCGTCCAGCACCTCGCCCTCGCGCGTGGTGATGTAGATGCCTTCCCGAATGTTCTTGGCGAACTCGCGCAGGCTCTCGGGATCGCTCAAGCTGCGAAAGCGCGTGGAGCCCAGACGACGGCGCCGATCCGGACTGATTCATTTCGACGATTCCAGCCGCCGGGGCAGGAGGCGCTTCAGCGGCCGCAAGGAGGGGACAGCCATTCCAACACGGACGATCGCGCGCGACAGGCGCAATCAAGCCCTACGGACGTCCGGCCGAGTCCGATTCAATCTATCAAGCGGGCCGGCAGAATGCCCCGATCGCCGAACTTTGCCCGGACCCGGTCGACGGTCCGCGCGAGGACCCGGTCGCGGTTGGTCTCCGAGAGGCGCTCATCGGCGAGCTCGAAGAGCGTCATCTGGTCCGCGGTCGAATCGGTGGTCAGCGACGAGAGCGCCACGCCGAGCAGCCGGGCGGGAACCCGCCGCTTCTCGCGCAGCTTGGCCAGCAGCTGGCGGCCAACTTCGAGAATCACCCGGTCCGAGATCACCGGGGCGACGAGGGTGCGGCTCGCCGACCGCGTCTTGAAATCGAAGTCACGAATGCGGACGGTGACGGTGCGCGCGGTGAGCCCGTCGGCCCGGAGATCGGACGCGGCCCGCGTCGTCAGCGCGAGCAATTCCCGTCCGAGCTCATCGTCGCTCGCGATGTCGGCGGCGAAGGTCTCGTCGCGGCTGATGCTCTTGGCGTCACCGTGCGATTCCACCTCGCGCGCGTCGATGCCGCGCACGCGCGCGTACAGCCATTCGGCCTCTCGTTGGCCGAGCCACTGGGCGAGCGTCGCGACATCGTAGGGGAGCACGTCGGTCACGCGCCGCATGCCGAGCTTCGCGAGTCGTTCCTGAAAGCGCGGACCGACGAGCGGAATGTCCGCCAGATCGAACGTGTTGAGGAAATCTTGTTCGTCTCCGGGCTCGACGACGTGAACGCCGGTCGCGGCGGTCCCCGGCTTGGGCTTCGCGCGTTCGACGGCGAGCTTGGCGACGAGCTTGGACGTTCCGCCGCCGATCGAGACGGACAGCGTTGTGGCGGCGGTGACGGCCTCCCGAATCCGGCGCGCGGTCGCGGCGAGCGGCTCGTTGCCGTACACGCCTTCCGTGCCGCCCATGTCGAGGTACCACTCGTCGATGCTCGCGCCCTCGACCACCGGCGAGAATTTTTCGAGCACGGCGCGAATCTCCCGGCTCTTCTCGGAACACGCGCGCCCGGGAATCGGCACGCACATCGCTTGGGGACACAATCGCAAAGCGCGCGAGATGGGCATCGCCGACCGCACGCCGAACTTTCTCGCTTCGTACGACGCCGAGCAGACGACGCCGCGGCTCTCGCGCGTTCCGCCGACGATGAGGAACTTGGCTTTCCCCGCGCCGTCGGGGTCGACCATCCTCGCCACGGCGCAGTAGAAGGCGTCGGCGTCGGCGAGCAGGATTCGGCGGGGTGTCGCGAACGGCGCCGTCATCGGACGTGCAGATCCTGCACGAAGCGAGAGTCCTCGTCGTAGCGCGTGACGCCGAGCGTGCGCGCCATGATCTCGCCGACGACGCCCGCGACGTGGTCGCGATACTCGTCGTCGGCCATGCCGTCGCTCGGCTCCGTGTTTTCGACGATGAAGTCGATCACCTCGCCGGGAGTCTGGAGCGACTCACCATCGGAATCGCCGGTCGCCACGCCGAATTCCTCCTCGACGGCCGCAAAGAATTCTTTGAGGGCCCAACTCATGTGGTCGGCGACCGGTAGATGAGCATCATGCTCAGTGAATGTCGTCGCCGCCGGAAAGGCGAGCAACGGCATCCTGACATTCAGTTCCTTACCCCTCCCGCGGGCGTCTGTATATTGCTTTCCACATGACTTCGACGCGGAAGCCACCGACGCGCAGTCTGTTGGACGTCGACGCGACGGCGCTCCCTCCCGGGAGCGCGGCCGACGCGCCGCACGGATCGCGTCCCGAGCAGGTGTACGTGCGCCTGCGCGACCTCATCGTGCAGGGCTTGCTCGCGCCCGGCAGCCGCATCGTCGAGACGGAGATCGCGACGCGTCTCGGGGTGAGCCGGACGCCCGTCCGCGAGGCGCTCCAGCGGCTGCAGCAGGAAGGCTACGTCATGGGCTCGCCGGGCGCGCAGCAGTCGCGCCTCACCGTGGCCCCGCTCACGCGGGACGACGTTTATGAATTGCTAAACATCGTCGGCGCCCTCGAAGGAATCGGCGCGCGCGGCTCGGCGTCGCTGCCGATCGCCGATCGCCGAACGCTCGTTCGCGACCTCCGCGGGCTCAACGCCGAATTCCAGCGCGCGGGCAAAGCGACGCCGATCGATCATGGCAGCCTGTACGACGCGGACCAGCGGCTCCACCGGCGAATCGTCGAGGCGTGCGCCGGACCGCGGCTGCTCGCGCTCCACGACGCGGTCAAGCCGCAGGCCGAGCGCTACATCCGCATGTACATCAGCATGCTCACCGGCGACATCCGCACGTCGGTCTACGAGCACGACATCATCATCGCGGCGATCGACGAAGGCCGCGCCGACGACGCCGAGCTCGCCGTTCAGGTGAATTGGCGCCACGCCGCCGACCGGCTGAGCAAGGTGATCGCCGTCGCCGGTGAACGCGGGTCCTGGTAGCGCGCGGCGCGCTCAGCCGGCCTTCAGCTCTTCCAACAATCGCAGGTAGCTGTCGTACCGGGCGTCGGACACGGTGCCCGCGGCCACGGCCGCGCGGACCGCGCACTCGGGCTCGGAGACGTGACGGCAGTCGGCGTAGCGGCACTGCGCGCTCAGCGCGCGGATCTCCGGGAAACACCGGTCGAGGTGCTCGGGCGGAAGCGACCACAGGCCGACCTCGCGAAGTCCGGGCGTGTCGATGACGAAGCCCACTCCGCCGGGCAGCGGCAGCATCAGCGCGCCGACCGTCGTGTGGCGGCCCTTGTTCACCGATTCGCTGATCGCGCCCACGCGAAGGCCCGAGCCCGGAAAGAGCGCGTTGAGAAGCGAAGACTTCCCCACTCCGGAGGGCCCCGTGATCACCGACCGGCGGCCGGTGAACGACGCGTGCAGGTCGGCCAGGCCCGCGCCCGTCTTCACGCTCGTGTAGTGCACCGGATACCCGGCGTTCTCGTAGGCGCGGAATCTCTCGCGCGCTTCGTCGAGATCGGCGAGATCGACCTTGTTGACGATGACGCGCGCCGCCAGATCGTTTCCTTCCGCGATGACGAGAAACCGGTCGAGCATGCGGAGGTGCGGCTCGGGCTTCACCAACGCGAACATGACAACGACCTGGTCGACGTTGGCGGCGACGATGCGCTCGCCCTGTCCCCCGCCCGGCGCGCGGCGCGCCAGCGCGGAACGGCGCGGCAGAATCTCGGCGATCGCCCAATCGCTGCCCTGCTCCGACGGCTCGAGAAGCACGTCGTCGCCGACGGCAAGCTTCAGAGACTCGGCGGCCGAGGCCACGGTGTCGCGGCGGAGCGAACCGTCTTGACGGCGGCCGGCGTTGGATTTCTTCAGCCGCCCGCGCAACGACGCGTCGACCGTTTCTCCGGCGTCGGTTCGCACGCGCCACACGCCGCCCGTTCCCTCGAGCACGACCCCGTGTGCCGGCGGCCGATCGCTCACGCGCTTTCGTCTCCGCCTTCGTCGCGCATCGCGTCCCACCATCGGCGCGTGGTCTCCGCGCCGCGCCGTTCGGCGATCAGTCGATCGAGCAGCGCCTTCACGTCGTCGATCGGCGTGCGTCCCAGAGCATCGCGCGCGTCTTGCTCGGTCGCGCCGGACGCGAGGTAGTCGCTTTCGACGTGGCCTTCGGGCGTCTGCGCGCCGATGCGCGCCCACTTGACGAAGAGAAAGAACGCGCGCCACGTCCGAGCCGGTGGGCTCGGCCATGATCTCGACGCTGTAGGAGAATCCGTCGCTCCCCTCGAACGCGGCGGGACGATCGTGGACGGCGGCGTATCCGCCGATGGTGGATTCGTCACCCTTGCTGTGATCGGGGGGCCGATACCGCGCGTGCGACATCATCGCTTCCGTCCGCGCCCGTCCCGAAGCGCCTCGCGGATCACGTTGCCCGTGATGAACGCCACGTTCGCCGGCCGCTCCGCCAGCCGGCGCATGAGATACGGATACCACTGCGTGCCGAAGGGCACGTAGACGCGCATTCGATATCCCTCGCGCACGAGCTGCTCCTGCAGGTCGCGGCGGATGCCGTACAGCATCTGAAACTCGAACCGCGAGCGGTCGATCTGCTGCTCGTCGACATACCGCTTGGCGTCGTCGATGATCCGGGGGTCGTGCGTCGCGATGCCCGGATAGTTCCCCTTGTCCAGCAGCATGCGCATGCACAGGACGTAGTTCCGGTCAACCTCTTCCTTTTCGGGAAACGCCACGGACGCCGGCTCCTTGTACGCCCCCTTGCACAGGCGCACGCGGCAACCGAGCTGCACGGCGCGTTCCACGTCCGACCGCGTCCGGTACAGGTAGCTCTGGAGCACGATCCCGACGTGATCCTTGTAGGCCGGATAGAGGCGGTCGGCGAACAGATTGAGCGTGCGCTCCGTGTAGGCGCTCCCTTCCATGTCGAGCCGCACGAACGTGGAGAGGTCGCGCGCGCGGTCGAGGACGTCGTGCATCACCGAGATGCACAGTTCCTCGGAGATGTCGAGCCCCATCGCCGTGAGCTTGAGCGACACGTTCGCGTCCAACTTCTTCTGGTGAATGCGGTCGAGGACGGCGAGATACTGGGCGCCCGCGGCGCGCGCCTCGCGCTCGTTCGTCACGCTTTCGCCGAGCAGGTCGAGCGACGCGGTGATGCCCTTGGCGTTGAGCGCGGCCACGGCGGCGACGGCCTCGTCCAGCGTCTCTCCCGCCACGAACCGTTTGGCAAATCGTTTCGCCAACCGGTTGTTGCGAACGAAGCGGAAGATCCGCGGCCGGTTGGAGAGGTACAGCAGGGTGGAACGGAGCATCAGTCGCGCGGCGCGCGGGACTTGAGCGTCACCGGCTTCGTGATGCGAACGATCGGAAAGTCGGCGTGCGGGGCGAGGATTCCATCGAGGAACGACCACTGCGCCAGGCCGTCCTCCGATTCGGGCTCTAGCAAATAGAAGGCGGCGAGTCCCCGCGGCTGGCCGGCGCGCACGACGTAGCTCTGCGCGGGCAGCGTGCGCGACGCCGGAGCGCCCCACCGCCCCGTGACGTCCTTCATCATTCGCGACGTCTCGGAACGGCCGCGGTCGATCACGCTGTCCACCGCGAACGCCTGCACCGTAGCCGACGCGGGCGCGCTGAGCTGCTCGACGGCGATTCCATGGATCCGGAGTATCGGCAACAGCGCGGCGGCCGTCGTCGAGTCGAACGCGTAGCCGAACGGCAGCGTCGAGGCGAGCGTCGGCGTGAAGGTCGCCATCACCGGCATGGGCACGAGCTTCACGACGCCGAGGCGCTGTCGGTTGCCGAGGCCGGCCTCGCGCTTAGTCGAGTCGGTGAGCGGCACGACTTCTTCGACGCGCACGTCTTCAATGCGCGTCGTGTCCATTCGCGACTTGAGCGAGAGCAGCGGCGAGGTGCCGGGATGCGCGCCCCACGACGCCACCTTCGCGTCGCCGGCGGGCCCCAGCGCCAGGATTTCGCGGCCGTGCTCGGCCGTGTACGACAGAATCTCGCTCACGAAGTCGTAGGTGGACGCGACTCGTCGCGCGAACGGATCGTGCGAGAACGCCTCGCTCAGAATCGCGATGCGATTTCGCAAGCCGTAGTAGTTGGTTCCGTAGCGAGCGAGCGACTCGTAGGTCGAGAACGCCCAGCCCTTCGATGGAATCGAGTCGACGATCATCTGCTCGAGGCCGGGGCCTCGGCCGCCGCCGCCTGCACCCGCGAATCCGCCGCCGGCGCCGGCGGCACCACGACCGGCCGCGCGGCCGGCGCTGTCCGGCGCCGCGCCGCGGCGACCGCCACCGCGCGCGCCGCGCACGACGTCCGTTCGGCTGAAGTCGCCGTAGTCCTGCACGTAGAAGCCTTCACGGTCGAGCATCCGCTTGCGGATGTCGGCCAGCATGCGAGCGGAGTACCCGAGCACGTTGACGGCGGTCGGCGTGAGCGGCGGCGCGTAGGTCAGCGCGTAGCCGTGGATGCTGCCGTCGGTCGTGTGCAGATCCATGAACAGATCGGGATTCCACGCGTTGAGAAACGCGAACGCGCCCTTGGTCTCCGGCGCGTCGGCGCCGATGTAGTCGCGATTGAGATTCCAACCCGAGGCGTTCTGTCTGGTGCCGACTTGCTCAGGGCCGTTCTGGGCGCCGCGGTTGCGCGCCTGCGGCCCCCACTTCTCGTTGCCGTCGGCGTTGTAGATCGGCTGCACGATCAGCACGATCGAGTCGAGCACGTTCTTGTTCTTGTCGAACAGGAGGTCGCGCAGCAGCGACTGCATCGCTTCTTTGCCTTCGACCTCGCCGGCGTGGATGTTCGCCTGGATGTAGGCGATCGGACGGCCGAGCCGCCGCGCCTCGGCGGGCGTCGTGACGAGCGGACGCGAGGCGATCACGTACGGCAGCTCGCGTCCTTCGATCGTCTTGCCGATCGAACCTGTCGCGATCTTGGCGCCGAGCTTTTTCAGCGAATCGATGAACGCGACGACGTCGTCGTAGTGCGACGTCTCGGTGAAGTTCGTACGCTCGGCGCGCGTGAGCGGCCGTTTCCCGGCGAAGCTCGCGAGCGTGTACTTGCTCTTGGTCGGAATGCTGTAGTTGTCGACCTGCTGGGCGGCGCAGGGCCACGCTGACAGCGCGAGCACGGCCCCCAACGACGCGGCACGACGCATGAAAAAATCCCCGGCGGTTGGACGGGGAATTGTACCCGATGGAGTCGTGGCGACGCTACTCTGAATTACTCTGACGGCTTGCCCGTGGCCGCGCCGCGCTGCAGAAGTCCGCGCGCGCGCGTCTGCGCGGCGACGGTCGGGTCGGCGCCGTGGTCGATGTCCGCGCGCACGTTGCGCTGAAAGAGCGCCGAACTCGGAGTCCTTCACGCCCGATTTCTCGAGCTGGATGACGAGGTTCGTCGCGGCCGTCACCTCGATCTGTCGTCCGACCAAATCCGTGAGCACGGCGAGCGGCATCGTGACGGGGCGCTTGCCGCTCGCTGCCTTTACGCGCGCCAGGTCGCGGTCGGACACGCCCGCTTCGATCGCGGCCGACGCGGCCTTGATCTCGTCGGCCGTGGCGTTCGATCCCAACACGGCCCGCGCCGACGCCATGCGCACGCGGAGCTGCTGCACCGCCGTCACGATCTTGGTTCCGTCGGAGCCCTTGGCCGCGCCCTCGAGCGCCTTGTCGACGAGGGGCGCCGTGGGCAGCTTGGCGGCGCGCGCCGAGTCCATGATCGCGTTGACCGCGACGTAGGTGGGCTTGTCGAGCCTCGCCACAAGTCGCGGGTCCGGCCCCGCGTTCTGCGCCGTGAGGGCTCGCGCGACGAGCGAGAGCACCGTCACGGTGCGCAGGGACTTCGTCATTCTTGCGGGACGACGATCGCCGAGTTCGGGACCCCGTAGTCGTTGTCCACGACGCGCGGCGCGGTCGGATCGGCGACCCACACACTGTCGTCGACGACGAACGAGTAGCGATGGTGGCCGACCGGAACCGGCGCCGTCACCGACCACACGCCGCCGCCGCGATGCTGCGCCTGGTAGCCGGCGTGCTGCGAGTCCCACCCGTTGAAGTCGCCGACGACCGCGACTTTCTTCGCGTCCGGGGCGACGAGCACGAACTGCACGCGTTGGGGCGCCGGCTTCATCTGCGCCGGGAAGAGCGCGCTGGCGATCGGCTTGGCCGCGCGATCGATGTCCACCACGAAATGCAGCGCGCCGAGCACGGCGAACAGCGCGACGGACGCGGCGAGCAATCCCCACGTCAACGGCATCACGGTGACCGTCCGCGGCGTCGTGAGCCGCGCCCACAGCTTGATCCGCTCGTGACCGGGCAGCCGGCGCACCGCTGCCATCACCCGCGCGTCGAACGACGCGCTCAGGCGCACGGGCGCGCGCAAGGCCCGCGCGATCTGGCTCATCCTCACATCGTCATCAGACACTATGCACCTCACTCAGCAGCTCGCGCAGACGTTCGCACGCGCGCATGACCCGCATCTTGAGCGCCGAAACCCCGACGCCGGTGAGCTGCGACATTTCGTCGTAGCCTAGTTCTTCCACGTACTTCAACAGAAATGCTTCGCGTTGGTCCTGACGTAACTGCTGCAACGCGCGATCGATTTCTTCACGCCAGGCGGTCCGCTCGGCCGGATGATCCTCCGCCGCACCGAGCAACGCCGTCTCGTCCGCCACGAACGTCCGCGCTCGTCGTCCCCGCCGTGCCCCGACCGTCCGGCACCGGTTGACCAGAATGCGGAACAACCAGGCCCCGAATCGTTCGGGATCCTCGCATTGCGGCAACGATCGGTACGCCCGCGTGAACGCGTCCTGCAAGCGCTTCTTCGGCGTCCTCGCGGTTGCCGAGCATATGGAACGCGTATCGGGTATACCGGTCGCGATACCGCTCGACCAGCGTACCGAACGCTTCCACATCGCCGCGCAACACGTGGGATATGACGACTGCGTCCGAACTAGCTTCCACGTCGAATGACCTGCGGTGGTCGGAGAGGGTCACAATTGTTGTACGTCAGTGTAAATCAACCACTTGCCATCGGCGTCGGACTAAGAAATCCCAGCGCCACCTCAATTCTACCGCGCGCTCGGTGTAAAAGCTCCGTCCCGCGGCTGCCATGTCGATCAGAAGCCTTGCGGGCTCGAATCGCTTGGGGAAGCGGATGTTGAGATCCTCCAACCGTTCTACGATCCGGTTCACGCCGGCGCTGTCCATGTAACGGAACGGTCCGCCTCGAAATGGCGGGAACCCGACGCCGAACACCGCCCCGATGTCGCCGTCGCGCGGGGATCGAAGGATCCCCTCCTCGAGGCACCGCGCGGCCTCGTTCAGCATCGCCAACACGCAGCGGTCGGCGATCTCGGCCTTGTCGATCGGGCGGCGTTCGCCGCCGATGACCGCGTACACGGTCTGATCCACCGGGCCTTTCTCGCCGGTCGCCGCGTACCGATAGAAGCCGCTCGACCCCTTTCGTCCGGTGCGCCCCGCGACAACCACGCGCCGCATCGACTCCGGCGGCGTCATTCGAACGCCGAAGGCCTCGGACAACACCGACGCGACTCGTCCTCCGACGTCGATCCCCACCTCGTCGAGCAGCGTGATGGGCCCCACGGGAAATCCGAACCCGACCAGCGCTTCGTCGATCGCTTCGACAGTGGCTCCCTCGTCGAGCAGGCGTCCGGCCTCGCTCATGTACGCCGACAACGTTCGCGTCGTGTAGAAACCCGGTCCGTCGTTCACGACGATGACCGTCTTGCCGAGTCGCTTGCCGTACGCGACGGCGGTGACCGTCGACTGCCGCGACGTCGCCGGCGTGACGACGATCTCGAGCAGCGGCATCCGATGCACCGGCGAGAAAAAGTGCATCCCGAGCACGCGCTCGGGGTGGCGCGCCGCCTCGGCGATGCGCGAGATCGGAATCGTGCTCGTGTTCGACGCGTACACTGCGGCTGGGTCGAGCAACGGCTCGACCTCGGCGAGAACCTCGCGCTTGAGCCCGAGATCTTCGAACACCGCCTCGATCACCAGGTCCACGGCTTCGAACCCGGAGTAGTCCGTCGTCGCCCCGACGAGGCTCATCGCGTCGTCGAGCTGCTGCGGCGTGATCTGGCGGCGCGAGACGCGCTCCTGCACGACGCCGCGGATGGCCGCCAGTCCGTGCCCGATGCGCGCCGTGTCGGTGTCCTTGAGGCGCACCAGCGTTCCGTGCTGAATCGCGACCGAGGTGATGCCCGCCCCCATGAAGCCGGCGCCGAGCACGGCGAGCCGGTCGATCTCGCGCGGCTGAGGGGCCGGGTCGGGGACGCCGGGATCGTTCTTCAGCGCGTTGCTGGCGAAGAACAGGAACACGAGCTGCCGCGAAACCTCGGTCGCCGCCATCTCGCCGAAGTGGCGGGCTTCCTCGGTGAATCCGTCGCCGTTGCCACCGCCGGAGTAGCCGGCGATCACGGCGTCGAGCGCGGCGAGCGGCGCGGGATAGTGGCCATGCGTCTTCTCGATCACGCTCTGGCGGGCCTTCTTGAACACCACGCCCCGGCCGAGGGAATTGCTCTCGAGCAGCAGGCTCGCCGGACCGGCGGAGCGGCGGCGCGGAGGCTTGAGCGTTCCGCTCGCGATCGCGCGAGCGCGTCCGAGCGCGACGTCGCCGAGGATCGACGGATGCACCAGCTCGTCGACGAGGCCCATCTGCAGTGCGCGCCTGCGCCCGGATCGTCTTCCCGGTGAGGATCATGTCGAGCGCCGCCTGGAGTCCGACGCGGCGCGGCAGCCGCTGCGTGCCTCCCATGCCGGGGATGAGCCCCAGCTGCACTTCGGGCGCGGCGAACGTCGTCTGCGGATGGTCCGTGCAGACGCGGTAGCGGCACGCCAGCGCGACCTCGAGGCCGCCGCCGAGGCAGGCGCCGTGAATCGCGGCGACGACGGGAACGCGCAGCGTCTCCAGCCGGCTCAGCAGGTCCTGGCCGGTGCGGCTGAGGCGCTCGGCGTCGGCCGCCGTTCGGAGCTCGACGAACTGCTCGATGTCGGCGCCGGCGATGAAGCCGTCGCGTTTGCCGGAGATCAATACGAGCGCTTGAATGAGCGTGTCTTCATCGACGCGGCGAAACGCGTTCTCGAACTCCTCGACGAGCTCGACGCCGAGCGTGTTCACCGACTGGTCCGGGCGGTCGATCGTGACGATGAGGACGTCGTCGATCAGTTCGGTGGTGAGGGCGGGCGGCGACGTCATGCGCGCTCCACGACCATCGCGTGGCCGAGCCCGCCCGCGGCGCAGACCGTCATGAGACCGAACTGTCCGCCGCGCCGCGTGAGCTCGTTGACCAACGTCGTGAGAATGCGCCCGCCGGTCGCGCCGAACGGATGCCCGACGGCGACCGAGCCGCCCATCACGTTCAGCTTCGCGCGATCCACCTCGCCGACCGGATCGGCGAACCCGGCACGCTCGGCCCATTCGTAGGACATGAACCCGGCGAGGTTGCACAACACCTGGGCCGCGAACGCCTCGTGCATCTCGACGAGATCCATGTCGGCGAGGGTCAGGCCGGCGCGCTGCAGCGCGAGCGGCGCGGCGAGCACCGGCGCCATGAGAAGTTGGTCGGCGGGGTCGACCGCCGCGTACGCGTACGACCGGATGAAGGCGAGCGGCCGATAGCCGAGCGTCCGCGCGCGCTCCTCGCTCATCAGCAGCACGGCGCTCGCGCCGTCGGAAAGGGGCGACGAGTTTCCCGCCGTCACCGAGCCGTAGCGCCTGTCGAACACCGGCTTGAGCGCGGCGAGCGCGTCGATCGACGTGTCGGTGCGAATTCCGTTGTCCGAGGCGAGCGAGTCGGTGTACCGCGGCGGCACGTACACCGGAAACATCTCCGCGGTGAGACGTCCGTCCTCGGTCGCCGCGGCGGCGAGCCGGTGCGACCGAAGCGCGAACTGATCCTGCGCCTCGCGGGAGATGTGGTTGATCTTCGCCATCTTCTCCGCCGACTGGCCCATCGTCTCCCCGGTGGACGGCTCGGCGATCGCCGGCGTGATCGGCACGAAGTCGCGCGGCCGGATCGACCCCACGATGCGAAGCTTGGCCGACGGGACTCTTGGCGCGCGAGAGCGCCACGAGCTTCTCCGACATCGAGGCCGAATGCAGAATCGGAACGTGGGAGAGCGACTCCGCGCCGCCGGCGATCACGACCTCGTGATATCCGAGAAGAATCTGATCGGCCGCGTCGGTGATCGCCTGGTTCGCCGACGCGCAGGCGCGGCTGACCGTGTACGCCTCGCAGTTCCGCGGCAGCATCGGCATCAGCGATATCTCGCGCGCGATGTTCGGCGCGGTAACCGACGGCACGACGGTCCCGTAGACGATGCCCTCGACGAGCCTCCCTTCCAGGCTCGTGCGCTGAATGAGCTCGGCCACGGCCAGCTTGCCAAGCTCGATCGCGGTGAGCCCTTTGAGCACCGTGCCCGCGCGAGCGAACGGCGTGCGGACACCGGCGATGATTGCGACGCGGCGGCCAGACGCACCGAGTGCTGGCATGCTGGAAACTCGCTTACCTTTGAGCCAATGCAAGGTCAGCTCCCGACTCGCGCGGAGCGATTCGCGGCGCTCGGCGCCCGGGGCCGAGAGTTCGACCTGCTCGTGATCGGCGGCGGAATCACGGGATGCGGGATCGCGCGCGAGGCGGCCGCGCGCGGACTGACGGTCGCCCTCGTCGAGAAGAGCGACTTCGCGAGCGGCACGTCGAGCCGCTCGTCGCGCCTCATCCACGGCGGCGTGCGCTATCTCGAGCACGGGCAGATCCGGCTCGTGTTCGAGTCGAGCGCCGAGCGGCGGCGGCTGCTCCACCTCGCGCCGCACCTCGTGCGGCCGCTCGCGTTCACGTGGCCCGTGTACGCGGGCGCGCGAATTCCCCGCTGGAAGCTCGGCCTCGGACTCACCGCGTACGACGCGCTGGCGTTGTTTCGCAACGTGCGGCGCCACACGCGGCTGAGCGCGCGCGGCGTGCTCGCGCGCGAGCCCGGCCTCACGCCGACCGGACTGCGCGGCGGGGCGCTCTACTACGACGCCGCCACCGACGACGCGCGCCTCACGCTGGCCAACGCGATCGGCGCGGCGGAAATGGGAGCGGTCGTCCTCAACCACACGACGGTGCGTTCGCTCGCCGTGCGCGACGCTCGCGTCTCGGGCGCGCGCGTCCACGACGAGCTGACCGGGAACACCGTCGACGTGCGCGCCGCCGTGGTCGTCAACGCGACCGGCCCGTGGAGCGACACCGTCCGATCGCTCGACTCGTCCGCGGGACCCGCCGCGTCACGCAAAGCGGTGCGCGGAAGCAAAGGCACCCACATCGCCATTCGGCGCGAGCGCGTCGGCAACAACGACGCGCTCACGCTGCTCTCGCCGATGGATGGACGGGTGATGTTCGTGCTCCCCGCCGGGGCGTTCGCGATCGTCGGCACCACGGACACGTTCACCACTGCGTCGCCGGACGAGGTTCGGGCGACGGCTGACGACGTGTCGTATCTGTTGGCGACCGCCAACCGATTTTTCCCCGCGGCGAAGCTCACCGCGGACGACGTCGTCGCGGCGTGGGCCGGCATTCGACCGCTGCTCCCGTCGGCGGGCGAGACGCCCAGCGCGGCGTCACGCGAGCACGCGGTGGCCGTGAGCGGCGCGGGTCTCGTCTCGATCAGCGGCGGGAAATTGACGACGTACCGAGTCATGGCCGCCGACGTCCTGCGCGTCGTCGTGTCGCGCGCTCGGACGTCCGCTCGCCGAAGGAGATCGGGGAAAGGCGCCGCTGCCGGGCGGCGACATCGGTTCGTACGACACGCTCGTGGCCGAGATCTACCGCGAGACGCATGACGCTCCGCTGGCGGCGCATCTCGCGCAATCATACGGCAGCCGCTGGCGGCAGGTCTGGAGCGAGATCTCGTCGGACGGCGGCGACGCCGTCCTCAGCGATGGCCTGCCGTATACCAAGGGCGAGCTTCGCTACTGCGCCCGGAGCGAGATGGCCTGCACGCTCGGCGATCTCCTCATCCGCCGAACCAAACTCGCGTTCGAGACTCGCGATCACGGCACGTCGATAGCCCACGGCGCCGCGGCGGCCGTGGCCGGCGTGTTGAATTGGGACGAGCGAGCGAGAGGCGCTTCCGTGGCCGCCTACGCGGGCGAAGTGCAACGAATCTTTTCAATCGACTCCTGAAGGCGGCGTTTCCTCGCGCCCTGGCCGGCGTGCCACGATTGCGAGAAACCGCCGGCGAACGGGCAAGATTCTTGTCTCTAGACAGAATTCTTGGATGAAGATTCTTGTCTCCGAGGCCCGTCGCGAAGTGGCGCATTTTCGCCAATGCGTTGCGCCAAAACGCTTTGACGAGGCGGCATGGACGCTGCCTTAGAGGTCGGCGGCCGCCCACCCGGCTTGCGAGTCAAACCGTCACCTCCAAACCTGAATTCCATGCGTCGTCGCATCCTCCTCCTCACCAGCGCTGTCGTCGCCGTCGTCGCGGCGGCGTGCGTGTCGACCGACACGCCTACTTCTCCCAGCGGGCCGGCCGGTGCCAGCAGCCTGACTGAACCGACGGCCGCGAGCGCCAACCTTTCCAGCCTGCTCGGCCTCGGACAGCCCGTCGAGGTCACGCCGCTCCAACGCAAGGCGCCGCTCCCTCAGGCGCTTTCCGCTTCGGCGACGGTGGGACCGCTCGGCGGAACTCTGAGCCTGCCTGGTGCGGGACTTCTCGTCGTCGTTCCGCCGCTCGCGCTGTCGTCGCGACAGACGATCACCGTGACGGCCGTAGCCGGGTCGAACGTGGTGTACGAATTCGCGCCGCACGGTCTCAAGTTCAACCTGCCGCTCGTCGTCACGCAGAACCTCGGCGCGACGCAAGCCGGCGCGAATGGACTGGTGAGTCCGCTCTCGCTGTTCGCGGGCTATTTCCCCGACTCGACCAAGCCGACGTCGATCACCGAATCACTGAACGTCAACGTCAACTTGCTGAACCAGGTTGCCACGTTCACGGTCTGGCACTTCTCGGGCTACATCCTGGCGAGCGGACGAGACTAGTCGGTCTCGTGGCTCTCGGGGAACATTGAACCCGGAGCCGATTGCAAGTTTTGGCAGGGCACGCCGCCGAGGAGGCGAGACGCGTCACTGAACTGGCCCGCGCCGCCGGACTGGGGGAACGTCCCGACGACGCGGGTCAGGTACCACCAGGACGCGCTCTCCTCTTCGGCACATGGCGCCGAACAAGTGCCGAAGAGACCTGGACGGACTTTGCTCCCGTTTGAGCGGGTTGGTGCCCGCCAGTGGGCAGCCAGGGTACGGGCGCGATTAACCGGCGGGGAGAACGGACGATACTTCTAGGGCCAAGCCTCATCCGCTAAACCCTACTCCCGCCAGAGGTTCCGGTTGCTCCACGGTGAAGATCGCACGGCCGACCCTTCGGACCGCGCGCGCGCCTTCGGGTTTCAGAACATCGTGGGCGCCAGCCCGCTGCTTCGCGAAGCGGTCAGCCTCGCGACGCAGGTGGCCGGAACGCGTCGCACGACAGTTCTGCTGATCGGCGAGACCGGAACGGGCAAAGAGCTGTTTTCTCGCGGCATCCACTACGCGAGCGCCGCGGCGGACGAGCCGTTCGTCGCGATCAATTGCGCCGCGATTCCCGAAGCGCTTCTCGAGTCGGAGTTGTTCGGGCACGAGCGCGGCGCGTTCACCGGAGCGCACGCGCGCAAGCAAGGCCTCCTCGAGCTCGCCGGGTCGGGCACGTTGTTCCTCGACGAAGTCCACCACCTGCCGCGCATGCTCCAGCCGAAGCTCCTGCGCGCGCTGGAATCGCGCCAGGTGCGGCGCCTCGGCGGCTTCGAGGAGATCGCCATCGACTGCCGGATCGTCGCGGCGGCGAGCCCGCTCCTCGAGCAAGTCGTCGCCAGCGGCGAGTTTCGCGAGGACCTGTACTACCGCCTCAACGTCTTCTCGATCACGCTCCCCGCGCTTCGCGACCGCCTCGAGGACATCGAGGTCATCGCGCGTCATTTTCTCGCGCACGAAACGCGGGAGCACGGACAGTCCAAGGCGTTCTCGGCGGACGCGTGCACCGCGCTTCGCGTGCACCGCTGGCCCGGCAACGTGCGCGAGCTCAAGAACGTCGTCGAGCGCGCGGCGATTCTGAGCGGCGATTCTTCGATCGTTCGCGCCGAGCACCTGATGATTCAGCGGCGCGCGGCGAAGCAGAGCGCGCCCGACGCGATCGGCGAGATCAGGATTCCGACGGCGGGCAAGCTGCTCGACGAGATCGTCGCCGAGGCGGTGACGCTCACGCTCAAGATCACCAACGGGAATCAGGCGGCGGCGGCGCGTTTGCTCGGCATCTCGCGGCCGACGCTGGCGAAGAAGATGACCCGTCACTCCGGCGCCTTCGCGCGCATCAGTGGCGTGAGCGGACCGAACGGCGCGTTTCCCCTGCCTCTCAGCGGCGCGGCGGCGCATCTCGTCGCCGAAGCCGAGGCGGCCGAGCGCGCCGGCAATCGCGAGCTCGCGCGGATTCAGTACGACCGCGCGTTGCGTCTTCTTCGCGAAAGCAGAGCCGCGTCGACGATCCTTCGGCGCATCGCCCGCTCGTACTGCGACGACGGCCAACTCGACGTCGCGTTGGACTGCCTCGACGCGGCGCTCGGCTCGGCCGAGGCGCACGGCGCGCTGTCGGACATCGCGCACGCGAAGAACCTCGCCGGCAACATCCTGCTGACCCGCGGCGACTACGCCGCGGCCGAGCCGATGTACGCGCGAGCGCTCGCCCTCGCGGTCGAGACCGGAGAACGGCAGCTCGAGGCGATGGTGGCGCAGAACCTCGGTGTGATCGCCAGCATGCGCGGCGACCTGCCGGCCGCTCTCGAGCGGTACGCGTCGAGCCTCGTGATCTACCGGATGCTCGGCATGCAGCGGCAGGTCGGTCACGCGCTCAACAACATGGCGCTCGTCTACATGCATCTGGGCCGCCTCGACGAGGCGCAGGCGGCGTACGACGAAGCGATCGTTCTTTGCCGTGCCGCCGGCGACGTGCCGCACCGGTCTGCTCGCGCTGACGAACGCGGCGCGCCTGCACCTCGTGCGCGGCGACGTCGATGCAGCGGAGGCGCTGTGCCAATCCGTTCTGCCCGAGGCCACCGAGGCCGGCGACGAACGCGCGCTTGGCGAGACGTTCAAGCATCTGGGCGTCATCGCGCGCGCGCGCGGCGACTACGACAGCGCCGAGCGCCACCTCGCCGAGGCGTACGACAACGCGATGCGCCGCGAAGACCTCCTGCTCGCCGGCGAAACGTCTCGCGAGCAGGCCGAGCTGTTCGAGCTGATGAACAAGAATCGCGAGACGCTTCAGGCGCTGACGCAGTCGCACCGTCTGTTCACCAGGCTCGAGTCGCAGCGCAACCTCGCCGAGCTGCAGGAGCGCGTCGAGCGCCTCGAGGAGCGGTTCTACCTCGTCGTCGCGCGGTGGGCGGGCTCGATCGAATCGAAGGACTCGTACACTGCGCGGACACTGCGAGCGCGTCGCCGACTACGCGTGCGCGCTGGCGCGCGACATCGGCTTCGACGAAATGACGATGTTCTGGTTCCGCATCGGCGCGCTGCTGCACGACGTCGGCAAGATCGTCGGTGCCGACGGAGATCCTGAACAAGCCGGGGCGGCTGACGACCCGACGAGCGCGAGGTGATGGAGCGGCACGCCGCCGCGGGCGCCGAGCTGCTGGCCGACATCGATTTTCCGTGGGACATCCTGCCGATGGTCCGCAATCACCACGAGCGGTGGGACGGCGACGGGCTATCCGGATCGCATCGCCGGCGAAAACATCGCGCTCGCCGCGCGGATCGTGTGCGTCGCCGACGTGTTCGACGCGCTGACGACCGACCGCCCCTACCGCCCGGCGTTCTCGCGCGACGAGGCGCTGACGATGATGAACAACGACCGCGGCAAGATCTTCGACCCGTACCTGTTGACGCGGTTCAACCGCATCGTTCAGGAGGCGCCGGTCATTTCTCGACGTCGTCGCGGTCGTGTATCGTTCGGAGCTCGACGACGCGGAGCTGGCGCACCATCGTCGGCAGCCTGAGGTAGGCGACCTCGCCGACGGCCTTGCCGAGCAGCGCGCGTCCGATCGGCGACGACATCGTGACGTGGCCCTCCTCGAAGTCGATCGCGTCGCCGAACACGAGATAGTACGTCTCGCGGCCGCCGGCCTTCTGATCCTCGAGCACGACCCTCGATCCGAGGCCGACGCGGTCGCCGGGAATCTGCGCCGGATCGATCGAGGAGAGCTTGCTCAACCGCTCGCGGAGCTGGCCGAGTCGCGCCTGCACGAACTGCTGCCGCTCGAGCGCGGCCTTGTACTCGCTGTTCTCGCGCAGGTCGCCGAGCTCGACGGCTTTGCGAATTTCCTGAGGCAGCGTGACGTTGAGCTCGTACTGCAGCTGTTCCGCTTCCGCGGCGAGTTTTTGCTTCAGCGCTTCGATCATATCGCCGGGTCGCGAGCCGTTTTGGTCCAGGGAAAACTTGCGCGCCCGGCCGACAGGCCGGGCGCGCGGTCACCCTCCCAAGCTATCCCGCGTGCGCGCCGCTGGCAAACGACGCGTCGGAGGAACGGGCGAACTCGGCGCGCAGACGTTCCATCATGGCGTCGCGGCGGTCGTAGAGCCGCTTGAGCGGGCGCGGCGCGTGGCGCGCCTTCGCGTACGACGTGAGCAGCGGCAGCGCCACTGTCGAATCCAGGTAGCACACCACGGCGTCGGGCAGCCGGTCGGGATCGATCTTTCCCCAGCTCACCGCCTCGGCCGGCGTGGCGCCGGAGAGGCCGCCGGTGTCGGGACGCGCGTCGGTGATCTGCAGGAAGTAGTCGTGTCCCTTTTCGTCGATGCCGAGCACTTCCTGAATCTGCGGCTCGGTCTGCAGCATGAAGTTCTTCGGGCTGCCGCCGCCGCAGATCAGCACGGCGGACTTGCCGCCCCGGACCGCTTCGCCTCGAGCACGATCGACGCCGTCTCGTTGACGTCGAGGTTCGGGTCGATCGTGCACTTGTTCCCCTCGAGCGCCAGCGCGGCGACGTTCATGCCGATCGACGAATCGCCGGGCGACGACGTGTAGATCGGCACGCCGGCGTTGTACGCCGCCGACAGCAGCGACTTCTGCCCGATGCCGAGCGCGCGCTCGCGCTCGCGCACGTACTTGCCGCAGAGATAGTGGAACTCGGCGCTCGACATGGCGCGCTGGAACTCCGGCCCCTGAATGACCGCGCGGAAAAAGGCGTCGGTCGAGAGCAGCACGTCGTAGTCGAAGAAGATGTCGTAGATGCGGACGACGCCCTCGTCGCGCAGCACGACGTCCGACTCCTGCGGATTCCCGCGGTGCATCGCGAGGCCGAGACCGAAGTGCGTGTCGTGGTAGAGATTCGCGCCGGTGGAGATGATCCAGTCGACGAAGCCCGCCTCGATGAGCGGAATGAGCGCCGCCATGCCGAGTCCGGCCGGCGTGAGCGCGCCGGTGAGCGTCATGCCGACGGTCACGTCGGGCTCGAGCATCTTCTTGGTGAACAGTTGGCAGGCTTCGCGAAGCCGCGCCGCGTTGTAGGCGAGGAAGGCGTTGTCGATCAGATCCGCGGCCGTCTCCGTTCCGCTGATCGCCGTGGGTTCGATGCGCGGGCCGCGAAGGTACTTGCTCTTCTCGGGCGCCTCGTGCTTCGCGCCCGAGCGCTCGCGCTCTTCGGCGGCCGCTTTCTGCGCGCCCTTGGGGCCGGCGGCGGATGGTTTGCGGTCGGAATGCTTCGCCATGTCGTCAGCGTCCGTTTTGGGCTTCCCACGCCTGAACCACGGCGTGCGCGGCTTCTCGAGGGTCGTCGGTGAGCAAAATCAAATCCAGGTCTCCCGGTGAGATCTTCGCCTCGCCGAGCACGCGCGACTGAATCCAGCGGATCAGTCCGGCCCAGTAGTGCCGGCCGAACAGCACGACGGGGAACTGGTAGATCTTGCCCGTCTGGATCAGCGTGAGCGCCTCGAACGCTTCGTCGAGCGTGCCGAAGCCGCCGGGAAAGATGATGAACGCGTTCGAGTACTTGATGAACATCGTCTTCCGCACGAAGAAGTAGCGGAAGTTGATGAGCGTATCGAGATAGGGGTTCGCGCCCTGCTCGAACGGCAGCTCGATGTTGCAGCCGATCGACGTGCCGCCGCCCATCTTGGCGCCCTTGTTCGCCGCCTCCATGATCCCCGGGCCCGCGCCGGTGATGATGGCGAATCCGGCCTCGGCGAGGAGACGCGCGACCTCCTGCGCCGCCTGGTACTGCGGATCGTCGGGATGCGTGCGCGCCGAACCGAAGATCGTGACGCCCTTCTGCACGTGCGCGAGGTTGTCGAACCCCTCGACGAACTCGCCCATGATGCGCATCACGCGCCAGGGGTCGGTGCGCGTGAAGTCCTCGCGGCTGCTGCCCGATTGCAGCAGCTTTTCGTCTTCGGTGACGGGCGGCATGTAGCTGCGAATCGCGTCGTCGACGATCCGCGGCGGCGTTGTCGGGCCGCCCGGCGTCCGCTCCGACGGCGGCGTGCGCCCGGCGGCGCGGTGCCCCGCTTCCGTCCGCTCGCGATATCCCTCCTGCGCCCCTCGGGAGGCTTCGGCGAGGAGCTCGGGGCTGGCTTTGTTGCCGCCGGCCGTCCGCATCGCTTTCGGCTTTTCGGGACGCACCGCTTTTGGCTGCTCGGGGCGCGGAGCCTTCGCCTTGACGGCGCGTGATTTTCGGTCTGGCATGGCGTTGATCTTACGGGGTTGAGGGAGGAGTTCACAGAGGCGAGCTTCTCTCACGGGGGCCTTCCCTCTTCTCCGATGCACAGTGTCAGTCGTCATACTCCTCGCCGATGGCGCGCGTCCGGATACGCTCGCGGCCGCGCTCGACTCGGGCGCGCTGCCGGCGCTCGCCCGTCTCCGCGCCGAAGGCGGCCTCCACACGGTCACGTCGTGCTTCCCGTCGGTCACCGGGCCCGCCTACGCTCCGTTTCTCATGGGCCGCTTCCCCGGGCCGGTCGGGCCTGCCCGGGCTCCGGTGGTTCGACCGCGACCGCACCGCCTGCTCGTTTCCCGACTACTCGCGCAGCTACGTCGGCTATCAAATGAGTGCGGTGAACCGCGACGTCGACGCCTCCGCCCCGACGATCTTCGAGCTCACGGGCACCAGCCTCGGGGCGCTCAGCGTGATCACGCGCGGGTTGCCGCCCCGCCAGCGCATCGGGTCGATCACGCCGCGTTCGGCGCTGCGCGCCGCGCGCACCCATTTCTCCGGCGACCTGGAGGGATGGCTCGCGATCGACCGCATCGCCGCCGACCAGTTCGTGCGACGCATCCGAGTCGAGCAACCGGACTTCGCGTTCGGCGCGCTCACCGGGGTCGACAAGGTCTCCCACGCGCGCGGGCAAGGCTCGACGCTCACGATCGAAGCCCTTCGCATCGTCGACGAGACGGCGGCGCGGATCCGCGACGATGCCGAGCGGAGCGGCCGCTGGGACGACATGCACCTGTGGATCGTGAGCGATCACGGCCACTCGCGCGTGACGTCCCACGAGGATCTGGCCGGCCTCATCGAGGACGTCGGCCATCGCACGATGTCGCACCCGTGGGTCGTGACGCTCGGCGCCGATGTCGCGGTGATGGTGAGCGGCAACGCCATGGCGCACGTGTACTGCGACGTCCGGTCGCGCGGCGCGTCCGTCGCTGAAAGAACCGCGGTGGCGCGAATTGTGTGACGCGCTGCTCGGCGCGTCCGTCGGTCGATCTCCTGGCGGCGCGCCGCGGAGACCGCGTCGTCGTCCGGTCCGCCGATCGCGGCGACGCGTCGGTGTGGCGCACGGAGAGCGGCTTCCACTACGCGCGCGAGTCCGGCGATCCGCTCGGCGTCGGGCCGCGACGTGTGCGGGGCCTCGGACGACGAGGCCCACGATCTCACGATCGATACCGACTATCCGGATTCGATCGTGCAGATCGTGCATCTCGTGTCCTCGCCGCGATCCGGCGACATCGTGCTCTCGGCGGCGCGCGACTGGGATTTTCGGGCGCGCTACGAACCGATTCGCGCACGTCAGCTCCCACGGCGCGCTGCACCGCGAGCACATGCTGGTGCCGCTGCTCACGAACCGGCCGTTGGCCGAAGCGCCGCGGCGCACGGTGGACGTGATGCCCAGCGCGCTCGCCGCGCTCGGGGCGCCGATGCCGGCGATTCTCGACGGACGTTCGTTCGTGAACGGCCGCGCGGTGCTCGCGCGGTGAACGCCGACGGCGCGGACAGGCGCTCGTGGCCGTCGGTCGCGGCGCGCCTCGTTTGGCGCGGACTTCGCCATCCAGGCACGGGCGTGGCGCTCGTTCGCGTCGGTTGGCGTTTTCGCGCGCGCGGCTGGTATCGCCGATTTCCATTTCTGCCGCTGCCCGATCGCACGTACGTCCGCTGGCGGATGTACACCGCGTACGGCGACGAGTCCGCCGTGCCGAGCGCCGACGACGTCGAGCGATACGCGGCGTGGGCCGTGACGAAAGCCGTGATCGAGTCGCTGATCAAGGCGCAGGCGTACGGGCTCGGCTTCGATCTCGTCGGCATCGCCAGACTCGGGCCCGCCGAGACGGCGCGTGCGTTCGACGAATGGCTCGAGCGCGGCTACGCCGGCGAGATGGACTACATGCCGCGCACCGCCGAAAAGCGTCGCGACTCGCGCTTGCCGTTTCCGGCGGCGAAGAGCGCGATCGTCGTCGGCATGGACTACGGCGGACGCGAGCCCTCGGGTCCCGTCGCGCGCTACGCGCGCGGCGACGACTACCACGACGTGCTGCTCGAGCGCCTTCGCGCGTTGCACGCTGCGATCGACGGCATCGTCGGGGCCGCGACGTGGCGGGCAAGGCGTACGTCGACACCGGCCCGATCCTCGAGCGCGACCTCGCGCGGCGCGCGGGGCTCGGCTGGTTCGGCAAGAACACGATGCTCATCAACCCGAAGCGCGGATCGTTCTTCTTTCTCGGCGAGCTGCTGCTCGATCTCGAGCTCGAGCCCGACGCGCCGTTCGCCAGCGATCACTGCGGCACGTGCCGCCGCTGCATCGACGCGTGTCCGACCGGCGCGATCGTCGAGCGAGCGCGTGCTCGATTCGAACCGCTGCATCTCGTATCTCACGATCGAGCTCAAGGGAGAGATTCCCGGCGCGAGTGGCACGCGGCGATCGGCGAGATGATGTACGGCTGCGACATCTGCCAGGACGTGTGCCCGTGGAACGAGAAGTTTTCGCTGCCGCTGCGCGAGCACGCGTTTCGCCCGCGCGGCGGCGATCGCGGGCAAGGATGCGCGCGACGCTGGCGCGCGAGATCCTCGGCGATGAGCGATGAGGATTTTCGAACGGCCTTCAAGGGCTCGCCGATGAAGCGGGCGAAGCTCCGCGGGCTCAAGCGCAACGCGGCCGTCGTGTTGGGGAATGCCGACGACGGCGTTCGGCAGCGGCGCCGACGCGCCGCTACGTCCGCTTCGCCGTAAACGTGCCGCTCGCCATCCCGCCGAGATCGACCGAGCCCTTGAGCGCGTCCTTGCTCTCGATGGTGCCGGTATAGGTCACGGTTACGGCGGTGCCCTGCACGTTTCCCTGCAGCGCAAACGAGAACTTTCCGTCCTTCACCGTGCCTTTGAGATCCGCTTCGCCGAGCAGCTGCGACGAGTAGTGGCCGGTGAGCGAATCGCCCTTCTGCGTCAACGTCACGGTCGGCGTGCCGCTCCCGCCGTCGGTGTTGACGGTGAAGAGCCATTTGCCGGTGAGGTCGACCGGACTCGACTGCGCGGCGCTCGCCGACGGGATCGACGCTGTCGCCAGCACGATGATGGGCACGAGCAATCTCCAAAGCGATCGCATTCGAGAGCTCCGAAGGGAAAGGGGTGGTCGCGCTAACGTACGTCGCCCAAGATCGCCCGCCAGTCCCCCGGCGGGCGC
>CAVPOS010000004.1:0-161552 GCA_963707105.1 uncultured Gemmatimonadaceae bacterium
AGAGACCTACAGAATCAGACATGTCACTTCTCGTCATTAAGGACCTCGAGGCCAACGTCGGCGACAAGCCCATTCTAAAGGGCGTCATCCTCACCGTGGAAACCGGCTCCGTCCACGCCATCATGGGCCCGAACGGCTCCGGCAAGAGCACGCTCGCGCAGGTGCTGGCCGGGAATCCGGCGTACGAGGTCACCGGCGGCTCCGTCACGTACGACGGCAAGGACCTTCTCGCGATGGCGCCCGAAGAGCGGGCGCAGGCGGGAATCTTTCTCGCGTTCCAGTATCCGGTCGAGATCCCGGGCGTGTCGAACGCGTACTTCCTGCGCGCGGCGTACAACGAGATCCGCAAGGCGCGCGGCGAGGAGGAAGTCGATCCGCTCGAGTTCGCGGATATCATGGAGCAGAAGCTCGAGCTGGTCGACATGGATGCGTCGATGTTGAACCGGTCCGTCAATACGGGGTTCTCCGGCGGCGAGAAGAAGCGCAACGAGATCCTGCAGATGGCGGTGCTCGAGCCGAAGCTCGGCATCCTCGACGAGACCGACTCGGGGCTCGACATCGACGCGCTGCGCGTCGTGGCCGACGGCGTGAACAAGCTCAAGCGGCCGGACAACGCCACGATCGTCGTCACGCACTACCAGCGGCTGCTCAACTACATCGTCCCCGATTTCGTGCACGTGCTCGTGAGCGGGCGCATCGCCAAGTCCGGCGGCAAGGAGCTGGCGCTCGAGCTCGAGGAGAAGGGCTACGACTGGGTCAACGACCTCGCGGGAGCGGCAGCGTCGTGAGCGCGCCCGTCATGGTGGCTGACGCGTACGCGGCGGCGTTCGACGCCGTCGCCGGCGGCGACCAGGGCGTTCCCGCGGCCGTGCGCGAATTTCGACGCGCCGCGTTCGACCGCTTCGCCGCGCTCGGCTTCCCCACGCCGAAGAACGAAGACTGGCACTACACGAGCGTCGCGTCGATCGCCGACCAGGAATTCGCGCTGCTCGCGTCGCGCACGGGGGACGTCGGCCGCGACGACCTCGCGCCGTTCGACTTCGGCGCCCGCGACTGGCACACCATCGCCTTCGTGAACGGCCGCTTCGCGCCCGAGCTGTCGGATCTCAAGAAGCTGCCCGCCGGCGTCGAGGTGAGCGATCTCGCGACCGCGTGGGCCACGGGCGACGTCGCCGACCGATTGGGCTCGGTGGCGAGCCATCAGTCGCACGCGTTCACCGCGCTCAACGCCGCGTTCGCGCCGGACGGCGCGGTCGTCCGCATCGCGCGCAACGTCGAAGTCGCGCGGCCGATCCATCTGCTGTTCGTGACCGACGCCGCCGCGGCGCGCGCGATGACGCATCCGCGCAACCTCATCATCGTCGAGCGCAACGCGACGGCGACGGTGATCGAGACCTACGCGTCGGCGACGGACTCGATCTACTTCACGAACGCGGTCACCGAGGTGACGCTCGGCGACGGCGCGTCGCTGCGCCACTACAAGATGCAGCGCGAGGCGCCGCGCGCGTACCACGTCGGCACGATCGAGGTCGAGCAGCGGCGCGACAGCCACTACGTCTCGTTCTCGCTCGCCACCGGCGCCGAGCTCTCGCGCACGAACGTCTACACGACGCTCGACGGCGAAGGGAGCGGCGCGACGCTGAACGGGCTCTACATGCTCGACGGCGAACAGCACTGCGACCACCAGACGCAGGTCATCCACGCGCAGCCCAACACGTTCAGCCGAGAGCTGTACAAGGGCATTCTCGACGGGCGGTCGCACGGCGTGTTCAACGGGAAGGTCTACGTGCGGCCGATCGCGCAGAAAACCGACGGCAAGCAGACGAACAAGACGCTGCTGCTGTCGCGACACGGCGCACGTCGACACCAAAGCCGCAGCTCGAGATCTTCGCCGACGACGTGAAGTGCACGCATGGCTCGACGGTGGGGCAGATCGACCAGGCCGCGCTCTTCTATCTGAAGTCGCGCGGCATCGCCAATCAGTTGGCGCGGCGCCTCCTCACCTACGCGTTCGCCGCCGACGTGCTCGAGACGATCGAGGTGGACGCCGTGCGTGAAGGACTCGAGCGCGCCACGCTAGAGCGGTTCGTCTGACGCCGGAGCAGCGACAGTGTCCACCGAGGCGCTGTACCAGGAGCTGATTCTCGAGCACAACCGGAAGCCGCGAAACTTCCGCGAGATTCCGGACGCCGACCGCACGGTCGAGGGACGCAATCCGCTCTGCGGCGACTCGCTCAAGCTCTGGGTGAAGCTCGACAACGACCGCATCACCGACGTGAGCTTCATGGGAGAGGGCTGCGCCATCTCGAAGGCCTCGGCGTCGCTCATGACCGGCGCGGTCAAGGGCAAGAGCCGCGAGGAAGCCGAAGCGATCTTCGACCGCTTTCACCGGCTGGTCACGGGCACGCTCCCCGAGAGCGAGCGCGAGTCGCTCGGATCGCTCCGCGCGCTCGGCGGCGTGTCGAAGTTTCCGCTCCGCGTGAAGTGCGCGAGCCTCGCCTGGCACGCGCTGCACGCCGCGCTCGAGTCCAAGGCCGACGAGGTGCCGGTCGTCTCGACGGACGCCGAAGGTCCGGGAGAGGGCGCGTGATCGTCGACCGAAAGGATTTCCCGCTGCTCGCGGCGAGTCCGGATCTCCACTATCTCGACTCGGCGGCGACGTCGCAGAAGCCGCGCGCCGTGCTCGACGCGATGCTCGAGTACTACGAGCGCGACAACGCCAACCCGCATCGCGGCGCGTACGCGCTCTCGGCGCGCGCGACGGAGCGCTACCACGACGCCCGGCTGCGCGTCGCGCGGTTCGTCGGCGTGAACGACGCCGACCGTCTCATCTTCACGCGCGGCACGACCGAATCGCTCAACCTCGTCGCCTCGGCGTGGGGACGCGCGAACGTGCGCGCCGGCGACGAGATCGTCGTCACGGGGCTCGAGCACCACGCCAACTTCGTCCCCTGGCAGCAGCTGGCGATTGAGAAGGGCGCGAAGCTGAGCATCGCGCGCATCACGAGCGACGGCCGATCGACGTCGACCATTTCGCGTCGCTCGTCGGGCCGAGGACGAAGGTCGTCGCGTTCCCTCACATCTCGAACGCAATCGGCACGATCAACGACGTCGCGGCGCTGAGCGCGATCGCGCGTAAGGTCGGGGCCGTCGTCGTGTGCGACGGCGCGCAAGCCGCGCCGCATCTGTCGCTCACGATCGATGCGCTCGACGTGGACTTCTACGCGTTCAGCGGCCACAAGATGCTCGGGCCGATGGGGTGTGGTGTCCTGGTTGGAAGGAGAGATCTGCTCGAGGCGATGCCGCCGTATCAAACAGGCGGCGACATGATCGAGTACGTCGGCGACGAGCGCACGACGTGGAACGTGCTCCCGCACAAGTTCGAGGCGGGAACGCCCAACGTCGGCGACGCGGTCGGCCTCGCCGCGGCCTGCGACTATCTCGTCGCGGATCGGCATGGACAAGGTCCGCGAGCACGAGCACGCGATGACCGCGCTCGCGACGGCGCGGCTCTCGGAGATTCCGGACGTTCACGTCTTCGGCCCGCCGCCCGACCTTCGCGGCGGCGTCGCGAGCTTCACCGTCGGCGGCATTCATCCGCACGATCTCGCCACGATCCTCGACGAGGATGGCGTCTGCATCCGCGCCGGGCACCATTGCGCGCAACCGCTCATGCGGCGGCTCGACGTTCCCGCTACGGCGCGCGCGTCGTTCTACGTATACAACGACGTGGCGGACATCGACGCGCTCGTGGCGGGAGTCGAACGCGCACGCGAACTCTTCGGCGCGAGCGTCTAGACTGCGCAGCTGCCAAACTGCGGGACTGACGGCGCCGACTAAGTAGGAGCGCAAAAGCCGAGACGCGCGAAAGGCGCAAAAGCCGAGACGCGCGAAAGGCGCAACAGCCGAACGTCGTTTGGCAGTCGCGCCGTTCGCGCTTCTTGGCTTTCGCGCCCCTACTTAGTCCGCGCCCTTGTTAGTATGCGCCGTTCGGCATCTGCGCCGTCGAGCTCTATCCCTGACGAGGGTGACCAACTCCGTCACGGATTCGTCAACCCGGTATCATCTCTTCACCCTCCGCCCGGATCACATGCGACCACACTATCTCGGAATCGCCGCACTCGGCCTCGTCGCCGGAATCGCGAACACGGCGGCCGCTCAGGTCTGCCAGGGAACGGCACCGTTTTCCGCCGGATCGGCCAGAGTCGGCGCGGGAATGCAGTTCACCGACGGCGCGAAGGCGTACGGGGGCGAGCTCGCCTTCGGGTCGAGCAACAGCCTCTTCGCCAGCGCGGACATCTCCACGACACGATTCGACGATGTGGATGCCAGCGCGACTGGATTTAGCGTGGAAGGCGGGTACTCGATCGCCATGAACACGCAACGGACGGTTCAACTCTGTCCGATCGTGGGTTTCGCGTACCAGTCGGGCCCCAATTTCGACACCGGATTCGGCACGGTGAACACCTCGGTGCAATCGTTCGCGTTCGGCGGATTGATCGGCACGACCGTGCCCCTGTCGCCGACCTTCGATTTCATTCCGTTCGGCGGGGCGTTGTACGAACTCGATCGCGTCTCCGGCTCGTTGAGCGGCATATCGAGCTCCAGCAACCAGAACTACACGAACATCCAGCTGGGGGCGGGGCTCGTCTTCAACAAGGTGCTGACGATTCAACCGTCCGTGTCCATCCCCGCTGGCTTGAGTGGCGCAAAGCCGACGTACGCGATCGCGTTCGCCTTCAACTTCGGAACGCCGGCAAAATGACCGACAGGCGGGAGAGTGGCGCCCGAGCACGCCGGGCCTTCTATTGTATGGTCGTATGCGCCGGACGACGACGCGGCCGATCGGACTCGCTCTCCCGTTTCTCTCCCTCCTGCTCCTCGTCGCACCGCTGACCGGGTGCGACCGCGGTCCACGCGCGAGCGACACGACCCGCACTGACTCGGAATTCACGCTGCCCCCGCCGGCAGCCGCCGAGACGTCTCGTTTCAGCGTCCCGCTCGACTACGACTTCAGCGCGATCCTGCGCGTCGTCGAGCGGGTCGTGCCGAAGACCTTCGGCTCGATAGACAGCGTGCGGCAGGCGGGCGACGACACGCATCGCCACTACGCGTTCGAGGCCAAGCGCGGGCCGTTCACCGCCTTCGCCGACGGCCGGCTCGTGCACCTTCAGGCGACGCTCGACTACCAGGTCCGCGGCTGGTTCAAGCCGATCATCGGCCCGACGATCGGCGCCGGGTGCGGCAAGGATCCGGCGACTCGTCCGCGCCTCGTCATCGAGATGGCGACGCCGCTCACGCTCACCGACAACTGGCACCTCGCGTCGCACGCGCAGATCGTCCGCGTCGAGCCGGCGTCGACGCTCCCGCAGGATCATTGCGACGTCAGCCTCCTGCACAAGGACATCACGCCGCGCGTCGTCGAGGCGGCTCGGCTCGGCATCATCGACCACCTGCCCGACATCGACAAGAAGGTCGCCGAGGTCGATCTGAGAAACCGGTTCGTCGAATGGTGGGGCCTCCTGGAGAGACCGATTCGTCTCACCGATGGCCTGTGGCTCTCACTCGGGCCGAACCGGCTGGCGATGGGACGCGTGCGCGGCAGCGGCCATACCCTTCGCGTACCGGTGACGCTGGCCGCGTCCCCACGCATCATCACCTCGGTCGACACGCCGACCGTCGAGCGCGGCGGACTCCCGCCGCTGGGGCGCGACACGACGGCGAACGGTTTTCACGTTCTGCTCGACGGCGTCGTCGGCTACGACGCGGCGACGAAGGCGGTCGCGCGCGCGATCGAGGGACGCACGTTCACGACGAGCGGCCGCACTGTGCGCATCGACACAACGATCGTGACCCCCGCGTCGCTCGGCCGCCTGGCGTTCACCGTCGCGTTCAGCGGCGACGCGCACGGGCGCCTGCGCTTCCTCGGCACGCCGGTCTACAACGCGAAGAAGCGCGAGGTGCTCGTCCCCGATCTCGACTACGACTTGGTCACCGACGACAAGCTGATAAACACCTACGCGTGGCTGAAAGCCGACGACCTGCGCGCGATGTTCCGCCAGCGCGCGCGGTTCTCCGTGTCCGAGGCGATCGACAAGGGCAAGGAGATGCTGCTCGATGGGCCTCAATCGCACGATCGGCGACGCGATGACGCTCGGCGCGACGGTGGATTCCGTCGCCGTCAAAGGGTTGTTCGTGACGAGGAACGGGCTGATCGTGCGCGGCGAGGCGACAGGCCAGGCGCACGTCGCGGTGCATCAGCGTTGAGAAGAGGGAACGGCTTCACCGCGGAAGCCGAGAGGTCTACTGGAGCGTGATGTCCCACGTCAGCGTCACGTGGACCGGAACGGTGATGCGTGTCGTTCCGAGCGAGAAGACCTCGACGCTCTGCTCGTCTATCCACTGAAGCACGCCGTTCACGCGGTTCGATCCCGGCGGGATTTTTCCCGTCACGTATTCTCGGCTGCCGCCCGCGTCGAGCGTGTTCGAGCTGAAATACGAGCTGAAGAGAACGCCGGAAGATTGACTCGGTGGCGACGTGGTTCGAACAACGTGCCCGCTGCAATCGTTGCTCGTTTCATAGTTCTCCGTGATGATGCCATTGCCCGCGGCGTCGATCGAGATCCGATACGTGCCGTCGGGAAAAATGTCCAGATGGACGCTTCCGATTAGGGGGGGAGACGAAGCGCTGGAGAATGAGTACGACGTCGAATCCACGCGCGTGCAATCTGCATAGTTCAAGGTCCCGGGAATCTGATACGTGCTCGGTTGCGTGAATTCCTCGTACCATGAGGCGAAGCCGCCGTAGAAGACGTTCTGCCAGGCGAACCCCCCTGGACCCCCGCCTGGCCGCGCGCTCCGCTCACGGTCGGGAGGTCGAACGCGAGGTTGCCTTGGGCGAGCTCTTTCTTGGTGTAAGTCACGCCGGAAAGCGTCTGCGTCCGTGAACTATCGATCGAAACGGCGAGAGAGATCCGGCCGGACGCTTGGCTTCTGCCAGAAGTCGCTCCCGGAATGGTCGCAATGGTCGAGTCCGCGGAGCAGGCGCCGAGGAGGACGGCACCGAGGGTCAAGGCAGCGTGTGTGTGTCGCATGGAACCCGTTGTGAAGTTCTCATCGGTCTCCGGCGGGCGGCCGACATCGGCCACGCCGTGAGGATGAACCGAACCGGCGGCGCAGGCGCTTGCTCGCCCCCCCCGCCCAGCAGTAGAATCGGCGAGTAATGTGGCCGCGTGGCCTCACGCGGCTATCACGCGCGCTTCATCTCGGCGTCATCGAGGTCCAAGGTGCTGCGGCTAAAGACGTTCGGTGGACTGTCGGTCGAGAACTCCGCGGCCGATTCTGGCGCCAAATTGAGGCCGCGGTCGCTCGCGTTGCTGGCGGTCTGCGCGGCCGCCGGACCCAAGGGCGTGAGCCGCGACCGAATCCTCGGCGTATTGTGGCCGGAATCGCACCCGGAACGCGCTCGTCACGCGCTTTCGCAGACCCTTTACAATCTCAAGCGAGATCTTGGAGCGGAGCCCCTGCTCTCGTCTCCGGATCTGCGCGTCGACCCGACGCTCGTGTCGAGCGACGTCGCGGATTTTCGTGAGGCGTTCGGCGCCAAGCGCTGGGCGGACGCGACGATGCAGTACGCGGGCCCGTTCCTCGACGGGTTCTATCTCGCGGACGCTCCAGAGTTCGAGCGGTGGGCAGAGGCAGAGCGAGCGTCGCTCGAGGCCGATGCCAAACGGGCCATGGAGGCGGCGGCGGCGGAGAGCGCCGGCGCAGGCGAACAGGGTCGAGCCGTCGAACTGCTGCAGCGGCTGACGCAGATCGATGCCGGCAACTCCCGCTACGCCGCGAGATATATGGAAGCACTGGCCGCGCACGGCGATCGAGCCGGGGCCGTGGCGCACGGCCGCGCGCACATGGGGTTCCTCGAGCGCGAGTTCGATCTCGACCCGGACACGGATCTCGAGAAGCTCATCGCGCGGCTTCGAGAGTCGCCGCCGGCGGGGACGTTGGCCAGCGTCGCTGCGCCGCGTCCGCGTGCGCACCAGGAGGCCGCGTCGACATCCGCGGAACCGCTGGCCGCCGCTAGGGACCTGACGGAAGCCACTTCCGGTGGCGACGCGGGTCACGCATCGATACCGAAGGCGCGCCCCCCGTGGCGGCAAATAGGTCGCGGTCGCGTAGTGGCCGCGGCGTCCGTGCTCGTTGCGTTCGGCGTGGTCGCCGCCGTTCTCCACGAACCGTCGACATCCGTCGGGCCGCAGACCCAGCCGGTGCTGGCGGTCGGACGGATCGAAGATTTTGGCGGACCGGATTCGATGGCGGCGAGCCGTATGGCGAGCGCGATGCTGGCAACGAGTCTTGCGCGCTTTGATGACGTCGCCGTCGTCACGAGCTCGCGCCTTTTCGAGCTCGTCCCTCGAAACGCCGACACGTCGCGAAGCGCACTTGTCGATGCCGCGCGGCGAGCCGGTGCGACGGAAATCGTCGAGGGAGAGTTCATCGCGCTGCCCAACCACGTGCTGCAACTCGATGCGCGTCGAGTCGACGTGACGCGCCGGCTCGTGCGCGCGGGGTATCGCGTTTCAGGCGCCGACCGCGTCGCGCTCCTCGACAGTGTCACATCGCTGATCGCGGCGGATCTCGGCGCCGGCCGACCCCGCGCACCGCCGACGCAGGTGAGCACGCGGTCCCCCGTCGCGTTTCGCCTTTACGAGGAAGGGTTGCGGGCGTTCTTCCGGCTCGACGCCCCGGCGGCGAGCCGCCTCTTTCGCGCGGCGATGCGCGAGGATTCGACGTTCGCGATGGCCGTCTACTACGCGTGGCGTTCCGCTGCGATGGTCGGCGATTCGACGGAACGTCAACTCGCCCTGCGAGCCCAGACGCTCGCGTCCACCGCACCAGCGCGCGACCGCCTTCTGATCGTCACGCACGTGAGGGCGGCGTCGTTCGATGTGCGGGCCCTTGCCTCGGCGGAGACGCTGGCCGCGCGTTTCCCGGCCGATCCCGAGGCACTGATTCGCGCCGCCGAGGCGCTGCCGGATCTCTCTCGGTCTATCGGTCTGATCAACCAATCCATCGCGCTGGACTCGGCGGCAGGCGATGGCGCGATCTGCCGCCTCTGCGATGCGCTCAATCTGTTGATTGCGCGTTACGTGTGGGCCGACTCGGACGCCGCCGTCGAACGCACCTTCACTCGATGGCGGGCGCTCCGACCTCACGACGCACAGCCGTGGGGCCTCGAGTCGGACTGGCTGATCGGACTGAAGCGACGCGTGGCGGCGGAGTCGGCGATGGGACGGTTCAAGGCGCTCGGTGGATCGGCAGGTGAGATGCCTGTCGAACGCCTCGTGCGGAGTCTGCGCATGGACGACTTCCGCGCGGTGGACTCGACCTGCGATGAGGTACTCGCGACACACGATCCGGCGCAATTCATCGAGTATCGTTGGTATTGTACGTTGGGTCTGCGCATGGAAGGCCGTTATCGCGACGCGCTCGGCCTGGTCCGCGACGGTCGCGTTCCGCGGTCCGGGATTGTACGTCGCGAGGTAGCGATCGACGGCTACAATCGCGCGATTCTCGACTGGGAGATGGGGCGCCCGGCGACGGCCGCCGATCAATTCATGACGATCGCCGAAGAGGCGCGGGCCGCCGACAATCGCGCCGGGCGGGTCGATCCCCGGGTCATGCCGTGGCTCCTGACGCTCGCCGCGAGCGCATTCGTCGCCGGCGGCGACACCGTCGCGGCGCGACGCTTGGTCGACAGCATCGAAGTGGCGGGCAGCCGAAGCGCGTTCCCGAGAGATCCGCTGCTCCACCATTTCGTGCGCGGCTTACTGTACGCCAGGGCCCGCCGCGACGACGCGGCGCTTCGCGAGTATCGCGCGGCCATTTCTTCGCCGACATTCGGCTTCACGCGGATCAACTACGAGCTGGGGAAAACGCTGCTGACGCTACAGCGTCCAGGCGAAGGTATTCCGCTCGTGCAGGCGGCGTTGCACGGCGGAATCGAGGGGTCGGGTCTCTACGTGACGCACACCGAGCTGCACGAGCTGCTGGCTCAGCTGTTCGACGCGGCGGGCCAACGCGACAGCGCGGCCGCGCACTATCGCGTCGTCGTCGCCGCTTGGTCGTTCGCCGATCCGGTGCTATGGTCGAGACGCGATGCCGCGGCTCGCAGGGTGGCGGCGCCGATCGTCCGACAAGACACTAGGAGCAGCGTGCGTCGTACAATCAGGTGGGCCAGTGTCGGAGTCGCGGCCATGGCGTCGCTCGCCACCGGCTGCGCGCGTGGGGATGCGGCGAGCGCCGGCGAGGCACAGATCGTCCTCGCCGACGTCGCGAACGAGACGGGCGACACGCTATTCGATCAGTCGATGCTGACGGCCGCCTCGGTCGCGCTGCAGCAGACGCCGTTCATTCGCCTGTATCCGAGGTCGCGTCTGCCCGCGATCTACCGGCTGATGGGCATCGGGCGGCCGGACACGGCACTCACGTTCGACCTCGCGCAGGAGGTGGCTGAGCGTGCGGGCGTGCGTTGGGCGTTGGGCCTGAGTCTCACCCGCCGCGGCGACGGGTTCGTCGTCGGCGCTCGGCTCACTGACGCCGGACAGCATCGGGCGCTCGCGACCGACACCACGACGCCGGTTCAACGCGCGGACATCCTGTCGGCGCTCGACGGACTTCTGCTGCGCGTTCGCGCGCGCGTCGGAGAGCCGCGGCGCGACATCGCGGCGCACCAGTCGCCGCTGCCTCGCGTCACCACCAGTTCACTCGAAGCGCTCCACTCGTACGCGGACGGCGCAGCGGCGTGGGATCATAACGACTTTCGGCGGGCGCGCGAGCTATGGGAGCGCGCCGTCGATCTCGATACCGGTTTTGCGATGGCCTTCGGCGCGCTCGGCATGTGGCACCTCTACATGCACGACCGCGATGGCGGCGAACGCTACTTCCGCGACGCGTTCGCGCGGGCGGACCGGTTGACGGACCGCGAGCTCCTCGTGCTGCGCGCGAACCGCGCTGGTTACGGTGGCACCGATTCGGCGATCGCGCTGTCCCGGCTCATGGCGCAGAGTTATCCGTCGGCGGTGACCTGGTACAATCTCGGCACGACGCTGATGAGAACGAATCACGAGGAGGAGGCTATCGCCGCGTTGCAGCGGGCCCTCGGGTTGGATTCGCTCCATGCAACGACGTACATCAACCTGGCGACCGCCAACGCGCGCCTCGGACGATGGGATCGCGCGATCGAGAACTATCGACGTGCGGAGGCCGTCGACGCAGGGGTTCTGTACCGCAACGTGATCAACAACGACCTACGGCCTTGCCCTCGTCCAAGTGGGGCGAGTTGCCGATGCGGAGTCGGCATTTCAGCGGATGGCCGCCGCGCCCACAATCGCCGATCGCGCGCTGGGACTCCGATCCCTCGGATTCCTCGCGTTGTGGCGCGGCAATGTGAACGACGCTGCCTCTTATTTGCGGCAAGCAACCGATGCGACGCATCAGCAGCACGCGCAGTTGAGCGAAGCGCGCAATCACATGCTCCTCGCCACCGTTTACCGCACGACGAACCGCACGGTCGAGGCGGATCATGAGATCGATCAGGCGCTCGGGTTCACGACGGGGCCGACGTTCGAGCCGACCTTGTTGGCGGTGCTGGTCTATCAATGCGAACAGCTCGAGCGCGCGCGCGACGCGGCAACGGTGGCCGCGCTCGTCCATGCGAGGGCGCGCCCCGACAATGCGGCCGACCAGGCGGCGGCGGCTTTCGCCGACGCCGCCATCGCGTTGGGACAGCGGCGGGCCGACAGCGCCGTCGTCTACATGCGTCGCACGCAGGCATTCCCCTGGCCGATGCTTCGTCTCGCACTCGCCGCCGACGCATTCGCCGCCGCGCGTCAATCGGACTCCGCGGTGGCCGCGTTGACGTCACTGGACTCCCTGCCCGGGTTTGGTACGGAAGGCGAGGTCGAATGGCTCCGCGCGCCTCTGTCGTTAGGCGACATGCTTCTCGCCGCCGGCGACACTGCGGCCGCCTTGCGCCGGTATCGCGCCGTCGTCGAACGTTGGCGCGAGGCACCGCTGAATTTTTCGGACCTCGCGTCGGCACGCGCACGGCTCAGGATGCTCGCCACGGTCCGATAGGACCCGGCCGTTCCGCCTAGCGCGCGATGCGCTTGAGGAAATCGTACGTGAAATCCAACCCCTCGTCGAATGCGGTAACGAGGATGCGTTCGTCCTTGCCGTGCGCGCGCACGTCGTTCGTCGCGATGAACAGGCCGCTGAACGCGTAGACGGGGACGCCGGCATTGCGGAGAAAAAGTCCGTCGGTCGCGCCGGTTTCCATGATCGGCACGATCGGCACGTTCCCCCAGACCGCCTTCACCGAGGCTTCGACCGCCGAGAAGACGTCCGGCCGGAGGGGCGACGCGGGGCTCGGCCTCGCGGTATCGATTGGCGCGAGATGGACTCCTGTGTCGCCGATCGCGCGGACTAGAGCCTGCTCGACGGCCGCGGGGTCGTCGCCGGGGAGCATGCGGCAGTTGATCGTCGCGGTGGCGGATTGCGGCAGTGCGTTCGGCGCGTGGCCGCCGGTCAGCATCGTCGCGACGCAGGTCGTGCGCATCAACGCGTTGTAGAGAGGCGTCGCGCTGAGCCGAGCGATCGCGGCCGGCGTCGCGGTTCCCGCGCCGACGGCTCGCATGTCGACAGCGACCTGCGGCGCGACAGTGGACGCGGCCTGCGTGAAATACTTCTTCACGACGTCGTTCGGCTTCGCGGGGAACTCGTACGCGCTCACTCGCCCGAGTGCTGCGGCCAACTCGTAAATGGCGTTGTCCTTGCGCGGCAGCGAGCTGTGGCCGCCCGCGTTCTTCGCCGTGAGCGACACCGAGTGGTAGACCTTCTCGGCCGCCTGCACGTCGAATAGCGTGTGCTTGCCGTTCTCGAGCTCTCCACCGCCGGCATCGACGTTGATCACGTACTCTGCGTCGATGAGCGGCTTCTTGTTGGCGATCAGCCATTGAACGCCGTTGTACGGCATGCCGCCTTCCTCGCCGGCGGTGAGCGCGAGGATGAAGTCGCGGTCTGGAACGAACTTCTCTTGCTTCATTCGCAGCAGAGCGGTCACGAGCATCGCCCCACCGCCCTTCACGTCCTGCGTGCCGCGTCCGTAGTAGTAGCCGTCCTTTTCAGTCAGCACGAACGGATCGTAGGTCCAGTCGTCGCGCTTCGCCTCGACGACGTCGAGATGCGCGAGGAGCAGCACGGGTCTGTGCGCGCCCGTGCCGCGGTATCGCACGACGAGGTTGCGATTCTTCGGCGTCGGGCCGACGACCTGATCGTCTTCAGCGGCGAAGCCGGCGTCCTTGAAGCGCACCTGGAGTTGTTCGGCGGCGACCGTCGTGTTGCCAACGGACGCCGTTGTGTTCGTCTCGATCAGCTCGCGGAGGATCGCGTGGCCGAGCTGGTGGTAGTCGGAACGCGACGGCTGTTGCGCAAGCGACGGCGTCGCGATCAGGAGCAACGCGAGGAGCGATCGTGTGATCATGGAGTGACTCCTGAGTGGATTCCGGCGAGCGCCGCGACGAGCAGCGCCGCCCATTGGGGACCGAGGTAGCCGTTCGGCCCGTCGTCATACCATTCGCCGAGCGAGTGCGCTCCTTCCGCGTCGCCCCCGCCGCCGATGCGGATGGCGGGAATGCCGAGCGAGATCGGAATGTTCGCGTCCGTGCTCGACGCGGTCGTGGACGAGGTGAAGCCGAGCGCCTTGCCGGCGGCGAGCGCGGTCTGCACGATCGGCGCGGCGTCGGCTTGGCCGCCGGTCGGACGGATGCCGATCGTGTCGACGACGAGCGAGATCTTCGCCGCCGCCGCGCGCGCGGCCCGGCCAGCGCGCGTTCTCGGCGGCGAGCGCATCGTGGACGATGCGTTGCACTTTCGCGTCGACGTTGGCGAGCGACTTCGCGTCTTCGGAGCGCATGTCGACTTCCATTGATGCTTCGCCGGCGATCGAGTTGACCGACGTGCCGCCCTGGATCACGCCGACGTTGAAGGTCGTCTTGGGAATCGCGGGAACTTGGATGTCGGAGATCCCCGCGATCGCGCGGCCGAGCGCGTGGATCGGATTGGGAATGCCGAACGCGCCGTAACTGTGGCCGCCCGGACCCTTGTATGAGATCCGGTAACGATGGCTGCCGACCGCTCGGCTCGCGATGCCGAGCCCCGCGTCGTCGACGGAGATGAAGTAGTCGACTTTTCCTTTGAGCTCTTTGCCAAAGAGATTGCGCATGCCGCGCAGGTTCCCCGGCCCTTCCTCGCCGACGTCGCCGACGAAGTAGACGGTGCCGTTGGTCTGCACGCCGGCTTTCTCGAATGCGCGGACGACGGCGAGAACGACGGCGAGCCCGCGGTCGTCGTCGCCGATGCCTGGGGCGCGGAGCTTAGTGCCATCGTGCTTGACGGTGACGTCGGTGCCCTCGGGGAAGACGGTGTCGAGGTGTCCGGCGATGACGACCGTCGGGCCGGTGCCGACGCCGCGTCGCTCGGCGATGACGTTGCCGGCGGTGTCGACGCGGATGTTCTTGAGGCCGAGGGCTTCGAGGCGCTTTTTGAACTCAGCGCCGCGTTTGGATTCTTTGAAGGGCGGCGAGGGGATGGCGGTCAGCTCGACTTGTTGCTGGACGGTCCAGGCGTTGTCGGTCTTGAGGATGTCGAGGGCGGCGCGGACTTTCGCGTTCGACGAGGGGATGGGGAGTTGGGCGAGGGCGGTCGTCGAGGCGAAGAGGAGCGCGGCGAGGGGTAGGCGGGCGGAGGTTGGCATGGGACCAACGTACTGTCGAAGAGTCGCCAGTGAAGCGCACCCGGGGGCGACGCCGGCGACGACCTTCGCGGAGTCCCAGACAAACGACAGCGGCGAAGGACCGGCAATGCCGATCCTGCGCCGCGATGTCGTATGAGGGAAGTTTCTTGCTAGGTGCCGGCGAGACAGCAACCCCCAACGCACTCGACCCAGAGATCCTCGTCCTTGTCCGACCAGCGCCAGCGCATCGTGGCGGGGATCTTGACGCGGTCGCCGTAGACGGACGAAAAGTATTGGCTGTGATCCATCCGCCTCGTCGGAATGTTGACGGTCGTGTCGCCGTTGGCATTGATGACGCGCGTGAACCACACGGTGTCTGTCTTCGCCGGGGAGAGGGCATGAACCTCGGCGCGCATGGCCACGAAGTTGATCCCCTGGCTGAATCCAAACACTTGGAAGTACTTCGAAGACCGGGGAACAGCGTCTGGGAAATCGTCCAGGCCGACGGTTTGGTATTTGTCGGGCCCCGTCGGGTTGATGAAATTGTCCATGGTCAGGTTGCCAAGGTTTGGATCTGGAATCGCCGCCGCTCGCATCTGCCGGTGGATGTGGTACTTCCCCGACGCATCCGGGATCCCCAGGACTTGGTCATCGAACCAGCCCTTGACCGTGGCTTGCACATACCGAAACCGCCGACACCGGCCTGGGCGCCAGGAGGGATGATGCCGCCGCCGAAGTCGACGTAGGGGAACCTCCGCGGCCGCCGTCCACGCGAGTTCCGATGGCGCACCAGTGGTTGCCGCAACGCACGCCAATGAGCGTGCGCCCGTCACCCGCTTCTATAAAGCGCGTCGTCGGAGGATAGTTGTGGGGACTTCCGGCCGGCTGCTCGACGGAAACACCCAGCGTGAACGCCGAGCTCGCAGGCGCGACAGCACACTTCCCCGAGGTTGGCGGGACGATGAGGGCGTCGAACCCGGTGTCGGCCGCCGTCGGGTGGCGGAGGTAGATGCAGTTGAACTGTCCCAGCCCGAGCTGGGCATAGGTACCGGGCGAAGGAGTGGCTTCGGCCTCTAATGCAAGAATTGCCACTTGCCGGTACATCGTGTTGAACTGCAGGGTGTCGAGCCACGGCGCTGCCAGGACGTGCGCCACGGGCCCGTAGTCTTTGCCGGGCAAACTTCCATCCGAGAGACGTTGGTCATCATCGTATTCTGGAATGCACCAACCATAGTATCCGTTGGCCATCGCGAAGTTGACCGTAGCCGTATCGTAGCCGCGCTCGACGGCGAGCTGCGCGTCTTTCTTGCTGCAGAGGCTCTCCTTTTGGGACGACTCTGGGGGGACGTTCCGAGAACAGCCGGCGACGACAGCCATCGTCGCCATCAAGAGCGCAGTGGCGGCGCGAAGATTGTTCCAGCGTTTCACGATCACTCCTTGACGTAGTCTGACTGCAGAATCCCCGCGGGGGGACACCGACTCATTGTCTTCCGCACGGCGATCTGTTCATCGGCAGAGGATCGAGCCACGCGAATCCTCTGCCGATGAACGACTTTGATCGATTTCTATTGGATGCCGGACAGGCAGCAGCCGCCGATGCACTCTGACCAAAGGTCTTCGTCGCCGTCGGACCAACGCCACCGCATGGTGGCCAGGAGTTTTCGCGTACCATAGACGGCGCCGAAGTACTTCGAGTGGTCCATCCGCACCGTCTTGATGTTGGGCTTCACTTCTTGACGCGCGTTGATGACGCGCGTGAACCACACCGTATCGATCTTCGATCCAGTCGCGGATACAGTCGTGTCAACCTCGGCGCGCATGGCAACGAGGTTTACGCCCTGACTGAAACCAAAAACCTTGTGATACTTTGAATTCGCGTCTGGTTCGGTCGCGAAATCGTCGTCCCGACGGGCTGGTACACCAAGGGATTCTTCGGCTGTGTTATGAAATCCTGCATCGTCAGGTTGCCTAGATTCGGATCTGGTATGGCCGTGGCGCGGATTTGCCGATGGATACCATGCGTCGTGTGGATGTTCACCTCACCGGGACCCGGAGTCGAGTCTGGAACGCCGAGATACTGATCATCGAACCAGCCTTTCACGAGCGCTTGCGCGTAGGTGAACCCCGGCACTCCGTCTTGGGCGCTCGGGGGGATGACACCGGGAGGGGAACTGGTCGACGTGCCAGAGGTTCCTTGTTGCGTGACGGTTTCGCTGAGCGCGTTGCCATTTGGCCGGATCGCGCACCAGTGGTTGGTGCAGCGCACACCGATGAGCGTCCTACCGTCACCCGTCTCGACGAAGCGCTTGTCGGTGGATAACTCGCGCTATCCACGCCGGCCGGCTGCTCCATCGCAACCGCGAGCGGGGTTACCGAACCGCCGGTTGGCGCTACCGAACCGCCGGTTGGCGCCACTGGACATACCTGGCTCGTGGGGTCGGGAGGGATGATGAGCGCCTGGAAACTCGTGTCGCCGGAAGCGGGGTGTCGGAGGTAAATGCAGTTCAGTGCCCCAGCCCCAACTGGTCGTATGGTGCGAATGGGCCCGAAAACCCGGGATCAGAGTCGACCTGAAGGATCGCGACTTGGCGAAACGTCGTGTTGAACTGAAGAGTGTCGAGCCAGGGCGGCGCGAGCACGTGCGCGACCGGTCCATAGTCTTTGCCCGACAATTGCCGTCCGAAAGACGTTGATCGTCGTCGTATTCCGGAATACACCAGCCGTAGTATCCGTTCGCGTGAGCAAAGTTGACGGCCTCGGCGTTGTAACCACAATCGGCCGCCAGCTTCGGATCATTGGGATCGCAGAGGCTGTCCCTCAGGTCGGGCTTGGGCGCGCTGACCGGGGGAGGGCCAGATATCCGGTCACGTATCCAAGTGCACCCAGCGCGGCTGCGAGGACAACAACAATGACGCTGAGTCGAAGGTACGCCTTCCGTTGACGTTTCACGGTTACTCCTTGACGAAGTCTGAACTGCACGCTGCGGGATCGTTGCAACCAATTCTCAGGAAGCCTGCGTGCCTCACTTCAGCATTTCGCGGAGGCGGGTAACGGTCTGCTGTAGTTCGGGATCAGCTTTGATCCACATCGTCGCGGCTACGGCTGCACTCTGGCGCCCTCTCGCAGGTTCTCGTCCGCGAGGAGTAATGCGTGGAGCGCGTACGCCTGGATCAGGAATCCGAGGCGGGCGGTGTTTTGCCGCGCGTTCTCCGATAGCGGCGTCGCCAAGCGAGCAGTGTTTAATGCCGCTTCGAGCGAGGCGATGGCTCCGTCGGTGTCGCCCAACCTCACCCAGACTCGCGCCTCGGGGACAACCGCCTCGGCGGTCGCCTGCCCGGGGAGGACGCTTTTCTCACGCGTGCGGTCGAACTCTCGAAGGTGATCGCGAGCGGAATCGGGTCGTCCCTCAAGGAGGTCGCGCTCGGCGACTAGCGTAGGCGCTCCCTGGGGCGCAAGGCGGATGACCCACTCGGAGTCCAGAGGCTCCAGCGCACGCACGACGGCGTTCAGTTGCCAGTACTCGGCTTGCGATCTACCGGCCGCGGTTGGCGGCTGGGGAACGAGGTGACTCGCGATTTCGTCGAGTCGACGTCGTACATCGGCGGGCTGACACCCGGCGGACACGTGCGCTTCGAGGCTGTCGATATCGGCCAGAACATCGTGCGGCGCGCCCTCGACGACGTCCTCGGTCGCGCTCCGACGGAGGAGCGAGCTCGCGAGACGGCACTGCCCCGTCATCGCGGCGATGGGGGCCAAGTATCCGGCGATCTCCGGCGAAGAGGCCTTTTTTTTGAGTAGGGAATCCGCGGAGACTTGAACGCGCGCGACCGCCGCCGCGTCGAACGCGGCAGCAGCGAACTTGATCCGCAATGCGATGCGATTGGCCGCGAGCCGGATTCGCTCTTGCTTATCCGTTACGAGGCGTTCCGCCGCCTCGATGGTGTCGATTGCGGATGGATCGCCACGGATTTCAAGCGATGTGGCAAGAGCCTCTTTCACGTCAGCGTTCCGCGGAAACGCGTTTGCCCAGCGCTTCACGATCGTGTCGTACGCCGCCCGAAGGTGAAGCACGACCTCAGGCGGCGCGATATTGAGCTGCTGCGCTGTGACCTGCGCAGTAACCTCGCCTTTGAGCCGTGGAACGAGCGTGATAGAATCGCCCGTGATCGCCGGGACCCCCAAAACGCACGCGGCGGGGTCTCGAGCGAGGTCGCGTCCGTCCATCGGTTTCCGCTGATGAACAAGAGATCGCGAAGGCGCTTGAATCCGTTCTTCACAAAGCCCCGGTAGGTGGCCGGAATGAGCTGAAACGCGCGGGCGTACGCCACCACCGCCTCGTGAACGCTCGACCGAAAACGCCATCCCGACCTCGAACGAGGATCAGGAACGACCACGCGGTCTTTCTGATTGCACTCACCCAGGCCATACCAACCAGCGAAGCTCATCGGATCCAGATGTATAAGAGATCTATAAGATCGACACGCCGCCGGGTATGCCCCGGTGGCCAGCGACACTAGTGCGTGGCCCATGAGGCGCTCGGACGGCGTGAGCGCTGTCGTATCCGCGAGGGCGTGTTCCGCGTTCGCAACCCAGCCCTGCGAATCGAGACCGTCCCACGCCTTCTGCCGGGCAAGCCACAGATAAGCACGTGAAAACCCGGATCCAGCGACACGGCCCGCATGAGCTCCGAATCTGCGCGGGCGAGATCCCATTCCTGACGGGCGTTCATGGCGCGAATAAACGCCTGCGTCGCAAAGAGATGACGAGGCCCCCGGGGGCGCGGCGGCCCGCTGTCGCTCGCGCCGCGGAGGACCATGGAGTCCGCAAGCGCTGCGTACACCTTCTCGAGCTGTGATGAGTCGGAAGGCATGTCCAGTTGCGCCGCGTGAAGCGTCCCGTCGCAACGTCGGGGTACTCCGCGAAAAGGGCGTCACCGGTTGGCGTTTTTGTCGTCTTGACCACGACGAATCGACGTGCCCCGAGCGACGTCGCGATCGATCGCATGTCATCGGGCGTGAGACCTCCGGGGCGTCGTCGCTTCAATGCGTCGAGAGTCCGGTCGTGCGGCACGACGTACAGGTCTACCCAGCTCCGAAGACGGCGTCGAACAACTCATACGGGGCGGAGCCCTCGGCCGTGGACCCGCCTATCTCGCCTGGCAAGACGACGACCTGTGTCGAATCGGTCGATGCGCCCACGCGCGTCAACCAGCGCGTGGCGCCGTAAACGCTCAGCGCCGCGATGAGGACGACGCCGGCGGCGATCGCGATCAGTTGACGACGCCGATCCCGATCCAGCGAATGCGCATTCGCGGTCCCTTGCGGTCTCTCACCGCCACATCAAACGCCTTCACGAACTCGCCCATGTTCGCATAGCGATCCGCCGGCGACAGCGACATCGCCTTCTGAATCACTCGCTCGATCGCTTGCGAAATCCCGGGTCGATAGACGCTGATCTCCCTCGGCGCATGCTTGAACCGCAGCGCGATCGTCGATTCCTGCGTCGGACCGTGAAACGCCGGCAACCCCGCCAGCATCTCGTAGACCACGCACGCGAATGAGAATTGATCGCTGCGGCCGTCGAATTGGTGGTCGCCGCTCGCCTGCTCGGGACTCATGTACGCCGGCGTGCCGCGGATGATGCCCGACGACGTCGTCGAATCGCCACCGGCACGCTCTACCGCGCGGGCGATTCCGAAATCCGACAGGTACGCCTGGTCGCCAGAGAAGAGAATGTTCTCCGGCTTGACGTCGCGATGGATCAACCCGCGCTCGTGCGCGTGCTGGAGCGCCGAGCCGATCCCGCGCACGATGTCCACCACGACGTCGACGGAGAGCTGCCGGTCCTTGTCCAACCGGGTCCGCAGCGAGCCGCTTTCCATCTGCGGCATCACGAGGAACAGATCCGCGCCGAACTGTCCCGAGTTGAGAATCGGCGTGATGTGCGGATGCCGAACTCCGGCGTTCATCCGGAACTCGCGCAGGAACCGATCGGCTGCGACGCTCTCCACCAGCTCGCGCCGCAGAACCTTCACGCGACCGATGTCGACGTCGTCTCGTCGCGCGCGAGGTACACCGTCGCCTCCCGCCGCGACCAGCTCGCGCTCGTCTGTAGCGCCTGCGAACGTGCTCGAGGGCGGGTCTGCGTGCCCATGGGTGGTGGCGGGAGCCGGCGTCGGCGAAGTGGACCGTTCAGCCTCACGATATCCCCCGGCTCAGGGGTCCGCTAGAAGGCCCCCGGCACCCCTAGTACACCCAGGCAATAAATGCCGTTTCGAGGACCGGAATTAGCAGAGGTGAACGGCAGTCGCCTTGAACCCCGCGACGATCTCCCGTCCGACCTCGAGCGACAGCTCCCGGACCGACCGTGCCGTCACGGCGGCCACGATCGGGGTGCCGCTGGCCTCCACGGTCACCTTGCTCAATGCGCCCGCCGGGACGATCTCCCTATTCGTCCACGGAATTGGTTCTGCATAGACGACATCGAGGGTTCCACCGACAGCGACACCTCCTCGGCGCGGATCACCGCGTGCGCGGGACCGGGCACGACGTCCCCGAGGGCGTAAAAGGTCAACCCGCCGGTCGTGAACGCGACCGGGAGCTCGGCGAACTGGTCCTTCGCCGCGTCCCCGAAGTCCGGGGCCTCGGCCCGGATGGGGCGCGCGGCCCCCGCGAACACATTCTCGACACCCAAAAAATCGGCGATGTACGGTGAGACCGGGCGATGGAACACGTCAGCCGGGTCGCCCTTCTGAACCACCTGTCCGCGATCCAGCACGATGGCGACGTCGCCGAGGACGCGGCTTCGGCGAAGTCGTGCGTGACTTGCAGAACTGTAAATCCTCTTTCGAAGTACGTCGCGCGCAGCTGGCGGCGCGTCGCACCCCTCGTCCGAGGGTCGAGCGCGCTGAACGGCTCGTCGAGCAGCAGCACCTCGGGCCGCGCGGCGATCGCGCGGGCGATGGCGACGGTTGCCGCTCGCCGCCGCTCAGCGAAGCGACGGATCGATCGTAGACGCCTCCACGCCGAACCGGTCGGCGGCATCCTCCGCATCGCCGGCGTCGGCCGCGCCATATTCGACGTTCTCGCGAACCGTCAAATGAGGAAACAGATATGCGTGTTGATAGACGATGCCGAGCCGCCTGCGTTCGGGCGCCGATTTGGTCACGTCCTCTCCGCGGAGGATGATCTGCCCCGACGTCGCGCGCGTGACGCCGGCGATCGTCTCGAGCAGCGTCGTCTTCCCCGCTCCCGCCGGCCCGATCACGACGCCGTAGCCCCCGTCGGCGACGTCGAACGTCACGTCCGCGAGATGAAAATCGCCGACGCGCGAATTGACGAGCCGGAGCGAGATCATTCGGACAACTCCCGTCCAGCCGTCCAGCTGTCCAGCCGTCCAGCCTTCATTCCTTTCTCAGCGCGCGCAGCGCGGCCAGCGGAACGAGCGCGAGGAGCACCAGCACCGCGGCGACCGGCAGCGCTTCGTTCAGGCCGAACGCGGTGAAACGATCGTAACTCAACACGCTCGCGACTTTCGGATTGTACGTGAGGATCACAATCGCGCCGAACTCGCTCACCGCGCGCGCCCACATCACGATCGCCGCGGCGGTGAGGCCGCGCGCCGAAAGCGGCAGCGTCACTCGGGCAAACGCGCGCCACGCGTCGTCGCCGAGCGTCCGAGCGACCGCCTCGAACCGCGCGTCGACGCGCGCGAACGACTCGCGCGCCGCGCTCACGTAGAGCGGCGCCGACACGAAGAGCATCGCGCAGATGATTCCCGTCGGCGACCCGGCTACGCGGATTCCCGCGGCATACAGCGCGGAGCCGACCGCGCTGGCGCGGCCAGCACGAGAAGCAGCGCGATCCCCGCCACCGGATGCGGAATGACGAGCGGCAGGTCCATGATCGCCGCCAGAAATGATTTGCCGCGGAAGTGTCGCCGGGCGAGCACGTACGCGATGGGCGTGCCGCCGACGATGCCGAGCAACGTCGCCGTCGTCGCGGTGAGCGCGGTGAGCAGCAGCGACTCCGCAGCTCCGAATCGCCGGCGAGCGCCGCGAGGCCGCGCGCGCCCCCGGCGCCGACCAGCCCCGCGACGGGTCCCACGATGAACAACAAGAAAACGGACGAGGCCACGGCGACGACTACGGACGTCAACGCACCGCGCGCCACGAGCGGGCAACGCGCGGCGGCCGGCGACGACCCTCCGACGCTAGCGGCTGTCGCCACCGCGGAGGCTCGCGGGAGCTCCCGTCCCGTGCACGACCGGACTGGCGATCATGTCCACGTGCGCGTCGCGCAGTTGCTTGGCAGGCCAGCAAAAACAGATAGGCCACGAATCGGTTGGCGCTCGCCGGGTGCGGCGCGGCCCGCGGGACCGTCATTCCATAGAGAATGGGCTCGCCGCGCACCGTTGTCGTCGTGCCGGGCGAGGCGCGGTGCACCTGCACGGACACGCTCTCGTATTCCTTCTCGCGTTGGGCGTCGCCGAGGTCGATCGCCGGCGGCAGCGCAACGTAGCGGAATCCGTTCGACTCGGCGACCGACTGATAGTCGTAGATGTAGTCCAGCTCTCCCGCGGCGAGCAGCGCCGCGAGCTCGGCGGCGTTCGGCCGGATGTTGCGATCGGGCGAATGCTCGAGCAGCGACGCCGCCAGGTCTGGGTTTCCTATAAAAGCGCTCGGCGAGCTGGAACATCAGCAGCGTGCGATAGCCGACGGGCGCGATGCTCGGGTCGGTGCGGCCGATTTCGACGTCGCTACGCTGGAGGATCGACGTCCAGTTGTCCGGCGTGATTTCGGCGGCGTGCTTGGACTTGGGCGTGTAGGCGACGACCATCCGGTTGCGCGCGAAATCGGCGTACCAGGTGGCGTGCGCCGGAACGAGGTAGCGCGGGAAGACGTCGGCGTCGGCCAGGAGCAGGACGTCGGGAACGCGATGCAGGTCCGTGATCTTGCGCACGTGCTCGAGCGAGGCGCCGCTTTCCCGTTGGATCACGATCCCCGTCTGCGCGGTAAACGCGTCGAGAACGGGTTGCAGTGGTCTCGTCAAGCTGGCCGCGACGAAGAGCACGAGGGTGTCGGCGGCCGCCAGAAGTCCAATCATGGCTTAAAGAAAGCCCCAAAGAGGGGGGCGCGCCACGGAGGAAACTTTCGCCATCTTTCTACGTCGTGGTCCTCAGCCTGTTGCTCTCCCAAAAAACCCACCTCATGTCTGATCTGGCAATCGACATCCGCAAGGTCGTCAAGCGCTTCGGCGACTTCGTCGCTGTTCGCGAGCTGTCGCTTGAGGTACCGCGCGGATCGGTCTACGGCCTGCTCGGCCCCAACGGCGCGCGGCAAGACGACGACCATTCGGATGATCCTCGACGTCTTGCTTCCCGACTCGGGGACGATCTCGCTCTTCGGCCGCCCGAACACCGACTATGGAGTGCTCGACCGGGTCGGCTATCTCCCCGAGGAACGCGGGTTGTACAAGAAGATGCAGGTACGCCGCGTGCTGCTGTTCCTCGCCGAGTTGAAGGGGATGCGCGCCGCGCAAGTGACGCCGCGCATCGACGAGTGGCTCGAGCGGTTCGGTCTCGTCACGCCGCAGAAGAATTGGGGAGACGCGAAGATCGACGAGCTGTCGCGCGGGATGCAGCAGAAAGTGCAGTTCATCGCGACGCTATTGCACGATCCCGATCTCGTGATCCTCGACGAGCCGTTCAGCGGGCTCGATCCGATCAATGCGCAGGCGCTCAAGGACGCGGTGCTCGAGCTCAAGCGGCGCGGCAAGACGGTCATTTTCAGCACGCACGTGATGGACAACGCCGAGAAGATGTGCGACTCGGTGTGCATCATCGCGCGCGGCGAGAAGGTGCTCGACGGCTCCGTGACCGAGGTCAAGCGCGCCGCCGGCACGCGCAACGTGGCGATCGGACTCTCCGGCGGGGGCGGCGCGCAGAACGGCGTCTCCGAGGTCCTGCGCGACCCACGGCTCGTGCAGAAGTTCGACGACTCCAACAACTACATCGAGGTCGAGCTGGCGCCCAACGCCGACGCCCAAGCGTTGCTGCGGCGTCTCGTGGATGCCGGCGCGGCGATCGAACGATTCGAGCTGATGCAGCCGTCGCTGCACCAGATCTTCCTCCAGCGCGTCGGCGCGACCGGCGTCGAGACGGGGATGTCAGGCCATGGGTAATTTCGGCAAGCTGTTCGTCGTGGCGAAGCGCGAGTACATGGAGCGCGTTCGCTCGCGGTGGTTCATCGTGATGACGCTGCTCGTGCCGGCGATCTTCTCCGGCGCGATGCTGTTGCCCGTGTACGTCGCGGCGCGGAGCAGCGCGTCAGGCAGCGCGCTCCGCAACATCGCCATTCTCGACGCGAGCGGCGCCGGCCTCGGCGAGCAGATCGCCGCGACGATCAAGACCGACTCGACGCTGGGGGGAGGCCGCACCGACAGCGTGGCGCCGCGAGTCATCGTGACGACGACGGCGGATCTCCCCGCCAAGGAGCGGGAGCTCCAGACACAGGTCGAGCAGCCGAACAACCTGGTCGGCTACCTGGTGCTGACCGACAGCACCCTCAACGGCAACTCGGCGCGGTACGCTGGGCGGAACGCGTCGACGATCAACGACGTCGACAAGCTGCGAACGATCGTGCGACAGGACGTGATGATCGCGCGGCTCCAGCACGAAGGCGTTCGCGCCGACGTGGTGAAGGACATCGCGACGACGACGTTCCGCCTCAAGTCGGAGCGCATCACCGAGCGCGGGCGCTCAGGGTCGGGCACCGGCGGGTTGCTGGCCGGCATCATCGTTGGCGTGCTGCTGTTCATGTCGATCGTGTTCCACGGCCAGAACGTCCTGGGAGGCGTGGTCGAGGAGAAATCGTCGCGCGTCGCCGAGGTCGTGATCTCGAGCGTGAAGCCCGAGGTGCTGCTCGCCGGCAAGGTGCTGGGCGTCGGCGCTGTCGGCTTGACGCAGCAAGCGGCGTGGCTCGGCATCAGCGCGTACCTGTTGAATTTCGTGACGCCGATTCTCACGAAGGGGCTGAGCGGCCAGGCGGCGGCACAGGCGGCTGACCAGTTCGGCGGCGGCTTCGCGACGATCAGCGTCGCGACGATCGGGCTCGTGCTGCGTCTACTTCGTCATCGGGTTCGTGTTCTACGCGAGCCTGTACGCGGCGGCCGGCTCGATGGTGAACAGCGAACAAGAAGCTCGGCAGGCGGCCATCCCGGTGCTGGTTCTGCTTCTCTCCACGTGGATGATGGTCAATCCGATCCTGCTGAACCCGAACAGCAAGCTGGCCGTCGTGTTGTCGTGGCTGCCGTGGTCGTCGCCGATCATCGTAACCTCTGCGCATCGGCCTCACGACGGTCTCACCGGTCACGATCGGCGGCTCGATCGTCGTCGCGATTTTCGGCTGCGTCGGCGCGGTGTGGCTGTCGGCGCGGATCTACCGCGTTGGAATGCTGATGTACGGAAAGAAGCCGAGCTTGGCGGAAGTGGCGAGGTGGATCAGGTACGCGTGATTCGGGTGGACGGGTGGGACGGGTGGACGGGTGGACGGGTAGACCGGTTAAAGACTCGCTACCCGCTCAATTCGGCGGTCCGGTACTAGCCACACCAGCGCGACGATGACGAAGAGCGCGTCCGAGATCAGCGGCTGCACGAACGCGGCAGGGATCGCAGCGATATATAGGACGAGCGAGATCACGCCCTTGCGGTTGGAGCCGATCGCGCTGGCGAGCTTCGAGTCGGGGCCCTGGGCCGCGATGATGCTGTACTCGAGGATGGTGTAAGCGACCGCCGCGAGAACCATCACGACGCCGTACAGCGCGGTGGGTACGGCCGAATAGTGATTCGCTCCCATCCACGCGGTGACAAACGGGACGAGCGAAAGCCAGAAGAGGAGATGGAGGTTGGCCCAGAGCACGCCGCCGTTCACGCGCTCGACCAGGTGAACCAGATGGTGGTGGTTGCTCCAGTAGATGCCGAGGAACACAAAACTCAGCACGTAGCTCAGCAGCGACGGCACGACTTCGCGCAGCGCGGACAACGACGTGCCTTCCGCCAGCTGCCGAACTCCAGCACCATGATCGTGATGAGGATCGCGATCACGCCGTCGCTGAACGCTTCGAGTCTCCCTTCGTCATGCCGAAGACTTAAGCTGCGGTCCAAGCGCGGCAAGCCACTCGACACTACTCGACTTCTTATGACGCATCCCGTTCCCCCGATGCCCGACGGCCGGCTGCTGCTTCGCCACACCCTCGCCACGCTCGCGTATCGGGCGTCGAAGGCCGTGCGCGGCGCGCCGGCCTCGTTCTCGACGTTCAGCGTCGGCGACGGATCGCGGACTCCCGGTCAGATCCTCGCGCACCTCGGCGACTTGATGCACTGGGTCGTCGACGCAGGCGAGGGGTCAGCAGAAATGGACCGACACGCCACCCGGCGACTGGAACGCCGACGTCGACCGATTCTTCCGCTCGCTCGCCGCGCTCGACGCGTATCTCGCGTCCGACGCCGAAGTGCATTTCGGCGCGCTGAAGATCTTTCAGGGCGCGATCGCCGATTCGCTGACGCACGTGGGGCAGATCAACATGCTTCGTCGCATCGCATCGTCGCCGGTGCGCGGCGAGAATTATGCGCGGGCGGACATCGCGGTCGGTCAGGTCACGCACGAGCAGCCGATGCCGCGCGCCGAATTCGGCTGACCCGATCGGCGCATCGCCAGAATTTCAGTGCGATCGGCGGCGCTCTAGTTCGGCCAGCGTCCTGCGGAACGCGCCGAGCCCCGCCGTGAACAGCACGATCGCGCTCGTCATCCCTACGACGTTGACGATGGCGACGATTGTCCGACCGCCATCGGGTCGTGGAAGACGCTGTCTTTGAGCCAGCCGACCGAACTGGGTCCCAGCGAGCGGGCGATCAGCGCGACGAATAGCACGTATAGTGCGACGCCCTGCGTTCGCAGATGGCGTGGAACGATTTCCGCGGCCGAAGCCGACGCCGCGCCCCACGGCATCGCCGCGAACACGTTGACCACGGCGAGCCACCAACCGGCCGCGGTCGCCGTCGGCGCGAGAGGAAACGCGGTCGCCGCGACGAGCATCCCGGCCGCGCCGATCATCCCCACGCGAAGCGGCGCGTCGGTCTTGCCTGCGCGCGCCAGACGATTCGCGATCCAGCCGCCGATGAGGACACCCAGTCGGTCCGATGAAAATCGTGAGCAGCCCCTGGAGCCGCCCGGCCTGCGCTTCGTTCCAATCGAATCGGCGAAGAAAGACGGCCGGAATCCAGACGACCAGCGAGAAGTTCACGCTCGACGACATCGCGAACCCGAGCCCCTGCGTAAGCGAACGTTCGCCGGTGTTTGGCGACGTGCGTCATCAACGCGCTGAATGACGGCGCCGGTTCCTGCCCCTCGCGCTGGCGGCGAGGCTCGCGAACGGTCAGCAACAGCAACGCGACGAGGAGGCCCGGGAAGGCCCACGGCGAGAAACACGAGTTGCCACGATTGGATGGACGCCGAGGATTGGAACTTGTCGCGTCGGTGCGTTGGCGGTCGCGCCGACGATATAGCCGCCGATGGCATAACCGGCGCCGGAGCCGATGAAGATGCCCGCGCTGAGAACACTCATCGCGCCGGCGAACTTCTCGGCGCGGGAAATAGTCCGCGAGGAGCGATGCGGCGGGCGCGTTCAACGTGGCCTCACCGACGCCGACTCCCATGCGCAACACGAACAGCTGCCAGAACGTCTTGGCCCCGGCGCAGAGCGACGTGAATACGCTCCAGAGCGTCGCGCCGCCGACCATCACGTTTCGCCGGCTCGTGCGGTCGGCGAGGCGAGCGATTGGCAGGCCGAGCACGGCGAAGAACAGCGCGAACGCGACGCCGCCGAGGTAGCCAAACTGCGAGTCGCTAATGTGGAAGTCGCGCTCGATGGGGCGAATGAGCAGACTCAGGATCTGCTGGTCGATGTTCCCGCTGACGCTGAACAGCGTCAACACGCCGACCACGTACCACGGATACCAGCTCCCCCCCGCCCGCCGGGCCCGCGCGCGCTCGAGTCGTGCATGACAAGAAGATAGCCGTGCTCGACAGGCAGCCATCATGGCCGCGTGGCGACATCTCCGGATTCGCGTCAGTTTTTCGTCGTCACCACGGAGCGATCAGGTGCGCAATCCACGAAGTTGGTTGCGACCGCCGGCTCTGCGTTGATTCTCACCGGCGCGTGCGGACACTGGAGCTGAACCCTCCCTCGCGTCCCCTCGGACGACGATCCCCAACGGCACGATCCGAGAAGACTGTTCCTCTCCGCAGCGCTCGGCTCCGCGAAACATCTGGTCGTGATCTGCCGCCGTCGTACACCCACAACACGTCCCAGCGATACCCAGTCGCGTACTATCTGCAGGGCTTTCGGGAGCGGAGTCGGATTGGGTCGCGAAAGGCGGAATCGACGCTGCGGCCGACTCGCTGTTCAATCGTGGCACGCCCAAGATGATCATCGTGATGCCCGACGGCGACGACGGTTGGTATACGACGTCGACGAACAACTCGACTACCGCGCGTGCGCCGACACGTGCACGCTGAAGCACCTCTATCCTTTGCGTGCGGCACCAGCGCTACGACGACTACATCGCGCACGACGTCGTGCGTTACGTCGACTCGCATTACCGCACGCAAGCGATCGCGCGCATCGGGGCATCGGCGGTTTGAGCATGGGCGGGTACGGCGCGCTGAGCGTCGCGCTGCATTCCCCCGACGTGTTCAGCGCGGCGGCGAGTCACTCCGGCGTGGTGTCGCCGATGTACGTCGGGCCGCACCGTTCGTCGCGCCGCCGCAATACGCCACGGAAGCGGACATCATGCGCCCGGCGGCGGCCGCGTACTGGTCGCGCTACAAGACGTACTGGGGCACGGACCTCGAGCGCTGGCGCGCAGCGGATCCGGCGCGGAAGCGGAGCTGCTCCAGCGCCACGGCGGACGAATGCCGTCCATGTTCATCGACTGTGGGACCGAGGACGCGCTCCTCGATCAGAACCGCGCGCTACACGACGAGCTGTCGCGACTCCGCGTCCGGCACGAGTACGCCGAGTGGCCGGGCGCGCACACGTGGCGGTACTGGAGCACGCACGTGCGAGAGAGTTTGGCGTGGATGGGAAAGATCGGAGACCGGTTCACCCGGTGACCGGTCCGACCGGTCCACCGGTCCACCGTCAGTTCGCCGCCCGGAACCCCTCCGCCGTGAGCGCTCCCAGCACGCGAGACCGAAGGCGGTCATCGACCTTCAGGTGCGGGCGCGCAGCGGCGACGGCGTCGAGGAACGCGTTCGCGAAGTCGTAGTGCGAGTGGCAGTCGCCGCAGACCTCGAGGTGCCGCACGATCCGTTCGCGCTCGTCTTCGGAAAGGGCGCCGTCGAGGTACGGCCACAGCCGCATCACGACGTGCTCGCATTCTGATCGGCTAACCATGGCGGCGCTCGGGTATCGGGCGAAGAGGCGTTGAAGACGACGGCGCCGAGGCATTCGATGCCTTGAAACCGGCGTCTCTCGCGTAGTCGATGAGAGATTCCTGAAGCTGGCGACGCGCGCGATAGAGCCGCGACCGCACCGTGCCGATGGGGATGTCCAACGCGGTCGCGACTTCCTCGTACGTGAAGTCGTCTACGTCCACCAACGTCACGACGTCGCGATAGTGCGGCTCGAGCGCGGAAATCGCCCGCGCGATCGCCGGGCCGAGGTCGAGCCGGCTGAACATTCCGTCGAGGTCGTGCGCCACGGCGCGGTCGTGCTGCCGCACCGCCGCGAGATTCTCGAGCTCCTGGTCGTCGGCGGCGATTGACTTGGCGTCTCGCCGCCGTTGTCGACGAACGCGTGCCGGCAGATCGTGGATAGCCACGCCTTGCAGTCGGTGCCTGGCACGAACGTGTTCCAGTGGCGATACGCGCGAAGGAAGGTCTCTTGCACCAGGTCGTCGGCGTCAGACGGGTCGTTGGTGAGCGCCGACGCGACGCGCGCGATAGTTGGAAGGAGCGGCAGCGCCAGCTCAGCGAACTCGCGATCGCGATTTCGCTCGGGCGTCGGCTGCGAAGCGTGCGCGTCCGGTTGAGCCACTTTACCAGAACGATCGAGGCCGGACCAGAGTTCCCGCCTTCATGAACCGCCGAGCGCGACCTCGAACACCGCGGTGGCGAGGTTGGCGACCGGCGTCGGTACGCCATGCTCTCGCCCGAGACGGCGCACCGTCCCGGCGAGCAGATCCAGCTCCGTCGGTCCGCCTCGCTCGAGATCCAGCAAGAACTCGGCTTGATGGCCGGACCGATTGCGAAGAGCTCGTCCCGCACCTTGATCTCGTCGCCGTCGTCGAGCCTGCCGGCCGACGCGCGAGCGACCATCACGACTTCGTGCAGCGAGTCCGTCAAAATCCGGCGTCCGGATCCGACGCGAGCACGGGACCCATCGGTGGCGCGACAGGCCGCACGCAATCCCCATCGGCACGATGAACGCGAACTTGCGCCAGATGTCGCCGGAGATGTCGGCGCTGAGCCGCGCGTTGGATCCGCCGCCCGCGAACGCGTCGACGATCTTCTTCGCCCGCTCGCTCGACGGCCGACCGAACTCGCCGATCGTGACGCGGTCGCTCGGACCCTTGCGGTGGACGACGCCCGGCTCGGTGCGCACGAGGCTCGCGTGGATGATTCCGCCGAGTATCGCCGGCCTCGGGCACGCCGAGCGCCACGAGGCGTTCGGTGACGTCCGCGCCGTTGAGCAGCGGGAACGATCGTCGCGCCGTTCTTTGCCGCGCCGACGAGCGACGGGCCGACTTCACTCAGCGAATAGCTCTTGACCGCCACGACGACGAACTCGCACTTCGCCACGAGCGCGCCGTCGTCGGAGACCTCCGGGCGAACCGTGAACGATTCGTCGGGCCCCACCGTTCGCACCTCGAGGCCGCGCTCGCGCATCGCGGCCAGATGCGGCCGCGGGCCACCAGGCGAACCTGATGACCCGCGCGACTCAACGTTCCGGCGTAATAGCTCCCGATTCCGCCCGCGCCGACGATGCCGAGATCAAGAGGAGAGAGGTGCGGGGTGCGGGGGCGGCGTGCGGGACGTGCTGCTATTGGCCGCGGCTGCTGCTCGTGAACAGGTGCGCGTACTCGCCGTAGCCTTCCTCGACGAGCTTCGACGCGGGGATGAAGCGCATCGACGCGGAGTTCATGCAGTAGCGCATGCCGGTCGGACGCGGGCCGTCGTCGAACAGGTGGCCGAGGTGCGAGTCGGCGTGCGCCGAGCGAACCTCCGTGCGCGACATGCCCAGCGTGCGATCGGTCTTCGTCGTGACGTTCTCGGGCACGAGCGGACGCGTGAAGCTCGGCCAGCCGGTGCCGGACTCGAACTTGTCGGTCGAGCTGAAGAGCGGCTCGCCGGAGACGACGTCCACGTAAATGCCGGGCTCGTGGTTGTCCCAATATGCGTTCTGGAACGGCCGCTCGGTGGCTTCGTGCTGCGTGACCTCGTACTGCAGCGGCGTGAGCTCCTTCTTCAGGCTGTCGTCGGACGGTTTCTTGAACGTTTTCATGGCGTGGCTACCCGATTGGGCCAGACTTGCGTCGTTTGGGCGGAAAGACCGCCCGCGGTCGTCATGCTTGCGGCGGCAATCGCCGATCATGCCGGCGATGCGCACAATTTGAGTTCGTTCGAGCATGTCAGGTTCCTTCGAAAGCGCGGTGGAACGCGTGTCGTTCCCTCACTCTTCAAAACCGCGCCGTGCGGCGTTTGGTTCCACCCTCGATAAGTTACGCCGACCGGCGGCGGCCGGCATCCGGTTACAATACGCCCGTGGAACCCCGGCGGATCTCGGGGGGCTTTTGGCGTTCACTCACAGCGGAGCTAGCCGTGGCCGTCGCAATCGATCCTGGTTTGGCCCAGACGCTCACCGACGCGCGGTTGCAGCTGCACCACGCGGCGCAGCTCGCCACGGCGACCGGCATCTCGTATCTCCCCGCCCAGCCGGACGACAGCCACACGAACCTCGAATGGGTCGAGAGTCTGCGGGCGCTCGCCGGCCACGTGATTCCCGCGCCGCAGCCGTTCCGCGCCGTCGTCCAACCCGCCGACCTCTCGCTCTCGATCGCCGGTGAAGACAACCAGATCGTCGCGTCGACGCTGCTCCACGGCCTGACGATCGACGACGCCGCGAACTGGCTGCGCGCGCGCATCGCCGAACGCGGCGCCGACGGCGACCGCCTCACGCTCAAGCGCCACTACGAGATCCCGCATCACGACGTCGACGACGGCGCGACCTTCGACACGAAGAACGCCGCCGCGTTCGCGCAGCTGGACGCGTGGTACTTCGTGGCGAATCGCGCGCTGGAGTACGTCCGCTCGTCGACGACCGAGGCGAGCGAGGTTCGCTGCTGGCCGCACCACTTCGACATCGCGACGCTCATCGACCTCGGCGCCGGCAGAACGATCGGCGTCGGCATGGAGCCGGGCGACCAATACTACGGGGAGCCTTACTTCTACGTGAACATGTCGCCGTCGCCCAAGCCCGAAGCGGCTACCGCCTCGCTCGGCGGCGGCGGGACGTGGCACACGAACGAATGGGTCGGCGCCGTGCTGCCGGGCTCACGCCTCGGCGAGGAGCCGAAGGAACAGGTGCACGCGTTCCTCGACTCGGCGATCATCGCGCGTGAGTCAGCGAATCCAAGACGGGCGAGCGACGACTAAGGCGGGCAGCGCGACAGGACGGCAGTTCTACGACGGATCCAGCAGATCCGTCGAGAGTTTTCATTCGTATCGCGCACCGTCGTACCCGCAGTGCAGTCGAGCGATGCTCGGCGATCGCCGGCCGCGCCTCCCTGATCGACTCCGAGCTCCGCCTTCACCATCGCGTGCGCCTTCCGCCCTCCTCGCGCCGTCGTGTGCGGGGCGTCCTCGTGGTCGAGCAGCAGCTGCGCCATGTCCACCGCGCGCGCGACGAGACTCCGCGCCCCTTCGCGCAACTCCGGGCTCATCATCACCGCGCGCGTGTTGTTCTCCATGTCCTCGGCCGACCATCCGCGTGAGTGCGCGATGTACGGAAACTGAGGAAAATGGCAACCGACTTCGGCGAAGAAGCCGAGCATCTGTCCGGCGACCGCCTGGACGTTGTCCTGTCCGCCCGTGATGATGAACGACGCCACTTTGTTTCTCAGCAGCACGCGGTTCGCGATCGTGACTTGGTTTTGCACGCAGTTCATCCGCTCGACCATGCGATAGTAGAGCGAGCTCGCGTTCCCCCAGCGGATCGGCGTCGACACGAGAACGACGTCGGCCCAGTGGACGATCGCCTCGTACACGACCTCCATCTGGTCCTTCGGATCCATCTGCGTGATCGAGCACGGCCACGTGCACGCGTGCGCGCTCTTCGAGTAGTAGCCCTCGCACGGACGGAAGCGCAGTCCCGCCAGATGGATCGTCTGCGTGTCGACGTCGAGCTCCGTCGCGGCGTGATGGATCGCCTCGGCGAGGAGGTCGTCGGACGTCGAGTAGCGCGGGTTCTGCACGTCCATGTTCGTCGTCGAGATGCCGAGCACGCGCACGCGACCCGGCGCGCGCTCGATCTTCCGAGCGACCGGATGCGGCGGGTGCGATCCGCGCGTCCGCTTGGTTACCGGCGCCGACGACACGAGCACGCGGCCGCCTTCGACCTTCACGTCGTACGACGGCACGGCGTCGATCTCGAACCCCGGTTCGCCGAGTCCCGTCTTGAAGTGGTATTTCCAGTTGTGCCACGGGCAGGTGACGTACTCGCCGTCGATCCGGCCTTCGGCCAGCGGACCGCCGGCGTGGTTGCATACGCCGGAGAGCGCGCCGAACGCGCCGCCGACGTGCGTGATCGCGACCTTGAGATTGCCGACCGTCACGCCGGTGAGCGGACGCTTCGACAGATCGGACGTCTCGCCGACGTCGACCCAGGCGCGGTTCGTTTTCGCCCGACGGTGCGTCGTCGCTCACGAGCACGGCCGTCAGCGCGCCGACCCAGAACAAATCGTTCGCGTCCGTCCAGAGACGGTCGACGCGGAAGCCTGCCGCGCTGGCGATCGTCGCCAACTGATCTTCGTCGTACTTGTACGACGACTCCGTCCAGATCGTCTCGCCGCGCACGAAGTCGAACGTGTTGCCCGCCACGTGAACCGACTGGTCGCGCGTGCTCTCGAGATGCATCTCGATGCGGCTCGCGTCGTCGTTGAAGAACGCGACGTGGCGGAAGCTCGCGAGATCGAAGTCGGCGCCGAGCTCGCGGTTGATGCGGCGAAGCACGTTGCGGTTGAACGCCGCGGTCACGCCCTGCGGATCGTCATACGCCGCGTGCAGCACGGCGGCGTCCTTGCGACGATCGACGCCGATCACCAGCGCGCCGCCCGCGCCGACAGTTCGGCGAATTCGCGTGAGAAACGCCGCCGCTTCGGCCGGATGGAAATTGCCGATCGTCGAGCCCGGGAAGAACGCCGCCCGCCGCGAATGCGGCGGCAGAGCCGGCAGCGGGAGGAGGCGCGTGTAGTCGCCGCAGATCGGCCGCACGGCGAGCGACGGATAGTCCGCCTCGAGCTCGGCCGCGACGCGCGCGAGTTGCTCGCGCGAGATGTCGATCGGCACGTACGCCGCCGGATCGCGCAGCGCGTCGAGCAGGAAGCGCACCTTGATCGCCGCGCCGCTCCCATACTCCACCAACGCAGCCCTCGGGCCGATAAAGTCCGCGATTTCACGCGGCGCGCTCTCTCAGAATCGAGAACTCGCTGCGCGTGAGATAGTACTCGTCGAGCGTGCAGATGCGCTCGAAGAGCCGCGCGCCGACGTCGTCGTAGAAGAGTTTCGGCGGCAGCGTCTTGCGCGTGCCGCCGAGGCCGTGCAGCACGTCGGCGAGGATCTCGCTCGTCTCGAGCGGACGCGCGCCGTGCGACGCGCGCTGCGGATGCATCGAGGCGCTCATGCGTTCTTCGCCAGGCGGACGCCCATGAACTGCCAGCGCGCGTCCGACGGGAAAAAGTTGCGGTACGTCACGCGCGCGTGGGAACGCGGCGTCGCGCACGACGCGCCGCGCAACACCCACTGGTCGCACATCCACTTGCCGTTGTATTCGCCGAGCGCGCCCGCCGACGGCGCGTAGCCGGGATAGGCGGTGTAGGCGCTCTGCGTCCACTGCCACACGTCGCCGTACAACTGGCGCAGCGAACCGTCTCGCGCGGGTCCGGCGGGAGACGGATGGAAGTTGCGCGCATCGACGAACGCGCCGTACACGGGCTCGTCGCGCGCGGCGATCTCCCATTCGGCCTCGGTGGGAAGGCGAGCGCCGGCCCATCGCGCGAACGCGTCGGCCTCGTAGTAGCTCACGTGGCACACCGGCGCGCCGGGATCGACCGGATTCACGCCGGCGAGCGTGAACTCGGTCCAGCCGTCCGCCGCGCGCTCCCAGTAGAACGGCGCTTCCCAGTTGCCGGCGCGCACCGTCGCCCAACCGTTCGACAGCCACAGCTCGGGGCGATGGTAGCCGCGGTCATTGATGAACGAGAGCCAATCGGCGTTCGTCACGAGGCGGTCGGCGAGACTGAACTCGTCGACGTACACGCGATGCGCCGGCGTCTCGTTGTCGAACGAGAAGCTCTCGCCGTCATGACCGATGCGGTGAATCCCCGCCGCGACGGAGATCCAGTTGGTCGCGTCGCTCACGTGAGAGACCGGCCGCTTCGCCGAGTACGCGGGGCGCAACGGATTCATCCAGAAGACGTGCTTGATGTCGGTGAGCATCAGCTCCTGGTGCTGTTGCTCGTGGTGCAGCCCGAGCTCGATCACCGGCAGCGCCGGATGATTCGCGTCGTCGCCGATGCGCTCGACCAGCGCCTGCAACGCGCCGTCCACGTGCGCGCGGTACGCGTACACCTCGGCGACCGTGGGCCGCGTGACGAGACCGCGCTGCGCGCGACAGTGGCGCTCGCCCGCCTGCACGTAGTACGAGTTGAAGAGGAACGCGTACTTCGGGTTCGGCGTGACGTAGGACGCGTCGAACGGCGCGAGCACGAACGTCTCGAAGAACCAACTGGTGTGCGCGAGGTGCCACTTCGTCGGGCTCACGTCGCCCATCGTGCTGACGACGTAGTCTTCGACCTCGAGCGGGGCGCAAAGCGCTTCCGTCTGCGCGCGCACCCTGATCACGCGGTCGAGAAGCGGCGGCGCCGAGGCGCGGACGTCGGTGATCGTCATACCGGACAAACCCCCAAATTCCGTTCTACCGAGCCGAGAACCCCCAAAAGGGTTACGCCGGCCGCAAAGTTCCAGATTTCAGCGTCGCCGAGCCGTGATCAGCGTGGCGATTTCGTCGGGCCGCGGATTGATGAAATCGAGGCGGACGCGGCCGTCCGGCAGCGTGCTCACCGTCGCGGGAATGGCGCTGTTCGTGAGCACCCATCCCGCCGGCAGGACGACCGCATTCGACGGCCGCCCGAAACTTCGGTCCCAGACGAGCTCGTCTCCCGCAAGCTTGTAGCGCGCCGTGTCGGTGTACGTCTCGAACATGCGGATCCGGACCGATTCGCCCTGCTTCACCGGCGCGAAACGAAACACCACGACCTCGAGATCCGGCGTGACGTTGGTCACGGCGAGCTTCGCGCGCGCGATCGCCTCGCCCTTGAGAATCTCGAACTTGAGCTGCTCGCCGGTGTCGAGATTCATGGCACGCGGATTCGGAGACCGTGCTGCCGGCCCTCACCTCATTGATGTAAGTGCCAGTTCCGGGCCGCGATTCCGTGTAGTCGTGGTACAAATCGAACGCGTGCGTCTCGGGCTGCTGGAGGAAGTAGACGATCTCGCGATTCTGGTGCGCGCGGTCACCCAACTTCGCCGCGACGCTCGACGTCGTGGCGCCGGACACCTTCGCCCCGACGCGCACCGCGCGCATCATGAGCGGCGCCTCGGCCGGGGTGTTGTTCCAGAAGGTGATGCCGATGCGCCCGTCGGTCTCCTGCAACACCTGCGACGGGAAGTTGCACGACACCAGCTCGTACCCCTTCGGCAGCACGACGGCGTTGCGCTTGATGCCGAGCGGGCGGCTGAAGACGATCGTGTCGCCGCGCAGGAAGTAGCTCGACGCGTCCTCGTACGTCTTGTCGATGAGAACGCGCGCCTCGCCGCCGTCGGCCGGCACCGGGCGCGTGAGCTTGACGCGGATGTAGGTCTGCGTCGTGTCCTGGCTGCGCACGCCGCCGGTGCGCGCCACCGCCGCGCCGACGACGTCGAATTCGAGCGGCTTTCCCGTCGCGCGATCGCTCACGCTCTCGTTGCTCGCGACGCTGCCTTTGCGGATCGGATTGAAGAAGTAGGTCGCGCCGGGCGTCGTCGCGGTCACCTCGTAGATGATCCGGAACTTCGCCGACCCGGGTTCGAGCAGCTCGTAGCGCGTGTACTCGTCGGATTCCGTTTGGCGCGCTCTGCGCGCCGAGCTGCGGCTCAGCGGCGCGATCGCGAACAGCGTTGCTCCAACTGCTGCACGAAGACGAATCATCGTTCCCTCGTTCGAACCGAGTGGGTGGTCGAGTCCGGGGCGTTGAACCTACGGTGGCCCGGAAGGGCGCGCCATCCTATCTTCGTCGCCCATGACCGCGGCGGCAGGTATTACCAGATGTTGCCGCGCAGCGCGGATGCCCTGACCATCGCGTCGCTGTCCTTGCACCTGAATGCAGCCGCGAATTCCGGCAGATTCGCGAGTGGACCGTTCACGCGCCATTGAGGCGCCGAGTGGTTGTCCTGCGATGCTTGAATCCGCAATTGCTGCGGCCTTGTGATCCGACGAAAGGTCGACTGCGCAAAGGCATAAAAGAACCGCTGCTCTGGCGTATAGCCGTCGATGACTGTCCCCGGTTGGCCCGCGGTCGCCCGCTGATAGGCAAGCCACGCGAGTTTGAGTCCGCCGATGTCCGCAAGATTTTCTGAAAGCGTCGCCCGGCCGTTCTGATGGATGGTGTCGACCACGACGTAGGCGTTGTATTGGCTCACCACGAGTTGAGCGCGCCGATCAAATTCCGCGGCGTCCTCCGAAGTCCACCAATCGCGCTTGGCGCCGAGCTCGTCGTACAGGCGGCCGTTGCTGTCGAACGCGTGGGTCATCTCGTGGCCGATCGTGAAGCCAATGGCGCCATAGTTCGTCGCCGGATCGGCCCCCGGATCGAAAAAAGGCTTCTGCAGCATCGCCGCCGTGATGCTGATGGTATTGTCCGTGTCATAGTAGGTCGCCGACGCGTCCGTCGGCGCATCGAACCAATTCCCGCGTTCGACCTCTTTGCCGATTCTGCTGAAGTCGGCCTTCCGCACGGCGAGGAGGGTGGCTGCGGCTGGACCGTAGCGAAGGTTCAGCGGTGGAACGCTGGGCCACCTGTCAGGATAGCCGATCTGCATTTTGATCGCCGCGAGTTTGGCGAGCGCTCGCATGCGCGTCGTCTCACTCAACCACGGCAGTGTCTTCAGCTGGTCGCGCAGCACCGCGCGAATGTTCTCAACCATCGCGATCGCGGCGGACCTCACTTGCGGTGAGGATGTTCGCGCGACGAACGCCCTGCCAAGGCCGGTGCCAACGTAGTAGCTCGCGCCGCGCGCACAGGTGAAGGCGCGTGGGGGTCCTCCCTGCGTTCCCTTCAATCCGTTGAGAAAAGCGGCCACCTCTGGTCCGAGCAGCTTGTCCGCCGTCGGCGCGAGGTTGTTGACTAGCGTCCATCGCAGATACGCACGCCAGTCAGCCAGTGGAATCGACGAGACGAGACTGTCTATGACGCCAAGCACGGAAGGCGGGCGCAGATTGATCGGCGGCATGTCGGGCCTGCCCAGTGCGTTCACATATTCCCGCCAATCGAATGCCGGGGCCGCGTGCGCGAGTTCGGGCAACGACATCTTGTGATGACCGCGCCGCCATCGCGCGGATTCGATCGCGCAAGCGCCGTCTCAACGGCGAGCACGCGGCGCGCGTTGGCGGCGGCGCTATCGGGAGCGTCACCGATGCCGCGAACACATGCGTGAGCGTGGCGACGTACTCGTCGCGCGTGCGCGCGGCCGCTGAATCGGCGCGCAGGTAATGCCCAGGCGTCGGCAATGCCCAGCCATTGAGACACGGACCTCGCCCATCACATGCGTCGGATCGAAGTAGTCGTTGATCGCGACGAACCAGAGAGCGGGTATACGTCGCCCCGGTGCATTCGACCGACTTCGGCGCTGAAGTCCGAGCGCGATCGAATTCGCTCGATCCGGCGCAGCTCGGCGCGATCGAGCGCAGGATGTCAGTCGCGGTGAACGCGGTGTCCATGCACGATCGGTAAACACACCGGCATCGCGCTCAGCGTGGCTGCGCGCGTAGCGCGTCGGTGCGTAAGCCAGCGAACAAGGATTCTTGTAGCACTCCGTTATTGCGCACCATCTGCTCCAGGCTCGGCCCCCACCATCCCGCAGCCGCCGGGATGGAACGCTGTCGAGCCAGGCGCCGTTCGCGTGCGAAAAAAATCTCTGCACGGCGCGCAGCTCGTGTCGATGTAGGCGCGATGACGACGGGATCAGTCCGCGCGCGCGGCGCGGGTAGGTCGTGGTGAACAGGAGCGCGCCAAAGGCGGCGCACCGGAAGCCATTCGGATCATCAAGGGATCCTGTGGGCGGGCTGGTTCCCGACGTGGGGACGACCAACTTGCCCGTCATCGCGCGCAACGTCAACCGCTCGTTTTGCACCGAGCGAGCCGGCAAGGAAATTTCGAGGTCGAGAACAGTGCGGCCATACCAACACACGCGCTGGCTGCAACGACAGGTCATGGTGGCCGGCGGACTTGCGCCGTCCTATCTTCGTGCTCGCCATGACCAACGCGACTGGCGGCACTATCCCCACCTTCGCGGCGCCGACACGACCGCCCGGTCGTACACGTGGGCGACGACGGGCGACATCAACGCCTTCTTCGGGTTGATGCTCGACAACGTCGTCAATCTCGCGGTGCTCGCCGGCATTCTCGTGGCGGGCTTCGGGTTTCCGGCGACGCTCGTCTACACGCGCATGTTTCCCGGCACCGCGCTCGGCGTGTTGTTCGGCGACGTCGTGTACACGGTGATGGCGATTCGTCTCGCGCGGCGCACGGGCCGCGACGACGTCACCGCGATGCCGCTCGGCCTCGACGCGCCGTCGACGATCGGCATGGCGCTCACCGTGCTCGGTCCCGCGTTTCTCGTCGCGAAAACCAAGCTGTCCGCCGCCGACGCGGCGGTCGCCGCGTGGCAGGTCGGCATGGCGACGATGGTGCTGATGGGCATGTTCAAGCTCGTCATGTCGTTCATCGGCGACCGCGTGCGGCGCGCGATCCCCGAGGCCGGACTGCTCGGCTCCATCGGCGGCGTGGGCATCGCGCTCCTCGGCACGTTGCAGCTCGGCGAGATCTACGGCGAGCCGATCGTCGGCATGATGGCGCTCGGCATCATTCTGTACGCGCTGGTGGCGAAGATCAGACTTCCGATGCGCGCGCCGCAGGTGCTGGCGAGCGTCGTCGTCGGCGTGGCGATCTACTACGGACTCGGCGCCGCGGGGCTTCTCGTCCATCCGGTCGCAACGCCGACGGCGAACTTTCCGATGGGCGCGCCGCTGCCGACGTTAGGATTCTTGAAAGGGATGCCGGTCGCCGTGCACGACTACCTGCCGCTGGCGCTGCCGTTCGCGATCCTCACGGTGATCGGCGGCATCAACGTCACGGAGAGCGCGCGCATCGCCGGCGACGACTACAACACGCGCGACATCCTCCTCACCGAGGCGGTCGCCACGCTCATCGCCGGCGTGTGCGGCGGCGTGAGCCAGTCTACGCCGTACATCGGACACCCGGCGTACAAGGCGATGGGCGGCCGCGCCGGATACACGCTCGCCACCGGGCTGTTCATCGGGCTGGGCGGCATCTTCGGCTACATCGCGTTCATGGCCGACGCGCTCCCCAAGCCGGCGCTCGCGCCGATTCTCGTGTTCGTCGCGCTCGACATCACGGAGCAGAGCTACATCGCGACACCAAAGCGCCACGCCGCGGCGGTCACGCTCGCCGTGTTTCCGAGCGTCGCGCAGCTCGTGCAGATTTTCCTTTCGCAGACGTACAACGGCGCGTTGATGTCGGCCGCGATCGATCCCGCGGGAACGATGAAGGCCACGGGTCTCACCAACCCGGACTTCATTTCGACCGTTGGCGTGATGGTGATGCTCGCGCACGGGTTCATTCTGACGGCGATGCTGTGGGGCGGCGCGCTCGCGTTCCTCATCGACCGGCGCATCACCGCCGCGGCGACGACGTTCGCCGCGTGCTCGGTGCTTTCGTTTTTCGGATTCATCCACTCGATCACGCCGTCGGGCGGGATCTATCTGCCGTGGCGGACCGGATCGACCCTGCCCTACCACTGGGCGGTCGCCTATCTCGCGTTCGCGATTCTCATCGTGATTCTCGGCAACACCCGCGCGGCGCGCGAATCACCGGCCATCGCGCACTGAGCAGCAAGACACTGCTTTACCGCAGAGACGCAGAGGACGCAGAGGACTGCCGCGGAGTTGAAGTCCGTGGCGCAACGAGCCGGTTTTTTTGGGGACTGCCGCTCCGGAAGCCACTCGCTTCGTGGACGCCCACGCCGTCGCATTGATGCATCCCGAGCGGCGTCCAACAAAGAATCCGGCTCGTTGCGCAACGGGTCCGGACCTCGGCGGCCGTTCTCTGCGTTCTCTGCGTCTCTGCGGTGAAGCAGTTACGGACACGCGGTAGACAGAAACGACGAACAGGAGCCTGGCGTCGCGCGTGAATTTCCCACCCACCCGTTCAGCACGCGAGCACCAGAACTCCTGTCGCCTTCTACGCACGCCGCCGAATGACGTTTGGGGGGCAATCTGCGGCGCGCAATGAAATTACGAATTGGCCGGCGACGCTGTTGGTTAAGATTCCACAAAGACGCCCCGCGATCGCCGTAACACGCTGCGTATCAACGTTTTTTAGCGCGCCTCGACGTCGCTCAGGCGAGCCAATCGCTTGCGAACGTCCGTCACCTGCGGCTGCAGCGCGGGATCGGCGTTCTTCCACAGGTCGAGGAATTTCGCGTAATAGTGCGCGGCCTTCGCGCGGTCGCCCTTCGCTTCCCAGAACTCGCCGAGCCGCTTGTACGAACCGGCGAGAAACAATCGGTCGAACTGATAGCGCTGGAGGATCGACGTCGAATTCACGTATTTCGTGAACGCCGCGATCGCCGAATCGGGCATTTGCGCCAGGTCGAACGCTAAGCCCGTCGGGGCAGCCTGCAGATCGTGCAATTCCCGATGTCCGCCGCCTCCGACTCGTGCGCCGAATCGAGATATCGGTGTTCCGCCATCGCAATCGAGCTCTCGATGGCGTGGCGCGTCCGCGACGCCGCCTCCTGTGTGTAGGCCGGCGAAATTCGATCGAACTCCGCGAGCATCGACCGCGCGAGATCCGGCTTGCCCATCAACGCGTACGTTTGCGCCAGGCCGCCGTACGGACGATCGAGCGGCTGAAAACTCGTCAGCGGCACCCGCTTCAGCGCGTTCTGCACGATCGAAAGCGCCTTGGCCGTGTCGTGGAGAAACCACACCGCGATCGTCGCCGAGTCGATCGGCGCCCCGAGCGCGGCTTGCGTATTGCCTTGCGCAATGTTGTACGCGGTGTTCAGCGCGGTCAGTCGCATTCCCTCGGCGATTTGCCCGCGCGTCGTCGCGACGATGCCGGCGACCCCGTTGCGTTGCGCCTTGAGGAAATCATCCGTCGGATTCGCCGCGGACAGGGAATCCATGAACGCGATCGTGCTGTCGTACTGGCCGCGCGCGAACAAGTACGTCGCCCGGCCCATCGCGACGCGCGGATTGTTTCCCGAGACCTTCAACACCGCGGCTGCCGTCGAGTCGACCTGCGACCACTTCCCGAGTTCCGCTTCGTTCGTGATCAAGTTGTTGTAGCTCGTGACCCCCGCGGGATTCGACGCGACGACCGCCGCAACAACGCCGCGGCCGAGTCGAACTGTCGCTGATTCGCGTAGAGCAACGCGAGGTTGTTGAGCGCCGCATACTGCGTCGGGCGGATCGCGAGCAGCGACTTGTACGCTTCGGCCGCTTTCGCCTCGTTCGGATGCGGCCCCTGCGTCCAGTACGTCGCCACGGCGAGCCACCGCTCGGTTTCCGGCAGGCGCGCGGTGTCCGCGTACGCCCGCTCCATCGCCGCGATTTGACCTTCGCGGTCCAATCCGCGATTCGACAGCGCGACGGCGAGTGCCCGATACGCCGACGCGAATCCCGTGTCGATCTTGACGGCTTCCTTGAACAACGGGATCGCCTTGTCCGGGTCCCCTTGCGTCATCGCGCGCTGCGCCGCGGTGTACTTCTCGAGCGCTTCGATCGACGCCGTCGTGACCTGCGCCAGCCGGCCGACGCCTGCACGTGCTTGAGCGACTCGCCCATCTGACGCCGCAGCGACCGCGTCAGACCGCCGATCGTCGGAATGAGATCCTTCGCGCCGTTGGCGCTGCCGCTCAGCGACGCGAGGCTCTGGCCGGAATCCGCGCCGACGAGCCGCATCGTGACGACGAATCCGCCGTTGGCGAGCGAGTGCACGTCGCCCGTCACGATCGCCTTCGCCCCTTCGCGCCGCGCGACGACGCGCGCCACCGCCGTGTCGATCCGCGTGTTCGCCGCGCGCTGCATCAGCTGCAGATCGCGCGGCCACCGCCTGCGGCGTGATGATCGAAACGACCGGCGACTGGCCGAGGTCTGCGCGAACCGCCTCGGCGATGACGCTCCCGAGCGTCGTGTCGGATCCGGTCGACGTGAAATCGCCGATGAGAATCTTGTCGCGATCGTGCAGCTGCCCGCTCGCCATGAGCGATTTGAGCGGGCCGAGTCCGAGCGGCCGCAGCGCCATGAGGACGACGACGAGCAACGCGAAGCTGCCGAGCGCGCTCGCCATGAATCGGCTCTGCGTGCTGCCACGAGAGGTATGGGCTGGCGCGAACGGCGATCGTCGACAGCGTCGTCGGCGCGGCGGCGGTTCCCGCGTCGCGCGTTCGCGGCGTGGACGCCGCGGCCCGGCGCGATACGCGTTGCACGTAGGCGGTGGCGAGATAGAGCGGAATCCCGACGCCATGATCGCGATCGTCGTCGGCACGGCCCAATCCGGAACCGCGAACGCGACCTCCGCCGCCTTCGCCAGGATCACGGCCGCGGCGAACGCGATGACGTACATGATCGCGCCGCGGCGGAAGCTCCCCGGCCGGTTCGCACGCGGCCACGAGGCCGCGTCGCGCCGCTCGAGACCGCGTCGAGCACCCGCGCGATGTCGGCCGCGCGCTGCGGACGCGCGTCCGGATCCTTTTCCAGACACTGCATCACGATGTCGGCGAGTGCCGCCGGCGTGTCCGGACGCAGCTCCGACACGGGTTGCGGCTTCGTGCCCATGTGCGCCGCCAGCAGCTTGTGCGGCGACAGGTCGGCGAACGGCGGCCGGCCGGCGAGCATCTCGTACGCCATGCATCCGAACGAATAGATGTCCGCGCGATGATCGGTGCTCGGATCCGCGGCGGCTTGCTCGGGCGCCATGTACGTCGGCGTGCCGATCGACATGCCGAGCTGAGTCAGGCGCTCCGCCGCCGTCGAGCGTGTCGGCGGCGCGCGCGGCCGAAATCGCCTTCGCGATGCCGAAGTCCGTCACCGTCGCCGACGCGCCGGAGATCAGTACGTTGTCAGGCTTGATGTCGCGGTGGACGACCTGGTGCTCGTGCGCGTACGCCAGCGCGCGAGCCACGTCTCGCAGCAGCGAGACGCACTCGTCGATCGGAATCGGACCCGCGGCCAGACGCGCGCGCAGCGATTGGCCGTCGATGAACGGCATCGTGTAGAACGGCACGTCGCCCATCTCGCCGGCCGTGAGCACCGGGACGATGTGCGGATGCTGCAGGTTCGCGGCGACCTGGATCTCGCGTTTGAACCGCTCGACGTTGACGCCCGCCCCCAACTCCGCGGGGAGCACCTTGATGACGACCTTGCGGCCGAACGCGGTCTCCGTCGCCGCGAAGACGCGCGACATGCCGCCGCCGCCCAGCTCACGTTCGATCTGGTACGCGCCGCCCAGTTGGGTCTGGAGTTTTTCGCGAAGCTCCGTTGCAGCCACCGCTCCCCCCGCCGTCAGGAAACGACCGCGGGCGCACCGCCGCGGTCGCAAAGGCGCCTTAACCTAGAAAAGAGCGCGGGGCACGGCCAGAAGGACGCCGTCGATTGCCCGACGAGGGCTCAAGCCGTTTGCTCGATCGGCTCGAGCGCGTCGGCACGCAGCTCGCTCGCCGGAAGGCGCAGCTCGAACACCGCGCCGCCGCCCGGCCGCGGCGAATAGCCCACGGAGCCGCCCTGGATGTGCGCGAGCGTGCGGGCGATCGAAAGCCCGAGCCCCGCGCGCGCCGCCGCGTCGGGCGCCGAACCCGCCGATCGATAGAAGGCCTCGAAGATCCGCGCGCGATCGGCCTCCGCTACGCCAGGTCCGCGGTCCGACACCGAGAACACAAGCTCCTCGCCGTCGCGCCGCGCCGCGAGCTCGACCGACTCCGACGGCGGCGAATATCGCGCCGCGTTCTCGAGGAAGTTGCCGAGCACGCGCAGCGATTGCGCGAAGTCGAAGAATCCCACCAAAGCCGGACTCTCGAGATCGATCACGGCGCGGACCGGCCGCCCGTTGAACAGGCCGCGCGTCTGACGGACCGCCGCGCCGATCAGATCCTCCGCCGTGTTGAGCTCCGGTGTCGCCGCAAAACCGCCGCTCTTGAGGCGCGACAGATCGAGCAGGTCGCTCACGAGCCGCGTGAGACGGTCGGCTTGCTCTTCGATCGCCGCCGCGTTTTCGCTCCCCTGCAACGCCTCGCTCTGCGCCAGCGCCTTGATCGTCGTCAGCGGCGTGCGAAGGTCGTGCGACACCGACGCCAGCACGATGTCCTTGAGACGGTCCGCCTCGCGCAGCGCTTCCGCGCGTTCGGCTTCGGCCACCAGCCGGACGCGATCGAGCGCCAGCGCGGCGTAATACGCGATGGCGTCGAGAAAACGCTTCTGCGCCCCGTCGAGCGCGACGGGCGTCGCGTTCGCGAGGCGCAGCGCGCCGACGACTCGGTCCTGAACCTTGAGTGGGATGACGACTTCCTTCACGAGCCCGCCGGCCGTCGTGGTCCAGAGCGGCGACGTTTCGCCCGGCTTGGCGGTGATCGAGCATTCGGACATGCCCATCGCCGTCCTGATGATCTCGGCGATCCGTGTCGGCGCGTCTTCGGCGCGGCCGGCGCTCAGCGTCTCGGATCCGAGCCGCGCGAGCGATTCCACTTCCACAGTGCGGCGCCGGGCTTCCTCCGCCTCCGTGCGCGCGCGCGCCAACAGGTTCGTGGACACCAGCGCCGTCACGAGAAACGCGAAGAGCGCCAACCAATCGAGCGGCTTGCCGACCGAGATTTCGCCGTACGGGGGCTGAAAGTAGTAGTCGATGAGGACGACCGCGCTGCACGCGAGCGTGATGCCGAGCGCGCGCCCGGAGCTGGCGCTGGCGAACAGCACGATCAGCAGGTACACGAGGACGACGTGTACCTGATCGAAATCGCCGCGATAGTGAACCATCGTCGCCGTCACCGTCGTGGTGACAACGACCGCCAGACCCCACCGAAGGGCCTGGCGCTGCAGGGCTCGACACGTTCAGCGCGGCTGCTCGACGCGGTAGCCCACGCCGGGCTCGGTGATGATGATCTGCGGGGTCGCCGGATCGACTTCGATCTTTCGTCGCAAATTGGTGATGTGGACGCGAAGATACTGCTGCGGACTTCCGAATTCGCGGTCCCACACCGCGTCGAAGATCTGCTGGTGCGTCAGCGTGCGTCCCGCGGCGCTGAGCAGCGTCGCGAGGATCTGCCATTCGATCGGCGTCAGGTGGATCGGCGTATCGTCGCGCGAGACGCGCCGGTTGATCGTGTCGACGACGAGCGACCCGATGACGACGGGCGCCGTGCTCGCGCCCGCGGCGAACGTCTTGGCGCGGCGAATCTGCGCCTTGGCGCGCGCGGCCAGCTCGAGCACGCTGAACGGCTTCGTCACGTAGTCGTCGGCGCCGGCGTTCAGCAGATCCACTTTCTCGTGCTCTGAATGGCGCGCCGACAATACTATGATCGGAACAGCCGACCGCCGGCGGATCTCGCGGCACACGTCCACGCCGGCCATGTCGGGAAGTCCGAGGTCGAGAACGACGAGATCGGGACGCGCCGACGTCGCCGCGTTCACGCCGTCGGCGCCGTTCGCGGCTTCGTCGACCTTCGCCGTGACGTCGCGCAACGCGTCGCGCACAGCGCGCCGAATCTGCGGCTCGTCGTCGATGACGAGAATGAGATCGGCATCCGGCGTTACCGACGCTCTGTGGGGGGCGAAATCGGTCTGTGTCGCCATGCGGCACAAACTGTCTCGCGGGTCGCTGGCCGGCACGACCGTTGACGTTTCTTAGCGCTGTGTGCGCCGCGTCGGCACGGCCCGCCACCGGGGCGGTCGTCGGCATGGAAACTGTTCTTGCTCCTGTCATGACAAGGCGCCTCCTATTCAGCATCGCGGCGAGCGCGGCCCTCGCCGGCGCAGCCTGCGACACAGCACCGCGAAATCAGATCGGGCTCGTGGGGCCCGTCGTCGTCACCGATACGACCTTTGGCTCGACCCGGTCGTTGTTCATCTCGCCGTCGTTCGTGCAAGTCGACGTCGGAAGCCTCGTGCAACTCTCGACCAACGCCGGCAACTTCTCCTCGGCGCTCGTATGGGAGTCTCGCAATCCGTCGATCGCCACGGTATCGCAAACCGGCCTCGTGACGACCTTCCTGCCCGGCACGGCCACCATCACCGTCAATTTCGTGTCCGATCCGCTCAACCTCGCGATCGCGACCGATCGTCGTCTCGCCCTTCGGCAATCCGTAGCGAACACACCGCCCCCTGTTCCCGTACGCTCCAGAGGCGCCTCTCGTTTAATTATATGAGTGCGCCTCGACAAGAAGCTTCTCCTGATCGCGCCGGCCATCGTGCTGGCGTTCGTGGTCGCCGGCATGGTGTACACCGCCGCCGAGCTCCATGTTCTCGCCCGCTCCAGCGATACCCTCGCCGCCCGTAAAGAGTTCGTCGATCAGGTCGCCCGCGGTGAAAAACCGCTCGACCAGCGGCAGGCGGTGAACATTCTCCAAGTCGCCCTGGATGTCGAGGGAAGACGAAGCGCGGCCATCGTCGCCAGCCGCGATCTCCTCCTGGAGCTTTCCGCGGTCGCGCTCGTCGCCTGGGCCTTTCTCGTGATCGGAATCCGGGGCGTGCCGAGGCAGCATTGGCCCAGGTTCGGACGCGGCGGAACGCCGAGCCCCGCGCCCGCCGAACAGGCGGCGACGCCGCGCCATGACCGTTCGACACTACTACACCGACGCGTATCGCGCCGAGTTCACGGCGGCAATCGTCGAGCGCAGCGGCGACGGCACCCGGCGTCTACCTCGACGAGACCGCCTTCTACCCCACGTCCGGCGGCCAGCCCCACGACGTGGGGACGCTCGGCGGCGTCGCCGTGGTGGACGTCGTGGACGAGGACGAGCGCATCGCCCACGTCCTCGCCGCGCCGCTCGGCGGGTCGGAACCGCGGCTCGTCGGCCGCATCGACTGGGTTCGGCGCTACGACCACATGCAACAGCACACGGGCCAGCACCTCCTGTCCGCCGTGTTCGAGGACATGCTCGGCGCCAAGACAGTGAGCGTGCACTTCGGCCCCGAGTCTTCCACGCTCGACCTCGACGTCGAGTCGCTCACACACGAGCAGATCGTCGCCGCCGAGACGCGCGCGAACGAATTGGTCGGCGAAGCGAGGCCGGTCGCCGTGACGTTCGAGGACGCGCAGGCCGCCCAAGGGCTGCGAAAAGCGTCGGAGCGAACGGGCACGCTGCGCGTCGTGTCAATCGAGGGGGTGGACAGAAGCGCGTGCGGCGGAACACACGTACGCTCGACCGCGGAAATCGGCGCGGTGCTCGTCCGGTCGTCGGAAAAAGTCCGCAAGACGACGCGCGTCGAGTTCGTTTGCGGGCGCCGCGCGCTGCGCCGCGCTCGGCGAGACCTCGACGCATTGTCCGCCATCGCCGCGTCGTTGTCGTCGTCGCTCGACGACGCGCCGGCCGTCGTCGCGACGCAGAGCGAACGCCTTCGCGACGCCGACAACGCGCGGAAGAAGCTCGACCGCGAGCTGAGCGGCTATCGCGTCCGCGAGCGATACGACGCGACGACGCCCGATTCCGACGGCGTGCGGACGATCGTCGTCCGCGACGCGACGTCGATCGAGGAGCTGCGCGCGTTCGCGCAGGCGGCGTTCGCGCTGCCGCGCGTCGTGGTCGTCGGCGCGCTGCTCGCGCCGCGCGTCGGTGCTGCTCGCGTCGTCGGAGGATTCGGGTCGTCGACGCCGGCCGCCTGCTGAAGGAGAAGCTCGCCGCCGTCGGCGGGCGCGGAGGCGGATCGCCTCGCCTCGCGCAGGGCAGCGTTCCCGACGCCGACGCCGTCGAATCAGTCGTCGCGTCGCTCGTCAGACGCGCGGTTGACCGCTGAGCTCCCACACCGTATCAATCGCGTCGATGACGCGATCGGCCGACAACCCTTCGAGCGACGCCGCCGGGTGGATCACCATCCGGCCCGCGTTTTCGTAGAGTCCCCACCGCTCGCTCTTCTCGTTCGAGTACATCGCGACCGCGGGCACACGGAGCGCCGAGGCGGCGTGCGCGATGCTCGTGTCGGGCGTGATCACGAGATCGGCGGTCGCGACGAGCGCGAAAGCGGCGCGAATCGTCGGCGTGGACACGACGCGCGCGTCCGCGGCGGCGGCGATGCGCGTCGCGCGATCGGTTTCCGACGGCGCGCTGATCACTCGCAACACGGCGTCGGGGTGCCGCTCGCGAATGTGGCGCATCACGCCGACGTACCTCTCGTCGGGCCACGTTCGCTCCGACGTTCCCGCCGAGATGTTGACGAGCACGCGGCGCCGCCGCCGGTGCGTCGCCCGCGCCCCACATCGATACGGCGCGAGCGACTTCCATCTCGGGAACGTCGAGCGACGGCCGGCGGTCCATCGTCTCGGGATCGACGTCGAACGCTCGAGCGAGCGCGGAAAGCCGGTCCACCATGTGGGCGTCGGGGCGCGGGTCGGGCGGGACGGTGAGCGTGAACGCCGCGTCGTTGCCGCGCCCGGCGATGCCGATGCGATGTTGCGCGCCGCTCGCCAGCACGAGCAGCAGCGTCGTAACCGACGGCGCCGTCACCATGCAGTCGACGACCGCGTCGTAACGAGCTCGACGCAGCCGGAGCGCGGTCGGGATGTAGGATCCGAGCGCGCGCTTGTCGAAGGTGATGACGTCGCGCGACGTAGTCGGCGCCTTCGATAATCGGCGCGTTCAGCGGGGAAGCGAGCACATCGAGCGTGATCGTCGGGTGCGAGCGTGCGATGGCGCGCAGCACGCCGGTCGAGAGCACCATGTCGCCCGCGCGGTCGTGGCGCAGGAAGAGCACGCGGTAGCGGATGCATCATTCCAGCGCGGCGACTCCGGCGCCCGGCGCATCAGCCGCACCAACCCTCTTGATCCAGAGACCACGCCACCAGAGCTCGAGCCGTCGCAGCCGCATGTAAGGAATCTATGAGCTTCGCGCGAGCCGTTTCGTCACTCGCACATTGGAGTTTTCGGTCCCCGACTTCATACTTCGGCGGTCGCCTCGATCTCGCCCGGCGCGGGGTCTCGTCGAGGCTCGACCTCCTCCACCCACAGGTTGGCGTCCATGCTACGCATTCGTCTCGGTCTCCTGGCCGCGTCGCTCGTGCCCGCGGCCGCGATCGCCGCGCAAAGCTCCCCGCCCGCCAAGAGCCGCGAGCAAATCGGCGATCAACATCCCGTTCGAGAAGTACACGCTCAAGAACGGCCTCACCGTGGTTCTGTCCGAGGACCACACGACGCCGACCGTCGCCGTCGAGGTGGTCTACCACGTCGGGTCGAAGAACGAGATACCGGGGCACACGGGCTTCGCGCACATGTTCGAGCACGTGATGTTCACCGGCTCGGGACACGTCCCGTACGGCACGCACGACCGCTTCACCGAAGGCGTCGGCGGCAGCAACAACGGCCAGACGTACTACGACTGGACGCGCTACTGGGAGACCGATCCGTCCAACTATCTCGAGACCACGCTCTGGCTCGAGTCGGATCGCATGGGCTTTCTCCTCGACTCGCTCGACGAGACGAAGTTCAAGGCCCAGCGCGACATCGTGAAGAACGAACGGCGCCAGAGCAACGACAACCAACCGTACGCGCGCGACGGCGAGGTCATAAGCCTCGCGCTGTACCCGAACAATCATCCGCATTCCTGGCCCGTCATCGGCGCCATGAGCGACCTCACCGGCGCGTCGGTCGACGACGTCAAGCGATTCTTCCGCCTGTACTACGCGCCGAACAACGCCACGCTCGCCATCGTCGGCGACATCGACAAGGCGCAGACCAAGGCTTGGGTCGACGAAATACTTCGCCGACCTGCCGCGCGGGCAAGCCGATCGTGCGACCCAAGTTCTCGATCGGCCGTCGCTGCCGAGCGAAAAACGGTTGACGTTCGAGGACCGCGTGCAGGTTCCGCGCCTCACGATTCGTTGGCCGTCCGCCGACCAGGCCAGCGCCGACGCGCCCGCGCTCAGGATGCTCGCCAGCGTGCTCGCCGGCTCTCGCACCGCGCGTCTCACCAAACCGCTCGTTTACGACGCGCAGTCTGCCGCGAACGTGAACGCGTTCCAGAACGGGTTCGAAGGCGCCGGCGAGTTCAACGTCATCGCGACGCCGAGGCCGGGACACACGCTCACCGAGCTCGAGACGCAGATCGATTCGATCCTCACGCGCCTCAAGAGCGAGGGCCCGACCGCCGAGGAGCTCGAGCGCGCGAAGGCCGGCCAGCAGTTTCAATTCCTCAGCGGACTCCAGTCCAACCTCGGCAAGGCGTTCGAGCTCGCCGAAGATCAGACTTTCTATGACGACCCGAGCCACACGTTCCGGGTCGAGTATCCGCGCCTCCAGGCGGTGACCGCGGCCGACGTCAAGCGCGTCGCCGCGAAATACCTCGGCGACAAGCGCGTCGTGCTGAGCAACGTGCCGCTGGGCAAGACCGATCTCGCGTCGCACGCCGACAAGAGCACGGTCGTCACCGATCCGCTCACCGAAGTCACCACGGGGATCAAGCCATGACGCGCATCGCACATCGCGCAATTCGCCGCCGAGCGACGTCGATCGTCGCCGCCGTGCGCGTTCGTGGCGCTCGCGGGTCCGCTCGCCGCGCAGCAGAAGGCCGTGCAGTCGGGAGCCGCGTCGAAGTCGGCGCTCGATCGCACGAAGATTCCGCCGCCGCCAAGTCCGCCGACCTGCGCGTGCCGTCGTGGACGAAGGTGACGCTCGACCGACGGCGCGGAGCTCATCGTCTCGGAGAAGCACGACCTCCCGCTCGTCTCCTTCACGATCAACTTCGTCGGCGGCGCGGCGCAGTACGAACCGGCCGGAAAGACGGGGCTCGCGCTCGATCGTGGCGTCAGATGCTCACCGAAGGCACGACGCATCGCACCGGCGACCAGATCTCGAACGATTTGCAATTGCTCGGCACCGGCATCGGCGCGGCGTGTCGGCTCGGAATCGGGGCGCATCGGATTCACGTCGACGGCGGACAAGTTCGAGAAGGCCCTCGCCGTCACGGCCGACGTGCTCGAGAATCCGAGCTTCCCGCAGGAAGCGCTCGACCGGCTCAAGGGCCGGCTCAACGTGCAGTTGCTCCAGAACCGCGATCGCACCACGGGCATCGCCGGCGTCGTGTTCCCGAAAGTGCTGTACACGACGAGCCATCCGTACGGCGTTTCGCTCACGCCGGAGACGCTCGCGTCGATCACGCGCGACGACGTCGTGTCGTTCTACAAGTCTTATTTCCAGCCAGGGCGCGCGATCATCACCGTCACCGGCGACATCACGCCCGCCGCGGCGAAGCAGGCGATCGATCGTGAGCTGGCCGGGTGGCAGGCCGGCGGCTCGATGCCGAGCTTCGCGTACCCGGCCGTGACCGCGCCCAAGGCGACGACGATCTATCTCGTGGACAAGCCCGGCGCCGCGCAGTCGACGTTCGCCATCGGCGCCCCCGGGCCCGCGCGCGACACGCCCGACTACTACGCGCTGCGCGTCATGAACGAGATGCTCGGCGTGCTCTTCCAGTCGCGGTTGAATCACAACATCCGCGAGGTGAAGGGCTACAGCTACGGCGTCTTCTCGAACTTCGCGTTCGGCAAGGGGCCGGGTGCGTTCCGCGCCGGCGGCGACATCGTCACGGCGAAATCGGACAGCGCGCTGATCGAGTTCATGAAGGAGCTGCGCGACATCCGCGGCCCGCGTCCGCCGAGCGACGACGAGCTCAAGCAAGCGAAGGCGAGCCTCGTGCAGAGCCTGCCGGAGAATTTCGCTTCGGTCGGCGGAATCAACGGAAGCATCGGCTCGCTCTACGTGCAGGGGCTGCCGCAGGACTACTACCAGCAGTTCGCCCGAGCGGTGAACGCCGTGACGAAGGACGACGTCGTTCGCGTGGCGAAGCAGTACGTCGACCCCGAGCATCTGGCGATCGTGATCGTCGGGGATCGCTCGAAGATCGAGGCGCCGCTCGCCGCGACAAACATCGCGCCGATCGTGCACCTCGACGTGAACGGAAATCCGATTTCGTAGAGGCACGAGAACTACTTCACCGCGGAGACGCAGGGACGCAGAGAACTGCCGCAGAGGCCGAGCTTCGTCGCGCAACGAGCCGGATTTTTTGGGGACTGCCGCTCGGGAAGCCACTCGCTACACAGCGGCCGGCGTAGCCACATCGACGCATCCCGAGCGGCTTTCACAAAAACATCCCGGCTCGTTGCGCGACGGACTTCATCTCTGCGGCTGTCTCTGCGTCCTCTGCGCCTCTGCGGTAAAGCAGTTCGAGCAACCTCCTCGATAGAGTGGCCGGCCACGGCCGTCGCCGACCCGGAGTTGCGTGAATTCCCCGGCCCGTTTAGACTCCGCCCTCCGCGTTGAACTCCACCAGATTGGTGATTCGATGAGCAATCCCATCAACCCGATGACCTCCGCCGGCCTGGCCGCCCTCTCGGGCGTCCCGACGGGCTTCGGCATCGTCCCCGCTCACAGTCACTGATCGCGCGATAAACGGCTCGGGAAGTCACGAGGGCGGCGCCGCGATCGGTGCCGCCCTTTCGATTTCAATCACCAGGCGTCCGCCGCCACGCCACCGATCCAAACGATACAGGAGTTCACTTGAGTACATCGATGTCCGATTCCGCTGAGAGCGCGATCGTGGCGACCCTCTCCGGGCGACGCGGCGGACGGCGCGCCCGCGCACGACGCGGCGCCCGCCGCCGTCTCCCTCGGCGCGGCGATTCGCGAAGCGCTGCGCGGCACGCACCGCGACTTCACCGAAGGCACCGTCTCGCACGCGATCCTGATCCTCGCCATTCCCATGGTGCTGGAGATGATCATGGAGAGCGTGTTCGCGGTCTGCGACGTGTTCTTCGTCTCCAAGCTCGGCGCGAGCGCGGTCGCGACCGTCGGTCTCACCGAGTCCTGGGTCACGCTCGTGTTCGCGCTGGCCATGGGGTTGGCGATCGCCACGTCGGCGATGGTCGCCCGCCGCACCGGCGAACGCGATCGCGAAGGCGCGGCGCGCGCCGCCACGCAAGGCATTCTTGCTCGGTCTCGCGCTGTCGCTCGTGCTCGGCGTGGCCGGCGCCACGTTGGCGCCGCACGCGCTGCGCGTGATGGGCGCGTCGCCCGACGTCGTCGCGCAAGGCACGGGCTACGCCCGCGTCATGCTCGGCGGCAACGTCACGATCGTCATGCTGTTCCTGATCAACGCGATCTTCCGCGGCGCGGGAGACGCGGCGATCGCGATGCGCGTGCTCTGGTTGGCCAACGCGATCAACATCGTGCTGGGACCGTGCCTGATCTTCGGCCTCGGTCCGTTCCCGCGGCTCGGCGTCGCCGGCGCGGCGATCGCCACGAACATCGGCCGGGGAACCGGCGTGCTGTTCGCGCTGTCGCGACTGCTCAAGCCTGGGTCGCGCGTCGACATCCACGCGCGCCATCTCAAGATCGAGCCCGCGTTGATCGGCAGGCTGCTGCAGCTCGCGTGGTCGGCGGCGCTGCAGTTCCTGATCGGCATGGGCAGCTGGATCGCGCTCGTGCGGATCCTGTCGAGCTTCGGCAGCGACACGCTCGCCGGCTACACGATCGGCATTCGCGTCATCATGTTCACGATCCTGCCGGCGTCGGGCGTCGCGAACGCCGCGGCGACGATGGTCGGTCAGGCGCTGGGCGCGCGCAAGCCGGAACGCGCCGAGCAGGCGGTGAAGATCGCCGGCAAGTACAACATGCTGGTGTTGACGGCTGTCGGCGTGTTGCTCGGTCTCGGCGCTCCGCTGATCGCGCGCCTGTTCACGTCCGATCCGGCCGTCGGTTCCGTCGCGACGAACCTGCTGCGGGTCGTTGCGTTCGGGTATCCGCTTTACGGATGGGGAATGGTCTACGGGCAGTCGTTCAACGGGGCGGGCGACACACGCACGCCGACGCTGCTGAACTTGGCCGTGTTCTGGTGTTGGGAGATTCCGCTCGCGTTCGTGCTGGCCATCCCGCTCGAGCTCGGCGCGTTCGGCGTCTTCCTCGCCATGGCGGTCGCGTTCTCGACGTACGCGCTGGCCGGTTCGTGGGCGTTCAAGCGAGGAACCTGGAAGCGCCGCCGGATCTGACCGTCGAAACGACGTCGCTCGCGAAGGACGAAGACGGCTTCTCTGAGGCGCCCTCAGAGAAGCCGTTTTTTTCGCTTCCTCCGACGCCCCTTGGACGATGGCCGCTTCGATTTCGGTTCGCCGACGACGGCCACCAGCGCGAGCTCGGCCGTATGCCGGGACGCCGTCCACCGAATCCGCCCCCGCTTCGCCTCTTGGATTTCGCGAACCCGCTCCTCGATCGCCTCGATCTCTTCCGGCTCCTTCGCCATTCGTCATCCTCCCCGTTCGCTTCCTACGCCATCATATTGTGCACGGACGTCCTCGCCGTTGACGCTTTTCGCTGCTACCGCGTTTCTCGCTGTTTGGTGCCTTCGCCGTTTGGCGTCTTCGCCGTTTGGCACTTCGCTGTTTGGCACCTTCGCCCTTTGGCTCCTTCGCCCCATGTCTACGACCGTCTCCGCCCCTCCCAGCCTCGACGAACTCTGGCTGCCCTTCACCGCGAACCGCGCCTTCAAGCGCGCTCCTCGCCTTCTCGTCGCCGCCAGCGGCATGTACTACACCGCCGCCGACGGCCGCCAAATTCTCGACGGCACCGCTGGCCTCTGGTGCGTGAACGCCGGGCATTGCCGGGAATCGATCACCTCGGCCATCCGCGAACAAGCGGGCGTCATGGATTACGCGCCGCCGTTCCAGATGGGCCATCCGCTGGCGTTCGAGCTCGCGCAGCAACTCGCCACGATGCTCCCCGGCGATCTCGAACACGTCTTCTTCGGCAACTCGGGCTCCGAGGCCGTCGATACGGCGCTCAAGATCGCCCTCGCCTACTGGCAGGCCAAGGGTGAGCCGGAGCGCGTGCGGTTCGTCGGACGGGCGCGCGGCTACCATGGCGTGGGCTTCGGCGGAGTGGCCGTCGGCGGCATCGAGACGAATCGCCGTCAGTTCGCCGCGCAGCTTCCGCCGGCCGTCGACCATCTCCCGCACACGCACGATCTCGCCGCCAACGCGTTCACGCGCGGCCAACCTCGCGCACGGCGCGCAGCTCGCCGACGCGCTCGAGGAGATCGTTCGCAACCGCGGCGCGCACACGATCGCCGCGGTGATCGTCGAACCCGTCGCCGGATCGACCGGCGTACTCGTTCCGCCCGTCGGATACCTCGAGCGGCTGCGCGAGATCTGCGACCGCCACGGCATCCTCCTCATCTTCGACGAAGTCATCACCGGCTTCGGGAGAACCGGCTCGGCGTTCGGCGCGACGAAGTTCGGCGTGACGCCGGACATGATGACGCTGGCCAAGGGCATCACCAACGCCGCCGTTCCGATGGGCGCCGTCTGCCTGCGGCGCGGCATCTACGACGCGGTCGTCGACGGCGCGCCGGCGGGAATCGAGCTCTTTCACGGCTACACGTATTCGGGTCACCCGCTCGCCGCGGCGGCGGGTCTCGCGACGCTAGACCTATATAAGACGGAAGGACTGTTCGATCGCGCCGCGTCGCTCGAGCCGGTCGTCGCCGACGCCGTGCATTCACTTCGCGGATCGCCGCACGTGATCGACGTGCGAAACATCGGCGTTGTCGGCGGCATCGAGCTCGAGCCGCGCCCCGGCGCGCCGGGCGCCCGCGGATTCGAGACGTTCCTCAAATGCTTCGAGGCGGGCGTCCTCGTTCGATCGACCGGCGACACGATCGCGCTGTCGCCGCCGCTCATCGTCGAGGCCGAGCAGATCGAGCAGATGGTCGACACCGTTCGCGACGCGCTTCGCGCCGTCGCCTGAGTGAGATCGCGAATGGGCGCCGCCAGCGGGTTCGGTCGACGTCGGATCCTCACGATCGGCGCAATCGCGTCGCGCGGCGCTCGCCGCGCTGCACGCTCCAGGAAGCCGGCCGCACCGATTCGACGGCGACGTCCGCGCAGCGCACGGCGACGCGCGGGTACAACCCGGAAACCTGGCAGCCGCCGGTCGTCGACAGCACGCCTGACGATCCGCTCGAGGCGTCGATCTACCGCGGATTGGCGCTGCATCACCCACACGCGCGACAGCCTCCCCGCCTACGCCGGCGGAAATCTCGTCTGCACGAGCTGCCACCTCGACGAGGGCCGGCGTCCGAACGCCGCGCCGCTCATGGGCGTGATGGCGCGCTTCCCGAAATTCATCGACCGCGCCGGCGCCGTCGTGCCGATCGAGGATCGCATCAACTACTGCTTCACGCGCAGCCTCTCGGGATCGAAGCTGCCGTCGGACAGCCGCGAGATGCAGGACATCGTCGCGTATCTCGCGTACATATCGAAGGGCGTGCCGACCGGCGAGCACGTGCGCGGCGAAGGATTCCCGACGATGCCGAAGCTGTTCGGCGACGCCGGCGCCGGGCGCAAGCTCTTCACCGACAACTGCGCGCGATGCCACGGCAACGACGGCACGGGGATCGGACCCGCTTCCCGCGCTGTGGGGCGCGAAGTCGTTCAGCATCGGCGCGTCGATGGCGCGCGTCGAGCGAGCGGCGTCGTTCATTCGGCACAACATGCCGTTCGACAAGCCGGGCTCGCTCACCGATCAGCAGTCGTACGACATCGCCGCCTACATCACGTCGATGCCCCGCCCCGACCAGCCGGGCAAGGAGACGGATTGGCCCACCGGCGGCGCGCCCTCCGACGTCCCGTACGACACGAAAGGCCACAAAGCCCTCCACCCGCCCAAGGTGCTCCCGCGCGCGAACCCGGCCAACGCCATCGTCGGGAACTCCGCCGTCCGTCATCCACAAGTAGTCGTTACAGGAGTGTGATGAGCCTCCGCCCACGACCGATCAGCCGGCGCTCGCATGATCGCCGGCACCGCCGCCGCGGCCGGCGGTGCGCTGCTCTCCAAGCTCCCGGCTCCCGCCGACGCGCAGCAGGCGACGGCGGCCCCCGCCGCGGCGACTCCGCCGGTCGTCGGCGATCCGACCAAGGCGCCCGGCGCGCCGACGACCGCCGTCGGCGAACGCTCGCCGTTCGTCCAGCCCAAGCGCGCGCCGGTCGGCGAGATCACGGGCACGACGCTCACGCCGATCCAGGATCTCGCCGGCACGATCACGCCGGCCGATCTCCACTTCGCCCGCATCCACGCCGGCATCCCGACGATCGATCCGGCGGCGCACACGCTGCTCATTCACGGTCTCGTCGACCGTCCGATCGATCGTTCACGCGTCGCCGACATCAAGCGTTTCCCGTCGGTCACGCGCGTGCATTTCATCGAGTGCTCGGGCAACGGCCGCGCGGCGTACCGCACGCCCAAGCCCGACATGACGCCGCAGCAGGTCGACGGGATGACGAGCAACAGCGAATGGACCGGCGTTCCGCTGGCCCTCCTGTTCCGCGAAGCCGGCGTGAAGCCCGGCGCCAAGTGGTTCCTCGCCGAGGGCGGCGATGCGTGCCTGCTTTCGCGCAGCATTCCGGTGCCAGAAGGCGAACGACGACGCGCTCGTCGTCTGGGCGCAGAACGGCGAGCCGCTCCGTCCCGAGCAGGGATTTCCGATCCGGCTGCTGCTCCCGGGCTTCGAGGGCAACTCGAACGTGAAGTGGCTCCGCCGCATCAAGCTCGGCACCGAGCCGTTCATGACGCGCTGGGAAACGTCGAAGTACACCGATCCGCTTCCCGGCGGAAAAGTCGCGGCAGTTCAGCTTCGAGATGGACGCGAAGTCGATCATCACGAGTCCCGCGTTTCCCGAGCGTCTGTCGGCGCCGGGGTGGTGGGCCATTCGCGGGCTCGCCTGGAGCGGTCGCGGCCGGATCACGCGCGTCGACGTCAGCACGGACGGCGGAGCGACCTGGCAGGAGGCGGCGCTCCGATCGCCGGCGACGCCCAAGGCGCAGGTGCGCTTCGAGCTGCCGTGGCGCTGGACCGGCGAGCAGAGTTTTCTCATGAGCCGCGCCGTCGACGAAACCGGCTACGTCCAACCGACCTTCGCCGAGCTGCGCGGCGTTCGCGGACCGGGCACCGACTACCACTTCAACTCGATCCGCGGCTGGCGCGTCGCGCGCGACGGCTCGGTGTCGTTCGAGGCGAATACGTGAGCCGCGCCCGACTCGAGCTCGCGGCCTGCGCGATCGCCCTCGTTGTCTCGGCGTGTGCGCCGGAATCGCGCGACGGCCGCCGTCGCGACAAACTGCCCGATCGCTTCGGCATCGGCCGAGCGGCGACTCCGGCGGAGATCGCGGCGTCCGACGTCGAGGTCGGCCCGGACGGCGCGGGTCTCCCCGCCGGTTCAGGAACGCCGGAGCAAGGCGCGCCGGTGTTCCTGACGAACTGCGCGACGTGCCACGGGAACGACGGCGAAGGCAAGCCGCCGCTCTACCCGCAGATCATCGGCGGACCGCGCGGGTCGTTCAATTTCGCGAGCGACCCCAAGATCCCGCGCACCATCGGCAACTACTGGCCGTACGCGACGACCGTGTTCGACTACGTCCGGCGCGCCATGCCGCTCACCGCGCCGCGCTCGTTGACCAACGACCAGTACTACGCCGTCACGGCGTACCTGCTACAGCGCGAAGGAATCATCCAGCCCGGCACGGTGATCGACGCGAAGTCGCTTCCCGCGGTCCAGATGCCGGCTCGCTCGCATTTCGTCGTCGACGATCGCGCCGGCACGACCGGCGGCAAGAACGTCCGTTAGGCGCTCTATCGGGACGTTTCTGAACTGCTCAACGCAGAGGCGCAGAGGACGCAGAGGACAACCGCGGAGGCCGAGCTCCATCGCGCAACGAGCCGGGATGTTTTTGTTGAAAGCCGCTCGGGGATGCCTCGACGATGGCGATGAAGACCTCCACGCCACGAGTAGCTTCCCGAGCGGCAGTCCCAAAAAATCAGGCTCGTTGCGCGACGAAGCTTGGACGTCCGCGGCTGTCCTCTGCGTCTCTGCGTCCTCTTGCGTCTCTGCGTTGAGCAGTTGCAGTGGTACCGAGAACCTGCCTATTTGCCGCCGAGGTGCTTCGCGAAGAACGCCCAGGTGCGATTCCACGAGTCGATCTGCTCGGGCGAGTCGTCGCGCTCGAGCGTCTGCTCGTTCACGCGCCGGCTGAACGTGTGTCCGCAGCCGTGCGGTCCTTCCGGCGGATTCACGTAGATCTTCGTCTCGGCGAGATCCGGCTTGAGCGCGCGCAGCGTGTAGACCATCTGCTGGTCTTCGCGGAAGAACACGTCGCAGTCGTTCGTCGCCACGTGCACGAGCATCGGCACCTTGAGGTTCTCGGCGTGGAAGACCGGCGAGCGCTTGAGGTACTCGTCGATGCAATCGTGGTCGTGGTTCGGACCGCAGCTCTGCTCCCAGGGCAGTCCCTGGATGCCGGTCTCCGCCGCGTAGTCGCGCGCGTATCCGGGGCCGTGATCCATCAGCCGGAACACGAGGTTGGTGACGGGCACGATCGCCGCGCCGGCCTTGAACGGATTGTCGTCGCGGAAGAGGATGTGCGACGTGATGAATCCGCCGTGGCTCCAGCCCATGATCCCCATGTGCTGCGCGTCGACGTACGGCAGCGTCGCGAGATAGTCCACCGACGACAGCACGTCGTCGACTTCCTTCCCGCCGTAATCGATCTTCTTCATCCACTCGTCGCCGTAGCCCGTGCTGCCGCGATAGTCCGGCGTCAGGATCACGTAGCCGCGCTTCACCGCCTCGACGATGAACGGATAGAGCGCCGTGTCCCAGTCGCCGTGGACGCCGCCGTGCACCCACACGAGCGCGACGTGCTTGGTGTTTCCGTGGTTGATCGGCGAGAAGAGATACGCCGGAATCTCGAGCCCGTCGGCGCGGCTCTTGTACTTGATTTTCTGAAATTCGTAGTTGCCGGGCGCCTTCGCCGCGTAGACGCTGTCAGTGCGATGCTTGTTGGCGATGTCGCGGTCGCAGATCTGCGGCGCGCAGCCGCGCAGGTCCTTGGGATCCTTGCTCACGTACAGCTCGCGCTCGCGCGCGGAGTCCACGGAGCCGCGCCACATCGAGGCGGGTCCCGCGCGATGCGGATCGCGCGCCGGTCGGTTGCCGCCCCGCCCCTGCTGGCGAACGGCGGACGTGTCCTGGGCGGCCAGCGGCCGCGAGGCGAGCGGCGCGGCGAAAACGGCGAAAAAAGCGGCGAGCGCGGGGAGACGTCTCATGCGACCCTCGGCCAAGCTGTGGATTGGCGCCTGACGACTGTTGTCCGACGACCGCTCGAACGGTCGTCGGTCGACCAATCTACGCGTGGGACCACCCGCCTCAACTCCCCGATCGGCCGCCCCGCCCCGTTTTCGCTCCGGTGGCTGATTTCGTTCCAACGTCCACAGCGACCTCGGCGCTCTCCACGCCCGTGCGGCTCACCGCCGTGAGGATCACGCGCGTCGTCGCCGCGTCGGGAAGGCGATGCGTTTTGAGCCACCCCGGCAGCACCTCGCTCGTCCAGGCGCCCTTGGAGAGCGAACGAACGGTCCAGAGCCACACGCGCGAGTCCCCCGCGGCGGGCCGTCATTCTGAGCATCAGATCGCCGGTCTCCGGGTCGCGCGCCACGGTCGCCGTCGGCCGCGCCGGCGGCTTCGAGCCGAGCCACGGCGACGCCGGGACAAGCGCCGGCTCTCGGTACAGTGACGCCACTTTCTCGGCGAGGCTGTCCGGGTCCTTCATCAGCGCCGTCATGTTGAAATGGATGTGGCCGGCCTCGCCCTTGTCGCGCGCGCGGATCGTGTCGATCTGGTCCACGATCTCCTGCGACGTGAAGCGCGACCCGTTTGCTCCCGCTTCGCCGATGCGGTAGTCGGCGAGCCCGGGCCAGATGTGGCGGTGTTTAGAGTTCTGAGACAACCACCAGTCGAGCAAGACCGGGAAGCTCTGCTCGGCCGGCCGAATCTGCCAATAGAGCTGCGGCGCGAAATAGTCGGCCCATCCCTTCTCGAGCCAGAGCTTCGAATCGGCGTAGATCGTCGCGTACGCGTCGAGCCCGCGAATCTGCGGCGGGTTGCCGGGACGCCAGATGCCGAACGGGCTGATGCCGACCCTCACCCACGGCTTCACCGCGTGGACGCCGCGGTAGAGCGCCGCGACCATCGAATCGACGTTGGCGCGGCGCCAGTCGTCCTTCGCCAGCGAGCCGCCGGCCTTCTTGTAACGCGCGTACGTGTCCGCGTCGGGGAAGTCGATCGTGTGGCCCGCCGCGTCGGTCTCGGGATACGGATAGAAGTAGTCGTCGATGTGCACGCCGTCGATGTCGTAGCGCTTCACGACGTCGACGATCGCGCGAATCGTTCGCCGCCGTACCTCGGCGCTGCCGGGATCCATCCAGAGAAAGCGGCCGTACGGCCGCACCAGCTCGGGCTGCGCGCGCGCGATGTGCGTCGTGGCGAGCGCCGTGTCGCGAACGTACGCCGCGCGGTACGGGTTGAACCACGCGTGCAGCTCGAGCCCGCGCTTGTGCGCCGCGTCGACCGCGAACGCCAGCGGATCCCACGGCGGCTCCGGCGCCCGCCCCTGGCGCCCGTGATGTACTGCGACCACGGCTCGTACGGCGACGAGTAGAGCGCGTCGCCCCCCGGCCGGATGTGAAAGATGATCGCGTTCAGCCCGAGGCTCGTCGCGCGATCGAGAATCGTCAGCAGCTCGCGCTGCTGGTCCCACGTCGAGAGGCCGGGCTTCGACGGCCAGTCCATGTTGGCGACGGTCGCCACCCAGACGCCGCGGAACTCGCGCATCACGGGCGGCGTGGCGGCGGACTCTGTCCCGCGGCGGCGGCGGCGAGCGTTCCGCACAACGCCGCGGCCGCGCAGATGATTTTCGAGCGCATCCTGAAGCTATGCGCTCGTGGTGCGACAGAGCTAACTCAGCGTTCGCGCGTCCAAAGCACGAGCACGCCGCAGCCTTGCGTAGTCGCGTTGTACTCCGGCGGCGACGCCGCGCCGCCAGCGTAGTACTCTGCCGCGGCGAGGTTCATTCCGTCCATCTTGGAGAAGTCGAGCGGCTGCGCGCCCCTGGTCAAGGCCAGATCGTAGATCCTCACGCCATCCTGGACGATGCTCACGTAGCAGTTCGGCTGCCGGCAACCCGTCAACGCGTTGCCCCCGCACGGCTTTCTCGACGAGACCATGTACGTCTCGCCGTGCGGCCCGTTGGTCCGCATGAATCCGGGAATGCGCTCGATCAGATGTCGGCGAGCGGCTTGCCGTCGTCCTTGCGGAACTGGTCTTCGGTAATGAAGCGGCCGAAGCCCATGCGCTGGTGTTCCTCGAAGCTTTTCAGCCCACCGCCGATGTACTTCGGCGCCGTGTCTTTCACGATGACGGGATCGACGTCGTTGCGGAGGCGTGGGTCAGAACGACCGTGACCGGCGTCGTGTCCGCCGGCGAGATCGCCACCGTGAGCGTCTGCATCTCGAAGCCGACCTTGCGGATCCGCACGAGGCTCCCGCCTTCCGGCAGGAACATCAGGCTCACCGTTCCCGTCTTGGTGGTCAGCGCCTTGTTGCCATTGAGCGCATCGATGACTTCGGCGCCCTCGACCGGATCGCCGGTCGCCGCGTCGTAGACCCCGAGGAAGCGATACCGGTACGCGTAGTTGGTCGGTTTCTTTCCCGCCGTGTCAGCGGGGGGGTTCTGCGCCCGAACCGCCGGGGCGACCGCGCCGGCGACCAGCGCGGCGCATCCCAATGCCATCAACGATTTCATAACAAATCAAACCCCACGAAAGCCGTAAACGTCACGCCGCTATATTGATACGCATGGCTAAGTACGACAAGACCCGCGCATGGAAAGAGGCCAAGGAGCTGGTCGCCGAGCACAAGATGTCGCTCTCGATCGGCTTCGGGCTGATGCTGATAAACCGCGTCGCCGGATTAGTGCTCCCGTTCACGTCGAAGTTCCTCGTCGACGACGTCATCACGCAGCACAAGACCAACCTGCTGATGCCGCTCGCCGCGTTCGCCATCGTCATGACGGTCATACAAGGCGGCACGTCGTTCGCCCTGTCCCAGGTCGTCAGCATCGCGGCACAGCGGGCGATCACCGAGATGCGCAAGCGCGTGCAGGCGCACGTGCTGCGCCTTCCCGTCTCCTACTTCGACTCGACCAAGACCGGCGTTCTCATCTCGCGCGTCATGACCGACGCCGAGGGCGTCCGCAACCTCGTCGGTACCGGGCTGATCCAGCTCGTCGGGAGCGTGCTGACCGCCGTCATGTCCCTCGGCGTGCTCTTCTACGTGAACTGGAAGCTCACCAGCGCGACGCTCGTCCTGCTCGGCATATTCGGCGCCATGATGACGATCGCGTTCAATCGACTCCGCCCGCTCTTCCGCGAGCGCAGCGTGATCAACGCCGAGGTGACGGGCCGCCTCACCGAGACGATCGGCGGCATTCGGCTGGTGAAGATCTACGTCGCCGAGCCGCGCGAGCGCCTCGTGTTCGCGCGCGGCGTGCACAAGCTGTTTCGCAACGTCGCCAAGACGATCACCGGCACGTCGGCCGTCGGCGCCGGAACCGCCGTGCTGGTCGGGATCATCGGCGTCCTCCTCATCGTGATCGGCGGACCGTCCGTGCTCAACGGATCGATGACGCTCGGCGACATGTTCATGTACGTCTTCTTCATCGGACTCATGGCGGCGCCGCTCGTGCAGATCGCGTCCATCGGCACGCAGGTGAGCGAAGCGTTCGCCGGACTCGATCGCATCGCCGAGATCCGGTCGATGACGACCGAGGACGAGGCCGACGCCGACAAGGAGACGGCGCACGACATCAGAGGCGACGTCGCGTTCCAGGACGTGACGTTCGAGTATGTCCCGGACACGCCGGTGCTCAGGCACGTGTCGTTCACCGCGGAAGCGGGATCGACCACGGCGCTCGTCGGATCGAGCGGCTCGGGCAAGAGCACGCTGATCGGCCTCGTGATGGCGTTCAACCATCCGAAGAGCGGCCGCGTGCTCGTCGACGGGCGCGACATCGCGACGATGAAGCTGCGCGACTACCGCAACCATGTCGGCGTCGTCATGCAGGACAACTTCCTGTTCGACGGCACCGTGCGCGAGAACATCGCGTTCAGCAAGCCCGGCGCGACCGACGAGGAAGTCCAAACGGCTGCGCACATCGCGCATTGCGACGAGTTCGTCGACCGCTTCGAGAAGGGCTACGACACCGTCGTCGGCGAGCGCGGCGTGAAGCTCTCGGGCGGCCAGCGCCAGCGCGTCGCCATCGCGCGCGCGATCCTCGCCGATCCGCAATTCTCATTCTCGACGAAGCGACATCGAGCCTCGACAGCGAGAGCGAAGCGCTGATTCGCGACGGCCTCCGTTCGCTGCGGCAGGGACGCACGACGTTCGTGATCGCGCACCGCCTGTCGACGATCGAGAGCGCCGATCAGATCCTCGTCCTCGAGAACGGCGAGATCATCGAACGCGGCTCGCACCGCGAGCTTCTCGCGCTCGGCGGGCGCTACCGGCAACTCTACGAGCGGCAGTACGGCGCCGAGAAGGATGAATACATCAATCCCGGCGAGGACTTTCTCTCCGTCGCCGGGAAGGACGTCGTGCGAAAGATGTAGCGCTCTGCTGCGTGGGCCGTAGACTTCCGCGTTCCCCCCCCCCTCCGTCTCGCGCTCGAGATGGTAGCGCAGCTCGTCGTCGAGGTCGGCGCCGGCAGCGCGCCGATTCGCCATCGCGCGAAGCCGAACGAGGAACGATGCGAGCATGGCGGTCAACCCGTGCGCAGGATCAAGCCGAGCGCCTGCTGGAAGCGCTCCCACTCGCGGCGCTCGGCCTCGAGCTGCTTGCGTCCGTTCTTGGTGAGCTCGTAGAAGCGCGCGCGGCGGTTGTTGTCGGACATGCCCCAGCGTCCCTGATGAGGCCCTTTGCTTTCAAGCCGGTGGAGCGCGGGGTAGAGCGACCCGTAATTCACGAGGAGCATGCTTTGCGACACGACCTGGATGGACTGGGTGAGATCCCAACCGTTCGCTGGTCCCGAGCGAAGGATGCGAAGGACGATCAGGTCGAGCGTGCCCTGGAACAGTTCGGTCTTGCGCGACGCCATCGTTCCTCTAGATGACCAATAGGAGCACGATCGAGGCCGGACCTGTAGATTGTCAAGAGGAGTGTGCCGCCTGGCGTCCCTGGCTAATTGTCTTTGTCGGCTCCGAAACTCCCACCCGCTCTTACCCAGGTCCACATGCTGTTGCCGCTGCTGTCTGCCGTATTCGTGACCCTTTCCCGGACCGACGCCGGCTCATTTCGGCGCGATGTCGGAGGACAGCCTGCGCTGTGCCCCCGGCGAGCGACGGATCGAGATCCGCGGACGAGGACCCGCGCTCCGGATTCTCGTCGAACGAGCAGCTCGAGTATTCGGCCTACTATGGAAAGCTGCGCGTCGGGACCGGCGAGATGCGTCTCGTCGGGCCGCGACACGGTCCGCGGGCGCGTCGCGTGGAAAGCGATGTTCATCATCGACGGCGGCATTGCGGGCGCGCGTTTCCACGACACGACGGTGAGCTGGTTCGATTCCGCCTCGTTTAATTCGTTCCGCTTCATGCAGCACGTGCACGATCCGGGTTACCGCGCCAATCGCGACACACAGATTTCCCGGAGGACAAACGTACCGTACCAAGGACGGCGAGGTCCACGCCTCGGTGGCCGATCCGCTCGACGACATGTCGCTCGTCTATCTCGTCCGCACACTGCCCCTCGAACCGGGCAGTGCTACGTCCTCAAACGCTACTTCAAGCCGAGAGCAACCCGGTCGTCGTCCACGTCATCCGTCGCGACACGGTGAACGTTCCCGCCGGGCGCTTTCCCGCCATCCTGATCCGCCCCGAGATCAAGACCAAGGGAATGTTCTCGCAGGATGGCCATGCCGAACTCTGGCTCGCGGACGATTCAGCGCGCACCGTGCTGCAACTCAAGACAGACTCCGATCGGATCGATCAGTCTGCGCTTGCGCAGCGCGCGAGCGTAAAGATCGCGAGTACGCGCGCCGCGTATTCAGCTTCGACGGCCCGCGTTAAGAGATCTAAACGCGGATCTATGCGCTCCCTCACACCGGCGGCTTCCCAACCCCGGGCGCCGCCGCGCGTAGAGATGATGTCCAATCAATCTGCGAACACCCCGAGGCTGTCCCGTGTCACTTCGCAGCTCCATATCACTGCTTCTCGTTCTGGTCCTGGGCGCATTCGCTCCGACTCGACTCCACGCGCAGGGCGACGCGGACATCATTCGCGGCCGCGTCATCGGCCCAGACAAGAAGCCCGTCGAGAACGTCACCGTCACGGCGACATCGCTGGTAAACCAGACGTCGCGCACCACGAAGACGAACAAGACGGCCGCTTCTCGATGATCTTCAACGGCGGCGGCGGCGATTACATGATGGCGTACACCTCGATCGGCTTCGCGCCGACGCGATTCGAGGTCAAGCGCGAGGTCGATGAGGATATTCTCATCGCCGACGCGACGGTCAACAAGACGGCCGTGTCGCTCGACGCCGTCCGGGTCAACGCGGGCCGCGAGCGTCCCGACCGCAACGGCAATTCGCTCGACGTCGGCGGCCGCGACCAGGCCGTCAACACGAACAACGTGCCGATCGACATTCTCGGCGACCTCTCCGCGATGGCGGCGACGCTGCCCGGCGTCACGCTCATCCCCGGCGCCGACGGCGCTGCCAACGGGTTTTCCGTGCTCGGCCTCGGCGCCGACCAGAACAACATCACCTCAACGGGCTGAACTTCGCCGGCACCGACCTGCCCCGCGACGCGACGACGCAGCAGCGCGTGACGACGTCGAGCTTCGACCCCTCGCGCGGCGGATTCTCCGGCGCGCAGATCTCCCTCCGAACCAACAGCGGCACCAATTACGTCACGCGGTCGCTCCATCAGACCGTCGACTCGCCAAGCCTGCAGTACACGGACGCCGTCGGGCGCGCGCTCGGGAAGCAGTTCACGAATCTGCAGCTCAGCGGCAACGCCGCCGGTCCATTTCGCTCGACAAGGCGTTCTAGCGAGTCGTGGCAGGTCGGCCAACGGACCAGCAACCTTCAGGACTTGCTCAACCTGAGCAGCGACGCGCTGGCCCTCGAGCGCGTCGGCGTGTCGCCGGACTCCGTCCAGCACCTCGTCGAGCTGCTGAACCAGGCGCACATCCGCTCACGAACGACGCGATCCCGAGCTCGAAGCTCACGGAGAACGGATCGTTCCTTTCGGCTTCGACTTCGCGCCGAGCGGTGGCCATTTCTACAACGTCACGGTGAACGGCCGATGGCAGGGCCAGGACGGCGCCAACCTCTCGAACACGGCCGTTCCCGATCACGGCGGCGATACGCGCACCTACGGCGGCACGCTCCAGGGTCGCCACTCCGCGTATTTCCTCGACAACTTCCTCGACAACACCAGCGGCGCCATCCAGGAGAGCGTGACGCAGGGCAGTCCGTACATCGAACTTCCGTCGGCGACGGTCCGCGTCACTCGACCTTCCCCGACGGAAGCGCCGGGATTCGAACCTGCAGTTCGGCGGCAACACGAGCCTGCCGAGCAACTCGCACACGCTGAACACCGAACTGCAGAACGAGCTGTCGTGGATCAGCCTCGACAACAAGCACCGCTACAAGTTCGGCGTCGACTTCCGCTACAATCGCTACTCGCAGGACAACACGACGAACCGTTCGGGACGTACACGTACAACTCGATTCAGGATTTCGAGGACGGCGTGCCGGCGAGCTTCAGCCGCCGCTTGCAAGTCAACCAGCGGTTCGGCGACGACGTCGGCGGCTCGGCGTGGCTCGGCGACGCGTGGCGCGCGACGCCGCGATTCCAGATGACGTACGGCGTTCGCGTCGACGCCTCGCATTCCAGGGCAACCCGCAGTTCAATCCGGCGATCGATTCCGTGTACCAACTGCGGAACGACGCGGTGCCGCGCGGCATCTACGTGAGCCCGCGCCTCGGATTCAGCTGGACGTACGGCACGAACCCGCAGATCGGCGGCTTCCAGGGCGCGCAGCGCGGATCGCGCGGGCAGATCAGCGGCGGCATCGGACAGTTCCAGAACCTGCCGAGCTCACCGCTCATCGCCGCGGCCGTGGACCAGACGGGATTGCCGTCGGCGGCGCAGCAGTTGAGCTGCATCGGCAGCGCCGTCCCGTCGCCCGATTGGTTGCAGTATCTGGAGAACACGGGGATGATCCCGACGACGTGCACCGGCGACGTGTCGAGCTTCACGAGCACGGTGCCGAACGTCACGCTCTTCTCGAAGGACTACATCCCGCAGCGGAGCTGGCGCGCGAACCTCAACTGGAACGCGCCGATCCTCAACAACATGTTCCGGCTGACGAGCGGAGCGACGTACTCGCTCAACCTGAACCAGCAGAGCCAGATCGATCTCAACTTCAACCAGAGGCCGGTCTTCACGCTCGCAACGAAGGCCGTCCCGTCTACGTCGATCCGAGCCAGATCTTCCCGACGACGGGCACGACGATCGAGAACGGCTCCCGGGTGTCACCGGAATTCACAACGTCACGGACTATCTCTCCGATCTGCGGTCGCATACGACGCAGTCCAGATCGGGCTGTCGCCGGTCACGTTCAACTCGGCGTTCCAGTGGAGCGTGACGTACGTCTGGCAGAAGATCCTCGACGAGCCAGCGCGGCTTCGCCGGCGGCAACACGGCCGGCGATCCATACTTGATCCAGTGGGCGCGCGGCAACCAGGACGCGCGGCACCAGATCACGTACAACATCGGCTACACGTTCCATCAAGCGGTGAGCGTCGTCGCGCTCGGCCGCATTCAGTCGGGCAACCCGTTCACGCCGATGGTGTCGGGTGACATCAACGGCGACGGCTACAACAACGACCGCGCGTTCATCTACGATCCGTCGAAGGTCGCCGACTCGGCGCTCGCGGCCGGAATGAAAAGCCTACTGACCGGCGCCCCGAGCTCGGTCAAGTCGTGCCTCGAGAAGCAGCTCGGCACGATCGCCGGCCGCAATAGTTGCCAGGCGCCGTGGTACACGACGCTCAGCCTGCGCGTCTCGCTCGTGTCGCAGGCGATGAAGGTCATTCCGGATCGCGCGACGATCTCGCTCGGCATCGCCAACCCGCTCACGGGCCTCGACGCGCTCGTTCACGGCTCGAACAACCTGCACGGCTGGGGCGCGCCTTCATTCGCCGACAATCAGCTGCTCCTCGTGCACGGCTTCGACCCGGCGACGCAGCAGTACCAGTACACGGTCAACCCGCGCTTCGGCGCGAATCGGCAGGCGACCGCGGCGCTGCTCGCGCCGACGCAGCTCACGCTCGACGTCCGCCTCGACGTCGGTCCCGAGCGCGAGCGCCAGGATCTCTTCCTCCGCCTCCGCCCCGGCCGCGGCGCCAAGGGGAACAAGCTCACAGCGGACCAGATCAAGATTCAGTACGAGCGAACCTATCCGAATCCGTTCGAGCAGATGCTCCGACAGCAGGACTGGCTCGGGCTCAGCAACGAGACCGCCGACAGCATCGCGATTCTCAACAAGTCGTACGGAAAGATCATCGACTCGATCTGGACGCCGGTGGCGGCGTACCTCGCCAGTCTCGAGGAGAAGTACGACCTCGGCGAGGCGTACGATCGCGTGCGCACGGCCGAGAACAAGTCGCTCGACCAGATGGCGATCTACGGTCCGGCGGCCAAGCAGCTGTTGACGCCCGAGCAGGTTCGGAAGCTGCCGCCGTTCATCGCGCTGTTCCTCGACAACCAGGCGATTCGGCAGGTGAGGCCGGGAAGAGCGGGAGGAGGAAGAGGCGGGTTCTTCGGCGGGTAGATGCGTTTCGACTCTGCAATGGGAAACGGCGTCGTCCTCGGACGGCGCCGTTTTTATTTGCATGAGTTCACAGAAGACAGACTGGTTGGCCGGCCACTCTGGGTTCGAGCGCCTGTTGGATGTATCGGCTGTAGCGCTCGAAATCGGGAACGGACCTCGGGAAACCGTCGACAGACCCGGCGTTGTTGGGAGGGGCCCGATGCAACTGGCTCCCCAGCAGGAAACGCCTAGTCTGTTGTCAGTCGTCAGGGGTCAGTCCCTGACTTCGAGCGCACAGCCGTACCACCCACGCGGCGACAGACCTCAGAGTGGCCGTGATCCACGCTCTTGGTGGTGACGTGACTGGGCGCGCATCGGGATCGTCGATCGAGCGACCCCGACCCGATCCATGGTCCTCGACTCGCTCCGCACCCCGCCCGCGGACTCCGCCGCCAGCCCGCCTTCGTCGCCGTCGTCGTCCTGTCGCTCGCACTGGGCATCGCGCTAAACACCACGATGTACGGCATGCTCGACGCGCTCCTCCGTCCGCGCATCGACGTGCGCGATCCCGGGCAACTCTACTGGATTCGATTCTACGGCGACTACAAGTGGCGCGTGGACGCCCCGACGCGTGACGCGGTGTTGTTATCCGGAACGAACACGTACGAGTCCGTGACGCGCGTGGAGCTCGGCGTCTTCGCGCAGCAGATCCAGCACGACGGACACCGCCGAGGGCGTCGTGCAAGCGGTCGCGTGAACTACTTCGACGTGCTGGCGCGCGGCCGCTCGCCGGGCGCACGTTCATCGCATCCGACGAAACGCCCGACGGCGTCGGCGATCGTCATCGACGAAACCGTCGCCGCGCAGCTCTTTCCCGACGGCGGCTCACCGGTGGGCGCCACCGTGACGATCAACCACGAGCCGCGGATCGTCGTCGGCGTCGTGTCCGATTTCACGAGGCTCCCCGGAGAAGTAGCGGTCGCATGGCAGGTCTCGCCACGCAAGCTGCGCGGCGGTTTGTTCCAGCGCCTCATCCGGCTTCGCCCCGGCGCGAGTCGCGCCGACGCCGAGCGCGAGTTGGCGATGGTCTCGGCGCGGATCGCGATCGCCGCCGGAGAGAGACCGAAGGATGATGTACTGCGGTTTCATCAGGCCGCGAATCCGGAGTTCCAGCTTCGTCCGATGCACGACGGACTCATCGCCGCGGTCGCCGCGATCCTGCTCGTCGCTTGCGCCAACCTGGCGAACATTCAGCTCGCGCGCGGCATCGGACGTCGCCGCGAGCTCGCGCTTCGGTCGGCGTTGGGAGCGTCGCGCGTCCGCATCGTCACGCATCTGATGGGCGAGAGCATCATCCTCGGCGTGGCCGGCCTCGCGCTCGGCCTCGTGCTCACGTATTGGGGCGCGTCGGTCGCTCCACGCGTCGATTCCGCCGAGCGTCGGCAAGTACATCGTGGAGCCGCAGATGAGCTGGCGCGTGTTGGTGTTCGCGGTCGCCGCGCTGCTCTTCTGTCTGTTTGCCGTCGGCCTCGCGCCGGCGATCAGCATCTCGCGAACCGATCCGAACGAGCTGCTCAAGTCGGGCAACGGAACCGGCGCGACGAAGCGCAATCGCCGTCGATACGCGGTGCTCGTCGGCGTCGAGATCGCGTTGTCGCTCGCGCTGTGTTGCATCGCGACCGCGTCCGTGCATACGTGGATGTCCTCCGCTGGACGCAGCGCGGTCGGGTACGATCCCCGCCCGCTGTCGACGGGCGTTCTCAGGGCGACGTTCGCGCCTGGGACCATCGTTCGCTACTCAGAGGTGCTTGCAATCGATGTCGGCGCGCATCGCGGCCATTCCCGGCGTGACCGGCGCCGCGACGGCCATGGGATGGCGAATTCCCGAAGGCAATGCGGTGACCGTCGCCGACGCGGGCGGCGTGCGCGAGTTCCCAGCGCCGATTTTGGCCCCGACCGCCGTGTCGCCGTCGTACGTGCGCACGATGGGTTGGCCGATCGTGCAGGGCCGCGATTTTCTCGACGGTGAGCGCGATCACGGTGGTTTGATCATCGATCAGCCGACCGCGCGCAAGCTCTGGCCGAACAACAATCCGATCGGCGCGCTGCTCAAGCTCGGCGACAAGAAGTCGAACCTGCCGTACATACCTGTCGTCGGCGTCATCGGCGAACAGAAGGGATTCGAGAAGCCCGTCGACTAATCGCAGACGGGCGCTCGCCTCGGCCGCGTCTCTACCTTCCGGGCCCGAACGACACCGCGATAGCGAAGCGCTCGCTTTTCTTGCTGACGCTCAGAGCGCGCGCGGCCGACCACCCCGAGCGACTGCCGACCATTCTGCGCCAGGAAATCGCCTCGTTCCCGGACGCGAGCGTCTCTCAGGTGATGACGATGGTCGACTATCTCGGCGTCACGACGGGACTCCAGGGCGCGCGCTTTCTCTCCGAATTGTTCGTGGCGTTCGCGGCTTTGGCGATCGCGCTGGCAGCGTTCGGCGTATACGGCGTCGTCGCGCACGGCGTGGCGGAGCGGCGACGCGAGCTGGGGGTTCGTGTCGCGCTCGGCGCGACGACGCGCGACATCCTGCACACGGTGTTGCGTGAATCAGTGGTCGTCGCGTTGGCGGGAGCTGCGGTCGGGCTGTTCCTGACCAAGTGCGGTGTGATGACGGTGGCGGAGATCGCGATGCTCGACGTCTACAACGCGCCGTTGTTCGCGATGGTGGCGGTCGCGGTGCTCGGCGTCGCGACGGCGACGGCGTTCATTCCCGCGATGCGGGCGACGAGGATCGATCCGACGGAGTCGCTGCGGGCGGAATGATTCGCGAGTCGACAGAAGTCAGCTTGGCTGACCGGCCACTCTGAGTTCGATCGCCATTGGATGTATCGGCTGCGCGCTCGACGACAGGAACGGACTTCGGTCATCAGACCACACACCCGGCGTTGAGCGGTAGGGCTCAGATCGGCAACGGATCTCCACCGGGAAAACGCCTACACCGTGGTCTGTGGTCAGATGTCAGTCCCTGATTTCGAGCCCACAGCCGTACCAACCACGCGACGACAGACCTCAGAGTGGCCGCGATCCAACCGCCGTCTGACGTTCGCCGTTTACTTGACCAGCGTCGCTCCCGTGAGCAGCGCTACCGCCGCCAGCGTTGTCTGCGCCGCGTTCAGTCCGAGCCGGAAATCCTTGTCGTTGTACGTCGAGAACAGATCCGTCGGCTGATGCCACTGCGGGTCCCACCCCGCGCCGATCTGCTCGCCGCGCTCGTTCTCGCGCAGCGTGATCGCCGGGACGAGATCCTGGAACGGGTCCCGAATCCGTGTTCGTCATGTGCTGCCCGACGCGCGCTGGATAGTCGGTCGCGTACTTCTCGTTCGCCGTCTGGAAGAACCACGCGAGCTTCTGCGCTCCCTCGGCCTGTTTCGACGTCGACTGGAACTCGATGTTCACGTCCGCTTCCGGCCGCTGTCGGGGCTCATGGTTCCGTCGGCGCGCGGCATGCCGTGATCGAACATCATCATGTCGTGCTGGATCATGCCGAGCCACTTCGGCTCGGGATATTTGCCCGAGCCCGGCGGGTTCTTCCTTGCCCTGCAGCGAATCGCGCTGCGCGATGTAGGCCCGCGCGCCGTTCATGCCCGTCTCCTCGTTGTTCCAGAGGATGAACCGAATCGAGCGATCGGTCTTCACGTCGGGGCTGCTGAAGACCCGCGCGAGCTCCATGACCAGCGCGGTGCCGGAGCCGTCGTCGTTCGCGGCCTCGCTCCAGCCGTGGCCGTCCATGTGACCGCCGACGATGTACATCTCCTCGGGGTGCGTCGAGCCGACCTTCGTGCAGAACACCTCTTCGCGCGGGCCGTCGGTGGCCGGCTCCGCGTCGAGCGCGCGGAGCCGAGGGTCGGGCTGCTTGAGCGAATCGGTGTTGACGCCGGTTCGAGTGCGGATGCCGCGAATGCGTCCGCCGCCCTGCGCCGCGTTCCCGCGGCCACGTCCGCGGCCGGCTGCGCTGTCGCCCCCGGCGCCGCCTCTGCCGCGCGCCGGCGGCGTCGTGTAGATGTACTTGATCCGCTCGGTCGGCGTGCAGCCGTAGCTCTTGAGCTGCGCCTCGATCCAATCCACCGCCTTGCGGTTGCGTTCGGTGCCTTGGCGCCTGTCGCCGAACTGGGTGAGACCCTTGACCGTCGCCTTGTACTTCTCGAGGTCGAGGCGGGCCGACCATGAGGCGAACCGGATCGTTCAGGGTGTCAGGGGGCGGGGGCTGGTTGCCGCCGCGCTGCTGCGCCTGAACCGGCGCGCTGGCGAGGGTGAACGCGGCGGACAGGATCGCGACGGATATCGTCGCGGCACGGTGAGTCTGGATGCGAGCGAGGGTGCTCATGATCTCGGTGAATTGGACGCCGGATCATGAACACCCTCACTACGACCTGCAAGTCCCGTTAACGACGGCGGCCGCGCGGCGGGCTGGAGTCGCTGTTGCCGCCCACCTGGAACGAAAGCCCGAACCGCAGCTCGTTCGTGCGCGCCGGAGCGTCGTACGCCGTTGGAAGAACGAACTCCGTCATGCGCCAGCGCGCCTCGCCGAACAGGTCGATCGCGCGGGCCAAGGGGAGGTTCGCCCCGAACCCGTAGCTCCAATCGTTGCGCGTCGTCGTGTTCACCACGTTCTGTACCCCCTCGATCCCGACGCCGGCGAAGACGAATGGGGTGATCGACCGCGAGATCCCGTCGTTTCGCCCGATGAGGAACATCGCGTCGGCGTCGGCCCCCCAGGGCCGGGAATCGGTCGACAGCGAGGCGGAATTGTTCGCGCTCTGAAGGGCCAAGTTTCCGCTGGCGCGGAAGGCGAGGCCGCTGTTTCCGCCGAGCGTCAGCGCGAGCCCAGCCAGCGGACTGGCGCCGCTGGACGGCAGGAAGGACACGAACGGTGTGACCGCGAGGTCGGATCGCTGAGCAGACACGGCGACGACCGGGGCGGTGATGCCGGCGACCACCAGCAGCTGCGGCAGCCGGAATGCGATGGATCGATGCACGGGCGACTCCGGAAAAGGGGATCGGTCGCTCGGGCGAGAATGCACTTAGGCGGCCAGACGGCTGGCTGTTCGCCAACCCGTTGGAGCATGACGAGTTGCGCTTCTTTGGTCTCGCGGGCCGCCAGCGCGACGTGTCCCGTGGTTTGGACATGGTGTGTCGCCGGCGGAGGTCTGGCCTGGGTTGGGCGGGCCGTCAGCCTGTCCCGCGAACTCGGGACCGAATGGAACGGCCCGGTCGACGAGTCGCCCCGGCGCTTTCATGAAAACGTCGACCGCGGTAGGCTTATTCCTCGCACTCGAACGTCGACGGGAACCGCGTCCAGGAGCATACTCTAATGAGCATCGGAACATCAATGCTGGCCGAATTCGACCGCGAGATGGCGACCACGCGACGCGTGCTGGAGCGCGTGCCGACGGACAAGGGCACGTGGAAGCCTCACGAAAAATCGTTCGCGCTCGGCCACCTCGCGCAGCTCGTGGCGGGAATGCCCGGTTGGATCACGATGACGATCCGCAACCCCAGCCTGGATCTCAAGAGCGGCGGCGGCTACTCCTTTCAACCGACCGACAGTCTCGTGGCCCAATTCGACAAGAACGTCGGCGAAGCGCGCGCCGAGCTCGGCAAGGTGCGCGATGAGGCCTTCGACGAACCCTGGTCTCTCAAGATGGGCGACCGCGTTCTCTCGACGGAGCCGCGCGGTGTCGTGGTCAGAACGCATATCAACCACCTCGTCCACCACCGCGGCCAGCTCACGGTTTACCTGCGGCTCCTCGACGTGCCGATTCCGTCGATTTACGGGCCGACGGCGGACGAGCGCACTTTCGGCTGACGTCCCCTCCTCGGACGTCGCTGTGCCCGACTATCGATTGCGGAACGTGTACTTCGTCCAGACGACGACCATTCCGCAGTCGACGGGCCGGCCGGGCGGAAGCAGTTCCGCCGGAACCATCAGCGCGTGCGCGTACACTTCGATCGCGGCGACTTCATGCGACTGCAGGTCGGATAGGGCGTTGGCCGATGTCTCGATCCCGTCCATCAATATCGTCGGCGAACAGGCGTGTCCCTTGTCGCCCATCGTCGAGAGGAACACGCTGCCGAGGCGGCGGGACATTCGAATGCCCGGCACGTCGTTGAAGACGTTGATGAAGTCGGGATAGTGCCCGATCGCCGTGGAGTCGAGCGTGTACCCGGTGCCGTTCTTCCGGCGCGCGTCGAACTCCTGCGACATTACCTGCACGCCGGGCTTCGCCGTGACGCGCATGCCGGTCAGAACGATCGGGCGGCCGAATTGCAGCGCGACGCGCGTCGTGTCGCGCGGGAGCACGTCGACCGTCTGCGAGACGGGCGCGACTCCGACGGAGAGCACCTCGATCTGCTGCGTGCCGGTCGGCACGTCCCGCAGCACGAAGCGTCCCTCGGCGTCCGTGCGGACTTCGCGCAAGCCCGGCATCGAGACGCGGGCGGCGCCGAACGGCTCGCCATTCACGTTGGTCACGATCCCGCTCACGATCCCGACACGGGACGCCACGGAATCGGTCGGCCCGACGAGTAGATCGCGCCGCTCGATCCTCCCGCCCCGGGGCGTAAGCTCGATCTCGCCGCTGGAGACCGAATCCGTCGTTCCGGCGGCCCGTATCGACACGACCTCCCAGGTGGGGACGTCGCAGACGCTGTAGTTGCCCAGGTCGTCCGCGAGCCCCTCGGCCGTCCACCTTCGGCCGGTCACGTGCCCGGATTTGATGCCCAACTCGACCCAGGTGACCTCGACCCGGGCGTGCGCCAGCGGTCGCATCGTCGCGGCATCACGTACGGTTCCGAACACGAACCCGCTGTCCTTCGGCACGCGACCGGCGCATTCGATCCGCCAGAGGGTTCCGAACGAGGGGACGCCAAGGCGAACCTCGTCGCTTTCGCTCGCTACCGTCGCCTTGCGCGACACTCCCGAGAGGCCGAGCGAGTCGAGCTCGGCGTGCTGCACGGCGAAGGTGTAGTCGCCGGGGGGGACGCTGTCGAACTGAAAGCGGCCGTGGGAATCCGTGGTGGTGTTTCGCGCGCCGGCCCCGCTGCCGAGAATACTCACGAAGGCATCTCTGAGGGGCTGTCGCCGAATGCTGTCGTACGCCACTCCGCGGACGGCCATCATCGCAGGAGTCGACGCCGGCGGGCGAGGAACCGCCTGCGCGGTTGCGCTAGTCGATGGCGGCCATGGCGGCGCACAGCACGACGAACGTCTTCAAGGGGAAGAACCCCAGCACGGGTGGGTGCGGCGATATTGTATACACAACAGCGCCGACGGACCGCAAGACCGTTCTACAACGACTCTCACCGACCTAAGGACGAATCATGCCAGTTCCCTCAGCGTTCGCGGCGCCCGCGCCTGGGGTCAGGCGTGGCAGTGCGCTATAGTAAATCGTCCGCGTTACATACAGATTCGTCATCCCTCGAAATGTCTTCTCCCGCCTCAATCCTCAGTCTGGTCGCGTCCCTCGAGCTTCGCCTGGGGAACGGCTTCGCCATTGAAGGCGAGGTCGCCAAGGGGGGGATGTCGCGGATCTATTCCGCGCGGCGGCCCGACACGCGCGAGCGAATCGCGATCAAGGTGATGGTGGACCGGCTCAGCGGCGCATCCGGCCCCGAGCGTCTCGAGCTCGAGGAGCGGTTCCTGCTCGAGATGCAGGTTCTCCAGAAGCTCAACCATCCGCGGATTCCCGCCGTGTTGTCTGCCGGCGACGTGAGCGGATCGCTGTACTACACGATGCCGTTCGTCGAAGGCGAATCCCTTCGTTCGCGGCTCAAGCGCAGGGATCACATCTCGGTTCGTGACGCGCTGCTGTTCACGCGTGACGTCGCCGACGCGCTCGCCCACGTGCACGAGAACGGCATCATCCATCGGGACGTGAAGCCGGACAACCTCATGTTGTCGCCGACCGGCGTGTGGCTGCTCGATTTCGGAATCGCGCGCGCGCCGAGCTTCAACCAGGCCGACGCCGCGCACGAGAGACCGAAGTACATCATGGGGACGCCGGAGTACACGAGTCCGGAGCGTCTCACCGCGCGAGTGCTCGAAGACGCGCGGTCGGACCTGTTTTCCCTCGGGTGCGTGCTCTACGAGATGTTGTCCGGTCGCCCGCCGTTTCCGAACGGCCTCCGCGACGCGATGAAGAAGCACGCGCCGCTGCTGCCGATCGACATGGCGCCGCTGCCGCCGAATCTCCCCGACGAAGTGATGGGGCTGCTGCGCCGTTCGATCGCGCTCCACCCGTCGGACCGTTTCGTGAACGCCACGGCGATGCTCGCCGCCGCCGACTCCGCCGCGCAGCAAGTCGGATACGACTGACCTCGGTCGGAAGAGGGGGGGGACCACCATGACGATGGCCGAATCGAATCTCACCCGCCGCGATTTCGTCGCGGCGATCGTCGCCATTCCGATGTTCGGCACGGTCCGCCGGACCGCCCCGTCGCTCGAGGAAGTCGTGATCGTCGACTTCAACGACGCCGGCGTCCGACAGGGAACGGTGCACGTGCCGAAAGTCGTGAAGTCGGATGCCGAGTGGCGGAGTCAACTGTCGCCGATCTCGTACCAGATCACGCGGCAGCACGGCACCGAGCGCGCGTTCACCGGCCCGTACTGGAACCTGCACGACCGCGGAATGTTCAGGTGCGTGTGCTGCGGAACGGCGCTGTTCGCCTCGGCGGTGAAGTTCGATTCGGGCACGGGCTGGCCGAGCTTCTGGCAGCCGATCGCCGAGGAGAACGTTCGTCACGGCGTGCCGAGCCACGGGTACACGGAAAGCGAAGTGACGTGCCGGCGCTGCGACGCGCACCTCGGTGATCTCTTTGACGACGGCCCCAAACCGACGGGGCTCCGTTATTGCATCGACTCCGTCGCGCTGCGCTTCGTGAAATTCGCCTGAGCCCATGTTCGCGGGGCTCGACGCCGCGCGGCTTCCGAGTTCCGCGATGAACCTACTTCGACGATTGCGAGAGACGCTTGGCGGCGCCGCGGCCACAGCCGGTGGTGGCGAGACGTATCGCATTCGCGGCTTCACCGTGTTCGTCGACAACACGCGGCCGGACATCGAGACGCCGGCCGTCCTCGAACGACTCGACGAGTCGCTCGCGCTGATCGAACAGGCGCAGCCGTGGCGGTTGGCGCACATGAGGCGGGACGTGTCACGCTTTCTCGTGATCCGATATCCCTGCCGCGGCGCCTTCTTTCCGCACACGCGCGAGTGCATGACCGAGCTGACGTTTCTCGCGCGGCGCGACATCTCGCCGGCGCCAGTCGCGGCGTCGATTCTCCACGAGGGCGTCCACGCGCGCGTGCACGGCATGGGCGTTCGGCCCGAATCGAAGGATCCCGCCCGCGAGGAGCGCATCTGCCGGCGCGCCGAGCTGGAGTTCGGGCTTTCTCTGGCGCCGGACCTCGGCGCCCCTGTCGTCGAACGGGCGCGACTCAGCCTCGACCTCGCGGATGAAGAGGTGGCGCCGTCAATCGATTGGAGAATTGCAATGAAGCGGCAGGCGGCGGTCGACCGCGAGGCCACGCAAGACCGCTGAGATTCGCGCTCGCAGCGGCCGCGTTCGCTGGACAACAGGATGAGCCCGACGCAAGCTTCTGGGTCAACCTAGGCCCCAGCTCGTGTCTGCGTCGTCCCCCGATTCGAACGTCCCCTCCCCACCAAGCACTGACGCGTCGCCGGATCTCGTCGAGGCGCTGCGTGACCGGTACGAGATCCTCCGCGAAGCCGGACGAGGCGCGTCGGCGGTCGTCTACTTCGCGCGCGACCTGAGGCATCATCGTTCCGTCGCGCTCAAGGCGCTGAATCCCGACGTGAGCGCCGTCGCGGGCGAGCGCTTCCTCCGCGAGATCGAAGTCTCGGCGGGAATGCAGCATCCTCACATCCTGCCGACGTACGACTCGGGAATCGCCGCCGGCCGTTTGTACTTCGTGATGCCGTTCGTCGAGGGCGGGTCGCTGCGCCAACGGCTCGACAAGGAACCACGTCTGCCGGTCGACGAGGCGCTGCGCTACGCGCACGAGCTCGCGGTCGCCATCGCGTTCGCGCACGACCGCGGCATCGTTCATCGCGACATCAAGCCGGAGAACATCCTCTTCTATCACGACCACGCCTGCCTCGCCGATTTCGGTCTGGCGCGAGCGATGGAAGAGATCGACGTCCGGGTCACGGCGCACGGTATGGTGGTCGGGACGCCGGCCTACATGAGCCCCGAGCAGTTGAGCGACGGCGAGTTCGACGGACGCAGCGACGTGTACTCGCTGGCATGCGTGCTCTACGAGATGCTCGCCGGCCGGCACGCATTCTCCGGCAAGACGCCGCGGGAGTTGCTTCAGAAGCGGCTGGCCGAGCCGCCGGCTTCGGTGCGGGAACATCGGAGCGACGTCCCCACGTCGGTGGATGCGCTCCTGTCGCGCGCGCTGGCGCGCTCGCGCGACGAACGTTTCCAGAATGCTCATGAGTTGGCCGCGGCCCTCGAAGACGCGCGCCTCGAGATCTCGACCGGCCGGGCGGCGACGCGAAAGCGGGCCCAGTTCGCCCGCCCGATCCGCCGACCATTGGCCTGGGCGGGTGCGACGGTCCTGGTGCTCGCGCTGACGGCGCTCATGACGCCTCCCCTCCGGATCGCCGTCGCGAACAGCCGGGCCGAGACCAACGCGCGGTCCGCGGCGCTCGCGCAAATGCGCGTGGCTCAGTCGCTGGAGCTGGAGCACCGTGTTGGGACCGAGGAGTTTGGTCTCGCCGTGGGCCGCCTCAGCCGCGTCCGATCGCGGTTGCGCGGACGTGACTCGTTGTACGCAGAGGGGCTGATTGCGCTCGGGAGCGGCGCATATCCGCAGGCATGCGCCAACTTCGAACGGCTTCGAACGAGCGACTCACTCGACGCCATGCCCTGGTACGGACTCGGCGACTGTCAGGCGCTCGACTCCGCGGTCTTAGCCGATCCACGCAGCCCCTCCGGCTGGCGATTCAGAACCAGTTGGGCAGCGGCAGCTAACGCCTATACTCGCGCGGCAACACTCGCGCCGACGACGAGTCGTGCGTTGACGTTCTCGATGCTCAACAGGCTGCTTCCGACCGCGACGACGCAGGTCCGGCTGGGACATGCGGTCGACGGCTCCTCCCAACGTTTCCTGGCACATCCGTCGGCCGCGGCGGACTCGGTGGCGTTCATTCCATTTACACTCGCCGAGATCGCCGCAGCCAACCCAAGAGTCGTCTCGACCTCACTGCCCGACGCCGTGCGACTCAGCCGGGATGTTCTCGTTTCTTTCGCCCGCCGATGGATTGCGGCATTCCCGGACAATGCGGAATCGTTCGAGGCACTGTCGGCCGGTCACGAGGCGCGCGGCGAACTGGGAGATAACGAGGACGGCGCGAGTGGCACGCTGCGAAGGGCCAGATCTCTTGCGCGCACCTCGGAGCAACGTTTTCGGCTTGCCGCCGCGGAGGTGCGTGTTCGCATCAAGCGTGGCCAGCTCACCGAGGCGATGACGCTGGCGGACTCGCTTCTGAATACGAGTCCTTCCGCACCGACGCCTGACGACGCATTCACGCTCGCAGGCCTTGCCGCGCTGACCGGACGCGTAGCACGCGCCGCGGAGTTTCGCGCGATCGCCAGTTTCTCAGACAATGCCGCAGCCGGAATCGCGCCTCCGGTGACGGTTGCCGCGGCGAGACTCTTCGCTCGGGCCGCCGCCGGCGTTTGCGACGATTCTTTGCTCGTTCTTCGTGGTGAGGTGGACCGTCTACTCGATAGCTACAGCCAGCCGATCCGTCGAACACAATTGCGTCGCGACCTGATCGCGCGCTCCATGTCGCTCGCCTTCCCGTGCCTTGGCCCCCGGGCCTTTGACGGCGTGCCGCGGCTTTCCCCGCTTGACGAGGCCGAGCGCGCGGCGACGCGCGGCGACAAGCGCGCCGTACGGGCCGTGCTGGATTCCTTGGACGCGTTTCGTCGCCTGGCGGTGCCGGGAGAACTCTCGCTGGATTTCGTCGTTCAGTTGGCGCAGGTCAGAACGATCACGGGAGACACGGCAGGGGCAATTCGTCAGCTCGATCTTGTCCTCGACGCGCTACCGACACTGTCGCGATTCGCCGTCTTCGAGTCGGGCCAGTCGGCGGCGTTAGGTCGTGCCTTCGCGCTTCGGGCAACCCTCGCAGGTGCGGTCGGCGATTCCACGCAACGACAGTTCTGGGCTCGACAGGCTTTGATCGTCTGGCGACATGCCGATCCATCCCTGGCCCCCGCGGTCGAGCGCTTGCGCTCCCTCGCCGGGACCGTGCCATAATTCGACGGCGGACGCGACTATGGGCGTCCGTCGCGTTCGCCCCACGGACCGACAGATCGACTCCGCCGCGTCGGCGGGAAGCGTCAACATCTCGGCGAACGCGACCCTTTGACACGAGGAGGGAGCGTGACGCGTTACCAAGTTCAGAGCGCCCGACGGATTGGGGCGGGGCTCGCGATGTTGATTGCAGTGGGGTGCGGTAAGGCGGAACGACAGCCCACCGACCGTACGGCATCCGCAGCGCCGCCAGCGGTGCCAGCGGCGCCGCTGCCTGGGGCTCTTTCGAAACCGATCGAGCAGTACTCGGGGGACGAGCTGTACGCGCTGACTCGGCAACTGCAGTTCGTCGGCGGAGCTGAGCGGGTACGTCGGTGCCGGGCAGATCCCGACTGCCGCGGTGCTCGCCCGCGCGTGTCGACCCGAATTCGCGTCGACGCGGTGGATGGCGAGGATTCGGTCACGACGGCGGCCTTACCGGGCAACGGCGCTATCGTCGTTCGCGCGATCAACCGAGGACAACGCGCGGACACGATGTACAACATGCAGCCTGGGGGGCCGCATGAGAACTATCTCATCGTTGTTCCGGTGCCTGGGACGGCAACCGCGAATTGGCGTCTGGAAGAACTGACGACCACCCAGGGCCAGCGCGCTCACCGAACCATCGCCTCGGGCGTGTTCCGGGGATGCAATCATCCATACGTTCACGGTGCGCGCGCAGACTTCAAACCGTGCGTACAGGCCGACGCGACGAGGCCCGCATCATTGGGCTCGACGATGCAGAACGATATCGAACCTCCGATATGGTTCGCGTGCGGATTCGGTTGCTGCATAGCGGATGCGGCGACTGTACGCAGCTGAGCGCTCACGAGCCTATGTTGTTCGAGACCCGACCGGAGACCTGGAAGCCGGAGTTCGGGAGGGGGCAAACGATCTCGCTGGCGAGCCGTGACCGATGATTGACCTGCGATCGCGCGAGTGCGTCGTCCGCACCTATCGCCCGGAGGATGCTCCGAGCCTGGCTCGCCACGGCAACAACCGGCGCATCTGGGAGAACCTGCGCGATCGCTTCCCGCACCCGTACACGGAGGCGAACGCCTCCGGGTACATCGCCCACCTGCTCGCCGGTAACGACGAGCCGAGCTTCGCCATCGAGGTGGATGGCGAAGCGGCGGGTGGCATCAGTCTGCATCCCGGCGCCGACGTCGAGCGCATCGGCGCCGAGATCGGCTACTGGCTGGGCGAATCGCTGTGGGGGCGCGGCGTGGCGACGTCGGCGATCCGCCTCGTGACGGACTACGCGTTCACCCGGCGGCGGCTCGAGCGGGTGTTCGCCGTGCCGTTCACCACGAACGTCGCATCTTGCCGCGCGCTCGAGAAAGCGGGATATCAGCGGGAGGGAACGATGCGGCGCAGCGCGATCAAGGACGGGCGCATCATGGACCAGTACCTCTACGCGAAGACGAGAAGCTGACGATGAGATACGCGCTCTTGTTGCCGGTCGCGCTCGCAGCCTGTTCTGGCGAGACGGCGGACCGCTCGCGCGATTCCGGCGCGAGCGCGGCCGGTACGGTGGTGAGCGCGGCCGAATTCAGCTCGGCGGCGAAGTACGTCGGGATCCGCTACGACTCGTTGCCGCCGAAGTTCACTTTTGTTTCCGGCTCGTTGATCCCGATCGCACCCGGAGCGAACTCGGTTGGCTTCGACCTGGATCTCGTACGCACGCCGCGCGGCCAGATGGTTTGGCTCGATTCGATCGTGGCCGTGTCGCAACGCGGGCGTCCCACGCGGATCGTCCGGGCCGAGCCAGGGTGCCTCCTCTCGCGGCGGACGAGCGGCTGGTGATGTCGTCGTGCAGCGTGGACGGCAAGCTCGATCCGCGCGTCGTCGCCATCGTCGTCACCAGTCAGGGCGCGTCCGTCGACACGAGCGCGCGCTCGATGACGATTCGGCAGGCGTGGCGTGCCGATGCCACGTCTGCGCGGTTCGAGGTGATCCCTGTCACAGGCATCGCCTGCGACGAGCCGGGTTCGTGAGGGAGTCGTCGAATCCTTGACAGCTCCGCCATTCACGTATTAGAATGGGTTTCCTGGGAGTCGCGTCCCGATGGTAGTTCGTCGTTCACATGCTTCGGCGTGGCGAGCGGCCTGATCGATGCAGAATGCATCGCTCTGAACATCGGCGGCGCGACTTTTTGTTTTCCGAACCTCAACCAACTCACGGTCTTCGATGAACCAACCCGCGATTCGTGACCTCACCGTCACGCGCCTGTCCGGCTTTGCCGCGCTCGCCAATGGTTGGCACGCGCCGGCGAAGTTCGGTCGGCTGCCGCGAGTCGAAGACGTGATCTCCGCCGTCGATTCGCAGCGAATTACAACTGATGCAGGCGGTTGGGCCGGAGTCCTTGCGCGATAGCGCACTCCGCCCGACTCGGGCAAAGCAACTCCGCCCCGCCTGCGCAGCGCGCACGGCGGGGCGGTTTCGTTTGGGGGGGGGTGCTCAACCTGGAAGGAGGCACGTCCTGATGGGAACAATGCAACGAACGGCCGACCAGGCATGACGCTCGGGTAGCTGGACACGCGACTCCCCTATCCGGCACGCGTCCGCTGCCTGGCCGAGCCTTCGTTTAACACGTCAAGAGAGAGTCGATGACCGGCGCGTATGGGCTTTAGCCGCGCGCCGTCCGGGTCGAGCTCGAGGAGTATAGGAGCACGGCGTCGCCGCACGATCATCCCATGGGCCGAAAGCCGGGACCGTGAGGGCCAACGTCGCCGAGTGTGGGTGTGATTCCCGCCGACCCGGTCTGTCTGGGAGTGCCCGCCGCAACCCGCGGCGGGCCCGCTCCGTAGTGTGTTCGGACGCGCGCGCTCGACACGCCACTACGGACACGGACGGTTTCCATGTTCACCGACGAAGATCTCCTCAATTTCCTCCTCGTCGCAGCACCTACCTTGCTAGCTACGACGGTCGTGTTCGCCGTCCTGTGGGTGCGCGCGCGGGAACGTGCGCTGCGTTCGCAGATGACTCAGCACAGCCCGGACGCTCTGGGTGAAGACGTCGCGCATCTCGTCCAGGCCGTGGACGCGATTGCGATCGAGGTCGAGCGGATCTCCGAGGCCCAGCGGTTCACGGCATTGACGCTCGCCGAGCGATCGACCGGAGCGGGCGGCGGGAAGCGGATTCCCGAGCGCGTCATCACGCCGCACTGACGCCGCGGCATTCGGGAGGGGGAAACGATCCCGCGGCCGCCGGAGTTCGTGGACAGCGTCCGGGGCCCGTCGTACGTTGATGCCGTGGTGGCATGCAATGACTCCCTTTTTCCCGACAGAGCCATGAATCACAGCCTTATCGTCCGACTGACGCTGTTCATCGTGGCCGCGGCAGCGATTGCGGCTTGTAGCTCAGGCGGCGGCTCCTCCACGACCACTTCGGCTCCGGCGCCGGCGGCATCACCGACTTCGCGTCCGGCAACGACGGCCGCCGCGACTCCGGCCCCCTCGTCGTCCGCCGCGGTGACCCCGGCGATGATCGCGTTGGGCGACTCGATCTTCCACGCCGCGAGCTGCGTGCGCTGCCACGGCGCGGATGCAAAGGGGCGGCCTAATGGACCGAGCCTCCTGGCCCGACCTTCCTGCATATCAGGGGCACGGGAAGCTATAGCGACTTCGTGAACATCATCATGAGCGGCGTGCCGGCGGATTCGATCAAGGACACCTCGCACCGCCTCCCGATGCGCGCCCGCGGCGGCGGAAACACGCCGCTCACCGACGATCAGGTCAAAGCCGTCGCCGCGTACGTCTACTCGCTGAGCCATAAGTCGTAGCGCGATGACGCGGGCCGCTGTCGCTCTGCTCGTCGTCGCGTCCGCATCCGTCGGCGCACAGGTGTCGCAGCAATGGCCGCAACACTCGATGGACCGTCCGAGGCCCCCGGTCGTGAAGCCGGGGGCCTTCGAGTCGGCGCCGCCGCCGTCGGACGCGATCGTGCTGTTCGACGGGAAGTCGCTCGCCAAGTGGCGGTCGTCGGACAGCACGCACGGTCCGGCGAAATGGAAGGTCGCCGACGGCTACATGGAGATCGCGCCGGGCACCGGCGGCATCGAGACGCGCGACGCGTTCGGCGACTGCCAGCTTCACATCGAGTGGCGTGCCCCGACGCCCGCGAAGGGCGAGGGCCAGGAACGCGGCAACAGCGGCGTCTTTCTCATGGGGATGTACGAGGTCCAGGTGCTCGACTCGTACAACAACATCACCTACGCCGACGGCCAGGCCGCGGCGGTGTACGGCCAATATCCGCCGCTCGTCAACGCGAGCAGGCCGCCGGGCGAGTGGCAGTCGTACGACATCGTCTGGCACCGCCCTCATTTCGACGCGCAAGGACGGCTCGCCAGCGCCGCGCGGATCACCGTGTTCTTCAACGGCCTGCTGGCGCAGGACAACGTGATCCTCACCGGCCCGACGGCACACCAGCACCGCCCGCCATACCACGCGCATCCCGACGCGCTGCCGCTAGGTCTTCAGGATCACGGGAATCCGGTGCGGTTCCGGAATATCTGGATTAGAAATCTCGAACCGGCGCCTGGGAAATAGGCCGGGCGATTCTGGCCCTCTATCGGGGCGGCTTGATCTGAACTACTCTAACGCAGAGACGCGGAGACGCGGAGGAACAGCCGTGGCGCTGAAGTCGGTCGCGCACGAGCCTGATTTTTTTGGGGACTGCCGCTCGGGAAGCCACTCACTCCGTGGAGGTCTACGCCGCCACATCGAAGCATCCCGAGCGGCTTCACAAAGACATCCGGCTCGTTGCGCGACGAGCCAGGACCGCGGCGGCTTGTTCTCTGCGCCTCCGCGTCTCTGCGTTGAGGTAGTTGCAGTTGAGGCTTTGAAGCCAGTAGATCGCTACGCCGCGCAGTACCGATTGAACGCGTTCACCAGATCGTGCGCGATCTCCTCGGCGTGGCGGCCTTCGATCTGCCAGCGCTCGAGCATGAACACCAGATCGCCATCCTTGAACAACGCGATCTGCGGCGACGACGGCGGGTAGCCGGTGAAGTACTCGCGCGCGCGTTGCGTGGCGTCGGCGTCCTGGCCGGCGAATACCGTCGTCAGCTTGGCTCGGCTTGATCGGATTCTCGAGCGCGATCGCCACGGCGGGACGCGCCATGCGAGCCGAGCAGCCGCACACCGAGTTCACGACGACCAGCGTCGTTCCGTCGGCGTCCTTGAGCTCGCGATCCACTTCGTCGACCGTGCGCAGTTCTTTCACGCCGAGCCGGGTGAGCTCCTGCCGCATCGGCGTCACGAGCCGCTCGTCGTACATCTGTTGGGGAAGCCGCATAGAAGTCACTGAGTTGAATTCAGGGAATGGACAGCCGAGCGACCGGCGGGGTCACTCGTCGCGGACGAGCGCGAGGATCGCCCCCTGCGGGACCACGAGATATCGCTCGCCCTCGAACGTGATCTCGACCGCCGCCTTGCGGAAAAAGAGCGCGTAGTCGCCGGTGCGGGCCTGCATCGGCACGAACCGCGTCGCGCGCTCGCCCGCTTGCCACGGCTCGTCGGAAAACGAGTCGGGGCTCGGCATCGGCAGACCCGGGCCAGTCGCGACGATCTTGCCGCCCTGCACCGCCTGATTGTCGATCGCGGTCGGCGGGAGGTACAAGCCGACGGTCGTGCGTTCCTCGCCTTCCTCGACGCGCACGAGAACGCGGTCGCCGACGACGATGAGCTCTTTGTCTCGCTTGATCATGGGTCGCTCCTGACGCAGGTACTTCGGCCGATCCACGGAAAGTTACTCGGCGGGAGCAAGGGCGGTGGGACGGGGGCGGGTGAGCCGGAAAACGGGATAGCTCACGACCAGAATCCCCAGTGCAAACAGGCTGTTTCGGCGGTCGGCGACAACCGCGCTGCCGAGAAACGCCAGCGATCCCAGCAACACGAGTACGGTCGTCCAGGGAAAGCCGACCGTCCGATAGGGCCGCGGGCGCTGCGGTTCGCGTATGCGAAGCCGAATCAGGCCGACGAACGACGTCGCGTAGTTGGCGACAAAGAAGAAGGCCGCGATCGCGATGATCGTCTCGAAAGTGCCGGTAGCGAGGAAGGCGATGGCGACCAGCCCAGTCGCCACGATCGACACGAATGGCGCGCCTCGTTCGTTGAGGCGCGCCGCCACCGGAATTCCCAACCCGTCGCGGCTCATCGAGTACAGCACGCGCGACCCCATCAGGACATTGGCGTTCACGGCGCTCGGCAAAGACACGATGACCAGCAGTCGAACGATGCGTTCGCCGCTTGGGCCGAAGATCGCGTTCGCCACCGTGCCGGCAGCCAGCTTCGATCCGGCGAGCGCGGGCAACGGCACGGCGTAGAGGAAGGCGAGGTTGAGAAGGAGGTAGATCGCGGCCACTCCGGCGAGCCCGTAGAACATGGCGCGTGGGATCTGTCGCCCCGGGTCGTTCAATTCCTCGGAGAAGTACAACGGCCCGTTCCACCCGTCGTACGCATAGATCACCGACTGGGCGGCGAGAAGAAATGCCGCGAAGCCCGTTACGGCGGCGGCGCCGGCCGATCCCGCGGTCGGCGAGCGCACGGCTTCGGAGATCGTATCGTGGTTGCCGAAGGCGAAGCACGCGACGACCAGCGCGAGGAGCGCGATCGCTTTGACGAAGCTCGTCACCCGCTGAATGCGGTCGCCGCGCTTGGTGCTGCTCAGCAACAACAGCGTGAACGCGCCGACGACCGCCATCGCGATGGAGGCCGCTCCGGCCGATAGACCCGCGAGAGCGACGGCCGATTCGCCGATCACGATCGAGATGCCGGCGATCGACGCGCAAGTCGAGATCCAGTCCATCCAACCCACGACGAAGCCGACGTAGTCGCCGAAGATGTCGTGCGCGAAGACGTATTGCGCGCCGCTGCGCGGCATCATCGTCCCCAACTCGGCAAGCGCGTTCGCGCCGAGGAGCGCGTAGAGGCCGCCGACGACCCAGATGCCGATGAAGCCCACCGCGGTCGGCAGGAGGCCGGCGATGTCGCCCGGGGTGCGCAGAATTCCCGCGCCGATCGTGTTTCCGATCGTCACGGCCAGACCGAAGGTCAGGCCGAGCATCTGGACGAGGGACTGCCTGGACCGGCCGGGTTCGCTCACGGCGCAAACAATCGCTTGCCGTGCGCACGCGGGCTAGAGCAGCTCGAACAACGTGGTCCAACAAAGATCAGCGGGATGGAAGCCGTCGAATGCCCGGCGCCACCCCGCTGATTGTGCTTTCGGAGATCAGGCCGACCCCCACCCGAGTCAACGCAACCTCAACGAAAGCGAACTGGCAGATTGTCCAGCGATGATCAGTACAACTGCTAAGACACGCGCGTTGGGGTCACCCCGCGTAAAGAATTACTGACAACTGAGACGGCCGAACGGGAGCGGCAGGGTGCAGTTCTGGGTAGTTGCCGTCCTCGGTGATGACGACCTTCGCCGTCGCCGACCCGTCGTACGTGACGACTTCTCGGCGCGACGAGGTCGCCGGCGACTGGCCGGAAAGCGTCACCGTCACCTTCATCGAGCGAATGATCGTGCCCGCGGTCGGATACGGCGGATGACTCGTCGCCGCTGTGCCAACGGGAATCACGACGCCGGTGATCGTGTCGCCGGCCGAGCGCTGCGCGGTGAACGCGCCCATCGAGGACGTCCCGCTCGTGTTCTCCGACCCGGCCGACACGCCGTCGATCTTCCGCTGCGTGCTTCCCTTGCGCGAGACCGCTGATCGTCTGGCTGCTCGACTCGTTGATGTCGCTCGTGCACGCTGTCGTGGCGCGTCACCGTTCCGACGACCGACACCGTGCTAGCGATGGTGTTGGTCGTGCTGTCGATCTTCGATTGCGGGTTGCCGCCGGCGTCCGTGTACTTGAACGTGTGCGTGATGGTCAACCCGCCGCGCGTCTGTTTTCCGCAGGTGACGAGACCCGTGCTGCTGGAGAACGCGCACGACCCGTCATGGAAGAAATCGAGGAGGCCGAAGCCGAGGAACGGCCCGCCCAGTCCACCCATGAACCCGATGCCGAAGCCCGGGCCGCGGCCGAACGACCAACGACCGCCGGGACCACCGGACCTCGTCCGTCGAAGAGAGGCTGAGAACGGCGCCGTCGGTTGTCCGACGCGGCGAAGCTGGTGTTCAGGTCGGAGAAGCCGGCGGGCACCGTCGTGAACGCCGACGACGCGTCCAGCAGCACGGAGCTTCCGCTCGGTCCACTGGATTCGCTACACGACGCGGCAACGACCGCGCAAACGGCGGCGCAGGTGAGTGTGACAATTTTTTTCATGTCTCAGGTCCTGTTCGAGTCCAAAGGCAGACACGTGGCTCGTCGGCCACCCTGAGTTTGTCGTCTGGACCGGCGCGGCGTTAACAAAAAAAACAAAATTCGGACCCAACCGCTCGCAAACCGGAGTTAGATCGCCGTCGTCTCCGGCAACCACGCCGCGAGACGCGTGCGCAGGTGCTTCAGCGCCTTTCCCATCTGAGACTCGACGGTCTTGATCGAAATGCCGAGCGTTTCGGCGATCTCCGCGTAGCGCAGTCCCTGCTCTCGGCTGAGGCGAAATACTTCGCGGCAGGCGGGCGGCAGCTCGGCCACGGCGGCGGTGATCGCGTCGCGAAGCTCCGCCGCGACGAGACCCGACGTGCCGGCCGCCGCGACGCTTTCTTCGCCGACCAAATGAGGCTCGGCGCGCTTTTGGACGTTGGCGTGGCGGATCTGATTCAGCGCGCGATTCCGCGTGGAGCGAACGAGGTAGGCTCGCAGCGACTCCTGGATGGTCACCGCGGTGCGGCGGCGCCATAGCTCGAGCATCACTTCCTGGACCACGTCCTCGCTGGCGCTCCGGTCGTGGAGGAGGCTCTGCGCGAGGATGACGAGGGCCGGATAGTGCGCTCGGAAAACCTCATCGAAGGCCGCCTGGTCGCCGTTCTTCAGGCGGTCGAGTAACGCTCGATCATCCATGCCGAGGGAGGGTCCGCACGCCTCCGGGGCGACCTTGACGATCCGGCGGTTGTCCCGGAACGTGGGGATTCCGTATACTCCCGGCTCAGTGGAACGGTCGTGATCGAGGCCATGATTCGCATAAGGGTATACGTTCTCCGACGTGTCGAAAGGGCATGACCGACGACGCTCCCCGCCCGTCCGGCCCGCCCGATTTCGTCCCGGATTGGGACACGCTCGGTCGTTTCGTCGCCGGTGAAGGCTCGGCGGACGAAATGTCGCAGGTCGGCAAGTGGCTGGACGCCAACCCGGCTGAGCGCGCGTTGCTGGAGCGGCTGAGCGAGGTCACCGCGGCGGCTCCCGGCGGCCGGAATCGACGTCGAGGCCGCGCTGGCGAGAGTGCACGCTCGAATGGAAGAGCGGGCACCCGCCGTCGCCTTGTCGCCGGCCTCGGCGCGGGCCAAGCGCCGCTGGCAGCCTCTGGCGTTCGTGAGCCTTCTCGCCGCGGCCGCCGTCGTCGCTTTGCTTGTACGCCGCCAGGCAGGGTCGCCGGCCGGGTCGGTGACGACGGTGGCGTCGCAAACTTTTTCGACGACCGTGGGCAAGCGCGATTCGATCACGCTCTCGGACGGGTCGCGCGTGGTTCTGGGACCGGACAGCCGTCTGACCGTACCGCCGGGCTTCGGCTCCGGCTCACGGGCCGTCGAGCTCCATGGTGACGCGTATTTCGACGTCCGCCACGACGCGGCCAGTCCGTTCGCGGTCCGTGTCGGCTCGGCCCTGATCCAGGACGTCGGCACGACGTTCATGGTCGAGAGCGACGACGCCAACGCGACCGTCGTGACGGTCGTAACTGGTAGTGTGCGGCTTCGCGCCGCCGACTCTCCGTCCGGCACAGGCGTCCTTCTTGCTGCCGGCGAGCGTGGATCAATCGACGACGCGGGGCGTACCAGCACGGAGCGCGCGTCCTATCCCGACGACGACGTGGCCTGGACGACGGGCAAGCTCGTCTTCCGCGAGGCACAGTTGTCGCGCGTGGTGGCCGAGGTTCATCGTTGGTACGGCGTTCGAATTCACGTCAGCGATCCGTCGATGTTGTCGCAACATGTCACGACGCAATGTCTTACACGAACCAACCGGTCGATCAGGTACTTCATGTGATCGAGCTTTCGCTGGGAGTGAAAATCGAGCGGCAGGGTGACTCGGCGGTCGTCGTGACCGGGCGGAGTGCCACGCCACCGACCCGGTGAGATCGATGCTCGGGCGGGTGTGCAGCGTAGGCGCGAGCGCCGCAATGGTGCTCGCGCTTTCGCGTGCCCTGCCGGCTCAGCCGCACGTCTGCTCGACGTCGGTCGTCGATTCCAGCTCGAGTGGTGAGGCCGCGTGGTCGCCGCCGCTCGACCGGTCGATCACGGTGCGCGCCACAAATCTTTCCTTACGCGAAGCGCTCGACCGCGTGGCGACGGCCGCGCGAATCCGGCTTTCCTACAGCGCGGAGCAGGTGCCGCTCGACCGCGCCGTTTGCGTTTCGGCCGACGCGTCGCCGGCTGGCCGCGTTCTCGCCGATCTGCTGACGGGAACCAACGTCGTCGGCGGTCGTCGTGGGGACCGACCAGGTCGTTCTCACCCCGCGTCCGCGGGCGCACGCATGCCGACGGACCCGCCATGGCGCCGACGCTCGGCGTCCTCGATCGGGTGGTCGTCACGGGAACGGCGAGCGGCGCGCCAGCGAAGGAACTGTCCGTCGGCCTCGACGTGCTCAACGGACGCACGCTCGCGCGCGAGAACACGAACACCATCTCGGACGCGCTCGACTCGTACGTGCCCGGAGTATGGTCGTGGGCGCAGTCGCCGTCGAACATGCTCAGCTCGTACGCGAGCATCAGAGGCGCGAGCTCGTTCGGACTGAGTTATCCGAAGATCTACATCGACGGCATCGAGGTGGCGAACCCGCTCCTGCTGAGCCGTTTCAGTCCCGGCGCGATCGATCACATCGAAGTGATTCGCGGACCGCAGGGCGCAGCGCTCTACGGCGCGGACGCGATCAGCGGCGTGGTGAACATCGTGACGCGGCACGACGGCGCGAACGGAGACGGCCCGCAGGCTGACATTCGCTCCAGCGCCGGCGTGTCTCAGAGCGCGTTCACGAAGAACGTCGTCACGCAGGATCACGCGTTCTCTTTGGTCACCGGCACGAGCACGCGGTCGATGGATCTGAACGTGAGCGGCTCGACGATGGGCGCGTTCGTGCCCAACGGGTACAGCCGCGACATCATGGCGTCCGGCGGCGGGCGGATCGTGGGGAACACCGGCAGTTTGACGACCACCGCGCGGCTCTTCTTCGAGCAGGCCGGCGTCCCGTCGAGCCCTCTCATCCAGAGCCCGTCGTCGTCGTCGCCCGGCGGTCCGCCGACCACGTCGGCACAGAACGGTTCGCCGCAGACGGTCACCGAGTACACCTTCGGCGCCACGGCGCTGCGCGCGCCCGGGTCGACCTGGGTCGACTCGTTCGTCGTCGGCGTCGACGGATATCGTCTGGCGAACGTGCAGACGAACTACACGCCCGTGCCGAGCATCGTGGATTCCGCGCTGCGCGCCGCGCAGGGCGGCGCCGATCGCGCGACGCTTCGCGCGAGCCGTGTCTTCCATTTCAACGCCGACGATCCGACACGCGGATCGATCACGCTGTCGGCGGAGCACGCGACGCTGCGCGCGACGACGATGATGTCGTCGGCGTTCGTGTCGGGGTCGGGCAACCGCGGTCCCGGCAGCCCGGGGGGCCCGGGCGGCGGCGACAGCCGGGAAGATCTGCTGACGCCGCTCGTCACCTGGCAGAACAGCACCGGTGTGACGGCGCAGGCGAACGCGGCGATCGACAACTCGCTGTTCTTCACGAGCGGCGTACGCCTCGAAGAGGACAGCCGGCTCGCGCCCGGCCATCGCCTCGCCACGCTTCCGATGCTCGGCGTGGCGGGAGTGAACGACATCGGTCCGTTCACGATGAAGCTGCGCGCCGCCTACGGACGCGGAATCCGGCCGCCAAGCACGACGCAGCGTTGGCAGCTGTGGCAGCCGCAGACGGCGGAGCAGGCTGCGCTCGGACCGGAAGTCCAATCGGGCACCGAGATCGGCCTGGACGTGATGCTCCGTCAACTGCTCACGGTTCAACTGACTCGCTTCGACCAGCGCGCATCCGGACTCATCCAGCAGGTGCCGTTCGCGTCGGACAGCGCGCTGACCGGGCGGCGAATGCAGTACGTCGCGCAGAACGTCGGCGAGATCTCGAACGACGGATGGGAGCTCGGGGCGACGAGCACGGTGTCGCGCGTCACGATGAACGCGTCGTTCGCGGCGGTGGACAGCCGAGTCCGCAAGCTGGCGCCGGGATACATCGGCGACCTCGCGACGGGCGACCGGATGCTGCAGGTCCCCGCGATCACGGCGAGCCTCGGCGCGACGTGGACGGCGGAGACGTGGTCCGCGTCGATGGGCGGAACGCGCGCGTTCGACTGGGTCAACTACGACGAGGTGGCGCTCGCGCGGACGTGGCTCTCCGGAACCGAATCGGTCCACCAGATGGTGGGGCCGGAGCTCCGCAATTATTGGCGGAAGTACACGGGCGGCCTGCACCTGCGCGCGAGTGTGTCGCACGACATTCGGCGCGACTTCTCCGTCGAGCTGTCGGGCGACAATCTGCTGAACTACCAGCTCGGCGAGCCGGACAACATCACGATCATCCCGGGCCGGACGATCATGACCGGAGTTCGCATTAAGTTCTAGCCTCGTGACACCCACGAGGGCATGATGACCGCCACCGCGACGAGGCCTGACGCGGGCCCCGCTCACGAAACAGCGCTCCCGACGATCGACCACTGGATCGACGGCGCCGCGAATCCCGGCACGTCCGACCGATTCGGTCTGGTCTACAACCCCGCGCTCGGCACGCCGAGCGCGCGCGTTCGATTCGCCGCCGCGGCGGACGTCGATCGCGCGGTCGATGCCGCGACGCGAGCGTTCGCCGGTTGGAGCCGGGCCGGGCTCGGCAAACGCACGACGGTGCTCTTCAAGTTCCGCGAGCTCGTCGAGCGGCACGCCGACGAGCTGACGCGTTGCATCGTGCGCGAGCACGGCAAGGTGCTGGCGGACGCGCGCGGCGAAGTGCAGCGCGGGCTCGAGGTCGTGGAGTTCGCGTGCGGCATCCCGCACCTCCTCAAGGGCGAATTCTCGGAGAACGTGTCGACGAACGTCGACAGCTACTCGATTCGCCAGCCGCTCGGCGTCGTCGCGGGCATCACGCCGTTCAACTTCCCGGTGATGGTGCCGATGTGGATGTACCCTGTCGCCATCGCCGCCGGGAATGCGTTCATCCTCAAGCCGTCGGAGAAGGATCCGTCGGCGTCGATGATGATGGCCGAGTTGTGGCGCGAGGCGGGTCTGCCGGCGGGCGTGTTCAGCGTCGTGAACGGCGATCAGGCGACCGTCCAACGAATCCTCGAGCATCCCGGCATCGCGGCGGTGAGCTTCGTGGGGTCGACGCCGATCGCGCACCACGTCTATCAGAGCGCCACCGCGCTAGGGAAACGGGTGCAAGCGCTCGGCGGGGCGAAGAATCACATGATCGTGCTGCCGGACGCGGACATGGAGCTCGCGGCTGATTCGGCCGTGAACGCGGCGTTCGGCTCGGCGGGCGAGCGATGCATGGCGATCTCGGTGACTGTCGCGGTGGGCGACGCGGCGGACCGGCTCGTTCCGCTCGTCGCGCAACGGATGCGCGCGATCCGGGTCGGCGACGGGCTCGATCCGAAGAACGACATGGGGCCGCTGGTGACGAAGCAGCACCTCGAGCGCGTGCGCCGGTACGTGGACGAAGGCGTGGCCGCGGGCGCGTCGCTTGTCGCCGACGGGCGCGAGACCGCGCCGGATGAGCGGCGGGTTCTTTCTCGGTCCGTGTTTGTTCGATCACGTCCGATCGGAAATGTCGATCTACCGCGACGAGATTTTCGGACCGGTGCTGTCGGTGGTTCGCGCCGCGTCGTACGACGAGGCGGTCGAATTGGTGAACGCGAATCCGTACGCCAACGGCGTCGCGATCTTCACCAACGACGGCGGCGCCGCGCGGCGTTTCCAGAACGAGGTGCAGGTCGGGATGGTCGGGATCAACGTGCCGATTCCGGTGCCGATGGCGTACTACTCGTTCGGCGGATGGAAGGCGTCGTTGTTCGGCGACGCGCACGTGCACGGGATGGAAGGGGTGAAGTTCTACACGCGCGGCAAAGTCGTGACGGCGCGGTGGCCGGATCCGAGCTTGAGGGGGAAGAACCTCGGGTTTCCGACGGTGGCATGACGGCGATTTTCACGAGGCCACAGTGATTCGATCCAGGTTCATCGCCGGCGTCTTCGCGCTCACGGCGACAGCGGCGGCGTCGCCGCGGGCGCTCAAGCCGTTCCGAAGACCGGCGCCGAGGTGTTTCAGCGGATGCACGACGCGTACGCGGGGAAGTGGTACCGCACGCTCACGTTCGTTCAGAAGACCACGCAGCGGCGCCCGGACGGGACGGACGCGGTCAGCACGTGGTACGAGAGCCTGCGACAGGTGGACGGCGTCACACAGCTGCGCATCGACATGGGCGATCTATCCGCGGGAAACGGCGTGCTGTACACGGCGGATTCATCCTGGCGCAGTACGCGCCGGGAAGCTCGCGACCGCGAGCGCGGACGGAAACGAGTTTCTGCCGCTCATCGAGGGCGTGTACTTCAATCCCGTCGCGCAGACGATTCGCGAGCTGGCGTCGACAAAGGTCGACATGTCGCGCGTCGCCGAAGGGCGCTACCGACGGACGGCGCGTGTGGATCATCGGCGTGTCGTCGGCGGCGGATACGACGACCCCACAGATCTGGATCGACGCGGAGCGCAACGTCGCAGTGCGCGCGATTCTGAGTCCCGCGGCGAACGCGCCGGCGCTCGACATTCATCTCGACGGCTACGTGCCGATCGACAATACGTGGCTGGCGTCGAAGATCACGATGCTGCAGGGCGGCGTGCCGCGGCAGACCGAGGAGTACCGCGACTGGAAGGTGAACGTCGATCTGCCGGCGAGCCTCTTCGACGTCGCGACGTGGACGTCGGCTCCGCACTGGGCGAAGCGCCCGTAGCGCGCCTTGAAACGGTGCCGCGCCGTCTAGGGCGCGGCGACTCTCTTGGTGTCTTCGTCCTCGTGCACGACGGTGCGTCGCACGAGTTGCACCGAACCGGCGAGAATCGACGACCAGACGACGATCGCGATTCCGCGGATGAGCAGCGCGTTGAGACCCATCCCGATCCAGTCGTCCCAATGCGCGCGGACGGTACCGTTGGCCTCGTGGCCGATCGCGATCAGCAGCGCGCTCGTGACCATCTCCGCGGCGACCTCGATGCCGGCGAACGCCGGGGCGCGCCACATGTATTGGTGGAGCGGGAAGTTCGCGAGGTGCGCGGTCACCATGCCCAGAAGCAAGACCGCGCCGACGGCGAAGCTCGCCCCGAAGTAGAGCCAGTTGTTGGCGCCGTGCGTGAGGATCAGCAGGCGATACGTGCGCACGACGACGCCGGTGACCAGCGCCATCTCGATCAACGAATACGAGAGCCGCCGGAAAGCGCGGGGCTCCCGGATCCGGATCTCGGTTGTTTTTCTGGGGAAGAATTGCGACATGGTGGGGGCCTACCCTTAGACAAACGAACCGCTCTCAGGGTGGCAACCTCTCGCGGCCGGCGCTAGGCGGCGAGGGCCATTTGAGGGGGTTGCGGCGGGACCGTCAAGCCGTCAAGCGTCAAGCCGTCAAGCCGTCAAGCCGTCAAGCTGTCAAGCCGTCAAGCGTCCGCGACAAGCTGACGAGCGGCATGATTAGCGTCTACGGCAGCGCGAACGCCTGGAGCTTGGCCCCGTTCGCCGCGCCCGTGGCGATCACGACGAACTGTTTGCCGGCTTTCGTGCGATAGGTCATCGGCACGGCGTAGCCGTTTTGCCCGAGGTCGGCGGACCAGAGCGTGGACCCGTCGCGGGAGTCTATCGCGTACAGCGTCGAACCGCCTCCCGTGGCGAAGATCAGCCCGGAGGCCGTCACCATCGGGCCCGGCGACCCCGCGACGCCGAGCGGCGGCAATTTGAGATCTTTGAGCAACGGATGATTACGAATCGCCGGCGAGTCGCCGAGCGGCACCGTCCACTTCGTGTCGCCGGTGTTGAGGTCGATCGCGGTCAGCGTGCCGTACGGCGGGCGGTTGATCGGCAGCGGCGGAAGACGTTGCCCGCTGTCGCGCGGCGGCATCGTGACGCGCAGGTTCGACGCGGACAGGTCCGCCGAGTAGTCGGCGTCGACGGTGTCCGAGTGCGCGGGCTGCACGATCTTGTACATCGCGGGCGAATTGCTCGCCTTGATGTAGATCGTTCCCGACGACGGATCCAGCGCGCCGCCGCCCCACCCCGCGCCGCCGATCGCGCCGGGCATCACGATCGTTCCCGCGAGCGAGGGCGGCGTGAAGATCGGGCCGAAACGAAGATTCTTCGTCTCCTCGAGCGCGCGCGCCTTGATCTCCGGCGTGAAGTCGATCAGGTCGGCGTAGCCGAATCCCTGCTTGGCAAACGCTTTCGGCTTCGTGGGAAACGGTTGTGACTGCGCCGCCTTCTCGCCGGGTACGTCGCTCGCCGGCACCGATCGCTCTTCGATCGGCCAGATCGGCTCGCCCGAAACGCGGTCGAACACGAACAGAAATCCGGTCTTCGCCGGCACCGCGACGATGTCGCGAGACTTTCCGTTCACGGTGACCGACGCGAGCACCGGAGCGGCGGGCAGGTCGTAGTCCCAGAGTCCGTGATGCACCGTCTGGAACGCCCACTTGAGCTTCCCCGACTTGGCTTCGAGACAAACGACTGATTCGGCGTAGAGATTGTTGCCGAGCCGCGCGCCGCCGTACCAGTCGTTGCTCGGCGTGCTCACGGGGAGATAGACCAGCCCGCGCGCGTCGTCGACGGTGAACGGCGCCCACACGTTCGCGTGGCCCGTGGTCTTCCAGGATTCTTTGTCCCACGTCCTGCTGGCGGTGTCGCGATCGTCGCGCGGCACGGGACTCCAGCTCCACGCGCGCTTTCCCGAGCGGACGTCGAACGCCTGCACGTCTCCCGGCGGATCGTTCGGATAGATGAGCCGGTCGGCCACGCCGTTGCCGACGATCACGAGGTCGCGCCACACGACGGGCGGCGACGTCTCGGTGTAGTGGAGCTTGTTCACCTTCTTGCCGTTCCGCTCGAGACGCGCCGTCAGGTCGACGACGCCCGTGTCCCCGAACGTACGAATCGGCTGTCCGCGTCGCGGCATCGATCGCGACGAGATTCCAGCGGCTGTTGATGAAGATCCGCCGCTGCTTGCCGTCGGTCCACGTCGCGACGCCGCGGTGGACGAAGCCCGTCCCATTGGACGGCTGACCCGCCGCGTACGGCTTGGGATCGTACTCCCAGAACTCTTTGCCGCTCGACGCGTCGAGCGCGACGACACGGTTGTACGACGTGCTCAGAAAAAGCGTATCGCCCAGCATGAGCGGCGTCGCCTGGAAATTTCCGGGACGCGTGCGGAACTCCGGCTTGGGCGTCTCACCCGTCGCCCACTCCCACGCCTTCGCCAGGCGCGCGACGTTGCTGCGATCGATGTCGGTGAGCTTCGAGAACTTGGTCGACGCGAGATCGCCGCCGAACGCGGGCCACTCGACCATCTGCGCGCGCGCGACGCCGAGCGGCACATCGGTCGCGGCGAGAGCGGCTGCCAATGCCAGCGGTGCGGAACGTCGCGCGGCGAATCGCATGGAGACGGCGGGTTGGTGGGGAGCGCCGCCTAATTCTGCACCGGGATTCAGCGCTTGGGCAGACCGCGCTCCAGCTCGTGGGCCGAGCGCAGCGCGAGGGCGCAGAATGTAAGCGTCGCGTTGGCGCAGCCGCCGCTCACGGCCGTCGGCGCGCCGACGACGAACAGATTCTCGTGATCGTGCGTTCGTCCCCACGAATCGACGACGCTCGCCGACCCATCCGTGCCCATGCGACAACCGCCCGCCGGGTGATCCTGGAAGTTGTCGACGTTGGTGCGAAGCACCTTTCCCTTCCCCGCGCGCGCCATCTCGTTGAACAGCGTGCGAATCGACTCCTCGGTCGCGCCGCGCTCGGCCACCGACTCCGGCGCGTCCTGGAACGAGAGCTTGGGCAACGGATCGCCCCACTGATTCTTCTTGCCCGAGTCGAGCGTCAGCTCGCTCGAGCGGTCGGGGATCACCTCGTAGTACGCACGAACGCGCGCCGTGCCCGTCGCCGTTCGCTTGCGCCAGTCGTCGAGAATCGCGTCGCCGAGCAGCAGCGCCCCCGAGTCGTCGACGAGCCTTGCCGCCTTGCCGACCGACGATTCCCAGATCCGCAGGTCGTGCCGAATGAATCGCGTGCCGGGCCGCGTGCGCATGAACTGCTTGGTCACGAGGCTGTGCTGTTCGTTCATGCCCGGGATAGAGCCGCAGCGGCAGGTCGACGTAGCCGCCCACGTTTCGATGCCCGGAGAGGTACTTGCCGACGAGCCCCGATTTGTTCGCCACGCCGTCCGGCGCGCCGCTCTGCGCCGAGAGCAGCAGCAGGTGCGACGACCACACGTAGCCCGCGGCGACGACGAACGTCTTCGCGTGAAACTCCACCGGCGTGTCGGGCCGGTCGAAGCTCGACGCGACGGCGTGCGAGATGGTCTTGCCGCCGTCCTCGAGCACGAGCTTCCGCACGAGCGTTCGCGGCATCAGCTCGATTCGCTTCGTCCCGAGCAGCGTGTTCCAGGTGAAGTCGGGCGAGTACTTCGCGCCGATCGGGCAGATCGGCGAGCAGGTGTCGTTGCGACAGCACTGCGGCCGCCCGCGGTAGGCGGTCGAGTTCTTGGCCGAGGGCTGGCTCCACATCGGGATGCCGGCCTTCGCCGCCCACGCCTTGAGAAGCTCGAGGTTGTACGTGAGGGGAATCGGCGGCTGCGGAAACGGCTTTTGACGCGGGTCCAGGTCGTGCGGGCCCTGTTCTCCCGCCACACCCATGACCTCTTCGGCTTCCTGATAGAACGGATCGAGCTCGTCGTAGTCGATCGGCCAATCCGTGCCGACGCCGTACAGCGTGCGCTGCTTGAAATCCTCGGGCGAAAAGCGCGGCGTCACCGCGCCCCAGTGCATCGCCAGCCCGCCGACCTGCATCGAGCGAGACTGCAGCGGACCTTCGATTTCGTATCCCTCGAGGTGATCGCGTCCCCACGGATTCTCGCCGTAGCGCGTGAACCGATCGCGCGCCGCGGCGCGCGCCGACAGCGGAACGGTGTTGTCGCCCGCCTCGACGACGACGATGCGCGCCGAGGTCGTGCGCGCGAGCCGGTCGGCGACCATCGCGGCGCTGATCCCCGAGCCGATGATGCACACGTCGCTCTCGACGACGCGGCGCGTCATCGCGTCGGCCCCTCGGCGAGCGGCAGCGGCTTTCGCGACTGCTGCGCCAGCGGACGGCACGTCTCGCGGCCGATGCGCGCCTCGTAGCACAGGTCGGCGGCGGCCGAGCTCTCGTAGAAGTGCGCGAGGAGCGCGACGGCGACGTTGATTGGCCTCGGCGACGTTCGGCATCCGGTCGAGGCGTTCGCCCTTGAGCGCCTCGCGAACGAGGTCCGCGCGTTGCGCGATCGTCGCCGACTTGAACGGGCGCCCGTGCTTCGACTGCGACGCGGAGTCGAGCGCGTCGAGCTGCGACGTCCAGCGCGTCACGGGCGTCGGGCCCGTCGTGCGGAGACGGGACGTGCCGTAGCCGTGCACGAGCTCCGCGTTCTCTCGGTAGTACTTGCCCCAATCGCGGAACGCGGCGACGGTGCGCGTGATCCCGGCGCGACCCAACTGCGACGGCAGGACCGCCTCGCCGAGCGCGTCGAGCGTGGCCGGGTCGGACTCGAGATGGCGGACGGCCGCGGCGTGGGCGCGCCGCACGACGACGCTCAGCGGAACCGCCGCGGCGAGCGAGGCGAGGAATCGCCGGCGCGAGATGCCCGTCATGCGAGCAAATCTGCGCCGCGATCCGCCGCCTCGGACAGGGTCATTTCACCCAGTGTCCGATCCGCGACCAGCGAATGTCGGTAATGCCGGGAAGCGGACGATCGCTCTCCTGGCCGGAACAGGGATCGGGCCGATCGCCGGGACCGGGCACGTACGAGTAGTACACGAAGAGTGGTCGCCCGCGGATGTTATCCCTTGGCACGACGCCCCAGTAGCGACTGTCCTTCGAGCAGTAGCGGTTGTCGCCCATCATGAAATAGCGATCGGCGGGAATGACGAGCGGCCCCCAGTTGCCGAGCGTGGGTTGCTCGGGCGGCGGTCCGAAGCGCGAGCCTTTCACCTCGATGCTGTGCTGCCACGCGAAGTGATCTTCGGGCACGCTGTTGTTGTCGCCCGTCGGGTTCGACGCCGCGAACGATTGCCGCTGGGGAACACCGTTCAGGCTCAGCACGCCGTCGCGCATGAGGAGCGTGTCGCCCGGCATCCCGATGAGGCGCTTCACGAGCGTCGGCGTGAAGTCGGGGGCGTTGTCGGCCTGGTACGGCGAGACGAAGACGATGACGTCGCCGTGCTTGGGGCTCGTGTAGCCCGGCAGATGCGAGTTCGTGAACGGAATGGTCGGACCGTACGCGAGCTTGTTGACGAACAGCCAATCGCCGACGAGCAGCGTCGGAATCATGCTCCCCGACGGAATGCGGAACGCCTCGACGAACAGCGTCTTGATGAACAAGTAGATCACGACCGCGCCGAGGATCGACTTGAAGTTCTCCCAGAACACTTGCCCGGCGGGGCGGGCCGGTTTTTTTCCGCCGCCATCGCGCGCTTGGGCGACGACGTTCCTTTTGCTTCCGCCCGGCTGGGGCGCCGGTTTGCGGGAGGACGACTTGGCAGCGGAGGATGAGGGCTGTTTGGCCATGAGCGACGAGCAGTGGTGGCGGCTTCACGAATCTAGTGATCCGTACCCCGCGCGCGCCCCGGCCGTTTCCTCCAGCGGTACCGCTCGACGGAAAGCAGCAGGGGGACGAGCTCGCGAGCGAGTTCGTCCCCCTGGCTGAACACCTGCGAAGGTTACTTCACGTGCTTGCTGACCAGCTTGGTCATCTCGAACATCGAGACCTGGCCCTTGCCGCCGAACACCGCCTTCAGGTTGGCGTCCGCATTGATCATGCGGCGGTTCTTCGAGTCCTGGAGGCCGTTCTTTTTGATGTACTTCCAGAGATTCTTCGTGATCTCGGTACGGGGCATCGCGCTGCCGCCCACGACCGTCGAGAGCGTCGCATCCGGCTGCACCGGCTTCATGAACGCGGCGTTCGGTTTGCGCTTCTTCGCCGCCGGCTTTTTCGCCGCGCGCTTGGCCGGTCTCTTCGCGGCTTTCTTGGCGGCCTTCTTCGCCTTCTTCTTTGCAGCCATTCTCACTCCCGGTAGATGGAATGGAGAGGATCGTCCTCACGAGGACGGGCGATTCTCCTATGAAAATCGCCCGCCTTCGAGTGCGAAAAGTATTATCCTCGGCGCAGGACGCAATAGGGAAATCGCTCGTTTTCCCTCTGAGAAGAGCCGTTTTTCCTCTGAGAATCGGCATTTTTCAGAGGGAGACGACGTCACTTGAGACGATCGCTCAGCCAGTCGGCGATCGTTCCGAGCACCTCCGGCCGCACGTGCAGCGAGGGGAGTTTGGTGTATCGCAGCGCTCCCGTTGCGTCGGCAAACGCGCCGCTCGAGTCGGCGAGAAAGAGGTGGTTCGTCGCCGGGAACATGCGTACCGTGACGTCGCGGTTCCCTCCCGAGCGGAACGCGTTCGCGAGCAGCTGCGCCTGCGACGGCGGCACCTGACGGTCGGTCTCGCCTTGGACGATCAGCACGGGCGTCTTCACCTGGCGCGCCGCCGTGGCGGGATCGTAGGCGAGGAAGAAGCCCAGCCATCCTCCGAGCGCGCCCAGCGAGTCCACCGAGCGTCCCGCCTTGGCGAGCGCCGCGTCGCGCGCCGGCCCGGTCAGGTGAGCGACACTGTCGATGACGTAGCGGTTCTGCTCCATGATGATCTCGCGCCCCTTCGTCGCCGACCCCGCCATGAGCACGAGCGCTCGGAGATTGGGGTCGCCGACGGCGACCATCGGCGCGATGATCCCGCCCTCGCTGTGGCCGACGATGCCGATGCGGCTCCCGTCGATCTCCGGACGGCTGCGGAGATACACGATGCCGGCTCGAATGTCGTTGGCGAAATCCGCGCTCGTGACGGACGTCGGCCCGGTGTCCGATCCTCCCACGCCGCGATCGTCGAGACGAAGCACGGCAATTCCCCTGCGGCCGAGCGTGTCCGCCAGCTCGCGGAACGGCCGATAGCCCGGGATCGCGCCCGACTGCTCGTCGCGGTCTTCGGGCCCGGAGCCGGTGATCGTGATGATCGCCGGTGCTTTCCCGCTCGGACGCAGCACGCGGAATCGTGAGCGTCCCGGCGAGGTGCAGCCCGCTCGGCGTCGTGACGACGACGTCCTCGGCGACGTACGGCGCGTTGGGAGGCGCGGAGTAGTCGGTGGCGTCGAGCGGCGCTGAGCGAGCCGAGCGCCGGTCCTCGCACGATGCGAATCCCCTGCGCCGGAATCACGCCGCCCAGCACGCGTCCCGGTGGGCGAGACGGCGAGATCCATCGACGACGCTCGCGTACTGCACCCGCACCGAATCCGCGCCGAGGCGGCGTCACGGTGCCGGCGAGCGGCTGCGGCCCGCCGATGACGAAGACCATGACAGACGCCGGATCGGTGCCGATCGCGCGGGCGCGCAGCACGATCTGCTCGATGAAACCCACCGCGGGATTCACGATGGCGACCGCGCCGGAAATGCTGGGGATCTTCGCCGGCGCCGCGTCGCCGATCTTGGCGACGATGCTGTCCGCGTCGATCGTGAAGCTCGCCGGGTCTCCCGCGCTCTGCGACGACCGAAAGGTTCGCAGGTCCACGTGCGTGACGAGCGCCGAGGCGTTCGAGCGTCGCGTCGTACGTGACGCGCACGTTGCGCAGCCGGTCGCGAAACTCGCCCGAGAGCTGCGTCGGCGTTCGATTCTCGCGCTCCTCGAAGATCGTGTCGCCGCGCAGGAGCAGATAGAACGAGGCTCGCTCCGGGGCCGGCTCCTGCGATCGAAGCGGATGGCTCGTCGCCGCGAGCGCGGACAGCAGGATCGTCGCCGGACGGGGAGGGACACCCGGGCGATATCCTCATTTGGCAGGTCTCCTCGTTTCTCGATGGGGGCCGAATTGGCGAAGGAGTTCGTTCTGCCGAGCGGGCCTTTACGATTACTGAAACGCTTTCGTGAACTGCAACGATTTCGCGGAGTCCGCGGATTCTCGCGGAGCACAGTCCAAGGGCGAAACCGCAAACAAGTCTCTCTTGGAACGACCTCGGGGACGCTACGGAGTGGCTCCCCGAGGTCGTTCAACCAAAGCTTCTTCGTTGTTTGTCGTACTCCGCGAAATCCGCCCCTTCCGCGAAATCGTTGCAGTACCGAGCCGTAATGCCGGCTTGGTCGCAAGGCGCCCGCTACGCCACGAGGAGACCTCTACCCGGCCAACTCCTCGAGCAGCGCCATCATGCGAACGTCGTACGGATCAGGCGACGGATCCTCGCCGTCGATCTCCTCGTTCTCTTGCGGCGTCTCCAGCACCAGCGGGATCCCCCGCGAACGCTTGTCCTTGAGCAGCGCCCGGAACGGCTCGACGCCGATGTGCCCTTCGCCGATCAGCGCGTGACGGTCCTTGTTCGAGCCGAGCGGATTGGCGCTGTCGTTCAGGTGGACGAATCCGGGCGGCTCGCCGGTGGCCTCCTCGAATTCGTCGAGCGCGCGCGTCATGCCGTCCTTCGCCGTGATCTCGTAGCCCGACGCGAGCAGGTGGCACGTGTCGAGACCATACCCCGTGCGGCCGCGCAGCGCCTTGGGCACGTGGCGAAGAATGGCGGCCACCTCGGCGGCCGTCTTGGCGAACGTCCGCCCCGCGCCCGCCGTGTTCTCGACGAGCACGCGCGTCGTGCTCTTCGGCATGTGCTCCAGCGCGTGCACGATCGCCCCGGCGACTCGCTCGGCGGCGACCTCGCGGTCGTCGTCCAGCGCCGCGCCGGGATGGAAGCACACGACGCCGAGTCCGAGCGCGGTCGAACGCTCGAGCTCCTTGGCGAGACCTGCTTTCGCGCGGGCGTACTTCTCCTCTTCGTGCGTCGCGGTGTTCAGGACGTACGCCGCGTGCGCGATCACGTTCGCGGGATCGATCTTCGTCTCGGCGAACGCCGCCTTCGCGCGCTCGACGCGATCCGGTTTGATCGACGCCTTGTCGCCGTAGTACATGGGCAGCGTCGTGAACAGCTGCATCGCCCGCATGTGGCCGGCGCCCGCGCGGCGAATCGCCATGTGGAGGCCGCCGTTGTTGCTCGTGTGCGCGCCGAAGAGATGTGTCATCTGATTCGCCCTTGGCGGACGACGCGCGTCGCGGCCGAGTCGGCGCCGCCGCCGCCGGCTGTCATCCATGACACGGCGAGCTGGTCGCCGGCGAGCGCGATGTCGGGCTTGCGGCCGATGTCGACGTCGCGCGACGCCGCGACGTGCCAACCGAAGGTGTGGCCCTGGTTCTCGGAGATCGCCACGTCGATTCGTCGGCGCGATCCATTTGGTTCTTCGTACGCGACGACGACGCGCTGGTCCTGCGCGGCGATCGCCGTCGGGACGACGCGTTCGCCGTAGACGACGGGCACCGGCTCGTGCACCATGCCGCCCATCGTGTGCGCGAAGAACACGCCCCGTCCCTCGGGCGCGTGCAGCGAGTACGCGACGAAGACGTCGTCCCCGACCGCGGTCACGGAGGGGGCGGGCGGTTGCATCCGGCTGTGCTCACGTCGGTCGTGTCCACGGCGAGCGGTTTCGTCCAGTCGCCGGGCGGCGCGGCGCTCGACACGAACAGCGTCGCGGCGCTGTCTTTTCGCATTCCCCACCACGCGGCGTAGACGTGCGCCGTTCCCTTCACGCTTCGTACCGAACCCGGGCACAGCGTGGCCTCGTTGGGGGGAATCGCGGCCTGGCGCAGGCGCCACGGCGACGACGCTCGAATGCCCCGCCGAATCGACTCTGAGGCGGCCAATCGTATCGTTGCCCGCCAGCTCGACGGGATCCTTCCACTCGATGGGAGCCTGGTCGCAGCCGACCACCGCGGCGGCGAGCGCGGCCGCGCAGACGAGTCGGGCACCGTGATGAGCGCGCATGTGAGGTGACGTTAGCGCCGACGCGAAGGGGGCAGAAGGGCGCTAACTTTTCGGCATCTTTTCCCTCGCCACGATGTCGTCAACGACCGCAGCTCCGACTCCCGCCGTTCGCGCCGCCGCCGAATCCTCGCAGGCCGTCGAGGCGATTCACCCGCACGCTCCCGCGATCGCCGGCTACAACGGAACGCGGCGCGTTCCGCCGCCGGTGAACGAGCCCGTGAAGACCTACGCGCCCGGGACGCCCGAGCGCGCGGCGATCAAGAATCGCCTGACGGAGATGGCAGCCGAGCGCATCGAGATCCCGATCATCATCGGCGGAAAGGAGTTTCGCACGGGCGAGACGGCGACGTCGGTGATGCCGCACGATCATCGTCACGTGCTGGCCGACTACCACAAGGCGTCGGCCTCCAACGTGCGCGCGGCCATCGACGCCGCCCGCCACGCCCGCCGCGAGTGGGCCAACTGGGCGTGGGAAGATCGCGCCGCGGTATTCCTCAGGGCGGCCGAGCTGCTGGCGACGACGTGGCGATCCACCGCCAACGCGTCGACGATGCTCGGCCAGTCGAAGACGGTGTTCCAGGCGGAGATCGACGCGGCGTGCGAGCTGATCGACTTCTGGCGCTTCAATCCGGCCTACGCGCAGGAGCTCTACGCCGAGCAGCCGTTGTCGACGCCGGCGATGTGGAACCAGCTCGACTATCGGCCGCTCGAGGGATTCGTGTACGCGGTGACGCCGTTCAACTTCACGTCGATCGGCGGCAACCTGCCTACCGCGCCCGCGCTCATGGGCAACACGGTGATCTGGAAGCCCGCGTCGAGCGCGATGCACTCGGCGTACTACCTGATGCGGCTCCTCGAGGCGGCGGGTTTGCCGCCGGGCGTCATCAACTTCGTGCCGGGCGACGCGGCCGAAGTCTCGAACGTGGTGCTCTCGCACCGCGATCTCGCGGGCGTGCACTTCACGGGGAGCACGAGCGTCTTCAACAGCATGTGGCGCACGATCGGCGCGAACATGGACAAGTACGCGACGTATCCGCGCATCGTCGGCGAAACGGGCGGCAAGGACTTCATCCTCGCGCACCCGTCGGCCGATCCTCAGGCGCTCGCCGTCGCCATCGCGCGCGGCGGCTTCGAATTCCAGGGGCAGAAGTGCTCGGCGGCGAGCCGCGTGTACATCCCGCGGTCGTTGTGGAAGGACGTGCGCGACCGCGTCGTCGCGATGATGGAAGACATGCGGATGGGCGACATCACCGACTTCCGCAACTTCGTCGGCGCGGTGATCGACGAGAAAGCGTTCAAGAAGATCAGCGACTACGTGGAAGACGCGCGGGCCAACGCGACGATCATCGCCGGCGGCAAGACGGACGGCACGCGACGGCTACTTCGTCTCGCCCACGCTCGTGCAGGCGAAGTCGCCGGAGTACCGGCTGATGTGCGAGGAGATCTTCGGCCCGGTCGTCACGGCGTACGTGTACGACGACGCCAAGTGGAACGAGACGCTCGAGGTGATCGACCGCACGTCACCGTACGCGCTCACCGGCGCCGTTTTCGCGAACGATCGCGCGGCGGTGCGCGAGGCGTCGATGGCTCTGCGCAACGCGGCCGGCAACTTCTACGTGAACGACAAGCCGACGGGCGCGGTGGTCGGCCAGCAGCCGTTCGGCGGCGCGCGCGCGTCGGGCACGAACGACAAGGCCGGATCGAAGCTCAACCTGGTGCGCTGGGTGAGCGCGCGGGCGATCAAGGAGACCTTCTCGCCGCCGCTCGACTACACGTATCCGTTCATGGCGGACAAGTAGCCGGCGCTCACTCTTCGCGCAGCGAGACCATCGGGTCGGCCAGGCTGGCGCGCCGCGCCGGGATGTACGACGCGGCCAGGCCGACAACGCACATCGCGACGACCACGCCGCCGAGCGTGAGTGGATCTCCAGGCGACACGCCGTAGAGCACGGAGCGCATGAGGCGCGTCGTCGCGATTGCGCCTATGACGCCAAGGAGCGCGCCGATTCCCGCGAGCCTCACGCCCTGGCCGAGCACGAGCGACACCAACGCGCTCGACTCGGCGCCGAGCGCGCGGCGAATCCCGAACTCGCGCACGCGCTGCGCGACGCCATAGCTGATCACTCCGTAAAGGCCGATCGCGGCGATGAGCATCGCGGCGCCGGCGAATCCGAGCATCATCCCCGAGATCAGGCGGTCGGGAGCGACGTCCTCCTCGATCACCGACGTCATCGTCTGGATCCGCGTGACGGCAAGATCGCGATCGAAATCGCGAACGACACGCTGAAGCGCGGGTGCGACGTCGAGCGGGTTGCCGTGCGTGCGCACGACGAATTGTGCCTGCCGCCACGGCCACTGCGCGATCGGCCGATAGATCTCGCCGGGATACGTGGCGGGTTTCCGATTCCGCGCGCCGTATCGCGTGTCGCCGGCGATGCCCACGACCTGCCAGTAGAGCGTGTCGATCTTGATGTATTGCCCGATCGGATCGAGATCCTTGAAGAACTGGCGCGCGACGGTCTCGTCGACGATGGCGACCCGCGCGGCGTCCGGCCGATCCGCCTCGGTAAACGGCCGCCCGCGCTTGATCGGAATCTCGAGCGTCGAGAAGTAGTCGACGCCCGCGGGAACCATTTGAACGCTGAGGCCATGTCCGGGCTTGTCCGACTCCATGCCGCGAATGCCGAATCCGTTCGTGCTCGCCGAGTGCGTATAGGGGGCGCCATACACGGGCGCCGCTCGTACGACGGCGGGTACTCGCGTCGAGCAGCCGCGCCAGTCGCTCGAATTTGAGCGAGTCGACCGGCGTCGAGTCTCCCTGCAAATGCGGCGGCCCGGTCACGCGAAACGTGAGCACGTGATCGGCGCGGAAACCCGGTTGCACCGAATGGAGGTTGCGCAGGGTTCGCGCGAGCAGGCCTGCCGCCGCGAGCAAGACGATCGCGAACGCGACCTCGGCCACGACGAGCGCGCGCCGCGTCCGTGAGGCGCCTCCGGCAGACGTCGCGGTCCGCGCGCCATCCTTGAGCACGTTGACGAGCATCGGGCGTCCGAACCGCCACGCGGGCCACAGACCGATGACGAACCCCGTGAGCGCGCCCGTGCCGAGCGCGACGAGTAGCGAGGGGATGTCCATCCGCATCGCCGGCCAGTTGGGAAGAAGCTCGACGACGAAGCCCGGCATCGAGTCGCGAACCGCCCGCACAGCCGCCGCGGCTACGGCGGCGCCGGCGGCGCCGCTCACGATCGTCAGCAGCACCGTCTCCGCGAGCAGTTGACGCGCGATGCGGCCCGCGCTCGCTCCCATCGCCGCGCGGACGGCGATTTCCTTCTGCCGAACCGTGAGCCGCGCGATCAAAAGGCCCGCGAGATTGATGCACGCGATGAGCAGGACCAATCCGACCGCGACGTACAGGAGTGCTTCCGTGCGGTCGCCGCGGTCCGGCGACAACCATTCGCGAAACGACATCGCGTCGATCGTCCAATGTTTCATGGCGTCCGGATACTCGGCCGCGAGTCGCGCGCCGATCGCCGCGAGCTCCGCGCGCGCTTGCGGGAGCGCCACTCCCGGGCGCAGACGCGCGATCGCGTTGTCGTTCGTCCACGAGCGATCGCTCGCGTCCGAAGGGCCGAGAATGCGCGGCGCCCAGACGAGAGCTCGCTGCGGAAACGCGAAGCGGTCGGCGATGACGCCGACAATCGTCCGCGGAACGGCGTCGAGAACGATCTTGGAGCCGACGACGCCGGGGTCCGCGGCGAAGCGATTCCGCCAGAGGTTCTCGGCAATCACGACCACGTTGCGCGCGTCCGGCGAGGTGTCCGCGGGCGCGATCGTCCGACCGAGCATGGCGGGGATGCCGAGCATCTGGAACATCGCGGGAGTGACCAGCGCGCCGGAGACGATCTCCGTGTGCTCGGGGCCGCGAAGGATGGCGCTCCAGTCGGCGACGAGGGTGACGCCGACGAGCGTCCTGGATTCGTCGCGGACAGTCATGTAATTGCCTTTCGCCAATCGCCAGCACGCGTTGCAGTCGCCGCCGGTGCCCTGCGCCAGATGGACCAACTCGTCGGGTCGAGCGAACGCGAGATCGGTCGCCGTCACGGTACGCTCGATGGCGAATATCGTGGTCGTCGCGCCAACGCCGAGGGCGAGCGTGACGATCGTCGCCGCGGTGAATCCGGGACTCGCGCGCAGCTGGCGCACGGCGTAACGAAGGTCCTGCGCGAGATCGTCGAGCAGGCGCAAGCCGACCGAATCGCGCGCGTCGTCCTTGTGCCGCTCGATTCCGCCGAACGTCGCTCGAGCCAGACGGCCGGCTTCGTCGGCGGGCATGCCGCCGCGAACGAACTCGGCGGCTTCCATTTCGACGTGGAAGCGCATCTCGTCGTCCATGTCGCGCTCGCGCTGTTGAGCGCTGGACGAGCGACCGGAGCTTGCGCCAAAGAATCATGTCGCCTCGAGGACTTGCTCGATGGCGAGCGAGAATCGCCGCCAGTCGGCGCGTTCGCCGGCGAACTGCTTTCGTCCGGCGGCGGTGAGCGTATAGAACTTCGCGCGGCGTCCCTCACTCGACGTGCCCCACTCGGCGCGAATCAGTCCGCGCTCTTCGAGGCGATAGAGGGCCGGATAGAGCGAGCCCTGATTGATCTGGAGAACGTCGCTCGGACCAGTCGCGGATGCGTTTGGACACGGCCCAACCGTGGAGCGGACCGGCGAGGAGGCTCTTGAGAATGAGCAGGTCCAGTGTGCCTTGCAGCAAGTCGGCGCGTTCGGTCATGACCGGTCGGTTCGGGGCGTTGCCTCAACCTTCGACAACAACGTGCAGTTCTTGTTGTCGAAGGTCAAGGCATCACCTGTTGAGAACGCTGGCACCCATTGCACGTCTATGCCTCATCGCGTATCGTCCGAGACGGACTTCGCGTGGAGCGAGCGATGGCGCGCGACAAGGGAGATTTGCTGCAAGGCACGCTGACGCTGCTGATCCTGAAGGCCCTCGTCGGCCGAGATCTGCACGGCTACAGCATCGCCCGGTGGATCGAGGACGTCACGAAGCAGTCGCTCGCGATCGAAGAGGGTTCTTTGTATCCCGCGCTGCGGCGCCTCGAGGACCGCGGGCTGGTCACCTCGAAGTGGACGCTCTCCGACACCGGGCGCCGCGTGCGGGTCTACGCGCTGTCTCGGATCGGCCGAACCCACCTCACGACAGAAGCGACGGCGTGGATGCAGCTGTCGCGCGCCGTGACCCTCGTTCTGCGCGCGGAGCCGGCCCTTGTCTGAGCGTTGGCGCCGCTATCTGCGGTTCTGGGGGCCGGACATCGGCGGCGACATCGACGACGAACTGTCGTATCACCTCGAGCGGCTGACCCAATCCTTCGTTTCACGCGGACTCTCGCCCGAGGACGCGCGACAAGCGGCGTCGGACGCGTTCGGCGACATGAGTGGTCTGCGACGCCGGCTCCAGACGCACGACCGGCGCAAGCTCAGCCGATACAGGAGAGAGCACATGCTGCAGGATCTCGCGCAGGATCTTCGATACGCGCTGCGCCGGCTGCGTGCCGAGCCGCGCTTCTCCGCGTTCGTAGTGCTCGTGCTGGCGCTCGGCATCGGCGCGAACACGGCGATCTTCAGCGCGATCGACGCCGCGTTTCTGAAGCCGCTCCCGTTCCCGTCCGCCGACCGGCTCGTCTCGATCGCCGACGCGTCGCTTCCGCTCGATGTCGCGGGACATGCGAAATCGTCCCCGACGATCGAGGACTTCGCCGCGGATTCCGTCCGTGTTCGCCGAGGTCGCGGCGTACGCGAGCGGTGGGCTCAACCTCACCGGCGGCGCGACGCCCGAGCGCGTGAAGATCACGTACGTGACGTCGCGGTTCTTCGCGACGCTCGGCCAGCACGCCGCGTCGGGACGGCTGCCGGCGCCCGAGGAATACGCCAAGGACGGACCGGCGGCGGTGGTGATCTCGCACGGCGTCTGGCAGCGCGAGTTCGGCGGACGGAATGTCGTGAATCGCACGCTGGAGTTGAACGGCAAGAGCTATCGCATCGCCGGCGTCATGCCGTCGGATTTCGGTTTCCCCGGGCGCACCGACGTGTGGATCCCGCTCGCGCTGCCGTTCGGCTTCGAGATCATGTCCGCGTTCCGCAACTTCGTTCCGTCGGTCTTCATTGCGCGCCTCGCGCCCAACGCGACGGTCGCGCAATCGGCGCAGCACGCCGACGTCATCAGAAAACGATTTCGCTCCATCAAACCCACAGACGATCCCGTCGCGCGGTTGGTGCGGCCGCTCCAGACCACGCTCGTCGGCGACCGGCGGACCAGCCTCATCGTGCTCGGCGCGAGCGCCGCGCTCCTTCTGCTCATCGCGTGCGCGAACGTGATGAACCTGCTCCTCTCGCGCGCGGCCGTCCGCCGGCGAGAGCTGGCCATCCGTGTGGTTCTCGGCGCCACGCGGCTGCGCATCACTCGACAGCTCGTCGTGGAGAGCCTTCTCCTCGCCGGAACGAGTGCGGCGATCGCTGTCGTCGCCGCGCGGGTTTGCGATGCGCATGCTGTCGGCGACGCTGCCCCAGGGTCTCGCCGACGTCTCGCCGCCCGGCGTGGACGGGCGCGTGTTGGCGTTCACGATGATCGTCGCCCTGACGACGAGCCTCGTATTCGGCGTCGCTCCCGCGCTTGGCGCGTCGCGAACGGATCTGGGCGACGCGATGAAGTCGGCCGGCGCTGGTGGTGGAGGGACGCGGCGGCGAGGGGCCGGCGCGCGCGGCGCTCTCGTCGTGGCCGAGGTGTCGCTCGCCGTCATGCTGCTCGTGGGCGCGGGGCTGATGATGGAGAGCCTGAACGCGCTGCTGCGCACCGATTCCGGCCTTCGCCCGGAACAAGTGGTGACCGGCCGCCTCGTCTTCTCGGGCACGCGTTACCCGAACGCCGCCGCGAAGAGCGTGTTCTTCGATCGGACGCTCGAGCGGCTTCGCGCGACGCCGGGGATCGCGGCGGCGGCCGCGGTCAGCGCGCTGCCGATGGAAGGCGTCGGAGGGATCGGCCTTCGCGTCGCTCCCGACGACGCGCCGACCGACACCACGCGAATGGGCCTCGGTCTGTACCTGATGGCCACTCCGGGCTACTTCGCCGCGATGGGCGTGCCGCTGCGCGGAGAGGATCTCCCGGCGTCGGCGGACACCACGCATCGTGTCGCCGTCATCAATCAGACGCTGGCGCACACACTGTGGCCGGGCCGTGAAGCCGTCGGGCGTCAGCTCCTCCTCGGGCAAGAGCGACGCACCGTAGTCGGAGTCGTGGCCGACATTCGTACGCGGCGCCTCGACGAGGCGCCGGACGGCCAGATGTACCTCCCGATGTCGGAACAGCCGCAACCCTACGCGTCGATCGTCGCGAGAGGCTCCGGCAAGCCGTCGGCGATGCTCGCCGCGTTGCGCGATGCCGTGCACTTCGCCGACCCGATGGAGCCGCTCTACTCGATGGCGACAATGAGCGACGTGATCGACACGACCGTCGCGCCGCGGCGGACGAACACGATATTGCTCGCCCTGTTCGGTTCGCTCGCCGTCGTGCTCGCCGCCGTCGGAGTTTTCGCGGTGCTGTCGTACGGCGTCGAGCAGCGTCGACGGGAGATCGGCGTGCGCGTCGCCCTCGGCGCGCAGCGGGCCGACGTCATCGGCCTGGTCGTGCGTGACGGCGTCGCGCTCGCCGGCGTCGGTGCGCTGATCGGTCTCGCCGCGGCGTTTGTGGTTTCGAGATTCGTGGCCTCCATGCTGTACGCCGTGAGTCCGAGGGATCCGCGTGTCTTCGTCGGATCGGCCGTCGTCATCGCCATGGTCGCGCTGGCGGCGACGCTCGGCCCGGCCGCGCGGGCGACTTCTGTCGATCCGCTCACGGCGCTGCGCGAGGAATAGGGCGCCGGAAAAAGAGCGCCGGCAGATGCCGGCGCTCTTTGCCCGAAAAGCGACCGAATTCTAGAGGTCGTCGTCGCGCGAGCGATCGGGGTCGCTGTCGGAGAAGCGGTCGCTCGAATCGTCGACCTTGCGCTCCGCCTTGCCGATCGTGTCCTTCACCTTGCCCTTGAGCTCGTCGATCTTGCCGCGGATCTGAAGCTCGTCGTCGCCCGTCAGACCGCCGGCCGCGTCCTTGATGTGGCCCTTGAGCTTGTCGCTCTTGCCCTCGAGCGAATCCTTGAAGCCTTGTTTCTTCAGGTCGTCGCGTTTCTCGTCCATGGGTTACCTCCTGAGTGTCGAGGCCGTTTGTCGTGCTGCCTCGACCGTATCAAGGGCAAGCCAAATGCCCCGGCACGCCGCTGAGGCCGTATTCTTCTGACCCATGTTGATACTCGACCAACAGGCCGTCATCGATCTGCTGCCGATGCGCGAGTGCATCGACCTCATGATGTCGACGCTCTCGGCGCTGGCGCGCGGCGAGACGATTCTGCCGCTCCGCACCGTCGTGTTGATTCCCGACACGAACGACGCGTTCGCCGTGATGCCCGCGTACATCGCTTCGCCGAAGACGATGGGCGCGAAGATCATCACCGTGTACCCGGGCAACCACGGCACGCAGTACGACTCGCATCAGGGCGCGGTTCTGCTGTTCGATCCGAACAACGGCAGCCTCGCCGCACTGCTCGACGCGACCTCCGTGACGACGATCCGCACTGCCGCCGTATCCGCCGTCGCGACGTGGCTTCTCGCCCGCCAAGGCGCGTCGTCGCTCGCGATCGTCGGCGCCGGTGTGCAGGCGCACGCGCACCTGGAGGCGATGTGCGCCGTCCGTCCGATCACCTCTCTGCGCGTCTGGAGCCGAACGGCGGCCAACGCCGAACGCCTCGTCGACGTCGCGCGCACGAAATTCAACCTCGACGCGTCGCTCGCGCCGTCGTGCGCCGACGCCGTGCGCGACGCAGACATCGTTTGCACGACGACGTCGGCCCGCGCTCCGGTGCTATTCGGCGAGTGGCTCACGCCGGGCACGCACATCAACGCCATCGGCGCGTCGCAGCGTTCGGCGCGCGAGCTCGACACGCAATGCGTCGTCCGCTCGCGACTCTACGTCGATCGGCGCGAGTCGGCACTCAAGGAGCCGGGCGACACGCTCGTGCCGCTCGAGGAAGGCGCGATCACGCCCGATCACATCGTCGCCGAGATCGGCGAGCTGGCGATCGGCCGCGGCGAGGGGCGGCGCGACGAACGGGAAATCACGCTCTTCAAGTCGCTCGGGCTGGCCATCGAAGATCTCGCCGCGGCGTCGTACGTGTACGACGCGGCTCGACGCGCGGGCGCCGGGGTGGAAGTCGAGCTCGGCGGGGCGCGGCTTGAGGCACATTGAGCCGATCACGATCGACGACGTCCGCGCGGCGCAGAAGCGGATAGCGTCGGCCGCGCGACGCACGCCGCTCGTCCGCCTCGAGGTGGACGGCCCCGCGCAGATCTACCTGAAACTCGAGAACCTCCAACCGATCGGGTCGTTCAAGCTTCGCGGCGCGACGAACGCGATTCGTTCGCTCCCGCTCAGCGTCATCGCGGATGGCGTGTACACCGCGAGCGCGGGCAACATGGCGCAGGGTGTCGCGTGGGGCGCGCGCGACCTCGGCGTGCCCTGCACCGTCGTGATGCCCGACAACGCGCCCTCGACGAAGGTGAACGCGGTCAAGCGACTCGGCGCGAACATCGTCCCGCTTCCGTACGACGATTGGTGGCAGACGCTCCGCGATCACGGGCGCGAGGGGATGGCCGGCCGATTCATCCATCCGGTCGCCGACCGCGACGTGATGGCGGGCAATGGAACGATCGGGCTCGAGATCCTCGAGGATCTGCCGAACGTCGACACCGTGCTCGTGCCGTTCGGCGGCGGCGGCCTCGTGTCGGGAATCGCCACCGCGGTGCGCGCGCTCCGACCGAACGCGCGCGTTTATGGGTGTGAGGTGGAGACATCGACTCCACTGTCGGCGGCGCTCGCCGCGGGGCATCCGGTGGTCGTCGAGCGAACGCCGAGCTTCGTGGACGGCATCGGCGGCCGCGGCGTGCTCGAGGAGATGTGGCCGATCGTCTCCGACCTGGTCCACGGCGCGCTCGTCGCGACGCTGGCCGAGACGCGGGCGGCGATCCGCCTCTTGGTGGAACGCACGCGCGTCGTCGCCGAGGGAGCGGGGGCGGTGCCGGTCGCCGCGGCGCTCGCCGGACGCGCCGGAACCGGAACGATCGTGTGCGTGGTGTCCGGGGGAAACATCGATACGAAAACGCTCATCGACATCCTGACCGGCTGATCGGGTAGTGAGCGTGCCGGCGCGCGCGCACCCGTTACGAGAAGAGCGTCTTGAGGACGAAATTCAGTGTCGCGGACGCGAGGTCGCCGGAGTGCGCGTTGGAGGCGCCGCCCGACGGGAACGGAATCGAGAAGTTCGACGAGAGGGTCGACGTGTTCACCGAGATGCCGGGATCGAGCCCGATGGCCGATCGTTGCGACGCTTTGCGCTCCGCTTCCGTCGCGCGCATGCGATCGATGCCGCCGTTCGCCACGAACTGAAGCACGCCGCGCAGCTCGTCGCGCTCGAACCACACGCCGTCGTTCTTGCAGACGTCGATGATGATTCCCGACATCTTTCCGAAGTTCACGCGGTTCATGACCTTGTCGCAAACCGCGCAGTGGACGTAGCGGACCTTGCCCTGGTCCAGCACGCGCGCGGGCCCGACGCCGGCGCCAAGCGACGTCAGCACCGTTCCGCGTTCCTCGCGGTTGCCGCACAGCGAGGCGAAGTCGTTCGGCGCGAGCCACGCGCTGCCGCACTGGTCGCATTGGTGGAGCGGCGTGGATCCGAGACGCACGGGGCTCATGCCGCCGGTGCATCCGGGGCACTTGAGCGTCTTGCCCTCCGCCGCCTCCGGAGCCTCGATCTTGGTGCCGCAGTGCGGGCAGAACTGCGCGCCGACGAACATCGAGCCGAAGCACGACGGGCATGCGACGACCGCGAGCCGTGAGCCGCAGTAGTCGCAGCGGGTCGCGTCAGCCGCGGCCGCTGCGCCGCAGTTGGGGCAGTTGAGCGACGAGGAGGAAGGGGGCATCGGCGTGGCTGGTTCGTCCGACGACGAGGCGCGCCACGAGGCGCCACCTCTCGACGAAGACGACCACGCCGGATGCCCGGCAACCGCTACGGCTTCTTAGCCCCTTTGCCGATCGACCGATAGTACTCCTCGACGTTCGACTTGTACGCCGCGGGAACGTCGCCCGACCGCTCCAGCAGCACGCGCGTCGAATCGGACTCGCCGAGCTTACGGCGAAGGCCGAATTCGAAATCCTTGAAGCCCTCGATGGTTTTCGCGCGCAGGTCCGTCGAGACGCGCTGATCCTCGAGCGTGTGCGCGTTCGTGAGCTGGCGAAGGTTGTCGATCGCCTGATCGAGCTCCTTCGTCGCCAAGCCTTGCCGCTGCAGTTCGGTGCGCAGCGCCTGCGCGTCGGCGAGACGCTGCTGCGCTTCGCGGCTGAATTGCTGCGCGTCGTCGGGGGAGAGACGTCCGTTCGGCGCGCCGCCGCCCGGCACGCCGTTCGGATTCAGCGGACCGCCCATGCCACCGTTCGTTTGCTGCGAGCCGGGCTTGCCGCTGCCTTGCCCCGAGCCGTTGGCCTGCTGCTGTCCGCGGCCCTGACCTTGGCCACCCTGCCCCTGTTGCCCCTGTTGCCCCTGCTGGCCCTGGCCCTGCCCCTGCTGCCCTTGTTGACCCTGACCCTGCTGTCCCTGCTGTCCCTGCTGCCCCTGCGCTTGCCCTTGGCCCTGCTGCCCCTGTTGGCCTTGAGCTTGGCCCTGGCCGCGCTGTCCTTGCTGACCCTGGGCCTGGCCCTGCCCTTGTTGTCCTTGCTGGCCCTGCGCCTGACCCTGACCCTTCTGGCCTTGCTGTCCCTGCGCCTGACCCTGGCCGCGCTCGCCCTGCGGCGATTGACCCTGGCCTTGTTGCCCTGACTGTCCTTGCTGTAAGCGACGACCCTGATCGGTGCCCCCCGCCTGACCAGACGCACCACCCTGCTCGGCGCGCTGCTTCATGCGTTCGTCCATCGACTCGAGTCCGCGCACAAGGTCGCGCGTCTTGTCGGCGGCCTGCGCCTGCTGTCGCTGGCCGTTGCCGTTCTGCGCGGCCGACTGCGCCTGTTGCATGCGCTGGCCGAGATCGGCGATGTCCGACGCGATCTGCGGCTCGGTCGAGTTGAGCCACTCCGACGGCGCGGTGCGGGCCGCGCCACTCGAGTAGCGGAGCTTCTCCTCCGTTTTGCGTCCGCGCAACGTGTCCGCCGCGCCGCCAAGCGCGCGTGACAGGTCCTTCTGATCGCGCCGGCTGTCGTTCGACATGCGGTCGAGCTGCGACTTGAGATCCTTCACTTCGTTCGCCATCGCTGCCTTCTGATCGGCGATCGACTGCTGGAGGTCCTTCATCTGTTGTTGTGAGCCGGCGCCGGCGGAGGCTCCGCTCTGTGCCTGGGTGAGCTTCTGCTCGTCGGACTGCACCTTCTTTTCCTGGTCGGCGAGCTGCTGCGCCGTTTTCATCGCGTCGCTAAGGTCGCGCGACGACCGGCCGTTGCGCTCTTGGTCGAGCAGACGACGCGCGTCGCTCAACGCCTTGTCGGCCTGCGCCGCGTCACCTGAGCCTCGGCTTCCGTTCGCTGCGGAGCGACGCATGGCATCGGCGGCGTCCTGGAGACGCCGCGCGGCGTCGGCCAATGACTGATTCTGCTGCTCGCGCGCGAGACGCTCGAGCTTGTGCGCTTCGTCTTCCGTCTGCTGCGCGAGGTCGCGCTGGCCCTGACCGCCGGACGCGCCCGACTGACCCATTCGGGAAAGACTGTCGGCCTTGGCGCGCGCGCGCTCGTTCTCCTGCTGCTCGCGCGCGGCGAGCTGGCGCAGCTTTTCCGCCGTCTCGTCGACTTGATTGTCTGACTGCTGCTGCTGTTGCTGCTGTTGGCCGCGCTGCACCGTCTCGTATTGGTTGCGGATCTTGTCTTTCTGTAGCTCGAAGATGTCGGCGAGGTCCTGCGCGTCGGTCTTGTTGCCGCCGCCCCCCCCGCCTCCGCCCCCTCCGCCCATGGAGACCTGGATCTCGCGGAACACGGCCTCGGCGCGCTGCAATTGCGCGAGCGCCCGTTGCTCCGGCTGCAGCGCCGACGACGGCGATCCCTTTGTGAGGTTCTTCTCGGCCGTGTCCATCTCGGCGGCCGCCTTTGGAAGGATCTGCGCGATCTTGCTCCACGCGCTGTCGCCCTGCGCGATGCCACGCTCGACGAGCCGGCTCGCCAATTGGCTCGTTTGCTCGCGCAGGCGCTGTTGCGAAAGGCGCAGCGTCGCGAGGTTCTCGTCGAGCGATTTTTTGTCGGTCTGCGCACTGTCGCGCGCCGTCTTGAACGTCGCCGCGATGATCTCGCGCTGAGTCTGCGAGAGCTGGTTCGCGTCGTTCTGCTGGCCGCTTCCGCCGCCGCCGCCGCCTCCCTGCTGCTGGCGGTAGTCGTTTTCGTAGGGCCGAACCTGCATGAAGTAGATGTCGGTCGACGCGCCCTGCGCGCCGGTCACCGCGTTGTTGTCGGTGGCGTGCGCGTAGTACGAGACAACGTCGCCAGGCTCGAGCTTGAGACCCTCGAGCATGAACGTGTAGCCCGCCGAGATGTCCTTGATCGCCTTCGTGCCGTCGTGCAGCGACATCGCCTGATCGGGCCCGCCGTTCACCGAGAAGTGAAGGTCGACCTTCGCGACGCCGTAGTCGTCCTGCGCGCGGACCTCCGTGTACACCTCGTCGACGGAAAGCACTTTCGAGTCGCGGCCGGGCTTGGTGAATTGCACCGTCGGCGGCCGATCGGGGAGCACGTCGATCGTGTAGTTGAGCGAACCGGTGACCATGCGACCGTCCGGCCCCTGAAGCTCGACCTTGTAGAAGCCGGGCTGGTTGACGCGCAGCATCGCCATCAGCTTGCCGTCTTCAGTCGGCACGAGCTTGAGCGTGTCGCCGCCCTCGACGACGATGCGGCCACCGGTCGTCGGCACGGTCGGCGCGACGCGCACGCGGACCAGCGTGCCCTTGAGCGCCGCGATGTCGCCGGTGCTGTCGACGTCGTTCGGCGGAAGCTGCGTGTACGCCGGATACCGATACTGAAGGTCGATCTGCTTGACGAACGGCAGGTTCGAGACGTCGAGCGTGTACGTGTTCGAGCGAATCCCGTTCGCCTCGACGGAGTACTGGGTCTTGGAGCCGATGTCGAAGAGACGGAACGCGAACACGCCGTTCGAGTCGGCGGTCATCGGCAAATGCGTCCACGCCGTCGAGTCGGCCGGTCGCACGAGCAGCTCGACGCGGTCCGACTGGAAGCCGCGCAGGTTCGCCGAGATCATCTGGTCGCCGCCCTTGGCGACCGTGGCGTTCCCCGGCTCGACGGAGATGCTGAACAGCGTCGAGGCGGCGTCGCCGCGCCACGGAACCGCGACCAGCTTGAGGCCGTTCCGCAGCGCCGGCGGACCGAAAATCGTGAGCAGCATCGCCGCGCCGAGCACCGCGGCGAGAATTCCACCGTTCATCTTCAACTCGCCGGCGTCGATCGCCTTGCCGTCACCGGTGAGACGCACGCGCTCGAGCGCGGTGCGCGTCAACCGGTCGATGAGCGCCGGCGACCGCGCCGGCATGTTCTCGGCCCGCGCGCTGTTCTGCATCTCGACGGCCGTGATCACGGTCGCCTTGAGCGACCGTTCGTGCTCCTCGAGGTAGAGCGCCACCTGTTCGTCGTGCAGCTTGGGGAGGAGCGGCCGCACGATGAACCACGCGGTCATGCCGAGGATCGTCGCTATCGCGACGATACGCACGGCGAGGACGAGGCCGTCGGCGTAGTGGAACGCGTTCATCAGCACGCCGCCGAGCGCGACGAGAGCCCATCCGGCCGCGATGGTGATGGCCGCGCCCCTCAGGGCGAGCTTGGCGCGATACCGCGTCCGCACGTCGCGAACCACACCGAGGAGCTGCGACTGCTCGCCACCCGTCCCGTGAACGCTTTCCATGGTCCCGTCCCCCTTTTCCTACTCTCCTTCGTCAGCTCGTCGCGCGCGAGAGGCGATTCGAGACCGCCGTCTCACCGGCTAGCACCAGCACCGCGACGAGCAAGAGATACCACCACAGCCGCTGACGACGCTCCTGATCCTGCGGCGTCGCGGCGTTGAAGTCACTCCCTGCCTGCTGTTGGGCGCTCGCCGACGTCACGGCGGCGACCATGTCCTGCGGATCAAGATGCGACAGATCCGATTCGGATGCATCGATGTTCACGGCGATCGGCCGTCCGCTGCCGACAGGCGTGTCACGGCCGCGCAACTCGTAGAACCCGCGCTCGTGCAGCGTGGCGAGATGATTCGGGCCGGTCGCGGTCACGCGCTGCTTGACGCCCGACGGCGATTCCAGCGTCAGCTCCGTGAGGCTGTCCGCGGTGCGTCCACCGAGAAACGGCGCGGTCAACTCGCCGTGTCGCGACAGGTCGAGCACCTCGCCCGTCACGAATGACGGGCGCGGATCGATGTAGCGGCCGACGTGCTTGCCGAATTGGTGCACGAACGGCAGGAAGACTGGCTGGAGCGGCAGATTCGTCCAGTACGAGTCGATCGTCGACGCCCACACGACGACGCGTCCGCTGCCCACGGCCCGCTCGACGAGCGCCGGCGATCCGTCGTCGAACCGCGCCGAGATCGGCGCGCCCGGCGATGCCGTGAGCGCACGATACCGATAAAAGCGCGCTGTCGTGAAGTCGCCGCTGCGCGGCGCGTTGAACAGCTCGAACACCGGGCTCGCGTAGTCGATCGACGACAAGCTTCCGCCGGCATCCGATGCCCGGTCGACGACCGGCCCGATCGTCGCGGGAAGCATTGCCCGCCACGCCTGCGCCCAGGTCTCGGTGCGCTCGGCGCCGGGCACGAACACGATCCCGCCGCCCTCATCCAGCACTGCCTTCAGTTGTTGGCCGACCGCGCCGGTCGGCGACGGAGGCGCCACCTCGTCGAGCACGACGAGCGAGCGCCCATCGACATCCCTCGGCGTGAGCGCACCGATCGACTTGACGTCGACGCGGAAGCTCGGCCTGTCGCCGATCGACAGCGCTCGGCTCATGAACAAGCTCTGGTTCGTCCGCGGCGAGTTCGGCTCGACGATCAGCACGGGCACGGACGCGTCGGGCGCGATCGTGAAGTTGCTGACGTCGTCGAGCGGCAACGAATCGGGTGTGATACTGATCGAAGCCTTCGTCGGCGCGTTCGGCACTGGGATCGACGTGAACGCCACCTGGAGGGCGCCGCTCGCCGGCACGTTGACGTGCTGGGTCTGCACCGTCCGGCCGCCGACCGACAGCGTGGCGGAGACGGGCCGAGCGGTCTTTCCCGTGTTGATGAGCCGCGTCGCCACGCTCACGTGGTCACGAACGCCGTTGCTGTCGCGGTCGGTCACGGGCTGCGTGACGGCGACGTCCGACGATGCCGCGCCACCGACGTCGATAGGTGTGATATTCGTACCCCGGGGAAAAACGATCTCGTTGTGATTCGCCCAGGCGTTCTTCTGGAAGTCGGAGACGACGACCACTTCGCGCTGAGGCAGCGTGGACGCCGAGATGATCTGCGACGCGAGCTTGAGGGCGGGAGCGTACTTGGTCCCTTCGTCGCCGAGCTTCGCCGCCCCGATCGCGGCCGACACACGGTCCGCCGTCGACATCGGCTCGCTCGCCACGATCGCGTCGTCATCGAAAAGCACGAGCGTCGCGCGGTCGGCGCCGGTGAGCGCGCGCACGGTCTTGCGCGCGGCCGCCTGCGCGCGCGACCAGCGGTCGCCGTACGCCATGCTCGCCGAACGGTCGAGCAGGACGACGACCTCTTTCGCGCCGCTCGTCGTGACCGCCGCCGAATGCCGCTGGAAGAACGGCCGAGCGAACGCGGCGACGAGGAGCGCGAGCGCCGCGCACCGCAGCGCGAGCAACAACAGGTGTCGCAGCTTCTGGCGGCGGACGGACCGATATGGAATGCGCTGCAGGAACATCAGCGACGGGAACTCGACGACGACGCGCCGCTCGCGGTGGATCAGGTGGATGATCACCGGAATTGCTATCGCCGCGAGACCGGCGAGGAACAGCGGGAGCAAGGAAACTCACCTATCGCACCCGGTTGAAGTTCTGCCGCGACGCGAGGAACGAGAACAGCGCGCGGTCGAGTGGCTTGGACGTGTCGAACAGCGCGTAGTCGGCGCGCGATTCACCGATGCGCTTGGAGAGCGCGTCGGTGTGCTGCTGCACGAGCTCGCGATACTGCTTGCGCAGATACTCGGGGATGATCGGCATCTTCGTCCCCGTTTCCATGTCGATGAAGTTGCTGGCGTCGGAGAACGAGAAATCGATCTCGCGCGGGTCGAGCAGTTGAAAGACGATGAGGTCGTTCCCGCGGCCGCGGAGATTCGCCAGCGCGCGAAGAACGTCGTCGGGATCCTCGTAGAGATCCGAGATCAGCACGACAAGGCTCCGGCGCCGCAGCGACTCGGACAGCTTTTTCAACGGCGGGTGGAGCAAAGTCTGCCCCGGCGCCGGCTGGGCGCCGCGCGAGCCGCTCTCGATGCGCTCGAGCGCGTGCAACACGAGCTGAAGATGCTTGGCCGACGGCGGCACGTAGTCCACGATGTCGCGTTCGATCGCGACGAAGCCGACGCGGTCGCGCTGCAAGCTCGAGAAGTACGTGAGGCACGCGGCGAGATAGCATCCGTACGTCAGCTTCGACACGCGCCCCGATTCTCCGGCGCCCGTGTCGCCGCCGTACCGCATCGACGGCGAGACGTCGAGCACGACGAGGAAGTTCGTGTTCGTGTCGGCCTCGTACTCCTTCACGTAGTGCCGGTCCGTCCGCGCGTAGAGCCGCCAGTCGATCCGCCTGATGTCGTCGCCCGGCATGTACGCGCGGTGCTCGGCGAAATCAGTAGATGACCCCAAGTGTGGCGAACGATGGAGGCCGTTGATGAATCCTTCGACGACGACCTTCGCGAGCAGCTCCAGATTCCCGATCTTCGCGAGAACCGAAGGATCGAGAAAGCTGGTGGGCTGGGTCGCGACGGCGGCGGTTGCCATGGCTTACATGCCCGACTTGGGCAGCGGCACGGCGCGCAGCAGCTTGTCGATGATCTGATCCGACGTGACGTGCTCCGACTGCGCGTGGAAGTTCGTCAGCACGCGGTGGCGCATCACCGGCTTCGCCAGCGCGCGGATGTCGTCGAAGCTCACGTTGTAGCGGCCATCCATGAGCGCGCGCGCCTTGCCGCCGAGGATGAGGTGCTGCGGCGCGCGCGTGCTGGCGCCGTACGACACCCACTGCTTGATGAAGTCCGGCGCGTTGGGGCCGGGCCGGCTCGTGCGCGCGAGGGCGACGGCATAGCGCGCCACCGGATCGGCGATCGGCACGCGCCGTATCAGTTGTTGAAAGGCGACGATGTCGGCGCCCGTGACAGCATGCTGAAAGCGAAAGTTCTGTACCGAGGTCGTCGTCGTGGCGACGCGGACTTCGTCGTCTTCCGGCAGATAGTCCATGATGATGTGGAACATGAACCGGTCGAGCTGCGCTTCGGGCAGCGGATACGTCCCTTCCAGCTCGATCGGGTTCTGCGTGGCGAAGACGTGGAACGGCTCTTTGAGCGTGTAGGTCTTCCCTTGCACCGTCACGCGGTGTTCCTGCATCGCCTCGAGCAGCGCGGCCTGCGTCTTCGGCGGCGTGCGGTTGATCTCGTCGGCGAGGACGATGTTGGCGAAGATCGGCCCCGGCGTGAACACGAGGCGCCGGCCGCCCGTCTCCGGATCGTCCTGGATGATGTCCGTGCCCGTGATGTCGCTCGGCATCAAGTCCGGCGTGAACTGGATGCGCGAGAACTTGAGATCGAGGACCTGCGACACGGTGTTGATCAACAGTGTCTTGGCCAATCCCGGCACGCCGACGATCAGGCTGTTGCCGCCGGTGAACAGCGACAGCAACACGAGCTCGATCACGTCCTCCTGGCCGACGATCAGCTTGTGCAGCTCGGAAGTGATCTGGTCGCGTCCGGTTTTCAGCCGGTCGGCGAGCGCGATGTCGTCGTGGGATTCGAGTGCCGGTGCCTTCGGAAGAGGCGAGATCGTCGAGGCCAAGAGAAATCTCGGTTGAAGTGGTTACAGTGCCCTGCAAATCACCAGCTAGTGCGTGAGCGCGTAGATCACGTAATTGATGCCCAGCTTGTACGTCTCGTTTTGTGAATCGACCGGAATGAACCCGGAGGCGGACCACTGCCACGACTCGCCGATGTCGTTGTCGACGTTGGCGAGTACCATCATGCGCTTCTTCGGGTCGTTGTCCTGATATACCGTCCAGTACGTCGGCGGCCGCGTTCCGTAGGCCGACGTCGACGGCCAGACGACCGCGGACTTCATGTCGATGTCGAAGAACGAATGAAAGATCGGCTCGTCGCCGGTCGAGCTGGACCCATTTCGCGTTCGGGATCGCCGCCGCCATGATCTGGCGCAGGTTCGTCCAGTCGTAGTTGCCGCCCCAGTTTTCGCGGAAATCGTCGAAGATCATGAAGCCGCCCTTCAACAAATAGGAGCGGAGCGCCGGCGATCTCCTTCTCCGATCGGGTGCCAGCCGCCCGGTTCGGACATGTAACTCACCGGGTACTTGAAGAGCAGCGGATCGTCGACGGCGACCAGCACGCTGCCCACCATCGGCCCCTGCTCGATGAACGGGTGCACGTTGGTGACGTCGCGCAGGATCTTCGCGAAATTCTCTTCGGCGTCCGGATAGTCGTGCGACCACCCCGGCCCTTCGCGCCCCGCCCAGTGGTCGTATCCCTTGTAGCGAACGCGCGCGAACGTGAAGCGGCCGTCGTACGGGCACGTTTCCGGCGAACTCCGGCGGCTGGTACATCTCGTCCGGACCGCCGAAGTATCCGCCGAATCCGCCGCCGCGCGGCCGAGTTTGCGCGGATCCCGCGCTGACCGCGAGAGCGCTCAGCGCGCACGCGACTCCCACGATTCGCCATCGATTCATGGTCGCTTCTCTCCGGCCTGCTTGGTCCGCGCGTCGTACAATGTCAGCAGCAACGTCTGCGCCTTCTCGAAATTCGGCGCATCTTCCAGCGAGCGCAGCACGCTCGTGCGCGCATGCGCGTCATCGCCGGCTTCGTGCTGCGCGAGCGCCAGCTCGTACAACGCGGCCGCCTTGTCCACCGGCCCGAGCGCGACGATCGCCGCCCGCTCTCGCACCGTCCGCTGCTTGTCTCCCGCCGCGTGTGACAACTCGGCCAGCTTCTGGTGCATGCCGACGTCGAACGGATTCACGAACATCGCGCGATCGAGCGCGTCCGCCGCGCCTTTCGCGTCGCCGACCTGCTCGAGCAACGTCGCGAGCCGCTCGAGCGCTTGCAGGTTGGTCTCGGTGAGCGACGTCCACTTGGCGAGCGCGTCGGCTTCCTTGCGCTGGTCGCCCTTCTTCTTGTAGAGCATCGCGAGAACCGCGTACGGACTGTCGTCGCCGCCGTACTCGGGAAAGATCTCCCGCGCGCGCTCTACATATGGAATGGCCCGGTCGAGGTCGTTGTGCGTGATGAGCACTTCGCCGGTGAAAAGCTGTACGCCGAAGTCGTTCGGCGACTTGGCGGCCATCGCGATCGCCGACTCCACCGGCGTGTTGGCCCCGATCTTCGGCGGCGTCTTCGTCAGCGAGGCGAGCACCGCCCCGAAGCGCGTGTTCAAGTACGTGTCGAACCGCTTGTCGAACGACTTGAGATCGGTGTTGAGAACTTTCTGGAACACCTGGTCCGTCGTCTGGCCGTCCTTGTACGCCTGGAGCATTCGCAGGATCGCCGGCTCGCCGAAATCGCGCGCGATCAGCTCGCACACAAGCGACGCCTGGTAGTACGAGAACTGCACCTGCTCCGGATACGCGGGATGCATGAACCCGTCGTTCATCCGGCTCACCGGCACCAGCTTGCCCGCCTTGTACGCCGCGAGGAAATCCGGCGTCACGCCGAAGCCCCAGCCGGGCCGCGCGTGATGCTCCTCGTACACCGACAGCCCTTCGCTGAACCACCGCGGAATCCGGTTGTCCGTGCTTCCGAGCGTGAACGTGTGCGCCAGCTCGTGCCACACGGTCGAGCCCCAGTTGAACGGACCGGCGTCCTTCGCCGCCGGCGAGTCGAACGCGAGCGTCGTTCCGAAGCTCACGCCCAGCGCGCCGAGTCCGGCGAGACCGACCGTGCGCACCGAGAAGTCGGCGTGGCTTCTATAGACTTCGATTCGGACCGGCGGCGGCGGCGTATACGCGTACTTCTTCTCGAACGTCGTGTACGCCTGCTCGGCGAGATCGCGCAGGTAGATCGAGAGGATCGGCGACTCGTCCTTCTCGATCATGAACTGAAAGCGCGGGCTCGTCGTGAGATCGTAGTTCTTGTACGTGTCGAGCAGGTCGAGCGTGTTCTTGACCCACACGTTGTACGGGTCGCCCTTGAACGACTTGTCGAGGCTCGCGCGTCCGGTGTCGATCTGGCCGAGCCGGAGCTGGTTCATGCCGAGCAGGCTCCAGGCGTGCCAGTCCTTGGCGTCGAGCGCCACGCCCTGCCGCGCGAAATCCGACGCCGACTTGTAGAGCCGCACGTCCCCCGCCAGCTCGGCGAGCGTGGCGTACAACTCGGCGTCGCGCGGATCGGCGGCGAGCGCGCGCTGCCTGAGCGTCTCGAACCCGGCCTGGTCGTGCGTGAGGTATTTGATCGCCGCCGCCACGGCGAGCGCGCGTTCGTTGACCGGATCCACCTTCAGCGCGCGATCGATGTCGACCTGCGCCGCGGCGTAGTCCTCGAGACCGAGCAACACCTCGGCGTGCAGGACGTGCGCGTCCGGGTACTCCGGATTCACCGTCAGCGCGGCGCGAAGCAGCGAGTCGCCGCCGGCTTGGCCGTCGGCCTGGAGCCGGCGCGCCGCGCCGAGCAGCGCGCGCGGATCGTTCGGATTCGTCTGTAAGACTTCCTCGAACGCCTTCTGCGCTTCTTCGAAATTGTATTTGCGGAGGAACAGCTCGCCGAGGCGGATCTTCGCCGCGTCGTTCGACGGATCGACCGTCGTCGCGCGGTCGTAGGCCTTCTGCGCGTCGTGGAAGAGCTGCGGGTCGTTCTCGCCGAGGTACTCGCAGGCGATGGCGACGGCCATGAGGTCGTCGCTCGTCAGATCGTTGCCGAGCGATCGGTTGTAGACGTCGATGAACCGATCGAACTCCTTCATCGCCTGGTCGCGGTCGCCGCGGTCGTAGTGCAGCACGGCGAGATTGAGGGACGCGATCAGGCTGTCCGACGTCGGCCGCGCGCGGACGAACGCGCTCTCCGCCGCCGCGCGCTTGCCGCGCGTGATCAGCACTTCGCCGAGCGGATTCCAGACGATGGCGCCTTTCGGCGAGAGCACCGCGCGGCGCCCCGCCGCCTCCGCTTCGTCGTATTTGCCGATGGCCGCGTAGGCGCGCACGAGGTCGCGCTGCGACGCGGCCCAATCGCTGTCGCTCGCCGGAACCTTGTTCAGCGCGGCGATGGCCTCCTGATACTTGCCGCCGCGGAACAGGTCGTGGCCGTCGTCCTGCGCCGCCATCGAGCGCGGCGCGAAGAGCGCCAACGCGAACGCGAGCGACGCCGAGCCGCGGAGAGCGAAGCGCATCATCCGGACTTCCTCCCTTCCAGCTCGCGGATCGACTTCGACTTGCGCGCGAGCTGGACGAGCAGCACCTCGAGCGCATCGTCGTAGGCGTCGGCCGTCATCGTCGGCTTCTTGCCGCGCAGTTGGGCGATCTGATCCTCGAGCGCGAACTTGTCCTTGTAGAGCGACGCGAGCTGCGGGTCGTTCGCGGCCGTCGTGCTGATCCCGCCGTCGAGGAAGAACCGCCGCGCGAGCAGGCCCTGCGCCGTGCGGCCGTCGGGATCGCTCACGCCGGTCTTCGCGCCGACGTCGTCGAGCTGCGCGTGTTCCGTTTGGAGCTTCGTGTCGGTCTCGTACAGGCGCTTCGTCTCGGCGACCGCGTAGCGGAACGCCTCGAGCAGCGAGACGCGCCCGTCCTTGTCGGTGTCGGCGACGTCCTTGGTCAGCGCGTCGATGAAGAATTGCGCGAAGTGCGACTCGTTTCGCTCGAAGCCGCTCTTCGTCGCCGTGATGACGACGCGATTCGGCGCGGACACGACGGGCAGCATGTCGCCGCTCGCGCTCGTCATGTCGATGAACGCGACTTTCTGCGTCTTGAACTTCGCCAGCATCTGCGCGAAGTCCGACGCGCCGAGGTCGGGACCCGGAATGCTGATCTTGGAATCCGGCCCGTCGCCGCTGCCGTGGCCGATGAGCACGAGCACGATCTGGTCGCCCGCGCCCGCGCTCGCGGCGAGCTGCGACATCGCGCGCTCGACGTTGACCTTCGTCGACTGCCCGCGGAAATACGGCTTCTTCGAGACGCTGTCCTCGCCGAACCACTGAATCTCAGCCGGCGGAATCCCGAACCGCTTGTTCGCCGCGTCGGCCAGCGTCTGCGAAAGGTTGGTGAACGACGCGACGTACTTCGCCTCCCCGCCCAACCCGCTCACGATCACGAGATGCGTCTGCGCGAGGCGACCGTGCCACGTGACACGCGAGCGCCAGCGCGCGAGTACGACCGTCGCTCCGACTCGGAGCACGCCGTCCAGCCGTCCAGCCGTCCAGCCGTCCAGCCGCTCCTCACGCCAGCCCCCGCGACTTCCGATACGCCCACTCCGCGCTCACGAGCAGCACGAGCAGCAGGAACGTCGCCGGCATGTCCCACAGATCCATCTGATTCACGACGGTGACGCCGCGCTTGCTCATCGCGACGTCTTCCGCCAGCGTCGACGCCGTCTCGGGCGTGTAGAAGCGGCCGCCCGTCTCCGTCGCGATGCGCTTGAGCAGCGGCGCGCGCATCTCGGCGTCGAAGTACTCGGTGTTGAGGTCGGCGACGCGCAGGTAGGTCGTGTCGCCGGCCGACACTCCGTTCGGGAGCGTCGCGGTGACGTGGATCGAGTAGATCCCGCCCTGGTCGGGCGTGAACGTGCCGCGGTACTCGCCGTCGCGGTCGATCGCCCAGTCGAGCGGCAGGTCGCGCGAGACGCCGCTGTCGCTCGTGATGTGCGCGACGACCTTCGCGTCGTTGCGCGCGATGAAGATGCTGTCCATCACCGTGGTGCGAATCGCGATCGGCGACCGCGGGTTGGCTTTGTCCGTCGGCAGCGACACGACGACGCGCCCCGGCGAGTCGGTCGTGATCCAGCGGAGCATCTGCCGCCAGAATCGCGAATACGTGTCGTCGTCCGCCGGCGTGTTGGGATCCATCTGCCAGACCCACGAGTCCTGGATCGGGAACGCCACCGACAACCCGCGGCCGTACCGCTGATACACGAGCACCGGCTGGTCGTAGCTCCGCACCGGAGCGCCCGGCATTCCCGCGCGTCCGCCCGACGGAATCGATCCCGTGACGAGCGTGACCGCGCCCGGCTTCACTTCGCGGATGCGGTTCACCGTCGTGACCGGCGGCAGCGACTTCCAGCGTTCCGCCGAGCGCGACGGCGTCGCGGCGATCTGCGCTACCGCGTGGCTCTCGCCGGCCGGCGTGAGCGCGACCTTCAAGTTGGCGAAGAACGTGAGCGAATCGGGCACGGCGTCGCCGGCGATCACCACCGGCATCACGTCGGCGAGCGGCGTCCCGGCGTATCCGCCCTCGGCGAACGCGCGCCGGCCGCCGAGCAGCAGGAGACCGCCGCCGCGCACGTTCACGAAATCGGCGAGCATCGCGAGCTGGTCGTGCGTGAAGAAGCTCGCTTCGACGTCGCCGAGGATGATCGAGCGATAGCGGAACAGCTCGGCCCGCGTCTTCGGGAAGCCCGTCACGAGATCGTTCGCGCTGTCGACGTTCAAGCGGTAGAACTTGTTCTCCGCCGTCCGCTGGAGCGTGACGATCTGCAGGTTCGAGTCGGCTTCGACGGCGGCGCGGATGAACTTCATCTCGGGACGCGGCGTGCCCTCGAAGTAGAGCACGCGCTCCCGGTCGTCGCGCACGTCGACGAGCGCCTGCTGCGCGTTGTTCTGCGTGACCTGCTCGCCCGGCTGCGCTGGAATTCGGAAGGTGAGCGACCGCGCGCCGGGATCGTTCGCCGCGACGCTGATTCGCACGGGAGCGACGTCGCCGTCGGGCGGCAGCGTGATCGAATCGCGCGACACGATGCGACCGCCGTCTTCGACGACAAGCGGCACCTTCTGCCCCGCGTAGCCGCGCTGGCGAACCATGATGTCGGCGACCAGCGTCCCGCCGCGAAGCACCGACGGCGACGTCTCGACCCGCTGGATCTCGATGTCCTTGTCGAACCGGTCGGCGCCGAGCCCGATGGTGAATATCGGAACCGATTTCGCGCGAAGCGCCGTCAGCTCGTCGCCCATCGGGGCGCGGGAGTTGTCGGCGCCGTCGCTCACGACGACGAGCCCCGACAACGGCACCGCGTCCAGCTCCTGGCGCGCCTGCTCGACGGCGTCGGCGACGTGCGTCTCGCCGGCGTCGAACGTCAGAGCCGATGCGCTGTCGATCCGCTGCGCGCCTGACGAGAAACGAAATACGCGGACCTGGAATTTCTTCCGCAGCGACGCGAGCAGCGCGCTATCGGGGCCGCCGAACGCGTGCTCGGCCCATGCGCTGCGCGGCTGGCCGTTGCGGTCGGCGATGCGCATGCTCCGCGAGTCGTCGATCAGGACGCCGACGTAGTTGCGCTGCGGAACGGCGGCCGAGAGGAGCAGCATCGGCCGCATCAGACAGGCCAGCAGCACGACGAGGGCGGATACTCTCAACGCGCCGAGTACCCAACGATCGCGCCGCGTGCTCTTGGCGCGCACGCCGGCGTAACTCAGAACGGCGGGCACGCCGATGGCGGCCGCCGCGAGCAGCAGCAGCAGCACCGAAAACGGAACGCCCAGCGCCAAATTGCCGTTGGCGAACTCGCTCGGCCGGTACTTGAACAGGAATTGGAAGACGGCTTCGAACAATGGACGAAATGAGGGTTGCTAAGAAGGTTGAGACACGCGCACACAATCGCCAGTTCCTTCGCCCGAGCAACTACATTTTCCCTACATGCGCGCCCGATATCTCACGGCAGACGTTTTCACCGACCACCGCTTTGGCGGTAACCAGCTCGCGGTCTTTCCCGATGCCCGAAACATCGAGCCGGGACTCATGCAGAACATCGCGCGGGAGTTCAACTACTCCGAAACGACGTTCGTGCTCCCGCCCGACGACCCGAGCCATACCGCCAAGGTGCGCATCTTCACCCCGGGCGGCGAGTTGCAGTTTGCCGGCCATCCCACCGTCGGCACCGCGCACGTGCTCGCCGCGACCGGCGTCATTCCTTTGAAGGGACCCGAGACCCGGATCGTTTTCGAGGAGGGCGTGGGCCCTGTGCCCGTCACCATACGGGCGACGAACGGCCAGCCGACGTTTGCACAGTTGTCGGCGGCCAAGTTGCCCGAAGTCGGGCCTGCCCCCCCGTCCAGAGAAACACTCGCGGCAATGCTGTCGTTGGCCGCCGCCGACGTACTCGACGGCGCCACGCCTCCCGAGTCCGTCTCATGCGGTACGCCGTTTCTCTTCGTTCCGCTGCGGGACCGGGGCGCGGTCGGACGCGCGCGCGTCCGCGGCGACCTCTGGGAGGCGGCGCTGTCGGGCTACGTGACGGACATGGTCTTCCTGTTCGCGATGGACCCCGAGCACCCGGGGCATCACGTTCGCGCGCGGATGTTCGCTCCCGGCATCGGCGTGACGGAGGACCCCGCCACCGGAAGCGCCTGCGTCGCACTCGGCGGGTATCTTGCGGCACGGGATCCCAGAACCGACGGCACGCTGCGATGGGTCGTCGAGCAGGGGTTCGAGATGGGTCGGCCGAGCATCCTCGAGGTCGAGGCCGACAAGAAGGCCGGGCGCACGACCGCCGCGCGCGTCGGCGGACAGACGGTGTTGGTCTGCGAGGGGGAGATGACGCTGTGACGATCGACTCGAAGGGTGACCTGGCCGGGATGCGAGCGGTGGGACGGCTGGTCGGCCGCGCCCTTCAGGAGATGAAGAACGCGCTCCGACCCGGGATGACGACCGCACAGCTCGACGACGTCGGCGCGGCCTTTCTGAGGAAGCACGGCGCGCGATCGGCGCCGCAGCTGACCTACAACTTCCCCGGCTTCAACTGCATCAGCGTGAACGACGAGATCGTGCACGGCGTGCCCGGCCCGCGCCGGATCTCGGCGGGCGACGTCGTGAAGATCGACGTCACCGCCGAGCTCGATGGGCTCATCGCGGATTCGGCGATCAGCGTTCTCGTGCCGCCGGTCTCACCGCGCGGACTGCGGCTGGTTCGTTGCGCGCGCTCCGCGTTCGACCGCGCCCTGTCTCGCGCCGCCGCGGAGCTGCGGATCGCCGAGCTGGGACGGACGGTCGAAGACGAAGTGAACCGCTGGGGACACTCGGTCGTGCGCGACATGACGGGACACGGCGTCGGCCGCGCGCTCCACGAGGAGCCGGCCGTGCCGAACTTCTACAGCCCGTTCATCCCCGGCCGCCTCGCGGAAGGGATGGTGATCGCCCTCGAGCCGATCATCAGCGAGCGGCCGACCGCGCTCGTCGAAGGCGACGACGGCTGGACGATTCGCACCGCCAACGGCTGTCTCGCCGCGCACCACGAGCACACGATCGTGATCCGCGAAGGCGGCGCCGAGGTGCTGACGGCCGCCTGATCCCAAGTTGCTTGACGGGACGAGTGCCGCGCCCGCATTATACCGTCTGACGGTATAGCGCCCAAAGGTACACTCCCGCCGAGGGGTCGATCGTGCCCGATCGCGATTCGCTCGAAATCCGCTTCGCCGCTGTCAGTACAGGTCTTCCAGATCTCTGCTCTCGCTCGTGGACGATGACCTGCACGGGTACGCGATCATCCAGGACGTCGCGCAGCGAACGGGCGGCGAGGTCCGCCTCACGGCGAGCACGCTCTACGCCGCTGTCAAACGGCTGCTCGACAGCGGTTGGATCGAAGAGCTGCGCCAGCGGCCGAAAGGGGACGACGACCTGCGGCGACGCTACTACCGCTCTGACGCTCAAGGGGCGGCAAGCCGCGCGCGCCGAAGCGCGGCGCATCGAGCGCCTCGCCGGCATGGCGAGAGCGAAGCAGTTGATAGCGGCCAAGCGATGATCGTCCGGATCTACCGCGCGCTGCTGCGCCTGCTGTTGCCGTCGCGTTTCAACGACGCGTTCGCCGACGACATGACCGCCGTGTTCGCCGAGATCGCGCGCGAGCGAGGCGCGCGCGCGCTGATCGGCGAGCTGCCCGGACTCCTGCGGCTCGCCGTGCGATCGCGGCGATCCGACCGCACCACCCGCGCGCACGACGTCACCACCCGGCTGGAGGAAAACATGTTCGACTCGCTAGCTCAGGATCTGAGATTCGCCGCGAGAACGCTCCGGCGGGCCCCGCTGTTCACCCTCGTGGCCGTCGCCACGCTGGCGCTCGGCATCGGCGCCAACACGGCGATCTTCAGCGTCGTAAACGCGGTGCTCCTGTCGCCGCTGCATCTGTCCGAGCCCGACCGACTCGTCGCGGTGAGCGAAGTCCCGAACACCACCGACCACGTTCACGATCGGCTCGACGTCGCCGGGCAGCTTCTTCGATTGGAAGGAGCAGGCGAAATCGATGCAGATCGCCGGGTATACGCCGGTGAGCCGCGTCCTCGTCGGCAACGGCGAGCCGGAGCAACTCGTCGGGACGACAAGCATCGGAGGACTGCTCCAGGTCGCGGCTGTTCAACCGCTGTTCGGACGACTGTTGACGCTCGATGACGAAGCGGCCGACGCGCCGCAGGTCGTCGTGCTGAGCTTCGACCTGTGGCATCGCTTGTACGGCGAAGATCGGCGCATCCTGGGCCAGGCGCTCAACCTGGGCGGCGTGTCGAGAACGATCGTGGGCGTCATGCCGGCGGGGTTCACTTTCCCCGGCGCACCCAACGATTTCTGGGTCCCGTCGCGGCTCGACGCCAAGTTCCGCGCGAACCGGGACCAATACTTCATCGCGGCGATCGGCCGACTCGCCCCCGGCGCGACCATCGAGCAGGCGCGCGCCGAGATGCGACTCGAATCGCAGCGACTCACGCGCGATTGGCCCAAGTACAACCAGGGAACTCGGATCGACGTCGCTCCGCTGCGCGACGCGATCGTCGGCGCCACCAGCCAGCGGCTGTGGGTTCTGATGGGCGCGGTCGCCTTCGTTCTTCTGATCACGTGCGCGAACCTGGGCAACCTCTTGCTCGCCCGTGCGAGCGCCCGCCAGCGCGAGTTCGCGGTTCGCCGTGCGCTCGGCGCCGGCGCGACTCGAGTCGGACGCCAGCTACTCACGGAGAGCCTCGTGATCGCGCTGCTCGGCGGTGCCGCCGGGCTCGCGGCCGGCAAGGCGTTCCTCAAGCTCGTGCTCGCGGCGCAAGTCACGACAAACCTGCCTCGCTCGGAGGAGATCGCGCTCGACGGACGCGTCCTCCTGTTCACGCTCCTCGCATCGCTGCTCGCCGGACTGTTCTTCGGCGTCGTTCCGGCCTGGCAGTTCGGACGCGCGCCCGCCGCTGGCGCACTCCGCGACGGCGACAGAGGATCGACCGGGTCTCAGTTCGCGCGCGGCGTCGCTCGTGGTGGCCGAACTCGCGCTGGCGATGATTCTGCTCGCCGGGAGCGGGTCTCACGATCCGGAGCTTCTCGCTCCTCGAGCGAGTGAATCCGGGTGTTCGCTCGGACCACGTCCTCACTTTCTCGCTGTCGCCGCGCTCTCCGACGCCGGGATTCTTCCTGGCGAGTCTCGACCGCATGCGTGCCCTCCGCGGAGTAACGAACGCGGCGGTGGTGACGACGCTCCCCGTCAGCGGGCGAGGTATCGGCGCGTGGTTCAATCGCATCGATCGCCCGCTGCCGGACAACGTGCAGCCCACTGGTGAGGCGTACCGTGTGGTGACGCCCGACTATTTCACGACGGTCGGCATTCGACTCGTATCGGGGCGTCTTCTCAACCAGGACGATAGAAAGGAAGCACCGGCTATCGTCGTCAACGAGGCGTTGGTGAAGAAGTACTACCCCGGCGAGAATCCGATCGGGAAACCGGTGTATCTGGGCGCGCCGGACAACCGCTTGTTCCAGCAGGCGCCGATCGTGGGAGTCGTCTCCGACACGCGTGACCTCGGGCTGGGAAGCGATCCGGTGCCGACCGTCTACATGCCTCTCGCCGTGATGCCGAGCTGGCCCTTTTTCTCGTACGTCGTCCGCACGACCGGGAATCCGGCGACGCTTATGCCCGACGTGCGGCGGATCGTGCGCGAGCTAGACCCCGTCGGTGCCGATTCGCAACGTCGCGACGCTCGATGACGTCGTGTCCTCGGCGGTCGCGCCGGCGCGATGGTCCACGACACTTCTCGACCGTATTCGCGGCGCTGGCGCTCGTGATGGCGGTGCTGGGAGTGTTCGGCGTGCTGTCGTTTCTCGTCACGCAACGCCGGCGAGAGATTGGAATCCGCGTGGCGTTGGGTGCGTCGCCGTCGTCGGTGCGCGCACTCGTCGTGAGGCGAGGCCTCGGCCTCGCGGCGGCCGGACTCGTGCTCGGCGGATTGGGCGCCGTGGCGCTGACGCGATTCATGTCGACGCTTCTCTTCGGCGTCACGCCGACGGATCCGATGACGTTCGCGCTCGTAGCGCTCGTGCTCGCCGCCGCGGCGCTGGCCGCGAGTTACTTCCCCGCCCGAGCGGCGACGACGGTCGACCCCATCATCGCGCTCCGGGCGGAGTAGGAGGGGACGAGCGAGTGACGAGATAGACGTGAAGCCGATCTTCCATCTCGTCGAGACTCTTCGGCCAGTCCTGGCCGAGTAGCCGGGAGAGCGCGCGGTCGGCGAGCAGCTTGCCTTCGGTCTGACAGGTGGCGCAGTAGTTGGTCTCGTTGTCCGCGTAGCGGATTCGCTGAACGGGTGAGCCGCACACGGGACACGGCTGGCGATACTTGCCGTGCACCGCCATCTCGGGGCGGAAGGCCGTCACCTTTTCGGGGAACTCGCCGCCCGCGTCGGCGCGCAGGCGATCCGTCCACTCTCGAAGCGTCGCGACAGTCGCCGAAAAGAGGCCGCCGATCTCGTCGTCGGACAGGCGACTCGTGAGCTTCACCGGCGACATGCGCGCCCGATGGAGGATCTCGTCGGAGTAGGCGTTGCCGATTCCGCTGAAGAGCCGCGGATCGGTGAGCGACCGCTTGATGGTGTGGTTCTCCGAGCGGAGGCGCGCCGCGAACTGCTCGACGGTCGCGTCGAGAACCTCGAGCCCGCCGCGGTCGATCGCGGCCATGGCGTCGCGGCCGCGCACGAGCGAGAGCGACGCGCGCCGCTTCGAGCCGGCCTCGGTGAGCGTGAGCCACCCGTTGGGGAATCCGAACGCCGCCAGGTCGCTCTTCTTCGGGCCTTTCTTGCCCGACGGGATCCAGTGGAGGCGCCCGGCGATCATGAGATGGAGGACCATGAACAGCTCGTCGTCGAACCCAATGACGATGCGCTTCCCGAGCCGGCCGACGGCTCGCACGGGCCTCCCGATGAAGACGTCGAGCGTCGGTTCGACCGTGCGCAGCAGAAAGGGCGTCTGGATGAGAACCGTCTCCAGCGGCTGGCCGACGACCCGCGCGCGGATCGCCTCGACGTAGACCGTGATGTCCGGCAGCTCAGGCATGCCGGGAAATTCTGTCCGTCGGACGAGGTGTCTGGCGCGCCCGGTCAACCGTTTTCCGCGGACCGGTGTCTGATGGGATGCGCCTCCCTGAACGCCTCAGGGGAGCCGGAGCACCATCGACACCGGAACCGACGTGGCGAACACCGACCTCGAGCTCCTGCAGGGCACGCTCGACCTGCTGATCCTCAAGACCCTGACCTGGGGCCCGCGCCACGGCTACGCGATCGCGTCGTGGATCCGCGACACGACCCAACAGCGACTCCAGATCGAGGACGGCGCGCTCTACACCGCCCTCCATCGAATGGAAAAGCGCGCGTGGATCGAAGCCGAGTGGGGGCTTTCCGACAACAACCGCAAGGCGAAGTACTACCAGCTCACGTCGCAGGGCCGGCGGCAGCTGCGATCCAAGACGGCCGTGTGGACGGAGTACGCGAGCGCGGTTTTCCAGGTGCTGCGAGACGGACTGACGCCAATGATTCGCCGATTTCCCGGATTGAGACGGCTGCTGCGCATCGAACGCGGACGCGCGACCGTGGACCGCGCGGTCGACGACGAGCTGCGATTCCACTTCGACATGACGATGAGGGAGCTCATGGCCGGCGGAATGACACCCGACGATGCGCGCCGCGAGACGGAGCGGCGCTTCGGCGACGTTGCAGCGCACGCGCGAACGACTCACGACGATCGACCGCGCGCGCGTCGGACAGGAACGGCGCGCCGAGTGGTGGAGCGCGTTCGCGCAGGATTTCCGCTACGCGCTGCGCGGCCTGCGGCTCAAGCCGTGGTTCGCCGTCGCCGTCATTCTCACGCTCGGGCTCGGCATCGGCGCCAACGCGGCGATGTTCGGCATCGTCGACCGGCTGCTCTTCCGGCCGCCGACGTTCCTCGACGCGCCGGCGCGTGAGACGCGGATCTATCTGCGTGCGGTCGATCAGGGGCACGGAGAGCGCCGCAGAGCTACACCGGCTACCGGCGCTACCTCGATCTGCGCGAAAGCACGACGTCGTTCGACGCGATGACGCCGTACTACGTGAACAAGATCGGCCGATCGGCACCGGCGAATCGACCACGGAAATGCGCGTCGCGCGTGAGCGGCGCCGACCTCTGGAAGATGTTCGACATCAAGCCGGTGATCGGCCGCTTCTTCACGGCGAGCGAGGACGTGCCGCCGGCCGGAACGCGCGTCGCCGTGCTCTCCTACGCGTACTGGCAGACCGAGTTCGGCGGCCGCAAGGAAGCACTCGGCACGCTGATGGACATCGGCCCGGCGAAGTACACGATCGTCGGCGTCGCTCCCGAAGGATTCAACGGATTCGACGCTCGACCCGGTCGTCGCGTTCGTCCCGATCGCGGCCGAGAATGACGCCGTAGGCCGCGGCGGTCCGCAGAACTCTGGTACAAGCACCTACAACATGACGTGGTTCGAGGTCTTCGCGCGGCGCAAGCCGGGCGTCACCGAGGCCGCCGCGACGACCGACCTCACCAACGCGTATCGACAGAGCTACCAGAAACAGGTCGCGCTGAACCCGAAGAACTCGCCCTTCGCGATCGCCAAGCCGCACGCGATGGTCGGGCCCGTGCTTCGCGACCGCGGTCCCAACGAAGGAAGCGACGCGAAGGTCGCGAGTTGGCTGATCGGCGTCGCGGCGATGGTGCTTCTGATCGCGTGCGCCAACGTCGCCAACCTTCTGCTCGCTCGCGCGCTGAGACGCCGGCGCGAGATCGCCGTGCGCATCGCGCTCGGCGTGAGCCGCGCGCGACTGCTGATGCAACTGCTCATCGAGAGTCTGCTGTTGGCGGTGCTCGGCGGCGCGCTGGGAGTGGCGATCGCGCAGTGGGGCGGCCTCGCGATGCGGCGGCTGCTGCTCGGCCAGGACGATTCCGGACGCGGCGGCTTTCGTGGATTCGAGGCTTCTATTCTTCGCCGCCGCGCTCGCGATCGTCGCCGGGCGTGCTGACCGGACTCGTCCCGGCGTTTCAGACCGGCAGGGGCGACGTCGCGTCGGCGCTCAAGGCCGGCGTGCGAGAGGGCGTAGTACATCGATCGCGTCTGCGCGTTGGGCTGTTGATCGCGCAGGCGGCGCTCTCGGTCGTGTTGCTGATCGGCGCGGGCCTCTTCCTGCGCAGCTTGTCGCAACGTCGAGAACGTGCGAATGGGGTACGACGCCGACCGGTTGCTCTACGTCGGCCCGAACGCGCGCGGCGTGACGCGCGATTCGCTCCAGAACATCGCGCTGCGGCACGCGCTGCTCGCCAAGGCGCAGTCGCTCCCGGGCGTCGAGCACGCGACGCTGGCGCTCACCGTTCCGTTCCGGTCGACGTGGGACTATTGCCCTGTACGTGGCCGGCATCGACTCGGTGACCAAGCTGGGCAGCTTCACGCTGCAGGCGGGCTCGCCGGATTTCTTCGCGACGATGGGGACGCGGGTTCTTCGAGGCCGCTCGTTCGACGCGACCGACGGGGAGCACGCGCCGCGCGTGATGGTGGCGAGCGAATCGATGGTGAAGAAGCTCTGGCCGAACGAGGACGCGATCGGCAAGTGCGTCCGCATCAACGCGGACACGGCGCCCTGCACCACCGTGATCGGCATCGCCGAGGACGTCCGTCGCCAGAGCATGGCCGAGACGGAGATGCACTACTACATGCCGGCCGACCAGTTCCAGCCGAACGTCGGCGGACTCTTCGTTCGAACGCGTGGGCCGGCGGCGAACAAGGCCGAGGAGGTGCGCCGCGCCCTCCAGCCTCTCATGGACGGCGGTTCGTACGTGACCGTGACGCCGATGACGACGATCATCGCGGGCCAGATCCGCTCGTGGAAGCTCGGCGCGCTGATGTTCTCGATCTTCGGCGCGCTGGCGCTCGTGCTCGCGGCGATCGGTCTCTACAGCGTGATCGCGTACAACGTCACGCAGCGCACGCACGAGATGGGCGTGCGCGTCGCGCTCGGCGCACAGGCGCGCGACGTGATCCGCCTGATCGTGAGCGAGGGACTTCGCATCGTGCTGCCGGGCGTCGCGCTCGGAGCGGTGCTCGCCCTGCTGGCGGGGAAGTGGATCGCGCCGCTGCTGTTCCAGGTGTCGCCGAAGGATCCGCCGGTGCTCGTCGGCGTGGTGACGATACTCGTCGCGGTGGCGATGGTCGCGAGCTGGCTTCCGGCGCGCCGGGCGGCGCGCGTGGATCCGAACCAAGCGTTGAGAGCGGACTAGTCAGCGCCCGCTCTCGACGCTCGATCCGCGCTAGCGGCGCGCTTCCGAGCCTTTCTTCGCGGCGCGGCTGCGCGTGGGCTCGACTCGTTCGAGCGGCGCTGTGAGCCGCCGCGGCGCGACGGTTCGTGATTTTCGGCCTTACCGCGGCCGGAGCCCGATTTCTTGCCGCCGCTGCGTTTCGGCGTTCACGGTCGCCCACGCGCGACGCGCGGATTCCTTCGCCGGCGCGCCGCGTCCTTCATAGCTCTTCTCGATGTGCTCGGCCTGGCGCTTCTGCTTGTTCGTGTACGAGCTCTTGTCGCCTCGTGGCATCATGTCCTCCTGAGATTCCGTCCGAGAAATTGGCGAGCGGTGATCGAGGGTCGTGTACTCGCACGCGTCGTGCCGCCCGCGCCTCAACGCGGCGATCATCGTCGGCCATTGACGATGCGCGGCACCGCGCGGAGCTTCATCGGGCCTCATCAACGTGAAATGGAGCGCAGTCGATGTTGTTTCTGATATTCGCCGCGGCTCTGCTGCAAGGTTCCTCCACGCCCGCGCCGGATTCCACCGGCGTTCGCAACCCCGCCTTCTCGCGCGACGGGCGTCTCGCGGTGAGCGTCGCGGGCGACATCTGGATCGTCTCGAAGTCGGGCGCGTGGCAGCGCGTGACGTCGGGGCCGGCGTGGGACCGCGAGCCGGCTTGGACGCCCGACGGCGCGGCGATCGTCTTCTCGTCGGATCGATCCGGCAAGTTCGATCTCTGGCGCGTCGCCATGCGCGCCGAACAGGGCGCCGAGCACGCGCCCGAGCGACTCACGTCGTCCTCGCTGCCCGACGCGGAGCCGACCGTGCTGCGCGACGGACGCATCGTGTTCGTCCGTGGCCGACTGGGCGCGGCTCGTCTTTGGGTTCGCTCGACCACCGGCTCGGAGTCCCGCCTCACGAAGGATTCCGCCGCCGAGGAATGGCCCGCGGCTTCGCCCGACGGCGCGCGCATCGCGTACGTCTCGATCGCCGCCGCGTCGAGAAAACTTCACGTGCTCACGGTGGACAACGGGCAGGACAGCACCGTGCTGACCGACGCGCAGAGTCGAGCGCCCGACGTGGTCGCCGGCCGGCGACCGACTCGCCTGGACGGCGACGGGCGCGCGAGGCGCCGTGTACGTTTCGCCGCTCGACGGCCACTACGTCAACGTCGCCAGCGCTCGGCACGCCGAGTCCGCGTGGAATCCCGACGGAAAAACGATGACGCTCGTCGATCTGCCGCCGACGGAGCCGATCGCCCCGGTCGGCTACAATGGCGATCCGGATCGCACCGGAGATCGCGAAGCGAATCTCCTCTCGTCGGTCGGCGGGCGCATGTGGACGATCGCCGCGCCGGTCTCGCCCGATCTGGGGCTCGTCGAGCAGCAAGGGTCACCGGCGGTCGATCGCGCGATGCACAACGCGGACACGTTCGATCAGCTGTGGGATCGCACGGCCGCGCTGTACTACTCGTCGCCCGACGCCGCGCCGCGGCGCGCGCAATGGGAATCGCTCAAGGCGAAGTACCGTCCGCGGGCCGTCGCCGCGAAGACGGACGACGAGCTCGCATCGGTGCTGCACGATCTGCTGCGCGAGCATCCGCCGTACAAGCAGGCGGCAACCGGCCGCGCCGCTGTGTCGAGCGCGCATCCCGTCGCCACGGCGGCCGGGCTCGAGATGCTGGCGAAGGGCGGCAACGTCGTCGACGCGGCGGTCGCCGTCTCGTTCGCGCTCGGCGTCGTCGAGCCCGACGCGAGCGGCCCGGGCGGATACGGCCAGATGCTCGTCTACACGCAAGGGCTCGAGCAGGCCGCAGCTCATCGAGTTCATGACGCGCGTGCCGGAAGACGCCGGTCTGACCAACACGTCGTTGCTCACGAACGGGCGCCTGCCCGACGGCGGCCCCGCTGTGGCGAACGTGCCCGGCACCGTGGCCGCGATGTACCTCGCGTGGCAGAAATTCGGCAGCAAGAAGATTCCGTGGGCCGATCTGCTTCAGCCGGCCATCCGCGCCGCGCGCGACGGCTACGTCGTGAGCGAAGGGCTGGCGACGACGCTCGCCACCGAGCGCGACCAGTTTCTCAAGTACGACGGAAGCCGCGCGCTCTTCTTCCGCGACGGCGAGCCGCTGCACGCCGGCGACACGGTCAAGAATCCCGACCTCGCCTGGACGCTGGAGCAGATCGCGCGCGGCGGAGCCGACGCGTTCTACAAGGGCGAGATCGCGACGAAGATGGTCGCGGATCTTCGCGCGCACGGCAACGTGATGAAGGCGAGCGACCTCGCGCGGTACTTCGCGGCCGAACGCGAGCCGGTGTCGAGCACGTATCGCGGATACACGCTGTTCTCGAGCGCGCCGCCGGTCGCCGGCGGCGCCGAGCTCGCGGCGAAGCTCAATTCACTGGAAGCGTTCGGCTCGCTGCAACCGTATCCCGACGACGCCACCTCGCTGCACGCGATGATCGCGGCGTGGCAGCTCGTGCCGTCGACGCGCAACCGCATCGCCGACCCGGGACTCTGGTCGACGAACGTGGAGCCGTTCACGAACAAGGACACCGCGCGGGCGCGGTGGCGCTGCTTCGACCGCGACAAGGCGATCAGCCTCGCGACGCTGCGCGGCGACACGCTCCGCTGCGGCGACGGCGTGAAGACGGCGAGCGTCGAGCTGGCGCGTCCGCCCGAGTGCATCGCCCACGGCTACGACGCCAACCAGGCCGCGTCGTGCCGATCCGCGGGAACGACGGCGTTCGTCGTCGCCGACGCGGCGGGGAACGTCGTGGCCGCGACGCAGACGCTCGGCACGTGGGGCGGGAATTTCTACGTGTCGCCGGGATTGGGATTCATATACAACGACAAGCTGTCGTCGTACGGAACCGAGCCGGGCGGCTACGGCTCGCGCGTACCGTTCGCGCGCCACGGCAGCACGATCGCTCCGACGATCGTGTTCGAGGGGAGCGGACGGTCGCGACACGCGGTCATGGCCGTCGGCGCGGCGGGCAACGCGTGGATCACGTCGGCCGTTTATGAAACGCTCATCGGCATGATGGACGAGCACCTCGGTCCGCAGGCCGCGCTCGAGCTGCCGCGTTTCCTCGTGGGCGGCGGTGGCGGGGCGGAGGACGCGGCGGCGGCAGAGGCGGAGCGCCCGCTCCCGCGCCGACCGGAGCGACAATCCAGCTCGAGGACGGGTTCTCGCCGCAGGTGATGAAGCGGCTCGGCGAGCTCGGATACCGCACACAGCTCGTGTCGCTGCCCGGTGAACTGCGCGAAGGCTACGGCGCGGCGGTGCGCATCGAGGGCGGGCACGTTACTGCCGGCGCTGATCCGCGGCGCGCGGGCGCGGCGGGCGCGATTCCGTAAGCCGAGCGCGACGCCGCGGACACGAGCTACCGAGGCTTCTTCGTTCCTCGCTTCGGCGTGGCCGGCGTCGCGGTCTTGGGTGGCATCGTCATCCCGGGCATCGCCGCGCCCGGTTGCATGCCGGCTGCGCGGTCGAATCGGGAACGCTGGGTACGTCGGACAGGTGCTCCTGAACCACGTACCAGCGCGATCCGCGCTTCTCGAACGCGGCGGTCCAGGCGCCGGCGATCACATGCGGCTGGTTCTGCGGGGTGAGATGAGGAATGTGGTACGTGGCGGTCATGACAGCCGCATTCGGAGCGAGGACGTCCACCACCATCTTGTCCCAGACCCACTGCGGCTGCCGCATGTTGACGCCGACGTTGTCCCAGAACGCCTTGATCCCCATCGCCAGCGTGTCGCGCGACGTCGTCATGCGGCCGGCCGAGGCGGAGACGATGGGACCCGACGGCGGATAGAGGCTCAGCATGCGCTGCGCGACGTCGGGCTTCGACAAGTCGTAGGCGGCCTTCACCTGCCGCGCCAGCGAGTCGGCGATGGCGCGACGGTCCTCCGGCGAGAGCGTCGACGAAGCGCACGCGGCGGTCGCGAGCGCCAGACCGATCGCGGCCGCGCGCCAGCAAGGGATCATCGCTTCCCCGTGTACTTGATCTCGACGGCCTTCCACTCCGGCACGGCGCCGAAGCTCAGATAGCTCGCCGCCGTCATCGCGGCGGCCGACGTCTGCTGGATGACGGTGCGTTGATGCCACGTGTCGCCGCCCAGCGGATAGTCCGCCTTCAACTCGAACTGGTTCGTCTTCTCGTCGTAGCTGCCCGTCTCGGCGATGCGGCTCGTGTTGGTGCTCGAGATGCGCGTGGCTTCGTATTTGTGAGAGTCGGCATTGAAACCGGTCCAGGCCAAGGTCGTGAACGGCGCGCCGTTCAGCGTTCCTTCGATTTTCTCTTCGACGAAGAGTCCGTTGAGGATAGGTCGAATGGTGGACGTGCCTTTGGCGGTAATGCCGGGCCGTCCGGGCTGAACCCAGAGCGTCATCTCCACGTCCCACGTGCCGCTCATCGCGGCGAGTCGAGCGTGGTCGGGGTCGGCGCCCGGTTTCGGCGGAGCCTGTGCGCCGGCCCGGGCGTTTCCGGTGACGATGGCGCCTGCGATGGCAAGCGCGGCAAGCAGGCAGGTACGTGAACGGATCATGTATGCCTCCCGAGCGCGTTCGGCGGTGGCGACCATTCTAACAGGTTTCCTCCTTGCAGGGGTCGGGATCGGATAGTGAGGGTGGCCATTGCGGCGCGTGTCCTCTCACTCGGACGCGCGCGTCCGCCGCATGGGACGCCTGTCGGGAACCAAGTTTCCGTATTGCCAGTTTACAAGTGGCGCGTGGTGTGCCATTGTCAGCATTCGGCTGTCGCGCGCCCGACGCGCGAAGTCGTCCCGCCCTGGGGGGCTATGATGCGGAAACTCGTGTCTTTGGCGCTCGGATCGACTGCGATCGTGGCGCTCGCGTGCGGCAAAACCAAGTCGAACGCGACCGCTGTCAACGAAGACCTGAAGCGCGACCTGCAGTTGGCGACGCAGTCGCAGGCGATTCAGATCAGCCCGGACGAAATCTCGCCGCGGAGCCATCAGGAGATGGCCGCTCAAGCCGAAGAAGGCGCCTGACGGGCCGCGCACGATCCGGAGCGAGCACCCGACGCGCAAAGCGTCGGCGACACCGGTCGAAACCGCCGAGTTGAAGACCCAACTGCCTCCGGCCCAAGTGATGGCGTCCACGGCGACGTCACCGACGCCGTCCGAGGGGCCCGTCAGATGCGCCGCCGCTTGCTCGGCCGTCGCCGCTGCCCGCTCCGAGCTATCCGTCGGCCGCTCCGATTCCTGAGAACGGCGGAAACGGCGTCGGCGCCGTGCTCGGCGGGATTTTCGGCGCGGTGATCCGCGGCGGCGTAGTCGGCGATGACGACCACTGCGATCCGCGGCACCCGCCGCGCACCGGTCGGCCCGATCGGCGGTAGGGCGCTTCCGCCTGGCGCAATCGGTCGCAGCCCAATTTTCGGCGGCGGGCGTCGGTCCTAGACGCGCTGAGTTTTGAAAAACGAAGGGCTCCGAGAGGAGCCCTTCTTCGTTTCCGGCAGCGACGAACACCAGGTGTCGGCTTGGGTGGTCGGTTCGCGTGTTCTGAGCTCGGAGGGGTTGGGTTCGCTGAACGTGTCCTTTCACATGACCCCGTTCTGATGCTAGAGTAGTCCCCATGCGGTGCCTCACGCGCCGCGACCGACTGGTTGCGGCATCGCTCCTCGCCCTCGTGCCGGCGGTTGGTCTCGCGCAAGCGGATTCTGCGCGGGCGACGCTTCGCGGGCGCGTCATCGACGCGCGCACGACGCGGCCGCTTCCATCAGTCGTCGTAGTCATCACGGTCGGCGGCGACACGATCGGACGAGCGCAGACGGACACAGGTGGAACGTTCGCCGTGTCGGGTGCGGCCCGCGCGGCGCGCGACCGTTTTTCACTTCGCGCTCACCGGCTACCGAACCGACTCGCTCACGACTGACGCGGCGGCCGGCGCGAGTCCGCTGCGCGTCGCGATGACGTCGACGTCGGCCAACACCATCGCCGCGCTCGGCGCGACGAAGGTCGTCGCGTCGAACGGCACGACCGACTTCGATCGTCGAGTCGCGAAGCACACGGGTGGCGTCTTCCTGACCGAGGCGGACATCGCGAAACGTCACGCCGGTCCGCACGTCGGATCTCTTCGCGACGATTCTCGGCGTTTCCGTCCGGGACAGCGGCGGCGTGCTGCAGCTCGTGTCCAGCCGCGGCCTGCGGGCTTCGTTGTCGGGGACGGCAACGACTCCCGGCACGGGCGGACGAGGGACGGCGAATGTGAGAGGCGCGCCGCCTGCGGGCCGTACCGCGCCGGCGCAATTCGCGTTCATCGACTCGGCGAGCGGGCCGATGGCGGACGCGCGCAAATGCGTGCTCCGCGTCGGCCTCGATGGGTCGCTCATGGATCCGTCTTTTTCCGTCGACGAGATCCCCGTCAACTCGATCCGCGGCATCGAGGCGTACATCGGCGCGGCGACGATTCCCATCGAGTTCTCGTCGGTGCAGCCCGACGCGCCGTGCGGGGTCGTCATGATCTGGACGCGCAACCAGGCGCCGCGTGCGCCCTGATCGTCTCGCCGTGTCTTCGTCGTCGCGGCGAGCCTCGCGCTTTTCGGCGCGGGGCGCGCCGGCGCACAACGCCTGACCGGGACCGTCACCGACCAGGGCGCGCGCGTGCCCGGCGCGATCGTGATGCTCGTCGGCGGCGACGGCTCCGTCGCCGGGCGGGCTGTGTCGAAGGAAGACGGCAGCTTCAGCGTGAACGCGCCGCGCGACGGCAGCTACACGATTCGCGTTCTTCGCATCGGATTTCGTCCGACGATCGCCGGACCGGTCGAGCTGCACGCCGCGACGCCGATGCGCCGCGACGTTGCCTTGTCGGGACGCGTGTGGATGCTGCCGTCCGTTCAAGTGACGGACCGCGGGCAGTGCCAGGTCCATCCCGACACCACGGCGATCGCGTTTCGTCTCTGGGACGAGGCGCGCATCGCGCTGCTGGCGACGGTGCTCACGGAATCGGAACCGCTCGGCGTTCGCTTGACGCACGACGAACGCACGTTCGACGCGAGCGGCGGCAAGGTGCTCGTCGATTCGTCATCGACGACGGACGGATCGTCGCGAAAGCCGATCGTCACGCTGGCACCGGACTCGCTCGCGCGAGGCGGCTACGCCACGAACGACGATCGCGGCGGAACGACGTATTGGGGACCCGACGCGAACGTGCTCCTCTCGGAATCGTTCGCGTCGACGCACTGCATTCGGCCGCAGCTCCCGCCGGCCGACACCGGCTCGTTGGCGGGCGTGCTCGGCGTCGGGTTCGAGCCCGCCGACGCGAAACGCGGCCACGTGGAGGTTCGCGGCGTGTTGTGGGTCGATCGGCGCAGCGCGGAACTCCGATCGCTCGACTACACGTACGTGAACGTCGCGCCGGTCGTCGAGCGCGCGGGCGCCGGAGGCCACGTCGAGTTCTTGCGTCTCCCCGACGGAAGCTGGACCGTCGGCCGCTGGTGGATCCGCTCGCCGATCGTCGAGACGACGATCTTTCGCGAACCGTCGACCGTTCCCGGCGCGCCACCGGGCCAGCGGACGAGTCAGCGCTTGATCGGAGTTCACGAATCGCGCGGCGACATCCTCGAGCTGCGGCGAGGCGGCGCGATGTGGTGGGAGCGGGGACGCGTCAGCGTGGCGATCCGCGTCACCGACCCGGCGGGCGCCGCCGTGCGCGCGATGGTCTCGTTGAACGACACGGCCCGCAGCGCGGCGACAGCGGACGACGGCGTCGTGCGGTTCGACCGCGTTCTGCCCGGTCCCGCGCGTCTCGCGGTGCACGTCCCGGCGCTCGATTCGCTCGACGCTCCGCTCACGCTGGCCGCGATCACAATCCCCGATCGTCCGTTCGAGCCGATCGGCGTTCGCGTTCCGAACGCGCAGGAAGCCTTCGCGACACGCTGCGGCGACGCCTCGCTCGAGTGGAACGAGGGCGCGGTACGGGGACGCGTCCCGGATGCCGCGGGTGCGAGCGTGGAGGTCTCGTGGGACATGCCGTACGCGCGATTGGGCGGCGGTCCCGCTGTTACCGTTCACGAGACGCGAACCGCGCCGGTCGATCAGCGAGGCGGCTACTTCGCGTGTGGAGTGCCGCGAGGTTTCGCGCTGACCTTCGCGTCGTGGAGGCCGCGGGCGGCGCGGGCCGCCCACAGCCGCGAATCCGCCAAGGCAAGGTGCCAGCCGGCGGATACGTGACGGTCGTCGACTTCGATTGAGGCGCGTGACGGCTCGACGGCTGGCTGTCCAGCTGTCGGCTGTCCGGCTGTCCGGCTGTCTAGCCGTCGCGCCTGTCACGGCGAACCATCTGCCGCGACTCGATGTCGAACCCACACGGCGCCCGCCTGCGTAGGGCGTCTCTGGCGTGTCCGTGTTTTTCACCCTGCCCTCGAGGTATCGATGGACGCTCTGCTTCGCGACGTCGCCTACAGTTTTCGGCGACTCAGAAAGAGTCCGGTCTTCACGGCCATCGTGCTCGTCACGCTGGCGCTCGGCATCGGCGCGAACACGGCCATCTTCAGCGTCGTCAACACGGTGTTGCTGCGGCCCTGCCCTTCCGCGACCCCGGGGCGCTCGTGTCGATCGAGCATTTCTATCCGTCGCTCAACAGCATGGAAGCGCCCGATTTCCGCCGCCGGCTTCCGCGACTATCGCGACAAGACGAGCAGCTTCGAGTCGGTCGCCGTCGAGTCGAATTTCGGCGCGAACCTGACGGGCACGGGCGGCGACGCCGAGCGCGTGCCGGGTGAGCGCGTCTCCGGAGACTGGTTCCACGTGCTCGGCGTGGCGCCGCAGGCCGGCCGAGTCGATCCAGCGCGACGACGACCAGCCCGGACACGAACACGTCGTCGTCATCACGGACGGTCTCTGGACGCGGCTCTTCGCGCGAAAGCCGTCGGCGGTGGGATCGACGATCGAGCTGAACGGCGAATCGTACCAGATCATCGGCGTCATGCCCGCCGGGTTCCGCGGGTTCTTCTCGCGAACGGCGGACCTGTTCGTGCCGCTGGCGCTCGCGCCCGCCGCGTTCAACTCGGGCTACACCAACGAGTACCTGAACTCCGTCGCGCGACTCAAGGCGGGTACCACGCTCGAGCGCGCTCAGGCGGAGATGAAGCTGTTCGCCGAGAACCTGAAGAAGGCGAATCCGAACCAACTTCTCGCCGACGTGGACGCTCAAGGTTCGCAGCCTCGACGATCTCTCGACAGGTCGCATTCGCCCCGCACTTCTCGTGCTGCTCGGCGCGGTCGGCTTCGTGCTGCTGATCGCGTGCGCGAACGTCGCCAACCTGTTGCTCGCGCGCGCGGCGATTCGCATCAAGGAGATCGCGATTCGCGCCGCGCTTGGCGCCGACCGCGCGTCGCTCGTGCGACAGCTGCTCACGGAGAGCGTGATGCTGGCGCTCGGCGGCGGCGTGCTCGGGTCTCGCGCTCGCGCGGTGGAGCGTCGCGTCGCTCGTCGCGCTCAACCCGAACCTGCCGCGCGCCGGCGAAGTCGGCGTCGACTGGCACGTGATGGTGTTCACGCTGGGCCTGTCGATCGCGACGGGGCTGCTGTTCGGGCTGGCGCCGGCGCTGCAGACGTCGCGCGCGAATCTTCACGAAACGCTCAAGGACGGGAGCCGCAGCGGCTCGGCCGATTTCGCCGGGCGCAACGTGCGACGCGGGCTGGTGATCGCCGAGGTCGCGCTGTCGCTCACGCTGCTCGCCGGCGCGGGGCTGCTGATCAAGAGCGTGGCGCGGTTGCAAGGCGTCGACCCGGGGTTCGATCCGCACAACGTGCTCGTCTTCAACTTGAATTTGCCGCGCGTGAAGTACAACACGGACACGGCGCAGATTCTCTTCCAGCAGCAGCTGCATGCCGCGGCTGAACGCGATCGCCGGCGTGAAGGCGGCCGGCGCGACGTCGGTGATTCCCTTCGGCGGCGGCTGGTCGACGGCGAGCTTCAACATCGAAGGGCTGAGCGTGCCGCCGGGGCAGAACGGGCCGTGGGGCGACATCCGCATCGTGTCGCCGCGCTTCTTCGACGCCCTGCGCATTCCGCTCAAGAAGGGCCGCTACTTCGACGACAGCGACCGCCAGACCGGGCCGCAGGTGGCGATCATCGACGAGCAGTTCGTGAAGAAGTATTTCCCGCACGTCGATCCGATCGGCAAGCGCATCACTTTCGGCGCGCGGCGCGGCGCGACCGACTCGACGTGGATCACGATCGTCGGCGTCGTGGGACACGCGGCGCACGAAGGGCTCGATGCCGAACCGCGCATCCAGTACTACTTCCCGACGAGCCAGTCCGGCATCGGGAACATGACGGTCGCCATGCGGACGACGGGCAATCCGACCGCGCTGCTTTCCGCCGCGCGCGAAGCGGTTCACTCGATCGACCGCAACCTGCCGCTGTCGGCCGTGAACACGATGGACAAGCTCGTCGAGTCGTCCGTCGGACAGCGCAAGCTGTCGATGATGCTGCTGGGGCTCTTCTCGCTCATCGCGGTGGTGCTGGCGTCGATCGGCATCTACGGCGTGATGAGCTACTCGGTGACGCAGCGGTCGCGCGAGCTGGGCATTCGCATGGCGCTCGGCGCGGCGCGTTCGCGCGTGCTGGCGCTTGGTCGTCGGCCAGGGGATGACGCTCGGCGGCATCGGAGTGGCGATCGGTCTCGTGGCGGCGTTCGCGCTCACGCGGTTCCTCTCGAACCAACTCTTCTCGGTCGGGGCGACGGATCCGGTGACGTTCGCGCTCGTCTCGGTGTTGTTGGTTGCGCGTCGCGTTCCTGGCGACGCTGGTGCCGGCCATGCGCGCGACGCGCGTCGACCCGGTCGTGGCGCTTCGCGAGGAGTAGCCACGTCGCATAGCCGATCGCGCGACTGACGGTTGCGGGATGACGGCCCGGACGACAACGTCCGGCCGTCACCCCCGACCTTCATGACGACACGACGCGATTTCCTTCGAACGGCGACCGGCGCGGCCGCGGTATTGGCCGGCGGTCCGGCGCTCCACCTTCGCTCGCGCGCCGACGCCGACGTCATTCTGCGCGGCGGAACGGTGTTCGACGGAACCGGCGCCGCCGGACGAGAGGCCGACGTCGTGATCGCCGCCGGGAAGATCTCGCGCGGTCACGCGTCGCGCGACGGACCGCGGCACCGTCGAAATCGACGTGCGCGGACGGGCGGTGGCGCCGGGATTCATCGACATCCACTCGCACGGCGACGGCTCGTTGTGGGAAGATCCCCGCTCCGAGTCGCTCGTTCGCCAGGGAGTCACGACGATCGTCGTCGGACAGGACGGATCGTCGCGCGCGCCTCGCGTTGCGCGCGGCGGCCAGGGAGATGACTGCGCGGAATCAGTTCGACTCGTTTCGCGATCTCTGGAGCGCGCTGGCGCGCGTGCAACCGTCCGTCAACGTCGCGTCGATGGTCGGACTCGGCACGATTCGCGACGTCGTTGTCGGCGGAGACAATCGTCCGGCGACCGCGGACGAGCTGGCGCGAATGGAGCGCTTCGTTCGCGCCGCGCTGGCGGACGGCGCGTGCGGCGTCTCGACGGGGCTCGAGTACACGCCGGGCGCCTTCGCGCCGCGAGAGGAGCTGATCGCGCTCTGCAAACCGCTCGCCGGCACCGGCCTTCCGTACGCGACGCACATGCGCAACGAGGACGACCACGTCCTCGAGGCGATCGATGAGGCGATTGCCGTCGCCCGCGGCGCGAGCTGCGCGCTCCAGATCTCGCACCTCAAGACTCAGGGCCCGCGCAACTGGGGGAAGCTCGACGACGCGTTCGCGCGCGTCGCGGCCGCCCGCGCGGCGGGATGCGACGCCGCGTTCGACCGCTATCCGTACATCGCCTACCAGACCGGGCTCACCAACCTCTTCCCCGTCTGGAGCCGCGACGGCAGCAACGACGCGTTCCTCGGCCGACTGGGTGATCCGGCGACCGCCGACCGGATTCGAACGGAGACGCTGGCAAAGGTCGAGCTGATCGGCGGGTGGGGGAACGTGATGATCGCCAACGTCGCGAACGCCGCCGATCGTCCGGTCGAAGGACAGCGGCTCGACGCGTACGCGGCGGCACAACACGCGGACCCGTACGCCACGGCCGTCGCGCTGCTCCAGCGAAACCGCGCCAACGTCGGCATGGTCGGGTTCGCGATGAGCGAGGACAACCTCGCGCGCATTCTCGCGCATCCGCACGGAATGGTGTGCAGCGACGGCGGCGCGTTCGCCGTCGACGGACCGTCGCGCCGCGGGCATCCGCATCCGCGCGGACTCGGGACGTTCCCGCGCGTCCTCGGCCGCTACGTGCGCGAGCGGAAGGCGCTGACGCTCGAGCAGGCGATCAACAAGATGACCGCGCTGCCCGCGTCGCGCGTGCACCTGCGCGACCGCGGGACGCTCGCGCCGCGCATGGCGGCGGACGTCGTCGTGTTCGATCCGGCGACCGTGATCGACAAGGCGACGTACGAAGATCCCTTCCAGTATCCGGTCGGGATCGACGTCGTGATCGTGAACGGCGCGATCGCGCTGCGCGACGGCCAGCGCGGAACCGCGCACACCGGCTCCGCGCTGCGCCCGAGCTGATCAGCGGGGGCAGGTCACGACGAGAACGTGCATCCCGCTTCCTGGGCGCGGTGCACGGCGTAGATGCCCGACGGTTGGAGGATGACGCCGGAGATCAGGTTCGCCTTGAGCTCTTCGTAGATCGCGCGCTGCTGCCCTTTGACCTTCCTGGCGAGGACAAACGACATGCCGCGCGTGGCGACGTCGCAGGCGAGCAGGGTGTGACCGTGTTGCGCAAACCAGCCGAGATTGTCCGCGGGGCTGTCCGGGCGGCTCGGCGGCGGCGGATCATCCGCGGCCCTCGCCGTCGGTGACGCGTAGGGGTTTCGAACGGCCCACTTGCCGGTGGCGTCGTCTTTTACCTTGCGTTCTTTACCGAGCTCATATTTCGACCACATCGCGTCGTTGAACGCGAGCACGACCGCGGCATGGCGGAGGACGATCACGGCGTGCGCGTCGCCGGGGGCGGCGCCGAGTGCGTCGCGGCAGCCCTCGAGCCAGAGCACCGCGTGATCGATCGCCGTGCCGTCGTCGACTTCGGGCATGTCGAACACCGCTTTGTGCTTCGCGGTGAGACGCGCCGACCAGGAATCATCCCAGTGCGTCGCGACACTCGTGTCTCGAGCGGCGGGGTTGGGCGTCGCCGCCGGAGCCGGCGCCGTCTGGGCTGCGGGGGCGGCACATGCGGTACCGGCGAGAGCGAGCGCTGAGACGGCGATCTGACCGAGGAACTCGCGGCGCGGAGTCGACGACTCCGATTGATTCTGCATGTACGCGTCAGCGTGGGGGAGGCGTACGAAATAGCCGACCGTCCATGCAGTTCGCTAGTCGTTTGGCGCGCGCGGCTACTTCGCCGCCGATCCTGCGATCGTCTTGCGTGCCAGCGCGAGGCGTTTTTGGAGATCAGGGATGGCGCCCTGCGCGGCCGGATTCCCCGACAGATTGCGCAGTGCGACGTCGACAGCGTCGAGGCCAAGGCTCGCGCCGAATCGTGTGGACACCTCCCGGAGCGCGCTCTGAAATCCCGGATCGGATGCGAGCTCGGTCTCACCCAAGGCTTGCGCCTTCGCGAGGATGTCTGATAGGACCGCGACCGCGCGCTTCGCGTTGGCCGGCGACGTGAGATCCTTGGAGCTGGCGAACTGCGGCGACCTCGGGCAGGCTCACGGCGAACTGCTTCAGCGCCGCCGCTTGTTTCGCGTTGCGCGGATTGTTCTGATGCATGACCGCCTGAGCGGCGCCCATCATTGCGAACGGAGCCATCCATGCGTGCGTGAGCACGGGTCTACCGGTGACGACGCCGCTCACCGGGAGACCGATGAGTGCGAGACTCCCCAAGCCGTGCGCGAGGTGCAGCGCTTTTCCCTCGACGCGGAATACGAGGCGCAACACGTCGCGCAGCGGCGCGAATCCGAAGACCGCCGCCGACGCGAGACTCACCATCGCCGCCGTCGATTGGCCCTCCAGCTTGAAGTGACCGTAGGCGGCGAAACACGCGAGGGCGATCAGCAGCGCTCCGCCGTGCAGCGAGCAACTTCAAGCCTACGCGCTTGGCGCCAATCGGCGCTCGTCCCGTCCCCGCGAGCGCCGACAATTGCTCGAGTCTCGCCGCGTCGCGCGGCGGACATGGCCATCTCGTTTACCGACTCCGGGGAACGCACGGTCAGGGCGTGAAAGAGAAGTCCGCGGTGCGCACACTGCCGTCGGCGAAGCCTACGATCAGCCGCCGGCACGTTCCGGCCCACGCCTTTTCCGTCTTCCAGACGTAAGTGTACGTGTCCGTTCTCGGATCGTACGAGAGCCCGCTGTTCCCCGGCGTATCGGTGAGAAGCACGTCACCGGAGCCCTGCGAGAGCGGACAGGTGATCCCGACGGAGTTCGGCGAGCCAGCGGCAAAGATGGCCAGCCCGTGATCGCCGCCAAGGCTGAATTGAATCGGGACGCCCTTCCCCGGATGAATCGGATTCGTTCTGACGTTGTTGATCGGCGGCATGAAGCCTTTCGAATCAAGCTCGTAGGCACCGATGTCGCATCCTGGGCCGAACGGACGTGCGACGCCTCGCTGGTCCGTGGTGATCGTCGTCCCGCATCCGTTGACGCCTGGCGGGATCGAGTCGACGGCCGGGCTCCCCGGTAGCAGCGCAATCGTGGGCGTCGGTCCGCCGTTGCTCAGCAGGCCGGCGGGATCGAGTCCGGGATTCGTGTTCGAGTGCGACGTGGCTGCCGTGAAGCCACACGTCGTGCCGTCCTCGATGTTGAAGCCGCCGTCGGTCGTGATTGGCTGAAAGCAGTTGCCGCCGGCCGGGTCGTTCGCGACGATCGTGTTGATGAGCGTCGTCCGGAGACCCGTGTTGGCGATTCCGCTGCCCTGTCCGCCCTGCGACCCCACACTATTGCCGGCAATCGTGCTGTTGATGATCGTCATCGAACCGGCGTTCTGGATCCCGCCCCCCAAACCGCCGAAGTTGCCGGATACAGTGCTGTTCGTGATCGAGACGGCGCCATCGATGTTCATGATGCCGCCCCCGTTCCCGGCGAAGTTCCTGGAGATAGTGCTCCCGATGATTCTGAGCACGCCTTCGTCATTGTGGATCCCGCCACCTTCGCCGGAGGTACTGTTGGCTGTGACCACAGTGTTCGTGAGCGTCAACGTTCCGAAGTTGCGGATCCCGGCGCCGAAGGGAGCGGTGGGGTCGGGCACGTGTCCGTCCTGCATCGTCAGGCCGGAGATGCTCACGCTCGCGCCGGCCGCGATTTCGAACTCACGGGAGCTCAAATTCCCGTCCACACGAAGCTGGGAGGCGTCTGCGCCATCGATCGTCAGGTCTTTGTCGATCAGAAGTTCTCCGTGAGCAAGAAAGATCGTTCCCGTGACGCTGAACATGATCGTGGCCCCCGGATTCGCGAACGCAATCGCGTCGCGCAGCGTGCACTTTGTGTCCGTGCACGTTCCATCGCCGTCGTCGGCGAGCGAATTAACCACCGGCGCGGTGGCGATCTCGGTTCTGAGCGGAGCCCTCGGCGTCAGGAGCCGCGTCGGTATCGACGCATCGCGACAACCGGCGAGCGCCGTCGTTAGAACGGTGGCAGCAGCGAACAGCGAGAGCGCAGGATCGAGTCTCGACATGAGGAGATCCTCCTCGAGGTGATGCCCCCAGATTGGCATCGGCGTCGTCGCCGTAACGCGTTGCGCGCGCCTTCCGCCGCCGTCACGCGACGGGAGCGCGCGCCATGATCACGAATCCGCATCACGAAACGATCACGAATGCAAATCACGCGATCGCGCGGTGGGTCGCGATGCGACCGCTTCGGCGCGGCGGCAACAACATATGCCGACTGGCCGCGTCCGGCGAGAAGTGCGTTGCCCAATGCGTGAGCTCGCTTGCCACGGGCTGCCGCCCCGCAAAGCTGCGGCGACTAACCGAGCCGCCGCGCGATCGCCGCCGCGAATCGATCCGCCGAGCCGTCGGCTACGGCGAGAAACACGTTGGGTTCGATGAGCTCGAGCTCCATCAGCCGGAACGACCGTTCATCTCCGACCCCATCGACCCGCGCGTAGAGCGGCATTTCGTCGAGCGCATCGAGCGATCGCCTAGCCTCCGCGACGATTGACGGCACCACATCCATTGGAGCGACCGTGCCACCGTGTTCCGTCTGCACGCGGAAATCGCCTCGACGCGACCGCTTGATTGCGGCGTGACTGAACATGCCGTCGAAGAAGATCAGCGATAGCTCGCCGTCGGTCGTGACCTCGTCGACAAAAGGCTGGACGAGCGCATCGCCGTGCGCCACCACGCGCTCGATCGTCGCGCGATCCTCGGCGCCGAGCGGCAGGCCCAGCGCGTGCGTCTCGTGCGCGCTCGCCGACACCGCCGGCTTGACGACGAATCGCGTCCAGCCCTCGGTCGCGGCGACGTCGTGCACGCGGACGAGCGACCCTCGCTCGACGATTCGCGTGGGCACGGTGGCTACGCCGCGCCGCGCCAGGTCCA
>CAVPOS010000005.1:0-197066 GCA_963707105.1 uncultured Gemmatimonadaceae bacterium
GCCGCGCGGACTGTTGATCGGTGTGGTCGGCGTGATCACTCTGTACTTGGCCGTGACGCTCGTCTGCCTGCGCGTGCTCGGCGTGGACGGACTCGCGGCGACGTCGACGCCGGCGTCGATGGTGCTGAGGTCGGCGCTGGGCGAGCGAGGCGCCAAGCTCATCGCGCTCGGCATCGCGATCTCGACGGTAGGATTTCTCAGTCAGAGCGTGCTCACGGCGCCGCGCGCGTATTTCGCGATGGCGCGCGACGGCGTGTTCTTCAAGGCCGTCGCCAGGTTGAATCCGCGCTCGCGCGTCCCGGTCGTCGCCATCGTGCTCCAAGGCGTGTGGGCCGCGGTGATCGCGCTGACCGGGAAGTACGATCAGATCCTCAACTACGTCGTATCGATCGACGTGTTGTTCTTCGGTCTGACCGGCGCCTCGCTGCTCGTGTTTCGCGCCCGCGAATCTCGAGCGAAGGCGGCGGCGCCCGCTCCCCCCGGATGGCGTGCGCGTGCCTGGTCACCCCGTGACGACGATGGTCTTCGTGCTCGCCTGCTGGGCGATTTCGGCGTCGACGATCGTGCAGTATCCCGAGAACGCGGGGATCGGGGTGGTCATTCTATTGGTTGGGGTCGCGGTCTATTGGCTATGGGTTCGGCGAGCCGGTCGGCACAAAGAAGTCTGAACAAAAACGTCCTCCGTGGAGGACGAGATCTTCGCGTCAATCGGACGATGTGAAGGCGCGTCACACGAGCGCCGTCTAGACGTAAATCGTTATCAACGAAATGAGTTATGGCGTGCCAAGCACGGCACCGTCCGTGCCTTTTGGTGGGCCGAGCGAAGTCAGCTCAACCACCAAAGGAGAAGCAAATGCGCAAACTCCACGTTCTAACGGCCGCGTCGGCGCTCGCCTTCGCGACGCCTGCTAATGGCCCAGGGCATCTTCAGGGTTCCGCCGGGCCAGATGCCGCCCTCGGGGATGTGCAGGATCTGGATCGACGGCGTTCCGCCGGGCCGTCAGCCCGCGCCGATGAACTGCGAGGTCGCGGCCAGACGCATGCCGGCCAACGCTCGTCTGATCTACGGGCCGGGCGTCTACGGCAACAACGGCTACTACAACAACGATCGGATCTACCAGGACGAGATCCGCCGGCAGCGCGAGATCGAGATCGCACGAGAGCGCCAGCTGCAGATCGAGCGCGAGCGTGAGTTCCAGATGGCGCGCCAGCGCGAGCTTCTTCGCGACCAGCAGATTCGGGCGCGTGAAGCGGAAGATGCGCGGCTCCGGGCACAGGCGATTCGGGAGCGTGAGATCCGCGACCGCAATCAGGCCCAGGATCGCGACCATCGTTGGAATGGAAGTCAGGATCACCGGAATGACAGCAACGATCACCGGGATTTCCGGCGAGGCCCCGGGCGCTAATTTCCCGGAATGCACGTCCTTCGAATCGTCACCATCGCTTTCGCCGCGCACGTCGCGAGCGGCTGCGGTGGTGACGATTCGAGCATTTTGCGGGGCCACGGGCTTTCGGTAGCGACGCTTTCGCCCGAGGCCCAAGGCGATGTATACGACGCCGCGGCCCGCGCGGCGTTCGATCTCAACGACCCGGCACAGTCGCTCCTGCTCGACCGGCGCGGGCTGCCGCGAACGGTCGGGCTCGCGCCGGCGGACACCTTGCCGGACGCGGTCGAAGCCGAGATGCGGCGCCGGGGGTCGATCAAGGGCGTGTGCCAGCCTCCGATCACGGCGTCGCGCAAGACGGTGAGGTGCGCGGCGGTGCTGCCCGGCTACGTGATCCGGTTTTCGCCCGTGTTCGCGATGGCCGCCGACACGGTCGAGGTCTACCTCTTCGCCCAGAACTACGACAACGCGACGTCGGGTTACAGCCCGCCGCTCCGATTCGAGCGCGCGTATCAAGTCGTGCGCTCCGGCGACACGTGGCGCGCCGCGCGCGAGGGGCGAATCCCGAAGGAAGTCCGTGGCGACAAGCGATAGCCTGTTGCGCGAGTCTCCCGCGCTGTCGCTCGACACGGCGGCGGACGTCGCGCGCGCGCATTTCGCGCTGGATGGCGTCGCCGCGCCGCTGCCGAGCGAGCGCGACCAGAACTTTCTCATTCTCGTTGGCGGCCGATCCGCGCGCCGTGCTCAAGGTGGCCAGCGCGGCGGAGGATCGGGGAATCCTCGAGGCGCAGCAGGCGGCGCTCGCGCATCTCGCGCGAACGGTGTCGACGACGCCGCGCGTGCTCGCCGCGTCGAACGGGAGGGCGAAACACTCGTCGAGGTCCGCGGCGACGACGGGCGCTCGCATCTCGCCTGGGCCGTGAGCCACCTACCTGGGCGGCCTCTGGCGCAAGCGCGCCATCGCTCGCCTGCGGCTATTCGAAGCGCTCGGCCGTCAGCTTGGCGCGATCGACGCCGCGTTGTCGGACTTCGACCATCCGGCGGTTCATCGCGACTTCTATTGGGACATCGCCAACGCGCGCGCAACGGTCTCGAGCCATCGGTCGATGCTCGTCGACGCGGAGCTCGGCGCGGCGATCGACACGCTCGCCGATCGATTCGACCGGCATACGGCGCCGCTTCTCGACGTGCTTCCGCGCGGCGTCGTCCACGGCGACCCGAACGACTACAACATTCTGGTCGGCGGCGACGCGGACGTGGAGTCGCGCGGCCAAAGCATCACGGGCGTCGTGGACCTCGGCGACATGGTGTACAGCTACCGCGTCGCCGATCTCGCGATCGCGATGGCGTACGTCATGCTCGACGCTCCCGATCCGCTCGCGGTTGCCGCACGGCTCGTCCGCGGATTCAGCGAAGAGGTGCGTCTCGACGAAAACGAGCTGGCCGCCGTATTCGGGCTCGCGACGATGCGGTTGTGCGGGAGCGCGTGCATCGCCGCATCCCAACTCGGCGAAAAGCCCGATCACGACTACCTCGGCGTGAGCCAGGCGGCGATCGCGCGCACGCTGCCGAGGCTCGCGCGGATTCCGTTCGGCCTCGCGACGGCGGTCGTGCGGGAGGCGGCCGGCCTCGAACCGGCGCCATCCAACAAGCGCGTGGTCGAGTTTCTCCGCGATCGCCGCGGCATTTCCATCCGTGCTCGGCGTCGATGCGCGGACGGAGCCATCGATCGTGCTCGACTTGAGCGTCGCGAGTCCGATGCTCTCCGGCGACACGCGTCAGAACGACGAGCCGTCGCTCACGCGCCGCGTCGACGAGATCATGCGCGACGCCGGCGTGCGCGTGTCGATCGGCCGATACGACGAGCCGCGCCTGCTCTATGTCGCGCCGGCGTTCGCGCTCGGCCCGCGCCTCACCGACGAACACCGGACGATACACATCGGTCTCGACCTCTTTGCCGACGCGGGCACGCCGGTCTTCGCGCCGCTCGACGGCGAGATCGCGGCATTCAATGACAACGGGATGAACCAGGACTACGGTCCGGTCATCATCCTGCGCCATCGCACGGACGACGGAACGGAGTTCTTCACGCTCTATGGCCATCTGAGCCGCGAATCACTCGATGGCCTCTCGATCGGCAAGCGAGTGAAGGCCGGCGATCGAATCGCGACGCTCGGGGCGGCGAACGTGAACGGCGGTTGGACGCCGCACCTTCACTTGCAGATCATCACGGATCTGCTGGAGCTCGGCACCGACTTTCCCGGCGTCGCGCCGCCGGCGCAACGCGCGGCGTGGACGTCGCTCTGTCCGGATCCGAACCTCATCGTGCGCGTGCCCGCCGAGCGATTTCCCCGCGGCGAGCGATCGCGGCGAGAATCGCTGACGGCACGCGAGAAGGCGATCGGCGGAAACCTCAGCCTCGTCTTATCGAGAGCCTGTCGAGGTCGTGCGCGGCTGGATGCAGTACCTGTTCGACCGCGACGGGCGGCGGTACGTCGACGCGTACAACAACGTTCCGCACGTCGGCCACTGTCATCCGCGCGTCGTCGAAGCGGCGGAGCGACAGATGCGCGTGTTGAACACGAACACGCGCTACCTGAACGAGCTGCTCGAGCGCTACGCGGAGGCGCTGCTGGCGACGATGCCGCGCGACGCTCGAGGTCTGCTACTTCGTCAGCTCGGCGAGCGAGGCGAACGAGCTCGCGCTGCGACTCGCGCGCGCGGCGACCGGACGCAAGGACACGATCGTCCTCGAGGCCGCGTACCACGGCAACACGACGTCGCTCATCGACATCAGTCCGTACAAGCACGCCGGTCCGGGCGGTCGCGGCGCGCCCGACTGGGTCCACGTCGCGCCGCTGCCCGACGACTATCGCGGTCTCTATCGACGCGGCGACCCCGACGCGGGGGCGAAGTACGCGTCGCACGTCGGCGCGATCGTCGATGAACTGAGCAACCGGGGCCCTGGTGTCGCGGCGTTCATCGCCGAGACGTGCCCGAGCGTCGGCGGCCAGCTCGTGTTCCCGCCGCGATATCTGGAGAAGGTGTACGAGTACGTCCGCGCCGGCGGCGGCGTGTGCATCGCCGACGAAGTGCAGACCGGACTCGGGCGCATGGGCACGAGCTTCTGGGCGTTCGAGGATCAGCACGTCGTGCCCGACATCGTCGTGATGGGTAAGCCGCTCGGCAACGGCCATCCGATCGGCGCGGTCGCGACGACGCGCGCCATCGCCGACGCGTTCGACAACGGGATGGAGTACTTCAGCACGTTCGGCGGGAACACTGTGTCGTGCGCGGTGGGTCTCGCGGTGTTCGACGTCGTGCGCGACGCGGGACTGCAAGCACACGCCCTTCAGGTCGGCAATTGCTTGCTCGACGGCTTGCGCCCGCTCGCCTCGCGACATGAAGTCATCGGCGACATTCGAGGGTCGGGTCTGTTTCTCGGCGTGGAGCTGGTGCGGGATCGCGAGACACGCGAGCCGGCGGGAGAGGAGGCGTCGTTCGTGGCGAATCGGATGCGGGAGAAGGGAATTCTGCTCGGGACCGACGGGCCGCATCACAACGTGATCAAGATCCGCCCGCCGATGCCGTTCGATGTCGAGGACGCTGGTCTGTTGGTCGAGGCACTCGAGGGTTCGCTCGCCGATCTTGGCTGACCGGAACTGCTTTACCGCAGAGACGCGGAGGACGCAGAGAAAGGCCGCGGAGGCCAGCTATGTCGCGCAACGAGCCGGATTTCTTGGGCACTGTCGCTCGGGACGCTACTCGCATCCGGAAACCACTTATGGACGGCAACGAGGCATCCCGAGCGGCTTTAAACAAGAACATCCCGGCTCGTTGCGCGCCGGAGCCAACTCTCTGCGTCAGTCCTCTGCGTCCTCCGCGCCTCCGCGGTGAAGCAGTTTACGAAAACTCACCTTGCACCTGAGCCCGATCTGACCCAACTCACGACGCTCGACTGGTACGTCGTCGGCATCAGTCTCGTGCTCTGCTATCTCCCCGCCATGTTCTACCTCAAGCGGGCGGGATCGAGCACGGCGGAATTCTTCACGTCGGGTCAGTCGGCGCCGTGGTGGTTGGTCGGCACGTCGATGGTGGCGACCACGTTCAGCACGGACACGCCGAACCTCGTGACGGACTTCGTGCGGTCGCACGGCGTGTCGTACAACTGGGTGTGGTGGGCGTTCCTGCTCACCGGCATGGCGACCGTCTTTTTCTACGCGCAGCTCTGGCGGCGGTCGCGCGTGCTCACCGATCTCGAGTTCTACGAGCTGAGATACTCGGGGAAGCCGGCCGCCGTCGTGCGCGGATTCCGCGCCGTGTACCTCGGGCTCTTCTTCAACATCATGATCATGTCGACCGTCACGCTGGCGGCCGTCAAGATCGCCAACGTGATGCTCGGCTGGGGGCGCGTCGAGACGATCGTCGTCGCCGGCACGGCGTGCGTGCTCTTCGCGTCGGTGTCGGGGTTGTGGGGCGTGCTGGCGACGGATCTCGTGCAGTTCGCGCTGGCGATGGTCGGCGTGATCGGCGCGGCGATCGTCGCGCTGCGGCAGCCGGCGGTCGGCGGGCTGTCGTCGATGCTCAGCAAGATCGATCCGCGCACGCTCTCGCTGCTCCCCGACTTCAACGACACGTCGCTCATGCTCACCGTGCTCGTCATACCGCTCACCGTACAGTGGTGGTCGGTGTGGTATCCGGGCGCCGAGCCGGGAGGCGGGAGCTACATCGCGCAGCGGATCCTCGCGTCGAAGAACGAGCGGCACGCGCTCGGCGCGACCCTCTGGTTCAACGTCGCGCACTACGCGCTGCGGCCGTGGCCGTGGATCATCGTCGCGCTCTGCTCGATGCTCGTGTTTCCCTCGCTGGCCGACATCCAGCGCGCGCTGCCGCACGTCAACCCGGCGCTCATCGGCAACGACCTCGCGTATCCGGCGATGCTCACGCTGCTGCCGGCCGGGATGAAGGGGCTCCTCGTCGCGTCGCTCTTCGCCGCATATCGCTCGACGATGGAGACGCACCTCAACTGGGGCTCGTCGTATCTCATCATCGACTTCTATCAACGCTTCATCGGGCGCGGCAAATCGGAGCGACACTACCTGTGGGTGTCGCGCGCGCTGACCGCGTTTCTCATGATCGCGGCCGGCGTGTTCACGCTCGCGCTGTCCACGGCGAGCGAGGCGTTCCAACTGCTGCTGTCCGTCGGCGCGGGGACGGGGCTCATCTACCTGCTGCGCTGGTTCTGGTGGCGCATCAACGCGTGGAGCGAGATCTCGGCGATGGCGTCGTCGTTCCTCATCGCGTTCGGCTTCTTCGCGGCGAAGAAGGCCGGCTATGCGATCGCCGACCCGGCGCCGCTGCTCATCACCGTCGCCGCGACGACGGTCGTGTGGGTGACCGTCACGATGCTCACCGAGCCGGCCGACCGCGCGTCGCTCGTGCGATTCTACGAGCTGACGCGCCCCGCGGGCCCGGGATGGAACGCGATTCGTACCGAGTCGAACCTGCCGCCGTCGAGCGACAGCTTTCCGCAGATGCTGCTCGGCTGGACGGCGGGGGTGACGTTCGTGTACGCGGGTTTGTTCGGTACCGGAAGCCTGATCTACGGACGGACGATTCACACGTTCGTGTGGTTCGTTGTGTTCGTCGTGAGCGGCGTCATCCTGTGGCAGGTCGTCAAGCAAACGTGGGCGAACAAGCCGGAGCTCGCCGGCAGCGAAACGTCGGCGCGCGCGGCGCGTCGCCCGTGCACGAAGGCGGTGGTCCTCGCGCGCGGCGTCGGGAGTCGCATGCGCGAAGCCGACGACACGGCGACGCTGTCCGCCGCGCAGGCCGCGGCCGCCGACGACGGCGCGAAGGCGATGCTCCCCGTCGGCCGGCCGTTCCTCGACTACGTGCTGAGCGGACTCGCCGATGCCGGCTTCACCGACGTCTGCATCGTCGTCGCGCCGCAGCACGCCGACGTGCGCGACCGCTACACGCGCGCGGCGATCCCCACGCGTCTTCGCGTCCAATTCGCCGTGCAACTCAAGCCGGTCGGCACGGCCGACGCCGTTCTTGCCGCCGAGGAATTCGTCGCGGGCGAACCCTTCGTCGTGGTGAACGCCGACAACTACTATCCGAGCGACGTGCTGTCGCGTCTCCGTACGGCCCTCCGCGACGGTCCCGTCGGCGTCGCGTTCTCGCGCGCGGGGCTGCTGCGAAGCGGCGACGTTCCCGCGGACCGACTCGCCGCGTACGCATTGCTCGACATCCGCGACGGCGTGCTGCAGCGCATCATCGAGAAGCCGGACGCCGCCACGATGTCGGCGCGCGCCGACGCGCCCGTGAGCATGAACTGCTGGCGGCTCGATTCCAAGATCTTTCGAGCGTGCCGCGACGTGCAGCCGTCGTCGCGCGACGAGCTCGAGCTTCCCAACGCCATTCAGTACGCGGTCGAAGTGCTCGGCGAGCGGTTCGCGATGATCCCGGCCGACGCGCCCGTGCTCGACCTCTCGCGCCGCGCCGACGTCGCGAAGGTCACGGCGCGACTCCAGGACGTGGCGGTGCGTCTCTGACGCGAGGTCCCGCGAAGTTCCGCGCGATCGGCTTGAGCGAGGACGCCGCTGAGGCCAAGGCAAGCCTGCTCGACGACGCGCGCGCGGCGCTCGCCGCATTGCGAGCCGGAGACCCGCAGCCGCACTCGGCCGGACGAGGTCGCGTTCTGGGTGCCGGGTCGCGTCGAGTTTCTCGGGAAGCACACGGACTACGCGGGCGGCCGAAGCCTGCTCTGCGCCGTCGAGCGCGGGATCTGCATCGTCGTCGCCGCGCGAGCAGGATCGACGGCTGCGGATCACCGACGCCCGCGCCGGCGAAACGATCGAGGCGCGGATGGATCCGAACGCCGTCGTGCGCGCGGGCCACTGGTCGACCTATCCAATCACCGTCGCGCGGCGCATCGCGCGCGATTTCGGCGAACCGCTCGTCGGCGCGGATGTGGCATTCGCCAGCGATCTGCCGCAAGCGTCCGGGATGAGCAGCTCGAGCGCGCTCGTCGTCGCCACGTTTCTCGCGCTTGCCGACGTGAACGGGTTGCGAGAGCGTGCGGAGTACCGGCGTCTGTTTCCGTCGCCGGATCATCTCGCCGAATACCTCGGCGCGGTCGAGAACGGCTACGCGTACGAGGGATTCGCCGGCGACGCGGGCGTCGGCACGTTCGGCGGGAGCGAGGACCACACGGCGATTCTCTGCGCGCGCCCCGGCCAACTGGTTCAGTACTCGTTTTGCCCGGTGCGATTCGAACGCGTGGTACCGCTGCCGACGGACCACGAGCTGGTGATCGCCTACAGCGGAGTGACCGCCGAAAAAATCGGCGCGGTTCGCGAACACTACAACAGACTGTCGCAGGCGACGCAGGAGTTGGCCGCGCAGTGGCGCGCCGCGACCGGCCGCGATGACGCGACCCTCGGCGACGTCGTGGCGTCCGCGCCCGACGCCGCCGACCGGATTCTGTCGATGGTGCGCAACGCGAAGAGCGACCTGCACGACCGATTGTCCCAGTTCGTCGTCGAGAGCACGGAGTTGATCCCGCGCGCCGGGGACGCGCTGCTGCGCGGCGACCTGGCGGAGCTCGGCGCGCTGGTGGATCGCTCGCAGGCGGGCGCCGAGCGACAGTTGCGCAATCAGATCGACGAAACGATCTGGCTGGTGCGGGAGGCGCGGTCGTCGGGGGCAGTCGCGGCGTCGGCGTTCGGAGCGGGGTTCGGCGGCGCCGTTTGGGCGCTCGTGCGCGCGGCCGATGCGGAGACGTTCCGGGCAAAGTGGGCCCACGGATACGCGGCGCGATTTCCCTCCGCGGCTCGTGGCGCCGAGTTCTTCGTCACACGCGCGGGGCCGGCGGCGACGCGCCTCTAGCCGGCGACCGGCGGGCGCTCGGGTCGCGTGCGCGCGCACTATTTCCACGAAGGGCGGCGCGATGCACCTTATCGGCATGACATCACGTCGTGAGTTTCTCGATCGAAGCGGTCGCCTCGCGTTGAGTCTCGGTGTCCTGCGCGCCGGGGCGCGACTCGACGCGTCGGGCGGGGCTGCCTGGACGTCCGCTGGCCTCGAGGCGAGCGCCACGCTGCAGGATCGCGCATTGACGCTGGGAAACGAGGCGATCGTCGCAACGTGGAACTTGGCCGACGGCTCGCTGCGCCCGGCGAAGCTGACCGACCGCATTCACCGCGTCGATCTGCCTCTCTCCGGCGAATTGTTCACGCTGACACTGGGCGCGGGGCCGAACGCGAGCGTCGTTCCGGCGAGCGCGTTGCGCATCGTCGGCGATCCGCGCGTCGAACCGCTGGCCGCCAACCCGTCGGCCTCGCGGCTTGCGGAGCGCATTCCGGGCAGGAGCGTCGCGGTAACGCTTCGCGACGCCGACGGAAGAATCGAGGTTCAGTGGCGCGGCATTCTGCGCGACGGTTCCGCGTACGTGCGGCAGGAGCTCACCGTGCGAGCGCTCGCCGGCGACGTGCCGCTGCGCGAGATCTCGCTATTCGACTTCACCGCGCCCAGAACGTGGGTGAGCGGAACGGTGCGCGGCACGCCAATCGTCGTCGGCGACGCGTACTACGCGTTCGAGCACCCGCTGGCGAACAACGCCGTGGACGGCGACCGCGTCCGATGCCGCATGGCGAGGACGCTTCCGCTGCGATCCGGGACGGCGCTCGACGCCAGCTCGGTCGTCGGCGTGACGCGCACCGGGCAACTGCGACGCGACTTTCTCGCGTACGTCGAGCGGGAGCGCGCGCACCCGTACCGCACGTTCCTGCACTACAACTCGTGGTACGACATCGGGTACTTCTCGAAGTTCAGCGAAGCCGACGCGCTCGCCGCGGTAAACGCGTTCGGGACGGAGCTTCACGAGAAGCGCGGCGTCACGCTCGACTCGTTCCTCTTCGACGACGGTTGGGACGATCCGACGACGCTCTGGCGATTCAATTCCGGTTTTCCAAACGGATTCGCCGCGGTGCGCGATGCGACGCACAAGTACGGCTCGGCGCCCGGCGTGTGGATGTCGCCGTGGGGCGGCTACGGCAAGCCGCACGACGACCGCATCGCGTTCGGCAAGCAGCAGGGGTTCGAGACGAACGACCGCGGGTTCGCGCTGTCGGGTCCCGTGTACTATCAGCGTTTTCGCGACACGTGTCTCGACATGATCCGCCGCTTCGGCGTCAATCAGTTCAAATTCGACGGCACCGGCAACGCGGCGAGCACGGCGCCCGGGAGCGCGTTCGACAGCGACTTCGACGCGGCCATTCATTTGATCGGCGAGCTGCGCGCCGAGAAGCCGGACCTCTACGTGAATCTCACGACCGGCACGTATCCGTCTCCGTTCTGGCTCCGCTGGGCCGATTCGATCTGGCGCGGCGGGGAGGATCACTCCTTCGCCGGTGTGGGCTCGAGCCGACAGCGATGGATCACCTACCGCGACGCCGACACGTACGATCACGTCGTGCGCGCCGGCGCGCTCTTCCCGCTCAGCTCACTGATGCTGCACGGCCTGATCTACGCGAAGTCGGCGCACAACCTGAACACGGACCCGGGCAACGACTTCGCGTCCGAGGTTCACGCCTATTTCGGAAACGGGACGCAGTTGCAGGAGATGTACATCACGCCGGCGCTGCTCTCGAACGAGAATTGGGACGCGATCGCCGCGCACGCGAAATGGTCGCGCGCCAACGCGGATACCTTGTTCGACACGCACTGGATCGGCGGCGATCCGTTGCGGTTGGAGCCCTACGGTTGGGCGGCGTGGTCGGACAAGAAGGGGATCATCACGGTAAGGAATCCGAGCGAGCGCGCACGGACGATCGGGATCGAGGTCGGGAGAGATCTGGAATTGCCGGCGGCGGCGGCGCAGGCGTTCACCGGAAAGGATCCGTTCGGGCGGCGCCGCGAGACTGTGTTTCGTCTCGGCGTCGAGCAGGGCGTGTCACTGGCACCGTTCGAGGTCATCACGATCGAGCTGAGTCCTCGCCGATAACGTAACTGCAACTGACTTCAACGCAGAGGACGCAGAGGCGCAGAGGATCGCAGAGGACAACCGCGGCTCGCCAGCTCCGTCGCGCAACGAGCCGGGATGTTTTTTGTTGAAAGCCGCTCGGGAGGCCTCGATGTGGCGGCGTTGGCCTCCACAGCGCGAGTGGCTTCCCGAGCGGCAGTCCCCAAAAAATCAGGCTCGTTGCGCGACGGACTTCAGCTTCGAGGCCGTCCTCTCGCGTCCTCTGCGTCCTCTGCGTTGAAGCAGTTCAAAGCGCCCGCCCGATAGAGGGCCGCCCTAGTAACGATAGTGGTCCGGCTTGTACGGCCCCTCGACTTTCACCCCGATGTACTCCGCCTGATCCTTGCTCAACTCCGTGAGACGAGCTCCCAACTTCCCGAGGTGCAGCCGCGCCACCTTTTCGTCCAACCACTTCGGCAGCACGTACACCTCTTTCTTGTACTTGGCGGTATTCCCGAACAGTTCGATCTGCGCCATCACCTGATTGGTGAAGCTCGACGACATCACGAAGCTCGGGTGTCCGGTGGCGCAGCCGAGATTCATCAGTCGTCCTTCGGCAAGGATCATCACCGAGTGGCCGTCCGGGAAAGCCCACTCGTCGTACTGCGGCTTGATGTTGATGCGCTTGATCCCGGCGACTTTCTTCAGGCCGGCCATGTCGATCTCGTTGTCGAAGTGGCCGATGTTGCCGACGATCGCCTTGTCCTTCATCCGCCCCATGTGTGCGGCGGTGATGATGTTGAAGTTGCCGGTCGCCGTGATGAAGATGTCGGCGGTCGACAGGACGTCGTCGAGCGTCACGACTTGATAGCCGGCCATGCACGCCTGCAACGCGCAGATCGGGTCGATCTCGGTGATCACGACGCGCGCGCCCTGGCCGCGTAGCGCTTCGGCGCATCCCTTGCCGACTTCGCCGTAGCCGCAGATCACGGCGAGCTTGCCGGCGATCATCACGTCGGTCGCGCGATTCAGTCCATCAATCACGGAATGCCGACACCCATAGATGTTGTCGAACTTCGACTTCGTCACCGAGTCGTTGACGTTGATCGCGGGGAAGAGCAGCGTGCCCGCCTTCATCATCTCATAGAGTCGATGAACGCCGGTCGTCGTCTCCTCGGTCACGCCCTTGATGGCGGCGGCGACCTTCGTCCAGCGGCCGGGATTCTTCTTCTGCTCGGCGCGCAGGAGGTCGAGGATCACGCCCCACTCCTCGGGGTCCTTGCCCGGATCGAACTCCGGCACGCGGCCGGCTTTCTCATACTCGACACCCTTGTGCACGAGGAGCGTCGCGTCGCCGCCGTCGTCGAGCAGCATGTTCGGGCCGCCGCCGTCGGGCCACGTGAGCGCCTGCTCCGTGCACCACCAGTACTCCTCGAGCGTCTCGCCCTTCCACGCGAACACCGGCGTGCCGGCGGGCTTCGCCACCGTTCCGGTGCGGCCCACGGCCACGGCCGCCGCGGCGTGGTCCTGCGTCGAGAAGATGTTGCACGAGACCCAGCGCACGTCGGCGCCGAGGTCGACGAGCGTCTCGATCAACACGGCCGTCTGCACCGTCATGTGCAGCGATCCCATGATGCGCGCGCCGGCGAGCGGCTGCTTGCCCTTGTACTCCTCGCGGATCGACATCAGGCCGGGCATTTCCTGCTCGGCGAGACGGATCTCCTTGCGTCCAAACTCGGCCAGCGAGAGGTCGGCCACCTTGAACGGCGGACGATCCGCGGCCCCCGCCCCGGCCGGCCACGCTGCTGTTCGGTCAACTCGGCGACGCCCATTTCAGATTCCTCGAGAGTGATGTGTCATTGCTTTCGGCCGGTGGCCACGAACAGCGTGGGGCCTTTCGCCTCCGGCGCGACCGGAAGCGGTTGATATCGGCACGACGTGAACCCCGCTCCTTCGAGCCACGCGGTCATCTGCGGGCCATCGAACCCCTGCCAGACGTGTCCCAGTTGAACGACGTAGTCGACGCGGTCGTGGGACATCAGGTCCACGACGAGCAGTCGCCCGCCCGGACGGAGCACGCGCCGCACTTCGGACATCGCCCGCGCCGGATCCGTGACGAAGTGCGCGACGAGAAACAGAATCGCCGCATCGAGCGCGCCATCGTCGATCGGGAGCGACTCTATCGGTGCCGACGCGAAGCTCGACGTTGCCGTGAGACTCGAGACGCTTGCGCGCCGACTCGAGCATCGGCCCCGACTCGTCGACCGCGACGACCTTCGCGACGCACGGCGCCAACGCCTCGGCGACGTGCCCCGTCCCGCAGCCGAGGTCGCCGACGACCCAGTTGTCGTCGAGCAGATGAAGCAGCGCGAGCAGGTCGGCGCGCTCGCCGATCATCTCGGCCCGCATCACGTCCCACAGCTTCGACGAGTCGCGGAAAAACACGATGGCTTTGTCGCGCCGTTTGGCGAGGACGCCGTCGGCCCGCCGTTCGTCCTGGCCCGCTCCGGCGCTGCCCGAGATCTGCCCGCGCACGACCGACCACAATGACTTCGTCGATTCGTCGAGTCGGTCGCCGAGCATTCGATAGAAACGACTGGTGCCCTCGCCACGAGAGACGAGCCACCCGTCGTCGGCGAGGAGCTTGAGGTGCCTGCTCACCGTCGACTGCGGCAGTTGCAGAATCGTGCACAGCTCGCCCACCGTGAGCTCGTGCCGCTCGAGCAGCAACAGCACCCGGCTCCGCGTGGGGTCGGCGAGGATCGAGAGCTGGTCGAGAACGTTGAGTCCGGAGGCCATATATCCGTGTATCCGGATGAAACGTACAACATCAAGCCCGGGGGCCAGTCAACGATCGCCTAAAACACTCATGCTGCGGATAAGCGGGATTTGCGAATCGCTGCCGCCGGGAGCTCGAAGCGTGCCCCAAGCGGTGTCCCTACACTATTGTGCGACGGCTTCGCTCCACCCGTCCTCTGCGACTCTGCGGTAAACAGTTGCAGTTGTCGGAGCGGACTCGATTCGTAGCACCGGATGTGTGACATCCGTTCCGGCTGAGGATAAGCCACCATTTCATAGTTCATCGTGAACGCCTCTGATGGCGATCAGCCGACTGGGGACCCAGAGCTGTATCGCCGAGTCTACGCCGAATTGAAACGCATGGCGCGCCACCATCTGCGTGGCGCGGACGACGGACTCACGCTGTCGACCACGGAGCTCGTTCACGAGGCGTATCTCAAGCTGCGGGGCCACTCGGATTGGCAGGGGCGCGCGCATTTCTTCGGTGCGGCCGCTCGAGCGATGCGCGAAGTCCTCGTCGATTTCGCGCGCCGCCGCGGCGCGAGGAAACGAGGCGGCGACGTCATGCGGGTCTCGCTCAGTGAAGGCGATGTCGCGCTGGAGATGGAGCTCGACCACATCCTGGCGCTCGATGAAGCGCTCACCAGGCTGGGCGTCGTCGATGAACGGTTGCGCCGGATCGTCGAGCTTCGATTCTTCGGCGGCTTCACCGAGCGCGAAGTAGCGGAGCTGCTCGATGTTTCGTCGCGGACGATCGAGCGCGAGTGGCTCAAGGCGCGGCTCTTCCTGCTTCACGAGCTCGAGTCCGCGACCGCCCGCAAATTCGCCAGGCCAGAGCCTCCCCCCTCCCCGGAGACCGCTTAGCCGCGGCTCGCATCGCGCATTTGAGCGGTGTCGGATAAACGTCGGCTTTTGCGCATGTCCCTCATGGACCCGTTCGAGGCTGACCGGGCCCACAGACTCGCACGCCGCGAGCACGGGAAATCGACAAGGGACAGCCAAGGGACAGCCACATGAAAGGCCGACAGTGGAGCAGCCTAGCGTTGCTTGTATCGGTATCGTTCAGCATCGCCGCCTGCTCCGATCGTATGCTGGAACCGCCGACCGCGCCGGCCGGTGTGGCGCGTCACGATGTTTCTCCGGCGGACGTCATCACGCCGGCCCTCGTGCGGCAACTGGCGGCAGGACGAGGAATCGTCCCCCTCCCGGCGGCGCCGCGCGTGCGACCCGCCCTGGCGAAGCTCGGCCAGGCCCTCGCGTTCGACAAGATCCTCAGCGGCAATCGCGACATCGCGTGCATGACGTGTCACCTGCCCGCCTTCGCGACGGGCGACGGCAAGAGCTTGGCGGTCGGCCAGGGCGGCACCGGCCTAGGGCCGACGCGCGAGCCGCCCGCGACGGGATACATCCCTCGCAACGCGCCGGCGCTCTTCAACCTGCATGCGATGAAGCATCTGTTCTGGGACGGACGCGTGGAGGTCGATGCGCAGGGCGGTTTCCACACCCCCGCCGGAGCACAGATCACGCCCGAGATGGCGAAGGTGTTCGAGTTCGGTGCGCTGTCGGCGCAACCGATGTTTCCGGTGACGAATCGATTCGAGATGCGCGCGTTTTCCGGCAACGAGCTGGCCACGATCTCGGATGACGATCTCCCCGACATCTGGGCCGGATTGATGAAGCGTCTCGGCGCGATCGGCGAGTACCGCGGTCTGTTCGAGGCGGCCTATCCCGGGACGAGGTTCCAGGACATGACGTTCGCACACGCGGCGAACGCGATCGCCGGATTCTTCATCGACCAGTTCACCTTCAACCACACGCCGTGGGACCAGTTCCTCGCCGGGAATGACAAGGCGTTGACGCAGCGACAACTCGCCGGGGCGCAGACGTTCCTCACATTGAAGTGCTCGATCTGCCACAACGGAGCGACGTTCAGCGACGACCAATTCCACGACGTCGCTGTCGCGCAGATCGGTCCGGGCGAAGGCGACGGTGTTGCGGGCCACGACGACTTTGGCCGGATGCGAGTGACCGGCAACGCCGTCGACAAGTATCTCTTCCGAACGACGCCCCTGCGGAACGTCGAGTTGACGGGACCATACGGTCACGACGGGGCGATCGTCGCCCTCCGAGCGTTCGTCGAGCACTACAGCGAGTCCGACCTCAAGCTGCAGAACTTCGATCCGACGCAGCTCGACGCGGACCTGCAGGGCACGCTGCAGGCGAACAAGAGTGACATCCTCGCTCAGCGCGATCCACTACTCGCCGGTGTGGTGCTGACTCCGGACCTGGTGGACAAACTCATGGACTACATGAGCGCGCTGACGGATGACGCCGCGCGCAACATGTCGCGGGCCACTCCGAAGCACGTGCCGAGCAAGCTGCCGGTCGACAATCCGTAGAACGCGCTCGACGAGCGGCGCGCTACCGAATGCTGGCGATCATTCGGTGGCGCGCCGAGTCGTCGGCGCGGCCGAGTGCGTCGTCGAGGTCGGCTAGCCAACCGTAGACCTCGCGCACGTCGCGCTGGCCGCGTCCCACTTGTCGCTCCAAGTTGCGGAGCGATTCGCGCAACACCGAATCCGCTTCGGCGAATCGAGCTTCGCGTGTCAGCACCATGCCGAGCAGACCCTCGGCGTAGGCGGTGCCCGGCGACGTCGAGTTGCCGTGGTGCCGTCGGATGCGGATCGCGTCCTGCACCGTTCTCTCGGCCTCGGCGAAGTCGCGCCGATCGACGAGCAAGCGCGCCAGCCCGACCTCGAGGCCCGCGATGTTCTCGTGGTCCGATCCGCGGAGACGGCGATTCATCGCGATGGCGTCGCGGTAGAGGCTCGCCGCTTCGTCGAGCCTGCCCGCGTTTCGCTCGGTCGTCGCCAGCGTGCCCATGAAGCTGGCGACGTACGGGTGCTCCGCGCCGTACGCGCGGCGGATGACGTCCAACGCCTGGCGCGAAGTCGCGACCGCCGCGCTGTCTTGACCGCGTCGCGAAAGGAATTGGGCGATGTCGCTGAGCGTCGCGCCGACCATCGGGTGGGCGTCGCCGAAGCGAAGGCGGCGAATCTCGAGCGCGCGTCGGTAGTACGGCTCCGCGGCCGCGTAGTCGTGTCGGTCCTCGTCGAGCAGATACGCGATTCCGATCAATGCGTCGGCCAGGTGCGGGTTGTCGGGCCCAAGCGTTCGTTCGGCGATCGCCAGCGCCGCGCGCATCTCGCGTTCGGCCTCGGCCGACCGTCCTTCGAATCGCAGAGTGGAGCCGAGCGTGAGGTGGCTCTCGGCCGTCAGCGAATCGTCGGGGCCGAGCGTCCTCTCTCGCAGCGCCAACGCGCGGCGATTGAACGTGTCGGCGACCGCGAGTTGCCCTCGGTAGATGGCGACGCTCGCGATTCGAGTGAGCGTGACGGCCAGACTCGGATGGCTGGGCCCGAGCGCTTCCATCTGAATTCGAAGTGCCTCGCGCGCGGCCGAGTCGGCGGCGACGTACCGTCCCAGTCGCGTCAGCTCGGCCGACAGCTCGTTGAGCGTGGAAGCGGCTTCCGGCGTTCGGCCGGCCCCGGCGGCCTGCTCGATGGTGAGAGCGCGCGCGAACATCTCGCTTGCCTTCGCGTATTGCCCAAGTCCGCGGTACAGGCGAGCCGTGACTTCGAGCATGCGGGCCTGTGCCAGTGGATGCTCCTGGAGCCTCTCCGCTCGCGCGGCGGCGCGTCGAACCAGCCCTTGGGCGGTGAGTGTATCGGCCCGCGCCTCGCCGGGATCGCTCGTTTCGAACAGGCCCATCAAGAACACGGTGACAGCTTCCGACTCTCGCGATGCCGACGCCGCGAGATCGCGTTGCGTCGCGGCACGGCGCGCTTGAGTCACGGCGACGCCGGCGCCGATGAGCAACGAAAGCGAGACGCCGAGAGTCGCGATCGCCTCGACGCGGTGACGTCGCACGAGGCGCCGCGCTCGATACCACGGTGAACCGCGCCGCGCCCGAACCGCGTGCCCGGACAGATAGCGGCGCAGATCGTCGGCGAGGGCATCGACCGACGGGTACCGCTCGTCCGGTTCCTTGCGGATCGCTTTGAGTACGATGGCATCGAGGTCGCCGGCCAGCGCCTTCGCTCGTGCGGGATCCGCGCTCCCGGCGGCGGCCGACGGCGGCGGCGGATCGCCCTCGAGCACGGCGGCCTCGAGCTCGCGCAAGTCGCCGTTGCCCGCCGAGAAGGGCAGGCGGCCGGACAGGAGGCGGTACAGCACGACCCCGAGTTGGTAGACGTCGGTGAGCGTGGTGACCGGGTGTCGCTCGATCTGCTCGGGCGACGCGTACTCCGGGGTCATCCAATGCGCGACCGTGTGCGGCGCGGATGCATCGTCGCCGCGCCTCGCGCCAGGCTCGAGAAGCTTCGCGAGGCCGAAGTCGAGCAGCTTCACGCTACCGTCGGCGGCGACGAAAATGTTCGACGGTTTGAGGTCGCGATGGATTATCAGGTTGCGATGTGCGTACTGTGTCGCACCCGCGACCATGAGAAAAAGTTCGAGGCGGCGGCGTACCGAGAGCGCGTGCGTGTCGCAGTACGAGTCGATCGGCTGGCCGTCGACGAACTCGAGCACGAGGTACGGTTGACCGCCGTCCGTCAGTCCGCCGTCGAGCAGCCGCGCGATGTTCGGGTGGTTGAGCGACGCGACGATCTGACGCTCGGCGCGGAACCGCGCGTGATCCACGTCTGAATCGAGCCCGGGGCGCAGAAGCTTGAGCGCGACGTGCTGCTCGAATTGCCCGTCGGCGCGACGCGCGAGCAGCACACGCGACATGCCTCCGCGCCCGATCTCGCGTACGATCGAGTAGGCGCCGATTCGCCGGCCGGGAACCGACCCCGCGGCGTCGTCGGCTTCAGCGACGATGGCCGCCGCGATGTTCGAGGGCGGCGATGTAAGGAATCGGCGCGCGCGGTCGACCCCCTCGAGGAGGTGCTGCGCTTCGCGCCGCAGATCGGGGGCACCGACGCACGCGGCGTCGAGCACTTCCGGCCAATCGTTCGGATCGCGCGCGAGCGCCGCATCGAGCACCGCGGCGAGGCGCTGCCACCGATCCGTATCGAGTTTCGTTGGCATGAACGGCCGACAGGCACGAGTTCAGACGAGGCGCCGGCGGCGGCGCTTGGCTCAAACGTTCAGCGCCCCGACCGCGACGGCAAGGCCGCGATGTCGGGGCGCTGAGGCGGGCAAGAACGCCTTCCGTTCGACGCCCGCCGATCCGCGCGGGCGTCTCCGTCATTTCATGTCAACTCAATCGCCCGAACCACCGAGCTTCGGGTTGCTCTGCCGCTCGACGTCCGGCAGCGGCAGTCCGATGCGCGTGTCGCCGACGCACGACTGCGAGCCGTACGTCTGCCCGGCGGGGAAATTCGTACCCGTCGCCGGCGTCAACGTGAACTTGTAGCGCACGATGTCACCGAAGTTCGTGCCGGTGAGGAAGAGAGCACGGCGGCGCTGGTCGATGACTTCGTTGACTAGCGACGCGGCGTCCGTGGCGCCTGTGTAGTTGCCTTCGTTGCCCTTGGCGCGGAACGCGTTGATGATCGAGATCGTGTTCGACGAATTCGACGACGCGTCCGCCTCGGCGATGACCAGCTGGGTTTCGTCGCCCGTCGCCATCGGGATGTTGGACGATACCGACGTGTACTTGAGCTGCGCCCACGCTGGAACGCCGAGGGCGTTCGGCCGGTTCAGGTTCTGTACCGGCACGCGCGGATCGTTCATCGTGCGATAGCGCGCCCCGACCGACGACGACACGCCCAGCGCGTTGCTTTCGACGAACACGCGGTTGTTGCGGCGGCCGCTGACCGACGACGCCGTAGCGTTGAACACGAAGCTGGCCGGAACGAGCGCGGCGTCGGTTCGCGCGCCCGCCATGTTGCCCTGGTCCTGCCGCGCGCGAGCGCGGCCGACGAGCGCCATGTTGAGGATGCTCGTCGCGGCCGATCCCTGCGCCTGCGCCACCGTGATCGCCTGGTTGAAGCGATCCTCGGCTGCCTTGAACGCGTCGTTTCTCGTTGTTTCGCCGGCGTAGGCGAAGTTGGCTCCGTCGATCGTCGTGAGCACCGTCGAGCAGAAGCCTTCGCCGAGGAGGAGAATGCTCCACGCTTCGTAGGCGGCGGCGGTCGCGATGAGCACCTGCCGGCTGTTGCCCGCCGGAATGTCGGCGTCGGTCCAGCCTTCGAGGAGCGTACGGACGTGGTTGGCCGTCACGCGGGCGGTTTGCAACGGCGTGTAGACGCCGAGGCCTTCGCACCCGTTGACGGAGTACATGCTCTGGTTCGACTGCACGTCGCGCCGGTCGTAGGGCCACCGCGACGCGGTTTGCGTGTAGTCGTCGAGCTCTTCGCCGACGAGGCCGCCGACGACGACGTACGCGCCGTAGGCGCACTCGAAGTCGGAGACGGCGCCGTTGACGAGGAGTGCCGCGTTGGCCGGCGTCTCGAGGGTCGCGGCCGGGATGCGGCTGGGCGAGTCCACCGACAACGCCTTGTTCACGTCACAGCCGGCGATTGCGAGCCCCGTCGCCGCCGCCGCGACAAGCGCGGCGACCCACCGGCTCCGCGCAGCCAGATTATATGAAATCATATCAATAATCTCTAGAAGCCGAGGTTGAGGGAGAGGATCCAGGTCGTGAGCTGCGGGGTCAGGGTCTGCTCCCAGGCGACGTTGCCGCCGCGGGTGCCGCCGAGCCACATCGCCTCCGGCTCGAAGCCCTGGTACTTGGTCCACGTGTGCAGGTTGCGGCCCGAGAGCGAGACGGTCGCGCGCGACACGTTGCCGTGGTGGCTGAAGCGCTCCGGGACGTCGTACGACACGGTGAATTCGCGCCACTTCGTGAAGCCCGCGTCGGTGATGAGGAAATCCACCACGTTGGAGTTCTGCATTTGCGCGATCGTGATCGGGTCGTAGTCGAGCGGGAAGTAGTTCTCGCGGCAGCGGCCGCCGATGACCGGCGTGCAGCGGACGCGCGTGTTCCCATCGATCTTCTTGTGGCCCTGCTTGAAGTCGACGAACGTGCTGACGTGGAACCGGCTCCAGAGGCCGAGGTTCGCCGCGATCGAACCCTCGTGCGGCGGCACTGACCGGCCGAGGTAGACGAGCGGCGCGTCGTCGGCGGTGCCGAACGCGTTGTCCGCGCCGGCGCACTGCACCTGGCCGCCCTTGCCGTCCGCGCACATGAGCGTGCTCAAGATCAACTTGCCGTTCGCGTCGAGCTTCGCGCCGGTCACGTGGCGCTCCCAGAACCCGAATGCGTCGTAGCCGATCGCCTGCCGCGTGAAGCTTCCCGAGTTCACGAACGACACCGTATCGAACAGCGCCAGCACGCGGTTGTCGTTGTTCGCGAAGTTGAACGTCAGGTCGAGGTTGGCGTTCCGCGTGCGAAGGGGGTTCGCGCGCACCTGGAGCTCGTTGCCCCAGTTGCGGATCGCGCCGGCGTTGAACGGCTGCGTGCTCGGAATGCCGGTCGACGGCGCGATCTGCCGGTTGAGGATCGCGTCGACGGTTTTCTTATTGTAATAAGTGTATTCGATGCCGAGCCGGTCGTCCAGCATGCTGGCGTCGAAGCCCAGCTCGATCTCCTTGCCGCGCTCCGGGCCGAGGTTGGGATTCCCGATGAACAGCGGCGTGACAGCGGGCGTGTCGCCCGGGCCCGACGCCGAGCCGTACGTGCGAAGGGCCGAATAGGTCGACGGCGCCTTGCCCGCCTCGCCGTACGCCGCGCGCAGGCGCAGCGACGACAGCCGGTTGCCGATGACCGGAACCTTGAACCACGGCTCGTCCGAGATCACGTAGCTCACCGAGTATTTCGGGTACGTCACTCGGTTATAGCCCGAGCCGAACGCGCTCGCGTCGTCCGAACGCAGCGCAGCCGTCAGGAACAGACGATCGCGCCAGCCGAGCTGCTCCTGCACGTAGACGCCGAGCGTCTTGTCTTCCTGGAAGTCCTGGTCGTTCGTCTTCGACTGCGTCGTCGCCTGGACGGTGCTCAGCCCCGGCGTCGGGAAGACGGAGCCGCTCGCCGAGACGTAGTCGACGGAGTTGTGGTAGAACTGCGCGCCGCCCGAGGTGATGAAACGCAACGTCGGCTTGGCGTCGTAGGTCGCGCTCGCCGAGTAGTCGAGCGTGTTGTACGTCGTCGAGCGATCCTGCACGCTGCGGTAGCCGAGCGCGTCGGAACCGACCGTGTACACGAGCGAATCGATGCGCGGCGCGTAGGTGTCGTTCTCCTCGCGCGTGCGGTCGAGCCCGATCGACAGGTGCTGCTGGAACCACGTGAACGGCGTGTGGTCGAGGCGGAGACTGCCCGAGAACCGATCAAGGTTCTGCCAATAGTGATAAATGTCGTCGTACTGGTAGGGCAGAAGACTATGGAAGCCGTGGCGCCGCGGGTTATTGTAGTTCGCCGGCGTGCCGAGCAGCGTGGTCCACGTGTGTCCGCCGCATCCGCCCTCGCAGCCGAGCTGCGTCGGACCGGTGTTGAGGCCGAGGTTCGCCGAGATGCGGAACGTCTGCGTCGCCGCGAGGCCGAGGTTCATGCGCGTGCTGTAGCGGCGCAGGTCGTTGTTCGGGTCGGCGCCCTGCGAGTCGAGGAGATTGCCGCTCAAGTAGTAGTTCAGGTTCCCCGTGCCGCCGCTGACGGCGAGCTCGGACTCCTGGTGCCGTCCGTCGCGATAGATGTCGCACCGACGTCCGAGCCTCGCCGCGGTCGAGTCGCCGCACGCGCCGATCTCGAGCGAGTCCATGTTGAGCGGAACGGGCGTCGTCGTGCCGGGGATGATGCCCCAGTTCTGCGCGAAGCGGCTCTTCCAGTCCTGCACGTAGTTCTGTCCCTGGCGGAGCATCATGTTCCAGCGCGCGTTGCCGCCTGAGCCCTTCTTCGTGAGAATGTTGACGACGCCGTTCGACGCCTCTGTGCCGTAGAGCGTCGCCGCGCTCGGACCCTTGAGGACCTCGATCGACTCGATGTCCTCGGGATTCAGATCGTTGAGGCGCGAGATCGAGCTCGAGCCGAACGACTGGTTCACCGGGCCGCTCGCGACTTCGTTGTTGACCCGAACGCCGTCGATGTAGATCAGCGGGTTGTTGCCGAGCGAGAAACTCGCCGTGCCGCGGATGCGGAGCTGCTGGCCCGAGCCGACCATGCCCGACGTGGGCATCACGACGACACTCGGTGCGCGTCCGTTGATCAGCCCTTGGACGGAGAGGATCGGCGCGTTGGCGACGACGTCGGCGGCGTCGATCACGCCGACGGAATTGCCGATCTCACGCTTCTGCGACCCGCCGACGGTGCCGGTGACGACGACGGCCTCGAGGCTCGCCGGATTGCTGACGAGCGTGATCGTCAGGTCGGTCTGGCCGACGCGGGCCGCGACTTCCGCGTTGCGATAGCCGATGCGACGCACGCTCAGCGTCACGTTCGTTCCGATGACGCCCGTGATGCGGAAGCGTCCCTGATTGTCCGATGTCGCGCGGATGGTGCCGGACGCGGTGATCTGCGCGTTGGGAATCGCTTCGCCGGAGCCGGCGGCGATGACTTGACCGGAGACGGCGCCCTGTGCGAACGCGGAACGTGCAGAACCAACTGTCGCGATCGCGGCGACCGCGAGTGAGATGAGACTACGAGTGAGGAGGGATCGCCCAGTTCGTGGAATACGCACACGACCCAAGGCTTGGGGGTGGGGCATTGCGACCATGACGGCCCTTCCGGGTGGGGATGGGGACGAACAAGGGGAGTATGTCGAACGGCCTACCTTATCGGTGCACACAACGCGAAGCAAGGCCGCGCGGATGATGACAAATGCATTACATGTGATTGGATAAATCAGGCGTTTCAGGGACGAAGGATCGCCACGCCGATTCGAAACCCTGCGGATCGTCGGGCACCAGGCCGATTCGATCGACGAGACGCGTACGCACACACGCGCGTCGAACGATCGCCGGCTCACGCAACGTGATCAGCGCGCGTTCGGTTGACCCAGCCCCGGAAACCGCTCCTTCGGGGATTCGGCGGAACAGCAAGCCCATCGAGCGGAACATGGAATGGAATGAACAACAGTGACCCGGCCACCTCGACGACGGTTAGGCCGTATGCCAGTTTGTCGAGGTACCCCTGACGAGCTACCCGCTGCCGCACCCTGCTCCATCGGCCGCACTGGATTCGCGCACGATTCGCCGCGCGAAGCTCGGTGACATCGACGCCTTCACGCTCATCGTGGAGACGTACTATCCGCGCAGCCTGCGCTTCGCGCGGTCGATGCTGCACGACACCGACGAAGCAGAGGACGTCGTGCAGGAGACGTTCGTGCGCCTCTATCGCGCGATGCCGCGCTACGAGGAGCGTCAGCGGTTCGAATCGTGGCTCTTCCAGATCCTCGGCAATTGCTGCCGCACGGCGAATACCGCGTCGCAGCGCCGCGTCGCGCGGGCGGTCTCGGACGACGAGCTGTTGGCGCGGATTCCGGCGGAGGAGAGCGCGAGCGCCAGGGTGGATCGCGAGTGGGACGACTCGGTGAGACGCGCGCTCGCGGAACTGCCGGAACACAATCGGGAGATTTTCCTGTTGCACTACGTCGAAGGCCTTTCGTACGAGGAGATCGAGACGATGACGGGCGTCGGACAGTCGGCGCTCAAGATGCGGGTCAAGCGCGCGTCGGACGCGTTGCGCGCGCGCCTCGCGCCGGAGGAACGATGAGCGAGATCGAACGCGATCACGTGCTCCGTCGCGCGGTGCAGACGCTCCAACAGTTGCCGGGCACGGACGCCGACGCGATTCGGCGCGTCGTCGAAGCCGCGGCCGCGCAGCGCGTCATGCCGGCGGCCGACGAACCCGCCGACGTGTCGGTCGTCGTGGCATCGCGCCGGCGACCATGGAGACTCGCCGGATTTGCGGGTCTCGTTGCCGCGGCCGCGATCGTCGGATTTTTCGCGCGAGGGCGGCTCCCGCGATCGACGCCGAGTGGTTCGGTCGGCACGAACGCCTCGAGTCAGGGTGCTCCGTTGGTCGCCGCGACGAACGGAGAACCAGATGTTCGGCCGATCCCGCAGCAGTTCGTGTTCCGAAGCGCGACAGCGCGGCGCGTGTCGGTCGTGGGCGACTTCAATGAATGGAACGCCGCGCGCGCGCGGATGACGCGCGAAGCCGCCGGCGATCTGTGGTCGGTGACGATTTCGATCGCGCCGGGACGGCACACGTACGGGTTCATGGTCAACGACTCGACCTTCACGCTCGATCCGGATACGCGTGTGGCGCGCACGCGGGATCCGGATCTTGGCGCGGAAGGGTCGGTGGTCATCGTGGGGCGGCCGTGAGCGCGCGATTGGTCGCGTCGACGCTCGTCGTGCTCGCGTGTTCTGCGCGCGGCGCGCGCGCGCAGGATTCTCTCGTCTTCAAAGGCGCCGATCGGGAGACGAAGGCGGCGCTCGTGAAAATTCTCTCGGACGCCAGTGCGCGCGGCCTTCCGACGGCCCCAATCCTCTCGAAAGTTCAATTCGCGCTCGTGGTGCACGCGCCCTCGACTCGCATCGTCGCGACGGCGCAAGCCGTCGCCGACCGCCTCGACGCGTCGCGCGCCGCCATCGCCACCGACACGCTCTCGGCTGACATCGCGAGCGGAGAGGATGCGCTGTCGTTCAAGATTTCGAAAGCGATTCTGACGCGTATTCACCTGGTCGCACCGAACCGCTCGATCGCCGTGCCGCTCGCCGTTCTCACGCAACTCGTGGCGAGCGACGTGCCGGCCGAACAAGCCAGCGGCATCGTCATACGGCTGATGCGCCAAGGCGCGACGTCAGGACAACTGCTCGCCCTCGGAAACAACGTGTCATCCGACGTTCAGCGAGGCGCGCGGGGAGCGGAGTCCGCTGACATTCGGCTTCGAGGCTTGAATCCGCTGTTGTCGCCGGGAGGGACGAGCACGGGAGACCTTACCGCCAGTTCGCCGGCGTCGACGGGACCCCGCAAACCCTGAAGCGCGAAGGAGCCGAAGCGGGAACCCGGGACGCGTCCGGACACTATTTTGGGGGATGGAGCGCGTTCGGGCGGCGGCGGCGGGTCTCGCGACAATCGCGTCATTGGGTCTCCCCGGCTCCGTGCGCGCACAGTGGCAGCTGACCGCGGACGCCGGGCTGTCGCACCTTCGGCAAGCCGGAATTCCGGGATCGGTCGCGCAGACGCTGGCGGCGACGATCGATGGAGTGGGCAATCGCGGTTGGCTGCACGCGGTGGGACTCACGTCGATGCAGGCGAATTCCGCGTGGACCGGACAGGCGCTCGCACTGGGTGGAATCACCGGACAAATCGTCGATCCCGTGCGCTGGGAGCTTGGCGGCGTCGTCAGCGGATTCACGCAGACCGGAGCGACCACCACCCGGAGCGGTGAAGTCAACGCCCGGCTTCGATTCGGCGGACCATTGGGCGGCATCGCGCTCGGCGGGGGCACGGGAGCGAGCGCGAACAGCTTCTACAACGTGGCCGTCGGGAGAGGCTCGCTCGACGCGTGGTGGTCGTCTGGGCAGGAGCGGCTGCTCGCCAGCGCGATGCTCACGCACATCGGCAGCACTTCGTACACCGACGTCGCCGCGGGCTGGCGCCACGAGGCCGGAGGCGCGTCGATCGGCGCGACGGCGGCGCTTCGTTCGGGCGCCGGGAACGGCGGCTGGCAGGCCGCTGACGCGGAGCTGTGGGTGTCCTCGAGGCTCGCCGTCGTCGTCGCGGCGGGCAACGCGCTTCCCGACGTAGTGCGCGGCACACCGAGCACCCGATACGCGTCGGCGAGCTTGCGCGTGGCGTGGCAACCACACGTCGCGCTGCGCTTCGGACGTGAGGCGAGCGCGAGCGTGCGTGTCGTCATCACGCGGTCCACCGCGGACGGCGGAACGGCGCGCATCGACATAGCGGCTCCGAACGCGGCGCGCGTCGAGTTGATGGCGGATTTCACGGGCTGGGAACCGATCGTGCTCGATCGCGCGGGCGACGGCTGGTTCGCCGACCGCGCGGTCACTCCCGGCCTCCACCGACTCGCGATTCGGATCGACGGCGGAGCGTGGATCGCGCCGGCGAACGTTCCCAAACTTCGTGACGACGACCTTGGCGGAACGGTCGGGCTGATCACCGTGCCCTGACGGCGTGTCGATTTGGGGGCACTGCAACATCTCGATGGCTTGACGCGCCGGACGCCTGTGGTAGCTTGCATTTGCGCGGCGATTTCCCCGATTTGACGGGCCGCGCGCCGGAAAGATCCGGAGAAACCCGTCTAAGTCGTCGGATGCCACGGGCCCACGACGAAATCGTCGGGGCCCTTTTTTGTTCGCTCCACAGGGAGCGTCGAGGTCGGCCATATGAGCTCGTATACGTTCACATCGGAGTCGGTCAGCGAAGGGCACCCCGACAAAGTCTGCGACTTCATCGCCGACTCCATCCTCGACGCGCATCTCGCGGGCGACGCAAACAGCCGCGTGGCGTGCGAGGTTCTGTGCAAGAGCGGGGAGGTCATCCTCGCCGGCGAGATCACGTCGCGCGAGACGGTCGACTACGAGCAGATCGCGCGCGCCGCGATTCGCGAGATCGGCTACGTCGATCCGAGCGAAGCGTTCAACGCCGACGGCGTTCGCGTCACCCAGTTCATCTCCAAGCAATCGGGTGACATCGCGATGGGCGTCGACACGGGCGGCGCGGGCGACCAGGGCATCATGTTCGGCTATGCCACCGACGAAACGCCCGAGCTCATGCCATTGCCGGTGCAGCTCGCGCACCGGCTTTCCCAACGACTCGCCGGGGCGCGCAAGAAGGGTGAGCGCGCATGGCTGAGACCCGATTCAAAGACGCAGGTCAGCGTCCGCTACGAAGACCACCGGCCCGTGCGTGTCGAGACGGTGCTCGTCTCCACGCAACACACGAAGGACGCGGCGCACGAGGAGATCCGCGACTACGTCGCCAGCTGTCTCCTCCCTGAAGTACTCGGCCCGTGGTTCGGCCCGCACGTCGAGATTCTCGTCAATCCCACGGGACAGTTCATCGAAGGCGGCCCGTCGGCCGACTGCGGCGTCACCGGCCGCAAGATCATCGTCGATTCATACGGCGGGATGGGGCGCCACGGCGGCGGCGCGTTCAGCGGGAAGGATCCGTCGAAAGTGGACCGCAGCGGCGCGTACTTCGGCCGTTACGTCGCGCGCCAGGTCGTGCGCAACAAGCTCGCGTCACGCGCCGAAGTGCAGGTCGCCTACGCGATCGGCCGCGCGCAGCCCGTATCGGTGCGAGTCGATACGTTCGGAACCGGCGACGTCGCCGCGGCCGCGGAGTTCGTGAAACAGTTCGACTATCGTCCGGCCGCGATGATCGAACGGCTCGCGCTTCGCCGGCCGATCTACCGGCAGACGACCAACTACGGGCATTTCGGGAAGCCGTCGCTCAGCTGGGAAGCGTAGAGCGCTCGATCGGGGCGCTTGGCTGCACTGCTTCACCGCAGAGGCGCAGAGGCGCAGAGGACGGCCCGAGGTCTCAGATCCGTCGCGCAACGAGCCGGGATTTCTTGTGACTGCCGCTCGGGAAGCTACTCATACCGTGGAGGCTTACCTTCGCCACGACGTAGCATCCCGAGCGGCCTACGACAAGAACGTCCGGCTCGTTGCGCGATTGAGACCGCCTCGCGTTTCCTCTGCGTCCCCTGCGCCTCTGCGGTGAAGTAGTTGCAGTTTATGGACGGGCTACCAGATCCGCGCGCGAAGCGAATCCGGACGCACCATTGCGTCTCCGTCCTTGCATCCCCACGCGGCCTTGAACTCCGGCATGTTGCTGAGCGGGCCGTTGACGCGCCATTTGGCCGGCGCGTGCGGGTTCGTGTTCACCTGAGCTTTGGCGGCGGCGTCGCTCTGCAGCGTGCGCCACACCTGTGCCCAACCAAGGAAGAACCGTTGCTCCGGCGTGAATCCGTCGATCTTGGCGGGGCGGCCGTGCTCCTTCAATGACTTCTGGAGCGCGAGATACGCGATCTTCAAGCCGCCGAGATCTCCGATGTTCTCGCCAAGCGTGAGCTTGCCGTTCACGTGCGTCGTTGAGTCGACGATCGTGTAAGCGTTGAACTGATCGACGACGCGCTGTGCCTGCGCGTTGTACTTGTCGGCGTCGCTCTTGGTCCACCAATCGCGCAGGTTCCCCTTGGCGTCGAAGCGGCGGCCCTGATCGTCGAAGCCGTGCGACATCTCGTGGCCGATGACGGCGCCCATCGCGCCGTAATTCACGCCGTCGTCGGCGTTCGGATCGTAGAACGGCGGCTGGAGAATCCCGGCGGGGAAGACGATCTCGTTCCAGGTCGGGTTGTAGTACGCGTTCACCGTCGGCGGCGTCATGCCCCACTCGGTCCGATCGACCGGCTTGCCGACCTTGGCCCAGTTGCGGGCCGCCGACCACTCGCTCAACCGCCTGACGTTGCCGTCGTACTCGCCGGCGCGGACCTCGAGCTTGGAGTAGTCGCGCCACTTGTCGGGGTAGCCGATCTTGCGCGTGAACGCCTCGAGCTTGACGAGCGCCTGCTTTTTCGTCGAGTCGCTCATCCAATCGAGTTGGCCGATCTGGTCGTGCAAGACCGACACCATGTTGTCGACGATCGCCTTCGCGCGCGCCTTGGCGGCGGGCGTGAACGTGCGCGCCACGTATTCCTGTCCGATCGCCTCGCCGAGCGCGCCGTCGGTGTTGCGCTCGCACGTCTGCCATCGGGGAAGCCGCTCCTTCTGCCCCGTGAAAATCTTGCGGAAGGCGAAGTCCTCGTCGGCGAAACGCTTCGGCAGACGCGACGCCGACGCGCTGAGCAGCCGCCAGCGCAGCAGGGTCTTCCAGTCCTCGATCGGAATCGAGGTCAGGAAGCCGTCCATCGCCTTGAAGAAGTCGGGCTGCGCCACGTTGATCTCCTTGAGATTCGCCGGCGCGCCCATCGTCGTGAGGAAGCCCTCCCACTTCATGCGCGGAGCGATCGAATCGAACTGCGCGACCGTCATCAGATGGTAGATGGCGTCCGGATTCCGCATCGTGACGCGATCCATCGACGCGCCGGCGAACTTCGTCTCGATCTCCAGCACGGTCTTCGCGTGCGCCGCGGCGGCGGCGTCGCTCTCGCCATCGAGCTTGAACACGGCCGCGACGTGCTTCTCGAACTTGTCGCGGATGCTCTTCATGCTCGTGTCTTGCGAGATGTAATAGTTCTTCTCGGGCAGGCTCAGGCCGCCCTGGCCGGCGTTCGCGATGATGCGGTCTGCGTTCTTGAGATCCTGGGCCGCGCCGACGCCGAACGGCGCCAAGCCGTCCGACTTCTCGAGCACGGTGAGGGCAGCGGGCAGGTCGGCCGGCGACTTGATCGCGGCAATCCGCGCCATGGATGCATCGATGGGCTTCGTGCCGAGCGCCTCGATGGCCGCGGTGTCGAGGCAGGCCGCGAAAAACGCGCCGATCTTGAACTGGCTCGACGGCGCCTTGGCCTTGCCGGTCTTGAAATCGCGCGCCGCGGCCTCGACGATCTCACGCACAATCGTCTCGTTCTTGTCCTGCAGCTGGTCGAACGCGCCCCATTCGCCGTACTTCGCGGGAATCGTGGTGTGCGTGAGCCACCCGCCGTTGGCGAAGGTATAGAAATCGGAGCACGCCGCGCACGTCGTGTCGAGGTTGGCGCGGTCGAGTGCTTTGGGGGCCGCGGCCTTGGCGGGAACGGACGCGGTCTGCTGGGCGGCGGCCGGTGCCACCGCAAGAGCGCCCGAGAGCGCCCCAATAAATAGAAGTGCGGATCGTGAGAGCATGTGACCGTAAGGGGGGTGGGAGAGGGCGGGTTTCGGTATCTTGAATGTATGAACCCCGCAGGGCGATTGTTCCCAGGTTCCGCGTCGAGAATTCGACGGCTTCGCCGCGCCGGCGTTGCCGTACTGCTCGGCTCGTTCGTCAGCGCCTCTTCCGGAGGCCAGGCGACGGTACCTCCGCTTCGCCCTCTCGCCTACACGCGATTCACGCTGGCGAACGGACTCGTTGCGATCCTCAACGAGGATCACGCGACCCCGATCGTGAGCGTCCAGGTCTGGTACCACGTCGGATCGAGGAACGACAACCCCGACCGGCCCGGCATCGTCCATCTCTGCGAGCATCTCGTCTCGCAGGGCTCGCCGCATCTCAATCAACCGCAGCGGGACTTCTATCGTTCGCTTGGCGGGACGTCGACGCACTACGCCGAGACTTGGGAGGATGTGACCAAGTACTACATCACGGTGCCGAGCAACGAGCTGGAAACGGTGCTGTGGGCCGAGTCGGACCGCATGGCCGCGCCGTTGGCGCTTGCGGATTCGCAACGGATCTCGGCCGTGCGTCGCGTGGTCGAGCAGGAGCGGCGCCAAGACGTCGACAACGTCCCGTTTGGCGCGTACCACGAGCTGACCCGCGGCGCGCTCTTTCCGCCCGGGCATCCCTATCATCTCACGCCGAACGCCGTGCCGGCGGCGGTGCGTCCGGCCGACGTGCGCGCGACTTGCTCTCCGTACTACGTCCCGAACAACGCGGTGATCGCGATCAGCGGCGACTTCACCACCGCGACCGCGCGCTCACTGATCGAGAAGTACTTCGGCAACATTCCGCACGGTGCAGCGGTCACGCATCCCGCCGCGGGCGCCTCCGCCGAATCGCTCACCGGCGAGAGGCGGCTGGTTCTCGAGGACGCGCGCGCCAAACAGGCGCAGCTGCACTTCGCCTGGCGCGGCGCGCCGTACCACGCTCGCGACCGCATGGCGCTTTTGGCGGTCGCATCCGCCCTGTCCCTGCCGCGAGTTGGTCGCCTGTCGAAACTCCTCGTCTCCGACCGGCAACTCGCGTCGACGGTGACCGCGGACAACTACGATTTCGAGAACTCGGGCGTGTTCGAGATCATCGTCGTGCCGCGCCCGGACGTGGCGGTGGAGGGGGGGGCATCGATGACGCAGATCGAGCGCCTCGTGGACAGCACGCTCGCCTCGTTTGCGACTACGCCGCTGACGGCCGATGAGCTCGCGCGATTCAACGCGTTCAACCGGGTCAACGCCGCAACGTCACTCCAACTCCACTTCGCGCGCGCCGACACGCTGGCCCACGACGAAGTGTTCGCCGGCGACCCCGCCTCGTACGCGACGCAAGCCAACGCGGCGCTCACGCTGACTCCCGCCGACGTGCAAGCCGCAATCCGTCGGTATATCACGCCTGGTCGCGTCGTGATGAGTCTCGTGCCGGCCGGCAAGCTCGATCTGATCAGCAAGCCAAGTCTTCCGTACACCAACGTGACGCCGCCCAACGCGCTCGCCGCTCCGGGAGTGCGGCCGTGAGCCGGCGGAGCGGTGGATCGCGGGACCGGTGGACGTGTCGAACGGCGCTTGGGTTGGTCCTTACGTTGGCCACGCACACGCACGCGCAACAGGTCGACCGGGCGACACGGCCGACCGCGCCGCCCGCGGCGCCATTCAAGTTTCCCGCGGTTCGAACCCACACGCTGGCGAACGGCGTTCGACTCCTCGTGGTCGAAGATCACTCTGTCCCGGTCGTCACGGTGCGCGCGATCGTCGGCGCGGATTCGACGTGGGATCCCGCGGGAAAGGAAGGACTGTACGCCGTGACGCTCGGCGCTCTGCGAGAGGGATCGACATCGCCCGGCGGCGACGATCTCGCGCGAGCTGCGGCGACGATCGGGACCGCGGTCGCTCCCACCGGATTCACCACGGTCTCCGCGGCCTTCGCGCCGGCGCTCGGCCTGATGGCCGAAATGCTGACGCAACCGGGCTTCGACTCCGCGGGAATCGAGCTACGAAAATCGACGCAAGCCGCCGCGGCGCGTCGAATCGCCCAAGCGCCAGTCACCATCCCGCGGCATCTCTTCTACGGGTTGATCTACGGCGCCACAGACCCGTTCGTCCGGTCGCTCGTGCCGACGGAAGCGTCGATCGGGTCAATCACGCGAGCCGACGTCGTCCGTTTTTACGACGCGTTCTTCAGCCCGCGCACGACGACCTTGGCCATCGCGGGCGACGTGAGCGACTCGGCCGCGCTCGATGCCGCGACACGCGCGTTCGGATCGTGGCGTCCGCGAAGCGAGCCGTCTGTCGCCGACATGGTTCGCGCCACCGACCAAAGGCCTCCCACGCGCATCTATGTCCGCGACGTGCCGGGCGCCGGCGAACAAGCGTACTTGTACGTCGGCGAGCTGGGACCGTCGCGAATCGATCCCGACGCTGTCGCCACAGAAGCCTTCGCGGCTGTCGCATCGGCTCGGCTCCAGGAGATGCTTCGCGAAAAGCGCTCCTTCATCTACTCCAGCACCACGGGCGTCACGTGGCGACGCGCCCACGGCGAGGGGGCGTTCGTCGGCAGCACGACTGTCAGCGCTCAGAAGGTCGACAGCGCGCTCACGGAGTGGCTGCGCATCCTTCGTGAGCTACGCACGACGCGTCCGCCGACCGCCGGAGAACTGGACGCGGTGCGAGGGAGTCGGGTCGGCGCGCTGCCCGCGCGAATTGATGGGCCCGACTCGATCGTGACCCGACTTGCCGAGATGGCGCGCGACGACCTACCGCTCGACTTTCATCGAGCGCTATGCCGCCCAAATGTCGTCCGTCACTTTGGCCGATCTTGCCGCGGCGGCCGCTCGCCACGCGGACCTCGACCATCTCGTGATCGTCGTCACTGGAGACGCGCGCGTTCTTGAACCGATCCTTCGCGCCGCCAAGCTGGCGCCGGTCACGGTGGTCAGCGCCCCGCGAGGGTCCGCGCCATAGGTGGAAAGGCATCGTTCTACCGTTCTCGAACCCCGGAAGTACATTAGCAAGCGACGATGACCGCGCCCGCCAAGCCCTCCCCCAAGCTCACACTCGTCACGACGCCGCGGCCCCTGCCCGCGGATCAGGTCGAGCGCAATCCGGGGATGCCGCTCGACCTCGACATCGTGCGTGCGATTCGAGTGAATCGAAGCGCGGTCGAGCGGCGCGCCGCGACGATTCCCACGCGTCGCACCGTGAAGAAGGAGTGGCAGGCGGCGTGGCTGCTCCGCGCGATCACGCTCATCGACCTCACGACGCTCTCCGGCGACGACACGCCGGGCAACGTCCGGCGCCTGTGCGCCAAGGCGCGAAACCCGCTGCGCGACGACATCGCGCACTCGCTCGGCGTGGAGCACCTGGGCGTTCACGTCGGTGCGGTCTGCGTCTACCACGCGCTGGTGGACACCGCGGTCGACGCGCTGGCCGGATCGGACATTCCGGTTGCCGCCGTGTCGACGGGATTTCCGGCGGGTCTGAGCCCGATCGAGCAACGGGTCGAGGAGATTCGCGCGAGCGTGAAGGCGGGCGCGCGCGAGATCGACATCGTCATCACGCGCGCTCACGTGCTCACGGGCAACTACGAAGCGCTGTACGACGAGGTGCGGCGCTTCCGCGACGCCTGCGGCGACGCGCACATGAAGGCGATTCTCGCCACCGGCGAGCTGGCGACGCTCGGCAACGTCGCGCGCGCGAGCATGGTGGCGATGCAGGCGGGCGCGGATTTCATCAAGACGTCGACGGGCAAAGAGGGCGTCAACGCGACGCTGCCGTTCGGCGTGGTGATGTGCCGCATGATCCGCGAGTACTTCGAGCGCACCGGCTATGCGGTCGGGTTCAAGCCCGCGGGCGGCATCCGATCGGCGAAGAACGCGCTCGAGTATCTGTATCTGATGAAGGAGGAACTGGGCGATCGCTGGCTTCGCGCGGACCTGTTCCGATTCGGCGCCAGCTCGCTGCTCACCGACATCGAACGACAGCTCGAGCATTTCGTGACCGGCCGGTACGCGGCCGGATACCGCCAACCAATGCCGTAGGCCGCCGAGTGCGGAGGGCGGAGACGGCGTGCGGTGACCGGCCGCCACCGCGCACGACGTTCCCGCACTCGTCCCAGTTCTCCGCACGCCGCCCCCGGCACCCGGTCCAGGTCTTCGCACTCCGTCTCCGCACTCGTCCCAGTTCTCCGCACCCGCCCCCGCACTCGCCCATGTCAACCGTCGCCGAAATCTTCCAAACGATGGAGTACGGTCCGGCGCCGGAGAGCGACAAGGAAGCGCTCACCTGGCTCGGCAAGCACGAACGCGTGTTCGGGCACTACATCGACGGTGCGTGGACCGAGCCGGGTTCGATGTTCGAGGTGATCAATCCCTCGACGGCGAAGACGATCGCGCGCGTCACCAACGGCACGGCGGCCGAAGTCGACGCCGCGGTTCGGGCCGCGCGCGCGGCGCTCCCGAAGTGGAAGGCCCTCACGCCGCATGCCCGCGCGCGCTACCTGTACGCGCTCGCCCGCGGCGTCCAGAAGCATTCGCGTCTGCTCGCCGTGCTCGAGAGCATGGACAACGGCAAGTCGATCCGCGAGACGCGCGACATCGACATCCCGCTCGTCGTCCCGCCACTTCTACCATCACGCCGGCTGGGCGCAGCTCCTCGACACGCGAATTCGCCGGATACGAAGGGGTCGGCGTCGTCGGGCAAATCATCCCGTGGAACTTCCCGCTGCTCATGCTCGCGTGGAAGATCGCGCCGGCATTAGCGGCTGGTAATACATTGATTCTCAAGCCTGCCGAGTTCACGCCGATGACCGCGCTTGGCGTTCGCGGAAATCGTCGGAACACGCCGGCCTGCCGGCCGGCGTCGTCAACATCATCACCGGCGACGGGTCGACGGGCGCGGCGATCGTCGAGCATCCCGAGGTCGACAAGATCGCGTTCACCGGCTCGACGGAAGTCGGCCGCATCATCCGCCGCGCGACGGCCGGCTCGGGCAAGAAGCTGAGCCTCGAGCTCGGCGGCAAGAGTCCGTTCATCGTCTACGACGACGCGGATCTCGACAGCGTCGTCGAAGGCGTGGTCGACGCGATCTGGTTCAACCAGGGGCAAGTGTGCTGCGCGGGCTCGCGCCTGCTCGTGCAGGAAGGCGTGGCCGATCGCCTGGTGAACAAGCTGCGCGCGCGGATGGAGAAGCTTCGAGTCGGCGCGCCGCTCGACAAAGCCGTGGACATGGGCGCGATCGTCGCGCCGGTGCAGCTCGAGCGCATTCGCGGCCTGGTGAAGCAAGGCGTCGACGAAGGCGCGACGATGTGGCAGCCGTCGTGGGCGTGTCCCACCGAGGGCTACTTCTATCCGCCGACGCTGTTCACCGACGTCCAACCGTCGTCGACGATCGCGCAGGTCGAGATCTTCGGCCCAGTGTTGGTGACGATGACCTTCCGCACGCCGGAGGAGTCGGTCGCGCTGGCGAACAACACGCCGTACGGGCTCGCGGCGAGCGTGTGGACGGAGAGCATCAACCTCGCGCTCGACATCGCGCCGAAGATCAAGGCCGGCGTTGTGTGGGTGAACTCGACGAATCTGTTCGACGCGGCGGCCGGATTCGGTGGGTATCGGGAGAGCGGATTCGGGCGCGAGGGCGGCCGCGAGGGGATGTGGGAGTACCTGGTGCCTGAGGTCTCTGGTCACAGGTCTCGGTGCAACGACGAAACGGCGAACCGCAGGCAGCGGTGCTCGCCGTTTCCCAGAGACCCGAGACCGGAGACCAGAGTACCAGCCGTCGACCGCACGCCCAAGCTCTTCATCGGAGGCAAGCAGGCGCGCCCCGATCAGGGATACACGCGTCGCATTCTCGCGCCGAGCGGGGCGCTGGTCGGCGAATCGCCGGAAGGGAATCGCAAGGACATCCGCAACGCGGTGGAGGCGGCGCACGCGGCCGCGAACGGCTGGGCGCGATCTACCGGACACAACCGCGGACAGATCCTGTACTACATCGCCGAGAACCTGTCGGCGCGCGCCAAGGAGTTCGCCGGTCGGATCGACGAGATGACCGAGTGCGGCGGCCGGCGCGCCAAGCGAGAAGTCGATGCGTCGATCGAACGGCTGTTCACGTATGCCGCGTGGGCCGACAAGTACGACGGCGCCGTGCACAGCGTGCCGATCCGCGGCGTGTCGATCGCGATGAACGAGCCCATCGGCGTGATCGGCGTCGCGTGCCCCGACGAGTTTCCGCTCCTCGGGCTCATCTCAGTCGTCGGCCCCGCGATGGCCACGGGCAACACGACCATCGTGATCCCGTCGCAGAACCATCCGCTCGCCGCGACCGACTTCTATTCGGTGCTCGAGACGTCGGACGTTCCGGGCGGTGTGATCAACATCGTGACCGGCGACAAGGACGCGCTGGCGAAGGTGCTGGCGGAGCACGACGACGTCGAGGCTGTTTGGTACTTCGGCCACCAAGAGGGCGTCAAAGCCGTCGAGCTGGCGTCGGCGTCGAACATGAAGCGCACCTGGGCCACCTGGCACGGCCGCGACTGGCTCGACCGAACCGAAGGCGAGGGTAGGGAGTTTCTTCGGGCGGCGACGCAGGTCAAGAACGTCTGGGTGCCTTACGGCGAGTGAGCCCAGAACATTGATTAGAAGCTGATTCGGGAACGCTCGCCAATCCTCCAGCAGCCTCGCGCCGCGACGCGGAGCATCGAGTTCAATCCATGAGTTTTCGCGCGACGACAGCGGTTGCGTTGACAGCCGCCGCACTCCTCGCCTGCCACGACTCGCCCACCGTCCCGCACAACCCGACGTCGATCGTCGTCGTGTCGGGCAACAACCAGTCGGCGAACGTGGCGACGGCGCTCGATTCGGCGCTCGTCGTGCGCGTGCTCGACGGGGCCGGGAAACCGGTGAGCGGCGTTTCGCTCAAGTGGGCGGTGGTCGGCGGCGGGTCGCTGAGCGCCACGACGTCGACGACCGACAACAACGGGCTGTCGTCGGTCAACTGGACGTTGTCGCCGGCCGTCGGCGCGCAGGTCGTGACGGTCACGAGCGCGCAGATCGGCGGGGCGTCCGCGTCGTTCGTCGCCGGGAACGGGCCGACGATCATGGGAACGGTGACATCGGTCGCCGTGAATCCGTTCGGCGCCACCTTCTCCCGGTCGCCGCTGCACGTCGGGTTGGCGGCCAACACGAGACGCGTCGCGACGAACGGACCGCGGTCGAACCGAATCGTGATCGGCTTCAAGAGCGCGGCGCTCGGGTTGGCGCCCGCGGGCTCAGCTGTCGTACCGCACGATGACGACAGCGCGGTCGGCCGGCGCAGCGACTCAACGACAGGGTCGGCGCGCTCGCCGCCCGGCACGGGTTCCGGCGTACCGAGGTGTCGCCGGCGATCCTCGCGGCGCGCCTCACCATAGACGATACGACGCGGATCGCGTCGGTCATGGACGCGCTTCGCGGCGAAGTCGGACGTGGCGTACGTCGAGCGCGAGGCGACGCTCACCATCCGCGACGCGCCGCCCGCCCGCGTCGTCGAATGCGAAGGCGTTCGCGAACGCGCGAACGTGGGAGGCCGCGTCGCCGACACCGTCGAAGAACGCGGCGGCCACGCTCATCCCCAACGACCAATTCTATCCGTACCAGATGTGGGCGGCGAACATGGTCGACCTGCCCAAAGCGTGGGCCGTGACGACCGGCAGCTCGAACGTCACCGTCGCCGTGCTCGACATGGGCGTGCGCTTCGAGCACCCGAGCATCGCGCCGAATCTCACCACCGACGGCTACGACTTCGTGAACGGGTTTGCGTTCGATTCGACGAACGTGAATTGCGACGACGGAAAGCCGTTCTCGTTCAACACGACCGCGGGCGACGGCGACGGGCCGGATCCCGACCCCACCGACATCGACGACGTCGCGTTCGACGAGTTTGCCGGCTGCTGGTTCCACGTGTCGGCCGGCGATCACGGGTTATGGACATCCGGAATCATCGGGGCCGTCGGCAATCAGAACATCGGCTTCGCCGGCGTGAACTGGAACGTGAAGATCAGACCCGTGCGCGTCCTCGACATCATGGGCTCCGGATCCTTCTTCGACATCGCGCAGGGACTGTTGTACGCGGCCGGGCTTCCCGCGCTCGGCGCCAACGGCGCGATGGTGCAGACGACCCGGGCCCCGATCATCAACATCAGCTTGGGCGGCGGGTTCGACGATCCGGTGATGCGAGACGCCGTCACGGCCGCCTCGAACGCCGGAACGCTGATCGTCGCGTCGGCAGGCAACAACGGATCGGACGAGCAGATACCGACGTATCCAGCGGCGTATCCGGGCGTAATGGCCGTGGCCGCGGTCGGCATGGACGGCGCGCTCGCCACGTATACGAACGCGGGGACGAACATCTCGGTCGCCGCTCCCGGCGGTGACTTTCGTCTCGACGACAACGGCGGCGGCGGCGTCATCGGTCCGGGGTGGGACTTCGAGTTCGGCGAACCGGAGTTCATCATCGGCTACGGAACGTCCGCGTCGGCGCCGTTCGTCTCGGGCATCGCCGCGCTGATGCTGTCGCAGAACCCCGGCCTCAGCGCCGCGCAACTGCGGTCACGCATCGAGCAGTTCGCGACGCGGCCCGCGGGCTCGTCGCGCAGCGACTCGTTCGGATGGGGAATCGTGAACGCGTACAACTCGCTCACGCAAACGACCGGGCCCGTGCGTCAGGCGAGCGCTCGCCTCGTCGACGCGACGACCGGAGCGGTCGCGCGAACCACGACGGTGAACGCCGACGGCAGCTTCGCGTTCGCCAAGCTCACCAGCGGATCGACCTACTACTTGCAGGCGGGCGAGGACGAGGCGGGCGACGGATTGATCGGCGTGCCCGGACGGCGCTTCGCCGTCGCGGGCGGCCTCGGAAACGCGACGGTGTTCAACGTCGGCGACGGCGCCAAATCGGTCGCCCTCGCGCTCGGCCTGCCGTTCGAGTCCGAGCCGAACGACGACGCCGCGCACGCCAATCTGCTCACGGTCGGAAGCTACGTCGTCGGAACCATCACGACGCCCGACGTGAGCGACATCTACCGCGTGCCGATCGCCACGCCGGGGACGTACACGTTCGAAACCTCGGGACTCGTCGGATCGTGCGGACTCGGCATCGAGCTCGACACGTTCTTGAGCGTGACCTCGGCGACGACAGGGCTCGTCGGCACGAACGACAACATCAACACGCTGCCGAATCCGTTCTGCTCGCGCGTGCGGGTGCAGCTCACGCCGGGGATCTACTACGCCACCGTCAGCGGAAGCTCGGTCAACTTCCCGTTCACCACGCCGCACGGCCGCTATCGCCTCCAGGTTCGCGCCGGCAACTAGCGGCGGCGAGGCGAGAGTCGAACGAACGGCGGCCGCGAAACACGCGGCCGCCGTTTCAACGATCAGGCCTTCGGATTCGAGCTCAGATATTTCTCGAGCCAGCCCTGGACCTCGCCCCACCACAGCTTCTGGTTCTGCGGCTTGAGCACCCAGTGGCCTTCGTCCGGAAAGATCACGAGTCTGCTCGGCACGTTCATCCGCTGCAGCGACGTGAACATCGACAGATCTTCCGTATAGGGCACGCGATAGTCGAGCTCACCGCCTGTCACCAGCGTCGGCGTCTTGAAGTTCTTCACGAACAGATGTGGCGAGTAGACGCGATACTGCGTCGCCATCGCCTTCGAATCCCAGAACGGTCCGGCGTACTCCCAGTCGGGGAACCACAGCTCTTCGGTCGCCGTGGCCATGTTCTCGAGATTGAACGGACCGGCGTGCGACACCAGCGCCTTGAACCGCTTCGAGTGTCCGGCGATCCAGTTCACCATGTAGCCGCCGAACGAGCCGCCCGCGGCGCCGAGCGCCGTCGAGTCGATCCAGGGATTCTTGGCGAGCGCGGCGTCGAGCCCGTTCATCAGGTCGGTGTAGACCTTTCCGCCCCAACCTTTCGACACGTCGTCGACGAATTTCTGGCCGTAGCCCGTCGAGCCGCGCGGATTGATGATGATGAGCGCGGCGCCTGTCGCGGCGAACATCTGGTAGTTCCACCGCCCGTGCCATTCGTCGAGCCACGCGCCCTGCGGCCCGCCGTGAATGAGCAGAATCGCCGGATACTTCTTGCCCGCCTTCCAGTTCGGCGGCTTGACGATGAATCCCTGCACCTTGGCGCCCGCCGCGCCGGTGAACCAGAAATCCTCCGCGGGATTCACGGCGAGCTGCGCGACGAGCGCGTCGTTCTCGTGCGTCAGCGCGCGCGCCGAGAACGGAGCGCTCGACACGACGTCGGCCACGTACACCTCGGCCGGGAACTGCGTCGCGTTCCGCACCCACGCGATGGTACGCCCGTCGTGCGACAGCGCGAACGCGCTGTTGTTGTGCTCACCAACCAGGAGCTGCGGCGTGCTCGCTTCGCCCGCGCCCGAGACGTCGACGCGATACAGCTTGTCGCGTCCGGCGTCGGTCGTCTGCACGTAGGCGATCTTTGAATCCGGCGACCAGAAGTACGCGTCGGCGTTCCGGTCCCACTTGGGCAGAAGCTCTCGGCTCGCGTGCCGGGCGCGATCGTAGAGCATCAGCCGCTGCCGATCCGATTCGAACCCGGCGCGCGCCTGCGACGCGTACGCGATGAAGCGCCCGTCGGGCGAGTACACCGGGTTGGCGTCGGCGCCCTTGTTCGAAGCGGTGATGACGGTCGGCGCGCCGCCCGACGCCGCGATGACGTAAACGTTCAGATCCGTCGTCGTCGCGTCGTTCCGTCCCTGGTCCTTCGCGGTGTACGCCAGCTCACGCTGGTCCGGTGACCAGGCGTACCCTTCGCTGCCGCCGAACGGGCCAGGCGGAATGTCGTACTTCGCGCCCGGGACGAGATCGCGCGGCGCGCCGCCGTCGGCCGACACAATGAAAAGATGTGAGCGCGTGCCCTCATCCCACGCGTTCCAGTGCCGATACATCAACTCATCGGCGATGTGCGCCTTCACTTTGCCGTCCGCGGCAGCCTTGGATTTCGCCGTGTTGCACGCGTCAGATGGTGCAGTCCGGATACACGGCGGAAGTGAACGCGATCTGATCTCCGTTCGGTGACCAGATCGGCCCGGTGGCTCCGCCGTTCAGATCGGTGAGTTGCTTGCGCGCCCCGCCGTTCACGTCCGCTACCCACAGTTGTCCGCCTGCGACGTACGCGACGCGTTTTCCATCCGGCGACCACCGAGCCTCGGTGGCCGAGACGTCGGGACCCGGGAAGGCGCGCGCTGAACCGCCGGCGGCCGGAACTACGTAGGTATGAGACGAGCGGGTGTTCGCGGAAACGTCGGTCGTGCGTACGGAGTAGAGGATGAGTTTTCCGTCGGGCGAAGGCTGCGGATCGCCGACGCCGCGCACAGCCTCGAAGTCGTCGAACGTGATGGTTCGCGGTTGCTGCGCGCCGGCGGTCGCAAGCGCGACGGAAACCGCGGCGGCGACGGCGAGGCAGGAAGAAATGAAAGGGGTGGGTCGCATCAGAGGTGTCGAAGTCGAAGTGCGTGGGTGGGCCGGCGATGACGTGATACCCCGGAATCGCGGTGGGCTCTACCGGCCTGCAACCGGCGGGAACCGCCGGGGTACTAAAACCTGGAACGAACCGCGAGGCAACCAAATGTCCCAATTCCGTTTTTCTGTGCGAGGCCTGGCTTCACGACAAGATGGCGTCATCGAGAGCGAGTCGTTTCTCGCCGCGGTGGACGCCCTCGGTCACCATGTCACGGTGAAGGCTGGCGACATTCTGGAGATCGGCGTCTACGGATTTCCGCCGGCGGTCTATCAGTGCATCGGCGAGCCGGAAAAGGGTACGCCGATCTGGATGCCGACGGGAAAGCTCGCGGCCTAACCTCGCGTCATCTCACAGCGTCGTCGATCAACGCGGCCAACTCGGCCGCGTTTGTCGTTCCGTAGTTCGCGTAGCAGTTGTTGAACACGACATGGACGCGCTCGGCTTCCTCGGCCAGCTCGAGGATCGTCGGTAGCCACTCGGCGAGCTCATCAGCATCGTAGAGGTAGCGGTATTTCTCCAACACCGTAGCCTCGCGGGCGCCCCAAAGCTCGCTCCGGCGGCCGTGTAGCCGCACAATCGCCAGATCGGGCGTGGTGACGGCCGGGACGATCGGCAGGCTCGTTTTCGTGCCCGGCGGGGTGTCCGCGACGACGTAGGTCATGCCCTGTTCTCGAAGCTGCGCCCAGAGGCGCTCGCGAAGCCGGGGCGCCAGCCAACTGGGGTTCCGGAACTCCGTGGAAACCGGCAGGTCCCCCAACTGTTGGCGGACGCGGGCCAGCATGGCGGGCGTCCCCTTGTTCGGAAGTACCCACGGGGCGAATTGCAGAAGTATGGCTCCAAGCCTGCCAGACTCTTGTAGTGGCGCCATGGAGTCGCGGAAGAGGCGCCATACTTCATCCTGGATCGCGACCGGAAGGTCCTTGGCGTAGACCCTCGGCCCGAGGTCCGGGGGGAGCTCGTCGCGGATTACGCGCGGCAATCGGGCGACCTCCGTCGCATGTCCGGTCATGAGGGCGTGGGCCTTCACGTCGAAGACAAAATCGTCCGGCGTCCGCTCGACCCAGCGCTCCGTGAGGGCTCGATCGGGGATCGCGTAGAAGCCCATGTCGGCCTCGACCAGCGCGAATCGCGACGCGTAGTAACGGAGGCGGTCCTCGGGCGTTTTCGCGCCGTCGGGATAGAACACGCCGTGCGCGGTGAGCGTCCGATCCGTCCATCCCGCGGTGCCGACGCGAACGTCCGTCGAACCGACGGTGAAACGTCGGGAAAACGAGTGGGAGTCAGCGCGCGCTTTCGCGCGGTCGGTCCCCGGGTCGTGCCGAGTGTCGCTCATGGCCTGATGGATTTTACCTCAGGCCGGCCGGCGAAGACTATTCCACCTCGATCAGCCGCCGATCGCGCTGCGCGCGCGGGCGACGAGGCGTGACACCCGCTCCTCGATCCGCGTCGCGAGTGACCTCGTGATCACAGGTCTCGCGCAGATCGGGCACGGGCCGAGGCGGGGCGTCACGCCGAGCGAGACGACCACCGGGCCGTGGACGACGGTCTGATGTTGGGCCGTGTCGTCGATGATCGCGGTGACCGTGGCGGTCGCGCCCGTGATCTTGCCCGTGAACCTGGCGGGATCAGTCGGTCCGACAAGGATGGGATAGGCGTGCAGCGTATAGTTGCCGACGATCTCGAAACTCCCATCGGCGTTCACGTGTACGCGCCCGGAAACGTCGCCGAAGGTGCAGCCGACGTGGAGGTGCAGCGCGGTGTCGCTCACGATCATCCCCGCGCTGTCGCCGCCCCAGGTGCCGAGCGGAAGCTCGCCGTCGACAGTGCCGACGGTGGGCGCCACCGAGCAGGCCACGGCGAGTACGCCCGTCACCAAAAGGAACCATCGCGTCGCACCAGCCAATCGGTTTTTCATTGCTCGACTCACTACCGCTGAACCTCGTTCGCTTGCGGTGCGTCACCCGGAGCGTCGCCCAACGCGGGCAGCGTGGCAACCCTTCTTGCGAACCCGCTGTCTGAGCCTAAGAATCTTAGGTAAGCGCGGAAAAGATTCCTCGGACTCCGGGACGAAGAATGAACCAGCCTGAGCTCGACCTCGTTCGCGGCACGCTGGATTTGCTGATCCTCAAGACGCTTTCGTGGGGACCGATGCACGGCCTCGCGGTGATGCGGTGGATCCAGGCCACGACCCACGATCAGCTTCAGATCGAAGAAGGCGCCCTCTATCCGGCGCTGCACCGCATGGAGAGCAAAGGCTGGCTGGGGGCCGATTGGGGGTACACCGAGCGAAATCGCAAGGCGAAGTTCTACCGCCTGACCGCGGCGGGCCGCAAACATCTGACCGCCGAGTTGACGCGCTGGCAGCGCTACACGAGTGTTGTCGGTCTGGTCATCTCGGCGCAGGGCGGAGCGCCGGCGCGATGAGGCGCGTGTTCCGCGTGCCCGGCGGCGGACGACGTCTCGACCGTGAGGTGGACGACGAGTTTCGCTTTCACCTCGAGGGGCGGGTCGAAGAGCTGATGGAGCGCGACGGTCTGTCTCGCGACGACGCGGAGCGGGAGGCGAAGCGCCGCTTCGGCGACTACGCGGCGTATCGCCGCGAGGCGCGCGCCATCGACGACGTGATACTACATCGGAGAAATCGCATGGAGCTGATCAACGCCGTCGCGCGCGAGACGCGACACGCCGCGCGCTCACTCGGCCGCGCGCCCTCGTTCTCACTGATCGCGGCGCTCACGCTCGCGCTCGGCCTGGGCGCGGCGACGACGATCTTCACTCTGCTCGACCGTGTGGTGATTCGCCCTCTCCCTTATCCCAACGCCGGCCGGCTCGTTCACCTCGGCACGCTCTGGCCGAAAGTGAAGGAAGGCGAAGAGTACATGCTCTCGAAAGGGCAGTACTTCTACTTCAAGAAGAACAGCCAGGTTTTCGCCGACATCGCGATGTACGACGAGGGCATGCTCGTCGTTCCAGGGGACGCGGCGCACCCCGCCGAACGGGTGCCCGAGGTCGACGTGAGCGCGAGCACGTTTCGCCTGCTCGGAATCCGGCCCGAATTGGGACGCGCGATCAGCGAAGAGGACGAGCGGCTTCCCAACGGCGATCCGCGCTACGCGCTCATCTCGCACGGGTACTGGCTCCGGCGGTTCGGCGGCGATCCGCGCGTCGTGGGGAAACGACTGATGACAGGAGACACGACGTCGCTCCAGATCATCGGAGTGCTGCCGGCGGGCGCGACGATTCCCGACGTCAAGGCAGACGTCTGGATTCGCGAGCAACTGAATCCGAACGACCCGCCGATCAACAACCACACCCACCCGGCCATCGGGCTGCTCAAGCCGGGGGTAGCCGTGCCCGCCGCGCTCGCCGACATCAAGCGCGTGCAGCAACGAATGCAGGAGGAGTATCCAACCGTCTACCAGAAGGCGTTTCTCGAGCGATCCGGTTTCGCGATGAATCTGACGTCGCTTCGCGATCACGTCGTCGGCGCGTCGATCGTGCGCGGATTGTGGCTGATTTTCGGCGCGGTCGCGTTCGTGCTGCTCATCGCGGCGGCGAACGTGGCCAACCTCTTCCTCGTGCGCATCGACGCCCGCCGGCGAGAGGTGGCCGTGCGCACGGCGCTCGGCGCGGATCGGACGCATCTTGCGATTCACTATCTCACGGAGAGCGTCCTGCTCGCTCTCGCCGCCGGGGCGGCGGCGATCGCGATCGCCGCGTCACTGCTGCACGTCGTGCTCGTGATCGCGCCGCAAGCGTTGCCGCGTCTCGCCGAGGTGGCGGTTGATTGGCGTGGCGTCGCGTTCTGTCTCGGATCGTCGCTGACGTTCGGCGTCATCTTCGGGCTGCTACCGCTCGGCGCGGCGGCGCTCGATATCTCGTCCCTGCGCGACGGTGGCCGGGGTCTCACGTCGTCGAAGTCTCGCGAGATGGCGCGGCGCGGATTGGTGCTCGCGCAAGTAGCGCTCGCTGTCGTGCTGCTCGCCGGCGCGGGCCTGATGGCTGAGAGCTTTGCAAAGCTGCGGCGCGTCCATCCGGGTTTCGATCCTAGCGGCGTGGAAACGATGTCGATCATCCTCCCGCGATCCTACCAAACGGCTCAAGAGCAGGAGACGTTCTGGCATTCGTTGATCGTGCGAGTCGGAACGATTCCCGGCGTCCTGCACGCGGGAGCGGTCGATCAGCTTCCGCTGTCGGGAGGGTGGGGGTGCAGCGGACTCACGGTCGACGTAACCAACTCGCTCGGCGAATCGGGCAACTGCATGCCGATGGGCGTGATCACGCCGGGGTACCTCGAGACGATGGGGATCAAGTTCACGGGCACGGCCCCTACTTGGGAGGCGCTCGAGGCGCACACCGCGCCGACGGTCGTCACGACCGCGTTCGCCAAACGGTTCTGGGAGGAACGGAGCGCGCTCGGACACTTCGTCAAGCCGTTCAACCCGGTGTGGGCCTTCCCCGTCGTCGCCGTCACGGAGGACATCAGGTCGAACGGTCTTCAGAATCCGCCAATCCAGGAAGTCTTCCTCCCGATGCTCGCCACGCCGGCCGCCCCAAACTGGAACGCCGGCGCGGTAACGCTCGTCGTGAAGGCGCCCAGCATGAGCACCTCGGCGCTGGTACCTGAAATCCGCGCGCTGCTCGCGCAGGTCGAACCCAAGGCGATCGTAGCAGACGTTCAGCCGATGGAGCTCGTCGTCGCGAAATCGATGGCGCAGACGTCGTTCACGATGCTGCTCATGCTCATCGCCGCGGCGATCGCGTTGGCATTGAGCGCCGTCGGCATCTACGGCGTGATCGCCTACGTCGTCGGACAGCGGCAGGCCGAGATCGGAATTCGCATAGCGCTCGGCGCGCAGTTCGGGGCGGTGACGCGGCTGGTCGTCGGCCAATCGCTGGCGATCGTCGCGGCCGGCGTCGCGCTCGGCGTCGTGTGCGCGCTCGCGGGAACGCGGCTCCTTCGGTCGCTGCTGTTCGACGTCAGCCCGAGCGATCCATTCGTGCTCGCGGCAACGGCGGTGCTGTTGCTGATCGTCGCCGTGCTCGCGAGCGCCGGTCCAGCGCGGCGCGCCGCGAAGATCGATCCGGTGGAAGCGATGCGGCAATAGTCGGCGTCACTCGCAATTGGAGCACGGGAACTGCTCCGCGACTGCCGTTGTTGGTCTTGGGTTGTCGGTTTCGGGTTGTGAGTGACTGATGTGGTGACAGTCTCTACCGGTTCCCGCATCGAACGGCGTAGAGCCTGTCCCGGTCCATCAGTCACCGAACACCCGCAACCGACAACCCCCCACCCCCCCCCCCGAACCAACAACGGCTGTCGCGCCGGCAGTTCGCGCTGCTACTCCGCCCTCAGCGCGACGAGGGGATCGACCTTCGTCGCCCTCCACGCCGGAACCCAACTGGCCCCCGCCGCCACCGCGAGCAACGCGACCGCGACTCCGACGAACGTGAGCGGATCCGTCGGCGTCACGCCGAAGAGCACGCCCTGCATCACCCTCGTCAGCGCGAGCGCGGCGGCGATTCCGATGACGACGCCGAGTCCGGCGAGGCGAAGCCCCCGCCCGACGATCATTCCGAGCACCGACGACGGGCGCGCGCCGAGCGCGACGCGGACGCCGATCTCTCGCGTCCGTTGCGTGACCAGGAACGCCAGCACTCCGTAAATCCCCAGCGCGCCGAGGACGAGGCCCATCGTGCCGAAAAGGCCGAGGAGGACCGCGAGCAGCCGCGGACGGGCAACAGCCTCGCCGACGGCGTCGTCGAGCGTGAACGCGCCGGTGAAGGTCTGCTGCGGATCGACCGCGCGCACGGCATCCTCGATCCGTTTGATCATCAACTGCGGATCGCCCTGCGTCCGCGCGACGAGATTCACCTTCACCCTGAAGCTCTGATACGCGCTCGCATAGATGCGCGGCTCCGGCGTCTCATCGACCGCTCCCTGGTGAACGTCGCCGACAACGCCGACGATCGCGAAATGATTCGGGCCGCCGAACGTGATCGTCTGTCCGATCGGGCTCCGGCCAGGGAAGTACCTCTTGGCCAACGCCTCGTTGACGACGAGCGCGATCGGCGCGCCCAACCGGTCTTGCTGCGTCAAGTCGCGCCCCGCGACGAGGGGAATGCCCATCGTCGAGAAGAACCCGTCACTCGTGAACATCAGCGTGGCGCGCGGAAGCTCGCCGTCGGCGCTCGGCGTCACGCCCGGCGGTACGAAGCCGATCAGCTCGCCGTCGCCGCGGAACGGCAGATCGCGGATCGCCCCGGCCGACGATCACGCCCGGCACGGCGCGCACGCGGTTCAGCATGTCGCGATACGTGTCCCGCATCTCCGCCGGCGTCGGATGCCGAGCGGTCGAGATGCTGTAGTTCACGGCGACGCGATGGTCGCGACTGAATCCGAGGTCCACCTGGAGCAGCTTGACGAAGCTCCGCGTCATGAGCCCCGCGCCGACAACGAGGACGACGGCCAGCGCGACTTCGGCGACGACCAGCGCGTTCCGCAGTCCGCCTGTCGTGCTCGTGGCGCCGCGCGAACCCTCTCGCAACGACTGCTGAAGCTCGGGCGACGACGCGCGAATCGCCGGAATCAAGCCGAACACCACGCCGGTCACGATCGTGAGCGCCGCCGTGAACAGCACTACGCGAAAGTCCAGCCCGACCTCTTCGGCGCGCGGCAACTGGCCGGCCGCCAGACGAAGAAGCGCGCTCTTCCCCGCGACGGCGACGCCCACGCCGAGGAGCCACCGGTCAGCGCGAGGACCATGCTCTCGGTGCACAAGCTGTCGGACGAGACGAGCGCGACCCGCGCCGAGTGCGACACGAATCGCTAGCTCGCGCTCGCGAGACGTGGCGCGAGCGAGCAGCAGGCTCGCGAGGTTCACGGCGGCGATGATGAGCACGAATCCGACCGCGCCGAGGAGCACGAACAGGCTCGCTCGCACATTGCCGACGATCGAATCGCGCAGCGGAGCCACCGAGGCGGCGCCGAGATTGCGGTCATCCTCGTACTCGGCGGCGAGTCCGCGCGTGATCGCGTTCATCTCCGCGTTCGCCTGCCCGACGGTGACGCCGGGCTTCATACGCGCGACGACGTTCATGATTCGCACCGGGCGAATGCGCGGAATCGAGTGATCCGGGATCGTCGAATACGGGATGTACATCTGGACCGCGGGCGCCGGAAAGCGGAAGCTCGGCGGCATCGCGCCGACGATCTCGTACGACTCGCCGCCGAGCGTGACGCGCTGTCCGATGACGATGTCGCTCCGCCGAACTGGCGCTGCCAGAAATCGTAGCTGAGCACGACGAGCTTGTCGTTCGCGCCGCGCACCATCTCTTCGTCGCGCGGAACGCGGCCGATTTCCGGCGCGACGCCCAGCGTGTTCCAGAATCCCGGCGAGACGAACGTGGTGGAGATCCGCTGCGGCTCGCCGATGCCGGTGAGATCGGTGCCGCTCATTCCCTCGATGTAGAAATAGCCGCCGATGTCGGCGAGCAGTCGGCGCCGCGCGCGCCAGTCGTCGAGGTTGACCGCGGAGACCGCGGTGGGATTGTGCACGCCTTTCACGACCTCGACCTGCCACACGCGGAGCGAGCTGCTCGGGATGCGGAAAGGCGAGAGGTTTGAGCAGGACGCCGTTGACGACGCTGAAGATCGCGCTGTTCGCGCCGATCCCCAGCGCGAGCGTCAGAATCGCGACGAGCGAGAACGCCGGATTCTTGGCGAGCGTGCGCAGCGCGAACCGAACGTCGTCTCGCAATTCGCCGAACCGTTCCTTGATGCTGGATCGTGGTGAACTGGACATCCGAGCTCCGCGTGGTGGTTCACGTTCGACACAGGAATAGAGCGGGAAGGTTCATCGTGAGCCGAGAGCGGACTCTCGGTTCGCGCGCCGGCCGGTGCCCCTATTTCGTCTCCGCTGCCAAGAGCTTCCGTTTTCGCTCCACGCCCCATTTGTAGCCCGAGATCTCACCGTCGCCGCGCACCACGCGGTGACAGGGGACGACGACCGCGACGCGGTTGCTGGCGCACGCTTGAGCGACCGCGCGGCTGGCTTTGGGGTCTCCGATGGCCCGAGCCACCTCGGCGTACGAACGCGTTTCGCCGGCCGGGATGTCGCGCAGCGCGTCCCAGACCCGACGCTGGAACTCGGTGCCGGCGAGATCGAGGGGGATTCGATGCGTCGATCCGTGGCCGGGGTCGCGGACGCGATCGAGGACCGCGCGGACCCACGTCTCCCGCGCCTCGTCGTCGCGCTCGATCGTCGCGTTGGGGAAGTCGGCCCGCAGCACGCGCTCGACGTCGGCGTCGTTGGCGCCCAGCTCCACGGCGCACACGCCTCGCTCCGTGGTCGCGATGAGCACCCGCCCGACCGGTGCGTCGGCGATGGTATATCGGATCCGCACGCCCGCTCCGCCGCGGCGATACGCCGCGGGCGTCATGCCGAGCGACGTTGCTGCGCGCTCGTACACGCGGCTGACTCGACCCAAACCCGGCTTCGTACGTGGCTCGGCTCACCGTGTCGCCGGCGCGCAGGCGCGACTTGAATCGCCGCATCCTGTGCTCGGACTGATACTCCTTGGGCGAGACGCCGACGGCGCGCTTGAACGAGCGCTGCAGGTGCGACGCGCTCAGCCCCACCACCGTGGAGAGCTCGTCGAGCGACACCGATCGGTCGGCGTGCGCCTCCAGGTATGCGCGAGCCTTCTCGATCGCGGGATGAATCGCCGACTCCTGGGTCGGCCGGCAGCGGCGACAGGCGCGAAAGCCCGCTCGCTCGGCCGCGGCCGTCGTCGAAAAGAACTCGACGTTGGCGCGCAGCGCCCGGCGCGAAGGGCACGAGGGCTTGCAGAACACGCCCGTCGATCGAACGGCGTAAACGAAGCGCCCGTCGTAACTCGCGTCGCGCCGCTCGACTGCGTGCCACGCGGCCGAGCTCGAGATCGGATCCGGTTCGTTCGAAGTGACTGCCATGGTCGCCATGATTTGCTCGCGTTGATAGGCACCCGCAACCTACGAACGCGTCGCCGAACCGGGCTATCCGCCGCTTGCTCTCGAATTCCGCTGATTCGCCAGCCGAATCGTTCTAGACGTTCTTGATCTCGGTAACGAGTCCGGTCAGCGATGACTTCGCGTCGCCGAACAGCATGCTCGTCCGCTTGTCGTAGAACAGATCGTTCTCGATTCCCGCGAACCCGGCCGCCATGCCGCGCTTGAGCACGATGACGCTCTTGGCGTGGTCTGCGTTCAAAATCGGCATCCCATAGATGGGCGACGACTTGTCGTTGCGCGCCGCCGGGTTCACGACGTCGTTCGCGCCGATGACGAGCGCCACGTCGGCGCGGTCGAACTCGCCGTTGATCTCGTCCATGTCGTACAGCTTGTCGTACGGAACGTTCGCTTCGGCGAGCAGCACGTTCATGTGGCCCGGCATGCGTCCGGCCACCGGGTGCACGGCGAACTTCACCTCGCCGCCGCGCTTCTCGATCAATTCCGCCAGCTCGCGCACCGCGTGCTGCGCCTGCGCGACGGCCATGCCGTAGCCCGGAATCACGATCACCAGCTGCGCGTAGGCGAGCTGGATCGCCGCGTCCTCGACGCTGATCGAGCGCACCGCGAGGCCAGCCGACGATTTGGCGCCGACCGCTTTCGTCTCGCTGCCGAACGCGCCGAACAGCACGTTCGTGAACGAGCGGTTCATCGCCTTGCTCATCAGGATCGACAGGATGAATCCCGACGCGCCGTCGAGCGAGCCACTGATGATCAGGATGACGTTGCCGATCGCGAATCCGGTCGCGCACGACGCGAGGCCGGAGTACGAGTTGAGCAGCGCGACGACGACCGGCATGTCCGCGCCGCCGATCGGCATCACGAGCATGATGCCGAAGAGCAGCGAGGCGCCGATCATCGTGTAGAACGCCCACGCTTCGACGGGTCGACGATCGTGTACGCCACCAGCGCGACGATGCCGAGGAAAACCGCGCCGTTCACGAAGTTCTGGCCGGGTACGTCACCGGCTTGGACGTGATCCATTCCTGGAGCTTGCCCGCGGCGATGATCGTTCCGCCGACGGTGATCGAGCCGAGCATGACCTCGAACCCGAGCGCGAGCATCGTCGTGCGCGCGGGCAACTCGCCGGCCACGATCGCCGAGTGATACTCGGCGACGCCGACGAGCGTCGCGGCGAGCGCGCTGAACGTGAGCGCCAGCGCGATTCGCTGCGGCATCGCCGTCATCGGCACCCACTGGCCCATCGGATAGCCGATGACGATGCCGAGCACGAGCCCGCCGGCGATCCAGCGGTAGTCGACGATCGTGTGGTTGAGCAGCGTGCCGACGATGGCGAACAGCATGCCGACCGCCGCCTGCTGCATGCCGCGCCGCGCTTTGTCCGGGCGCGTGAGGCTGCGCAGCCCGAGGATGAACAGCGCGGACGCGAGGAGGTAGCTCGCCTCGATGAAGAGGTCGCGCATCAGCGCGGTCCCGCCTTCTTGTCGCTGCCCGACTTGAACATGCGCAACATGCGGTCGGTGATGAGGAATCCGCCCACGATGTTGCTCGTCGCCGCGACGACGGCGATGAAGCCGAGGATCGTCGCGACATGATCGCGCGCCGAGCCGGCCGCGATGAGCGAGCCGACGAGCGAAATGCCGGAGATCGCGTTCGTCGCCGCCATCAGCGGCGTGTGCAGCAGCGGCGGCACGCGCGAGATGACCATGAAGCCGACGAACGCCGCCAGCATGAAGACGTACAGTTCGAGAAGATTCATTGTTTGAGCACCCGTCCGTCGTGGGTCATCAACATCGCGCCGGTGATCTCGTCCGTCGGGTCGAGCTGGAGAGCGTCGTCCTTCACCAGATGCTTGAGCAGCTCGAAGATGTTGCGGCCGAACATCTGGCTGGCGTGAAACGCCACGGTGCTCGGCACGTTGAGCGGCGCGATGATCGTGACGTCGTGCGATTCGATCGTCTCGCCGGGCTTCGAGAGCACGCAGTTGCCGCCCGTCTCCGCCGCCAGGTCCACGATCACCGAGCCGGCGCGCATCGACGCCACCATCTCGGCGGTGATCAGCTTCGGCGCCGGACGTCCGGGGATCGCCGCCGTTGTCACGACGAGATCCTGATCTTTGATATGGTTCGCGATCGCGTTCAGCGTGCGAGTCTGCTCGTCGGCGGTCTGCGCACGCGCGTAGCCGCCGGCCGCTTGCGCGTCTTCGGCGACCAGCTCGTTCGCGACGAACGTCGCGCCGAGGCTGAGCACCTGCTCGCGCGCCGCCGGGCGCACGTCGAACGCGGAGACAACGCCGCCGAGTCGCCGGCCGGTCGCGATCGCCTGGAGCCCGGCGACGCCCGCGCCGATCACGAAAACCTTCGCCGGCGAGATGTTGCCGGCGGCGGTCGTGAGCATCGGAAGGAATTTTCCGAGCGCCGAGGCGCCGATCAGCACGCCCTTGTAGCCGGAGACCGTGCTCTGCGACGAGAGCACGTCCATGGACTGGGCGCGCGTGATGCGCGGGACGAGCTCGAGCGCGAGAGCCGAGACCCGACGCGCGGCGAGCGCCTGGACGATCTCGGCACTCTGTCCGGGTCTCATCAGCGAGATGAGCGTCGAGCCCTCGGCCAGTCGGCCGATTTCCTGGGGGTCGGGCGGCTGGACCTTCGCGATCACCGGTGCCGCGGCGAAGGCAGCGGCCGCGTCGGGCACGATCGTCGCGCCGACGGCCTGGTAGGCGTCGTCGCGAAAGCCGGCGCGGAGCCCGGCGCCTCGCTGGACGACGATCTCGACCTTCAGCTGTTTGACGAGCCGCGCCACGCTGTCAGGCGCGAGTGCGACCCTCTGCTCACGGGGAGCGGATTCGGATGGAACGCTGATTTTCATGAAGTAGCGGGTGTCGGCGCGCGGGCGTCTCGCGTGCTAACGCGCGCCGCCGGGGAAACGCTGATGAGCTTGAAGCTACGCGCGGCGGGCGGTGGCGCAAACCGGAGCCCCCGGAGGCGTTGGGGCGTCACGACTTGCGCTACCCTTACATGTCGAGCCTCGCGTCGCCGTCGCATGAAGATTGATATTCCGATGTCGTCACCTTCGGGGAGCCCGCCGTGGCCACGTCTCGTTCTCGGTTTCGATCCGCTGGTCGCGCGAAATTCGCCGCGTCCGCGTTCGCCGCTCTGTCACTCGCCGCGCTCACTCCCGCGCAGCGAGTAGCGGCGCAGAAGCCGGGCGCCGCGCCGCCCCAAGCGCCGGCGACTTCCAAGCCGCTGCCGCTCAAGCACGCGCCCGAGCCGACGACCGCCGCGATCACGCCGGCCGATCTCATGACGCGACTCTACATCTTCGCCGACGATTCGATGATGGGGCGCGAGGTCGGCACGCCGTACCACCTCAAGGCGACGGCGTACATCGAGTCGGAGGCGCGGAAGCTTGGCCTGCTCCCCGCCGGTGACAGCGGGACGTACTTCCAGAATCTTCCGGTTTTCGACCACTCGCTGTCGCCGAAGACTTCGATCGCGGTCGGCGGGAAGTCGTTCGCGGTCGGAACCGACTTCGTTCCGCGCGACAACTCGCTGTTCGGCGGAACCGTACGCCCGATCGACAACACGCAGGTCATTTTCGGCGGAACGCTCACGCTGCCGGTGGACACGACGAAACTCGTGGCGCCCGCGGCGGCCGAGGGAAAATTCGTCGTGATGGCGGTCGGCAATGGGCCGGATGGAAAGCCGCTGATCGCCGGATACAGGCAGCCGCTCACCGGCTACTACCTCAAGTCGGCGGCGGTCGCCGTAGTCGCGCTCGAGGGATTCGAGCCGGACCAACGCAAGGCGCTGTTGGAGCCTTCGGAAGGACTCGAGGACACGCCGCCCGGCGCCGGGGCGCCGGACATGCTGCCGGCCTTCTTGTACGTCACGCGTGCGATGGGCACCGCGCTCGCCGGCGGATCGCTCGACAGCCTCAAACGAGGGACGACCGGGGGGAACGATCCGCGGCTCGATCATCTTCGACTCGACGCGTGCGCCGGCGCGAAACGTTGTCGCCGTCCTCAAGGGAAGTGATCCCAAGCTCGCCGGCGAGTACGTGGCGATCGGGGCGCACAACGACCACATCGGCTTCAACCACGCGCCGGTGGACCACGATTCGCTCCGCGCGTTCGACGCGGTCGTCCGTCCGCAGGGCGAGGACGATCGCGACCGGCCGGCGACGGCCGAGGAGCAGACGAAAATCCGGCAGATTCTCGACAGCCTTCGCAAGAAAAATCCGCCGCGTCTGGACTCGATCTACAACGGCGCCGACGACGACGGCTCAGGCACGGTCGCCACGCTGGAGATCGCCGAAGCGTTCGCGCGCGGCACGACGAAACCGAAACGGTCGATCCTCTTCGTGTGGCACGCCGGGGAAGAGAAGGGCCTCTGGGGATCGCAGTACTTCACCGACCATCCGACCGTGCCGCGCGACTCGATCGTCGCGCAGCTCAACATGGACATGATCGGCCGAGGCGCGTCGTACGACATCAAAGGGGGCGGGCCGACCTACCTGCAGCTGATCGGGTCGCGACGCCTGTCCACCGAGCTGGGCGACCTCGTGGAGGCCGTGAACAAGACGGAGCCGCGGCCGTTCAAGATCGACTATCAGTTCGACGCGAACGGGCATCCGCAGCAGTACTATTGCCGGAGCGACCACTACGAGTACGCGCGATACGGGATTCCGATCGCGTTCTTCTCGACCGGCGGCCACCGCGACTACCACGAGGTGACGGACGAGCCGCAGTACATCGACTACGACCATCTGGCCCGCGTCGCGACGCTCGTGTACGACATCGCGCTCCGGGTGGCGGACCTCGACCACCGGCCGTCGTCGACCATCCCAAGCCGAACCCGATGGGGCAGTGTGTACAGTGATTCGACGCTCCCGACAGCTTCGTGAAAGGGTGACGGGCGGGCTTTGGCGGGGGTCTCCCTAGGGATATCGGTGGACCGGTGGACGGTAGACAGGTAGACGGCTGGCAGCTAGACGGCTAGACAGCTAGGGCGGCCTGGTCAGTGGGCGGAGCACCAGAGCTTCTCGGCGCGGGAGCTAGCGCCGCGGGGAATGGTGGTCGAAATTCCCGTCCGACGCACACCTCACCCTCAAGAGCGACCAGCAGCGATCATGAGCGCGAGCACTGGAATCAGCGGTGGCACCAGAGCGCAGTTGCAGCTGCGCCAATCGTCCGTGTCGAAGGCCACGCGGCGTTTCATCCCGGTCGTCGCGGCGTGCCATCGCGCTCGTCGTGAGCGCGTGCGGCGGCGGCGCGACGGCGCGAGGAGGCGGGCGTCCGACGACGGCGCCGGCGCCCGTGCCGGCGCCGCTCACCACGGGCGGACCGCCGCCCACGTTCTCACGGACGACGGCCGACCTCAAAGTCTCGCGCCTCATCGAAGTGCGCGAAGGGATGAGCAAGACGGCGCTCTTCCGGGCGGCCACCGAGGTGCTGTCGTCCAAGTATTCGGTCGACGTCAGCGATCAGAGAGCCGGATTCCTGATGACGCCCTGGCAGGCGAGCTTCGCGCGCGCGGGCATGCCCGACCTTCGCTATCGCACCCGCGTGATCATTCGGTTCGTCGGCGAGGACTGGAAGCAGGTCCTCGTGCGCGCCGAGGCGAACTGGCAGCGCGACGACGAGTGGGACATCGGCGTCGACAACGCGCTGCTCGAGGAAGTCTCGAACGACGTGAAGACGAAGGTCGGGAAAAAGACGCCGTAACGGCGCTTATCGCGGCAGCAGCGCTACCAGCGCGTACTTGCTGCCCTTGAGGGCGAACACCGCTCCGTATTTCAGCGGGAACTGCGTCGTCGACCCCGTGGCGGTCGTCGTCACGCTGACGCGAATGTCGAGCGGCATCTTCGCGGTGTCGCCCATGATCGTCGCCTCGTGCCAGACCGCCTGCGTCTTCCCGACGGTGTGGCCCTGACCGAAAATCACGCCGGTGAAGTAGCCGCGTTGCTCCGGCGTCATCCCCGGGAACTTTGCGGCCACCTTCTCGATCTCGCCGCTCTTGATCGCGGCCACCAGCGCCGAGATGGCCGCGCTGTCGAGCGCCGGCTTCGACGGCTTGACCGGCGTGCTGTCGACAGGCTTGGGCGTCGTCAGTACGCCACGACCGGCCGGCGAACCTGTCGTGTCGGGATTCGTCGCGGCGACCGGCGGCGCGGCGTGCGCCGTATCGGTCTGCACCGGCGTCGGCGGCGGCACGACTGGTGCCTTCGCGTGCGGCCGGTTCACGAGGAACACCACCGCCGCCGCGACAGCCACCACACCGATGAGCGAACCGACCAGCATCCCGCGTCCGCCCTTCTTCGCGGGCTGCGCCGCACCGCCTACCTGCGTATCGGTCGGCGCGGTGATCACAGCGGCCGGCATGATGCTCGTCGCGTCGCCGCTGTCGCCGATACCCTGCGTCATCGTGCGCGGATCCCATCCGCTCAACGTGAGCGCCGGATCCAACTGATCGCGCGCTTCGGCCGCCGTCGCCACGCGATCGGCCGGCGAGCGGGCGAGCATGTGCACGATCAGCGTATCCAACCGGGCCGGCAGCGCCGGTATGAGATCTCGAATGTGCGGCGCCGGCTCGTGGAGCCGCCGCCGAATCATCTGCTCGCGCGTGTCGGCGGCGAACGCGGCGTTCCCCGTCAGACTCTGGAAGAGAATGCAGCCGAGCGCGTACACGTCGGTGCGCGCGTCGACCGGATCGCCGAGGAGCTGCTCGGGGCTCATGTACTCGGGCGTGCCGATCACGAGGCCGCTCTTCGTCAGCGCGTCTTCCTTCGAATCGTTCATCGCCTTGGCGATGCCGAAGTCGACGACCTTGGCGATCTCTTTGCCGGCGCGATTGCGCGTGACGATGACGTTGTCAGGCTTGAGATCGCGGTGGACGATGCCGAGCTCGTGCGCGGCGTGCAGTCCGTCGGCGACCTGGCGCGCGAGGTCGATCGCGCGGCGCGGGTCGAGGGCGCCGTCTTTCTGGAGAATGGACGACAGCGACTCGCCGTCGACGTACTCCATCACGAGGTAGACGACCTTGTCCGCTTCGCCGTAGTCGAAGACCGCCGCGACGTTCGGATGCAGAATGCGAGCGGCGTTCGACGCTTCGCGCGCGAATCGCTGTGACGACTCCGAGTCGTTCACGAGCGAGGGGTTCATCACCTTGATCGCGCACTGGCGGTTCATCTTGACGTGCTCCGCCAGATACACGCGTCCCATTCCGCCTTCGCCGAGTCGCGCCAGTATCAGATAGCGATCGGCGATCACCCGGCCGACGAGCGGATCGCCGCCCGACTTCGGACGCAGCGGCGAGCCGTCCTTCGGACAGAAGCGATCGGACGTCTCGTATTCGCCGCCGCACTGCGGGCAGATCTTGGTGACCGCGACGGTCTCGTTGGGCGCCGGGGTCGGCTGTTGCGCGATCAGCCCCGATCCGAGATGACTGTCGAGGAGCGGATGCTGCGGGTGCGGGCCGGTATCGGACGTGCCCGTTCCCCCGGCGCGCTGGCCGGCGGGTCCCGTCACGGAGGGCTGTTCGTCGTCGTCCTGGTGGTCGGCCATGTTCTCGGATTTACCCGCGTAAGACTATGGCCATCGCGCGGTGATTGCTGCAAGGGAGCGCTCACCAAAGGACGATCCTGCCACGAGGGCTCGCTTGGCGGCGAGCCGAGGAGGATTCAGGCCAAGTCCCGAAACTCGCCCCAAATCTAGGCGCTGGAGCGCTTTCGCGCTCGGGGGGAATTGGGCCAATACGTAGCCGGCGCCCCAGGCTGCTGGGGCAACCTGGGGCACCGGGGGAGGCGCTTTCGGGGGACCATGGGTCCCGCTCGGCGCTTCTGCGCGGCGACGCGTTACGGGTTGGCGATGCGCCGGCGATCCTGACGAATGTCCCGCTTGTCGGCGCGGATGTCGTGCTTGTCGCCGACGATGTCCCGGCGGTCGCGGCTGGCGTCGCGGAGGTCCTGCCGCGCGTCCTTGAACTGGCCCGACTTGACGTCCTGGCGAACGTCGCGCTTGTCGGCGCGGAGGTCGCGCCCGTCCGCACGCACGTCGTGCCGGTCGCTGTACGAGGTCGCGATGGTCGCGCCTCAGGTCCCGGACTTCCCGCTTGGTTGCCGGGTTCGTGGACGTCTGCGCGCCGGCGATTCCGGCCACCGCGACCGCCATCACCGCGCCGAGCACGGCCGTCTTTACGCTCCTGATCATGTGCAGCTCCTGTGAACGTTCTTGAGTGTTTCGTCATGCACCGGGTGGTGCCTGCATTCACTCAGGAGGACGAGAGCTGCTCGTGGATCGTTAAGGCCGGGGCGTTACAGATGCCGCCGGACGGCGGACCAAAACCGTCGGAACCTATTTGCTCGAAGGGTGTTGCGCCGACCGCACAAACGCCGAAAATCGCGGCGCGGCGACTACCAGCCGTTGCGACTGCGAAGGTTCGTTACGTGCGCGACGTGGTGCTTCCCGTGCCACTCGTACAACGCGAGCATCTGGTCGAGGTTCATCAGACCGTTCTCGGGGTGCGTTCAGCGTCCGCGCAAAATCCGACGGCGACATCGCGCGCAGCACGCGAATCCAACGATCGTGGACGGCGTCGAGCAGCGCGAGGGACGTCGCGATCGGCGTGGAGCGCGAATCCTCGAGCTGCGCCCATTTCGCCTCGTCGTACGGCTTGATCGTCGGCGTGTCTTCAGTGAGCGCCAGCTTGAAACGCGTGTACGCATTCAGGTGGCTGTCGGGCACGTGGTGCACGACTTGCCGGACGGTCCACCCGTCGGGTCGATAGGGCGTGTCGAGCTGGCGATCGTCGAGACCGGAGACGGCGGTGCGGAGGAGCGTCGGCGCGGCGGCAATCGCGTCGATCGCGGTGCGTCGCTGTTCCGAGGTCAGCGACTGAGGCCGCTGGTGGCGACCGACGGGATATCGCAGATCTTCCATGGTCGTGTTGCGGTGAGGGTGTCGGACTAGGGAGGGCGAGGGAACGCCGATTCAGCGGAATGTACTGGTCTCCGGCGCGCACTTCATTCGAGGGTTGAAACATGGGCGGGTCGAACGAGCTCACTGGTCCCGATCTCAGCGAGGGAATCGAAGCGAATAGCCTCGAGCCGGGCGGCGCGCTGCTCGGTCACTCCGACGGCGATCCCGTACTTCTCGTTCGGCTGGGCGCCGACTACTGCGCGATCGGCGCGACGTGCACGCACTACGGCGGACCGCTCGCCGAAGGCCTGTTCGACGGAGACACCGTCCGCTGCCCTTGGCACCACGCCTGCTTCAACGTCCGCACCGGCGAAGCGCTGCACGCGCCCGCGCTCTCGCCCGTCGCGCGTTACGCGACGGAGCGTCGCGGCACGAAGGTCGTCGTCACCGGCAAGTTCGAGCGAGACCCGCTCGTCCCGTCCGGGTCGGCATCGTTCACGCGCGATCCGTCGATCAAGAACGTGGTGATCGTCGGCGCGGGCGCGGCCGGCAGCGCCGCGGCGGAGATGCTTCGTCGCTGCGGACACGACGGCGGAATCACGATCGTCGACTCCGACGACGCCGCGCCGTACGATCGCCCCAATCTCTCGAAGGACTACCTCGCCGGAAACGCGCCGGAGGAATGGATTCCGCTTCGCCCGGAGGATTTCTACCGCGAGCACGGCATCGAACGGGTGCGCGGACGCGTCACGCGCATCGACACCTCGCGCAAGCAAATCGAGATCGAGAGCCGCGAGCCTCTGTCTTACGACGCGCTGTTGCTCGCCACCGGCGCGGAGCCCGTCCGTCTGAATACGCCGGGCGCCGATCTGCCGCACGTGCGCTATCTGCGTACGCTCGACGACAGCCGGGCGATAATCGCCGCGGCCAAGACGGCCAAGCACGCCGTCGTCGTCGGGTCGAGCTTCATCGGCCTCGAAGTCGCGGCATCGCTGCGCGCGCGCGGCCTGAGCGTGGACGTCGTCGCGCCCGAGACGCTTCCACTCGCCCGCGTGCTCGGCGACGACCTCGGCGCGTTCATCAAGAGCCTGCACGAGGAGCACGGCGTCGTCTTTCATCTCGGACACACGGCGCAGCGAATCGAGGAGGATGCCGTCGTTCTCGACGACGGCACGCGACTCCCCGCGGACCTCGTCGTGTTCGGCGTCGGCGTGAAGCCGCGGCTCTCGCTCGCCGAGGGCGCCGGTCTGACGATGGATCGCGGCGTGTCGGTGGACGAGTTCCTCCAGACCAGCGCCGCCGGCGTTTACGCCGCGGGTGACATCGCGCGGTGGCCCGACCCGCACACCGGCGAGCGCATTCGCGTCGAGCACTGGGTCGTCGCGCAGCGGCAGGGCCAGGCCGCGGCTCGCAACATTCTCGGCGCTCACGAGCCGTTCGAGGCCGTTCCGTTCTTCTGGAGCGCGCACTACGACGTCAGCATCAACTACGTCGGGCACGCCGAGAAGTGGGACCGGGTCGAGGTCTCCGGCGACGCGGCGAAGCGCGACGTCGCCGTGCGGTTCATGCGCGGCGGCCAAGTGCTGGCGCTGGCCACGCTCTTCCGCGACGAGGACAGCCTGCGCGGCGAACTCGAGATGGAGCGCCAGACGGGGGCGGTGGCCGGGGCCGGCTGAGCCGCGCGCCGGCGCGGACCCGCCGCGCTTGACAGAAGGCGGTCCAGCGAAAATATTCTCTCTTAGAGACAATATTTTATCTAAATGCCCCGGACCGCTTCTCCTTCGACGAACCTGAGCCGCCGCGAGCGGCAGATCATGGACGTTGTGTATTCCGCCGCCGGCGCGACGGCGGCGACCATTCACGCGCGGCTTCCCGATCCGCCGGTTCCCGCGGCGGTGCGGACGATGCTTCGGATTCTCGAGAGCAAGGGACACCTCCGCCACGAGAAGGACGGCCCGCGTCACGTCTACTATCCCACGACGCCGCGCAGCATCGCGCAGAAGAGCGCCATGCGCCATTTGATCGGAACGTTCTTCGGCGGCTCGCGAACGGCGGCCGTCGTCGCGTTGCTCGATGACGCGGAGCGGCCGCTCACCGGCGCCGAACGAACGGAGCTGGCCGGCGTGATCAAGCGGTTGCGGGCCGAGGGGAAATAGGCCGAATGCTGACGACGCTCGCCGGCCTGCCGGTCTCCGCCGCGGACAGCGCGCGCGCGGCCGCGTCGGTCTACACGGCGTCGCTGTTGGCAACCGCCCCGATCGTGGCGGCGGCGATCGGAGCGCTTGCGATGCGTCGCGCGGCCGCGGAGGGACGCGTGCTCGTCTGGCGCGTGGCCGTCGTCGTGCTGCTCGTCGCGCTCGCGGGTCGTTTGCTTCCCCTGCGGCTCGCCGGATGGTCGGTCCCGTCGATCGTCGCCGCGCCGCTCGTCGCGCTAGGGCGCATCCGCGTCGCCGATCTCGCGCCGCGTCTCGCCGGCACCCACAACCAAGCGCCGGCCGGATCGCTGTGGATTCAGATCGCGTTCGCCGTGTACGTCGCCGGCGTGGTCGTCGCGCTGTTGCCCACGGTCATCGCGTCGATTCGCGCTCGGCGAATGCTGAGCCGCGCGCGCGCGCTCGACGCCGATCGCTCGTGGATGGCCGACCTCGAGGATTCGCGATCGCGCCTCGACGTGCGCCGCGGCGTTCGGCTGTTTCGAAGCCGCGAGGTGAACGTCCCGATGACGTGGGGCCTTCGGCACGCCGTGATTCTTCTGCCCACGGCCGCGGACGGTTGGACCGCTGACGAGCGGCGGATGGTGCTGCGCCACGAGCTGGCGCACGTGCGCGGCGCCGATTGGGCTTTTGGTCTCGCGGCGCGTTTCGCGTGCGCGCTCTACTGGTTCCATCCCGGCGCGTGGTGGATCGCGCGCTCGCTGCGTCGCGACGCCGAGCGGGCGGCTGACGATCGCGTGATCTCGTCGGGAGTCGCTCGCAGCGACTACGCCGAACTGCTCATCGCGGCGTCGATGGGGGGCGTGCCGCGCATCGAAACCGCGCTCGCACTCTCCGGGCGCGGGCCGTTGCGCGCGCGACTCGCGGCGATCCTCGACGCGCGGCCGCGAGGTGCGTCCGCTGGCGCGACGTTGGACGCTCGTCGCCACGGCGGCGTGTGCGGTGTCGGCGGTGCCGCTCTGCGGAGTGGAGATCGTGCCCACGCGGGACGTGCTCGCCAGCTCTGATGCGCGATTCGCGATGGGAGTCGCGCGCGTACGCGGTGATCGGCCTGGCGCATCGCGCGGACACGGTGGCGTTCGCGCGAAGCGCGGCGGAGCTGGACCCCAACCCGCGCGTGCGGGCGTGGGCGCGCTACGCGCTCGGCCTGCGTCCCGAGGCGGCGCCGAATTCCGGCGCGGCCGAAGCCCGCTAACGACGATCAGATCGGAGTTCGACATGCGTCTTATGGATTGGGTAAAGAAGACAAAAAATTATCTGCTACTCGTTACGCTCGCCGTGTTCGGCATCGGGTTCGCCGATCTCGTCCGGGGCGGCATCACCGTGTCGGCGATTCTGCTCGCGGTGGCGTACTGCGTTCTCGTGCCGCTCGTGATCTGGCATTGGGGCGGCGACGCCGACGCCGAGTTGGAGGAGAGGCGCGACGAACGGCCGTCCTATCTCGCCGCGGGAATCGTCGCCGCGTGCGTGCTCGGGCTCTACCTCCTGACGCTCGCGCCCTCGACCGCGATGTGGGACACGAGCGAGTACATCGCGGCGGCGTACACGTTCGGATTGCCGCACCCGCCGGGAAATCCGCTCTTCGTCATCGTCGGACGCGCGTTCTCGCTGCTGCCGATCGCGCCGTCGGTCGCGTCGCGAATCAACGTGCTCGCCGCCGTCGCGAGCGCGGCGGCCGCGGGCTGCTGGTTCCTGATCACCGAGCACGTCCTGCGCGGCTGGCTTCGCTCGCGCGCGCTGCGGATCGTCGGCGCCACCGCCGGCGCGGCGATCGGCGCGCTCGCCTTCACGGTGTGGAACCAGTCGGTCGTGAACGAGAAGGTCTATACGATCTCGCTCGCGGGGATCGCGATCGTGTCGTGGCTCGCCGTGCGGTGGACGCGCGACCCCGCGGGCCCGTTCGCCGACCGGCGACTCGTTCTCGCGGCCTATCTCTGCGGCCTCGGCTACGCCAACCACATGGCGGGAATGCTGCCGATCGGAGCGCTGGGCCTCGCGATCCTGGCGATTCGGCCGCGCACGCTGCTGCGCGCGCGGCTCGTGCTCGCGTGCGTCGCCGCGGCGCTCGCCGGATTGAGCCCCTTCGCCACGCAGCCGATTCGCGCGGCGTACTTCCCGGCGGTCAACGAGGGCGAACCGACCGGCTGTCGCACCAAGATCGAGATGTCGTGCACGCTCTCGAAGGCGACGCTCGACTCCTTCCTTTACAACTTCAACCGGGGCCAGTACGCCAAGCCGTCGCTCGAGCAGCGGCAGGCGGGTTTCGGCGACCAGCTCGAGATGTGGTGGCTGTACTTCAAGTGGCAGTGGATGCGCGACGCCGACGGATCGTGGGCCGTTCGCGCAGTCGCTGCTCGCCGCGACCTTCCTCGTGCTGGGCCTTGTCGGCGCGCGCGCGCACGCCGCGAGGGACCGGCCGAGCTTCTGGTACTTCAGCGCGCTCATGTTCACGATGACGCTGCTGCTCGTCTACTACCTCAACTTCAAGCTCGGCAGCTCGCAGAATCCGGCCTCGCCGCAGGATCACGAGGTCCGCGACCGCGACTACTTCTTCATCTGGAGCTACTCGGCGTGGGGCGTGTGGGCGGCGCTCGGGCTCGTCTACGTCTGGGAGTCGCTCGCCGCGCTCGTCGGACGAGAAAAGAAGAAGGGCAAGGCGCACGAGAGCGAGCCGACCCGGCGAGGTTGGGTGCTGACGTCGCCGGCGATGGCGCTTGCGCTCGTGCCTCTGGCGACGAACTGGAGCGCCGCGCCGCGCTCGCACCATCAGGCGACGCGAAACGTCGCGGCCGACATGCTGAACTCGGTCGAGCCGTACGGCGTGCTCGTGACGGTGGGCGATAACGACACGTTCCCGTTGTGGTACGCGCAGGAGGTCGAGGGCATTCGCCGCGACGTCGTCGTAGCGAACACGTCGCTGCTCAACACCGAGTGGTACGCGCGCCAGATCATTCGGCGGCCGATCTACGAGTACGACGCCGCGCGCGGTCCGGCGATCTATCGAAACGGGGTCTGGCGCAAGCCGACCAGCCCGCCGCTTCACATGTCGTTCGCCGACGCGGATTCGTATCCAGAATACATTCAGCTGCCCGGGCCGATGGTGTTCAACAGCGGCGCGATCCACGCGACGATCGATCCTCGCCGATTTGGAAAACGGCGTTCTCATGCGAGCCGACGCGCTCGTTTTGCGAATGATTCAGGATTCGTGGCCGGATCGCCCCATCTATTTCGCGCGTTCGGCCGGCGGATATCCGCGGTCGCTCGGGCTCGGCGATAACGTGTTGACGCAGGGGTTGGCGTCAAAGTTGTTCGTGCCACCAGCGTCGCAGACGCGAGACACCCTTCTCGTCGAAGGGGACGCATGGCTCGACGTGGCGCGAACGCGTGCTCTATGGAACGACGTGTTCGTCGGACCGCGCGCGATCATTTCCGAGGGGCGATGGGTGGACCGGCCGTCGGTGAGCATCCCGGCGCTGTACCTGTTCGACGGTGTCGAGCTGGCCGAGGCGTTGCGCGCGAGCGGCGACGCGCGCGGCGCGGCTTCGGTACTGGCGACGACGCGGGACGTGGCGAGCGCGACGCGGCTCGACGATGTCGTTCGCGGGGTCGACCAGGCGCTGCGGGGGGCGCGCTCCGAGGTGTCGGACTCCGCCGGTGTGACGTTGGGCACGCCTCGCGACGCGCGGCTCAAGACGCAGAGTGCCGAGCCGATCCAGCCGCGGCGCCGCTGATGCGGGCGCGAGCGTCCGCGGCACGAAGAAATCGCGGCGGCGTCACGCTCGAGTTTGTCGCGAAAGGCGGACACGAAGCGAACTGTTACGTTTGCTAATCATACAATCTTAATCGCGTTACAACTTTCGTATTGACCAGCGCGGGACGCGGCCTATATTGACGGCGTCCCGCGGTGGCCCTGCGCAGTGACGTCGGCCACCTCGCACGGACGGCGTGGACGACGATGGATGTGGGTCCGAGCGCGTTCGACCAGGGCGTATCGGAACCGCGTCATCTCGCCGTCGGCGGCGCCCGACGAACACGGCTGTGCCCACCGCCTACGACGGCGGCGCGGCGGAATCGCGGGGCGTCGTCGTCGCGCCGAGCCGGCGCGCCTTCCGTGATGACCGATGTCGGTCATCGGTTGGGCGCCGCACCCTTCGCGAACAACTCACAACGAGCGTCACGCGTCGCGAAGGCCTGACGCGGCAATGAAGCTCCCCACTCTCTCCGGTAGGAGGAGGTCGCATGCCGAGTCCCACTGCAGTCCGCCCGATCGAAGGCAGCGAGAGACGGCCCGCACCCGGTGCGCGCCGTGTGGCCGCGGAAAATCCGTCGGCCAAACTCTCGGTCACCATCCGCGTGCGTCGTCGCACCGACGCGCCGTCCTTGCCCGTCCACCACAACGCCGACACGCCGACCGGCCACCTGTCGCGCGAAGAGTTCGCCGAACGTTTCGGCGCGTCGCAGGCCGACCTCGACCTCGTCGTCGCGTTCGCGCGCGCCAAAGGTCTCGAGGTCGAAGAGACGAGCACGGCACGCCGCGTCGTGAAGATCTTCGGCACCGTCGAACAGATGAATCACGCGTTCGGCGTCGACCTCGGCCGCTACGAATCGCCGACGGAGACCTATCGCGGACGCGAAGGCGCCGTCAACATGCCGCAGGATGTCTCGAACGTCGTCGAGGGCGTATTCGGACTCGACAACCGCCGGATGGCGCGCCGCGCCGGAACGCGCGTCGCTCCGCGTCCGCCGAAGGCGTTCGGCCCGACGAGCGGCCGCGTCGAAACGGTCGCGGTGCCCACCGACTTCGGGCCGTCGCTCAACGTCACGGCGCTCACGCCGCCGCAGGTCGCGTCGCTTTACGACTATCCGGTCACGCCGGGAGCCGCGGGCCAGACGATCGGCCTTATCGAGTTCGGCGGCGGATTCGCGCAGAGTGACCTGAATCAGTTCTTCACCGGTCTCGGCGGTGGACTCACCGCGCCGACGCCAACCGTCGTCGGGATGGACGGCGTCACGAACAATCCCGGCGTCGACATGAATGCAGACGGCGAAGTGACGCTCGACATCTGCGTCGCGTCGTCGGTCGCGTCCAACGCCGACGTCGCGGTCTACTTCGCTCCGTGGACCGAGCAGGGATGGGTCGACGTCATCACGAACGCCGTGCACGACGCGACAAACAACCCGTCGGTGCTCTCGATCAGTTGGGGATGGCCCGAGTTCGAGGGGATCGAAGGTTTCACGTGGACGCAGCAGGCGATCAACGCCGTGAACCAGACGTTCCAGGACGCGGCCGCGCTCGGTGTCACCGTGTTCGCCGCTTCTGGCGACAGCGGCTCCGACTGCGGGCAGGGCGACGGCGCCGCGCACGTGCTGTATCCGGCGTCCGACCCGTTCGTGAGCTCGTGCGGCGGAACGCGCATCAGCGACGTCTCCGGCGCGTCGTTCACCGAGACGACGTGGGCGCAGTCGTTCGGCACGACGGGGGGTGGCATCAGCGATTTCTTCTCGCTCCCGACCTATCAGATCGGCGCCGGCGTTCCGCTTTCGGCGAACGACAGCCATCAGGGGCGCGGCATTCCGGACATCGCGGGGAACGCCGATCCGGCGAGCGGCTACAACCTCATCGTCGACGGCTCGAGCTTCCCGGGTGTCGGCGGGACGAGCGCGACGGCTCCGCTGTATGCAGCGCTGGTCGCGCTGTGCAATGCCAAGCTCGGCCGAAGCGTCGGCTTCCTGAATCCGCTGCTGTATGCGCTCAACAACACCGGTGTGATTCGCGACATTGCGGACAATGCCAGTAACGCGACCGGCGGCGCGCCCGGCTACACCGCGGGCCCGGGTTGGGACGCGGCAACCGGACTCGGCGTCGTCGACGGCCAAGGGTTGCTCGCGGCGCTGACGGCGCGCTTCACGAAAGAAGTCACGATCATCACCGATCGCAGCACGTTCGGGAAGGACGAGATCGACGCGATGCTGCAGATCTCGAATCCGGCGGTGATCGACGCAGCGTTTTATGTGACCGTGGATGGCTTCACGCCGGCGGAGCTCGGCATCACGACGACAAATCCGACGCCGACGCAGTTGCAGGCGTGGGCACCGGCGTTCACCGAGTCGCCGACGCCGGCGGGATTCTCGATTCGGCCGAGCGCGCTCGTCGCCGAGTTGCCGTCGCTGCCGGCGCAGCCGCAGCGGTTCACGTTCGTGTACCAGGTCGTGTTCGCCAACACGAGCGCGTTCACGGCCGAGGACATTCCCGTCGCGCTGACGGCGACGACGCACTCGACGTCGGGCACGGCGGTGATCGACCTCGTCACGCAGCCGAATCCGTACATCGTGGACGGCCCGGTCTCGTGGTTGAGCACGGACGTTCGGGTGTTCCAACTACAGCCCGGGCAATCGGTCACCGGACTGCCTAGCGTTGTGATGGGGACCGGCTCCAACGCGGGGAATTCGTTCATCACAAACATCATCGGCGCGTTCAACACGCACTCGCCGTTCGGGCATCCGTTCGACCTCATCTCGACCGACGAAGACACGTCGAAGCTCGAGCTGTCGGAGAAAGTGAACGGCACGCCGGTGTTCAACTTCGCCGTGGCGCGCGTTCGCTATCGAGCGCTGTCGGTCGACGCGACGCAGGTGCGCGCCTTCTTCCGCGCGTTCCCGGCGTCGACGACGTCGACGACGTTCGACGGTTCGACGACGTACCGCAGCGCGGTGAACGGCACGACGAAGATCCCTCTGCTGGGTACGGTCGCCGGTGAAGTGACGACCATTCCGTTCTTCGCGGCCGCGCGCGTCGACACGGGCAGCCAGAGCATGGACATTCAGCAGGATCCCGCGAACGTGCAGACGATTCAACACGACGCGAGCGGGAACGAGCGCGACGCGTATTTCGGCGTGTGGGTGGACATCAACCAGCCGAACCAGCTCCGTTTCCCGGTGAACGTGACGTCGGACGGACCGTTCACGTCGGGGCGCCAGAGCATCCAGCAGCTGGTGCGCGGCATTCACCAGTGCATGGTCGTCGAGCTGGCGTTCGATCCCGAGCCGATCACCAACGGCCAGAATCCGGCGACGTCGGACAAGCTGTCGCAGCGCAATCTCTCGATCGTCTCGTCGGACAATCCGGGTACGGCGGCATCGCACCGGATTCCGAACACGTTCGAGATCAAGCCGACCCACGAGATCCTGCCGCCGGGCTGGACGCCCGACGAGATCATGATCGATTGGGGCAACACGCCGGCTGGCGGCGAAGCAACGATCTTCCTGCCAGGCGCGCACACCGGTGAGATCCTCGATCTCGCGGCGAAGATGTACGGCATGACGACGCTGCGGCGCATCGACGATCACACGCTGGCCTGCCGAGCGGAGGGCGCGACGTGGATGCCCGTACCGCCGGGAGCGGGTCCGGGTTACGCCGGTCTGCTCACGATCGACCTGCCGGCGACGGTCCGTCGCGGCCAGTCGTTCACGGTCGTGATTCGGCAGATCACCTCGAGTGCGGTGAAGCACGTGGAGCCGCCAACGCCGCAGCCGCGCACGCGAACCAAGGGAAGCGCGCGTCCGGCACCGGTCCCGACGAAACCGACGTCGCGTCCGGAGTCGCGTCACACGCTCGGCGCGTTCCAGATCCAGATTCCTGTTCGCACGAAACAGACGCTGCTCGAGCCCGAGGAGCGGACGTACTCCGTTCTGAAGTACATCGAGCAGACGATTCCACACGAGAACCGGTGGTACCCGGTCTTCGAGAAGTACGTCGGCGTGATCGGCGATCGCGTGAAAGCGCTCGGCGGCGACCCGACGCGGATTCGCCCGTCGCCGGACGGCAGCGGCGTACACCCGGAGCCTCAGACCGGGCCGAAGCCGACTCCGCACCACGGCAGCGAAGTGCGGTTGCGATTCACCGGAAAAGTCGACGGGATCGTGTACGACCGCTTCGGTGACTTCGAGGGGTTCGTGCTCGAGACGGAAGACGGTCCGCGTCACTTCAAGTGCCGTGAGACCGAGCTCGAGAACGTGCTGACGCGCGCGTGGAACGGACGCGTGCGGACGACGGTGATCGTCGAAGCGGATTCGGAGGAGCGGCCGCAGGAAGTGATCCTGTACGCTCCGCCAGCACCGTTCAGAAATGGAGACGGGCACCGGTAACAGCGATACCTCTCGCGATAGCCGTTGTTGGTTGGGGTTGTCTCTCGACCAACAACGGCTGTCGCGCGAGCGGCTTCGTTTGCGCCCCGAGTCGGCGCTCAGCGCGCGGGCCGAAGGTACCTAAGGTCGGTCCGTCCTCGCCTGAACCCCGCCTTCTCGAACGCCGCCGCATGCGGACTTGCCGCCGCCGGCTGTCCGTCGATCGTCTCGAGGACGAGATCGCGCCGCAGACGGCTCGAGAGGTGTCGGACCAGCGCCTCGGCTGCTCGTGCGACAATCGCCTCGTCGGTTTCGGCGCGTACGGCCACTCGCGAGCCCCGCCGCTCGGCGATCAGCGCGACGCGGCCCCCGATGGCCACGAGCAACGCGCTCGAGCTGCGCGGGCGCACGAATGGATCGCGCGCCGGGTCGCCGGGGATGGGAAGCGAGAACACGTTGGCCGGATCCGCCGCGGCGATGACCACGGCCTCGTCGTCGCTCGTCTCATCGGCTCGTAGAGACTCGACCGCCTCGGGGAGCGCGAACTGCGCGCCGGAAAGACCGCGAACGAAGTATCCACGACGGACGTCGCCGCGGAACTCGAGCCGTTTGAGCTCGCGATAGACCGCGCGCCACGGAATCATGGGGCGCTCGCGGCGCCACATCTCTCGCGCGACGACGCCGTAGCGATCCAGCCACTGGCGCGCGACGGCTTCGCCGAGCGCGGACTCATCGTTCGGTGCGCCGAGCACTCGCGGCGACGCGACGAGCGACCACCGGCCCGGCCACGCGTCTGTGTCGCCGCCGCCTGGAAGGTCGGGCCTCTGCCAGCGCGGGAGCCGGCGAAGGTTGGGTCGTCGCTGTACGACGTACCGATTCGCCGACGGCGAGTAATCCGCCGGCAGCCAGCGCGTCGGGTCGGGGCGCGAGCGTTCGCGCGGCGAAACGAGCGGCCGCCACCCCACGACAGCGCGCATCGCGTCGATCGTGTCGTTCGTCGCCAGGCCGGCGCCGACGAGCTCGCGCAGCGCGTCTCTCAGCTTTCGCGCGGAGAATGAGGTCTCGGCCAGCAGCTCGTCGAAGAACACCGCGCCCATTCGCGTCATCGCTTCGAGCACCGTGGTCGCCGCCTCGCCGATCGGCGGGTGCGACTCGGGCAGCCACGCGCGCCCGGTTCCGCGCCGCAACATTCGGATGTTCGCGAGAACCGGCGTCGCGTCGTGGGTCGTCGGCGCACCGCCACCGACCCACACCATCTCTCCCGCGGCGATCAGCCGAGCGATCGCGCTCGCGTCGTACGACTCCACGCGCGCGGGGAACAGCTCGCGTTCCCACAGCTCGGCGGGGCGGGAGACGCCGTACAGTTGCCGAGCGGCGTGCGTCGTGGCGTCGTCGCCGTCGAGCCGCGTGGATGGGGCGACGTGCTGCCAGCGGAGCATGAATCGCGAGAATCGCTCGAGGTCTACCGCCTGGATCTGCTTGCGCGCCTGCGACAGCTCGCGCCGCCGCGCGCGCTCCAACAGACGACGCGAGCACCAGCGGTCCGCCGCGCTGCCGCCGAACGTTCCGCGCACGAGTCGGCCGGTGCGCGTCCATTCGTCGAATCGTTCACGGACCCAGTCCGGATCGAACGCGTACCGAGCGAGGACGTCGGCGACCGAGACGACGCCGGAAAGTGAGACGAACCGGACGAGGATCTCGCGCCGTGCCGCCGACGCGCATCGGCGAGTCGGCGCCGAACGCCGCCGCGTAGCGCGCCGACGTCTCGGCGAGCACGTATCGGCTCTCGGTCGATCCCGATCCGGCGGGCACGTCGACCTCGACGATGCGCCGGCGCTCGAGCAGCTCGCCGAGCGGGTCGCCGAGCCGACCCTCGGCCTCATGGGCGGTTCGCTCGCGAAGCTCGTCGAGCGAGAGATCGCCGGCACGGTCGAGGAGGATCGCGAGCTCGTCGGCCGTTCGCGCGCGCGAGCCCGGCGCGACGCCGCGCCGGCGCGCCAGCATCTCCTCGAGCACGACGAGTGTTTCGGCGTCGGCGCCTTCGGTGCCGAGCAATTCATCGAACAGCGCGCGGTCGAGTGACAGCAGCGCGGCACGCTGCTCGGCGTGCGGAGCGTCGTCGGCGTACATCCAGTCCATGACGAACCCGAGCTGGAGGTACGACGCGAACGGCGACGGCATTTCCGTCTGCACGCTGCGCAGACCGATCGCGCCGGCGGCGAGGTCATCGAGCATCCGCGCGAGCGCGGGCATGTCGAACGCGTCCTGCAACACGTCGCGATAGGTCTCGACGAGGATCGGGAACGAGGGGTACTCGCGCACCGCGTCGAGCAGATCGCGCGCCTTGAGTCGCTGGAGCCAGAGCGGCATCCGACGGCGCGCGGTGCCGCGCGGAAGGAGCAGAGCGCGCGCGGCGTTGACGCGGAATCGTGCGCCGAACAGCGACGACGAACCGACTTCGTCGAGCATGCGACGCTCCGCCTCGCCGGCGGTCATCCCGGACACGAGCGACAGCGGCACCCAATCGCGCAGATCGGGGAAGCGCAGCATCACGCCGTCGTCGGTCGTCTGCACCTGAACGACGACGCCGCGCCCGAGGACCTCGCGCGCCCGATGCGCGAGAGCCATCCCCCACGGAGCGTTCACTCGGCCGCCGAACGGCGCGTGGATCACGACGCGAACGGCGTTCGTCTCGTCGCGGAACTGTTCGACGACGAGCGAGCGTTCGTCGGGCACGGCGCCGGTCGCGGCGCGCTGCTCGTGCACGTATTCGACGAGCGACTGCGCCGTCGCCTTGTCGCAGCCGTAGCGCGTCGTCGATCTCATCGACGGCTTGCGGCGTTCGCGCGGCGTCCAGCTCGCGGCGCAGCGCGCCGATCGCCGATGCGAGATGCGACGAGCGGGCAGAGTACTCGCCGTGCCAGAAGGGCATTCGCGCCGGCGCGCCGGGCGCGGGCGTCACGATCACGCGATCGTGCTCGATCGTGTTCACGCGCCACGTGGACGAGCCGAGTTGGAACACGTCGCCGACGCGCGTCTCGTGCACGAACTCCTCGTCCAGCTCGCCGAGTCGCGTGCGGTCGGGGAGATTGACGGTGTAGAGTCCGCGATCCGGAATCGTGCCGCCCGAGATGACGGCCACCATGCGCGCGCTTCTCGACGCGGTGAGCGAGTCGTTGACGCGGTCCCACGAGAGCCGCGCATCGAGCTCCGAGGCGACGTCGGCCGGATACTTCCCCGACGAGCATCGAGAGCACTTCGTCGAACGCCGAACGTGGGAGCGCGTGGTACGGATACGACCGCCGAACGAGGTCGAACAGCGCCGCGCTCGTCCAGTCGTCGTCGATGGACACCGCGGCGACGATGACCTGCGCGAGGACGTCGAGCGCGTTCTGGACGACGCGCGTCGGCTCGACGTCGCCGCCGCGCATCGAGCGCACGATCGCCAGCATCTCGAGCGCGTCGTCGCGGAACGTCGGAACGAACACGCCGCGGCTCACGCGCGTCGAGCGTATGTCCGGCGCGGCCCACGCGCTGGAGTCCGTTGGCCACGCGCTTGGGCGACTGGAGCTGGAGCACGAGATCCACGGAGCCGATGTCGATCCCGAGCTCCAGAGCGCTCGTGCTGACGAGCGCGCGAAGCCGGCCCGCCTTCAACGACTGCTCGAGAATCGAGCCGGCGCTCGCGAGACAGCGATCCATGATACGGAAGCGCGACTTCTTCGCCGGCGAGCGCGTTGATCCGCGCCGCCATCTTCTCGGCCTGCGCGCGGTTGTTGACGAAGACGAGCGTCGTGCGCGCGCCGGCCATGTGGCGAAGCACGAGCGGCGTGACCGACGTCCAGATCGTTCCACCGACGTGCGCGAGATCGTCGACAGGCGACTCGACGTTCAGCTCGATGCGCTTGACGAGCCCGCAGTCCACGATGGTGCACGGACGCGGCGTCGGATCGGCGCCGCCGCTCGTGTCCTGGCCGACGAGAAAACGCGCGATCTCGTCGAGCGGGCGCTGCGTCGCCGACAAGCCGATTCGCTGCGGCGAGTCGTCGCAGAGTCGATCCAGCCGCTCGAGCGTCAGCGCGAGGTGCGCGCCGCGCTTGCTCCCCGCGATCGCGTGGATCTCGTCGACGATCACCGCGCGCACGCCGCTGAACATCCCGCGCCCGCGAACCGTCGTCAGCATGATGTGCAGCGACTCGGGCGTCGTGATGAGGATGTGCGGCGACTTCCGAAGCATTCGCGCCCGCGCCGACTGCGGCGTGTCGCCGGTGCGCACGGCGACGCGGATCTCCGGGAACGCCTCGCCCGCCGCCTCGAACCGCTCGCGCAACTCGGCGAGCGGACGCTCGAGGTTCCGCTGGATGTCGTTGTTCAGGGCTTTCAGCGGCGAGACGTAGAGGATCTGCACGGCGTTCGGCAGCGGGGTCGCCGCGCCGTCGACGATGAGCTGGTTGAGCTCCCAGAGAAACGCGGTGAGCGTCTTGCCGGTGCCGGTGGGGGCGAGGATGAGAGTGTGCGCGCCGCTCGCGATCGCCGGCCAACCCTCGCGCTGCGGCGGGCTGGGCGCGCCGAGGGTCTCCTCGAACCAGGCGCGAACGAGGGGATGGAGCTCGACTGGGAACGGCGGGGCTTGGTCAACGGACTCGGGTCGCGGCTGACTGCGGAAAGCTACGATGAATCGCGGCCATTCTGCCGTTGCTCCGCCGCGGATCGGCCGTGGCCGAACGTCGAACGCAGTTCTGCTCCAAGGTTCGAGACACGCGCAGTAGCGCGGGGTGGTGGCAGTCGCGCGAGATCAGTGCGATTGCGGATTGAGATGGATTGAATTTCGGGCGCGATTCGTTTGACGGATCGCGGCCATTTCGGGGGTCGGCGCTATTACGCAAGTAGAGAGGCCGATGATTCCTGCCAATTGCGCCCGGGACCCTTACGAGCCCGGCGCCGACCCGTCGTCTCGAATTTTCAGGGCGTTTTCTTGGTCACCGGACATTTCCATCCGGCCACCGCACTTTTCCATCGCGTGCGCCAACCGAGTGGCGCGTTCACCGATATGTTGCGCTCGACGAGGCGATCAATCCGGCCGGCCAGCACAATTTGTCGATCGGGTTGGCGAGTTTTCGGCGCGGGCAAACGGCTGGACCGACCGGTCAGCAAATCAGTCAGGCTAACCCGCGCGCTCGTCCCCGAGCCGCGCCGAGCGGTCGATCGTGAGGGCGGGGCAGGCGACTCGTGGCTCGAGGAAACGGAGCAGGCGCCGCATCCGACGCACCGGTCGCATCGCCTAGTCAGTCGGATCGACAGGCCAGCTCACTCGCCCGCGTGGCGAGCGAAACGACGACGTAACACGAATTTGATTTTTCTCTCGCGCCACCGGATCGGTCGTTCGGGCGAGCACACCGTACAACTCTGCCATTCCGCGTTGCTCGGCGACGAGTTGACCCGGCCCAGCGGCGACTGCATCCGACGGCTCGGCAAGACGACACGCCGGCGTGGCTGATTCAGCGCCGCCGTCGGACGGGCGACCGCGTCTGACGATCGGCTGTCTGAGAACGGTGAACGGCTCGGCGGTCAGCCGAGCCGTTCGCAGCGTGCGCCAAGTCGTAGCCCAATAGTTCGTCTACATCACGATCGGCGACGACAGCGTGAGTCTGAGCGGAGCGCCGGCCGGCAAGCACGCTGCCCACTGTTCGCCGTTGTGTCCGACCGCCGCACCGGTGGCCGCACCGGCGGCGGCACCGATCAGCGTGCCCTTGGTGTTGTGGCCGATCATCTGGCCGAGGATCGCGCCGGCGATGGCGCCGCCGACGACCTTCGTCTTGTCCGTTCCGCCGTCGGCGATCTTCGTCTTGTCGAGCGGCGCCAGTGGCGTGACGTCGCCGGACACCGAGTACGTCTTGTCGTTCACGACGACGCTCTTCACGCGCAGCGCGATCTTCGGGTCCTGGCCGTTCTCGCCGGGCGTCGTGGACGCAACCTCGAGCACGACCGTCGAGCCTGACGGAATCACCGCGCCGTTCGAGCCGGTGACCGACTCGTTGAGCGTCGCGACGATCTTGTCGCCGGGAACGTTCGACGTGCAGACCTTCGATCCGTTGGTGAGCGCGAACGTCGAGCCCGAGCCGATCTCACCGCGCGCCGGGGCGGGCGTCGCCGCCGGAAGCTGGGCGGGCGTCGGAGCGGGCATCACCGGCGGCGGCTGCCGACGGCGGCGGAGCCGCGTGCGATTGCTGCGGCGGCTGTTCGACCTGAGGGCGTCGCGCCGTGTGGGTGCGAACAGGCGCGGGCCGATCCTCGCGCTGCTCGTGGCTCGCCGGAGCCGGGGCAGGCGCGGTCGCGGTATCCCGCAATTGTGGCGATGCGGACGTCTGGGCGTTCGCGAGCGCCAGGTCTCGCGAAAGCGACGAATCCGCCGCGGCACGCGACGTCGATTCTTTATCGGAACATGCCGCGCAAGCGGCGAGCGCAACGCCGATGACGGTCCAGCGCATGAAGGGGTTCCCCCACCGCGCCGCAGTTGTCGAGCCGAGCATGGGCACTATCTCCGGAGCAGGTTCACACTATGGACGGTATTAAGTACCCCGATGTTACGGGGCGGTTTCGCGGGCGCGCTGGGAGGGGCGGCGGGGAGGAGTACGGCGGCGGCGTGCGGGGACCTGGGCGGAGTGCGGCGGCGGGGTGCGGGGATGGGAGCGAGGGCGGCGGGCGGCGCAGCGACCGCGAGCGGAGACCGTATCACGCCTCTAGCACCGCACTACCGCACCCGTCCCAGTTCTCCGCACCCCGCCCACCGCACCCGTCCCAGTTCTCCGCACCCCGCCACCGCACCCGTCCCAGTTCTCCGCACCCCGCCTCCGTACCCGTCCCCTCTCTATCCTGACACCTCAATCACGGAGTACTCTGATGCAGTCGCGGCCGGTATTCGCAATGGCAGGTAAACGGAGAAGGTGCTCCCTTCGCCATAGGTGCTCCTGACGTCCACCGAGCCGCCGAGGCGGTCGAGGAGCTTCCGGGTGATGCTGAGGCCGAGTCCCGTTCCGCCGAATTCACGGGTGCGCGACTGGTCGACCTGGCGGAAGTCCTCCCAAATGGCCTGAAGGTCCGACGCGCGGATGCCGATGCCGGTGTCGATCACGTCGATGCGCACGCCGTCGACCGCTCGATGCGCCTCGACCGTGACGCCGCCGCGGTTGGTGAACTTGACGGCGTTCGACAGGAGATTCAGAAGAATTTGTTTGATCTTCGTCCGATCCGAGAAGATCGGCGGGCGTGTCGGGGGCGATGTCGATCGTGAACTGGAGCTGCTTCTTCCGCACCATCGGCTCGACCTGCTGCGTCACTTCGAGCGTGACCTCGCGCAGCGACACTTCCTCGAGGCGGAGCGGCATCTTGCCGGCCTCGATCTTGGCGAGATCGAGGATGTCGTTGATCAGCGCCAGCAAGTGCTCGGCGGCGGCACGGCCGCGCATCAGCGCGTCGCGCTGGCGCGGATTCACTTCGCCGAGCACGCCGTCGAGCAGGAGCGCCGTGTACCCGATGAGCGCGTTGATCGGCGTGCGCAGCTCGTGCGACATGCTGGCCAGGAATTCCGACTTGAGCTTGTTGGCGCGCTCGACCTCCTGCGACTGCCACTGGAGGCGCGCGTTCTGCTCGGCGAGGTCGGCCGTCGCCTCGCGGATGCGCCGTTCAAGCTCGCTGTTGAGCTTTTTCAGCGCGTCGTAGAGGCGCTCGTTCTCGACCTGCTTGGTGAGGTCGTGCAAAACCGACACGACGGCGATCGGTTCGCCGCGTTCGTTCTTGACCTTTCCGGACACGACCTCGACCGGCAGGTTCGTCCCGGACCGAGGGTAGACGAGAGTCATCCGCTCGCGACGCGAATCGTCGTCGAGCATCGCGAACTCGGAGATGAACGACGTGAACTTCGTGTCGTTGCCGCGGACGTTCCCCAACTCGCGGCGAGTTCGCGGCTCCGACTCGCTCACCTGGAACAGCACCTCGGCCTGGTCGTTCATCAGGATGATGTTCGACCGCTCGTCGGTGACGAGGATCGGATCGGCGACGTTCTCGAGGACGAGATTCAACCGATCGCGTTCGCCGCGCACGCTGATCTCCGCTTGCCGGACGCGCTGCACCTGACGTTCGAGCTCGTTCGCCGCGCGGCGCAGATCGGTGACGTCGCGCAGCACGGAGAGCACGGAGTCCTCCGGACCGGAACGTTCGCCGAGCGGATGCGCGAGGACCTCGAACAGGAGGTCGTTGCCCTCGTCGGGATCGACGAGATTCAACTCTCGCGGGCCGTGCTGGACGCCGCCGCTCATCGCCGCCTTGGAGAGGAACGCGGTGAGCAGGAGGTTGTTCAGCTCGATGGCGCGGCGTCGCCCGACCGAATCATTGTCGCGCGCCTGGAGCAGCCGTTCGGCGCGATGATTCTGAACGACGATGTCGTTCGACGCGTTGGTGATGACGACCGGATCCGGCAGCGAATCGACGACGAGCGTGAGCCGCTCGCGGTGCTGCGTGAGTCGGCCGGCCAGTTCGTTCGACTCGTGGAGCGCGGCGAGACGCGCGACGATCGGACTCGCCAGCGCGATCAACTGGATCGCCGAGTCGGCGGTCGGCGACGTCGAGATCCCCCGAGAGAATGACGCACGCCGGCGGGAGAAGTCGCGACGCGACGGTCGAACGGAGAGAGTATGCTCGCCGAACGCGACGAGACCAGCTCCGCGGCGCGCTCCTGGTTCATCACCTCGAGCGATCCGCGCTGCAGGGGCTGAGACATCGGCACCACGACCCACGGCACCATATCCTCGAGCGCCCGCGGTCCGAGCTCGGATTCGCCCCGAATCGGAAGCAGGCTCAGCGCGCAGATGACGAGCGGACTGGAAAGGTCGCCGAGCGAGATGCTGAACGCCGGTGGCGGATCGAAGCCGTTCGCGGCGACGACCACCAGGCTGTGCTGTGCGGCATCGATCTTGAGCATGACCGCCCGTCGCGCCGCCGTGATGTCCGCGAGCTGCGCGAGGAGGTGCGAGGTCGCGGCCGGAAAGTCGGGCGCCTCGGCGATCGATGAGAGGAGACCGGCAAGCTCGCGGTCTCCGAGAACAGCCATCTTAAGACCTTCTCCGACGAGTTATTTGGTCCTTCTTTCTTCGAGTTGGCGGCGGAGCTCGACGTTTTCGCGCTGGACCCGCTCCAACTCGTCGCCGGAGCCGATCTCTCGGGGTCGCGACACCGGCGTACGTGATTCCAACCGCTTCCGAGTATTTCAGGTACGTGTCGATCGAAGCCACAACGATTCGTGCCTCGACCGTAACAAGATCGATTCCGACTAGCGAAACTCGCACCCAGGCGTCGATGACGATGCCCTTGTCCAGTACGCGATCCAGCACATCGATGAGAGAACTGCCGCTCGGGGTGCGTTCGACGGCCATTGTGGTCCTTACCTCGGTGCTAGAGTGCCGACCTGCCTGGAGTTCCGGTCCCGCTATGATCGCTTCGGCGACTTCGACTGCACGCGCTGAGCGCCCGACGACTGCGCGAGGCGGGTCAACTGTTCCTCGATTCGCGTCAGGCGAGCCTCGATCTCCGGCGTGGCGCCCGACTGAATCGTCAGGTGCGGGTCGCGGCGCCACCAGTTCAAACCGATCTGTTCCGCTTTGTCGATCGAGCAGATGAGCAGACGGACCTGAATCGTCAGCAACTCGACGTTCGCGAGGTTGATCTTGATGTCGCCCGCGATGACGAGTCCCTTGTCGAGCACCCGATCGAGGATGTCGACCAGGCCGTGCGTTCTCGAGGGACTAACGAGCTCTGGCATGCAGTCGCCGTGAATTAGGAGTACGCACCGCGGTTACCGCAGCCGGCCCAACGGTCCGAGATCGATGTTCAGATCCTCGTCCGTCAACCCGAAAATGCCCTTCAGCTCGTCCATCCGGTGATTCAGTTTGAGCAGCGCCATTCCGAGCCGCTCCACTTGCTCCTCGCTCAGCGTCCCGCCGTCCATGCGTCGAACGGCCTGATGCTCGAGCACTTCGCGCAGCAGTTCTATCACGGTCAAGACAAGTCGCGCAAGTCCTTGCTCAACTCGCTCGGGGTCGGCGTTGATCCGCTCCGGGAGCGCTCGAGCGACGGCGGTCAGTTCCGCCGCGAGCTGCTCACCGGCCATCGCCGCTTCTCCGCTCGGAGAAACGGGCGCCGACCCTGATTTGGTCATGCTCAGTCCGCCAGTTTCATGCCGTGCGTCCCGACGGGTTCCCCCGCGAGGGAGCAGAAACTGTACGGCGCGCGCGGCCCGATGAGCAGGAAGCGGAACTCGCCGTCGGCCTTCACCGCTCCCAAGGCGCGCCGGTACTGGCGAATCGACGCTCGCGCGATCAGATGGGAGATGGTGCGAAGCGGCAGCCGGGTGACCTGATCGTGGACGGCGGAGCGTACGACCCAATCTTGCGTTGCCGCATCGAGTTGGGCGGCGAGCTCGTCAAGAGCCGACCGAACCGCGCCGGTCGCGTCCTCCCGCTCTCGAAGCGCCTCGAGATAGCGGCGACCCGTGCCCGATGAATCGAGGTCGAACATCTCGGGAAGCACCGGCTGGAGGTCGCGCAGCATACGCCGCGTGGACGGCGTGAGCACGAGCGTCATCTCGACGAAGCCCTGAACCGTCGTCACGAGCCGCTCGACCGAAGCCGCCCGGCTGGACAGAGCATCGCGACACGGCGGCGTCGTCGGCGAAACGCTGTCCGAACCGCGCGGGCACCGGCGTCGATCCCATCTCGAGCGCCGCCTCGACGACCGCGTCGTGGGCGCGAACACCCTCGACCGACACCGGGACGTCACGTTCCACGTCGCTCACCCAGGCGACGACGCCGTCCACCGGAATGGCGCGCACGCGCGCGCCGGCGACGCCGCTCAGGCCGTCAGGCAGCTCGATCCGCTCGTCCTGCGGAAGGACGCAGTAGAGATGCGTCTTCATCGTCGGTTCGCGACCGGCGTCAACGCGGGACCGCTTCGTTCGATGCCGCGGCGTGTGACCGTTTCGACGGACGTGAGCAACACGCGGAGGTCGACCAACAGCAGGTCGATGTCCGCCACCGAGATCGTCACGGTGCCGCCGATCACGAGACCCTTGTCGAGCACGTGGTTGAGCAAGTCGCCGAGTACCAGCTGGCCATTGTCGATTTCATCATCTTGGCTCGTCATGCGTTGGCACCGGCCCCGCCTCCGGCTCCGTTCGCCGCCGGCGAAATGATACGGCGGCCACGGGCCGGTGAAGTCGAAGCGAAAGCCGCGCGCCCCGTGCTGCTCGACGAGCGACGTCAGTGTCTGTTGAAACGCGTTCAGACGGTCGGACGCGACAAGGAACGCGGCGTTGAGCACCATCGGCCCTCGTCCCGCCGCGTCGGTGACGCGCGGGATCGGCGATTTGACGGCGCCGATGGTGTGGACGGCGAGCGCGCCGACGATGGCGTCGGCGATCTCCATCGTCACGCCGCGCATTTCAGCGCGCTTTTCGTCCTCGAGCTTGCGCTCGAGCAGATACCGCTGTCCCGGCGTCGCCGCGGCGGCCTTGCTCGCGAGCTCGGCGAGGTGAGGGCTGAACGCGGTCATCGATTCCATCAACTCGGCGTCGACGCGGTAGACTCGCAACGCGTACTCGCGGCCCGCGGGCGACTCGCTGGAGCGTCTCGGCCAGCTGCGACGATCGCTCGCGCAGCATGTGCTGGACGGCGGCCGGCCCCGTGAAGAGCGAGAACATCGGCATCGGGACGACGGCCCCGCCGCCGCGGTCGCTCGCCCAGGTCAGAACGCGGTCGTGGGCGACGGCGCGCGGGCTCATCCACTCGACGTCGGCCGTGCTCCGCTCCAACGACGACGGCGCGTACGCCTCGCTGTCCACCGCCGACATCAACGCCGCGACGTCTCTCGCACGGCTCGAGCGCGACGCGCGCGTCGTCCACGCCCAGGCGGCGCCGACGCGAGGTCGATCGCCGAGGGGACGATGCCGTAGACGTAGCAGACGGGTGTCGTGGAGGCCATTCGAGAACACTCAAGCCGTAGAGCGCACCTCGCGCCAGGAGCGCGACCATCTTCGCAGCGCCGCGACGCCGACCGGCGGCGGGCGCGTCTCTGTGGCGCAAACTTGGCGCGCGGCCACGAACTGAGGAAGAGGGTCGATCGCGCGCTTGCTTCGATTCCAAACCAGCGCGATCACGTCACAACCGCGCTGGCGCACCGCGAGGGCGAGCCGGCGCGTCTGCGCGCGCACGACCGGCTCGTCGAGCGTGACGAGCATCACGCCCGCGCGCTCGCGATCGCGCAGCAAACCGTCGAGCGCCCGCGTTCGCTTCGAGAACGCGAGAAGCTCGGCCGCGGCGTCGCCGAGCCCGACGACGTCGCGATACTCGAGCATCAGGCGCATCAAACGATGGCTCCAATCGAGCGCGATCGCCGGCATCTCGAGCAAACGGAGCAGGTGTCCCGTCGGCGCGGGATCGACGACGATGCGCGCGAATCGTCCGGCGGCCAGTTCGTCGCCGAGGACGGAGAGCGCGAACAGCTCGTCGACGCCGGGCGGCGCGAGCGCGAGGAGGTCGCGCATCACCGCGCGATCGCGGGCGGCGTCCGCGCCGCGCGCGACGACCGCGCCGAACATCGAATCGATCTGCGTCTGATACCGGTCTCGCGCCGCGGCGAACGCCGCCGTCGCGTCGAGTTGGAGCGCGGTGAGACGCGGGACGCCGCTCACGCGCCGCTCGACGCTCCACGCCGCCTGGTCGGGATCGCCAAGGGCGTCGGCGACGGACGCCGCCGGATCGGTCGACACGAGGAGCACGGGCTCGTCGCCGGCGTCGGCCGCGGCGATGGCCAGCGCGCACGACACGGTGGTCTTCCCGACGCCGCCCTTTCCGCCGACGATCGTCAGCGGCCGCACGAGGCCGTCGAGCTCGACGCCGCGCGACGGCCGTGGCGCTCGCGCGGCCGCCTTCCGGAGACGCGGCGGCCGTCGCGCCGGCGTGGCCGTCGACGCGGCGATGGCCGCCGAGACCTCGACGATCCCGCGCGGGGGCGCCGAGCGGCGCGGGACGATCCATCGCGGAATCGACGCGTCGATCGAGCGGAATGCCGCGCGCGGATCGCCGTCCTGCTTCGGCACGGCGTTCACCACCAGCGCGGCGACCGCGACGCCGAGCGCGCGAAGCGCGTCGACGTAGCGCTCCGTCTCGAGCGCGACGACCGGCTCGGCCCGCGCGACGACGACGGCCGCCAGCGACGCGTGGTCGGAGAGCACGCGCTTCAACTCGCCGACGCGCGATCGCATCTCGTCGAGGAACGCGTCCGCCGCGTCGCGCTTGTACCGGTGAGTCAGAGCGCGCACGACGAAGCGGTGCTTGTCCTGCATCGACTCGAGCACGTCGAGCAGCGCGCGAAAGGTGTCCGGCAGCGCGAGCAGGCGAAGCGTGTGTCCGGTCGGCGCGGTGTCGACGACGACTCGCGCCGGCCGATCGGAGGCGGGCGCGGCGATGACGTCGGAGAGCGCGAGCAGCGCGAAGATCTCGTCGGCGCCGGGAAGCGCCGCGTCGACCAATCCATCGATCTCCGCGCGCGCGAGGTAGGTGCCGCGGTCGACGATCTCCGTGATCACGGCGCGCCATCGCGCCAGGAATTCTCGGCGCAGTTCCGCGGCGTCGAGTTGGCGAGCCTGAAGGCGAGGTGCGCCGCGCACCGGGCGCGCCGCGCCGCCGACCGGCGCGCCGATGACGTCGCCCAGCGCGGCCGCCGGATCGGTGGAGACGACGAGCGTCTTCTCGCCGCGGCGCGCGAACGCGGCGCCGAGTCCGACCGCGAATGTCGTCTTGCCGACGCCGCCTTTCCCGGCGACGAGCACGATTCCAGGGAGGTTGTCGAGCAGCGAGTCGAGCGCGCTCACTCCGCTTGGTCGTCTCGGTCTTCGCGCGGCACGCGGACGGGACCGCCGCTCGTTCCCTTGCCGAAGCGCTCGCGCCACGCGCGAACCTCGCGCAGTCGCGCCATCAACTCGGCCTCGCGCCGCACATACTCGGCATCGTCGATGTCGCCGAGCTCGAGACGCAGCTGGAGCTCCATCAGCTCCTGCTTCACGGGCGTGTCGTCGGTGAGCTCCTCCTCGACGACCGTCTGGACCTTACCGAGCGACCAGCGAATGCCGGCGACGGGACCGGCGACGGGAAAGAGGAGAATCTTCGACAGAAGTCCCATCGGGCGCTCGAACGTTCACGCGAACGCGACGCGGCGCGACACCGCGGGCCACAGCTCCGTCTGCGGCAGCTCGCCCTCCAGCTGCTGTCGCACGCGCGCCGAGATCTCGTCCACCGCCGAGGCGTCGGCGACGAGATCGTATTCGCGCACGTCGATGGACAACACCGGACAGTGGCGAAAATGCGCGATCCAACGCTCGTATCGCTCGTGCAGCGCACGCCAATACTCCGGCGCCACTTCCTTTTCGCTCGGTCGTCCGCGCGCGGCGATGCGCTCGGTGATGACGTCGAGCGGCCCCTGGAGATAGATCAGCAAACGCGGCGGACGCGCCGCGGGCGAATGGAGCAACTCGGCGTAGAGCCGGCGATAGAGCGTCCATTCGTCGGACGTCATGTATCCCTGCTCGAAGAGGCCGCGCGCGAAGATCTCGGCGTCCTCGTACCACGTGCGGTCGAGGACCCAACTGCCACCCAGCCCGCGCATGCGGCGCATCGAGGCGAAGCGCGTCGCGAGGAAGTGAAGCTGGAGATGCATCGCGTACGTGTGCATCTCCTCTTCGCCGGCGTAGAAGCTCTCGAGCCACGGGTTTTCCGCGTCGACGCTCTCGAGGGCCATCTGCAGACCGAAGCGCGCGGCCAGCGCGCGAGAGAGCGTTGTCTTGCCCGTGCCGACCATGCCGGCGACGCCGAGAAGCATTCGCCAACTTACTGCAAAATGCCGGCGGGTTCAAACGTCGAAAACGTTCCGACGTTACGCGACGGTCAGCGTGCCCGCGACTGGATCGAACGCCGTGTTCAACTTGAGCAGCGGCTCGGTCGCCGGCCCGCGGATCACCGCGCCGGTCGCCGAGAAGAGTGATCCGTGGCACGGACAGTCGAACAGGTTATTCACCACGTCCGCGTCGCACTGCTCGTGCGTGCAGATCCGCGACAATCCGAGAAACGTCGTGTCGCCCGTTCGTACCACCGCGCGCTCGTGGCCGATGTCGACGATCTTGCCGACCGTCGCCAGGCCGGGGAACTGCGAGATCGTGATCGTGACCGGACCGCCGACGGGAGCGTTCGGATCACCGCCTGCGCCGCCGTGCGACGGCGGGCCGATCTGACCATCGCCGCAGTCCAGCGGCGACCAGCGCCGCCGCGGCTACCGCGGCGCGGCTGAGGAACTGGCGTCTATTGAAACAGTCGATGCAGGACATCTGTCAGGTCCCGTTCAGCTTCGCGCGCTCAGGTGAGAGACACGAACGCCGCCTTCCACTCGGCTTCGTCGTCGTCCTGCTTGAAGGGCTTTGTCGAGGTTGACCACGACGTTGTTCGCGTCCTTGCGGATGGCGAGCCGGTCGAGGCCACGCGTCGCGCGGCCGCTGTCCTTGATGTAGATGCCCTGCATGTCGAAGCGCGAGTGATGCTTGGGGCACTCGAACTGCTGATCCTTGTCCTGCCAATGGAGCGCCGTGTTCTGGTGCGGGCAGGCGAGCGCGAACGCGAAGACCTTTCCCTGCCAGCGCGTCAGCATCACCTCGGCGTCCTTGTCGATCTGCACGCCGTCCTGCGCCGGAATCGGATAGGTCTTGTCCTCACGCCCGCCGCGCGTCGCCGAGATGAACTCGATCGGCGTGGCGAACGCGCGCGACGGCGCCGCGCCGAGAGCGACCAGGACGCCCGCCGCGAACAGCCCCGCGTCGCGCAAGAAATCGCGCCGCGGAATCGCCGAGCAGCCGGCGCACGGGTCGTCGCCGGCGCCGGCGTCGAGGCAGGGATCGTTGGTGCGTGAAGACATCGGCTACCGACTCAACTCAGGTTGACCAGTGACACACCGAGCACGGTGATCGTGAACCACAATCCGATGCTGGTGAGCGCGCGGAGACGCAAGCGAGCCCAATGCGGCGACTGTTCGTGCGGATCGGCACGGAGCTCCGCCTCCGTGCGCACGATCACCAGTCCGTTCACAAGTAATACGACGAACAGCGCCATCTTGGTCCAATAAATCCACGATCCGAAGAAGGTCTCGATGTCCGCGGCGAGCATGCCGAGCCCGCTGATCACCACGATCGTGAGGCCCGTGAGCACCCATCGGTGGACCGCCGCGAGCTCACGCATGGGAAACGCGCGATCGGGCGCCGGTGCTCGAAGCGCGCGCAACGTGCCACGATCGGCGGCGATGGCGAGCCCGCCCGCCATCAGGACGCCGCCGATGTGCAACGATTGAACGACCGTTTCGGCCATCTTCGAGTGACTGTAGAAATGGTTCCACGGCTTCAGCAGATGTACGATGAATTCGGGGACGATCATCTCGTAGTGGCTATTTGTTCCAGATCTTCATGGCCGTGCCGCTCAGCACCGTGACGCCCATCGAAATCAGCGCTACCTGGTGATGCAGGTGACGCGCCGAGTTGCTCGTTTCGGCGTCGTTGGAGAGCTTCGCTCCCGTATATGAGAACGCGGCATCGCACGCGATCATTGTAAATGCATGGACCGTGCGAAGAACCCGGTGCTGCGACAGCGCCCTCGAATCCCACCAATTCCACACGCCGGTCACCGTGTTCACGGTGAACATGCCGGCGAGCGTCGTCGCGCCGGCGCGGTGCGTGAATTTCGCCCACTCGGGCGCCGCTCGGCTCTCCTGAAGCAGCTGGTTGCCCGCGATCCACTGCGCCGCGAATACCGGGATCGTGCCGTACGCGACGTACCGATGAATCGTCAGACGCCGCGAGTACCAGTCGCTGACCTGAATGGCGCGCGGGCTGGTCCTCGGAGGCGGCGTGTCGATCGGGATTCGTAGGAAACGCAGGAGTCCCGTGTCCGCCGGCGCCGGTTCCGCGGACGCGAGCACCGCGATCGCCGAATCGATCGCAATCGGCACGCGATGGAGTCGCCGTCGAGCCGAACACGCTGGCAATCAGGAACGCTTCGAGCACTATCAAGGGGCTTCCCGGACCAGGGTAGGCGGAGGTCGGCAAGGAGTATCGCCGGCCCCATCGATCCAATCAACCGACTTCGCCGTTCTCACGTTCCCGCGACCTCGATTCGCGCCCAAACCTCAATCTCCGCATTAGGTTTCCGCGCGCTGCCACCGCTCACCCGCTCGCGCTTCCCCCGCTTTCCGATTCGACGAGCCCAAAATGACGCACGCGAGCGCTCAGGATCCGAATTCGATGCTCGCCGCCGCCCCCCCGCCAACCGTGCTGGACGGCGGGGGGGACGGCGCCGACGAATGGCTGTTGCTGGTGGATCAAGTGTGCCACGGTATTCATCACGCATTGAACAACCGAATCGGGTCATTGTCGGCTCTTCTCGAGCTGACGCGGCTCGGCGACCTCCCGCCGAACGACCCAGCCTTCGCGAGCCTGGCCGCGGAATTGACACGCCTGGAGGACTGCTCCCGGGCGATCCGGCTGCTACCGCGCGCCGGCGTCGGCGAAGAGCCGCTCATCGTGGACGACGTGCTCGCCGATGTCCTCGCGGTCCACACCTATCTGCACGACCTGCGCGACACGCCGTTCACGATCGCCCCGACGCGCTTCGTGGAGCCCGTGCGCGCCGAGCGATGGGCGCTCGTCCGAATTCTCGTGCTGATTCTGGCCGACGCGAAGCGGCTCGCGAAGACGCGTCCGCGCCTCGGTGCACGCGACGATCGAATCCGACGACCGATGGGTGCGGATCGAATTTCGCGTCGGCCCCCAGGCCGTCAGCGAAATCCCGGCGCCGTCGCGCGCGCCGTACGCCGAAAGCCTTTCGGCGTTGCTGGGCGGTAGGCTCGATCGGCGGGAAGGGCTTGTCGAGCTTCGCGTGCCGACGCTCAAGACGCGTCGGTCGGCGGATCAGCGTTCAGCTTGACGCGGCGAGATTTCGCGACGCGGCCAGCTCACGGGCCAGCGCGCGCGCCGCGGCATGCAGCTCGTCGCGAGCAGCGCGAATCGCGGGCGTCATCCGAGCGCCCAGCGCCCGCTCGAGCGAATCGGTGCCGCCGCCCGAATCCGCGCCTCCCGGCAGGCCGATCAGCGCGCCGATCGAACTCCGGTGCGAGCGCGCCTCGCGGAGGGTGACGAGCATGCGATGCGTGGCGAACACGCAGTCGCTGACCGCGTCCATGTCGTCGGTGGCGACGGCGGCGCGCTGGCGTCGCACGACGTCACTCAGATCGTCGAGCAGCCGGCGCTCGACGTGGAGCGCTTCGGCGAGAGAATCGATCGGGAAGGGAGAGGAGTACGCGACTGCCGTCGACATGATTCGGGCGGAGGGGGGAAGCGCTCTTCTCAAGGGCAATCCCGGTGCCGTCTCGCGCTGAAATTCAGCAGTTCGATATGACCTTTCTAATCAACGCGTTACCGGTCGGCGCGCGTGCGGGCCACAAGACTCGCGGACGGAATTCCTTGCCGACGTGGAGGAAGTTGCCGGGCGCCGCCTCGACGAGCCCCGCGTAACTTTTCGTTCCATGTCCTCATCAAAACGCACGGCGGACGCCGTGATCGTCGGCGGCGGCATCATGGGCGCGAGCATCGCCTATCATCTCGCCCGTCGCGGCTGCCCGAACGTCGTCGTCCTCGAGCGCGCCGAGATGTTTGGACTCGGCTCCACCGGCCTCAACGCGGGCGGTGTCCGCCACCAGTTCGCGACCGCGGTGAACATCGAGCTGTCGAAGGCGAGCATCTCGACGATGGAGCGCTTTCAGGAAGAGATGGACCAGGCGGTCGGGCTGCGCCGCTGCGGATACCTCTTCTTGCTCGACAACGAAGCCGATCTGGCCCAGTTCCGCGCGAACGTCGAGCTCCAGAACCGGCTCGGCGTGCCGAGCCGGCTCGTCGATCGCGGTGAGATCGCCGCTCTGGCGCCGGAGATCGATCTCGCCGGGAATCGTCGGCGGCTCCTGGTGCGCGGCGGACGGCCTGGTGGATCCGCACGGACTCTTGCAGGGCTACGTCACGCAAGCGCGCCGCCTGGGCGCGAAGCTCGAGACGAGCGCGCCGGCGACGGGAATCGGCATCTCGGGTCGTCGAGTGCAATGGGTCGAGACGCCGCAAGGGACGATCGACACGCCGCGCGTCGTGATCGCCGCCGGTCCGTGGTCGGCCGACGTCGGCGCGCTGGCCGGCGTGGATCTTCCGATTCAGCCCGTGCGGCGACAGATCGCCGTCACGAGCGCCATTCCGGATCTACGCGCGGACTTCCCATTCGTCATCGACTTCTCGCGCGCGCTCTATTTCCATCGCGAAGGAGACGGCATTCTCACCGGCATGTCGAATCGCGACGAGACGCCCGGCTTCGACACTCGCGTGGACGAGCAATGGCGGCTCGAGCACTTCCAACGCGCGATCGAGCGGATGCCGCTCCTCGCCGACGCCGAGATCGCCGCCGAGTGGGCCGGCCTCTACGAGGTCACGCCGGACGACCAGCCGATTCTCGGCGCGCTGCCGGAGATCGAAGGCCTGTTCGTGTGCGCCGGATTCAGCGGCCACGGCCTCATGCACGGCCCGGCGGCCGGAATGCTGATGGCGGAAGAGATTCTCGACGGCCGCGCGACGACGATAGACATCGATCGCACTTCGAATCGCGCGGTTTTCGACGGGCGGCGTGGTGGGGGAGTACAACGTGGTGTAGACCTACGACGCCAGACGACATCCCCACCTGCTCGCGCGAGTCTCGCCAGCGCCTTCGATCTCACCTGCGACACTCTCGACTCCGTGAGCCCGAGGATTTCCGCGATCTCGTGGAGCTTGAGCTCCTCGAAGTAGTACAGCGCCAACACCGTCCGCTCCTGTTCCTTGAGGCGCATGATCGCTTCGCGCAGGATCGCGACTTCCTGTTCCTTCCCCAGCTGCTCGTCGACGGCGTCGGACGGATCGGTGTGGAGCAGATCGAGCAGCGACGACTGTGTCTCGCCGCGCTCGTTGGCCGGGCGGTCGATCGGGACGCGGATCGCGCCTTCGACGTCGGACTCCCACTTCCACAATGTTTGAACGTCCACGCCGAGCGCTTGTGCGACTTCGGAATCTTCAGGCGCGCGGCCGACGCGCGCGGCGACGGCGGAGCTGGCGGCCTGGATGTCGCGTGTCTTGCGACGCACGGATCTCGGCACGTGGTCCTGCCGGCGCAATTCGTCGAGGATCGCGCCGCGGATCCGCGGCACGGCGAATGTGCTGAAGGCGAGTCCGCGCTCCGGGTCGAACGCGCTCATGGCGGCCATGAGACCGAGCGTTCCGGCGCTCACTAACTCGTCGTGATCGAGCTCGTTGCTCAGCTTGCGCTCGAGCTGACGCGCGACGTGATGGACCAGGCTGAGGTTCTCGATCAAGAGAGTATCGCGGGCGGCCAGATCGCCTGCGGCGAAGGCCTTCCACGTGAGACGCGATTCCATGTTGTTCGACTCCCGGCAGGGTTGCGATCGGGGGGGCTTTGAGGGCAGGGCGGAGGCGGTCCAAGCGGGCGGGAACGGCGTGCGGCCAAACGTGATGCGCGTCTCATCATTGGCACGCCGTGGACCAGTTCGCTCCAAACGCTTCACTGCAAAACGCCACCCGATTTCGAGCGGCTAAATTGCTTGTGCCAAAAGATTTACCACATTGGCAGGCGGGAGGGTGCCGCGACTTGAGCGACTTGGCGAACCCGGCAAAAAACGTTCAAACGGCAGGAATTGCCGGTTGGTCGGCGGAAATGATCCCCCCGTCGGCCGTGAACGTGCGGAAGTGCGGGTTAAGCGAAACGGGCGGAGCGACTTTGTCGCCCCGCCCGATCGAAGTCCCGGACCGCGAAAAACTGAAGTGCGCGCCGCGAAAACGGGCGCCGAAAAATCAGCGCGGTTTCGTGAAGATCGCCTTCGGGATCATCACGTGCACGCCGACGGTGCCGTCCACGAGCTGCGTTATGTCGACGTCGCTGGACACGCTGACCAGCTGGTACGCGTCCTCGCGCGACAGGTGCTTCACGTCGACCAGCAGCTCGATGGCCTGCCGCACGGCGGTCTTCGTCGCCTTCACGAGGGCGGAGTCGGTGCCCATCGCGATGTAGTGCGTCGGCGTCTCGGCGCGCGGCCACGAGATGTGCATGTCCTTGCGCACGACGAGCTGCATCCGCGAGATGAGCGACGTCTCCATCGCGGTGATGTCCACCTCGCCGTTTCCCTGACCGGCGTGTCCGTCGCCGATCTCGAGCAGCGCGCCCTTGGTCCAAACCGGGATGTAGAGGGTCGTGCCGGCGACGAGCTCCTTGTTGTCGAGATTTCCGGCGTGAATGCCCGGCGGCGCGCTGTTCAGTCGCCCCATCGACGCCGGCGGAGCGACGCCGACGCTGCCGAAAAACGGGCGCAGCGGAATCGTGATGCCGGGCCCGAAATGCCCGAGCATGTTCACCGTGTCGAGCTCGATGATCTTGGAGCGCGATTCGCCGGGGAAATCCTCCGGGAGGAATCCGCTCCGCGGACCGAACGAGTTGCAGGCGTAGTTGATCGCCGGCCGGATGGACTTGAATCGCACCTCGAGCACGTCGCCGGAGTCCGCGCCTTCGACGTAGATCGGGCCGGTGAGGATGTGGCCTCCCGGTCCGGTCTTCATCGTCGACCGCGCGGCGTAGATGTCCTTCGCCAGCTGCTCGACGCGATTCGAGTCGAGCCCCGCGCGCACGAGAGACATGGGGCTGCACGTGGACAGCGCGCGCACCACGACCTCGTCGCCCGACGCGACGCGCAGCACGGGCTCGCCCGCGGCGTCGTACCATCCCCACGCGACGGTCTTCGGCGTGGGCATGAGCGTATACGTTCGTCCGGGCGACGGCGCGGGCCACGCCGTCGTCGCCGCCTGGGGCGTCGCCGCGGATGCGGCGGCAGGTGTCGCCGAAACTGACGACGGGGTGTGGCAACTAGCCAGCACCCCGAGCGATAGGACTGATGCGAGACTCGCGCGATTCATCATTGCTCTAACTCCCTCCGTCGCTGTCCGCCTTCGTTCCATTCAACTTGTTTCGCAGCGTCCTGACGCTGATTCCCAGCAGATCCGCGGCGCGCGTTCGATTGCCGTTCGCGACCTCGAGCGCGCGCTCGATGAGCTTCGCCTCGGCGTCGTTCACGTTGAGCGACGTGATCACGACCGCGCCATCGGGAACCGCCGGCGCCGCGTGCGTTGCCCCGTTGCCGTTCGAATGAACCAAGCCGTTGAAAATTCGCGCCGGCGTCGGACCGCTCCACGCGCCGCTCAAACCGAACCGCTGACCGTCGAACGCGTGGAGTGAGATCATCGACTCGGTGCTGAGAATCACCGCCCGCTCCACCGCGTGCTGCAACTCGCGGACATTACCCGGCCAGTCGTATTGCTGCAACAGGTCGGCGGCTTCGGGCGAGATCCCGGTGATTTCCTTGCCGATCTCCTGCCCGTAGTGCGCCGCGAACCGGTAGGATAGAAGCGGAATGTCTTCCTTGCGCTCGCGCAGCGGCGGCAGCCGGACGGGAATCACGCCCAACCTATAGTAGAGGTCCTGGCGAAAGTTGCCCGACGCGGCGAACGCCGCGAGATCGCGATTTGTCGTCGCGACGATGCGCACGTCGACCTTGATCGCCGTCGATCCGCCGACGCGCTCGAACTCCTGTTCCTGCAACACGCGAAGCAGCTTGGCCTGAAGGTCGAGCCGCATCTCGGAGATTTCGTCGAGCAGCAGCGTTCCGCCGTGCGCGCGCTCGAACGCTCCCTCCACGCGGCGAATGGCGCCGGTGAACGCGCCCTTTTCATGGCCGAAGAGCGCGCTCTCGACGAGTCCTTCGGGAAGCGCGGCGCAGTTGAGCTGGATGAACGGTCCGTCGCGGCGGTCGCTCTGCGCGTGGATCGTGCGCGCGAAGAGCTCCTTGCCGGTGCCCGATTCGCCCTCGAGCAGCACTGTCGCTCGCGTCGGCGCGGCGGTCGACACCGTCTGGAGGACGCGCCGAATCGCCGGCGCTGTTGCCGATGATCTGGCGTTCGTTGCGGAACTCGATGACTTCGCGGCGCAGCCGCTCGTTCTCCCGGCGCAGGCGAACGACTTCGAGGGCTTGATTGACCGCGAGCTCGAGCTGCTCCGGCCGAACCGGTTTCGTGATGTAGTCGATCGCGCCGGCTTTGATCGCCGACACCGCATGCTCGATGCTGCCGTAGCCGGTGAGCATGATGAGCGGTGTGTCGTGGCCCTCCTGGCGCAGCAGCGCGAGAAACTCGAGCCCGGTGAGGCCCGGCATGCGGTAGTCGGAGATGATCAGATCGACCGCGCCGCCCGACAGCGCCTGGAGCGCCTGCGGGACGTTGTGGGCCGCGACGGCGTGGTGCCCGGCCCGCTCCAGCGTGTCCTGGAGGATCAACCCAATTGCCGGTTCGTCGTCGAGGCAGAGAATCGTCGCCATGATGCGATTTGATGGGCGCGCTCAAGAATCGGCGCTGATACGCCGATACTCCTCCAAGACGCTTTGCGTCTTGCGCTGTAACCCGGGGAAGTGGCGAGGTCGCGCGACTGACGTCGTTGGTCCCGGTTCACCGGTCCACCGGTCCGCCGGTCCACCGGCCAAAAGGATCCTCGCAAAGCGCGAGATGCAGCGAACGAGGAGGGGGAGAGGCTCAACTGTTTACAGCGCAAGGGGCTCGCTAAGCCGCCAGAAAGACCGCCCGATACAAGAGGCATGAGCGACTCGCACCTTGCCACACACGACGACGCAGCCCTCCCTGAGCCGTACAGCTGTCTGGTGGACGCGTCAAACATGGTTCTCGAGCTGATTCGGGATCTCGACTTCAAGCGGGGCGGAGGCGTCGCGCCGCGGCTGGCGAGCTTGTACGGCTACGTGGCCGGCGAGCTGCTGAACGTGAACAGCCAGGCGCGCAATCGGCCTGATCCGGTGCTCAAAGCGTAAGTCTGGAACGTTGCGTCCCAACGGCGGCCATTCTGAACGTGGCCGTCCCTCAACCGCTCGCTTCTCTCGTCGATACTCAGGTCGGAGGCTCAAAGCTGTGCAGATCGATCCGAACTCCCCCACCCAGGCGCCCGACGGCACGCTGTCCGAGGAAATTCACGCGCCTGCCCCGTCAGTGGCGGGTCGGCGAAACAAGAAAGGGCGGAAGTCGGCGCCGGCGCAGCCGCAGAGCGGAATCGCGGATCTGGCCGACGTCGATGTGACGGAGCGGGTCGCCGGCGGCAGTGCGTCGGCGGTGATCGAGGGGACCGACTTGGACGCGGTGGTTCGTCGTATGCGCAGCGGGGCGTACAACACACGCGAAGTGGCCGAAGTGATCGCGCGTCGGCTGCTCGCCAGCGGGGATCTTTGATCCTCGCTTCACGCGAGGACAGAGGTCAGCGGGCATGAAGGTTCTGGTTGTCGACGATTCCTCGACGATGCGACGCATCGTCGTCAACGCGCTGAGACGCATCGGCTACGCCGATACGATCGAGGCGCCCGACGGATTGGCCGCGCTGAGCCATCTGTCCGCCGGCATCGGTCTCATCATCACGGACTGGAACATGCCCGAGATGAGCGGCCCCGAGTTCACGCAGGCGGTGCGCGCGCATCCCCTCGGCAAGTCGATCCCGATCCTGATGGTGACGACGCGCGGCGCGCGCGAAGAGATCGTTGCCGCCGTCGCCGCCGGCGTGACGAGCTACATCCACAAGCCCTTCACGCCGCCCGCGCTCAAGGAGAAGATCGAGCGCGTCCTCGCGGGCGTCGGCGCGGCGGCCTGACATGAGCTCGTCCGCCCGGCGCGACGAGCTCCTCTACGAGTCGGACGCGGCGCTGCGACTCGTCGATCGCGCGATCCAGGAAATGCGCGTGTCCGAAGACAACGAAGACGCACTCGCCGAGGCGGTTTCGGTCGCCGCGGGCGACGCACCGGTCGACAGTCGGCAGCTGAACGCGGCAGACTAGACCGGTCGCGCCCGCGGCAACGCCCCGCCCGCCGGGCCGCGCAGGGAGCAGAACTCAGGGCCGGTCGCTGTTATCCTGTGACCAGCGACCCATGACCTGAGACCTGACTTTGCTCATCGCCATCACCGGCTCGAGCGGCATGATCGGATCGGCGCTCGTCCGCTCGCTCGTCGCCGACGGGGGGGCACACCGTTCGACGGCTCGTTCGCCGCGCCGCGCGCGCGGGCGACGAAGTGGCGTGGAACCCCGAGCGAAACGAGATCGACGCGAAGGCCCTCTCCGGCGTCGACGCGGTCGTCAACCTCGCCGGCGAAAACATCGCGCAGCGCTGGACGCGCGAGTCGATGCGCCGGATTCGCGAGAGCCGCGTGCAGGCGACGTCGCTCATCGCCGCGACGATGGCAACGCTCTCGCCGCGGCCCCGCGTGCTCGTGAGCGGCTCGGCCGTCGGCTACTACGGCGAGCGCGGCGACGAAGTGCTCGACGAGACGAGCAGCGCCGGCGACGATTTCCTGGCTTCCGTGTGCAAGGACTGGGAGGCGGCGACGGCGCCGGCCCGCGACGCCGGCATTCGCGTCGCCATCAGCCGCACCGGCATCGTGCTCGACCGGCGCGGCGGCGCGCTCGCCAAGATGCTCACACCCTTCCGGCTCGGCGTGGGCGGCCACCTGGGGAACGGCCGCCACTGGATGAGCTGGATCGCGATCGCCGACATGGTGCGCGCGCTCCGCTTCCTTGTCGAGCACGATGGAGCGGCGGGGCCGTTCGACCTCACGGCGCCCAATCCCGTGGACAACGCCGAGTTCACGCGCGTGCTCGGCGTCGGTGCTGCATCGTCCGGCGATCTTTCCGGTGCCGCAGCTGGCGCTCGAGCTGCTCTACGGACCAATGGCAAAGGGAGCGGCGCTGGCCAGCCAGCGCGCGCTCCCTCGTCAACTGCTCGCCAACGGTTTCGACTTCACGCTGCCGGACCTGCGGCAGGCGCTCGAGTCTGTCGTGCGCCCCCGCCGAGCCGCGGCCTGATCGATCAGGCGATCGCCGCGCTCAACCGGTCGCTGAACACTCGGCTCGCCGTGAGCCGCGTTCCGTCGCGCAGAATCACGACGTACTCGCCGTGGAACCACGGCTCGAGCTCCTTGATGCGGTCGATGTTCACGATCGCCGAGCGATGGATGCGCACGAAGGTCTTGGGGTCGAGCTTCGCTTCCATGTTCTTCATGCTCTCGCGAAGCAGGTGCCCTTCGTTCTTCGTGTGAATCTTCACGTAGTTGCCGGCCGCCTCGACCCAGTCGACGTCCTCGGAGCGCACGAAGAACACGCGGCCGCTGGACTTCACGATGAGGCGCTCCGGGTACTTCCGCTCGTCGCGCAGCTCCTCGAGGAGCGAGACGAGGCGGGAGTCGATCGTCGACGCCCTGTCGTGCAACTGCGCGCGCGCGCGTTCGAGCGCCTTCTCGAAGCGCGACTGGTCGAACGGCTTGAGGAGGAAGTCGAGCGCGTGGATCTCGAACGCACGGATCGCGTGCGCGTCGTGCGCGGTCACGAAGACGATGGCCGGCACGTGGTCGCGGTCGAGGTTCTCGACGACGTCGAAGCCGTCCATGCCCGGCATCTGGACGTCGAGGAAGACGAGGTCGGGCCGCTCGCGCTCGATCGTCTCGACGGCGCTCGCGCCGTCGGCGCAGGTGCCGACGACTTCGACGTCGGGCTGCTCGGCGAGCAGGGAGGCGACGCGGTCGCGCGCCAGCTCTTCGTCGTCGACGATGAGGGCTCGGATCTTGGTGGTGTCGGTGATTGAGGGAGGGGGAGTCATCAGTCGGCCGCCGTGAGGTCAGGTTCTGAGGGTTGAAACGGAATCGCCATCGTGACGTGGACACCCTGTCCTGGCGCGCCGCGTAGCGAGAAGGTGTGCCGATCTCCGTACAGGTGCGCGAGCCGCTGGCGGGTGCTCGCCAGGCCGAGTCCTTCCTTGTGGCCGGCGCGCAGTCCGCGGCCGTCGTCCTGGACGTCGCAGCAGAGCATGTCGCCTTCGCGCCGCACCGAGATGGCGATCGCGCCCTGCCCGAGGTCGCCGAAGCCGTGCCGGAACGAGTTTTCGACCAGCGGCTGGAGGAAGAGGTTGGGCACGCGCGCGTCGCGCGTCTCGGGTTCGACGTCGATGGAGACGCGCAGCCGGTCGCCGAAGCGGAGGCTCATGATCTCGAGGTAGCGCTGCAGGAAGTCGAGCTCCGATTGGAGCGGCACTTCCTGCGCGCCGATGTTCTGGAGCGACATGCGGAGCAAATCGCTCAGCGACGCGATCATCGAGTCGGCGCGGCGGACGTCCTTGTGCATGAGCGCCGAGATCGAGTGCAGCGTGTTGAAGAGGAAGTGCGGCTGCAGCTGCATGCGCAGCATGTGGAGCTGCGTCTGCGCGAGACGCGCCTCGAGCTGCGACGCGCGCAGCGCGCGATCCTTCGAGACGCGGTAGTAGACGACGGCGTGGTGCACGGTGACGAGCGCGCAGAAGACGATCGCATCGACGACGGTCCACGAGAGCACCGTGTTGCCGAACAGCGCCGGGAATTGCCGCAGCGTCGTACCGGGCGCGATCGCCGCCATCACCAGGGAGCAGAGCGCGGCGTGCGCGACGACGAACGCGGCGAGCGCGGCGACCTGGACGCCCCAATTGCGGAGACGCGGCGAATGTCCCCACACCGGGAAGCGCTTGGCGATCATCATCACCGGCGGCGTGAGGAGCGCCCACGCGTAGGTGAAGATCAGCTCCGCCGGCAGGAGGTTGCGCACCGAGAGGGCTTCGCCGACGAATCGGCTGTACGCGTAGCGCTCCGCGGAATACAGAATGGCGATCAGCGTCGCGACGCCGAAGAGAATCAGCGTGAAGCTGATGCGCCGCCCGCGCATCACCGACTCGTCCACCGAGCGCGCGAGGCCAAAAATCGTGTATTCGCCCGTCTGCGCGATGGAATCCTGCGGGATCGCGGGCGCGCGCGTCGCGAACGGGTTGCGCTTCGTGGCCGTGCGGACGGACGAGACTGTCATCGACGGGTGGTCAGGGAGCGCGACGGCGAGAAGGATCTACTACAGAAAACGGTCGGCGGCGGTTTCATACCCGCCGCCGACCAATTAGACACCCGGTCGCGCGAAAGTGTTTTCCCAGCCTGTAGCGTTCTTGTAAAACTCTCAGGCGAACTGCGGGGGACGCTTCTTGTGGAACTCCGTGGCCTGCTGAAAGGCGTGCGCGACGAGCAGGTTCTTCTCGTCTTGAAAGATGGGGCCCATGACGTACATGGCCGTGGGAAGCGGAACTGTCGGCGGCGGGGGTGCCGCCGGCGCGGCCGTGGAATCCCCGCGTCCCCCGCCAGGCGCCCCGCCGCCAGCCCCGCGCCCGCCTCCCCCCGGCCGCCGCGCCCGCCGCCCGCCGCCTCCGCCACCCCCGCGACCGAACTGGGGAATGGCGAATCCGGTCGGGACGACGATCGACGGCGTCCCGGTGATGTTCGTGACCGAGGTGTTCTCTCGCGGAGTAAGGACGACGTCATACTTCGAGAACAGATCCCACATCTGCTCCATGGCGCGCATGCGGATGCGATTGGCGTTCACGTAGTCCACGGCCGGCATGAAGTGCGCGGTGCGGAACGTGTTCGGCCAACTGCTGTACGGCTCCAGCTCCTTGATCCGGCCATTCAGCGTATCGGGCTGGAACGCGGCGCCGCACTCGGCGTTCAGGATGATATTGTCGAGATATCCGTAGTTCGGCGTCGGCGCGTCTATGGGTTCGGGCTTGGCGCCCAGCGACCGAAGCGTCTCGAGGAAGTGCGTCGGCCTCGGCGAATCGGCGTCGTCGTCGCCGTTCACCGTGCGCTCGAAGTCCGACTTGATGTACGCGATCTTGAGCTTGGAGAGCTTCTGGTTGGCGTTCCAGTTGAACGGATAGGCCTTGATCGAGCGGTCGATGCCGTCGGGGCCCTGGATCGCCTCGAAGACCAGCGCGCAGTCTTCCGCTGAGCGGCAGATCGGGCCGAGCTTGTCGGTCGTCCACGAGAGCGCCATCGCGCCGGAGCGCGGCACGCGGCCGAACGACGGACGGAAACCGGCGACGCCGCACGTGCGCGACGGCGACGTGATCGAGCCGTTCGTCTCCGAGCCGATGCTGAAACCGACGCATCCCGCCGCCGTGGCCGACGCCGGTCCAGCCGACGATCCGCTCGACCCCGTTTCCGGATTCCACGGGTTGCGCGTGCGCTCCTTCCACCACCGATCTCCCTGCGCGAGCGACCCGAGCGTGAGCTTGGCGACCAGGACGGCGCCGGCGTCGTCGAGTCGCTTCACGACGGTCGCGTCGTAGTCGAACTTCTGATCCTGATACAACCCCGCGCCCCACGTCGTTGGGTAGTCGCGCACGGCGAGCAGATCCTTTGCGCCCCACGGGATGCCGTGCAGCGGACCGCGATAGTGGCCATGAGCAATCTCTGAATCGAGGACGGACGCCTGTTTGCGCGCGCGCTCCTCGGTCAGGTTGATCACGAAGTGGAGCTGCGGGTCGTAGCGCTTGAGGCGCGACAGATACATGTCGGTGAGCTCCGACGGCTTCACCTTGCGCGTGCGCACCAGCTCCGAGAGCTGGCTCACCGGCTCGTACGCCAGCTCGTCGAGGCTGCCGGGGCGCGCCATCACGGGCATCTTGGCGCGCACCGTGGGTTCCTTCGTCTTCTTCGGCAGCTCCTTGCCCACGGGGAGCGGGTCGAAGACGATCGTCGGGAACATGCTCATGTCGAGCGGTTCCTTGTGCAGCGTGCCGATCGCGCCGCGCGCGCGACTGAGGCCGTCGGCCATGTCCGCGCGCTCCTGGTCCGAGAACTTGAGCCCAGCCACCTCCTCGGCGGCCGCGATCTGCTCGGCGGTGATCGCGTTTCCTTGCTGCTGGGCGGCCTGCGCCCAGAGGACGCCCGGAAGGAGCGTGCTTCCGAGCCCGATCGAGCCGAAATACGCCATGAACGCGCGCCGATCGTACGTTGTCGTGGACATGAGAGCGTGGCGAAGGGTGTCGTAGCGGGAGAGAGAAACTAATCCCTAGCTCCGGGCAAACGCTCCGGCAAGGGATTTCGTTGGCGGCGGTCGCGGCGCTCGCACCTTGCCCACCGCGACCGCGCGGGACATGCTAGGCGGACCAACTCTTGCTCCTGCGTCGCGCAGACCGGGGAACGTGGAGGCTCGATGAAGGTCGCCGAGATGTTCACCACCAACGCGCATCAGAGTCAGCGCGTCCGGAACGACGAGATCGACCTTTTCGGGCTGACGCACCCTGGAAAGAAGCGCACGGAGAACGAGGACCACTTCCTCGCGTGCACGGTGCACCCCGAAGTGATCGTCCACGCGACGAGTCTTCCCAACGTTGACCGGCTCCCGCTGCGCGGCGAATGGCGGGCGACGATCGCGCTCGTCGCGGACGGAGTGGGGGGCAACGCCGACGGCGGCCAGGCGTCGCGGATCGCGACCGAGACGATCATGCGCTACGTCTCGTCGAGCCTCCAGTCGTACCATGACGCCGGGTCGATGGAGGAGGACGTCTTTCTCGAGTCGCTGCGCGGCGCCGTGATGGACGCGCACCATGCCGTGCGGGCCGAGGCGAAGGAGCGAGGCGGGCCGAAGCCGATGGCCACCACGCTCACGCTCGGCATCGTCGTGTGGCCGTGGCTCTACGTCGTGCAGCTCGGGGACAGCCGCGCCTACTACTACTGGGACGGCAAGCTGACGCAGGTGACGCGCGACCAAACCGTGGCGCAGGAGCTGGTCGACCAGGGCGTGATGCCGCAAGAAAGACTTGCCTCGTCGCCGTTCCGGCACGTTCTCTCGCGCGCCGTCGGCGGAGACGCGGAAGAGGCGATCCCCGAAGTGACGCGCGTACGAATCGATCGCTTCGGCTCGGTGCTCCTGTTCTGCAGCGACGGCCTGACGAAGCACGTGTCCGACGAGGAGATCGCGAGGAAGATCGCCGACAATCCGCGCTCGGAAGACGTCTGCAAGTCGCTGCTCGATCTCGCGCTCGATCGCGGCGGAAGCGACAACATCACCATCGTCGTCGTGCGCCGTCGCATCGTGACGCTCCGGCAGGAACCGCCGCGGTTCTGGGCTGACGCCGCAAGCCCAGCCTGTTGCCCGAGCCTCGTCTATCTTTCCAGGACGATGCCAATTGTCCCGTTTGAACGAACTCCCGGATGACGCCCGCCTCTGGGTCTTCGCCAGCGACCGCGAGCTGTCCGGCGACGCCGAGGCGGCGGTGCTGGGCGCGGTCGACGACTTTCTCGGCGCATGGAAGGCGCACGGCGTTCCGCTCCTGTGCGCGCGCGACTGGCGCGACAACCGCTTTCTCGCGATCGGCGTGGACGTGAATGCCGAAAACGCGTCGGGGTGCTCGATCGACGGATTGTTCCGCGCGCTCCAGCGGCTCGAGCGGAGCGATCGGCTCGCGCCTCGTAGGCGGCGGCCGCGTGTTCTATCGCACGGCCGACGGGATCGAGACGGCGTCGCGCGACGAGTTCGTCGAGCAGGTGAAGCGCGGCGAGGTCGCCGAAGACGACGCCGGTGTTCGACACGGGCGTCAGCGCGGCGTCGGCGTGGCGAACGCGTTTCGAGCAGCCGGCCGGGTCGGCGTGGACGGCGCGCTATTTCGGCTAGACGGCTAGAGCAGACAGCAGACAGCAGAACAGCTAGCCGTCCAGCCGTCCAGCCGTCCAGCTACATCAACGATCGAATCCAGCCCCCGTCGACGACGATCGACTGGCCGGTGATGTAGCTCGCGCGCTCCGACGCGATGAACGCGGCGAGAGCGGCGAACTCGCGCGGCTCGGCGAGGCGATGCATCGGAATCTCCCGCTCGAAGCGCGCCATGATCGCCGCGGGCGTGGTGCTCTCCTTCGTCGCGTTCGCGACGGCCAGCTCTTCGACGCGCTCGGTGCGCGTGTAGCCGGGAACGAGCGTGTTCACCGTCACGCCGTCGGCGGCCACCTCGTTGGCGAGCGTTCGCGAGAAGCCGGTGACCGCGGCGCGAATGCTGTTCGAGAGAATCAAATTGTCGACCGGCTGCTTGGCGGCGATCGACGTGACGTGGATGACGCGCCCCCATCGCCGCTGCCGCATGCCCGGCAGCACGACGCGCGTCAGCTCGACGGCGCTCCGCAGCGTCAGGTCGACGGCGCGCTGCCACGCGGCCCAGTCGTGCATCTCGAAGACGCCCGCCGGCGGGCCGCCGGCGTTGGTGACGATGATGTCGACGCGTCCGAACGCGCTGAGCGCGGCGCTCGTGACGGCGGTGATGCCCTCCGACTGCGAGACGTCGGCGGTCGACAGCGCGCACGTCCGCGCCGGTCTGTTTCGCGATCTCGTCGCGCGCGGCCTCCAGCACGTCGCGATTGCGCGCGCAGATCATCAGGTTCGCGCCTTCCGCCGCGAGCTCCTCGGCGACGGCGCGACCCAAACCTTTGCTCGCCGCGACGACGAGCGCGGTCTTGTCCTTGAGCCCGAGGTCCATGTGAGGCCGGGGCTATTTCCGGAGGTACGCGTCCGTCTTGTTGAGCCAGTCCTGGCGCGGCGGGTCGAAGATGTCCACGTCGAGCGTGTCCTCGAGCGCCTCGGCCTTGTGCGGCACCATCGACGGGATGTGGAGCACTTCGCCCGCGCTAACGACGAGCGTCTGCGACTCGTCCTCGCCGATCCAGAAACGAAGCGCGCCCTCGAGGATGTACGTGAGCTGTTCGTTCTCGTGCGTGTGCTTGGGGACGATGCAGCCCTTCTTCAGGTAGACGTGGGCGAGCATCATCCGGTCGCCGGTGATGAGCTTCCTGTCGAGCAACGGCGACACTGTCTCGCGCGGGATCTCGTCCCACTTGTAGTAGGTGACGCTGCGTGCGGCGGTGGTTGTCATTGTATCAGCGGTAAGGTGTGAGTACGGCTCGCGTAACGCTGCCGCCGAACGCGGCCCATCGCAAGCGAGAGCCCACCGTCACGACGCGAGCTTCGCTTTGAGCTGGATGTCGACGTTGCCCTTGAGGGCGCGCGACACGGGACAGGTGTCTCGCGCCTGCGCGGCGATCTTCTGGAAGGTCGCGTCGTCGATCGACGCCACGACCGCGTTCACCTCGAGCTCGATGCGCGTGATCGTGAACGCGTCGTTCACCCGCTCGACCGTGCACTTGGCCGACGTGTCGACGCTCGTCGCGGGCGTTCCGTTTCGCTCGAGGGCGCCGCTGAACGCCATGCTGTAGCACGCCGCCTCGGCGGCGGCGAGCATTTCCTCGGGATTCGATCCCTCGCCGGACTCGAACCGCGAGCTGAACGAGTATTCGGCGCTCAAGCCGGTCGCGGTGCTGAACGTTCCCGTGCCGCCCTTGAGTCCACCTTCCCATCGTGCCTTCGCACCGCGTGTCGGCATCTCAAATTCCCCTGTCGTGTATTTCCGTTGGTGAATCGCGGCGACAGCACCGTCGACGCGGCTTGACGCCGTCCAAGGCCCGCGATTGAATCCGGGGCGATGAACGACGTTCCTCACGACTCTGCTCCCGCGTCCGCGAAACGGCTGCCGCCCACCATCGAGCGCGTGCTGTCGCGATTTCGCGCGATGAGTCGCGAGGAAAAGATGCAGACCCTGGTCTACTACTCCAAGAAGCTCGAGCCCGTCCCGGAACGATTTCGCGGAGTTGGATCGGGCGCAGTTCGCGGTGCCGGAGTGCCAGACGCCGGTGGAGCTGTACCCGGAGTTCCGCGACGGCAACCTGCACTTCTACGCCGAGCTCGACGTCAAACAGTCGCCGACCGTCGCCGCGTTTCTTGCCATTCTCTTTTCCGCGATCAACGACCAGCCACCGGCCACGACACTGGCGATTCCGAGCGACTTCGTGCATCACGTGATGGAGGGAATCGGTTTGTCCGGGCGCGAGGTAGGACTCAACGCGATGGTCGCGCGCATCAAGCGCCACGCGGAGCGGGCGGCCATGGAGAGAGGCGCCGCATAGCAGATGACCGAAGCCGAGCTCGACGACGCGCTCTCATCGCCGCGGCCGGAGACCGAAGCGGCGCTCGCCGCCTGTCCGGGCGACGTCGTGGTGCTCGGCGCGGGCGGCAAGATGGGACCGACGCTCGCCCGCATGGCGCGCCGCGCCGCCCGCGACTCCCGGCGCGTGATGGCCGTGTCGCGCTGGTCGTCGGCTGAGGCGCGACGGCAGCTCGAGGAGGCCGGCGTCGAGACCGTGTCCGCGGATCTCCTCGACCGCGACGCCGTGATGAAGCTGCCCGACGCGCCGAACGTGATCTTCATGGCGGGGCAGAAATTCGGAACGACGGACTCGCCGGAGCTGACGTGGGGGATGAACGCGCTCGTACCGGCGTACTGCGCCGATCGCTATCGAGACTCGCGCATCGTCGCGTTCTCCACGGGGAACGTCTACGCGCTGACGCCGATCGAGTCCGGCGGATCGCGCGAGACCGACCAGCTCGCGCCAGTCGGCGAGTACGCGGCGTCGTGCCTGGCGCGCGAGCGAATGTTCGAGATGGCGTCGCGCGCGAACGGGACGCGCGTGTCGATCCTTCGACTCAACTACGCGATCGATTTGCGCTACGGCGTGCTCGTCGACATCGCGGTCAAGGTGTTTCGCTCGGAACCGGTTTCGGTGGAGATGGGCTACGTGAACGTGATCTGGCAGGGAGACGCCAACCGCGTGGCGCTCGAATCCCTGCCGCTCGCCAGCACGCCGCCGTTCGTGCTCAATCTCACGGGTGGCGAGACTTTGTCCGTGCGAGCGCTGGCTACCTGGTTCGGTGAGCGTTTCAAGAAAGCGCCGCGCTTCACCGGCTCGGAGCGGGCCGACGCGCTGCTGAGCAACACGAGCCGGCTTCAATCGTCGTTCGCGCCGGCCGTCGGTCGGCGTGGACGAGCTGCGCGGATGGGTCGCCGATTGGGTCGAGCGCGGGGGACCGCTGCTCGGCAAACCGACAAAGTTCGAGACCCGCGATGGCAAGTTCTAAGAGCGCCGAGCGCTCGGCGGCCGCGGCTCCGGCGCACAGCGTGCGCGAACACCTTCGCGCCGGTCAGGTGATTCCGGCGCATCCGCTCGCGCTCACCGAGTCGCGCTCGCTCGACGAAGCGCGCCAGCGGGGCCTCACGCGCTACTACATCGACGCGGGCGCCGGCGGCGTGGCCGTCGGCGTGCACACGACGCAGTTCGCCATCCGAGATTCGGGAGTCGGTCTCCTGCGTCCGGTGCTCGAGCTCGCGATCGACGAGGCGCGCGCCAACGCCGAAGCCGACAGGACCTTCGCCATGATCGCCGGCGTGTGCGGGCCGACGGCTCAGGCATCTGGCGAGGCCGAGCTGGCCGCGGCACTCGGCTACGACGCCGGGCTGCTCAGCCTCGGCGGCCTCGGAGACGCGAGCGACGACGAGCTGCTCGCGCACTGCCGCACGATCGCCGAGATCATTCCATTGTTCGGCTTCTATCTCCAGCCGGCGGTGGGCGGGCGCGTGCTCTCGTATCGAGTTCTGGCGTGAGTTCGCCGAGATTCCGAACGTCTGGGCGATCAAGATCGCGCCGTTCAACCGCTATCAGACGATCGACGTCGTGCGCGCCGTCGTCGAAGCCGGGCGCGACGACGTCGCGCTGTACACGGGCAACGACGACAACATCGTCGCCGATCTGCTCACGCCGTTTCCGATCAGCGTCGGCGGCACGACCGTGCTGCGATGGATCGACGGCGGGCTGCTCGGCCAGTGGGCGGTGTGGACGCGCGGCGCCGTCGCGCTGCTCGCGGCGATCAAGGACGCGCGGGCGTCCGGCGAATACGGTCCCACGCTGCTCTCGCACGGCGCCGCGCTCACCGACGCCAACGCGGCGGTGTTCGACGCGGCCAACGGGTTCGCCGGCTGCATTCCGGGAATCCACGAGGTGCTGCGCCGCCAGGGATTGCTCGACGGAGTCTGGTGTCTGGATCCGGACGAAGTGTTGTCGCCGGGGCAGGCGGAAGAGATCTCTCGCGTGGAGCGGAGCTATCCGGAGGTGACTGATGCGGGACAGCCGGACGGCTTGACGGCTTGACGGCTTGACGGCTGGACAGCGTGACGGTCGACGTCAGCTGTCCAGCCGACTAGCTGTCCAGCCGGTCGAGCCGACTAGCCGTCCGGCTCTTTGGGTTCCGCGCTGGTCACGGCGAGCTTCGTCGCCATCGGGCCTTGGTGGATCACCGTGCGCGTGGGGAGCGCGAACTGCACGTTCTCCGAGGCGAAGCGGCGGATGACCTCGAGGTTGATCGCCTGCTGGATGTCCATGTAGCGCTTGTAGTCCGGATCGAGCACGAAGTACACGGCTTCGATCCGGATCGACGCGTCGCCGAAGCCCGCCACGTGGCAGCGGTCGAACTTGACCGGCGATTGCGCGGTGATGATCTGCTCGAGGATCGACGGCAGGCGTTGTAGCGCGTCGGGCGGCGTGTCGAACGCCACCTCGAGACGAAAGACCACGCGGCGCTGGTACATCCGCTTGAAGTTGTGCAGCCGGCTCTTGAGCAGATCGGCGTTGCCCGATGATCACCTGCTCGCCGGTGATGCTGCGCACGCGCGTCGTCTTGAGGCCGATGTGCTCGACGACGCCGGTCACGTCGCCCACGCCGATCGAGTCGCCCACGTCGAACGGCTTGTCGAACACGATCGACGAGCGAGGCGAGGACGTCGCCCAGGATGTTCTGCACGGCGAGCGCGATCGCGATGCCGCCGATGCCGAGGCCCGTGATGAGCGTCGTGACGTGCAGGCCGAACGCCCACTCCAGCGCGCCGAGCACGACGAGCGTCCAGAGCAGGATCTTCGCGGCGACGCCGATCGCGCTGATCATCGTCACGCTCGCGCGGTCGTTGCTCGCCGTGCGGTTCATCGAGTAGTGCTTGACCCAGAACCCGATGGCCGCCGCGCCCCAGAGGGCCGTCTGCCAGAGGAAGACGAGCTTGCCGAACGGGCCGAGGACCAACTCGATGCGCGGCGGCAGCGTGAGCTGCGCGACGCCCGACATCAACGCGAAGACGGCGATCACCCACGCCCGTGTCTTGGCGATCAACTCCACGGCCATGTCGTCGACATGGGTCGTGGTCCGCGCGGCGATCGCGCCGACGCGCTTGACGAGCAGCCCGCGCAGCGCGATTCCGACCACGAACACGACGACGGCGACGATCGCCGCCGTCATCCATTCACGCAGCGTGTTGTAGTTGTAGAGGTCGGACAGGTACTGGAGCGCTCGCATTCGGTCGCCGGAGAGACGACCAATGATAATTCATACCAGTCGGTGCGCGCTGCCGGCGGTCAGGGCTTGGCGTGCGCCCGCGCCGAGTCGATCGTGCCGCCGAGGATGGCGACCATCTGCCGCATCTCGGCGGGCATCGTGCCGTCGTCGGCGCGAACCGTCTTGGTGACGCCCTCGAAGGTGACGCGCAGCGTGTACTCGAACATGTCCGCCGCGCCGTGCGTCGTGCCGTAGTCGTCGTGCAGCTGCGACGGCGTCAGGCTCCAGACGACGCTGAAGAGCGAGTCCGCGGCGGCGGCGGACATGACTCCGGAGGCGGAATCCATCGGGGCCGGGCAGGTCGGACCGCAGAGGTGCCGGCGCGAATAGGCGAAGGACCGGTCGTCGTGCGTGGCGCGCCACGTCGTGGAGAGCGCCGCGATTCCGCCCTCGGCGGTGAGCTCGATGTGCGCGCCGTTCAACGTTCCGAACGCATCGACAGGGCGGGAAGGCGTCGCCGGGGCGGACGAGCTATGGGCACACGCTCCGATCGGCGAGCGCGGCGGCGAGTACGACGAAGGAAGTTCTCATGCGGTATGTTGGGTCCGTGACTGTCATACACCAGCGTAACCGCGTCGATGCGTTCGCGGTCACCGCTCCCGGCCTGGAAGCGATCTGCGCCGGTGAGGCGGTGGCTTTGGGTGTGCGCCCAACGGTTGGAGAAGGCGGCGTCGCCTGGCGCGGATCGATGGAATCGGTGGCCCGCGCGAATCTCTGGCTGCGGACGGCGAGCCGCGTGCTCGTGCGAGTCGCCGAGTTCAAGGCGAGCGCGTTCTATCGAGCTGGAGCTCGCGGCTCGGCGCGTGGCGTGGGATCGATTCCTGACGCCGGGATCCACGGTTCGATTTCGCGTCACGTGCAAGAAGTCGAAGCTCTACCACAGCGATGCGGTCGCGCAGCGACTCGCCGACGCGGTCACGCGGTGCGTGCCCGGCGTGAAGGTCGTCACGAGCAAATCGGCGGACGAAGTCGGGACGGAGGGGACGGAGCGGATGCGGGAGCAGGAGCAGTTGTTCGTCGTCCGCCTCTTTCACGACGTGTGCACGGTGAGCGCGGACACGTCCGGCGCGTTGCTGCACCGCCGGGGGTATCGGCAGCAGTTGGCCAAGGCGCCGCTTCGCGAGACGATCGCCGCCGCCATGCTCCTCGGCGCGGGCTGGCCGGGCGACGCGCCGCTCGTCGATCCGATGTGCGGCTCGGGGACGATCGCGATCGAAGCGGCGCGGATGGCGCGACGAATCGCGCCCGGACGCGATCGTGATTTCAGCTTTCGAGCCTGGCCGGAGTTCGACGCGAGCATGTGGGGCACAGCTCGTCGACGAGGCGCGCTCCGGTGAGTTGCCGCGGGCGGCCGCGCCCATCGCGGCGTCGGACCGCGACGCGGGCGCGATCGACGCGGCGCGCGCGAACGCAGCCCGCGCCGGAGTGGAGAGCGACGTCGCGTTCACCGTCGCGCCGATCTCCGCGCTCGAGCCGCCGCCAGGCGACGGTTGGCTCATCTCGAATCCGCCTTACGGCGTGCGCGTCGGCGAGCGCGATCGTCTCCGGAATCTCTATGCCCAGCTCGGCAACGTCGCGCGAGCGAAACTCGCGGGATGGACGGTCGGACTTCTCCTCGCCGATCGCCGGCTCGAGAGCCAGACCGGGTTGGAGCTGCGCGAAAGCTTCGCGACGCGGAACGGCGGCATTCCGGTTCGCATGATGGTGGGCGCCGTTACCGAGAGCGTCTCGAGCTGACGCGGCGCGGGGCGGGCGTCGCCGGATTCTTGCAGATCGTGGCGATGCGCGACAGCTTGAATCGAGCGGTCGCGACGTCGCGGCCCATCACCGGCATCCACCCGGCCGGAGGCATTGATGCGACAGATCTCACGATTCGTGGCGCTGGCCGCGGTCGTTTTCGTCAGCGGTTGCGCGTCCCGTCTCAAGACGGGCGAGGTTCGCGATCACGGTACGCTGACGAAGGAGCAGATCATGGAAAGCCATTTCACCACGGCGTACGACGCGGTGGAGGCGCTGCGCTCGAATTGGCTGCAGGCACGCGGAACGGACAGCTTCCAGACGCCGAGCGAGGTGTTGGTCTACCTGGACAACACGCGGCTCGGCGGGACCGACAGGTTGCGCGAGATCGCGGCGAACACCATCGTCTACATGCGCTTCTACGACGGCGTGTCGGCCACTGGGCGGTGGGGAGTCGGGCATGCGGCCGGGGTCATTTATGTGTCGACTCACCCGTGCCGGCACCGACCCGGCGCCCCCCTCAACGGAGCTGGATCTGGTTCAATGACAAAGGGTTGCGGGGTTGTTTGGCGCGCCAAAAGACATCTGGTGACCCTATCTCTCGCCAGCCTCGCCGGCGCGATTGCATCGGGAGTGGCGGGGGGCCAGACGGCGCCACTTCCATATGTAACTCCGGTCGAAGGGGCAGGGCGATTCCCGCTCATCGCCGCCAGCCACGCGACGCGCCTCGTGGTGAGCCCGGCGGACTTCGTCGGCGTCCAGCGCGCCGCGCGCGACCTGGCGAGCGACCTCGGACACGTGAGCGGCGGCGTCGCCCGGCAATCACCGTCGACTCGGCGATTCCGGCGCGCGCGCGCACGGTGATCGTCGCCGGAACGCTGGGGCACAACGCGTTCATCGACCAGCTCGTCCACGAGCGCAAGCTCGACGTCTCGCGCGTCGCGGGTCGCTGGGAGACGTTCCTCATTCAAATTGTCGAACGACCGACGGCCGACGTCGATCACGCGTTGATCATCGCGGGCAGCGACAAGCGCGGGACGATCTTCGGCCTGTACGACGTCTCGGCGTCGATCGGCGTGTCGCCGTGGACGTGGTGGGCCGACGTGCCCGTACGCCGTCAGCCCGACCTCTACGTGCTCCCCGGCGCGCACAGCGACGGCGAGCCGGCGGTGAAGTACCGCGGGATCTTCCTCAACGACGAAGCGCCGGCCCTCACCGGCTGGGCCAAGGAGAAGTTCGGCGGCATCAACCACAAGTTCTACGAGAAGGTCTTCGAGCTGATCCTGCGGCTCAAGGGCAACTACCTGTGGCCGGCGATGTGGGGCAACGCGTTCAACGACGACGACAAGGTCGACCCGCAGCTCGCCGACGACTACGGCATCGTGATGGGGACGTCGCACCACGAGCCGATGCTGCGCGCGCAGCAGGAATGGAAGCGCTACGGCAAGGGCGAGTGGAACTACGAGCACAACGACTCGACGCTGCGCGCGTTCTGGGCCGACGGCATTCGCAACATGGGGTCGCACGAGAGCATCGTCACGGTCGGCATGCGCGGCGACGGCGACATGCCGATGACGGCGGGCAGCAACATCGCGCTCCTCGAGCGCATCGTGCGCGACCAGCGCGACGATCATCGAGTCGGTCACGAAGAAGCCCGCGTCCGAGACGCCGCAGGTCTGGGCGCTCTACAAGGAAGTGCAGGACTACTACGACAAGGGCATGCGCGTGCCCGACGACGTCACGCTGCTCTTTTCCGACGACAACTGGGGAAACATCCGGCGCCTGCCGTCGCGCGCCGACACCGCTCGCGCCGGCGGCTTCGGGATCTACTACCACTTCGACTACGTCGGCGGCCCGCGCAACTACAAGTGGATCAACACGAATCCGATCGGGCGCGTCTGGGAGCAGATGCACCTCGCGTACGAGTACGGCGCGCGCCGCATCTGGATCGTGAACGTCGGCGACCTGAAGCCGATGGAATTCCCGATCTCGTTCTTCCTCGACTACGCGTGGAACCCGAACCGCATTCCCGCGGCGAGCCTTCCGGCGTACACGCGCCGCTGGGCCGCGCAGCAGTTCGGCTCGGAGCGATCGACGGAGATCGGTGAAATCATCTCGAAGACGTTGGACTTCGCCGGCCGGCGCAAGCCCGAACTGCTCGACACGCTCACCTACAGCCTGTCGAACTACCGTGAGGCGGAACGCGTCGTCGCGTCGTACGACTCGCTGCTTTCGGTGGCGACGAAAACCGAAGCCAAGCTGCCGCCGAGCGCGCACGACGCGTACTACGAACTGGTGCTGCACCCGATCGAGGCCGCGGCAAACCTGAACAAGCTCTACGTCACGGTCGCGCGAAACCGCATGTACGCGGCGCAATGGCGCGCGGCGACGAACGATCTCGCCGACAGCGCGCGCCGCCTGTTCGACAAGGACGCCGCGATCACCAGCTACTACAACACGAAGCTGGCGGGCGGGAAGTGGGACCACATGATGGACCAGACGCACATCGGCTACACGTACTGGCAGGAGCCGCGCAAGAACACGATGCCGCGCGTCGACACGCATCCCCTTGCCCATCGCCGCCGAGATGGGCGTCGCGGTGGTGGAGGAGAACCGCGCGCCGCCGCCGCGCGGGCTGGTCGCTTCGCGCGAGCTCTCGCTGCCGGCGTTCGACCCGTACACGCGGCCGACCTACCATGTCGACGTCTACGATCGAGGAAAGACCGCGTTCGCGTTCACGGCGTCGGCGGCGGAGCCGTGGGTCGTCGTGTCGCCCGCCAAGGGCACCATCACGAAGGAGAAACGCCTTTCGGTCAGCGTCGACTGGAAGAAGGCGCCCGTCGGCGCGAATCGCGTGCCGATCACCATCACCGGACCGAAGGGCGCGAAGACCGTCGTGCAGGCGCCGGTCGACAATCCCGCTTCGCCGACGCGCGACTCCGTCTCCGGGTTCATCGAGACCGGCGGGCTCATCGCGATCGACGCCGAGCATTTCTCGCGCGAGGTGGCGCCCACTCCGTTCAACTGGCTACGCGTGCCGAGCCTCGGCCGGACCGGCGCCGCGATCACGCCCATCCCGGTCACGTCGCCGAGCGTGACGCCGGGCGGCAACTCGCCGCGCCTCGAGTACGACCTGTTCATGTTCGACAGCGGCACGGTGCAGGTGCACGCGTATCTCTCGCCGACGCTCAACTTCACCGGTTCAGCGACGGGACTGCGTTACGCGGTGTCGATCGACGACGAGCCGCCGCAGGTCGTGAACGCGTGGGCGGACACCACGCAGCGGACGTGGGAGCGCGCCGTCGCCGACAACGTTCTCGACGCGGTGTCGTCGCACACGCTCGCGCGGGCAGGCCGGCACGTGTTGAAGTTCTGGATGGTCGACCCGGGCGTCGTGCTGCAACGACTCGTCGTCTCGCCGCGACCGATTGCCGCGAGTCCTACCTCGGTCCGCCGGAGAGTTTCAACCGGTGGACGCCGACCAAGCAGTCGACCGTCGGCGGTGGCGGTAGTCACGACGGCAGCGCGGATGGCGACGTCGCGCCGGCCAATGCTCGGCGAACGCCGCCGCTCGCTCGCTTCGACTGGTTCGAGTACGAGGGCCACGACAGCGTTTACAAGACGCTCACGCCGCGCGCCGGATCAGTTCTTCAATCCGATTCTCGCCGGCTTCTATCCCGACCCCAGCATCACTCGCGCCGGCGACGCGTACTATCTCGTCACGTCGAGCTTCGTGTACTACCCGGGCGTCCCGATCTTCCGCAGCACCGATCTGGTGCACTGGACGCAGATCGGAAGCGTGCTCGATCGGCCGTCGCAGCTGCACGTGGACAGCGCGGGGATCTCGCGCGGCATCTTCGCGCCGGTGATCCGCTACCACGACGGCACGTTCTACATGATCACGACGCTGATCGATCGCGGCGGCAACTTCATCGTGACGGCGAAGAATCCGGCCGGGCCGTGGTCCGATCCGATCTGGTTGCGCGAGGTCGACGGCATCGATCCGTCGATCTTCTTCGACGACGACGGCCGAGCGTACATCACGAACAACGGCCCGCCGGTCGAGACGCCGTTGTACGAAGGTCACCGCGCGATCTGGGTGCAGGAGTACGACGTCGCCAACAAGAAGATGATCGGACCGAGGTCGGTGATCGTGAACGGCGGCGTGGACCTCGCCAAGAAGCCGATCTGGATCGAGGCGCCGCACATTCTGAAGGTGAAGGGCCAGTACTATCTGATCTGCGCCGAAGGCGGAACGGCGGATCAGCATTCGGAGGTCGTGTTTCGCTCATCGTCGCCGCTCGGGCCGTACACGCCGTACAGCGGCAACCCCATCCTCACGCAGCGTCATCTCGATCCGTCGCGCGCGTTCCCGGTGACGTCCACCGGCCACGCCGATTTCGTCGAGACGCAGAACGGCGAATGGTGGGCCGTTTTCCTCGGCACGCGTCCCTACGCCAACGACACGTACAACATCGGGCGCGAGACATTCCTGCTGCCGGTGCGCTGGGTCGACGGCTGGCCGGTGATTCTCGTCGGGCAACGAGACGGTGCCGTACGCGCTGACGCGGCCGAAGCTGCCCGCGAGTACGGCTTCGATTCCCATGGGCGGCGGCAACTTTAGCGCTCGCGACGACTTCTCCGAACGGTCGCTGGCGAAGTATTGGACGTTCATGCGGACCGTGCGCCAGCCGTGGTACGATCTCACGTCGATGCCGGGCTGGCTCACGATTCAGGCGCGCGGCGACGACATCGGCGGACCTGGGCAGCCGTCGTTCGTCGGGCGGCGGCAGCAGCACATCGTGGCGTCCGCGTCGACGGCGATGCGGTTCGATCCGGAGCGGCCGGGCGACAAGGCCGGTCTCGTCGCGTTCCAGAACGAGACGCACCACTACTTCGTCGGCGTCGCGCGGTCCGGCGATTCAACGGTCGTGCGGGTCGAGATGTCCGACGGGGCGCGAGTGAAGGACAGCGTGGTCGCGAGCGCGTCGCGTGGTCTGCCGCCGGGCGGCACGGTCTTTCTCAAGATCGACGCGCGCGGTGGCCGATACGATTTCTATTTCGCCCGTCGCGCGGGTGAGTGGATCCCGTTGCTGCTCGACGCGGACGGCACGATCCTCAGCACGAAGCACGCGGGCGGTTTCGTCGGCACGATGTTGGGCATGTACGCGTACGCCGCTCCGTGAGCGCGGCTGCCGGAGGAAGGGAACGGTTCACGCTGGCGAATCGCAACGGCGTCGAGATCGATTTCGTGGCGCGCGGCGGCACGATCACGTCGATCCGAGTGCCCGATCGCGACGGTCGTATCGCGGACGTCGTTCCAGGATTCGACACAGCGGAGGAATACGCGGGCGACACGCGCTACATGGGCGGATTGGTCGGCCGCTTCGCCAACCGCATCGCCGGCGGCCGGTTCTCGCTCGACGGCGTCGAGTACTCGCTCCCGTTGAACGCCGATGAGAATCACATGCACGGCGGCCCGTGCGGCTTCTTCGCCAGGACCTGGCGCGTCGCGCCCTTTCAACAAGAGGGCGTGACCGGCGCGGTGCTCGCGTTGGAGAGCGACGCGGGCGATCAGGGGTATCCCGGCCGACTTCTCACGCGCGTCGTGTACGCGCTGGACGACGAGAACGCGTTCACCGTGTCGTACAGCGCCGTTACCGACGCGCCGACCGTCGTGAACCTCACGCAGCACTCGTACTTCAACCTCGCGGGTCACGACGCGGGCGACATCCTCGGCCACGAGCTCGAAGATGGACGCGACGTACATGACGCCTGTCGATGAGCGAATGATTCCCACGGGCGCGTTCCGAGGCGTTCGCGGATCGGCGTTCGATTTCCTGACGCCGCGCGCATCGGCGAGCGCATCGACGACGACGACGAGCAACTTCGCATCGCCGGCGGCTACGATCACAATTTCGTGCTCAATCATTCGCTCGATCCCGCCCGCCGCGGCGAGCCGGCGTTCGCGGCCCGGCTGCGCGATCCGGCGAGCGGCCGCACGCTGGAGATCTCCACGACCGAGCCGGGACTCCAGGTGTGCACCGGCAACGTGCTCGATCGCGGCCGGCCGGGCAAAGGGCGGCTACCGCTATCCGCGGCACGCGCGCTGTCGCGCTCGAGACGCAGCACTTTCCCGACTCGCCGAACCAACCGCAGTTTCCGTCGACCGTGCTCCGGCCCGGCGAAGAATTCCTCTCCACGACCGTCTACCGATTCTCCACGACATGAGACGACCAGGCTACCACGTTCCGCGCGCTCGGAATCGCCACGCTGTTCGCGTGGCCGCTCACGGTTCAAGCCCAGCGCTGCCGCGCCGCCGTACCTCGACCAGTCGCTGACGTTCGAGGCGCGCGCCAAGGATCTGGTGTCGCACATGACACTCGAGGAAAAGGTGGCGCAGATGAACGACGTCGCGCCGGCGATTCCCCGGCTCGGCGTGCCGGAGTACAACTGGTGGAACGAGGCGCTGCACGGCGTCGCGCGCTCCGGTCTCGCGACGGTGTTTCCGCAAGCCATCGGGCTCGCCGCGACGTGGAACGACAGCCTCATGCTGCGGATCGCGACCGTCATCTCCGACGAAGCGCGCGCCAAGTATCACGACTACATCGCTCACGACAGCCATCAGCGGTACCAGGGGCTCACGTTCTGGTCGCCGAACATCAACCTCTTTCGCGACCCGCGTTGGGGCCGCGGCCAGGAGACGTACGGCGAGGATCCGTATCTCACCGGCACGATGGGCGTGCAGTTCATTCGTGGGTTGCAGGGGAACGACCCGAAGTATCTGAAGACCGTGTCGACCGTGAAGCATTTCGCGGTGCACAGCGGCCCGGAGCCGGAGCGCCACACGTTCGACGCCGTCGTCAGCGAACGCGACCTGCGCGAGAGCTACCTGCCGCACTTCGAGATGGGAATCAAGGACGGCGGCGCGTACTCGCTCATGTGCGCCTACAACAGCATCGACGGCAAGCCGGCGTGCGCGAGCGACATGCTGCTGCGCGACATCCTGCGCGACGAGTGGAAGTTCCCGGGCTACATCGTGAGCGACTGCGGCGCGATCGACGACATTCATCGCCGTCACAAGTACGCTGCCACGCCGGCCCAAGCGGCGGCCGACGGCGTGAAGACCGGCACGGACCTCGAGTGCTCGATCACCTCGGCCAACTCGTCGCGGACGTACACGCCGAGTCTGCCCGACGCGGTGCGGCAGGGGCTGATCAGCGAGGCGCAGATCGACACGTCGGTGTATCGGCTGTTCCTCGCGCGGTTCAAGCTCGGCATGTTCGACGACCAGTCGAAGGTGCGGTGGGCGAGCATCCCGATCAGCGATCTGGATTCGCCGATGCACCACACGCTCGCGCTGCACGCCGCGCGCGAGTCGATCGTGCTGCTCAAGAACGAGCGCAACACGCTGCCGCTGTCGAAGAGCTTGAAGACCGTCGCGGTGATCGGCCCCAACGCCGATCAGTGGCGGATGCTGCTCGGCAACTACAACGGCATGCCGTCGGATCCGATCACGCCGCTGCGCGGCATTCGCCAGGCGCTGCCGGAAGCGCGCGTGCTGTACGCGCGTCGGCTCCGATCTGGCCGACGGCTTTCCGGTGCTGGACGTCGTTCCGGCGAAGGCTCTGTCGTCGCGCGACGGCACGCCGGGGCTGACCGCCGAGTACTTCAAGTCGCACACGATCGCGGGCACGCCGCTGTTCACGCGCGTGGACCCGACGGTCGACGCGAACTGGAAGGACGGCGCGCCGCGCGCCGACATGAATCCGGACGATTTCGCCGTGCGATGGTCGGGCACGCTGCGCGCGCCGGCGACGGGCACGTATCGGCTCGGCCTCGTCGGTACGATGAAGTTCCGCCTCTACCTCGACGACAGCTTGATCACGCAGTCGGTGTATCCGTCGCACGACGGCGAGTTTCCGGATCCGCGGCTGTCGCAAGCCGCGCCGCTCACGTTGCAAGCTGGCCGGTCGTATCGAATTCGAGTCGAAGCCGAAGAGACGTACGGCCTCGCCGATCTCCAGTTCGTCTGGTCGGCGCCGCACGACGCGCTCGAAGCCGAGGCGCTCGACGCGGCGCGGCAGGCCGACGCCGTCGTGTTGGTGCTCGGACTCACCGCTCGGCTCGAGGGCGAGGAGATGCCGGTGCAGATCGACGGCTTTCGCGGCGGCGATCGCACGAGCCTCGACCTTCCGGCGCCGCAGGAGCGGCTGATGGAGAAGGTCGCCGCGCTCGGCAAGCCGACGGTGCTCGTGCTGATGAGCGGGAGCGCCGTGGCCGTGAACTGGGCGCAGGACCACGTGCCGGCGATCGTCGAGGCGTGGTATCCGGGGCAGGCGTCGGGCACGGCGATCGCCGACGTGCTGTTCGGCGACTACAACCCGGCCGGCCGATCTGCCGGTGACGTTCTACAAGAGTGTGAACGACCTGCCGCCGTTCGACGACTACAAGATGGCCGGACGCACGTACCGATTCTTCAACGGCACGCCGCTGTATCCGTTCGGGTTCGGGCTGAGCTACACGACGTTCGCGTACAAGAACATTCGAACGTCGGCCGAGTCGATGGCGAAGGACGGATCGGTCACGGTGAGCGTGGACGTGACGAACACCGGCACGCGCGCGGGCGACGAGGTCGTGCAGCTGTACGTGCGGCACGAGGGGTCGTCGGTCGAGCGGCCGAAGCAGGATCTGCGTGGCTACATGCGAGTGTCGCTCGCGCCCGGCGAGACGAAGACGGTCACGATGCCGGTCAGCGCGAAATCGCTCGCGTACTGGAACGCGGGCGAGCATCGGTGGGTTGTTGAAGGCGAGCCGATTCGGCTGAGGGTCGGGGCGTCGTCGGCGGACATACGGCTGGAGAAGACGATACGGAGTGCACTGAATCGCGGCTCCGACTCTCAGCCGCGTCGCACGATTCTCGAGGCGGCGCTGAGCGTGAACCCGTGGTCGATCGCGCTCCTACGGCGCTGAAGCGCCGAGCTCACCGCGTTATACGTCGCCTTTCGGGAATACGAATCGTCGAACAGCAGCGCCTGCCCGTACCCCGGGAACGTGGTGTTCACCCACGACTCGCCGTCGTTCAGCCCCCACACGACCATCGCTTCGCACGCCGGTACGGCGAGACACGCCGCCGTCACGTTCGTGAACCCCTGATTCTGCGCGGCCAGCTCGGCGGACGTCGCGCCGGGCGTACGAACGCGGATGTCGAGCTCCGTGATGTGGATCTTGAGCCCGAGCGCGGCGAAGCGGTTGAACGTCGCGACGAGCGTCTCTTTCGACGGAACGCCGGTCGCGTCGGCGTTGACCTGAAAGTGCGCCTGGAAGCCGATGCCGTCGATCGGAATGCCGCGCGCCTTCATGCCGCTGATGCGCGCGAACACCGAGTCCTGCTTCAAGCCCGGCGTTTCGAGGTTGTAGTCGTTGTAGAAGAGCAGCGCCGCCGGGTCCGCGGCGCGCGCTTCCTGAAACGCGAGATCGATGTATCCGGCGCCGAGGGTCGTCGCCCAGGGTGATCCGGTCACGCGCAGCGAGCCGGTGCCGTCGTTGAATGCCTCGTTGACGACGTCCCAGGCGAGGATCTTTCCCTTGTAGTGGCCGACGACGCTGTCGATGTGCTCCTTGAGCACGACCTTGAGCGTCTCGGGGTCCCAGGTGGTGTTCGTGAGCCACGCGGGATTCTGCTGATACCAGACGAGCGTGTGGCCGCGCACCTTCATGCCGTTCGCCTGGGCGAAGGCGACCATCGCGTCGGGGCTCGTCCATCGATACGAGTAGCGCGAGTCGCGGTGGATCGAGCTCCACTTCATGACGTTGCCGGCGACGATCAGGTTGAACTCGCGCGCGACGACCGCGTCGTACGCGGCGCTGATTCGCGCCGAAGAAGGTCGCGTCAACCGAGACGCCGAACGAGCGGCCTTTCGCCGAGGCCAGCCCGCGAAGCGTGGTCGGCGGGTTGTTATTGGCGATGCACTTGGCCTGCGTGGGATCCTGTTGGCAGGTCTTGTCTCCCGGCGCCGTCGTGCCGGCGTACGCGCCGATCGCCAACGCCGCCAGCGCGACAAGCATTCGCGCACGAGCCGCGCACAGCGCGGCCGGCATTCCTGCATCAATCGCATCACGACACCGGATGGTTGTCCGGATCCCACCGATGGATGGAGTCGGCGACACCCTGGAGGTGTTTCCGCATGCGCTCGACGCCGAGCGATTCATCGCGGTTTTCCAACGACTCGAGGATGGCGAGATGCTCGCGGTGGTCGCGCTCACGCGAGCCAAAAATGCCGAGTATGAGGCGCTGTTCTTCGGTGAAGAGGTCGCGCAGCACGTCGAGCAGCTGGAGCAGCACCGTGTTGCCGGACGCGATGGCGATCTGGCGGTGGAACCCCATGTTCGTCTCGTTCAGCACGACGTCGTTGCTCGAAGTTGTCGCCGGCCTGCTTGAGCAGCCGCCGCATCTCGACAAGGTCGTCGAGCGTCGCGTTCTTCACGGCTTCGGCGACGGACTTCATCTCGAGCGGCATGCGCGTGTCGATGAGATCGAGGAGAAGCTTCTTGGTGACCGTGCCGGGGTAGTCCGGGCTCGCCAGCACGAGGACTTCCTCGCTGCGGCTCACGTAGACGCCCGAGCCGTGGCGAATCTCGACGATGCCCATCGTCTCCAACTTCTTGAGCGCTTCGCGAATCGTCGGGTGGCCGACGCCGAACCGCTTGGCCATCTCCATGATCGGAGGCAAGCGATCGCCCTGTCCGTAGTCGCCTTTCTGTATCATGCCGCGGATCCGCTGCGCGAGCTTGTCGGACAAGCTCTGCTTCAGGACCGGCGCGAATGCGTCTCTCATTTGGCCGTCTCCAGTGGGCGGCGCCTACCGCGCTACTGCGCGGGCGGCGACCGACATCACCGCGTCGAACGCCGGCTTCGGGCGATCGGCGCGGTCGAACAACAACGGATAGCTGGTCCGTCCGGGGACGGGCCAGTTGTTGAGCCACGAGTCGCCATCGCCGACGCCCCAGAAGGTAACGCGGTCGATGACGTCCCGATGGGATGCAAAAACACGAAACAGGTCGGCGTACCGCGCGGCGAGCGCGCGCTGCACCGAGTCGGGGAGCCCGGCGGCGTACGGGTTGGCGGCGGCCGACGCCTGGCCTCGCGTCGCGACGTCGGCGCTCTGGCTCGCGCGTCGCCGGCGGAAGGACGTCGATGTCAAGCTCCGTGATGTTGACCTTCACCCCCGCGCCGCTCAGCGCGCGGATCGTCGAATCGACCTGCGCCACGCTCGGCCAGTCCATCTTGTCGTGGCTCTGCGAGCCGACCGCGTAGATCGGAACGCCCGCCGCCTGCAAGCGTTTCACCAGCGCGACAGCGCCGTTGCGCTTCGGCGCGTTGTCGAGCGAGTAGTCGTTGTAGTAGAGCTGCGCATCCGGGTCGGCCTCGTGCGCGAACTGGAACGCCTTCACGAGATAGTCCTCGCCTATCACCGTATACCACGGCGAACGGCGAAGAGACCCGTCATCGTTCAGCGCTTCGTTCACCACGTCCCAGCCCTTGATCCGTCCCTTGTAGCGGCCGACCACGGTGAAGATGTGGTCGCGCATGCGGGCGAGCAGCGTATCCCGGCCCACGGGATTTCCGGCGGCGTCCTGGAATACCCAGCGGGGCACCTGGCTGTGCCACACCAGCGTGTGGCCGACGACGAACATCCCGTTGCGAGTCCCGAAGTCGACGTACCGGTCGGCGGCCGAGAAGTCGTACACGCCGAGCCGCGGGTGCACGTTCTCCCACTTCAGCACGTTCTCGGGCGTGATCGTGTTGAACTGGCGCGCGATGAGCGCCGCGCCGACGGAGTCGCGACCGGTGAACTGACGCTCGTTCACCGCCGCGCCGACTCGAAACGATCCCGCGAACGCGTCCTTGAGCGTCGACGACGTGCCGCCCGGTCGACGTCATCCCGGGGTGCGTGCACGCGCCGATGGCCAATGCCAGCGCCGGCGCGAGCCTCACGAGACGGCGATCATTTGACGAGAGCAAGGGATCCCTCCGCGCCAGCGAGTGTTCCCGGCGCCGCCACGCCCGCCGTAAGATCGGCGGCGCTGTTCCAGCTCGGTCGCCATCTGCTCGTTGACCGAGCGCGTGATTCGATAGAAGACGAGACAGCCGACGACGACGCAGAGGCAGATCGCCGGATACACGCTCGCCGTGAGGCGGATTCCCATCAGCGCGTGCGCGGTCTGCGTCGCGTTCGCGCGATAGCCGTAGCCCGACAGCAGCCAGCCCGACGATCGCTCCGCCGAGGCTCAGGCCGGTCTTGAGCCCGAAGAGAATCGTCGCGAAGACGACACCCGTCGTGCGGCGGCCGGTCTTCCATTCCGCGTAGTCGGCGACGTCGGCGAACATCGCCCAGATGAGTGGAATCGTCGGCGCGTACGCCAGCGCGCGCACGAGCTCGAGCCCGTATGTCGCCCCGATCGAGCCGGCGGGGAGCAAAATGAAGCCGGCGAGGAAGATCGTCGTGAGCGAGAACCCCACGAGCGCGACGGCCCGCTTGCCGAATCGCTTCGCGAGGTACGTCGACACGATGACGCCGACGACGGTGATCGCCTGGCTGGCGATGTTGAACAGACTGAACCCGACCGACGCGACGTTCGTGTGATCGGCATTGAGGATCAGTCCGAGCACGTTCATCACGTAGTGGCCGCCGTCGGGCTGCGCGGCCGTCGCCTGCGGCAAGCCGAGGCGCTGGATGAACTCGGCGAGGCGCGCCTGGTCGACGTAGTAGCTGAAGTAGTAGAACATCGTGCCGCCGCGCATCGCCACGAAGACGAAGTGCGCGACCGTGAGCACGAACATCGCGATCCACGGCCCGTTGCGGAACAGATTCTGGAGGTCGGCCCGCGCGTCTGACCGCTGCTGCGGCGGCGGCTGAATGCGTTCGCGCGTCGTCGCGAAGGTGATGACGAAGCACACGACGCATATCACCGCCCAAAGCGTCATCGTCATGCGCCAGCCGACGGCGTTGTTCCCGTGCCCGAACTTGGCGACGAGCGGCAGCGTGAATCCGCCGACGATCAACTGCGCCAGCATCGCGGCGACGAACCGATACGAGGAGAGCGACGTCCGCTCGTCCGAGTCGCCGGTCATGACGCCGCTCAGCGCCGAGTACGGCGTGTTGTTCGCCGAATAGAGCGTCATGAGCGCGATGTTCGTGAACGCGACCCAGGCGATCGTCCCGGCGTGGCCGAAGCCCGGCACGGTGTACGCGAGTACCATGACGACGGCCCACGGCACCGCGGTCCAGAGCACCCACGGCCGGAACTTCCCCCAGCGCGTGTTCGTGCGGTCGGCGAGCACGCCCATCATCGGATCGAAGAACGCGTCCCACAGCCGCCCGACGAGCAGCATCGTGCCCGCGAGCCCCGCGGCGACGCCCATCGTGTCGGTGTAGAAGTTCAGCTGGAACAGAATCATCGTCATGAAGACGAAGTTGGCCGCGGCGTCGCCGAGGCTGTATCCAGCCTTCTCGATGAAAGGGAGTCGCTCCGTGGAACGTGACGCGGCCATGTCGCGACCTCTCAGGAATGCGGCGTGTGTGCGCCGTCGACGCGGAGCACGACGGTCGTGAGATCTTCGTCGCGCGACGACGTGCCGACCATGACGCGAAATTCGCCCGGCTCGACGACTCGGCGCATGCCGACGTCGTAGAACGCGAGCGCGCTCGGCGTCGATGGGAATCGCGACCGTCGTCCGTTCGCCCGGGGCCAACCGCACCTTGGCGAATCCCTTGAGCTCCTTCACCGGTCGGGTCACCGAGCTCACGACGTCGCGGATGTACATCTGCACGACCTCCGTGCCGGCGCGCTCGCCGGTGTTCTTCACGTCCACGCTAACTGTCGTCGATCCGTCCGGCGAAATCACGGCATGGTCGAGGCGAACGTTCGACAGCGCGAATGTCGTGTAGCTCAAGCCGAAGCCGAACGCGTAGAGCGGCGAGACGTCGTCGAACAGGTAGCCGCGCCGCGCCGACGGCTTGTGGTTGTAGAACGCGGGGACGTGCCCGGCGGACCGCGCCACGGTGATCGGCAGCTTGCCGCCCGGGTTGTTCTCGCCGAACAGCGTCTCGGCGACGGCGCGTCCGTTCTCCTGTCCGAGATACCAGCATTCGAGAATCGCCGGCACTTTCTCGGTGAGATGCACGAACGAAAGCGGCCGGCCGTTGAACACCACCGCGACGACCGGCTTTCCGGTGGCGACCATCGCATCGACGAGCTCGTTCTGCCGGCCGAGGAGCTCGAGGCTCGCGCGGTCGCCCATGTGGCGCAGGTTCCACGCTTCGCGCGACGTCTGCTCGTTGCCGCCGATCGCCAAAACGATCACGTCCGCCTTCTTGGCGACCTTGCACCGCCTCGGCGATCTGCTTGCGATCCTCGGCGGGGTCGCTGGCGACGACTTCGTCCGCGTTCCACGAACCGCCGCGCGTGATCTTGCAGCCTTCGCTGTAGAGCACCTGCGCGTGGTCGCCGACGAGGTCGCGGATGCCCTGCAGCACGGTGACGTCGTGCTTCGGGACGCCGCTGTAGCCGCCGAGCAGGCTGCGATTCGCGTTCGGGCCGATGACGGCGATCGTGTTCAACGACCGAAGGTCGAGCGGCAGCAGGTCGCCGTCGTTCTTGAGCAGCGTGATCGTTTCGCGCGCGGCTTGCAGCGCCAGTTGGCGATGCTCGTCGCTGCCGACGACGCGGTCCGCCTCGTCGCGGGTCGACATACGGATCGTCGAACAGGCCGAGCGCGAACTTCGCGCGCAGCATCGGCGCGACGAGCTCGTCGAGCTCGCGCTCGGCGAGCGTGCCGTCGCGAACGAGTTCCGTGAGATGGAGATAGCAGTCGGGTTCGGGCAGCTCGATGTTCACGCCGGCGCGGACGGCGAGCACGCACGCCTCGCGCTTGTCGTGGGCGACGTGGTGGCCGTGCGTCTCGGGCCGATCGGAGAGCTCCCAGATCGCGTAGTAGTCGGAGACGACGAAACCGCCGAAGCCCCACTCGTCGCGCAGCACGTCGCGCAGCAGCCAGCGATTGGCGTGCGACGGGACGCCGTCGACTTCGTTGTACGACGCCATCACGCTCAGCGCGCCCCGCTTCGCGGATCGCCGCCTCGAACGTCGAGAGAAAGGTTTCGCGGAGGACGCGCAGCGAGACGTTGGCCGGGGCGCAGTTCATCCCGGATTCGGGTTCCCCGTGGGCGACGAAGTGCTTGAGCGTGGCGATGACGCGCGTCTTGTCCTTGAACGACGCGTCGCCCTGAAACCCGCGCACGGCCGCGATTCCCATGCGCGACACGAGGTAGGGATCTTCGCCGAACGTCTCCTCGACGCGTCCCCAGCGCGGATCGCGCGCGACGTCGACGACCGGCGTGAGCGCCTGATGCGTGCCGCGGACGCGCGCCTCGAGCGCCGTCATGGTGTAGAGCGTTTCTACGAGCGCGGGGTTGAACGTGGCGGCGAGCCCGATCGGCTGCGGAAAGCTCGTCGCGCCCGGCGCGGCGTGGCCGTGCAGACATTCCTCGTGGAAGATCACCGGAATGCCGAGGCGACTTTCCTCGAGGAAGAACTTCTGAATGGCGTTGGTGAGGTCGGCCTGTTGGCGCGCCGTTCGCCCGCCGCCCGCGTCGCTCGGCCGGCCGACCTGTCCGATGCCGTTGCCGTGGCCGAACGAGGCGCGCGCCTTGTCGGGATCGAACTCGCCGCGCGAGTCGACCAGCGTCGTGGCCTTCTGCTGCCAGACGCACATCATCTGGGCCGCCTTCTCCTCGAGCGTCATGCGCGAGAGCAGGTCGGCGACCCGCTGCTCCACCGTCAGCGACGCGTCGTGGTACGGCGCGCCGCTGACGGTGGAGCTCATCCCCTCCATGCGCGTCAGTACCCCGGGTTCTGCGGGTACTTCGGCCCGACGAGCACGCCGTCGATCTGCGACTGCGGGATCGGCCGCAGCGCGTGCTTCAGCGCGACGGTCGTGGCGTGCGGGTTGAACTTCTGGACGCGGGCCAGGAAATACGCCGGGCTGACGCGAACGAGGTCGTACCACCGCGTGAACTCGCCGGCCAACTCGCGCTCCCGCTCTTCCATGATGTAGTCGATGGTCATCTGCGCGGCGGTGACGTTGTAGTCGTTCTTGTGCGCCGCGCTCGCCGCGCGGACGTGCAGGACGTTGACCATCTGCGCCGCCTCGGCCGTGTTGCCGAGCTGCACGTCGGCCTCCGCGGCGACGAGGTAGATCTCGCCGAGACGGATGATCGCCTCCACCTTGCCGCCCTCCTGCGCCGTGAGGTTGGCGCGCAGGTTGTCCTGGTACTTCTTGAGCGACGGGAAGCGCTGCCAGTTGAAGTGGCCGTCGTTCGCGTTGTTGCGATCGCCGCAGTAGCGTCGCCGCGGTCGGTTGCGCGACCTGGTCGGTCGGGCACGGCGTGAGGATCATGAACGGCTTGGCCTGACGGAGCGTCTGCGGCACGCCGAAGGGGTAGTACACCGCCGCCGTGTCGCCGACGTTGACCGTGCCGTTGCTCGTGCAGTTCTCCGTCGCTCCACCGGCCACGCACGAACCCGCCGCGTTCTTGACGCCACCCACCGTGGCGATCCAGGTGGTCTGGAAGGTCGCGTCGAAGCGCGTGTCGAGAATGTCGTTCGGGCCCGGCGATGTCGTTGGCGTGCGTGAAGTATTTGTTCCAGAGACTCAGCTCGTACGGCGTCGGCATGAGGCGGCGGAACGGGCGGCCGTTGTTCAAGTCGCGCGGCGTTCCCTGCCAGAGGCCGTTGTTGTCGTACTGGCCGAGGAAAATGAGGTGCAGGTAGTTGTACTCGTTGTCGGCATCCACGTTCGTGGCGGCGTAGAGGCCGTTCGGTCCGAACTGCACGGTGAAGATGAATTCCTTCCGGTTCCCGTTATAGCCGGTGTTTTCGCAATACCCCGTGCGCCCCGGGTCGGCCGGGCGCGCGACGCAAAATAGATCCGCGAAATTCGGCTCGAGCGAGTACGTGCCGGAGCCGATGACCGCTTTCGCGTCGGCGAGCGCCGACTGGAAGTCGGCCTGCTTGTTCGGCGAGTAATCCTTGTACGCGCGGGTGAGATAGACCTTGGAGCGCAGCGCCTGCGCGGCGCCCTTCGTCGCCCGCCCGAAGTCGGACTGCGTTACCGGGAGCAGGTTGAACGCCGAATCGAGATCGGCGATGATCGCCGCGTACACGTTCGCCGCTGGATCGCGTACGGCGACTCTGCTGCACGCCCTTGTTCTCGTGCAGCGCGAGCGTGACGTCGCCGAACTGCTGCACGAGCGTGAAGTAGTTGAGCGCGCGCAGGAAGTGGGCTTCGCCGAGGAGCGAATTCTTGAGCGCGGCGGAGATGCCCTGCGCGGCGGGTCCGCGATCGAGCGCCGCGTTGAGCGTGTTGATCGCCTGATACGCGGGGTTCCACGTGTTGGCGAGCGGCGCGACGGTGCTGTTCAACCCGCCGCTGTAGCTATCGAACTCCTTGTTGTTGGAGCCCGCCTGGTCGGCGGCCATCCAGGTGTCGGTGCCCGACCTGGGTGAGCGACAGTATTTGCTCGCGACCGTAGAAGCCGCGCAGCTGGCTGTAGCTGGCGACGACCGCGGAGTTGAGGCCGTCGGGCGTGGAGTAGTACTCGCTGCTCACGCCGGTGATCAGTTTTTCGTCGAGGTTGACGCATCCGAAGGCTCCGGCAACGAGCCCCAGCGTCACGGTCGACATCAGTATGCGCTTCATCTGAATAGTCTCGTGTGTGATTGGGAGTCGTTTACCAGACGATGTTCGTGCCGAGGAGGAGCGTGCGGAGCGTCGGAACGGCGCCGCCCAGCTCGGGATCGATGCCGACGTAGTCCGTGTGGATGTACGGATCCTGCGCCGTGAAGTAGAAGCGCAGGCTGTGCAGACCGAAGCGCTGCGCGTCGCGCGCGTTCAGCGTGTAGCCCGCCGTGATGTTGCGGATGCGCCAGTGCGACCCGTCGGTGTACAGGCGCGTCGCCGCGTAGAGACGGTCCGTGCCGCCGGTGGTCGGAGCCTGGTTCTTGTTGGTCGGATTCGTCGGCGTCCAGTAGTCCATGTCGGCGATGTTGCCGAAGCGGCCGAAGTAGCTGCGCGGCGTGCCGTCGATGAACATGTAGTTCCACTTCGCCGACACCAGCGCGGACAGATCGAAGTTGTGGTACGTGATCCGGTTGGACATGCTCGCCGTCCAGCCGGGATAGCTGTCGCCGATGATCGTGCGGTCGTTGGCGTCGATCTTTCCGTCTTTGTTGACGTCGGCCACTCGCGGATCGCCCGGCTTGAACGTGCTGCCGTTGGCGTTGAACGCCTTCATGGCGACGGAGTCGGCGTACTGCCAGACGCCGATGTACTTGTAGTCGTAGAACAGGCGCCGGTTCGGATCGGAGTTGATGTTGATCGGCGATCCGACGAACCAGCCGTTGCCGGCGTCGGACGTCGCGCCGCTGGCGAGCGAGAGGATCTGGTTCTTGTTCGTCGACCAGTTGAAATCGCTCGTCCAGGTGAGGCCGCGCCAGTTCTGCAGGTTGACCGTCGTGAACGACACTTCGTAGCCGGTGTTCTTCGTCGCACCGACGTTCTGCAGCGTCGAGGTGAAGCCCGACGTCACCGGCAGCAGCTCCGTCAACAGAAGGTCGTGCGTCTTCATGTTGTACCAGTCGATCGTGCCGGAGATGCGGCTGTTGAATAGCGCGTAATCGAGGCCGACGTCCTTCTGATCGGTGCGCTCCCAGGAGAGATCCGGGTTCGGGATCGAACCCGGCTTGTAGCCTTGAACGCGTGTACTGCCGAAGGTGTAGAGGCGCGACTGGAGCGTGCCCTCGGTCTGATATGGCGAGATCGCCGTGTTGCCCGTCGAGCCGTAGCTGCCGCGCAGCTTGAGCGCGCTGATCGAGCGAATGTTGCGGAAGAACGGCTCGTCGCCGACCTGCCAGGCGAGACCAATCGACGGGAACGTCGCCCACTTGTGCCCCGGCGCGAGACGGCTCGAACCGTCGGAGCGAACGGTTCCCGAGAGTGAGTAGCGGTCGAACAATGTGTAGTTCACGCGAGCCATGTACGACTGCAGTGCCCACTCCGAGATCCGGCTCACTTCGTTGCCGGCCGTGCCCGACCCGAGGTCGTACCAGAGCTGCGTCGGGTACGGAAGGTTCGACGCGTACAGCGAATCCTTCGTGAAGTGATCTCGCTGGATGCTGTACAGGCCCGTGATGTCGAACTGGTGAATGCCGCCCAGCGTCTTGTTGAGCCGGAGGATGTTGTCGAGCGTGTAGGTGAAGTCTTCCTGACTGAAGTCGCCGGCCTGCGGCGGCTGGCCCTGGTTGGTGCTGTTGGCGCCGAGGTTCGCGCAGTTGCCATGCGTCCACGGCCCGTTGTAGCAGCCGTCGTTGAGCGCGGTGTAGTCGGGGCCGAAGTTCATGCGGTAGGTGAGTCCGCTCCCGATGTTCAGCTCCGCGTACGCCGAGCCGAAGACGCGGTTGACCGTCTGTTGCCGCGTGACCGACTGTGACTCGAGCACCGGATTGATGTTGAGCGGATCGTCGTCCGGGCGCGGATCGAGCAGACCGGCGGAATCCGGATTCGTGAAATTCGTCGGCTTGCCGAGCGGCGTCATCGCCAACGCGTAGCCGTACGCGCCGCCGCCTTCGCCCTGATCGGTGAGGATGCGCGACGTGCTCGCGGTGAGCCCGACGCGCAGGCGATCCGACGTGTGATCGAGCGTGGCGAACGCCGATCCGCGCGTGTATCCCTGGCCGGGGATCAGTCCCTGCTGTCCGAAGTAGTTGCCGTTGAGCGCGTATCGCGTGTCGCCGGAGCCGCCGTTCGCGCCGCCCTGCAGGCTGCGCTGCAGCCCGGTGCGCAGCACGGCCTTCTGCCAATCCGTCGAGATGTTGTTCTTGATCGCCAGCTGCTGCTTCGCCGTGAAGATCTTGGCGATGCTCGTGTCCTGTCCGTTCTGCGCGGCCGCGTCCTTCATGTACTGGACGTACTGCTGCAGGTTCATCATCGGGATGAGGCGCACCGGCGCCTGATTCCCGTAGTACATGTCGGCGGTGAACTGGGTGTGAATGCCGTCCAGTCCGCCCTTCTTCGTCGTGACGAGGATGACGCCGTTCGCGCCGCGGCTGCCGTAGATCGCCGTCGCCGCCGCGTCCTTGAGGATGTCGATCGACTCGATCATGGCAGGGTTGAAGTCCTGAATCCCGCCGCCGAGCGGCACGCCGTCGACGACGTACAGCGGCTCATTGCTCGCCGTGAGCGACCGGACGCCGCGGATTCGAACGTTCATCGCCGCGCCGGGCTCGTTACTCGACGCCACGATCTCGACGCCGGCCACGTGGCCCTGCAGCGCCTTCATCGGATCGCTGGTCGGAATGTCCTGGAGCTGCGCCCCGGTCACTGTGCCGAACGCGCCGGTGACGATGCGCCGCTCCTGCTCGCCGTAGCCGGTCACGACCATCGGCGTGAGCTCGGTGGCGGCGGGTGTCAGCGAGAAATTCACCGTCGACGATTGGCCGGCGACTACCTGAACCGTCGTCGTCGACGACCCGAAGCCGATGCCGCGCGCCTGCACGTTGTGGGCGCCGGTAGGAACGTTGGCGAGCGTGAACCGCCCGGCGGTGTCCGTCACCGCGCCCCGGTTCATACCGGTCACCGAGACGTTGATGCTCGGCAGCGGGCGCCCGTCAGTGGACGTCACCTTACCGACAATCCGTCCGCCAGTTTGTGCCGTGGCAGCGGCCGCGGTCGCGAAGAGCGCGAGGACCGCAAGGAGAATCCGGCGTCCCATCAGTCGTTCCTCCGAGAGTGAGAATTCGTGCGACAGGGAGAGCGGACAGCAAATGCACTCGGGGCGACAAGGTCCCTGGCCCGAGCGCCGCGTGTGGGAATCGCGCGCTGCGGTGAGCTACCGTGGGGTGGAGTTGCGCGTCCTCGAGCTTCCGAGCCGACTTCTTGGCCGAAGTGGATCAGGCTGCAAAGTCATCATATCACACAATGGCCACACGATTTTACGGCTGCTGGCGGACCTGTCAAGGCCGCTCGGGACGACTCACCGATGCTGGCCGACGGCTCGATCCCTTCGCGAAGTCAGCACCCGAAAGCGCTGGAAAGCGCTTGCTCACAGGGAGTTGGGCCTCGGACCCCGTGCCGTCTAGCGGCGTGGCCCCCGAAAAGCGATAGGTCGATCGCGTCGGCCATGAGCCGGTAGCCGGCGGTGCTCGGGTGGAGATGATCCCCCCCGTCGACGTCCGCGCGCAGGCTTGCTCGGGTCGCGCTGAGTCCCTCGTCGCGGCGTCGAAATCGATGACGGCGTCGAACGACCCGCTCCTCCGAATCCACGCGTTGACGGCCACGCGCGCCGCGTCGTGCTCGCGCGAGAAGTACGCATATCCGCCGAATGGCATCACGGTGGCGCCGTACACTTTGATTCCACGCGCGTGCGCGCGGCGAATCATCTCCCCGTACGCGTCGATCAGGTGCAGCGCGACGGCAGCCGCGGAATCCGGACGCGAGCCGCCGATGTCGTTCACTCCGTCGCACACGATCACCCAGCGCACTCCGCGCCTGGGACAGCACGTCGCGCTCGAAGCGAGCCAATGCCGTCGGACCGAGCCCGCCTCGAACGACCGCGTTGCCGCCGATTCCCGCGTTGAGCACGCCGACGCTCGGGCGCCCGTTTGCCGTCGCGGCATTCGCCAAGCGATGCGCGAGGTCGTCGGGCCATCGGTCGTTCATGTCGTTCGTCGAGCCGCGTCCGTCGGCGATCGAATTCCCGAGCACCACCACCGCGCCGGCGGCGCTCGATCGCACTTCCGCGCCGCTGATCACGTACCAGTGCAACGTCGTCGCGGCGCCCGTGAGGTTCGCGGCCGAGACCTGATTTCCCGGCACGATGAACGACGTCGTCCGCGAGCCCGGATGTCCCGTCAGCCCACTCGGCGCCCGCGCGAGATAGAGCGTGATCGCGATGTCGGAGAAAGCCGTCGGCCGAGAACGAAATCGGGTCCGACGTCGCCGCCTCGCCGCGCGAGAGCGTCAACGACTCGTGTCCGCCGAAGCGCAGCGCGAGGTCGGTCGACGGGTCGATCGCGTCGCGCGACGTGGCGCGGGCGACGTGCGCCGCCTGTATCTCCAACGGTCCGTCGCCGAATTCGTTCGACAGGCGAAATCGCCAGCGCGTGCCGCCGAGCGACGGATGGATGCGCTGGCGCAGCGTGTTCCCGGAGAGTCCGGGCGCGGGCGGCATGTTGCCGGGTTCGGTGAGCTGCGGCGCCGCCTCCCACGCGCCGATCCATTCCTGTCCCGCGTCGCTCCCCCTATGGAATCGCCCGCACGACGAAGCGACACTCGCGGCGATCGCCACGGCCAGCGTCGCACGGCGCGTGCGCGATCCTCTCCGACGCATCCAAGCGAGACGTGACAGATCCATCGCGCTCTCCTCAGCCGATGCCGGCCATCAGCCGCAACAGCCCGTCCTGCGTCGCGCCGCGCGCCGGCATCTCGCCGACGAGCCGCCCGCCGCGCAGCACGAGAATCCGCGTCGAGAGGCTGAGCAGCTCCGGCAGCTCGCTCGAGATCAGCAATACACCGGCGCCTTTCGCCGCGAGCTCGCCGATGAGCGCGTGGATCTCCGCTTTCGCGCCGACGTCCACGCCGCGCGTGGGCTCGTCGAGGATGAGGATCTTGGCGTTCGCCGCGAGCCAGCGCGCGAGCACGATCTTCTGCTGGTTGCCGCCGGAAAGTCCGGCGACCGGCGCGTCGATGTCCGGCGCGCGGACTCGCAACATATGGAAGTGCCGCTCGACGAGCGCGCGCTCCTCGGACTGCTTGAGCCAGGTAAGGCGGGAAAGCCGGCCGAGCAATGGGAGCGACGTGTTTCGCCGCCCGCTCTCCGAGAGCACGAGCCCCTGTCGCTTGCGATCCTCGGGCACGAGCGCGATGCCGAGCCGGATCGCGTCGGCCGGACTCGAGACGCGCGCGTCTCGGCCGGAAATCATCACGCGTCCGCCCGTTCGCTTCCGCGCGCCGAAAATCGTCTCGGCCACATCCGATCGCCCCGCGCCGACGAGTCCCGCGAGACCAACCACTTCGCCCGCACGAACGGAGAACGAGACATCCTCGAAGCGTCCGTCGGACGAAAGATGTTCGACGCGCAGCAACTCCTCGCGTTCGGGCTCCGCGGCATTCGCGTCGGCCGCGAGTCGCCCGAAATACGCGGCGACCGGTCGGCCGATCATGAGTTGCACGAGGTCGGGTTCGCGTCAGGTCGGCGGCGGGTCTCGTCGCCACGTGGCGGCCGTCGCGCAGCACGGAGATCGTGTCGCAGAGGCGAAAGACCTCGGCCATTCGGTGCGAGACGTAGATGCACGTCACGCCGCGCGATTTGAGCTGCGCGATCAACTCGTACAGCCGCTCGGCTTCGAGCTGGCTCAGGCTGCTCGTCGGCTCGTCGAAGACGATGATGCGGGCGCCGCCGCCGACGGCCACCGCGATCTGAACCACCTGTTGCTGCGCGATCGGCAGCTCGCCGAGCCGGCGCGTGACATCCAGGTCCGCGCCGATCGCCGCCAGCATCTCGCGTGCGCGTCGCGCGACGGCGCGCCGGTCCACGAGGCCGCGCGAAACGGGCAGCGCGCCGAGGCAGAGATTCTCCGCCACCGAAAGGTTCTCGCAGAAGGCGAGCTCCTGGTGCACCATGCCGACGCCCGCGGCGAACGCGTCGCGCGGTCCGGCGAAGCGCACCTCGCGTTCGTTCACGAAGAGCCGCCCTTCGTCCGGCGCGTAGATCCCGGCGAGAATCTTTCCGAGCGTGCTCTTGCCCGCGCCGTTCTCTCCGCAGAGCGCATGGCAGGAGCCGGCGGCGACGCTCAGCGTGACGTCGGTGAGCGCCTGCACGCCCGGGAATCGCTTCGTGATTCCCTCGAAGCGGACCGCCGCGCCGCCGCTCAAGGCGATTCACCGGCGATGGCGGCGCGTCCCGCGAGACGTCTCGCCGTCAACCGAGTGCTCGACTGGTCGACGACGACGGCGAGAATGATCGCGCAGCCGATGACGATCCACTCGTAGTTCTGGTCGAAGTGGAGCGTGCGTATGGATTGTCGAATCAGAACTATGAGAAGAGCGCCGAGCGTGGCGCCGAGCGCGCTGCCGCGCCCGCCGACGAGGCTCGCGCCGCCCACGACCGCCGACGCGATGACGTACAACTCGTAGCCCTGCGCGTCGCCCGACGACGCCGAACCGTAGAAGCTCGCGCCGAGGAACGCGGCGAACCCCGCGGTGAGCCCGGCGACGACGAACACGCCGATCTGAATCCGGCGAAGCGAGAGTCCGGCGAACCGGCTCGCTTCGATGTTGCCGCCGAAGGCGAAGATGTGGCGGCCCATGACGGTGCGCGTGAGGTAGATCGTGCCGATCGCGCAGCAGGCGAGCATCGCCAGCATCGGCACCGGGTAGAGACCGCCGCGCATGCCGAGCGACGCCTTGGCCACGTGCGTGAGCGTCGGCGGAACGAGGATGCTCAGCGCGCGCGTCGCGACGAACGCGATGCCGCGCAGGATCCACATCGTGCCGAGCGTGACGATGAACGGATGCACGCGCAGCCCGACGACGAGCGCGCCGTTGAGCAGTCCGCTCAGCGAGACCGACGCCCACGCACGTCACGAGCCCGACGATCGTCGTCGCGGCGGGGCTCATCGGCCCGAGCGCGCGCAGGAGCAGCGCCATCGACACTCCGGAGAGCGCGTACACCGAACCGACCGAGAGATCGATGCCGCCCGAGATGATGACGACCGTCGCGCCGATCGCCATGATGGCGAAGAAGGTCGCGTCGGTGGCGGTCTGAATGAGGGTGTACGAGTTCCAGAAGTTGTTGACCGTGTGCCCCGACAGCGGATCGACGTGCGATCCGGCGAGCACGGTCAGCGCGATCGCGAGCGCGACGAGGACGAGAACGAGTCCAGCCTCCTGCAGGCCGAGCAGATGTCGAAGGACGCGTCGCATGTATCGGGGCGAGGGAAGCGGATCAGCGCTTTGAATCTGCGCCCGTATGCGCGGCGTGGAAGGACTCGCGGAACCGGCGGTATGGCTCGTCGTACGCCGCGTGAGCCCCGGGCGCCGGCTGCTCGACGGGCGCCCGCTGCAGCGTCGCGGCGGCGGCCGCGGCGAGGTTCGGAAACGCGCCCGCGCCGACGGCCGCGAGCAGCGCGGCGCCGTACGCCGGCCCTTCCTCGCGATTCACCGTGCACACCGGAAGGCCGAACACGTCGCATTGCATCCGCCGCAGGAAACCAACGCGTGCGCCGCCGCCGGTGAGGAGCATATGGTTGGGCACGACGCCGAGCTCCTGGAGAATCGTCACCGAGTCGCGGAGCGCGAAGCACACGCCTTCGACAACGGCGCGCGTGACGTGCGCGCGCGAGTGCGCGAGGCTCAAGCCGAGGATCGCGCCGCGCGCCGTCGCGTCGCGATGCGGCGTTCGCTCGCCTTGGAGATACGGCAGGAACGTCACGCCATCCGCGCCGGGAGGAATGGCCATCGCTTCCGCGTTGAGCCGCTCGTTCGCCTCGCCGGTGCTCGTGAGGTCGCGCGCGAGCTGGTCGCGATACCAGGCGAACGCGCCGCCCGCCGAGAGAACGACGCCCATCAAGTACCAGACGCCCGGCACGACGTGGCAGAAGGTGTGCGCGCGGAGCGTGGGATCGACCCGCGGCTCGGACATCGGCGCGAGCACCGTGCCCGACGTCCCCCAGCTCGACACCGCTTCGCCCGGCGCGATCGCGCCGACGCCGGCCGCGCCGCACGCGTTGTCCGCGCCGCCGCCGACGACCGGCGTGCCGGGCCGCAGCCCGGTCGCGCCCGCGCCCTCCGACCGACACTCGGCCGAGTATCTCCGACGACCCGCCGACGTCGGGCACGATGCGTGCGCGGCAAGTCCACGGCGTCGAGTATCTCGGTGCTCCAGCGCATGTGCGCCGTGTCGTACATGAGCGTCGCCGACGCGTCCGACGGCTCGGTCGCGACGACGCCGGTGAGCTTGAAGCGAATGAAGTCCTTGGGCAGCATCACCGTCGCGAGACGCGCGAACGCCTCGGGCTCGTGTCGGCGCAGCCAGAGGACCTTCGGCAGCGTGAATCCCTCGAGCGCCGGATTGGATGCGAGCTCGCGCAGGCGCTGCTCGCCGCCGACGCGCTCGGTGATCTCGCGGCACTCGGCGGTCGTGCGGCCGTCGCACCAGAGCAGCGCGGGCCGAATCACCTCGCCGTGCGCGTCGAGAAAGACCGACGAGTGCATCTGCCCGGACACGCCGACGGCGTCCGGACTGTCGCCGGGGCGCGCGGCGAGCACCGTGCGAATCGCCGCCGACGTGGCCGCCCACCACGCGTCGGGATCCTGCTCGGCCCAGCCGGGCTGCGGCGTCGCGAGTTGGAGCGGTGTGATCGCCGAAGCGAGGACATCGCCCGACGTGTCGACGAGAATCGCCTTGACGCCGCTCGTCCCGACGTCGACGCCGAGAAACGTGGCGCGCGCCACTCAGCGCACTCCGAGCAGGATCTCCATCGTCAGCTGATCGAGCCGCTCGTACGCGTAGCCGGCGTCGCGAATGGCGCCGAGATCGAAGTCGCGCGCCTTGAGCTCGCGCGCGTCGTCGGGCGAGAAACGCCGCCGGGCCGACGTTCCGCCGCGCGCCCTGAGCTCGTTCAGCATTCCCTGAACCTCGGCGTCGGCGTTGAAGCGCGCCACTTTTTCCTTGAGAATGAGGTACGTGCGCATGCTGCCGCGCGCGAAGTCCCACACGCCGGCTCGTCCTCGGTGCGGTAGGCGTGGCTGTCGAAGTGCCGCATGCCGGGCCACTTCGCGTCCTCGAGCAGCTTCACGAGGAAGAACGCGCCCTTCACGTCCTCGCTGCCGAAGCGCAGGTCCTGGTCGAAGCGGCCCGGCTTCTGGGCGTTGAGGTCGATGTGAAAGAGCTTGCCGGCCTCCAGCGCCTGCGCGACGCCGTGTGAAAAATCGAGGCCGGCCATCGTGTCGTGCGCGATCTCGGGGTTGAGCCCGACCATCTCCGGGTGCGCCAGCGTGTAGATGAACGCCAGCATGTGGCCGATCGTCGGGAAGAAGATGTCGCCGCGCGGCTCGTTGGGCTTGGGCTCGAGCGCGAACCGCAGCGCGTATTTCTGTGATCGCACGTACTCGCAGAGGTAGTTGATCGCCTCGCGGAACCACTTCACGGCTTCCTGCGGATCCTTCGCCGCGTTCGTCTCGACGCCCTCGCGCCCGCCCCAGAAGACGTACGTCTCGGCGCCGAGCTCCACGCCGAGGTCGATCGCGCGCATCGTCTTCTGCAACGCGTAGTCGCGCACGCGGGCGTCGTTGCTCGTGAACGCGCCGTCGCGAAAGACCGGATCGCCGAACAGGTTCGTCGTCGCCATCGGGACTTTCATCCCCGTTTCGTCGAGCGCCGCCTTGAACTCGCGGACGATGCGATCGCGCTCGGCGGCGCTCGCGTCGCGCGGCACGAGATCGTTGTCGTGCAGGTTGACGCCGTAGGCGCCGAGCTTCGCCAGCTCGCGCACGATGCGCGTCGGCGGCATCGCGGCGCGCACGGCGTCGCCGAACGGATCGCGGCCGACGTTGCCGACGGTCCAGAGGCCGAAGGTGAAATGATGTTCGGGCTGCGGGGTGTACGGGTTGGACATCGAGGCGTGGGCGGTTGGAAAGGTGGAGGTGAACAAGTGGGGTAGACCGGTCCACCGGTCTACCGGTCCACCGAAGGCTCAGTACACCGCGGGGCAGCGCGGCTTGCGCGCATCAAGCGCCGTGAATGCGCGAAAATCTCCGGGGGGACCGGCCGGGCAGCGAAGCGCGCGGTAGAACGAGAGCGGATGCGCGAACGGCGCGTAGCCATTCGGCACTGGCAGATTCGAGAACGTTTGGAAGTACGAGAGCACGGCGTCGCGCCACCACACGGCCTCGTGCTCCTGGATCGCGAGGAAATCGTCGACGTCGTGAAAACGAGCGCTGTCGATCTTTCCCTGGAGCGACTGCCACGTGCGACGCATCGAGCTGACGGTGTCGATTCCCTCGCGGTAGTGGTAGAAGAGATCCTCCCACAACGTGCGTCCCGATTTCGTGCGCTCCGTCCAAGCCGACATGGTGGAACCAGAGCAGCAGCGAGTCCGGTGTTTGCGCGCGGTCGCCAAAAAGGTCGCGCAGCGGCTGCGCATACTGTGAAACGGCGTCGCTCCCCTGAGGCGAGCGTTCGAACCCGACGCCGATGCTGTCCGCGCGATGGTAGTAGGAGGGCATCCAGTCCGCGCGAGCGAGACGGGCCCACGGCGCCGGACCGTAGTGGTGGTCCGTGCCCATCATGTGCGCGAGCCCGAGCGGCGTCATGTAGTTCACGACGGCTTCGCGCGACACGAGCATCATGTGCACGATCGGCGCGACGACCTTCGGATCGTTCGAGAACGTTCGTCGCGTCCACTCTTCGGCGATCGCCGCCGGCGACAGCCGAGGATCCCAGGCGAGCCGGCCGAACGCGTACCAGTTCGCCTGGTTGAAGTGCGATCCGGTCCAGTTGCGATCCGTGCCCGTGTTGGCGACGCCCGCGATGCCGGTGCGCCGATAGCCGTGCAGCGACCCGTCGATCACGCTGGCGACCGTCGACCCTTTGCCGTGCACCCACGTGTCCGCCGAGAGAACCTCGGACATGAGCGACCCGAGGTAGACGAGGTGCGTGTCCTCGCCGAGGTATTCCTTGGTGATCTGGAATTCCAGGATCAGCGGCGTCTTCGGCATCGCGCCGAAGAGCGGCGAGAACGGCTCGCGCGGCTGAAAGTCGAGCGGGCCGTTCTTCACCTGGATCAGCACGTTGTCGCGGAACTGTCCGTCGAGCGGCGTGAACTCGTCGTACGCCTGCTTCACGCGATCCGTCGGCACGTCGTTGCTGTAGACGAACGCGCGCCAGATGACGATGCCGCCGTGCGGACCGACGGCGTCGGCGAGCATGTTGGCGCCGTCGGCGTGCGAGCGCTTGTAGTCCTGCGGACCCGGGCTGTCCCTCGGAGTTCGCCTTGACGAGAAAGCCGCCGAAGTCGGGAATCGCCGCGTAGATCTCGTCGGCCTTCGCCTTCCACCACGCTCGCACGGCGGGGTCGAGCGGATCGGCCGTCTTCAGGCCGCCGATCTCGATCGGCGCGCTGAACCGCGCCGTGAGATACACGCGAATTCCGTAGGGCCGGAACACGCCGGCGATCGCCGCGACCTTCTTCAGGTACTCCGCCGTCAGCGCCTTCGCGTTGGCGTTGACGTTCGTCAGCGACACGCCGTTGACGCCGATCGACGCCTCCGCCCGCGCGTAGTCGCGGTAGCGCGGCGAAACCGAGTCCGGCAGCGCGGTCCACTCCCAGAGCGACGAGCCGCCGTACCCGTGCTCGATGCTGCGATCGAGGTTGTCCCAGTGGTCGATCAGGCGAAGCTGAATGCGCGGCGCGCTGGCGACGTCGAGCCGCGCGACCGGCAGCGATTGCTGAAGCCGCGACAGGAGAGCGAACGCGCCATACAGAACGCCGACGTCGCTCTTCGCCGCGATCACGATCGCCCGCTTTCCGCGCACGGTCATCGCGCGCAGCACGATATCCCTCGTCGCCGAGCCGCGCGAGCGTCGTGTCGAGCGACAGCGACCTCACGACCGCCGAACCGCTCGGCGTGCCGGCGATGACGACGACCGTCGGCGGCTGGCGTGCCCGTCGATCTGGATTCGGCGGCCCAGAAGCCCGGTGAGTCCGCGCGTCAGCTCGTCGCGCGCCGCGCGCAGCGTCGGCGAATCGCCTTCGACGACGATGGTCGTGATCGCCGCGCGATACTCGGCGAGTCGCGACGCGTCGGCTACGAGGCCGATAGCGCAGCCAGAGATCGTAGCCGTCTTCCGAGGGCGGCGCGCCGCGCTGGCCGAGCGCCGGCGTCGCGAGGAGGAGAAACGCCGCGATCGATCGCCGACAATGAGACAGCGCGGCGCCACTGGACACGACGGTAGGGCGCACGAGCCGTTCAGGTCAGACGGGAATCCGCGGGATCCGCGCGTCGAGAGGATCGGCCCAATCGGTGTTCGGCACGAGCGGCGCCCAACCCGGGCGAAGCGGGTCCTGATCGTACGGATATCCGCCGAGCCGACGGAACGCCTCGTGATACGTGCCGAGCCTGTCGCGGTCGAGCTTCACGCCGAGTCCCGGAGCCGTCGGCACCGGGATGCTCCCGTCGCAGCAGTACGACACCTTGCCGCCCTGGATCACGTCGTCGACGAGGTGATGGTAGTGCGCGTCGGCGGCGAACGTGATGTTGGGAATCACCGCGCCGAGGTGGAGCATCGTCGCGAGCTGGATCCCGAGCTCGCCCGACGAATGGACCGCCACGCCGAGCTGGAACGTGTCGCACACGGCGGCGGCCTTCACGCACTGGCGAATCCCGCCCCAGAACGTCGTGTCGAGAAGAATCACGTCGACGGCGGTCTGCAGCACGTTCGCCGCGAGCTGCTCGAAGTTGACGACGACGGTGTTCGTGGCGAGCGGCGTGCGCAGCTTTTCGCGCGCCCGGCGCATGCCGTGGAGCCCGAACACGGGGTCCTCGAGATAATCGTTATTCAGATCCTCGATATGGCGCCCGAACCAGATCGCCTGCTCGGTGGACCAGACGCCGTTCGGATCGAACCGGAAGCGGTCGCCGGGCAATTCCGCGGCGAGCGCGCGGTAGCACTCGAGCTCGTACTCCGGAGCGGAAAACGCCGCCCTTGAGCTTGTGCGTCGTGAAGCCGTGCTTCGCCTTGAGCGCCTTGGCCTGCGCGACGAGCTGCTCGCACGTGCGCACTTCGCCGCTGCCGTCGGCGGCGTTGGCGTAGCGAAAGAACAAGTACGACGCGAAGGGCACGTGATCGCGCAGCCGGCCGCCGAGGATCTCGGAAACAGGTACGCCCCACGCTTGCCCAAGAATGTCGAGGCACGCGAACTCGAGCGCCGCGAGCATCTGCGTCCGGTGGTTGTAAAGGGACGCGGTCGGATTGGAAACCTTGAAGCGCAGCTCCTCGAGCTTCGCCGGATCGGTGCCGAGCACGTAGGGCTTGAGCGCCGCGAATGCCGCGGCGGCGCTCTCGCCGCCGCCGCCCATCTCGCCGAGCCCGATGAGGCCGTCGTCGGTTTCCACCTCGACGATGGTGCGGACGAAGCGTCCCCAATGGCACCCGTTCGCGTGGCGAAGGGGCGCTTCGATGGGCACACTCACTGGGGTGGTCCGGACGTCGATGATCTTCATGCGGCCGCTGGGCGAGTGGGACGGTTCTCTCGCCTGAAGGTTTAGCGAAAGATCAATTGACCTTATCTCTGCTATGTTGGCCGCAATCAGTGCCTTCTGTCAAGCATTCGTCACGTGTTGATGCGACGATCGGCCGGTCGTGGTGGGGTCGCGGAGCGACAAACGCGCGAGCAAGTCGAAGCGCTCCAAAGATATGAGTGCGGCTAGACCCCGCTGAACGCGCTGAATCCACCGTCCACCGGGATCACGACGCCGGTCACGAACGACGCCGCGTCGCTGGCCAGCCACTGCGCCGCGCCGACCAACTCGTCGGGGCGGCCGAAACGCCCCATCGGCGTCCGTTGAATGATCGTGCGGGCCCTCGGCCGTCGGCTGGCCGGAGTCGTCCACGAGCACGGCGCGGTTCTGCGCCGACACAAAGAACCCGGGCGCGATGGCGTTGACGCGAATCCCGTCGCCGTGCTTTCGCGCGAGCTCCATCGCCAGCCACCGCGTGAACGAATCGATCCCCGACTTCGCGACGGAGTAGCCGAGCGTGCCGCTGATCGCGGAGGCCGCGGCCATCGACGAGATGTTGATGATCGACCCGCGCCCGACGCGCGCCATCGCTTCGCCGACGACGAGCGACGGAATCACGGTTCCATGAAGATTCAGACGCAGCACTTCGTCGAACGCGTCGGGCGGGACCTCGAAGATGCTGCGATTGTCGTTGCGCGAACGCGCGACGTTGCCGCCCGCCGCGTTGACGAGGATGTCGATCCGACCCCACGCGCGGTGGACCTCGTCGCTCGCCAGGCGAACCGCGTCGCGCTCGAGCACGTCGGCGACGAGCGGCATCGCGTCCCCACCCGCGTTTCGGATCTCGTCGGCTTTCGCCGCGGCGAGGTCGTGCCGGCGGCCGAGCACGGCGACGCGCGCACCGGCGGCAGCGAGGCCTGTCGCGATGGTGCCGCCCAGTACACCGTACCCGCCCGTGACGAGCGCCGCCTTTCCGGTGAGATCGAACGGGTTGCGGCTCACTGGCGGGCTCGCTCGTTGGACGAAAGGGTCATGTCGGACAAAGACTATGGGGCTCCTGACAGAATCGCGAGCGCGACGCGTGACAGAAGTCACGCGCGCGTTGTGCCTTCGTGCCTCTGATGACCGCGAGCCGTGTTCGGTATATTCGACGCATGCGCGTGATGTGCGTCGCTCGACACCCGTTTCTGACCGAACACTTGTGCCGCTACTTCGACGACCTCGGCGCCGAAACGGTTCCGTGCGTCGGAATGGATCAAGCGATGACGCTCGTGACGACGAGCGACCTCGACGCGGTCATCTGCGATTACGATCTTCTGGCGGCGACGCCCTTGGCGAGCTGGGAGAGTGATCCGTTGCGTTCGGGCATTCCGCTGATCGCCGTGAGTCTCACGCGCCACCCCGGCGACGCGCATCTGCTCGACACGAACGGTGTGGCTGGTTTCCTGTATTTGCCCACGCTCGAGCGCGAAGACGCTCAGCGTCTCCTGTCGGCCGTGCGGCTACGGCGCGGCCGGGTCAATCAGCAAAACGTGCTACCGTGGCCGGGACCGACCCTCAGCGCACACCCGCGCTGACGGGTAAGCCCGACGACGCGCCCGCGATCGTCCCGGCCAAGCCACTACTCGACGCGCTGATCGCAACGCGCGGCGACGGCGTCACGCGACGCGTCGTCCTCGGCGACCTGCAGGAACGCGGCATCGAGCTCTCCGTGTGCCGCGACGCCGACGGCGTGGCGATCGAGCTGCCCGACGTCGAACGCGCGAGCGAGAGCGAAGCGCTGCGACGTCTCGCGCGCCAGATGGCCGGCGAGAACGACACGACAACGTTGCTCCAGCTTCTCTGCGACGCCGGCGCCGAGCAATGCGGGGGAAGCGGCGCCGCGGTGCTCAAGGCGGTGGCAAACGAAGGGCGAGCTCGTGGCGGCGATCGGCTCGCTCGGCATCGCGCGAGGCCGGCGCTTCGCGCTCCCCGGTTCGTTGGCGCGCGAGGTGCTGCGGACGCGCGACGTCGTCGTCGTCGAGAATTTCAGCGGGTCGGCGCGTCCGTTGTTGCGCGTCGTTCCGGACGTGCGCGTCGGCCCGATGCTGCTCGCGCCGTTGATGGCGCACGAGGTGATCCTCGGCGTCATCGCCGTGACGCGCGACATGGGAGCGCCGGTGTTTTCGAAGCGCGACGCGCACAGACTGCGGGTCATCGCCGACTACGCGGCGCTCGCGCTGTGGAACGCCGAGCTGCTCGAGCAGGCGAAGGTCGCCGACCGCGCGAAGAGCCGTTTCCTCGCGACGGTGTCGCACGAGCTGCGGACGCCGCTCACGGCGCTCGCCGGCTACGAGGAACTGCTCGCCGACCAGGTCATCGGGCCGCTGTCCGACAGCCAGCTCGACGTGCTCGAGCGCATGCGGTCGGTGACGCAGCACTTGGCGTCGGTCATCGAAGAGCTGCTCGCGTTCTCCAGCCTCGACGAGGGGCGCGAGGTCGTGCGGCCCACGGACTTCCTCGCCGCGGACCTCGTGCGCGCGACGGCGGCCGTCATCGAGCCGATGGCGCGGCAGAAGCACCTCGCGTTCGCCGTCAGCGTGCCGGAAGAACCGATTCGCATGACGAGCGACGTCGACAAGGTGCGCCAGATCCTCATCAACCTCGCGGGGAACGCCGTCAAGTTCACCGATTTCGGCGACGTGCGCATCGAGCTGGAGCGGCGCGCCGGCGAAATCAGGTTCACGGTGCGCGACACGGGCATCGGCATCGCCAAGCGCGACGTCGAGCGCCTGTTTCGCCCGTTCGCGCAACTCGACGCCGGTCTCACGCGACGCCACGGCGGCACGGGACTCGGCCTCTACATCTCCCGGGAGCTCGCCGACCTCCTGGGCGGGCGCATCGAGTTCGAGTCGAATCAGGGCGAAGGGTCGGTGTTCCGCCTCGTCCTGCCGACCGACGACCTATAGCGCCTTCCCCCCTCGGTCTCGGGGCAGAGGCTCGGCTAACTTTCACGCATGTCTGGTCTTCCCACTACAAGTGCGTTCAACGACGGCTACATCGCCGAGCTCTATGACGCCTATCGTCGCGACCCCGCGTCCGTCGACGAATCTTGGCGCCAGTTTTTTCGTTTCGCCGAAAGTCTAGGGCGCGCCGAAGCCGCGCCGGGCGGCGGCACGTTCGACGCGAGCATTCTGCGCAAGACGGCCGGCGCCGCCGGACTCGTCGCCGCGATCGAACGCTTCGGCCATCTGGCCGTGCCGATCGATCCGCTGGGGTCGACGCCACCCGGCGCAGCCGAGCTCGAGCCCGAGTTCCACGGGATCTCGGAATCGGATCTCGACGACGTGCCGGCGGCCGCGCTCGGGAGATCCGCGCGCGGAACCGCCGGCGGATCTCGTGCGCCGCCTGCGCGAGCTCTACTGCACGAGCCTCGGCTACGAGTTCGAGCACGTCAGCGACGAGACCGAGCGGCAGTGGCTCCGCGCGACGATCGAATCGGGCGAGGCATCGGAGCCGCTGACCGCCGACGAGAAGAAGGCGCTTGCTCGAGCGACTCACCGCGGTGGACGCGCTCGAGCGGTTCCTCGGGCGGGCGTACGTGAGCGTGAAGCGCTTCTCGATCGAAGGGGTCGACGCGCTCGTGCCGATGCTCGACGAGGCGATCGCGCGCGGCGCGGACGCCGGCGCGCGCCAAGTCGTGCTCGGGATGGCGCACCGCGGCCGTCTGAACGTCATGACGCACGTGATGGGCAAATCCTATCGCGCGCTCTTCGAGGAGTTCGAGGGGTGGCCCGTCGCCGATGACGAGCGATTCCGACACGGGCGACGTGAAGTACCACATGGGCTTCGCCGCGAAGATCGACGTCGCGGGCGGCGGCGTGGTGAACGTGGAGCTCATGTCGAACCCGAGCCACCTCGAGCTGGTGAATCCGGTCGCTCAGGGCGTCGCGCGCGCGCGGCAACGCGTCGGAGGCTCGGCGCCCAACACGCGCGACGAGGCGTCGGTGCTGCCGATCGTCGTGCACGGCGACGCGTCGTTCGCGGGCGAGGGCGTGGTCGCCGAGACGCTCAACATGTCGTTGCTGGCCGGATACCGCGTGGGCGGAACCGTCCACATCATCACGAACAACCAGGTCGGGTTCACGACGGACGCGATCGACGGCCGCTCGACGCACTACGCGAGCGACCTGGCGAAGGGATTCGAGATCCCGATCGTGCACGTCAACGCCGACGACGCCGAAGGGTGCGTGCAGGCGGTGCGTCTGGCGATCGCCTATCGCCGTCGCTTCAGCAAGGATTTTCTCATCGACCTCGTCGGCTACCGGCGGCACGGACACAACGAGGCGGATCAGCCGGCATTCACGCAGCCTTTGATGTACAAGGTCGTCGCGGCACATCCCACGCGCGCGCGAGATCTACGCCGCGCGACTCGTGCGGGAAAGCATCGTGACCGACGACGACGTGAAGGCGGCCGACGCCGCCGTCGGCGCGCGGCTGCAGAAGATCTATTCGGACATGAAGCACGAGACTCCGCCGACGCTCTCGAAGCCGGAGGCTCCTCGCCAGACGCCGGCGGGAGCGGCGTGGGACGCGAGTCCGAGACCGCCGTGCGGTCGGAGCGGCTCGTCGCGCTGAACGAACAACTGTTGGCCTGGCCGTCGACGTTCAAGCTTCACCCGACGCTGCAGCGGACGGTTCCGCGGCGGCGCGGCGCGATCAACAGCGGCGGCATCGACTGGGGTCACGCCGAGGCGCTGGCGTTCGCGTCGCTTCTCACGGAAGGAGTGAGCGTCCGTCTCACCGGGCAGGACGCCGAGCGCGGCACGTTCTCGCACCGCCAGGCGGTGCTGCACGACGCGGAGACCGGCGAGTCGTTCACGCCGCTCGCGCATCTGCCGCAGGCAGGCGGCGAATTCGAGATCTATAACAGCCCGCTGTCCGAAACGGCGGTGATCGGCTTCGAGTACGGCTTCAGCATCGCGACGCCGAACGAGCTGGTCCTGTGGGAAGCGCAGTACGGCGACTTCGCCAACGTCGGCCAGCCCATCTTCGACCAACTGCTCTCGGCCGGACGCGCGAAGTGGCGTCACGAGTCCGGGCTCGTGCTGCTGCTGCCGCACGGGTACGAGGGGCAGGGCCCCGAGCACTCGAGCGCGCGTCTCGAGCGGTTCCTCCAGCTCTGCGCCGAGGACAACATGGTCGTCGCCTATCCGTCGACGCCCGCGCAGTACTTCCATATTCTGCGACGCCAGGCGCTGCGCCGGCCTCGGCGGCCGCTCGTGCTGATGCAGCCCAAGTCGCTGCTGCGTCTCACCGCCGCGCTCTCCAAGCTCGAGGATCTGGCCGGCGGCTCGTTCCATCGCGTGATCGACGACCCGGCCGCGACGCAGCGCGACGCGGTGCAACGGCTGGTCTTCTGCACCGCGAAGCTGTACTACGACCTGACCGCCGCCGGCGAGCATCCGTCGAACGTCGCGTTGATTCGCGTCGAGGAGATCGCGCCGTGGCCGCGCGAGGTCGGCGACGTGGTGGACCAGTACCCGAACGTGGAAGAAGTCGTGTGGGCGCAGGAGGAGCCGAAGAACATGGGCGCGTGGACGTACGTTCAGCCGCGCCTTCGGGCGTCGATCGGCACCGTGACGACGCTGCGCTACATCGGCCGGCCCGAGCGGTCGAGCCCCGCCGAGGGGCACAAGGCGGTCCACGACGAGGAGCAAGCTCGCATCGTGAAGGACGTCCTGACATATTCGCCGGCCGGACGGCGGAAGACTCCCGCCGCGCGGTAGGTCGCGCGGGGCTCACATACAACGATTCATTCCCAGAATTCTTCGATGAAGCGAGTGGTCTCGCTGGTCTGTGCCGGGTTGCTCGCGCTCGCACCGGGCGCGCGCGGGCAGCGCGTCGACGCGGCGAAGTTGGGCGAGGAGATCGCCGGCCTCGGCACGACCGCGCGCGTGCTGATGATCGGCGCGCACCCCGACGACGAGGACACGCAGCTCATCGCGTGGCTGGCCAAGGCGCGGCACGTCGAGACGGCGTATCTGTCGCTCACGCGCGGCGACGGCGGCCAGAATCTCATCGGCAACGAGCTCGGTCCGGCGCTCGGCATGATCCGCACCGAGGAGCTGCTCGCCGCGCGCCGCATCGACGGCGGGCATCAGTACTTCACGCGCGCGTACGATTTCGGATTCTCCAAGACGCTCGAGGAGACGCTCGACCACTGGCCGAAGGATTCGATTCTTTCGGACGTTGTGGCGGTGATCCGCGCCTTCCGTCCGCACGTCATCATCTCGGTGTGGTCGGGAACGCCGGCCGACGGACACGGGCATCACCAGTTTTCGGGCGTCGTGGCGCGCGAGGCGTTCGACGCCGCGGGCGACACCGTGCGGTTTCCGCCGAACCGGCTGTCGGGCCTCGACGCGTGGACGCCGTCGAAGTTCTACCGGCTGCGGCGCAACGGGTCGGGCGCGTCGCTCGCGTTCGACGTCGGCGAATACGCGCCGCTGCTCGGCGAGTCGTATTCGGAGATCGCGACGCAGAGCCGCTCGCAGCACCGGTCGCAGGGACAGGGCGCGCTGCCGCGCATCGGTCCGGTGTACACGGCCGTGAAGCTCGAGGTGTCGCGCGTGTCCGACGCCAACGCGTCCGAGACGGGACTGTTCGACGGGATCGACACGACGTGGGCGAGGTTCAAATCGGTGCGTCTTCCGGATTCGGCGCGCACCGCGCTCGATTCGCTGCCGGCCGCGCGGGCGGCCGTCGTCGCGTCGGAGAATCTCGTGAACCCGTCGGCGATGGTGGCGCCGCTGTCGACGTATGAGCGTCTCGTGACGCGCGCCGGAAGCGGCAAGGCGTGCGGCTTCTCCGGCGCCGAAGGCGCGGACGACCACACTTGTACGGCGGCCGAGCGTGATCTCTGGTCGTCGCTGTCGATCACGAACGAGCGCGCGACTGCCGCGTTGCTCGGCGCCGCCGGCGTTTCGATCGACATCACGGCGCCGCGCGATCTCATCGCGCAGAACGACACGGTGCCGGTCACCGTGCGCGTGTACAACGGCGGCAAGTCGACGCTCACGCTCGACCGCGTGTCGCTGATCAACGCGCTCGGCATGGCGTCGCGGCAGCGGCGCGAGATTTTGCCGGACAGCACCGCGACGCAACAGATCACGTATCGCGCGCCGATGCGACTGTCGCTCCCGTGGTGGCTGAGGAGCGAGCCGAAGGGCGACATGTTCGTGCAGCCGCGCACCGAGATGGTCGAGGGCGAAGACCGGCGTCTCGAGTCCGGCGCGGAGGTCGGGCTGCGCGTCGACGGCGTGCCCGTGCTCGTCCGCGAAGGGCCGATCGTCTATCGGTTCGCCGATCCCGCGCGGGGAGAGGTTCGTCGTCCGATCGCGACGGTGCCGGAGATCTCGGTGTTGCTCCAGCACGAAGTGGAATACGCGCGGGCGGGCGCGCCGTTCGACCGCACGATGCTCGTCTACGTGCATTCGGCCGACGGCGTGCCGCGCCAGGCCGACGTCACGCTGCGGTTGCCGGACGGGCTCCACGCCGACACGGCGACGCGACACGTGTCGCTCGAGCCGTTCGGCGACGCGCACCTCTATTTCCGCGTGCGCGGCGTGCTCGCCGCCGGGCCCCACGACATCGCGGCGAGCGCGAGCCTGCGCGAGAACGCCGCGGTGCGTCGTCTCGAGCCTCGGCTTCGTGCCGGTCGAGTACTCGCACATCCGGCCGCTTCGCTTCTACCGCAGCTCGATCGTCAGCGATGCAGGCGGTCAACATCACCTACGCCAACCTCAAGAGTCGGGTACATCAGGGGCGTGGGCGACAACGTGATGTCGATGCTCGAGGAGCTCGGCATCCCTGTCGGAGAGCTCGACCCGCTCACGCTGCCGCAACAGGATCTCAGCGGCTACACGGCCATCGTCATCGGGCCGCGCGCGTACGAGTCGAATCCGGCGCTCGTCGCCAACAACGGCACGCTGATGGCGTACGCGCGCAACGGCGGAACGATCGTCACGCAGTACGGTCAGGGCTCGTACGGCCGGCCGGGAATTTTGCCGTTCCCGATCACGGCGCCTCGCTCGACCGATCGCGTGACCGACGAGAACGCGCTCGGTCCGCGTCCTGGATCCGGGTTCGCCGCTCCTCGCGAAGCCGAACAAGATCGGGCAGGAAGATTTCGCGAACTGGGTTCAGGAGCGCGCGCTGTACATGCCGCGCACGTTCGATCCCGCGTACCGCACCGTGTTCTCGATGAACGACAAGGGCGATCCGCCGCAGGACGGCGCGGTGCTCATCGCACCGCTCGGCAAGGGAGTGTACGTCTACACGACGTTCGCCTTTTTCCGCGAATTGCCCGCGGGCAACCCGGGCGCCGCGCGATTGTTCGTGAATCTGCTGTCGGCGACGCCCGCCGCGGCCAATCGCCCGACGCATCCACCCTCGGACTCGGTGCGTCCGTGAGCGGTAGGACCACGCAACGCCTCGCCAAGCGATTCGCAAGCCGGGAGCGCGCGCTCGATTCGTGAAGACGCTCGCGAGCGTGCTTGGCGTACAAGTGATCACACTCGTGCTGCTCTGGCTTCTCCAGCTCGACCTTCTCGCACTGAATGAATCCACTGAACTGGGTGATCGTGGTGGTGTGGCTGGCCTACGTCGTGGTCACCGGCCTTCGACGCTCGAAAGGCACCACCGAGATGGAGGGATACTTCCTCGCGAACCGAAGCCTGCCGTGGTGGGCGGTCGGCCTGTCCGTGATGGCGACCCAGCTCTCGGCCGTGACGATGATCGGCACGACGGGCCAGGGCGCGACCGACGGCATGCGGTTCATCCAGTTCTACTTCGGGCTGCCGCTGGCGATGGTGATCCTCGGCGTCACGCTCGTGCCGCTGCTCAAGAACGCCGGCGTGTACACGGCGTACGAGTATCTCGAGCGCCGGTTCGACGCGCGGACGCGCTCGCTCACGGCGTTTCTCTTCCTGTTGTCGCGCGGGATGTCGTGCGGCACGATCATCGCGGCGCCGGCGGTCGTCTTCTCGACGATCTTCGGATGGAATCTCTGGTGGTGCGTGGCGATCATCGGCGTGCCCGCCGTGCTCTACGCGATGGTCGGCGGCGTGCAGGCGGTGACGTGGGTGGACGTCAAGCAGATGTTCCTGATCGTCGGCGCGCTTGTCGCCGTCGTCATCACGCTGCTCATCAAGATCCCCGTGTCGCCGTCGACGGCGCTCCACGTGGCGGGCGCGACGGGCCACCTGCGCGTGTTCGACTTCTCGTTCAGCCTCACGAACACCTACACGTTCTGGTCGGGGCTCATCGGCGGGACGTTCCTCATGATGTCGTACTTCGGAACGGACCAGAGCCAGGTGCAGCGATACCTCGCCGCGAAATCGACGGACGAGGCGCGGACGTCGCTGCTGATGAGCGCGTACTGGAAGATCCCGCTGCAGGCGCTCGTGCTGCTCGTCGGCGTGCTCGTGTTCGTGTACTACCAGTACCACAGAGGTCCGATCCTCTTCAATCCGGCGCACGAGCGCGCCGTGCGCGAGGCGTTCCCGCAGTTCCTCGCCGACCTCCAGCAGCGCTACGACACCGCGAGCTCGCCGATCCTGCGCGACGCGCTGCGCAGCCAGGCGCTGGACTACGCGCGCGGGGTCACGCACGGCCCGGCCAACGACGCGAACTACATCATTCCGCGCTTCGTCGTCGACCACCTGCCGCTCGGACTGGCCGGCATCTTCATCGCGGCCGTGATCGCCGCGGCGATGAACGCGATCTCCGGCGAGCTCACTTCGCTCTCCAGCGCCACGGTGATCGACCTCTACCGCCGGTGGATCAAGCCCGAGGCGACGCGACGCGCACTACCTCCGGGTGTCGCGGGCGTCGATCGCGTTCTGGGGCGTGTTCGCGTGCATCGTGGCGCACTACGCCGTGAATCTCGGCTCGCTCATCGAGGTGGTGAACCGGTTCGGCTCCTTCTTCTACGGATCGATCCTCGGCGTCTTCCTGCTGGCGATGATCCCGCGGGCGACGAGCTTGGGCGCTTTCGTCGGGATGATCACCGGACTCGCCGCCGTGAGCGTGGTGAATTTCCGCGCGCCGCGCAGTCTCGTTTCTCTGGCACAACCTGGTCGCCGTCGTCGTGGTGCTGGCCGTGGGGCTCGCGTTGAGCGCGCTGAGCCCGAATCCCCAGCCCGCGCGGTCCGCCGCGCAACGCTGACACGATGACCCGTCCGCGCGTCGTCATCATCGGCGCGGGATTCGGCGGACTCTACGCCGCGCGGACGTTCAAGAACACGGACGTCGACGTCCTCGTCATCGACCGGACGAATCACCACGTCTTTCAACCGCTGCTCTACCAGGTCGCGACGGCGACGCTGGCGCCGACCGACATCTGCGCGCCGATCCGCTGGCTGCTCCACAAGCAGCGCAACACGGACGTCGTCCTCGCCGAGGTCGAGTCGATCGACCCGGCGAACCGCGTGGTCCACTGCGACCAGGGCCAGGATTTCGAGTACGACTATCTCATCCTCGCCTCGGGCGCGCGGTTCTCGTACTTCGGGCACCCGGAGTGGGAGTCCTACGCGCCGGGTCTCAAGAGCGCGGCTGACGCGATCGAGCTGCGGCGCCGCTGGCTGCTGGCGTTCGAGCGCGCCGACCGGACGAGGGACGAAGCCGAGCGGCGCGCCCAACTCACGTTCGTCATCGTCGGCGGCGGGCCGACGGGCGTCGAGCTGGCCGGAATGCTGCCGACGATCTCCCGCTATCGCGCTCCCCAGCGACTTTCGTCACATCGACACGGCGAGCGCGCGCATACTGTTGCTCGAGGCCGGGCCGCGGATCCTGCCCGCGATGCCGGACGACCTTTCGGCCCGCGCGCACCGCGACCTGACCGAGCTCGGCGTCGACGTTCGGACCAACGTCCGGGTCACGAACGTCGGCGACACGTGGGTCGAAGCCGAAGGGGAACGAATCGAGGCGCGAACGATTTTCTGGGCCGCGGGGAATGCCGCCTCGCCGCTCGGCAAGTCGCTTGGCGTCGCGACGGATCGCACGGGGCGCGTCGTGGTGAACGACGACCTGAGCGTTCCCGGTCTCCCCAACGTGTTCGTCGTGGGGGACCTGGCGGTGCTGCGCAGCCGAGGCAAGGCCGTGCCGGCCATCGCTCCAGCGGCGATTCAGAGCGGGAAAGCGGCGGCGCGGAACGTCCTTCACACCATCCGGCGTGAGGGGCGGGAGAGGTTTCACTACATCAACAAGGGCGATCTGGCCACGATCGGGCGGTATCGCGCCGTCGGGGTCGTCGCCGGAAAACACCTTCGCGGCTGGCTGGCGTGGTGGACTTGGCTGTTCGTGCACATCATGTATCTGGCCGGGTTTCGCAACCGGGCGGTCGTTTTGGTAGAATGGGCGTACTCATTCTTCACGTATCAACGGGGCGCGCGTCTCATCACGCATGACTGATCGGGCGAGAGCATGACGGAGCAGTCGGCCGGCGTGGAATTCGTGAGCATCGGGCTCGGCGGCGTTCGCTTCGAATCGTTGTTCGAGACGATTCCGTTGTCGATCGCGATCTTCGACGCCGACCTCCGGCTGACGAGCGCGAACTCGCGCTATCGCGAGCTCACCGGCGTCGACGCGCCGACCTCCGCGCGCTTGTCCATCTACGACGCCTTCCCCAACGCGCTGGCCGATCTCACCGAACAGATCGACGCGGCCGTGCGCGGCGTCACCGGGCGGGCCGCCGAGCGCGTGCCGTTCCACTTCCGCAACGGCCGGCGCCTGATCGAGACGACGTTCACCGCCGTCGGCGAAGAGGCCGGCGGCCGTTCGATCCTCTTCGCCGGGTCCGACGTCAGCGAGCGAGAAGAGCTTCGCGAGACATTGGGGCGCAGCGTCGCGCAGCTCGAGTCGATCTTCGACGTCATCCCCGATTCGGTGCGCGTCGTGGACATCGACGGGCGCACGGTTCGCTCGAACACGCAGGCGCTCCAGGATCACGCCGGCGCCGCGAGCCAGCCGTCGACGCTTCGCGAGCTCTGGCAGCTCGACCGCCCGCGCACGATGGAAGGCACGAGCCTCTTCATGCACGAGCATCCCACGGCCCGCGCGCTGCGCGGCGAGCGCGTGCGCGGCGAGACGCTTTCCGTGCGGCGCGGCGTCGAAGGCGCGTCGGTGATCATCGAGGTCAACTCGAATCCGCTGTACGACGAGCAGGGAAAGATCCGCGGCGCGGTCACGGTCGAGCGCGACGTCACGGCGAAGACGCACCTCGCCAAAGCCCTCGAGGAAGAGGCTCGACGCACGGCCGAGCTGTTCGAGCGCGTCTCGACCGAAGCCGAGCGACTCGAGCGCATGGTCCAGGAACGAACCGCCGAGCTCCTCGCGCTCCAGGAAGCGCGCGCGCGGGAGCGGCGCCTCGCCGCGGTCGGCCAACTCGCCGCCGGCGTGATGCACGACGTGAACAACGCGCTCAATCCGATCATGGCGGCGGCGTATCTCCTCGAGACGAACGCCGACAATCCGGCCGCCGTCCGCGACTACGCGGTGCGCATCGCGAAGGCGGCGGAGACCGGAGCCGCGACCGCGGCGCGCGTCGGCCGATTCATCCGCCAGGAGCCGATGCAGTCGGAGCGCGAGGAGATCGTGGATCTCTCGCTCGTGTGCGACGAGGTCGTGGCGATGACGCGTCCGCTGTGGGCGGAGCGCGCGCGCGGCGGCACGGTCAAACTGCAGCGCGACCTGGGGCGCGGCGCGCGTCATCCGCGGCCTCGGCGGCGAGATTCGCGAGGCGTTGCTCAACCTCGTGCAGAACTCGCTCGACGCCATGCCTCACGGCGGCACGCTCGGCTTGCGGACGTCATCCGACGGCGGCGAGGCGCGTCTCGAGGTGAGCGACTCCGGAATGGGAATGTCCTCGGAGACTCGCGAGCGCGCGTTCGAGCCGTTCTTCACGACGAAAGGGCGCGCGGGAACCGGACTCGGCCTCGCCGAGGTCTATGGAATCGTGAAGCGGCACCGCGGCCGAGCGGAGATCGTCTCGGAGTTGGGGCAGGGAACGACGATCAGCCTGATCTTCCCCGCCGGGTCGTCGCAGGCGGCGGCATCCACGGCGGGCTCGGCCGTTGAGCCGCGTCGGCGGATGCCGCGGCGCGTGCTCCTCGTCGAGGATCACCACGACAGTCGGGAATTCATGCAGGCGCTGCTCGAATCCGACGGACATCACGTCGACGCGGCGGCGGGCGTCACGGAGGCGCTGGCGCGACTCGAACAGCCGGACGCGAGCTACGAAGTGCTCGTAACCGACATTGGATTGTCCGACGGCAGCGGATGGGAGCTCATCGCCGCGGTTCGACAGCGGTGGCCGTCGATGCGTATCGGAGTGGTCACAGGTTGGGAACCAGGCGGCGCCGGCGCGGGCGCCGATGGTGACTTCATTCTTCGCAAGCCCGTTAGAACATCCGAATTGCTTGCGCAGGTCGCCGCGGAGAGCTGACAGACCCGTTCGCCGCTGGCGCCACCATTGGCGCGTGCCCAGATTGCTCACGATGACAGACGCCGCACCCCGCATCCGACTCCTCGTCGCCGAAGACGACGACAACGCGCGTTCGCTCCTCACCGACCTTCTCACGACGCTCGGACATTCGATCGTCGCCGAGGTGTCGACGGGGCGCGAGGCATTCGAACGTTCGAAGGACGTTGCGCCCGACGTCGTTCTGCTCGACGTGCACATGCCGGACGGATCCGGCATCGAGGCCGCCGAAGCGATCACGCAAGCGATGCCGGGCGTGGCGGTCGTGCTGTTCAGCGGCGATCACACGCTGACGCTGAGCGATCGCGAGGTGACGTCGACGGCGGCGATCGCGTTTCTGCCGAAGCCGGCGCCGCCGAAGGTGCTCGACTCGACGATCCGCCTCGCGGCGACGCGCGCCAAGGAGCTCGCGTCGGCGCGGCACGACGCCGAGTCGGCGCGACAGGCGCTCGAGAACCGCAAGACGATCGAGCGCGCGAAAGGAATTCTCATGCGCCGCACCGGCTCGTCGGAGCAGGAGGCCTACCGCATCCTGCAGCGCACGAGTCAGGACCGGTCGGTACCAATGGTCGAAATCGCGCGCGCGGTACTGGCGAGCGAGCCGAGTTTGGCGGAGGCGGCGAGGGAAAAGGCGTGAGGCGTCAGGGTCTGAGATAGGGAAAGGGGCGCCGATGTGGCGCCCTTTTCTTTTCCTGGATCAGAGAACTGAGATCTCAGAAGCGAGATGACGTTCGAGATCGTCGCCGGCCGACTGGCATCTCGGCGGTTCACGCGAGCCCTGCCTCGAGCAGGAGCTTGAGCGGGAGCCATGAGCTACACGCGGCATTGTCGTTTGGCTCGAGGCTCTTGCTCAGGCTCCTGCTCACGGCAGGGCTCGATTCCACCGCGGCGATGCCGGCTGGCCAAGAGAACCCGGAACGACAGCCTCAAGAACTCGAGCCCCTCGGACCTCACGACTGTGAGGCCCGAGGGCTCGTCGTCTACCGAGTCCGAACGACAGTGAACTGGAAGAACGGACTCACCGGCAAACCCGATGACGTCCAGTCGATCGATGCCTGGCCGCCTGCTGGAACGGTGAACCGCAGGTAGGCTACGCCGCCCGCGTTCACGAGCAGGTTCGCCGGCACAACGTCGGAGAGCGGGACGACCGTCAGCGGGAACTTGCCGAGCGCCTGGTTGTTCCCGGCCGCCAAGCCCGGGAAGACGCTGCGCATGTTCCAGCTCTGCTCGAGGAACCGCGCGTCGGTCAACCCGGGAACGTCGTCGCTGAACACCGACGTGGCCCAATCGCGGATCTGCGTCAGGATAGTCGGTGCCGAAGACGTGCGACAGATTGACCTGGCCGGTGTCCGGGCCGTTGGTCAGCTGGAAAAACGTCTGTGCCGTCGCCCGTGCCGTGATGATCCGCGAGATAGCGCAGCAGGTTCCACGTCGCGCCGCGCGTGTTCAGATCGTCGTTGTCGGCGTACGGCGAAGTTTGCGACGGCTCGGAGAGAAACTCGTCGTAGCGGCCGAAGTTGCTCCCCTGGTAGCTCGGCGAACTGCGTCCGACACGGTGCGCGCGGCGTTCAGGTCGATGTTCTGGCGCGGCGCGAGATGCGTCGCCTTGTAGAACAACAGCTCCTCGGCGATGTGGCTCAGTCCTTCGTTGAGCCACACGGCCTCCGGGTAGTCCGACGTCGTGTTCACGTAGAGGCGGCGGCCCGCGTTGATCAGGTGCTGGTACTCGTGCGCGAGCGTACCCGGCGTGAGCGACTGGATGTCGGCAAAGGCGCGCTTGTCGCTGAACACCGCGTTGGGGTCGGGAACGAGCACGTAGAACATCTCGCCGAAGTTGCTCGTCGCGCATCCCAGGAATCTCGGCTATTCGTTGTCGGGAAACAGATCGCGGTCGAAGAAGAAGCCGCCCACCACGCCGTTCGCGCCGCGCGGCGTGAGCTTGTTCACTTCCTTCGTGAAGATGATCACGATCTTCCCGTTGTGATCGATGTCCGTCGGCTGGCCGAATGTCTGGATGTCGAGCGGATTGATGAGCGTGTCGAACGTCGTGCCGAACGACGCATAGTCGGCGTCGGAAAATCCGCCGGGCGGATTGGCCGTGTCGGCCAGCACGTACGCCGTGTTCGAGATCGCCGCGACCGCGCGCCGAGTAGTGATCGCGTTGGCGCAGCGGATCCGCCGCCGTTCGCGTTGAGCGAGATGATCTGGTTCAGCGTCAGCGAGCTGGGGATCGACATTGAAGCGCGCGCCGCTTCGCATCGCCGCGCGCGCGCCCGGAACGAGAGGCGCGAGCTGTGTCTGCGCCATTCGGCGAAGCCGCAAGTTCGAACTGCTCCTGCGCGTCGGAGACGCGGGTGCTGAGGGACGGGTCCGCGCTGCGGTGTCGCGAAGACGTCGCCGAGCGGCGCCACGTCAGGCGTCGTGAGCGCCGTCGCGCCGTGCGACGTGACGTTCACCTGGCCGAGTATGGCCTGGTTCGGATTGCCGAAGAAGGTCACGAGGGCGTAGTCCGACCCGCCCGGCGCCGCGCCGAGGCAGATGCCCGTGCCGCTCACACCGGGCAGGACGCCACCGGCCGCCGGCGTCTGTGCCGCGCTGCTCGAGCACGCGAGGGTCTGCGTCGTCGTGCCCGCGGTGACGACGAATTGTTGCGTGAGGCTGGAGCCGACCACCGCCGCCAGGATCGAGACGTTTCCGGCGGACGATCCGAGCGTCACCGTCGCCTTGGCCTGGCCCGTCGCGTCGGTGGTCGCCGTCCCCGGCGTGACCGTCGCCGCTCCCGATCTGAACCGCGAACTGCACGCCGATGCCGGCCAACGCGGTTCCCGAGGAGCTCGTCACTTTGACGACCAGCGGCAGCGCGAGCGCCGTGCCGATGAGGCCCACCTGCCCGTTGCCGCTGACGATGGTCATGTTCGACGGCGAACTCGAACCGGTGCCGGTCGAATCCGACCCGCCGCACGCCGCCGCCAGCGCCACGACGCCGACTGTGAACAAAGAAACTGCGCGAGATCGACCCACGAGCATGGAGCTTCCCCTCCCAAAGAGTTCGCGACCTTGTGCCCACTCGATGACGACTAAGCCGCCGGCGCGGGCTCAGGTTCGTGCTTTGGGCGGGTGTATTCCTCCATACCCAACCCAAGAAAAATCGTGCCGGCCACGAGCGTGGCCGAAATCAGAAACGGCGCTTCCTGGAACCGGTCGAACGCGAATCCGGCCATGATCGGAAAGAGCACCCGCGCCGTGCCGCCGAACGTCTGCTGCACCCCCATGTACAGACCGCGCTCGCTGCTCGGGATCACTCTCGAAAGCAGCGCCGTCACGCAAGGGAAGGTGAACGCCGTCCCGAGCGGCAGCAGCGCGACCGCCAGGGCGAGCGGCAGGAACGGCAGCAACGCCACTGCCGAGACCGGAAGAATCCCGCCCAGCCTCGCCGCGAACGCCGCCGGGTCCTGCATCCGATGAATGAACGGCATCGTCGCCAGCCCGGTCGCCAGCAATATCTGTCCCACCCGCGACAGCCTTGCTTCGCCGAAACGATCCACCGCCCAACCGAGGATGAACGCCCGCGTCACCACCGAGATCACGCCGATGTACGTGTAGAAATATCCGATCGTGTGCGACGTCACACCGAAGCGCGCCGCCAGGAAGAGCGCGAGAATCGCGTTGAGGCCCTGAAACGCTCCGATGCCGATCGCGTAGATCCACACCAGCCGCGAAGGCGGTTCGCTCGTGTGCGTAATGACCCGCCACACCGCGTCCCGCGATCTTCCACGTTTATGGACACTCGATCGGGCTTCCACCATGTCGCGCGACTCGACCAGGTAGCGCAATGCGAAGATGCTGTTGAGAACGCATAGCGCCGCCGCCGCGAGCCCCGGCGCGTGCGGGCCGATCTCGACGAATCGCGACCCGATGACCGGTCCGAGGGCGACGCCGGCGTTGGTCGCCGCCGACAACCAGCCCAACGCCTTCGCCCGCTGGTCCGGCTCGACCGCGTCGGCGACGTACGCCTGGATCACGCTGACCGTTCCGCCCCCCGAACCCTGGATGAGGCGCGACAAGAACAGCAGCCAGAGCGTGTTCGAGTACGCGAACACCACGTACGCGATCGCCGACGCCGACATGCCGACGATCAACGCGCGGGCCGCCGGCCGTAGCGGTCGGAGAACCGACCCCACATCGGCGCGCTCACGAGCTGGGCGATGGCGAACGACGAAACGAGCAGGCCGACCACCAGCCCGTTCGCGCCGAAATTCTTCGCGTAGAACGGAAGAAGCGGGATGATCATCAGCGTTCCGACCATGTCGATGAACGCGGTGATCATCAGAACTACGAGCTTGCCGATGTCGTTATTGCGAGTCGCCACGAAATGGAGGGGGATCGCCTACGAGGGGTCGGTCGGACGGCGCGCACTCGATGGCGCGCCCTTTAATCTCGCCGCGGGACCAAACCGCGGCCCCACTTGGATAAACGCGGTCGCCGAGGGTTGGCGGCCAGAGCCTAAATAGGCGTCGACGATCGCCCGCCTAGCAACGGTCCTGATCAAATCCGAACGGTCGATCTACTCGGCGACGCGTCCAAGCGCCGCGGGGGGAACGGCTCGCCCCACGACGCCCGCCAGGGCGATGATGGTGAGCGCGTAGGGAATCATCTCGACGAGCTGTGAAGGAATCGCCTGCGAACCCTGAAGTTGGATCTGGAGCGTCTCCGCGGCCGCGAACAGCAGGCAAGCGAGCGCGGCGCGCAGCGGGTCCCAACGGCCGAAGATCGTCGCCGCGAGCGCGATGAACCCGCGCCCCGCCGTCATCTCGGCGCTGAACTGATGCTGGTCGAGCGCCAGGTACGCGCCCCCGAGCGCGGCGAGCATGCCGGACAACGCGGCGGCGGTGTAGCGCACGCGATCCACCGGCACGCCGGCGGTCACGGCCGCCGCGGGATGCTCGCCCACGGCTCGCACGCGCAGTCCGAACGGCGTTCGATAGAGAAGCCACGCCGATCCGGCGACGGCAAGCACGCCGAGCCAGACGAGCGGGCTCTCGATCAGCGAGACCACTCCGGTTCCCGACTGCTCGGCGCCGAAGCCCGGCACGCGCGGCGAGTTGGCGGAGCTGTGAAACGCGAGCCGCAGAAAGAACCGCGTCGCGCCGATGACGAGCAAGTTCACGGCGATGCCTACGACGACCTGGTCGGCGCGGTACTTGATCGCCGTCAGCGCGTAGAGGAGCGCGAGCGCCGCGCCCCCGGCCACCGCGCCGAGCAATCCGATCCACGGACTGCCGCTGTAATAGCTGGCGAGCGCGCCGCAGAACGCGCCGCCGAGCATGTACCCCTCGAGGCCGAGTCCGATGAGGCCGGCCCGCTCCGACATCACGCCGCCGCTGGCCGCGAAGAGATACGGAATCGCGATGCGCAGCGTCTGAACGAGGAACGCGAAGACGATCACGCGGTCGCTCCTTCGGTCGGCTGCGTCGTGGTCGCGGTTGGCGCAGGAGCGGCCGACGCGCGCGCCTTGCGCAGCGCGGCGCGCACCCCCGGCACCGACGCGGCGACGGCGATGATGACGACGGCCTGCAATACGTCGACGATCTGTTTCGGGACGAGGGCGTTCACGGCCAGCCCGCCCTGCGAGATCGTCGCGAACACGAGCGCGGCCAGAACGACGCCTATGGGATGGCTTCGGCCGACGATCGCGACCGCGATGCCGAGGAATCCCGCGCCCGACGCGAAAGATTCCTCATAGTAGTGCTTGTAACCGAGCACGAAATTGAGTCCGCCGATGCCCGCGAGCGCGCCGGAGATCGCCATCGCGCGCCACCAGACGCTCGTCACCTTCACCGCGCCGTACTCCGCCGCCTGCGGCTGGAGGCCGGTCGCGCGGAGCTCGAACCCGGCGCGCGTTTGAAAGAGAAACCACCAGGCGACGAGCGCGGCCAGAATCGCCAGGAACAACACGACGTTCGCCGCCGAGCCGTGGAACGCCGCGACGAAGTCCGAGAGCCGCGGCAGCGCGCCGGCGTGGATCTCCGCCGTGTGCAGCGTGCCCTCGACCTTGAAGTACGACACGGTCAAGTAGTTCAGCAGCGCGAGCACGATGAAGTTGAGCATGATCGTCGTGATCACTTCGTGCGCGCCGAACCTGGCCTTGAGCGCTCCCGGGAGCGCGCCGACCGCGCCGCCGCCGAGGGCCGCGGCCACGAGGTAGACGGGGAGCGTCGCCACCGCGGGCAGCCCCGCGGGCAGGATCAGGCCGACCAGCGCCGCGACGAATCCGCCCGCGGCGATCTGGCTCTCGGCGCCGATGTTGAACAGCCCGGCGCGCAGACCCATCGCGACCGCGAGCCCGGTGAACGTGAGCGTCGTCGTCTTGTACAGCACCTGCCCGATGCCGTACGCGTTGCCCCACGTGCCTTGGAATAGCAGTTGGTAGACGGCGCCCGGATTCTGTCCAAACGTCAAAATCAGCACGTCACCGACGACCGCCGCGACGAGCAGCGCGACGACGGCGGGGAGGACCGCCTCCTCGACGTTCGACCGCCACGCCGCCCGACTTTGGGTAGACGTCACGCGGCGTGCGCGCCTTCCACCGCGGCGCCGGTCATGTGTCGTCCGAGCACCTCGACGCTCGCCGCGGCCCGCGGCAGAACGGCGACAAGTCGGCCCCCATAAATCACCGCGATGCGGTCGGAGAGCGCGAGAATCTCGGCCAGGTCGGCCGACACGAGGAGGATCGCCTTTCCCGCGGCGCGAGCTTCGCGCAGCCGTTCGTGAATCAACTCGATCGCGCCGACGTCTACGCCGCGCGTCGGCTGCGCGGCGAGCAACACCTGAAACGCGCGGTGCATCTCGCGCGCGATGACCACTTTCTGCTGATTCCCGCCCGAGAGCGCGCGGACCGCGCGCGACGGATCGGCCGGGCGAATGTCGAACGCCTCGATCTGGCGCGCCGCGTTGGCGCGAATCTCGTCCTGATCGAGCCGCACGCCTCGCGTGAAGCGGTGCTGCTGCCCGAGGATCAGATTCTCGGCGACGCTGTAGTCGAGGACGAGTCCGCGCGCGTGGCGGTCTTCGGGAATGTGCGAGAGGCCGGCGTCGCCGCGCGCTTTCACCGACGCGTGCGTGACGTCGCGGCCGGCCACGACGATCGTTCCGCCGCGCGACGGCGCGCAGCCCGGCGATCGCCTCGATCAATTCCGTCTGCCCGTTCCCCTCGACGCCGGCGATGCCGAGAATCTCGCCCGGCTCGACCGAGAAGCTGATGCCGTGCACCGCGGTGAGGCGGCGCGCGTCCTCCACGGTGAGATCGCGGACGTCGAGGAGCGGCGTCGCCGGCAGAGGCGACTTCTGTTCGACGACACCGAGCGGAGCGCCGCCCTGTTCTCCGACGACGAACTCCATCGCGAGCCGCACGTCGCGGCCGACCATCGCCTTCGCGATTTCGGCGGGGTTCGTGCGCGCCGTGCGGAGACGATCGACGGTGCGGCCGTGACGCATCACGGTGATCGAGTCCGAGATCGCCATGACTTCGTCGAGCTTGTGGGTGATGAGGACGATCGTCTCGCCGCGCGCGCGCATCCCGCGCAGCACGGTCCACAGCTCTTCGATCTCGGGCGGCGAGAGCACGGCGGTGGGCTCGTCGAGCACCAGCGTCGTCGCGCCGCGGTAGAGCGTCTTGAGGATCTCCACACGCTGCGCTTCGCCCACCGACAGGTCGGCGACGATCGCCTGCGGGCGCACAGTCAGGCCCGTTTTCGAGCTCAATTCCATGGTCTCGCGCTGCGCGCGCTCGACGTCGAGCGTCGCGCCGCGCGTGCGCTCGCGGCCGAGCATCATGTTCTCGGCCACGGTGAGCGTGGGCACGAGCATGAAATGCTGGTGCACCATGCCGAGTCCCGCGGCGATCGCGTCGGCGGTGGACCAGCCGGTGACGTCGCGGCCGTTCACCTCCATGCGGCCGGCCTCGGGCGCGTACATCCCGCTCAGCACGCGCATGAGCGTCGACTTGCCGGCGCCGTTCTCGCCGACGAGCGCGTGAATCTCGCCGCGCGCGACCTCGAGCGACGCGCCCCGGTTCGCGAGCACGGGGCCGAAGGACTTGTGGATGTCTGTGAGCTTGATGGCGGGCGGTGACTGCGTCGTCGGCTCCGCCATGCTCATCTCGTGCTCGGCACGACGATGCGCCCGGCGATGATGTCGCCTTTGAGGCGTTCGACCTTCGCGCGCACGCTGTCGGGGATCAGCGCGCGATTGTGCTCGTCGTACACGTAGCCCACGCCGTTCTCGGGGAGACCGTACGTGTAGACGCCGCCTTTGAACGTCCCTTGTTTGACGCGATTGATCATGTCGAAGACCGCCACGTCGATGCCTTTGACCATGGAGGTAACGATCCGCCCCGGCGCTTCGCTGTACTGATCCGCGTCCACGCCGATCGCGTACTTGCCGGTCTGGCGCGCGGCCTCGAAAACGCCGAGTCCCGTGGAGCCGGACGCGTGGTAGATCACGTTCACGCCTTGCTGGTACTGGTTGAGCGCGAGCTCTTTGCCTTTGCCGGGGTTGCGGAACGCTTCGGGCGTGACGCCGGCGTACTGCACGACGACCTCGCAGTCCGCGCAGACGCTCTTCACGCCCGCTTTGTAGCCGGCCTCGAACTTCTGGATGAGCGGCACGTCCATGCCGCCGACGAATCCGACTTTCTTCGAGTTGCCGACCATCGCCGCGATCGCGCCGACGAGGAACGAGCCTTCCTCTTCCTTGAACTTGAGCGCCGCGACATTCGAGCGGCGGCGGGATGACGCGCCCGCTCTTGTCCGTGGAGAGCGCGTAGTCGACGTCGGCGAAGTTGACGTTCGGGTATTCCCTGGCGAGCTGCGTGATGTCGTCGGTGAAGATGAATCCGACGCCGATCACGAGGTCCATGTGCTCGGCGGCGAGCACGCGCAGGCCGGCCTCGCGGTCGGTGCCTTCGCCGGGTTCGATGAGGCGGATCGTCGCGCCGAGCTTTTGCTCGGCGAGCTGCGCGCCGCGGTAGGCGCCGTCGTTGAACGACTTGTCGCCCAACCCGCCGACGTCGAGCACGATGCCGACTTTGACGGCGTCGGCAGACGCGGCATGGCCGACGGACGCGGGACGGACAAATAGCAGCACCACGTGGGCAGCGAGCAGCGCGCCCACGAGGATCATCAGCTTTCGCATGCGCAAAGCTGTCGCGCGGGGAGCGGGCGCGGCAAGGCCGATCGCTGATAGCTTTCACGCCTCATGACCGAACGAATCCGCACCCGCTTTCTCGTCATCGGCAGCGGCGTCGCCGGGCTGCACACGGCGTGGCGCGCCTCGGAGCGCGGGGACGTCGTGCTGGTGACGAAGCAATCGCTCTTCGACAGCGCGACCGCCTACGCGCAGGGCGGCATCGCCGCGGCGCTCGGCGCGGGCGATTCGCCCGCGCTGCACAGGCAGGACACGCTCGCCGCGGGCGCGGCGCTGTGCGACGCGGCGGCGGTCGAGGTGCTGGTCGAGGAAGGGCCGGCGCGCGTGCGCGAGTTGCAGACGGCGGGCGCGCACTTCGATCTCGATCCGCGCGGACGCCTGTCGCTCGGACGAGAAGCGGCGCACTCGAAGAACCGCATCGTCCACGCGCACGGCGACCAGACCGGCGCCGAGGTCGCGCGGACGCTCATCGCGCGCGTGCGCGCCACGAAACAGATCCGCGTGCTCGAGAAAACGCGCGTGCTCGAGCTGATCATGTGGCGCGGCGCGTGCGTCGGCGTGCGCGCGAGCGTGAAGGGTAGGGCGACAGACATCATCGCCGACGCGACGGTGCTGGCCACGGGCGGCTGCGGCCAGGTGTACCGGTACACGACGAATCCGGTGGTCGCGACAGGCGACGGATACGCGATCGCGCATCGGGCGGGCGTCACGCTCGCCGACATGGAGTTCGTGCAGTTCCATCCGACCGCGCTCGCGACGCCCGAGAATCCGCTCGCGCTGATTTCCGAAGCGGTGCGCGGCGAGGGCGCGGTGCTCGTGAACGCGCGCGGCGTGCGCTTCATGCGGACCGTGCATCCGCTGGCCGAGCTCGCGCCGCGCGACGTCGTCGCCCGCGCGATCTTCCGCGAGCAACGGTTGGGCCCCGTCTCGCTCGACGCTCGGCGGCTCGGCGCGCGATTCACGAAGCGATTCCCGGGCATCTTCGCGCTCTGCTCGGCGCGCGGCATCGACCCGCGCAAGGATCTCATCCCGGTCACGCCGGCCGCCCACTATATGATGGGCGGCATCGTCACGGATCTGCGCGGCCAGTCGAGCGCGAAGCGGCTGTACGCGGTCGGCGAGGTGGCGCGCACCGGCGTGCACGGCGCGAATCGGTTGGCGTCGAACTCGCTGCTCGAGGGGCTCGTGTTCGCCGAGCGCGTGGCGCGCGATCTGTCGGAGAATCCGCGCCTCACGGCGCTTCCGCCGAAGAAGACGTGGAACGTGCCGCGTCTGACCGACCGCGGCGCCGCGCAGGTTGGCGCCGACTCCATTCGGATGGTGATGTGGTACTTCGCCGGCATCGTGCGCACGGCACGCGGTCTGCGCGAAGCGATCGAGCGTCTCGACGAGATCGGCGCGCGGCTGCCCGCCGGCGCGACCGAGGAAGCGAACATGCTCCAGACGGCGCATCTGGTCGCGGAAGCGGCGGTCCGCAGACGCGAATCGCGCGGCGGACACTACCGTGTGGACTATCCCCGCTCAAAGACGAGCTGGCGTGGACGCCACATCGAGTTGTAGAGTTTTGGCATTAGGAGGGCGCGCGACACTCCACGCGCGCGAAGTGAGATGGACCACGCTGGTGCCGCATGGTTCGTGAGCCGAATCGCCGTCTTCGCGCTTCTCGCCGCGACGACCGTTGAGTGCGCAGGAGTCGCTGCGCGCGAGGTCTCGATCGAAACCGCTCGCGCGCTACCGAGACCGATTGCTCGGCGCGTACGACGAGCAGAGCGGCGACCCGATCGAGGGCGTCGAGGTGATGGACGTGATGTCCGGCACCACGGCGATCACGACGCGCACCGGCACGGTGGCGCTCGCGTTCCTGCCCGACGGCGGGTCGCTGGTCCGCCTTCGCCGAGTCGGATACGCGCCGCTCATGCTGGCGGTCGCGATATCGCCGACCGACACCGCTCCGTTCACGATCGTGTTGAGACGAAGCCCGCAGGACCTCCCGACTGTGGTCACCCGGCATTCGGCGCCCCGCTACATCTCGCCCGGCCTGCACGGCTTCGAGGAGCGAAAGCGCGCCGGTCTCGGCGGTCAGTTCGTCGACGAGGCCGGTCTTCGAAAGATGGACGGCGACACCATGTCGAACGTCCTTCAACGCTTCCACGGCGCGACGCTCAACGGCGGGCGCCTCGTCTCGACGAGAAAGGCGTCGTCCGGGCCGGTATTTCAGTCGAAACGCCTCGGGGCGAACGGCGCGGTCGCCGTCTACGAGAACGGCATCTTGCGCGCGTCGCTGATCCATCGACTTCAACAAGATCCCTGTCGACGACTATGCGGCTGTGGAGTTCTACGCCGGCGCGGAGACGTATCCGGTGTGGATCAGCCCGACGAACAACGACTGCGGAGTGCTCCTGCTCTGGACCCGCGAGCGGTAGCAGTCCGCGTCCCGCCCGAGGGCCGTATCTTTCCGGGCATGCCCGACGTTGCCCTGACGTCCGAGATCAAGCGCCTCGCCCGCGACCGCAACGCCGTCATCCTCGCCCACAACTACGAGCGAGCCGAAGTGCAGGACATCGCCGATTTCGTCGGCGACTCGCTGGGCCTCTCGCGCGAGGCCGCCAAGACCGACGCCGACGTCATCGTCTTCTGCGGCGTCCACTTCATGGCGGAGACCGCGGCCATTCTCTCGCCCAAGAAGTCGGTCCTCCTCCCGGACCTCGCCGCCGGCTGCTCGCTCGCCTCGACGATCGACGCCGCCGCCCTCAAAGCGTGGAAGGCCGAGCATCCGGGCGCCGTCGTCGTCGCCTACGTGAACACCTCGGCCGAGGTCAAAGCCGAGAGCGACTACTGCTGCACGTCCGGCAACGCGGTCGAGGTCGTGAACTCGATTCCCGCCGAGCGCGAGATCCTCTTTCTCCCCGACATGTTCCTCGGCGCCCACGTCCGCCGGATGACGGGTCGCGAGAACATGCACGTCTGGATGGGGGAGTGTCACGTCCACGCCGGCATCGACCCGGAGAACATCCGCCTCCAGCGGCAGCCTGCACCCCCAGGCGGAGTTCCTGATCCACCCCGAATGCGGCTGCTCGACGAGCGTGCTCGAGGCGATGTCGGCGGGGGACGTCGACCCGAACGGCGTCCAGATTCTCTCGACCGAGGGGATGATCAAGCGCCCGGCGAACTCCGGCGCTGACGAGTTCATCGTCGCGACCGAGGTCGGGATCTTGCACAGACTGCGTCGCGAGAACCCAAGCAAGCGCTTCTTTGCCGCAAACGAGCGGGCCTCCTGCGCTTACATGAAGGTCACGACCCTTCCCAAGGTCCGCGATTCACTAGCATTCTTGCAGCACCGAATAACAGTCGACTCGGACGTGGCCGCCCGGGCGCGACTGGCGATCGAGCGCATGGTATCTATCGGAGGCGGCGCGACGCAGCCCTTGTCTCCAGCACCAAACGGAGTAGATCCAGGCGAGTAAGCGACAAGGGCGGAGGTGTGCCGATGGAAACTCCCGAGCTTCCCCAGCGCGATCGCAGGGCGATCCCACGAACAATCACGCCCCTGTCCGTGCCGGCCGTGGATAGCGGGGCAACGCTTCGCTTTCCGCTGACGCGCGAGGCGCTGGATGCGCTCGTCCGCGCGGCACTCGTCGAGGACGGTGCCTTCAACGACATCACGACGATCGCGACAGTCGTGTCGCACCGGCGCTCCCGCGCGCGCCTCGTGGCGCGTCAAAACGGAGTCGTCTGTGGAATTCCGCTCGGCCTCGAGGCGTTTCGGCTGCTCGACGGAAAGGTCTCGATCCGCGTCGAGCACGAGGACGGGATGTCCGTACGCAACGGCGATCCCATCCTTTTCGTGACCGGCCACGCGCGCGCGTTGCTGTCGGCTGAGCGCGTCGCACTGAATTTCATGCAGCACCTGTCCGGGCATCGCGTCGATCACCGCGCGCTACGTCGACGAGGTGAAGGGCACCGGCGCCAAGATCCTGGACACCCGCAAGACGCTCCCCGGCTGGCGCACGCTCGAGAAGTACGCCGTGCGCGCCGGCGGCGGCGCCAATCACCGGATGGACCTCTCGACCGGCGTGCTGATCAAGGACAACCACCTCGCCGCGCTCGACAATGACGTCGCGAAGGCCGTGAAGCGCGCACGCGAGCTGTCGCCGCCGGGCGTGAAGATCGAGGTCGAGTGCGACCGTTTGGATCAGGTCGAGCGCGCCCTCGCCGCGGGCGCCGACATCGTGCTTCTCGACAACATGCCGGTCGAGGTGATGGCCGAGTGTGTTCGAGTGGTCAACGGCGCCGCGATCCTCGAGGCGTCCGGCGGCGTGACACTGTCGACCGTGCGACGCATCGCCGAGACCGGCGTCAACTGGATTTCGATTGGCGGGATCACGCACTCCGCGCCGTCGATGAACCTCGCGCTGGACTTCGAGTAGAGCTAAGCGGGCGGCGACGGCTGCGGCGCGTCGCCAGCGGAGCTGCCGGGTGCGTCACCCGGCGGCTGTCGCGGTGCCGCAGAACGAAGCGCGGCCGTCAGCATCCTGACGTCGATTCCCTGCGCGGCAAACACGTCGGCGATATTGGGGTCTTGAAGCAGCGCCTCGAGGATCGATGCCGCCATCCACGAGGGGTGTTTGGGCGCAATCGGAAACGTCACGTGGGCAGGCACCTCGTTGGCCACGACGAATGCGACCGTCTCTCCGGGCGCTGATGCGCTCGTTCTCGCCATCTCGACCGCCGTGGCGGTGCGTCGCCGGAGCCCATCGTCGTCCTGCTTCCCGGACGAGAGGATTTCGAGGACGTGTGTCCGCGCGGCGTCGATCGAGATGCCGAACGACGTGAGCACCTGCGCCGCGATGCCTTTCTCTTCCCGTATGAGTCCGAGCAGAAGGTGGTGCGTGCCGACGTGCGAGTGGTTCAGGCCACGGGCCTCCGCCATGGCGAGCTCGAGCACTTTCTTCGCCCGAGGCGAGTAGGGGAGGTCGGTTCGCAGCTCGTGCGGCTCGGGTCCGCGCTTGGCGGTTTCCTCGAGTCTCCGCGCGACTTGGTCGAGTCGCACGCCGAACGACTCGATCGCGCTCGCCGCCACGCTCGGGTTTTGGCGGAGAAGGGCGAGGAGAATGTGCTGCGTCGCGACCTCGTCGTGTCCGAGCCGCGAGGCCTCCTCTCGCGCGCCGCCCAATGCCATGCGCACTCTGTAGGTAAAGTTGTATCCGTTCATCAGATCACCCCTCTGACGCGTGGGAATGCGTCACGGCGTCGGTGGCGCGTCGGCTGGCGGTTCGGGCGGGGGCGTCGGCGGCTCCGCGTCGGGGCGAGCACCGGACTCCGACGACTTGGCGAGAGCACGCAGCGCCTCGGCCAGCTTCGCGACGTCGATGCCCTGCGCGGCGAACACGGCACCGACGTCGGTGTCCTGCGACAGGAGCTCGATGATCGACGCCGCCATGTGTGCCGACGCGCTGGTCGTCGCGGGCGTCAGGGCGCCCTGTTTGTCGCCCAACAGTTTCATGGCGGCGATCGAAGCCGCGCGTGCCACGCGTGGGCGAGGTCGCGGGGGCTGGCCGAGGATTTCGAGCACGCGCTCGCGCGCCGCCTCGAGCGTGATGCCGGCATCGACGAGAATCTGCGCGGCGATGCCCTTCTCCTCGCGCACCAAACCAAGCAGCAGATGCTCGGTGCCGACGTAGCTGTGGTTGAGATCGCGTGCCTCCGTCATCGCCAGCTCGAGCACCTTCTTCGCGCGCGACGTGTAGGGCAGGTCGGGGCCTGTTGTGTGACCGCTCGCGCCCCTCTTCACCACGCTATCCACCGCATCGACGAGAGCCGCGGGGTTCACGCCGAACGACTCGATCACGGTGACCGCGACATTGTCTTCGCGCAACGTGCCGAGCAGGATGTGCTCCGTCCCGACGTACTCGTGACGGAGTCGCGCCGATTCTTCGCGCGCGTGCCCGAGCGCGGCGCGCACGTGCTCGGTGAAGTTGTATCCGTTCATCTGTCGTCGCCCGAAAAAGTCTCGCAGCACAGGGTCGTCGAGCTCTTAGAGATCCGCGCAGCTCTTGTTGATCTGCTTGCAGTCGGAACAAACGAGCTTGCACTTGCGCCACTCCAGCCGGACCGAGCCGCAGTAGTCGCACGCCGCCGCCGCCGTCGGTTCGTGGGTGCCCCGGTCGCTCGCCGGCGATAGATCGCCGACACGGGGCACAGTGGCCGGAGCGGATGACTCAGAAGAATGGCTCATGCTTCCAATCAACCTCATACGCCGCGTCCGATACAAGGGTTTCCTCGGCCGCCTCACGCCGCCGGGCCCGCCGCGCCAGATTTCGGGCCGCACTCCAACCCGCGCCATTCATGACGAGCGGTCAAGTACAAAAGGATTCCACGCCGGGCGGCCAGGGGAAACATGGCCACGGCGGGTTTGATCTCCACGCCGCCGCGCGGCGCATCCTCGTCGCGAACGGCTTCGAGCCGGACTACGACGCCCAGGCCAAGCAGCAGCTCGACGCGCTGACGAACCCCGCGTCGGCGCCGGCCGGTGTGCGCGACATGCGCGACCGGCCTTGGTCGTCGATCGACAACAACGAGTCGAAGGACCTCGACCAGATCGAGATCGCCGAACAGATGGACGACGGCAGCATCCGCCTCGTCGTCGGCGTCGCCGACGTGGACGCGCTCGTGTCCAAGGGGACGCCGCTCGACGAGCACGCGTACGCCAACTGCACGTCGGTCTATACCGGCGTCGACGTCTTCCCAATGCTCCCCGTCAAGCTCTCTACCGGTCTCACGTCGCTGAACGAGAACGAAGATCGTCTGGCGATCGCCATCGAGACCGTCGTGAACGCCGACGGAGACGTCGTGTCGTACGATGTGTATCGCGCGATGGTGCGCAACAAGGCGCAGCTCGCCTACGAGCCGGTCGGTGCGTGGCTCACGGGAGGCACTCCTCCGGACAAGATCGCCAACAACAAGACGCTGATCGACCAGCTCAAGCTCCAGAACGAAGCGGCGAAGCGGCTCAAGGCCGAGCGTCTCCGCTGCGGCGCCCTCGAGCTCGAGACGATCGAAGCGACGCCGATCACGCAGGACGGCCGAGTCGTCGACCTCAGGCTCATCGCGAAGAACGAAGCGCGGAACCTGATCGAGGATTTCATGATCGCCAGCAACGTCGCGATCGCGAAATTCCTCGAGGCGCGCGAGCGCTCCGGAATCCGGCGCGTCGTGCGCGAGCCGGAACGCTGGGCGCGCATCGTCGAGCTGGCGAAGCAGTACGGCACGACCCTCCCCAACACGCCCGATTCACTTTCTCTCGCGCACTTCCTCGCCGACCGACAGAAGGCCGACCCGGAGCGCTTCCCGGATCTGTCGTTGACGATCGTGAAGCTGATGGGGCCCGGGATCTACGCGCTCGACTTGCCGGGCAAGGATCCCGGCGGGCATTTCGGTCTGGCGACGCACGACTACACGCACGCGACCGCGCCCAACCGCCGCTACGCCGACGTCGTCACGCAGCGGCTCGTGAAAGCGGCGATCGCCGGCGCGCCGGCGCCCTACACGAACGACGAGCTCGCCGACATCGCCGCCCGCTGCACCGAGCGCGAAGACGCCGAGAACAAGGTCGAACGCACCGTCCGCAAGACGGTCGCGGCGCTGCTGCTGCACGACAAGATCGGCCAGACGTTCGACGCGATCGTGACGGGCGCGAGTCCCAAGGGGACGTTCGTGCGGACGCTGCACCCGCCGGCGGAAGGGATGGTAGTGCGGAACGCGGAGAAGTTCGACGTTGGGGACAAGGTGAAGGTGAAGCTCGTCGGAGCGGATCCGTACAAGGGGTTCATCGACTTCGAGGGGAGGAGCTGAGCGCTCAGGCCTCAGGCCTCAGGTCTCAGGGCTCAGATCTCAGGTTCGTTCGCTCTTCTATCGCCGTGCGAGCATCTCGGAGGCGGAAGCGAGCCCTGCCTTGAGCATGAGCTTGAGCAAGAGCTATGAGAAAATGCTCACGGGTGCCTTGGGCACGGCTGGCTCACGGCTCATGCTCAGGCTCCTGCTCACGGCAGGGCTCGGCCAAAGATCCGAGATGCCAGGAAAACCACCGCGATCTCAAACGTCTGCCCCCGCCCCACCGTCAGGTGCCCGTCGGCTCTCTCCATGCGGCACCGTCCTCCTCGATCAGCTCATCCGCCTCTCGTGGGCCCCAGCTTCCGGCGGCGTACGTCGGCATCCGCCTCGGCGAGTGCGCTTCCCAGTACTGAATCAGCGGATCCACTACGCGCCACGCCGCCTCGACTTCGTCGCTGCGCGTGAACAGCGTCGCTTCGCCGATCATCACGTCGAGCAAAAGCGTTTCGTAAGCCGGCGCCGTCACCTCGCCGAACGCCTCGGCGTAATTGAACGTCATGTCGACCGGCGCGATCTCGATGGCTGAGGTCAGCGCCACCGCCGCGCCGGGGACCTTCACCGTGAAATCGAGCGACACGCCTTCGTTGGGCTGCACGCGCATGACGAGCGTGTTCGGCCGCATCAGCTGGCTCGCTTCGCCGAACATGAGGTGCGGCGGTGTGCGGAACTGGACGGCGATCTCCGACACTCGGCGCGCCATCCGTTTGCCCGATCGCAGATAGAACGGCACGCCGTTCCAGCGCCAGTTGTCGACGTAGAACCGCACGGCCGCGTACGTCGGCATGAGGGACGTCGGTGAGACGTGCGGCTCCTGCCGGTAGCCGGGCACCGCCTTCTCGCCGATCGTCCCCGCGGTGTACTGCGCGCGCACGGCGTTGCGCGAGATCGTCTCGGGGTCGAACATGCGCATCGACTTCAGCACCTTCACCTTCTCGTCGCGCACCGCGTTGGCCGTCATCTGCGCCGGCGGCTCCATCGCGGTGAGCGATAGCAGCTGCAGCAGATGGTTCTGGAACATGTCGCGCACGACGCCCGCTTCCTCGTAGTACGACCCGCGGTCCTCCACGCCGACCGTCTCCGCCGCCGTGATCTGCACGTGGTCGATCCACTGCCGGTTCCAGATCGGCTCGAAGATCGAGTTGGCGAAGCGCAGAACCAACACGTTCTGCACCGTCTCCTTGCCCAGATAGTGATCGATGCGATACGTCTGGTGCTCGGCGAACAGTCCGAGCACGAGATTGTTGAGCGTCAGCGCGCTGTCGAGGCTGCGGCCGAACGGCTTCTCGACGACGATGCGCGTCCACGGGCGATCCTCGGGCGTGCGCGTCCGCGGCGCGAGTCCGCTCGTCGAGAGATTCCGCACGATCGGCTCGAACACGCTCGGCGGCACGGCGAGATAGAAAATCCGGTTGCACTCTCCGGGCGCGCGTCCCTTCTCGAGCTCGGTGAGCCGCTTGCCGATCGCCTCGTAGTCCGAAGCGTCGGTGAAGTCGGCCGAGACGAAGTGGAGGCGCTTGCAGACCTCCTGCCAGACGGCGTCGTCGAACTTGCCGACTTCGTCCGATTCGGCGAGCGCCTTGCCCATCTGCTCGCGGAACGTGTCGTCGGTCTGCGACGCGTCGCGGCCGACGCCCAGAACCTGGAACTCCTCGTCGACGAGATGCTCGTTGAGCAGCTGGTAGATCGCCGGCAACAGCTTGCGACGACTCAGATCGCCCAGCGCGCCGAGGATGATCATCGTGCACGGGTCGGCGTGCCCGCGCTGCTGCTCGCGCGCCTGCTCGTGCGGCTGAACCTGCGCCGCCGGATGCGCGGGGACGACGGCCGGGCGTGTGCGGAGGGGAGGCTGTCGTCGTCATGCGCGCTCCACCGCGTGTCCGCCGAATTCGTTGCGCAGCGCCGCGATGACCTTGCCGCCGAACGAGTCCTCCTGGCGCGAGCGAAGGCGCGTGAGCAACGAAAGCGTGATCACCGGCGCCGGCACGTCGATGTCGATCGCTTCCTGCACCGTCCAGCGTCCTTCGCCGGAATCGGCGACCCAGCCCTTGAGCGTCGCGAGCGACGCATCGCGCGAGAACGCCGTCGCCGCGAGCTCGTTGAGCCACGAGCGCACGACGCTCCCGTGCTGCCAGACGTTCGCGATCTGCTCGAGGTCGAGCTTCGGGAAGGTCTTCGACCCGTGAAGAATCTCGTATCCTTCGGCGTACGCCTGGAGCAGCCCGTACTCGACGCCGTTGTGCACCATCTTCACGTAGTGCCCGGCGCCCGTCGGTCCGACGTGCGCGAAGCCGTCGGCCGGCGCGAGGGCGGTGAAGATCGGCTCGCACGTTTTCACGGCGGCGTCGCTTCCGCCGACCATCAGACAGTAGCCGTTCTCGAGTCCCCAGATACCGCCGCTCGTCCCCGAGTCGATGAATTCGATCTTCGACTTCGCCAAGCTCGGCGCCGCGGCGAATCGAGTCGTGAAAGTTCGAGTTGCCGCCGTCGATGATGATGTCGCCGGCCGAGAGCAGCGGTTGGAGCGTGGCGATGGTCTGGTCGACCGGATCGCCGGCGGGAACCATGATCCAGACGACGCGCGGCTTGGGGAGCGCGGCGACGACCGCCGCGAGATCGCCCGCCGGCGTCGCGCCCATCGCCTTGTACTTGGCGACCGTTTCGGCGCTGCGATCGAAGACGACAAGCTTGTGGCCGTGACGCATGAGGCGCTCGACCATGTTGCCGCCCATGCGGCCCAGCCCTATCATCGCGAGTTGCATTTCAGTTCTTTCGTGAGATTGCCCGTTGTTACGCGCCCCGGCACGCCGAAAGCTCCCCGGCCCGGTCGTCCGTGTCGAGTGCAGGACCTATTCAGGTTTCGTGCGAGCGAGCGGTGCTTGCCGACAGGGGCTCAACGCTCCAGACTGCTTCTTCGCGGCCCGTTCCTCTGTCCGCGCGCCCGCCTCCGGACTGGTTCCAGGTCTCCGCCCCCGCCTCCGCACTCGTTCCAGGTCTCCGCACCCCGCCTCCGCACCCCTCTCTCGGACGGACCATGCCTCGCTCGGACGACCAACTTTCGCGCCGCCGCTTCCTCAGGTTCGCCGCCGGAAGCCCGCTTCTCGCCGCCGCCGGCATCGACCTCGGCGCGCTGGCCGCGTTGTTCGCCGGCGGCCCGCGCGATCGGGCGAAGGGGCTCGCGCTGCTTCAGCAGGCGACGCAGGAGCCCGAGCTGATCGCGTCAGCCGCCGACGCGCTCGACGTCTTCGATTTCGAGCCGGTCGCGAAAAAGAAGCTTCCGCCGGCGCATTGGGGCTACCTAGCCACCGGTACCGACGACGACGCGACGATTCGCGCGAATCGCGAGGGCTACGCGCGCTGGGATCTGCGGGCGCGGCGCCTCGTCGACGTCAGCAAAGTCGATCCGTCGGTGGAGATCCTCGGCGTGAAATGGCCGACGCCGATCGTGATCAATCCCGTCGGCAGCCAGCGGGCGTTTCATCCCGAAGGCGAGCTGGCCGTGGCGCGCGCGGCGAAGGCGAAGAACCATCTGCAGGTGTTGTCGACCGTCGCCACGACGAGCATCGAGGATTGCATCGCCGCGCGCGGCGCGTCGGTCTGGTTCCAGCTCTACCATCAGGAGGATTGGAATCAGACGAAGCAGATGGTGAAGCGCGCCGAGCACGCGGGCGCGCCGGTCGTCGTGTTCACGGTCGATCTCATCGGCGGCAGCAACCGCGAGACGATGGTCCGCTCGCGCGCGACCGACACGCGCACGTGCACGAACTGCCACCTGGGCGGCGCACCGATGCCCGGCGCCACGGGTCGCGTGAACGAGCTGCGCGACAACCGCCGAAAGCCCGCGATCGCCGATCTCAAGCCCGACACGCCGAGCCCCGAGGTGGGAACGCCGACGTGGGACTGGGTGAAGCGGCTTCAGGACTCGACGTCGATGAAAGTGTTCATCAAGGGAATCGTCACGCGCGAGGACGCCGAGCTGGCGATGCACCAGGGCATCAACGGGATCTTCGTCTCGAACCACGGCGGCCGCGCCGAGAACAGCACGCGCGCGACGGTGTTGACGCTACCGGAAGTCGTCGCCGGCGTGCGGGGCCGCGCGCCGGTGATTCTCGACGGCGGCATTCGTCGCGGCACCGACATCTTCAAAGGACTCGCACTCGGCGCGACGGCGACGGGGATCGGGCGGCCGTACATCTGGGGATTGGCGTCGTTCGGGCAGGAGGGCGTCGAAACGGTGCTGGCGATTCTGCGGAAGGAGTTCGAAATGACGATGAGGCAGATGGGGACTGTGGCGGTGAAGCGGATTGGGAAGGAGTATTTGGTGGCGCACGGGACGTAGACGAGTGCGGAGGCGGGGTGCGGAGAACTGGAACGAGTGCGGGGGCGGGGTGCGGGGAACTGGAACGGGGGCGGTGGCGGAGTGCGGCGACTTGATTACGTGCGAGTTCAAATGGTGATGGTGCCGGGGATCGGACGGACAAACTTCCGGCATGACCCAGACAACGCCCGCGGATCGACTCGAGTGGGAACGCGACTATCCTGACGCGATCACGAGCGACGCGATCCGGAGGCTGCACGGGTATCGAACGGCGCTCTATCTGCTGGATCTCACGCGAGGGGACGTTCGCGTCGGGCTAAGGTGCGGCCTCGATCGCGAATTGGCGGGGCAGCTGCTGCGCGCGGTCGCCTCGATCAGCGCCAACATCGCCGGGGGTATAGCCGATCAACGCGCGGCGATCGGCTCCGCCTCACGCGGTTCACTGCGCGAGTGCCCTTCGTGGCCTCCGCACCCGTCACTTCTCCGCACTCCGCTTCACACGGACAGCCCCCACTCCTTCAGATCCCCGCGCAGTTTCTGAGCGGTGGTGAAGTGCAGCGCCCGCACGCCGAGTGACGTCGCCGGCGCAAGATTCTGCAGCCGATCATCGATGAACACCGTGCGCGCCGGATCCGCCTGCGTCATGCCCAGTACACGCTCGTAGATGTGCCGCGTCGGCTTCCGCACGCCGAGCCAGCATGACGTGAAGAACGTCGGGAAAATCTCACGCAGCCCGAACGAGTCGATGCGGTACCGGTTGAGCTCTTCGCTCTCGTTGTTGAGCGTCGCCAGCCGGACTTTTCCTGACCGCGCGAGCTCCCGGGCCACGGCGATCGAATCCGGCCACGCGACGCTCTGCGCGAACATGAACTTCTTGAATTCGTCCGCCGAAAATGCTCGCGGCGCGCAGAAGACGGTGACCGCGAGGTACTCGTCGAGCGAGACTTCGCCGGACTCGAACGCGCCGACCATTTCTTCGTGGCGGTACTGAAAGTCCTCGGCGTCGAGACCGAATTCCGCGACCGCCTCGGCGCGCTGCTCGCGGTCCCACGCGTTGGTTCCCAGCACTCCGCCGACGTCGAACAGAACCAGGTCGATCGCGTCGCTCATGCGATGAGCACGGCGCGCGCCGGCGCGCCGTCCAGACCGGCGAGCCTGAGCGGGAGCACGCGCAGGTCGTATCTGCCCGGCGGCGGCACGGACAGGTCGAGTCCTTCCACGATGATGACGCCGTGGCCGAGCAGCGTGCGGTGCGTCAGGTGGTGGCCGGAGTGAAACTGCTCGATCGACATGTAGTCGATGCCGACGAGCTTCACGCCGAGCGACACGAGATATTCCGCGCCGTCGGGCGCGAGGTACGTGTAGTCGCGGACGAAGTCGCGCTGGCGAATGAAGCTCGAGTTCCGCGTGCGGATCAAAACCCGCTCTTGCTTGGTAAGATCGTAGGCGCGAAGGAGGCTCTCGGTCACCGCGGGCGCGTCATCGGGCACGGCGATCAGAATCGCCGGCCCCATCAGGACGTCCAAGTGGAGCGCGTCGACGGCGAGGCCACCCTCGAGGATGTGCTTCTGCGCGTCGACGTGGGTTCCCGTGTGCGATCCGAACGAGAGCAGCGAGACGTTCGAGCTGGCTCCCTTCGAGATCTCTTGCTGGGGTGAGATCGCGATTTCAGGGTTGCCGGGGTACACGAGCCCCCCGTTCACGATCGGCAGCGACACGTCGTAGATGGTCGGCATGGAAGCAAAGAAAGGTATCAGTGGCGGCCCAACGACCCGACGCGCTGAAAGGAATCCGTAAAGCCCAAATCCGCCACTGGCCCCGGCCCTATCATATCGTATGTATAGACGTATGCGTCGCTCCCCCCGCCTGGTCGGCACAGTCGCCCTTCTGGTCCTCGCGCTCGTCGTGTGCGCCGCGCTCACGTATCAGGCGTGGGACGCGGCGCGCTCGCAGCGCGCGATGGCCGAGCGGACTCTGCAGGACTACGCCAAGATCGCCGATTGGCAGTTGACGCAGCAGGCGAAGAACGCGTTCACCGGCCAGGTGGTCACGTCACTCATCCAGCAGGCGTCGCGGCTGCAACCCGACTCCTTGCAGCGCACGCGCTACACGCCCGTCGAAGTCGGCGAGATCGCGCGCGACATGATGGGATGGTGCAAATGTCTCGACGGCGTGCAGTACTTCTTCCGATACGATTGGCGGGACTCGACCTTCCGCACGACCGACACCGACGTCCCCGACGCCGACTCTGGCGCGCGTGCGCGACACGATGGTCGCGTACGTGAACGACATGGCGCCGTCGCCGAGCGATCGCGGCGTCGTGCACTTCGTGACTCCCGACGGCCAGCGCGATGCGCCAGTCAGCCGTAATTCTCACGAACGACTCATACGTCATGCTGTTCGACGAGCGCAGCAAACCTCTCCAGCTCGTCGTCTTCGTCGTCGCGCGCGACATCCGGCGCCGCCTCCCGGTCGAGGTGTACGGCTACGTCACCGACCCGGAGCCGTTCCTGCGTCCCGTCTTCGCCGAGATTCGAGGCGAGCACGGCACCGCGAGCTCGCTCCTCCCGGAAGCGCTCATCCACGACTTCCCGATCGACTCGATCCTGTCGATCTCCGTGACGACGGCGAACGGCAAAGAGGTGTACCGCTCGCCCGGCTGGGTGGCCCAAACGTACAGCGCCGTGTCGGCCGTCGAGCCGAACTTCGGCCGCCTCAAGATGCGCGTGAGCCTGAACAAGGCTTTCGCGCCGCAGCTCGTCGTCGGCGGATTGCCGGACTCTCGGGTGCCGATTCTCGTCGCGCTGTTCGTGCTCGCCGCCGGATTGCTGACCGTCGCCGTCATCCAACTGCGACGCCAGCAACAGCTCGCCCGTCTCCGCACCGAGTTCGTGTCCGGCGTGTCGCACGAGCTGCGCACACCACTCGCGCAGATCCGCTGGTTCGCCGAGCTGCTCCACCTCGGCAAGCTTCGCACGGACGACGAGCGCGAACGCTCGGCCGGGATCATCGACCAGGAAGCGCGGCGGCTCACGTATCTCGTCGAGAACGTGCTCAACTTCTCGCGCGCCGAGAAAGGAACGAATCGCGTGTCGCCGGAGCCGGCGGAGATCGATCGCGAGATTCAGGAATCGCTCGATCTGTTCGCGCCGCTCGCGCGAGCGCGCGGCATGACGATTCCCGCGACGCTCGGGATCAACGCGATGATGCGCGTGGATCGCAACGCGCTGCGCCAGATCCTGCTCAACCTGCTCGACAACGCCGCGAAGTACGGACCGTCGGGGCAGACGATCACTGTCGGCTCGCAGATCGTCGGCGACCGCGCGCGGATCTGGGTCGAAGACGAAGGCCCGGGAATTCCGCGCGACGATCGCGTGCGCGTCTGGGAGCCGTACGTCCGCCTCAACCGCGACGCGGAATCGTCCACCGGCGGCAGCGGCATCGGGCTGTCGGTCGTCCGCGAGCTCGTGCTGCTCCATGGCGGGCGGACGCGCGTGGAGTCGTCGCCGGGCGGCGGCGCGCGTGTCGTCATCGAGCTGCCGCTCACCCAACAGGAATCGTCGGAGTCCTCACCCCCACCGTCTTCGCCTGATCAACCGCAGCCCCCGCCCACTCCCAACTCGCAACTTCAGGTGGTCCCATGACGTACGCTACCATGGCAGAGAAACGGCCGTCGACGACCGACAGCTACGCGGCCCAGCTCCCAACGCCAATGGCTCGAATTCTCATCGTCGAGGACAACGTCAACCTCGCCTACGGCCTTCGCACGGGCCTGGAGATCGAGGGCTACGACGTGCAGGTCGCCGAGAACGGCGAGACGGGTCTCGAGCGCGCGCGCGCCTGGGGACCGGACCTCGTCATGCTCGACCTGATGCTGCCGGGAATGGACGGCTATCGCGTGCTCAAGACGCTGCGCGAAGGCGGCTCCGACGTCCCGGTGCTGATCCTCACCGCGCGCGGCGAAGAGACGGACAAGGTGCTCGGCTTCCGACTCGGCGCCGACGACTACGTGACGAAGCCGTGCGGCGTACTCGAGCTGCTGGCGCGTGTCGGCGCGTTGCTGCGCCGATCGAGACTCGCCGACCAACGCTCGCACGCGTCGGACGCGGTCGAGAAGTTCGGCACGGTGGAGATCAACCCGTCGTCGCGCACGGTGACGAAGAGCGGAATGCCCGTGGGTCTGAGCCCGAAGGAGTTCGATCTTCTGCTGGCGCTCGTGCGCCGTCGCGGCGCGGTGGCGTCGCGGGTCGAGCTGCTGCGCGAAGTGTGGGGGCACCGGGTCGAGGTGATGACGCGGACGGTGGACATCCACATCGCGGAGCTGCGGAGAAAGATCGAGGATGATCCTTCGCAGCCGCAGGCACATACTCACCGTGTGGAAGGCGGGGTACCGGCTGGAGGCTTGAGGTTCCGGTCTCGGCTCAGGTCTCGGGCTCGTTCTTGGCTCCTGGGTGGGTCGCTGGCATCGCCGACGCGGGAGCGAGCCCTGCCTCGAGCGTGAGCTTGAGCATGAGCTGTGAGAAACAGCTAACAACGGGCGATCGGCGCGGGGCGCTGGTCGCTCGTTTTTTCGGGCTCGAGGCTCTTGCTCAGGCTCATGCTCAACGCAGGGCTCGGGGAAACCGCGGCGATGTCCGTCTGCCGCATCGATCCCAGACGTACCTCCGAGATGTCCGCTAGCCGGTGGGGATCCCAGGTCAAACCTTGTGCTGTGCCGTTCCGCCCGAAAGCTTTGGCGCAGTCTCCCTCCACGGAATTCCATGCGCGCCACGATCATCTCTGCCGCGGCTCTCCTCCTCGCTGCGTCTCTTCATGCGCAGGAGCTAAAGGGCTCCGGTACCGTCGCGCTTCGCGCGGCTCGGCTCATCGACGGCACTGGTGCCCCCGCGATCACGAATGGCGTCGTCGTCGTGACCGACGACAAGATCGTCGCCGTCGGGAAGCAGGGTTCCGTGACGATTCCGGCCGGCGCAAAGCTCGTCGATCTCGGCGACGTCACGCTGTTGCCGGGCTTCATCGATGCGCATACGCACATCATCGGCCGCGAGCTGGCGGATCCGCAGGCCAATGACGCCGCGGTCCGCGACTATCAGGCGACCGGCGCGATCATCGGCGTGGCGAACGCGCAGAAAACGTTGCTCGCCGGATTCACGACGATTCGCAACGTCGGCGCGCCGGACTTCGACGACATGGCGCTGCGCAAGGCGGTGAACGAAGGCAACGTCATCGGGCCGCGCATGCAGAACGCGGGGCACGCCATCGGCATCACCGGCGGCCATTGCGACGAGAACGGATTTCGCCCCGGATCTGATGGACGGCAACCCGATGCTCGGCATCGCCGACGGCGCCCGATCAGATTCGCGCCGCGGTGCGCTATCAGGCGAAGTACGGCGCCGACGTCATCAAGATGTGCGCGACCGGCGGCGTGCTGTCCGAGGGCGACGCGGTCGGCGTACAGCAGTACACCTACGAGGAGATGAAGGCGCTCGTCGACGAAGCGACGAAGCTCGAGCGCAAAGTCGCGGCGCACGCGCACGGCGCGGAAGGCATCAAGACCGCGGTGCGCGCCGGCGTCTCGTCGATCGAGCACGGGTCGTTCCTCGACGAGGAGGGCGCGCGGCTCATGGTGCAACACGGCACGTACCTCGTGCCGACGCTGAGCGCCGGCGAAGCCGCCGTCCACGCCGCGGACGTGGGAATTCTCAAGGGTCTGCGAGCACAGAAAGCGCGTGCAGCGGCAGCCGCGATGAAGAACGGCGTCAAGATCGCCGTGAAGGACGGCGTGCCGATCGCGCTCGGCACCGACGCCGGCGTCGGCGCGCACGGCACCAACGGCCACGAGTTCACGCTGATGGTCGAGTGGGGCGGGATGACGCCGATGCAATCGATCGTCGCCGGCACGATGAACGGCGCCAAGCTGCTCGGCTGGGACAAGCAGATCGGATCGCTGGCGACGGGGAAGTGGGCCGACGTCGTCGCCGTGCCGGGCGATCCGCTCCAGGACATTCACGTCATGGAGCGGCCGGTATTCGTGATGAAGAACGGGTACGTCTACAAGAGTGCGTCCGTGGCTCCGGCGCTGCCGTAAACGGCGCAGCAGTTCGTGCTTCTGTCGGCGCGGCGGACATCTCGGATACGGGAACGAGCCCTGCTCGAGGCAGGGCTCGAGTCGCTCGCGGCGATGCTCGAGCGCCACGTCGATCCCAGACGGTCAGCTCACAGCTCACAGCTCACAGCACGAACGGAATCAGCGACTTCACCTCTCGCCGGTAAGCGTCGTACTCCGCGCCGAATGCGTCGTGCATCACGCGCTCCTCGAGCCGAGCCTTGTACCAGAACGAACCGAACGCGATCGCGACGGCGAGCACTCCGGACCATCGGCCGCGCGCGAGCGCGCTGCCGGCGAGGGCGATGAGGATTCCGGTGTAGATCGGATTCCTCACCCAGCGGTACGGCCCTGATCGAACCAACTCGTGATCGCGCTTGAGCGTGACGGCCGCGGACCAATTGCGGCCGAGGTCCACGCGTGCCCACGTCGCGAAGCCGAGTCCGAGCACGACGAGCGCGAGGCCGACGACACCGGGCCACGCGGCGAGTGGAACGAAGCGCGCGTTGAGCGCCGCCCACGGAATGCGGCGGCTGATGAACAGCCACACCGCCACCCACAACGGCAGGGTGTACCTGCAGTCGCGAACCGAGCGATTCGCGACGGAGTGTCTTCTTCACGGAGCCGGCCGCGAGCCACCAGCCCGCGAGCCACGCGGCCCAAAGGGCGGGAATCAGGTAAGGGAGCAGTGAACGCCATTTGAAGTGGAGCCTGTAGATCAGCCCGACGTAGGCAGCCGCCGCGGAGTTTCGTCGCGCTCAGACTCGCGCCGCGCCATCAAGCTGCCGGCCGAGTGTTGATGCGTCGGTCGCCGGAAGCTCGCACGCGTAGTTCCGACAGACGTACGCCGTTGCGCGTCCGCCGATCAGATCGCGATCGCGCAGCAAGGTAACCTCGCCGGCGCCATTCGCGGCGCCGCCCGCGACAACCAACGACGGTACGTACCGGTCCGCGGCGATGCGCTCGAGGTCGCGAAACGCGTCGCTCGCCGGATCGCCGACCAGCGCCAGCTCCACGGCGCCGTTCACCAGCATGTCGACGCAGCCGAGCATGTGCCCGAACGCCAACGGGTACCGCGCGACGGCCGGCGCGAGCGAGTTGGCGACCTTCGTCGCGCGGTCGCGCGCTTCGCGATCGTCGAACAGCTCGGCCAGACGCAGCAGCAGGTCGACGGCCAGCGACGTGCCGGACGGCGTCGCGTTGTCGTACACGTCGCGCGGGCGCGTGATGAGCGTTTCGTGATCCGACGCCGTGTCGAAGAACACTGCCTCGGCGTCGTCCCAGAACCAGCGCGTCATCGATGCACCGAGGTCGCGCGCGCGCGCGAGCCAACGATCGTCGAACGTCAGCTCGTAGACCGCGAGCGCGGCGAGACCGACAGCGGCGTGGTCCTCGAGATACCCGGCGATGCGCGCCTGACCGCCGGAGTACGATCGCAGCACGCGTCCGTCGCGCACGAGCCGGTCGAACAAGAAGGTCGCGCCGTCCATCGCCAGCGCGGCGTACTCGTCGTCGCCGAAGGCGCGCGCCGCTTCGGCCAGCGCGCGGACCATGAGCCCGTTCCACGACGCCAGAATCTTGTCGTCGCGCCCGGGCCAGACGCGCTTCGATCGCACCTCGTAGAGCTTCGCCTTCGCGCGCTCGACGATCGTCTCCAGCTGCTCGGCGTCGATCGAGAACTGGCGGGCGAGCGCGCGTCGATCGGTGTCCGCCACCGAGAGAATGTTCTTTCCCTCGAAGTTGCCGGCCGGCGTCACGCCCCAGTACGCGCTGACGACGGGCGCTTCGGCGCCGAGGATCGCGTCGAGCTCGGCCGCGTCCCACACGTAGAACTTCCCCTCGTGTCCCTCGCTGTCCGCGTCGAGGCTCGAGTAGAAGCCGCCCTCCGGCGACCGCATCTCGCGCGCGACCCACCGAATCGTCTCGCCGACGACGCGCTTCACCTCGGCATTCTTCGTCGCCTGCCAGAGGTGCGCGCCGAGCCGGATGAGCAGCGCGTTGTCGTAGAGCATCTTCTCGAAATGCGGCACGAGCCACACGCGATCGACGGCGTAGCGCGCGAATCCTCCGCCGGCCTGGTCGTAGATCCCGCCGCGCGCCATCCGCAGAAACGACTGCTCGACGATCGACAACGCGTTCTCGATGCCGCGGCGCGCCCAGTGTGTCAGCAGAAACTCGAGCGACATCGTCTGCGGAAACTTCGGCGCGCCGCCGAATCCGCCGTACTCCTCGTCGTACGCGCGGCTCATGAAGCGATACGCGTCGTCGAGCACCGTCGCCGAGATCGGCTCGCCGGCGACCGGCTGCGTCGCGACGTAAAGATCTCGCAGCGCGTCCACCGTCGCCGCGACTTCGGCGGGCTTCGCGCGATACGCCTCGGAGACCGCCGCGAGGATCCGCTTGAACGACGGGATGCCGTGCCGATCCTCGCGCGGATAGTACGTGCCGCCGTAGAACGGCGCGCCGTCGGGCGTCAGAAACACAGTCATCGGCCAGCCGCCGTGACCCGTCATCGCCTGCACGGCCTGCATGTAGATCGAGTCGAGGTCGGGCCGCTCCTCGCGATCCACCTTGATGTTCACGAACCGCTCGTTCATCAGCGCGGCGGTCGCGTCGTCCTCGAACGACTCGTGCGCCATCACGTGGCACCAGTGGCACGCCGCGTAGCCGATGCTCAACAGGATCGGCTTGTTCTCGGCCTTCGCGCGCTGCGAGCGCTTCGGGCGACCATGGGTACCAGTCCACCGGATTCCCGGCGTGCTGCAGCAGGTACGGACTGGTTTCCGCCGCCAGACGGTTGGGCATTGTGAGATGCGGCTAGGCTCGTCAGTTTTGCGACACGATGCGCGACGCGTTCCTGAGAAGGTAATCCGCGATGGCCAAAGGGAGTCGCAAGACGCCGCGCGCCCCGCGCCCGCGCCACACGCTCGCCGAGCCCAAGAGCCCAAGCTTCCCTGGCACCGCCGCATTCCGTGGTGGGCCGTCGTCGTTACGCTCGCCGTGATCGTGACGGCCGCGTTCGCCGTCGAGCCGATCCGCGACGCCGTCACATTCGAGGGCGTCGGCGAAGCGCACCTCGAGTTGTCGCCGGGCTACATCGCGCTCGCGCCGCTCTCGGCCATTCTCGACACGGTCACGTTGCTCACGATTCCGCAGCACATCGCGGTCGTCATCTGGATCATCGGCGTGTACGCCGTGTGGCGGCTGCTGGCGTCGAGCACCAAGCCCGACGCGCGACGCGAAATCATCGGCGCGGCCACTCTCCTCGGCGCGATCGTCGTGACGTACGCCGCCGCCGCGTTCCTGCCGAGGCCGATGGCGGCGTTGACCGTCTCCGACGAAACGGTGCTGGCGGCCGATTTCCACTCGCACACCGAAGCGTCGCACGACGGACGCAAAGGCTGGACGGACGACGACGTGCGCGACTGGCATCGCGACGCGGGCTTCGACGTCGCCTACATCACGGATCATCGGTCGTTCAGCGGCGCGGAGCGCGGGCGTCGCGTCGAACCCGCCGGTCGCGGGGCAGGGAACGATGATCCTTCAAGGCATCGAAGCGGTGTTCCGCGGCGAGCATGTGAACATTCTCAACGCCGGCCGGCGCTACAAAGGCCTCCTCACCGCCGACCTCGGCGACCTCGACGAGCAGGCGTTGCAGATGGCGAGCATCATCCCGCCGACGACGCCGGTGTTGATCGAGACGATTCCCGGACAACCTGGACAAGGTTCCGGCGGCCGGTCAGGAGCTGGGTTCGGGCGGCGGCGTGCAGGCGATCGAGGTCGTCGACGGTTCGCCGCGCGGACTCACGCAGAGCCATCGCGATCGTGCGCGCATCGACACGCTCATCGGCAAGCTCAACCTCGCGCCGGTCGCCGGGTCCGACAACCATGGCTACGGCCGCGCCGCGCCCGGGTGGACGCTGATGCGAATTCCCGGTTGGCGCGGCATGACCGGCGACTCGCTCTCCCGCCGCATCGAAGAAGTGCTGCGCAACGGCCGCAAGGACGCGACGCGAGTCGCCGAGCGTCGTGTGGCTGAATCGACGACGCCGACGTCGGTCGCGCTGGCCGGCCCCGCGGTCGCGTGGCGCATGCTCACGATGCTCTCCGCCGACGAGCGCGTGATGTGGATCGTGTGGACGTGGGCGATCGTGTTGATCGCCGCGATCGTTCGCCGGCGCCGGCGAATGCGCTCAAACAGCGGTGGCGTGACGAACGAGTCGGACGCGCGGCGCGACGCGCGCTGGACAACCGCCGTGTCGATCGTGAGCGCGGCCGCGGTGATCCGGCTCGCTCTTCGCCGCCGTGCTGCCCGTCTTTCCCGGACGAGGCCTACTACTGGGAGTGGTCGCGACGTCTCGCCGCCGGCTACTTCGATCATCCGCCCGCTGTCGCGCTGCTCATTCGCTTCGGGACGACGCTTCTGGGCGCGACGCCGATGGGCATTCGCCTCGGGTCGATCATGGCGGGATGGATCGCGTCGCTGTTCACGATCATGATCGCGCGGCGACTCGGCGGCGGCGACGCGTCGATCGCGATCCGCGCCGCGATCATCATGAGCGTGCTTCCACTCGCCGCTGCGGGACTCGTGCTCGCGACGCCCGACGCGCCGCTGCTCGCGGCCACGGCTGCGACGCTCTACTGCGTCCTGCGCGCCGTCGAGGCGGGGCACGATTCGCGGACGTCGACGCGGTGGTGGGCTCGTCGCCGGCGTCTCGTTGGGAGCGGCGTTCCTCTCGAAGTACACCGCCGTCCTCGTGCCCGCCGGAGTGTTGGCCGCGTTCGCGACGCGACCATCGCTGCGCTGGCGGCTCAAGGATGTACGGGCCGTACGTCGCGTGCGCGGTGGCGGCTCTGATCTTCTTGCCGGTCGTCCTGTGGAACGCCCGGCACGAATGGATCTCGTTCGCGTTTCAACTGAGGCATGGACTCTCCACGCCGCAGGGCTCGGCGCTCGCGGCCGCGTGGAAGCATTTGGGCGATCTGTTCGGCGGACAGGCCGCGCTGGTCTCGCCGATTCTCTTCGTGCTGATGGGAATCGTCGTCTGGCGATCGTTCGATCAGACGGCGACGGACGCGGAGCGAGTGCTCGGCGTCGTCGCGCTCGTGTGTTTCGGGTTCTTCGTCGTCAGCGCGTTCCGTCAGCGCGTCGAGCCGAACTGGCCGGCGCCGGCGTACATCCCGGCGATCGCGCTGCTCGCGCGTCGCCTCGAGACGCGGCGGCGCGAGGTGTGGATCCGCGCGGGCGTCGGCCTCGCCGGACTGATGTCGCTCGCGATTTATGTGCAGGGACTTGACGCCGGTGCTTCCCGTCGCGCCGGCGCGAGATCCCGTGGCGCGCGCGTTCGGTTGGTCGGATCTCGCGCGCTTCGCGTACAGCACCAGCAATTCGGTTCACGCGACGACCGGCGCTCGACGGCATGGCTCGCCGCGGATCGATACCAGGAGGCCGCGGAGCTCGCGCTCCAGCTACCCGCGCACCCGACGACGTTCGCGACGAACCTGTCGGGGCGCGCGAATCAGTACGACCTGTGGCCGCGCTTTCCCGATCTCGCGCGTCCCGGCGACGCGCTGGTCCTGGTCGTTGACGAATCGACGGAGCCGCACGCGGCGATCGTCCGCCTCACTCCGTACTTCACAACTATAGAAAGGGGCCCGATCGTCGTGCTTCGCCGAGGATCAGGCGAGATCGGGCGGCGCCGCGTATGGACGCTAATCGGTTGGCGTGGAGGCTGGCCCCCCATCGCCTCGGCCAACTAGGGCACTATCGATGGGCGCGTTGCCCGAGCGGTGCACCGCGCGCACTCCCTCGAGGAGCTTGATCAACTGGCGCTGCTGCGCGTCGTCGAGCGTCCCGACGGCCATGTCGTCGGCGCGCCGCATCTCCTCGTCGAGCTGCGCGAGGACCTCGAGGCCTTTCGGCGTGATGTAGCAGAACACCTGGCGCCGGTCGGGTGACGCGCGCTCGCGCCGAGCGAGCCCGGCCTTTTCGAGCTTGTCGAGGAGACGCGTGATGCCGGGCGCCGCGTGGATCATGCGGTCGCGGATGACGAGCGTGGGGAGTCCCTCGGGGCCGGCTCCACGCAGGATGCGCAGCACGTTGTACTGCTGCACGGTCACGCCGGTGCTCGCGACGACCTGCGCGAAGTGCCGCTCGATCAGGGCGGCGGTGCGCAAGATGCCGACGGTGACTTCCGCCTTGATCGAATGGAAGGGCCGACGCTGGGCGATCTCCGCCTGAAGGCCGTGCGCGCTTTCGTCTGAGTCTGTCGCCACGCCCTTTCCGTCTTGATCGCTCGCTGCCACGTCCGGCTCTCCCCTCGTCAGTTGCGCCGTAGCGGATGATAGAGCGTTGTCGCGGGAGGCGCGAGACCTGAAACCCGTTTTCGACCGCTTACCGAGCCGTTTGCGCGGTTCACCGAAAAGTCGGCGACGAGCGCGGAACGCGGCCGTAGGGTAATCGGCATGAAACCCCGCACGACTCTACCCCTGATTCTGGCGGTCGGCGCCCTGTCGCCGGCCTTCGCGATCGCCCAACAGCCCTCCTCTGGCTCCGCACGTGCTTCGCGGCACGGTGACGGCCGCCGGCGCCCCCGTTCGCGGCGCCGACGTTTTTCTCCTCGAGTCGCTCGACGGCGCGACGACCGACACTTCCGGACACTTTTCAATACGCACCAAAGCGGCCGGCTCGGTCACGATCGTCGTTCGCCGCATCGGCTTCGCGCCGGCGAATCTCGTCGTCCCTGTCGACACCGCCGACGCCGTGACACTCGCGCTCTCTCCGGAGACGGCCGTCCTCACGCCGATCACCGTGCAGGCCGGCGCCTACACGGCAGGGAACGAGCGCGGTGCGACGCTCACCGCCCTCGAGGTCGTGACAACGCCCGGCGCCACCGCCGACATCGCGCGCGCCATCCAGACGCTCCCCGGCGTGCAGAACGTGGACGAGGGCACGGGCCTCTTCGTGCGCGGCGGCGACGTGAGCGAGACGAAGGTGCTGCTCAACAACACGGTCATGCTCTCGCCGTACAACTACCAAACACCGACCGGCAACTACACGGTCACGGTGAACCCGTTCTTGCTCGACGGAATCTTCTTCTCGTCGGGCGGATTCGGCGCGCGCTACGGAAACATTCTGTCCGGCGTGGCGGATCTGCGGACGGCTGGGCGCCCGGTGCAGAGCAGCGAGACCGTCGTCGCCGGCTTGGCGAGCGTGTCGTCGGGCGCCGACCTCGCGCTCTCGCACGGCCTCGCGCTGCATGCGACGGCGGGACACAGCGACCTGCGATACCTGTTCGACGTCAACGGCGAGACGCGCGGCTATTCGCCCGTACCGAACGGCAACGATTTCAGCGGCAGCGTCATCTACGACTATTCGCCGACGGGCCAGATCAAGACCTTCGCCATCGACCGCTCGAACGCGCTCGGCATCGAGGTCTCCGATCCGTCGTACGCCGGCGGCTATTTCGCCGACGTGAAGAGCCGGATGTTCACCGGCGGATGGAGCGACGTCTTCGGCTCGTTCGCGCCGACGGTGAGCGTGTCGTACTCCACCGCGCGCCGCAACGAGCAGTTCGGCGTGTTCGACCTCGGCACCGACGAGCGTTGGACGCAGTTGTTCACGCAGACGGCGTGGAGTCCGCGCGACGAAATCGGCTTCCGCGTCGGCGGCGACGCCGACTGGCGCGACTCGCGCTTCAACGGATCGATTCCGCTTTCGTTCACCGACGTCGCGCCCGGCGCTCGCCGCACGCTGTTCGATTCGCCGGTGGACGGCGTGCGAAGCGGAGCGTTCGCCGAAGCCGACTGGCGCGCGCTCGAGAGCCTGCGGCTCATCGCCGGCACGCGCACCGACTACTCGTCGCTCACGAAGGTCCGCACGGTCGATCCACGCCTCTCCGCCGCGTACGAGCTCGGCCCGGCGACGATCACCGCGGCGCTCGGCGTCTATCACCAGGTCCCGGATCCGCTGTACCTGTCGGCGACCGTCGGTCTCCCGGGTGCGCCGCCCGAGCGCGCGGTGCAATCGGTGCTGGGCACGCAGATCGGCAACGGCAACGAGATCGCGCGCGTCGAGCTGTACGACAAGCAGTACCGCGACCTCATCGGTCTCACGCGCGACAACCGCACGGTCGTCGACGGCGGCACCGGCGTGGCGCGCGGCGCGGACGTCTTCGTGAAGCACCAGATCTGGCCGTTCTTCTCGGCGCAGACTGACGTACAGCTACGTCCACTCGTGGCGCACGGATCCGAGCACGGGAGTGCAGGCGCCGGCGCCGTTCGACATCACAAATTCGCTGACGATCGTCGCCGACCAGGCGCTGCCCAAGGGATGGAGCGTGAGCTTCGCGTGGCGCTACGCGACGGGCAAGCCGTTCACGCCGGTCACCGGCGCGACGTTCGATCCGACGACGCACGCGTGGACGCCGCAGTACGCCGCGCCGCAGAGCGAGCGGCTTCCGCCGGAGAAAAAGTTCGACGTCGCGATCTCGCGCGTGACGCGAATCTCCGGCAACAACCAGCTCGTCTACTTCTTCTCGCTCGACAACGTGTTCGACCGCACGAACCTCTACGAGTACACCTACACCGCCGACTATTCCCGCCGCATTCCGGTGCGAAGCCTGTTCAACCGCTCGCTCTACTTCGGTGCCTCACTCACCCACCTCCAACGGTAACCATGATTCGCCGACTGATTCTTTCGACCAGCCTCACCGCGCTCGCCGCGTTTCCGCTCGCGGCGCAGGGCAACGTCGCGCCGCCAAAGTGGGCCGACACCGTCGCCGCGGAGATCGAAAAGGCGCAGTTCGCGAACGACTCCACGCGTCTCGCCGCCGCTGTCGCGCTCGCGTCGCGCGTCGCGATCGCGTATCCGAACGACGGACTCGATTCTCCACTACCAGGGCTACGCGCTCTATCGGCAGGCTTTGTTCGTGCAGCAGACCCAGGATGCGACGCCGATCTTCGAGCGCGCGCGCGACATTCTTGCAAAGTCGCTGAACAGCCGCATCCTGCCGGAGACGCACAGTCTCCTGTCGGCGATCGACGGTCAGCTGATCGGGCGAAACCCCGCGCGGGCGATGGAACTGGGGATGCAGTCCCAGGGCTCGACCAACGCGGCGATCCGGAGCGGCCCGGCGAACCCGCGCGTCTGGCTGATCCGCGGGCAGGGGGCGATTTTCACTCCCTCGGAGTACGGCGGCGGATTGGACGTCGCCGAGGACTATCTCAAGCGATCGGTCGAGCTGTTCGCGTCGGATTCGCCGAAGCCGGGCGAGCCGTCGTGGGGCAAGGCCGAGGCCTTAGCGTGGCTCGGACAGGTGTACGAGAAGAAAGGCGACAAGACGAAGGCCGCCGAGATGTACAAGAAGGCGATCGAGGTGAGCCCGAACTATCGATACGCGCAGTCGCTCGCGGCCGCGCTGAAGTAGCCGACGAAGAGGACGGATCTCATGAGCAAGTCGGATCGACGTTCACTCGGCGCGTACGGGTGGTGGATCTACGCCGCCGCGTGGATTCCGTTCGCCGGCTTCTACGCGCTGTCGCTGACGACGACGAAAACGCTGCCCGCCTCCCGCGCGCTGGTGGCCGGCTTCTCGTACGTGGTGCCGATGGCGCTCTTCGGCATCGGCATCTGGTGGCTCTCCGGCCTGCTCGAGCGGCGGAGAGTGAGCGCTCCGGCGATCGTCGCCGTTCATCTCGTCGTCGGTGCGGCGATGGCCTTCGCGTGGCTCGGCACTCGAAGTCGCGGAAATCGCCACGCAGATCGGCCTCTCCGGCGCGTGGGCCGCGGCGCAAGCCTTCGCGGGCTTCCAGGTGCTCGACGGACTGTTCGTCTACGGCGTCCTCGCCGTCGGCTCGCACGCGATCCGCATCGCCGAAGCGTCTCCGCGAAGAGCAAGCGCGCGCCGCGCACGCCGACGCGCTGCGCATGCGCGCCGAGCTCGCGGCGCTGCGCGGTCAGCTCAACCCGCACTTTCTCTTCAACACGCTGCACACGTTGACCGCGCTCGTGTCGCGCGAGCCGCAGACGGCGGAGCACGCGCTCGAGCGCTTCGGCGACATGCTCCGCTACGTGCTCGACGTCAAGCGCGCCGCGCGCGAGGACGTCACGCTGGCCGAGGAGCTGCGATTCGTCCGCGACTATCTCTCGCTCGAGCAGCTGCGACTCGGCGACCGGCTGCGCGTCGTCGAACGGATCGACCCCGAAGCGCTCGACTGCGTGATTCCGTCGCTCACGCTGCAGCCGCTCGTCGAGAACGCCATCAAGCACGCCGTCGCGCCGCGCGCGCAGGGCGGGTCGATCGAGCTGGCGGCGGCGCTCGACGGCGACTCGCTCGTGCTCGAGGTGCGCGACGACGGGCCGGGCGCGAACAAGCACGACGTCGACGCGGCCCCGGGCATGGGTCTCCGCGCCGTGCGTCAGCGCCTCGAGACGCGCTACGGCAAGGACGCCGAGTTCTCCGTCACGACCGCGCCGCGCGAGGGGTTCATCGTTCGCGCGTCGATTCCGGCGCACGTCGGCACGGTGCTGCCGCCGGTGACCCACCGGCGATCGCCGCGGCCGAGGGCGCGACGATTCCCGCATGAAGACGCGCACCGTCATCGTCGAAGACGAGCCGATCGCGCGCGCCCAACTGCGCGACCTTGTGAGCGGCGTCGACTGGATTCACTGCGTCGGCGAGGCGGCCGACGGGCTGACCGCCGTCTCCGTCATCGAATCGACTCGCCCCGACCTCGTCTTCCTCGACATCGAGATGCCGGAGCTCGACGGACTCGGCGTGTTGCGCCGCATCACGTGCGACCCGGCGGTCGTGTTCACGACGGCGTACGACAAGTTCGCCGTCGCCGCGTTCGAGCTGGAGGCGATCGACTATCTATTGAAGCCGTTCGGCCGCGACCGCCTCTACGCGGCGCTCGATCGCGTCAAGCGCGCCGTGCGCGGCGACGGCGACATACCGGTCTCGCACCGCGCGCACGAGGCGATCGAGCAGCGCGACCACTGGCTCACGCGCATCTTCGTGCGCGACCGCGGCCGGCTCGTGCCGATCGCCGCCGCCGACATCGAGCGGCTCGAGGCCGACGACGACTACGTCGCCGTGCACAGCCGCGGGCGCCGCTACCTCGTGTACCTGGGGATGAACGAGTTCGAGGCGCGGCTCGATCCGGACCGATTCCGGCGCATCCATCGCTCGCACATCGTGAACCTCGACCACGTCGCGTCGCTCACGCCGGCCGAAGGCATGCGCTACGAGATCGTGATGCGCGACGGCTCCAAGATCCTCGCCAGCCGCACACGTTCACGCGAGCTGCGCGGACTGGCGATCTGACTTGGGGCGCCAGCCCGGCCGCACCAAAACCGCGGGCGCGATGAGAGGCCAAGGTGGCATCGGGCCTGATCACTGCGCTCATCGCGGCGGCGGCCTCGCAACGTGAGCCAAACGCAGGCTGACGTAGGGTCCGGACGAAGGCGCAACTCAGTCGGTGATACGGATCACACGACAAGTGCACGGCGAATCGCGCGGCGGCCCGCCGCCACGCTACCTGTGCTCGACTATGTAATGAGACAGCTCTAATCCTCAAGCTGACAACCTCATCCGTTCGTGGTTTGCGTGCTAGGAGGTTGTCAGTTAGGCGTGTTACAGTGCGCACTAAATGGTAAAACTAAATTAGCACCGCAGAACATTGACCTTGGTGGGGCGTCGATAGTATGGTCGCCAACGCGTGTTAAAACCCAACCGATCAGAACAGAAGGTGCTCGGATCCGTGCGCGAATCCGGTAGCCCTCTGAACGCGCACACGGATCGGCACCGGTTCAACCGCAGTCCAGAGTTTTCCGATGTTGGGATCTCGGATGGCTAAGCAGCGGCCTCGCCGCCGCTCGGGAGATGACAGTGTAGGAGATGCCAAGAATGACGGAAACAGTCATACCCTCAAATGCCCCAGCTTCCGCAGCATGGTTGCCAGGGCGGCTCCACCTCGTTGGGTTACTGGCAGTCGCTGGAGCAACAGCCTGTTCAGACCCGCCTACGATTGCGCGCCAAGCAGGTTCCCCAACCCGCGACCACATGCTGGCCTTGGTCACGCCAGCGGTTGCGGGGAAACTCGATCCAAACGGGCATTTTGAACTGTCGGCTGGCACGGGCAACAGTCAATTCCCGGAAGTGACCGCGGAGGGCGCCAGGCAACTGGCCTCGACTTGGGTGGGCGAATTCGGCCCACGGGTGCACCGGTACCTAGAGCAGGTGCACGGCGGCAGCATCGATTTTCACTCCCTCGCCCCATGCGGGAGAACGTTCTACGCGCGAAGCGCGTTTGCCTCGGTGCCTAGCGGCGTCCCAATGCCGTACGTCCTGCCGTACGGGCCCTGGTATCTCACCACCTTCTGTGCCTCTGACGGTGCGCCGAGCGTAAGCGTCGCTGTCTCAGCGTGGTCGACTGATCTTTCCGTTGTGCATCGGCCGAATCCAGTTCCCTTTCTTTGCTGGGAACGAATTCTTCCCGATGGGCATTCCCGTCGGCCACGTTGGCGAGTTTCCCGGTTCGCCGGAAACCGCGGTAACAATAGTTGCGCGACAAACAGGGCACGTAGCCGCTGCTGTTCCGGAGCTGGTAATGCCGGTCAATTCGGTGGGTCCTCCTCAGGGTGCGAGATGGCATGTCACGCTGGACGGACCCGCCACAGTTAGGGGCCTCAGCATGGGCGCGACCAATGTTACCGACCTCTATGTCGGGCCTCTTCACGTCACGCGCGAAGGCCTTACGCCATTCATTGCGCAGGGCACGCAGCCAGCCACGATCAGCTTCGGTTGGCGAGCGCCTCCACAGATGGGCGAGAACTTCACGGCCTACCGGCAGCGCGTCGGCGATGCCACGACGCCCGTGACGGCGCCACGTCGCACGGATACGCCTCTGCTCTTTGACACGGTTGCCGCCACGGGGGGAAAATGACCCCGCGCAAACCTGGCCAACTGTTGCGCCATCGCGCAATCTTTCTGGTCGCATCGGCGGCAGTTACCGCCGCGGGCATTATCGCTGCCTGTGGCGGAGATATCACGATGACGGACTCGACACACGGAAAGGCCCGCAACTGCCAGGTCGTGCTAAATCAGTACTGGCCCCTTTCAGGAAGCCTTAACCTGGATGATCCGGCGGAGTGTCCGTTTCACATCGGCGGGCCGATGAACGTGAACTATGGCGCGACCGGCTCCTTGCCATCCGGCTCCGTAACACCGAATCAGTTTATGTACACGGTGACGGACATGAACATCAACACTGTTACAGCCGACCTTGAGACTGCATGGTATACCGATGACAATCCGTGGACGATCGTCATCACCGGCACTTACTCGGCTGGCGACGGTGGTTTCGATGCCAATAACAATGGTTACGATACTATCTATAACGAATTGATGGTCGGCGGAAGTTTTTCCGCCATTGCTACCGTGACTTTGGCGTACTCCTACGGCTTCCCCGGAACGACCGTTAGCGCTCCCGATGCCACCGGGGAAAACGTGCCATTCACGGCCCACGCGTCAATAAATGATCCGGCGACACTGCCTCCGGTCACATATCAGTGGCTGGTTAACGGAAATCCTGTATCGGCGTCGGGTCCGGATCTCAACTGGCAGGGATCATCAGACGGTTCCACGATTACGATCGGCGTGGTTACAACAGACGCAAACAACGTCAGCCACTCGGCGACGCATGATGTCGCTGGGTGTCCGAACAATCAGATTACTTGCTAAGCGCAGCATCCGCCGCGCTTTGGGTCACCGGACTTGTGGTCGGTCACCGAAGGCGCGGCGGAGACCAGCCGCAACGACTAGGTAGGAGTTGGTCCATGAGCGTTGTTCAGAGGACTTCCCGCGGCCTCTGGCGAAGGGCAGCCCTCCTGATGGGGTTGAGCACGTGTCGGTCGTCGGTGGAGCCGCCATTGCCCCATGGCGCACAAGCGTTTGCCGCGCCTGCCGTTTATGAGACGTGGTGGCAAATGGTAGAAGCATGCTCCGGAATTACGAGTTCGCTAGCCAAGGTGTCGTGGTTTCAACTGCCGAATTCAGCGAACCTTCCGTACGAAGGCCTTCCCGACGTTTCGGGCTATTGGCAATCGCGACCCGACGAGATTGTGTTGGCCGGTGCTTCCGTTCTAGACGGCGGAATCGTCAGGCACGAAATGCTTCACGCCTTGCTTGACGCACCGGGTCATCCAAGGGCAGCGTTCCTGACCAGCTGTGGCGGCGTAGTCGAGTGCAATGAGGCCTGTATCGCCGATGCGGGTCAACTGACAACAGCGAATGCAAGCACTCCTCGCGTCAGCCCGTCGCAACTCGACGTCCAAGTCACTGTAGATCCCGCGGTCCCAGCGGAGTCGCTCAACGGAGGTTTCTTCACCGTCATCGTCACGGCGCGGAATCCTTCATCCACGCCGGTGGTCGTTCCTCTCCCGCCACGAGGCCTGAATGGGAACGGCCCAGCCCTGAGCTTCATGTACCTTCTACAAGGACCGTTGGGCGGGGTGGAAAATGGGGCACTCGCCCTCGACTCCGGGGTCTTCCGCTTCGCCCCAGGTGAAACGAAGCGGCAAGTGTTTGACTTCGAAATCGGAGACGCCGGTCTACCGCAGCAACTCTCGCCCGGCGTCTATAGCGTCGGTGGTGCGTACGGAGGAAAATGGGTCTACGACACTGTACGCTTGATGAGGTAGGCGAAAGCGTCTCGCCCTGTCGCCTCTCCGGACCGCCCGGTTGCTCGCGGCGGCCTACCCAG
>CAVPOS010000006.1:0-152088 GCA_963707105.1 uncultured Gemmatimonadaceae bacterium
CAGGCGCGTCTGCCCCTTGCCGGCGAACACGCTGAAGTGATTCTCCCAGAAATCGACCATGATCTCGTCGAGCTGTCGTTCGCTCGACACGGCGCGCGCGAGCTGCGCGGACTGGATCTGGCCGACCATCTGCTGATTGCGTTGCGCGGCCTGCGCGGCTGCGGGTTCTGGGCGAGCACCTCCTGCCGCGCCTCGGGCTTCGTCATCATCGAGTCGTTCGCGCCCGCGGCCTTGGCCTGGCGCTGCAGTCGCTGTAGCTCCTCGAACTGGCGCACGATGTCGCCGGTCGGCATCGAAAAGACGGAGTAGTTCCTTATGACATCGTCGCCGGCGGGATCGGGGATTCGCTCCGGGTTCAGCTGCAGGTCGATCCACTTGTCGATGCCCATGGCGCGCATCTTCTCGGCGTCGCCGGGCCGCGGGCCAAACGTGAGCCGATTGAGGACCTGCTGGACCTGCTCATCGGGGAGCAACTCGCCTTGCATGGCGACCGCGGACGTACCGGTCGCCGCCCCCGACGAGCGGCGGTCGGGCAGGGGCGGCGGGAGTAGCCGGCGTCTGACTGCGCGACGCCTGGGCGCTGCACGCCGAGACGATCAGGGCGAACGAGAGAACGACAAGGTGGCGCATGGGTGATCCCGGACCAGGGTAGCCGCTAGGTAGACGGCCGCCGACCCGCCTCGTTAACCATACCCGCCATCCCCGTCGGGCGGGCCAACTTCCGGTGCAAAAAGATCTTGCGGGGTTCGCTCCCCCTTCCTACGGTTGTGAACCCCCATCGCGCCCAATTCGCCCCTAGGAACAGAATGTCGCACCTGTACCTGGACGCCAACGAGCTCGACGCCGCCGCCCGAAGGCTTGTGGCGGAGGCTGGACGCCGTGTTGGCGGGGCAGGCCCAGGTCCGGTCGCCGTGCTCGTGGCCGAGGTGGACCGAGACCCCGGCAATTCCGGGCCGGAGGCCGAGGGCTGGTCGTCCGACCACTTGGACGCGCTGAACAAGGAGCTGGTCGAGATGATCGGCGCGTCGATCCGCGGCGAGGATCTCGTCGGCCGCGTCGGCGGTCGGATCGTAATGATCTTGGCCGATGCGAGCGCAGAGGACGGGCGCGCCGTCGGAGACCGCATCTGCGCGGCGGTCCGAACACACCGTTTCGGCAACGCCTTCGGGGGCGGGGGAAGCGCGAGAACGCTGTCGATCGGCGCGGCGGCGGCGCCGGATCACGGGCAATCGTACGAGGATGTGCTCGACGCCGCGCTCTCCGCGCTCACCAGAATTCAGTCGCAAGGGCGGGACGGCGCGGCGGCGATGCCGCCTCAGCATCACGATGCACTGAGGCGTCCGCTCTCCATCGATCGTTTCGCGGGGCGCACGCAGGAGCTCGCGTCGCTCACGCAGTGGCTGGACGAGGCGAGCGCGGGACAACCGCGCGTCGTGAGCGTCTCCGGCGCCGCCGGAACGGGTACCGCGACGCTGCTCAGGCAGCTCGAGTCCGAGGTGCGGTTGCGGGGCGGCTTGTTCGCGTCGGTCGCGTCGCCCAAGCGCTCGCTGCCAAAACCGTACGGCGCGTGGCGCGCGCTGCTTCGCGCGACGCACGTCTTTCAGCCGGCGCCCGAACGGGAATGGGCCGAGCTGCAACACCTGGAGCCGGCGCTCGGCGAGGTGCCGGCCGTCGCGCGTCCGGGAAGCCAGTTCCGTCTGCTCGGCGAGCTCGCCGAGTACGTGCGTTTGCTCGCGTCGAACGGACCGCTCGTGCTCGTGCTCGAGGAGATGCAGTGGGCCGACTCGTGGTCGTGGGACGCGCTCGAGCATCTGATCCGACAGCTCGACGGCGACCGGATCATGATCTGCATGACCTTTCGCACCGAGGCGAGCGGCTTCGGGAGCGGTCCGCACGACAGCACGTGGATGCGCCGAGCCGGTTTGCGCCCGGAGCTCGTCCGAGAGATCAGCGTCGCGAATCTCACGCGCGACGAGGTGAAGCAGTGGCTCGACGCCGCGTTTCACCGGCAAGCGGTGGGACGCGAGTTGCTCGCGTTCATTTATCGGCAGACCGAGGGCAATCCGCTCTTCATAGCGCATCTGCTGCGGTCGCTCGTCGAGGATGGGTACGTCTGGCACAACGGGATGCGCTGGGAGTGGACGCCCGTGTCGGAGCTCCGCGTACCCGCCGGCCGATCCGTGCTGATCGCGCACCGACTCGAGCGATTCTCGGCGAGTACGTACGGAGTGCTGTGGACGGCGGCGATCGCCGGCCGTGAGTTCGACATTCGCCTGCTCGTGGCGGCGGGCGCGGGGAGCGAACCGGCGGTCCGCCTCGCGCTCTCGGAGGCGCTCAGTGCGGGGTTGCTGCATTCGACTCGCAAGCGCAAGCGCGGAAGCTTCGCGTTCACGCACGACGACGTCGCCGAAGTCTTGATCGACGGTCTCCCGGCGCAGCAGCGCAAGCAGCTGCATTTGCGAGTGGCGCAAGCGCTGGAGAAGCTGCGGCCGGATTCGGCGGACGACATCGCGCTGCACTACGACGCCGCCGGTGAACAGGCGGACGCGTACTGCTGGGGTCAGTTCGCGGCGAAGGCCGCCGAGCGCGTCTACGCGTTCGGCGCGGGGAGCTCGTATCTCCAGCTCGCGGCGCGGAACGCGACAAGTCCCGGCGAGCTCGCCGAGATTCGTGTGTCCCTCGCGCATCTGTCCGAGACGGGCGGCCGCTTCGACGAAGTCGAGGAGCTCTGCGACCTCGCGATCGAGTGGTTCGACGGCCAGGGCGACGAGCGCCGGTCGCTCACTCTGCGGCGGCTTCGCGAGCGCGCGCGAATGGAGCTCGGGCAGCCGGCGCTCGTCACGCTCGAGGCGCTCAAGGTGCTCGAGGCCGAAGGGAAGCGGCTCGGCTTCGACCACGAGAACGTCGCGGTGCTGCTCATGATGTCGCAGACCTATGGGCGGCTCGGCGACCGGCGCACGTCGGAGCGGTTTGCGGCGGAAGGCGTGGCGATGGCGGAGCAGGTCGGCGACACGCTGCTGCTCGCCGACGCGGTGACGCGTCTGGGCGGGGCGATGTTCAGCGAGTCGCCGAACCGCGCCTACACGATTCTCGAGCGCGCGCTGTCGTTGTACGAGAGCGCCGGCGACGCGCGCGGACAGGCGAGGACGTACGGAAACATGGGCGTCGTCGCGCAATTCGAGTCGCGGCTCGACGTCGCGTTCGAAGCGTACTCGAAGGCGATCACGGTGGGCCGCGCCGGCGGAATTCCCGACATGTGGGGCGTCGGCGCGATGAACCTTGGCGTGTTGCACCAGCGCTGCGGCGAATACGACAAAGCTCGCGATCTGTTCAGCGAAGCGCTCGGGCTTTTCGTGGCGGTGAAACACAGCGAGTATCAGCTCGCCGCGCTTTTCAACCTGGCGCACGCCGAGCGCGAAGTCGGACGATGGGAATCGGCGACGCAGCTTTACGAGACGACCGTCTCGCTCGCGCAGCGAATTGGACAGGCCGACATCGAGGCGGGCGCGACGGCCGGGGCCGGGCTATGCGCGCTCGAGCTTGGGAACGAAGACGCGGCGCGCTCGGCGATTCGCACGCTTCGGAGCCGGACCAAAGATCGAAGCGACTGGTTCGTTGGACGCGAGGTCGTCGAAGCGCTGCAAATTCGAACCGACATCGGTGATGCCGAACGGCGCCACCACGTGGTTGAACGGTTAGCTCGCTCGGTTGAGCTGGCCGAATCGACGGACATGTATTGTGCTGCCTGGCTCATCTCCTCGTGCGCTGAGACTGTCAGCCGAATCGACCGAACTCGTGTTGGGGAATTGCTACGCGCGTATGCGGATCGAGTCAAAAAGCTCGGATACCCGGAGATGACGAGACGATTTGACGCGTTGGAAGCAAGTCTGGAGCGACCACAGCCGTAGAGTTGACGCTAGCACATCCGTGGGACCGAGCTTAGCTTCGACTAACGCTCCGCCGACGGACGTGTTTGCTGGTTGCTCTAAAGAGGTGGCTGGTACTATGCGTAGCTACTCGAAGGCGCTCCCGGTTATTGGAGCAGCAGTGCTCGCGGTCGTCTCGATGAGTTGTGATCAGTCGACGACTGCTCCGAGCGCATCGCGGCCAAGAACGATCTCGGCCGACAAGCCATCGCTCGATTTCAACTCCGGCACGCCGTTCGGCGGTCTTCGCTCCACGTCGTTCAACGTGACGTCGGCTGGCGGAACGTTCCAGGTTGGCGGGCTGTACGCTCTGGTCTTCCCCGCGAATTCGATCTGCGATCCGGCGACGAGCACGTACGGCCCCGGGACGTGGAACGACCCGTGTTCGACGCTGGCCGACGGGCAGTCGGTCACGATCACGGCGACCTACGGGTTCACCTCGTCCGGCTTCACGATCGATTTCTCGCCGGCGCTGAGATTCAATCCCAATACGAAAGTTCTAATCGCGACGAACGTCTACGCGAACGCGATCACCTCGCACGCCGACTATTACGCGGCGAACCCGTCCGCGCTGCACTACCTCGGCATCTACTACCGCCCGCGTCTCGACGCGACGGCGCAGACGGATGCCGGTTCCGATGCCAGCCTGGTCACCCACGTGAACCTGAATACCGGCATCGTGTGGCGGCGCATCAAGCATTTCAGCGGCTACAACGTGTACACCGGGCTTCCCTGCGACCCGTCGCCTGACGATCCGGATTGTGTCGACGACGGCGGCCCCGACGTGGACGGCGGCCACGGATGACGCATGAGAAACGCGACGGCCCCGGCAAAACGCCGGGGCCGTCGCGTTTTCGGCATCGTCATCCGAGGGTCGCCGGGGCGCGCAGCATGTAGCCCACGCCGCGCAGCGTGTGGAGCATCGGTTCGTCGCCTTCGGCGTCGAGCTTCTTGCGGAGATAGGCCACGTAGACGTCGACGATGTTGCTGTCGCCGCCCTCGACGGTCTCGTGCCACACGTAGCGCGCGATCGCGTTGCGCCCCAGCGGCTGATTCGGGTGTCGCATGAAGCACTCGAGCAGTTCGAACTCGCGCTGTGTGAGGGCGAGCGGCCGCGTGCCGCGTTCGGCCGTGCGCGTGACCGGGTCGAGCATGACGTCGCCGACGCGGAGTGTGGGAGCGCGTTCCGGTGCCGCGGCGCGCCGGAGAAGCGCCCGTACTCGGGCGATCAGCTCGTCGACGTCGAAGGGTTTGACGAGATAGTCGTCGGCGCCCGCCTCGAGGCCGGTCACGCGATCGGCGACTTCGCGCCTGGCGGTGAGCATGAGCATCGGCGTCCGAATGCCGTGGCGGCGCAGCTCCTTTACGACGTCGAACCCGTTCCTGCGCGGCAGGCCGACGTCGAGGATGATCAGATCCGCCGCCTTCTCGAGCGCGCTGACGAGCCCCGCGTCGCCGTCGCGCGCCGAGCGGACGCGGTACCCCTGCTCGCGAAGGGCGCGGTCGAGCATGGCGACCAGCCGCGAGTTGTCTTCGATGATGAGAATCGATTGCTGCTGAGCCGAGTCCGGCATCGTGGACTCAAGATCCGCGTCGGAGTGGACGCGAGCAAGCGCTGCCGCGACGGCACTTGAGTCGATGAGGGGGGCTAGCTTGCTTTGGGTGCGTGACCGCGCCGCCAACGATGCGAGCCCCAGGGTCCCGCCGTGTCGTTGCACCGACGATCGTGGCGGGCGGTCTCGCCGCTTCGGCGTCTACCGGCGCCCTCATCGCCATGGGGCGGCGCCTCGGAAGCACCCGACTTCCGTTCGCCGCGATCGGCGCGACGCTTGCTCATACGACTATTTCGAGTGGGACGCCGTCGCTCGTCGTAGTCGGTTTCGTGAGCCATGTCCTGCTGAGCTTCGTGTGGGCGATCGCGTTTGTGGCCCTGGTCACACGAGGTTGGCGATTGGCGACCGCCGGCATTGTGATAGGATGTCTCCAGTTCGCCCTGTCGTGGATCACGGCGCGCGTGACTGGAAGTGGTCTCGCGTCGGTTCTGCCGCTGGGCGATCGCATGGTGCTGGCCGTCGTGATCGCGGCGTCGCTGGTCGTTGGAATTCGGGTTGCCGTCGCGCAAAACGCGGTGGATTCGCGCGCAATGCACGATTCGTCGCAGGGCGAAACGCGAATGTGACCGGGCGTGGTACGCGACAGTTGTAGAAGGAACATCAGACCGTGAATCGGGTTCGATTTCATTGAAGGGCCCGATGGACTCGTTTGAAACACATCGGCACGTCGAGGCGTCGGGAAGGTGGGAGCAGTCGAAGCGGAGGAGAGCGGGGCAGACCCGCAGTATCCGAAGTACCAATACCAGGAGGGGGAAATGGACATCCTCGTAATGCTCGAGGAGAACCCCGATCACTCGCCGGTATTGGCGCACGTGAACTCCGTTCCGTCGCCGTTGCATTCGTCAGAGCGGCCGTCGCGGGACATCGTGACGCTGTACGGAGAACCAAGCCCGGAGTCGCTTGCGCTGGCTCTAGCGGCAGCAGTCGAGTCGCACCGAACGAGCGATGGACAGGCCGACGCAGTCCGCCATCTCGGCGTGTGGCCTGAGCGGGGAGCAGTGGGAGATGCGGCATGGAGGGACCCTTCGGGGAGACTCGTGACGAGCGATCTCGAGATTCCGCTCGAGACGCTCCACTCGACAGCAAGGCAGTTGCTCGCGGAGTGCGGTCAGTTGATCCGGCGGTTGGTAGCGGGGTTGTCGATGCCGGATTGGCCGGAAGGAGCCCGACGGGCGATCAGTATTTCGATCGGACCGATCGTTGGAATCACAGGACCGGTGTTCACCCCGCTCGAGTCGATGATCGAGCGACTCAGACTGGCCGACGCACTGGCGTTCGACACCGAAGGAGACTGAGACAAGAACCCTACCTTGTCAGAATGAAGCGGGGGCGGCCCAATCGGGCCGCCCCCGTTTCGCGTTCAGGGGAACGCCGAACCGCGGCGGAGAAATCTGATGTCCGACGTCCGACATCAGACGTCCGATTTCTCCACCGCTTTCATCTGAACCAAGTCCCACAAGTTGCCGTACAGATCCCGGAAAACGGCCACCGTTCCGTACGGCTCTTCCTTCGGCGCTCTCACGAACACGACGCCCTTGGCGACGTACGCGTTGTAGTCGCGCCAGAAATCGTCGGTCCGCAGGAACAGGAAAACCCGCCCTCCCGTCTGGTTGCCGATTCGCGACGATTGCTCCGGGCCGACCGCACGCGCCAACAACAGCTGCGATTCCGTCGCCCCGCGCGGCGCCACGACCACCCAGCGCTTCTTCTGTTCGGGCACCGGCCGGTCCTCGACGACCGTGAAGCCAAGCACTCCTACATAGAAGGCGAGCGCTTCCTCATAGTCCCTGACCACGAGCGCCACTAGACCGATCGATTGCCGCATTGCGGGGTACCCATATGAAGGGGGCGTGTCCGCTCAATTTCGGCGGCTCCTGCCCACCTCGGCAGGTCAAAAGTTGACAGTTGAGAGCGCCGCAGCGGATAGCCCCTTGACGCGCCCGGTCTCCCGGAAGCAGTCTCCCGGAAACAGGTCCGTCACGGAATGACCAAGCTGTCCGCCAAGAGCCCTCCCCCGCCCAGCGCCCGGGCACCACCGTCCGCGTGTTCGCCGACGCGATTGGAAGACTATGGAGCGCTGCCGCCAGCGGCGACGTCCTGGTCTTCAACTGCGCCACCGAGACGCGACGGGCCGCCCGGGCAATCGCGGTGGATCTCGCGACGCTCGACGACTCGGTCAGCGACGACGCCCTGCGAGCGTGGCTCGAGCAGGCCCCGCGCATCGGAACATTGTTGTAGCCCACCGCACGGCGGTGGGCGGGAGACTCGACGCGTATGAGGGAATACAAAGGGTCGGAGATCCGCAACATCGCGGTGGTGGGACACGGGGCGAGCGGCAAGACCAGTCTGGTCGATGCGCTCGCCTTCGTGTCAGGTAGCTCGAAACGGCACGGATCCGTGAAGGATGGCACCGCCCTCACCGATCACGCCGCGGAAGAGATCGAGCGCGGGTACTCGATCAACCTGGGTCCGGCCTTCGCCGAGTGGCAGGACACCAAGATCAACCTGATCGACACGCCAGGATACCTCGACTTCCAGGGCGATGCGATCGCCGGCCTCGCCGCCGCCGACGGCGCGCTCGTCGTGGTCTCGGCGACGTCCGGCGTCGAAGTCGGCACGGAAAAGATGTTTCGGGAAGCGGTAGCACGCCGCGATCCGGTGCTTTTCGTTGTGTCCATGATGGACAAAGAGCACGCGGACTTCGACCGCATCTACCAGCAGATCAAGACGCGCCTCTCGAACAAGGTCATTCCCGTCGAGGTGCCCGTCGGCGAGGCGCACAGCTTCCACGGCGTCGTGAACCTGTTCACGAAGAAAGCCCACCAGTTCAAGAAGGGCGTCAAGACGGGCGAGTACGAAGAGACGGAAATCCCCGAGGAGTCCAAGGAGCTGTTCGATCGCTACTACGCCGAGCTGATCGAATCGATCTCGGCCACCGACGACACGCTGCTCGAGCACTACCTCGAGGGCGCCGAGATCTCGCGCGACGAGGCGATCGCCGCGATGAAGGAAGCTATGAAGCGGATGGAGCTCTTCCCGCTCTTCGTTGTCTCCAACGAATTGAACTACGGAATGCAGGCGATCCTCTCGACGATCGTCGAGCTGATGCCGAACGCGTTCGAGATGGAAGAGCTGCACGCGTTCAAGGGCGCCGAGGGCGACGCGACCGTCGAGATCCACGCGACCGACACCCTGTCGCCCGTCGCGCACGTGTTCAAGACGACGTCCGAGCCGCACGTCGGCGACGTGACTTTCTTCCGGCTCTTCTCCGGCGTGATCAACAGCGGCGACGAGCTGTACAACGCGACAAGAAGCGGCACCGAGAAGTTGAACCACTTGTCGGTCGCGCAGGGAAAGGACCGCATCGAGATCCAGGCGCTCCACGCCGGCGACATCGGCTGCGTCGCCAAGCTGCGGAACACGCACACAAACGACACGCTCTCGACGCGGCAGCATCCCGTGCGGCTGCCGCTCATCGCGTTCCCCGACGGCGCTATTCAGATGGCCGTGCACGCGGCGAACCGTGCCGACGAAGAAAAGCTCCAGGCCGGTGTGCACCGGCTGCATGACGAAGATCCGACGTTCGAGGTGCACTACAACGCCGAGACGCACGAGACGATCGTGTCGGGACTCGGCGAACGGCATCTCGAAGTCGGGATGTCGAAGCTGAAACGGAAATTCGGCGTGACGGCCGAGCTCTCGAAGCCGCGCATCGCCTACCGCGAGACGATCAAGGGGAAGGCCGAGGGACAGGGCCGGCACAAGAAGCAGTCTGGCGGTCGCGGTCAGTTCGGCGACTGTTGGGTGCGATTCGCGCCGCTGCCGCGCGGGTCAGGCTACCAGTTCGTCGACGAGATCGTCGGCGGCTCGATTCCGCGGCAGTATATCCCGGCCGTGGACCGGGGGATTCAGGAAGCGGCCGTGCGTGGCATCCTCGCCGGATATCCGCTTGTCGACTTCCAGGCCGAGGTGTTCGACGGCTCGTACCACACCGTGGACTCGAACGAAATGTCGTTCAAGATGGCCGGCATCCAGGCGTTCAAGGCGGTGGCGGTGAGGTGCAAGCCCACGCTGCTCGAGCCGCTCGACGAGCTGGAGATCGAGACGCCCGACGACTACATGGGCGACGTGCTCGGCGACTTATCGTCGCGGCGCGGGCACATTCTCGGCACGGAGCCGGGAGACACCGGCACGAGGATTCGCGCGGTCCTGCCGCAAGCGGAGCTACACGGCTACTCGAGTGCGTTGTCGTCGATGACGCAGGGTCGCGCGTCGTTCAAGCGGCGGTTCAAGGGCTACGAGGAAGCGCCGCACGAAACGCAGCAGAAGATCATCGAGGAGTCGGCGAAGGAGAAAGACGAGGAGTTGGCGACAGCGCATTGACGTTGGACCGGTGGACCGGTGACGGCGAAAGGCGAACGGGGCGGCCCAGTGGCGCCCCGTTCGCGTTCGCAGCAAAAGACGGGTTGGGCGAGATGGGTCGGTCATGAGAAAGGCGAACGGGTCGGCGATGAGCCGGCCCGTTTCTGTCTCGAGGGCCGGCCGGCCGGCCGGCCATTCAGGACTTCCGATGTCGCGTCGCGTCGTGATCCGTCGTGATCGTCGACGACCAAGAAGACGAGCGTTCGGATGCGGTCCACATCGGGAGTTCGCGCAACGACTCAAGGGTCTCTGTGCGTCTCCACACCGGATGGGGGAATGGGCTTCGACGCATCGGACGCCACGTTCGCGCTCGCGCTGACCCCGAACATCTCGATCGCGAACATTTTCGACCCCAACACGCCCGTCACGTCGATTGGATTCCCCATTCCAGGCGCGAACTGCCTCGGGCTGTCCGTGAAGGGCCTTTCCATCGGTCCAGCCTCGGTGACCGTCGCGAACCCGAGCTACAAGCCGATCACCGTGGGCTTCTTCGTGTTCCCGTGACCGAGACGTGGCGGGCATCAAGCTCGAGCGAAACGGGCCGGCGATCGCCGGCCCGTTTTCATTGTGTGCTCTCTGTGCGCTTCCGTTTCTTTGTGCCGGCCTGGCTTGGTCCATGTCGGATTCGGGGGCCCGGCGGCGTGGTTCCAATCGAGCGTCCCCTTGGCGCGCCCGTCACCGTGGAGAACAACTCCCTGGAGGAGCCCTGTGAAACTCAAATCCGGATTCAATTTCGTCGATCTCAGCTCAGTGAATCAGCAGGTCGGCCAGGCGGCGGCAACCGCGATCAACAACGACGGTTTGGTCGTCGGAGGCTACACGGTCGGCGGGGTATTCTACGGCTTCGTGTGGGACACGAAAGCCGGAGCAGATCCGATCGTGGGAATCGGCTACAATGATCCCGCCGCGCAGACGCTTCTGAGCAATAGCGCGTACCTCGGCACGCGACTCCTCGACGTGAATCACGAGCGGATCGTCGGCCGAATCGACTTCCAAGGCAAGCCGATGATCAGCTTCGCCTTCTGGATTTCGATCGCCGCCGCGAAGAACGGCGCCGCTACGGCCGACTTCAACGTTCTCAAGCCGCACCCAGCCGACCTGCCGACCTCACTCGACAACTTCTTCCACGCGCACGGCGTGAACTACAAGAATCAGATCGTCGGCATCTACAAGGACACGGCGTTCTCGGCGGCGAACGGAACCCCCGGGGGCACGGTCGGCTTCTTGTTCACACCCGATGGCTCCGCGCCTTGGGGCGGAACGTTCGAGACGATAGCGCCTGCGCCGGGCGGCCAGTTCACCCAACTGTTCGGCATCAACAACAAGGGCGAGTTGATCGGCGACAGTGGGCTATTCGCGGCCGACGGAAGCATGAAGCCCTTCGCCTACGTTTGGCCCGCACCGAATGGTCACGCGCCCCAACCGCCCGAGCGACTACCGGTTTCTCTCTCTGCCGGGGGGGGAGAAGCGCCGTTCGCCATCGGGCACAAGATCAGCAACAATCACCGAGTCGTCGGCGAAGCGACTCTCACCGTTGGTAGCGCCGGTTGGCAGGCCGCGTTCAACCCGGCGAACCCGCCGCAGGATATTGTCGCCAGTTTCCAGGCGACAAAGAATGGCGCGGCGTATGGGAGTACTGCCGCCAACGGCGTAAACGATCCCGGTTGGATCGTCGGGTCTGCTACGCTGAACCCGGATCCCGCCAACCCGACCAACGGATCAGAAGCGTTCGTCTACGTGCCGTAGCCAACGGTCAAGTCGAGGCGGTCAAGCGACGGGGACGTCGTACCCCGGCCAAGAAAAAGCGCGGCGAGCATCGGTCGCCGCGCTTTTCGATCGGGGCTCGATTCAGGTTCCCGTCTTTCGCTTTCTCGCGATCTTGCCGACCCGCTTGACCGCGTGCTTCCGCTTCTTCGTTCCGGCCGCGATCGACACGATGTCCGACTGCGCCGCCGCCGCGTCGCCGCAGGCCGACGCCGCGATCGCCGGCTGGCGCGGCTGCTTGTAGACGTACCGCTCGCCGGCATAGTTCCGGAAAATGACTTCGTCGTCGTTGATCTCCTCGACGTACTCCGGCAGGAGCGGCACCTTGCCGCCGCCGCCCGGCGCGTCGATCACGAAGTGCGGCACCGCGAGACCCGACGTCCACCCGCGCAGCGCCTTCACGATCTCGAGACCCTTCTCGACCGTCGTGCGGAAGTGCTCGCCGCCCGCCACCTGGTCGGCCATGTAGATGTAGTAGGGCCGGACCCGCGCCTTGAGGAGCTTCTGCATCAGCTCCTTCATGATCTCCGGGTCGTCGTTCACGCCCGCGGAGCAGCACCGTCTGGCAGCCGAGCGGGACGCCGGCGTCGGCCAACCGGCCGAGCGCCGCGACCGTCTCGGGCGTCAGCTCGTCCGGATGGTTGAAGTGCGTGTTCATGTACACGGGATGGTACTTCTTGACCATCTCGCAGAACTCGGGCGTGATGCGCTCCGGCAGGTGCGACGTGATCCGGCTGCCGATGCGGATGATCTCGACGTGCGGGATCTCGCGCAGCCTCTGGAACAGGTACTCCAGCCGCCGATCGGACAGCATCATCGGGTCGCCGCCCGACATGATCACGTCGCGGATCTCGGGGTGCTGCGCGGAGGTACTCGAAGGCCGACTCGTACTGGTTGAGCGGGATCTTCTCCGGATCGCCGACCTTGCGGCGCCGCGTGCAGAACCGGCAGTACGACGCGCAGACCGGGCTCACCAGGAACAGCACGCGGTCCGGATATCGGTGCGTGATGTTCGGGACCGGCGAGTCGCCGTCTTCGTCCAGCGAGTCGATCACGCCGTCCACGACGTCGAGCTCCTGGACCGTGGGCACGTACTGCTGCCACATGGCGTCGCCGACTTCCTGGATCGACGCCAACGAGTTCGGCGTGATCCGCATCTGGAAGTTGTCGAAGGCGGGCTTCAGGGCCTCGACGTCGATGACGTCGGTCCCGAATCGCTCGGCGAGTGCGTCGAGCGAATCCACGCCTGCGTGAAGAACTTTTTGCCAGTCACTCATTGCGGGACGACTCCAAGGCTCGGTCGTGAAAGTGCACTGCCCCTTCGTGGTGCGGCTTGGCGAGACGCTTCGTGTAGATCACGCGAGAATCGCCGGGCGCGTAGTAGTCGGCGATCGTCCGCGACGGCGGTGTAGCCGCGCGCCTCGTAAAAGCGGCGGGTGGGCGCGTAGTCGTCACGCGACGACGTCTCGACGACCAGCAACCGCGCTTCCCGTTGACGTAGACGGCGTTCCACTTCATCAAGTAACTGAGATCCGCCGCCGCTTCCCTGAAAATCAGGGTGCATCGCGATCCAATAGAGGTCGTACGTGCGATCCGTTCCCGGCGTCGATCCATAGCACACGTATCCGACGAGGTCTCCGTCCGATCGCGAACGAGCCGACGAATTCATAGTCGGCGACGCCGTCGCCCGGATCGTACGGCGCGCGCGCCGGACCGACGGCGAACGTTTCGTCGAACAACTCGAGTGCCACCGCGACCTCTTCTTCACGAAAAACCGTCGTCGCGTCGAGAATCTCACGAATACGATTGCGATGCCCGCGTTGAAGGGCGCCGAGTCTCACGCGCATCTTCAAGTCGGCTCGGTCGCCGGAGTCGCCGAAAAAGCGGAGCCGACGTCGCCGAACAGATCGAGCTCGCGTCGGTTCCGGCTCGAGGCCCGACAACTGGTTGACCAGCGCCCAATTCTCCTGCGGGACCTTCGCGCGCGCGCGCTCCAGCCCCAGCTCGCAGATGCTGCGAATGAGCGCCGGATATTCCACGCCCGCGACCTGCGCCATCGTCGCGAACCCGGCGTTGTGCATGATGTCGGGGTTCGCGTTCACCTCGAGGATCCACGGCCGGCCGTCCTGGTCGATGCGCATGTCGACGCGGCCGTAGCCGAATCCGCCCACGATCTTCCAGGCCGCGCCGGCCACGCGACGAATCTCGTTCGCCACCTTGGCCGGCAGCTTCGCGGGGCAGCGCGGAATCGCCGCCAGGTCGTCCTCGCTGCCCGTGACCCACTTCGATTTGTACGTGACGATGCGCCAGCGGCCCGCCGGCGTCTTCCGAAAGTCGATCTCGGAGATCGGCAGCACCGTGTCGCCGAGGATGCCGACGTTCACCTCGCGGCCGTCGACGTAGCGCTGGACGATCACTTCGCTCCACAGCTCGAGCATCGCCTCGACGCGTTCGGCGAGCTGGCGCGTTGTTGCGCACGACCGACCGCTGCTCGACGCCGAGCGACGCGTCTTCCGCCGCCGGCTTCACGATGGCCGGGAAGCCCACGCTGACGAGCGGATCGCCGCGCTGGATCGTCGCGAATCTGCGGGATCGGCAGCCCGGCCTTCTCCAGAATCGCGTTGATGACCGGCTTTCGGAGACAGATCGCGGTCGTGTAGCTCGAGGCTCCCGTGAACGGGACCTTGAACAGCTCGAGCACCGAGATGACCGACGACTCGAGCGTCGCGATCCCGTCGATGCCCTCGCACATATTGAAGGCGAGGTCGAACTTGCCGCGGCGCACCTTGTCGATCCACTTGCCGTCCTGGTAGACGGGGATCCAGGTGACGGTGTTGCCCTCGGCGACGAGCGATCGCTCGATGTCCTCAGCGGTGCCGATGATCAGACGGTCGGGGTTGGCCGCATACGCCGACGCACCATCGAGGAGGAGGGCGACTTTCATGCGACCATGGTTGCGGTCCGCGCCGGCGTCCGGACGGGCGCCGGCGCGTCGAGGTGGACGCCAGTCCGGCCCGCCGCCGCGACGAGCGCGCTCTGAATGAGCGCGTCGTAGCTCATCCCCGCCGCGCGCGCCGCCTTGGGCAGGCACGAGTTGTCGGCGGGGTTGGGGAGGATGCCGGGGAGCGGATTCACCTCGACGATGTTCGGGATTCCGTGCTCGTCGAGCCGCACGTCGATGCGCGACCAGTCGCGGCAGCCGAGAAGGCGGTACGCGCGCAGCACGACGTCTTCGATGGCGCGCTGAACGGTCCGAGTCGACCCGAGCCGGACACTCGAACATGTCGAGCGGGCGGTCCGGGCGATCCCACACCCATTTGGCTTCATATCCATAGATAGGAAGCGCCCCTTCGGGGAGAGAGGCGAAGTTCATCCCGACAAGCGGCAGCACGCGCGCCGACCGGCCGTTGCCGAGGACGCCGCACGTGAACTCGGCGCCGGGAAGGAAGGACTCGGCGATGACCGGTTGGTCGTAGGTGGCGAGGAGGAAGCGCGCCGTCGCTTCGAGCTCGGCGCGCGACCGGACCAGATTCCGCTCGGTGATTCCCTTGGACGATCCCTCTTGCACCGGCTTGAGGAAGATCGGCGCGTCGGTGGTCGGGCGGGGGGCGAGGGGCGAATCATTCGCCAGCAGCGACACGAGGTCGCTCTCGGATTCGATGAGCGCGAACGGCGCGGTCGGGACGCCGTGCGCGCGGAGGACGTCCTTGGTCCGCGCCTTGTGCAAACAGAGCGAAAGCGTGAACGGATCGCTGCCGGAGTAGGGGATGCCGTAGAACTCGCAGATCGCCGGGACGTGCGCTTCGCGGTTGGGACCGTAGAGTCCCTCCGCGATGTTGAAGACGATGTCCGGGCGTTCGGTGCGGAGGCGGATAGGAAGGTCTTCGTTCGCCTCGATGCGGATCACGTCGCCGAATGGCGAGAGCGCGGTGGCGACGGCGTCGATGGTCTCTGCGGAGTCCCATTCCGCATAGACGTCATCGTGCGCCGAAATGGGACTGGGAGGGTCGTCGCCCGAACGCGACTCGTGGCGAGCCGCGCCGGCGATCCTTCCTCCTACGATTGACTGCTCAGGTTTTTGGTTGTACGCGAACCCGATGCGCGTCATCCCGTCCCTGGTTGTCGTCCTCTGGCGTCCCGCTACCAGACTCTCGACCGGCGAGAAGTGCGTCGTGTGATCAGTTCATTCACCGACGCGAGGGCGCAAAACGAATGCCGACAATTCCTCGTCAGTGAAAATACGAACACATTTTTTTTCGCGCAATGATTTTCTTTCGAGATCAGACCTTGTGATACCCGATGCGCGCCGCCTCTCGTCGATCGTCGGCGACGTAGATCTCGAAATCGGAGAAGAATCCCGGCGCTTCCGTGCGCAGCAATCGCAGTAGCATGACCGCGCAGCGACGGATCTCCAGCTCGGCGCCTTCACTCGACCGTAGCTCGAGCATCGTCCGCCACGCGCGCGCGTTTCCCGTGACCACGATCTTGGTCTCGGTCGCGTTGGGCAGAACGGACCGCGCCGCTTCCCGCGCCATTTTGCGGCGATGCACCTTGTCGGCGACCCATCCGTACCGCTCCATCAGCTGCGCGACGAGCTCCACATAGCGCTTTTGCGCCGTTTCCATCTGCTCGCGCCACGTCGTCTCGAGCGCCTGATCGCCGATGATCGCCGGCGGAACGACGAAATTCGCTTCCGACTCGTCCACATAGCGCTGCGAGAGCTGCGAGTAGGCGAATCCGGCCCGGTGACGCACCAACTCGTGGGTCAGCGAACGGCTCACGCCCTCGAGAAGGATCGAGTAGTTGGCGTGCTCCAGCACGCTGCCGTGGCCCTGCTTCTTGATGTTCTCGAGGTACTCGCGCGTCTCTCGCTTGGCCGGATTGTGCTGGCTCATGTAACAGAGACGGCCGGCGAACTCGGCGAGTTGCTCGCCGCCCGTGCTCTCGCCGATCCAATTGACCGGCAAGTGATCCGGCGTCGTGAACGCCGGACGGGCGAGAATGGTGACGACGGGTTCGGCGTAGTAACGGGTCGGCATGATGAGCGCGAAATCAACGGGATCGCGCCGCTCGAAACAAGCCGGATGCGCCGACGCGTCTACGCGTCGTCCAGGAGATCGAGGCGCGATCGACGCGTAGCCGCGACGCGCCTCGACCGTCTCGAGCGCCGCTCTCGCTCGCGTCGTCAGCGGCGCGAGATTCGGATCGTACTTCACGTCGCCGAGCGGCGATTCTCCGGCGAGCGGCACCTTCACGCCGGGATTCAGGATGCCGGCCGGATCGAACGCGCGCTTCACCTCGCCGAATCGCCGAAGCGCGTCCGCGCTCCACACCCGCGGCATCAGCGGCGTGCGCAGCCGGCCGTCGCCATGCTCGCCGGTCAGCGTTCCGCCGAGTGAAGCCGCCAGGTCGGTCACCGCGTCGAGAATTCGCGAGACTCGCTCACGCCAGTCCGGTCGGCGCACGTCGACGAGCGGATTCACGTGGACGTGCGCGTCGCCCGCGTGACCGAAGATGACCCCGCGCGTGTCGTTGTCCGACAGAATTCGCCGAACGCCGCGCACGTACGCCGGCAGCGCGCTCGCCGGGACGGCGCAGTCCTCGATGAACTGCATCGACTTCAGGTTCGGGTCGAGACGCGACAGAATCGGACTCGCGGCGTGGCGCAACTCCCACAGCTCGGTCTCGGTCGGCTGATCGAGCGCGACGCGAACGGCCGTCGCGTGCGATTCGCGAAACAGCTGCTCGACTTGCCGCGCCGCCCGACCCGCCGTTTCGGCATTCGTTCCTTCGACTTCCGCCAAGAGGGCGGCTTCGGCGCCGGACGGAACGGCGTTCGAACCCATTCCGCCTCCAGTCGCCACCACTTCGAGAAACGTCCGGTCGAGCAGCTCGCACGCGACGGCACCCGCATCGCGCGCGCGCACGGCGGCCGCCACCGCGTCGTCGAGCGTCGAGAACGCGCCGAATACGCTGCTCGTCGCGCCGGCCACCGGCGTGAGCGACAGCTCGACGCGCGTGAAGAACGCGAGCGTCCCTTCGCTGCCGACGAGGAGATCGACCAGATCGCCGCTTTCCGCGAACTTCGCGATGCCGTACCCGGACGAATCCTTCGAGACACCGGCATGAATCGAAGGCGCGGCTCGTTCGGCGGCGGTGAGATCTCCGGCAATCGACGCGAAACGCTCGATCGCCGGAACGCCGCGCGGCCACGGCGCACCGCGACGAATTTCGGCGCGCGATCCGTCGTCGAACACGCAGTCGATGGCGCGGACCCACGCCCGCATCGACCCGAAGTGCATCGAGTGCGGCCCAGCCGCGTTCGTCGCCGTCATGCCGCCGATCGTGCAAAACGCTCCACTCGACGGGTCGACCGGAAACCGCAAGCCATGTCTGCGTGCGGCCGCATCCACCTCGGCGCGCAACACGCCCGGTCCTGCGCTCACGGTCCGCGACGGCACGTCGACACCCGAGATGTCGCGCCATCGGCTGAGGTCCACGATGATCCCCTCGCCGATCGCGCCGCCCGGCATGCTGCTGCCCGAACCTCGCGCGATCAGCGGCAGCGCGCGCGCTCGCGCCCATTTCACGAGGAGCGAGAGGTCGTCCACATCCCGCGGAACCGCGACGGCCATCGGAACGGTGCGGGCGATGCCGGCCGCCTCGGCGTAGACGTCACGCGCGTCGTCGTCGCTTCGGAAGACGCCGCGGAATCCTTCCGGTGCTTTACGTCAGAACCTTCGCGTCGGAATCGCGCTCGCCGCCGCGACGATCGCGCCCAAGAGGGCGTCCGCGCCGCCGCGCCGCGACACGTCTCCGCGCTCGAGCCGATCGAGAAGCTGCTCGAGCGCGAGCTGCGCGCGGGGCAGGATCCTGTTGTGCGCGGCGCGCGCACTGGCCACGCCGACGATCGGCAGCGCCACGATAGGCACGATCGCGATCGGCGGAAAGACGTGCATCGCGAGCAGCGAAACGGTCGTTGCCGCTCCGAAGAACGAGCTCGCGCCGATCTGCCCCGCCGCCAACGAACGATGCGTGCGAAAGTCCGCGTCGAGCGCGACGTGAGTCCTCGTGTCGTCGACAGGGATCGCCGTGGCCGCGACCTCGAACGCGCGAGACAACGCGTAGTCGCGGCCGCCGGCCTTGAGCGCGCGCTTCAGCCCGACGAAGAAGTCGCGGCGCGGCTCCCAGACGATTCGGTCGCCGTGATGCCGCTTGACGATGAGCAGCTCCTGCCGCTGCATCCACGCGTCGATCGCGCTAAGCACGTCGTCCGGCTTGCCGTCGACGGTGCGGCCCGCCGCGACCCGCGTCGAGCCGATGAGTCGCGCGAAGACGCCGTTCTCGTCCTCGGGAAGCACCGACCGCGTCCGTTCCTCGGCGAGCGCTTGCCGGAGGTTCTGCGCCGAGAGGCCCACTTCCTTTCCGAGATCGATCAGCTGCTCCTCGGAGAACTCTTCGCTCGGATCGGCGTCCGCCGATTTCCCTTGAAGCTCGGCGGCGCGCGCCAGCACGCGCTCGAGCGCGCCGCGGTCGATGCGAGGAGAAGGTCGGGGTGCCGGTACGTCGGCCATACCGAAAGTTACCGTCCGGTCTGAGCGATGAAATACCTCTACCGCCCGCCGCGCCCGCCAGTTTCAGCGGGGCGGACCGCCGCTCAGATGCCGCCGAGGACGACGTCGATCTGGCGGCCGATCGCGTCGAGGATCGCCTGTGGGAGCGGGAAGGTGTTCGCGAACGTCGTCGCCGGGTCGCCGGCGATGCCCGCCAGACCCGCGGTGCCCAGATAGTAGCGCATGTACGCGGGGACCAGCTCGGGAGCGACGCGCTGCAGCAGGAGCGCACCGCCGCGCACCGCGCCGTTGCCGACGTAGCCCGACGTAGCGCCCGAGCGCTGCTCCGCGGGCGTCGTGTTGTCGCGAATCACGCCGTCTACGACGTTGGCCACGGCTTCGTGCGCGAACGCGAACAGGACGTCCGGCGCCGCGTCCACCGTTTTCGGAAATTCGACGGCGACGATGTTCGACTGCTTCCCGTTGTTGACCGTGCGTCCCTCACCGCCGAGCGGGAGGGACAGGAACACTTCGCCCGACGCCTGCTGCGTGTTGTTCAGAAAGCGCGTCAGCTTGGGGTACCAGGTGTTGTTCCACTGCTGCACGGCCTGCGCGAACGCGGCGCCTCTCGTCTGCTGCTCGCTCGTCCAGTAGTCGTGGTAGAACTTCTTGTTCTCGTCGTCCAGGCTCTGCACGAAGAGGCGGAGCCACTTGCGATCGGCGTCCGTGCGAAAGTTCGCCGCCAACAGCGCGATCTGCTGCTGAATGTTGGGATCCGCGGCCGCGCGCGGATTGCCGCCGGATCGAATGAAATAGTCCGTCGCGCTCACGATCTCCGGGAACGAGGAGAAGTACATCGCCAGGAACTGCGCGTTGGCGAGCGCGGGATTCGTCGCGAATCGCGACGAGAGCTCGGCTCGGTTCGCGTCGAGCAGCGAGTACACGTTGCGCTGCTGTTTGAGCGCCGTGATCTGCTGTTTGTAGCCGCGCGCGAAGAAGGGCACGCGTCCAGTGTCGCTGGTGAGCATCACGAAACCGTGCAGCCACAGGTCGACCTGCTCCGCCGTGGTCACGCGCCATCCGTGTTGCTGCGCGGTCTGCGGTTGTCGGGATGCCGGGCGACTCCTCGCCCTCGGCGCGACACGACGCGCGCCCTCCGGTCGCCCGGCGGGCGTCACGCACGCCGTCGCGACGAGCAGCAACGCGATACGCCGAGCGGCGCGCATGCGCGCGAGTCGCGGGCTCGGTGGCGATCCTACTTCGCCGCGGCGGGCCGCCCGCATGAAGGACAGAACTTCCATCCCAACTCCAGCTCCGAGCCGCATGCCGGACAGTTCAAGGTCGTGACATTCTGGCCGCAGTGTGGACAGAACGTAATCGGACGACCGGTGGGAAGCGGTTCACTGCACGAACGACACCGATCGCCCGCTTGGGGGACTACGACTCGTACACCGCCGCTCGTTTTTGTTGTCGTCGTGGGGGTGGGCATCGCCGCCGGAGTCGGTCTCGACGTTGGGCCGCGGAGCAGCTGCGGCCGCCGCCCGGGGCGGCAGCGTCGGTGAGGGTGGACGGGGCGGCGGGGCGGCCGGCGGGGCGGCCGGCGGGGCAGCCGGTCGTTGTTTCGGGCGCTCCGTCGACGCTGCCGCACGCGGCGCGGCTGGCGGCGGGGGAGCCGATACCGTGCGCGGTTCGGCCGGCGGCGTGGAACGCGGCGGGTTCGCGCTTTCATCAAGTCCGATGTCCAGACTCCGCAACGCGCTCGGGGAGAGCGCGACCATCGACTGCGCGAACTGCTTGAACGCCGACGGATCCGGATTCACCTCGGCCAGCGCCGCTCCAAGCGTATCTCGCAGCTTGTCGTCGACGATCAGATAGTCGCGCGAACCGGAGACGAGCTCGGTGAGCGTGATCTCATAGTCGTCGTTCGTGTCGAGCCCGAGCTCGCGCCGGTGCAGACGATATGGAAGGAGCGTCTGGTTGAGATCGGCGACGGTGAACGGCTGGGCGAGATGTTGTGGGAACCGCGAACGTATGACCCTCACCAGATGACGGTACATCCGATCGAGGTTGTCCATACAAGGGTGCGGGGTGCGGGGGCGGGGGGCGGGGACGAACCAGAGAGAAAAACAGCTACGGCTTGCTGGCTTCTTCGACGCGCTTGTCCTGGGCGGCCTGCGCGTTCTTCAGCTTTGTCGCGCCGAATTTATCGAGTACCCGAAGGGCGACCGACGGCTTGCCGTCGCTCCCCTCGCCGTACCCCCAGGATACCCCATCGCCAGCCCGAGGATCAACGCCACCAGTGCTTTTTTCATTTGACTCGTCCTTTTTCTCGTTCCGTCGCCAGCCATTCGTCGAAGTGCGAGGCGACGATTCCCTCCGACGACGACTGCTCTTTCGCGGCGCGCACGGCGAGGTCATTCGCGTACTCGTTCTGCGGATGTCCGACATGGCCGCGCACCCAATGCCACGACACTTTGTGCCGACGCGCCTCCTCGACCAGCTCCTGCCACAGCTCGAGGTTGAGTATCGGCCCGTCTTTCTTGCGCCAGCCGCGCGCCTCCCAGCCCTCCACCCACTCGCTCATCCCTTTCACCAGATACTGCGAGTCGCTCGTGAACGAAACGCGGAACCGCGCCCCCTTCCGTGAGATCCCGCGCAACGCCTCGATCGCGCTTCGGAGCGCCATCCGGTTGTTCGTCGTAGCCGGCTCCGACACCCAATAGTCGTGGCGCGAGAGCCGCCCCGAAGGGCTCACATACTCGATGACGCCCGCCGCCCCGCCCGGGTTACTCCCCTCTCGCCCGTTCCCCAGGCACGACTCGTCGGCGAAGATCGCGATCGGCCGCGGAGCGGGGTCCCCGGCTCCCGACCTATCGTTGGTCCCCGCACCCCGCCCCCGCACCGTCCCTCGCCGCCGCTCACGTCACGGCCTCGATTCGTTCCACCTCGTCGAGATAGATGGTCAATTCGTGGCCGGTCGTGGGATTGCGCGCTTTGATGATCTCGCGCCCGTCGTCGAACGAGATCGACAGGGGAACGAGCACCAATTCCCGCCGTCCCGGACGCGTGATGGCGACGCGCGATCCGCGCGACACCGCGCGCTCGAGCACGTCGTACTCCCGGTGGCTCAGCTGACTCACGTGATGCGCGCCGAACACCAGCGCTTGGCCAGCGACGCGAGAATCGTCGTGGCGCGCTCGATCTCGAACACCGGAACGTATTCCTCCGCCGAGTGCGCCAGCGCGATGTCGCCCGGGCCGAAGCAGATCGCCGGAATTCCCGCGGCGTTGAGAATCGCCGCGTCGGTCCACGCCGACATTCCGGCGATGCGCGGCTCGTCGTCGTCGTCGCAGATGGCTTGCGAGAGCGCGCGCACGATCGGCGCCTCCACCGCGACGTCCGACGGCTCCTGCGAGAAAGTCACGCGCACGCCCGCCTGGAAACCGGGGCGGTATTCCACGACGCGATTGCACGCTTCGCGCAGCTCGCGCTCGACGTCGGCGGGCTTCTCGCCGGGGATCGTGCGGCGTTCGATTCGGATGGTGCACCGATCGGGATAGGTGGACATGCCGGTTCCGCCTTCGATCAGCGACGCGTGCACCGACGGCCGCCCCAAGAGCGGATGCGACTTCTGCGGCAGATCCTCGGCGTCGATGCGATCGAGCTCGGTGAGGAAATACCCGGCGTGACGGATGGCGTCGACGCCGAGCTCCCAGCGGCTGCCGTGCGCCGCGCGGCCGAACGTCGTGACGTCGGCCCAGACGAATCCGAGATGCGCGGGCATGATGGCGAGGCCCGTCGGCTCGGTGACGATCGCCGCGTCGGCTCGCACGCCCGCCGCGACGAGCGCGCGCGTGCCGATGCTCTCGAACTCCTCGTCCACGACGGCCGTGATCACGACTTGTCCTTGGAGATCGTCGCCCGCGCGCACCGCGGCGGCGCACATCGCGGCCACGCCCGCCTTCATGTCCGCCGATCCGCGTCCATAGATGCGCCCTTCGCGCTGAAACGCGTCCCACGGCGCGTGCGACATGCCATCCACGCCGACGACGTCGAGGTGCCCGTTGAACATCAGCGTTCGTCCGCCGGCGCGTCCGGCGCGCGCGATGACGTTCGGACGCTGCGGGGCGGCGTGCTGGAGATCGACGCGCAGACCCCAATCCTCGAGCACGGCGGCCAGCGTTTTCGCCACGGCGTGCTCGCCGGGACCACCGGCGACGAGCGACGGATTCCGCGAGTCCACGCGCACGAGCTCGCGCGTCAGCGCGGCCGCGTCGCCGCGTGCTATCGACAACGCTGGACTCCGTTCTCGTCCACCGCGAAAGACAAGAGTTCGCCGAGCGGCGCGACGGCACTCCGCACTTCGTCGCTCCGCCCGTCGTGCGCGATCAGCAGCACGCAACCCCCGCCCGAGGCGCCGAGCGCCTTCGCGCCCGCCGCGCCGGCGTTCGTGCCGCGTGCGATTATCTCATCGATCAGCGGCGTCGGGATCGCGGGATGAAGCGAACGCTGGTGCATCCACTGCTCGGCGACCAGCGCCGCGAGCCCATCGATGTCGCCCGACGCGAGCGATTCGGCCATTCGCTCGGCGATCTCACGCATTTCCGCGAGCGCGATCATGACGCGCGGTTCGTGGCGAGCATACGCGCCGAGCACGGCGTCGATCGTCTCGCCGGAGATACGGCTCTGACCCGTGTAGATCACGATGCAGCGTCGCTCGAGCTCGGCGCGTGTCTGCGCGTCGAGCGGAATGTCGCGCACGTCGACGCGATCGCGCGAGAAGCGCAACCCGAGCGCGCCGCCGTACGCGGCTGCGTAGTGATCCTGCCGCCCTCCGGGAACGCCGAGGTCGCCGATCTCGATCGATCGGCTGAGTTCGGCGAGCTCGGTGCGCTCCATCGACTCGCCCGTCGCCGCGGCGAGCGCGGCGACGATCGCGACGCCGACGGCGGACGAGCCGCCCAACCCGGCGCCCGCGGGAAAATCGCTCTGCACGTCGATGTGCGCGTCCGACAATCGGAATCGCCGCGCCGCGGCGAGGGCGATCGACTGATCGCCGGCCGACGTCGACGCGCTCGCCGGCTCGCCATCCGAGGCGCTCGTTCGCGTGACCGTCGCCGTGGCGTAGCGGGTGATGGCGACGTTGCACACGAAGCCCCCGACTTCGTCCGAGTACGGCGGGACGTCGGTCCAACCGCCGCCGAAGTCGATGCGCGTTGGCGCACGCGTGATGATCGTTTCGCTCACCGGGCACAAATGATCGTTCCGGCCCGCCGCCGCGCGCCAGTTCCGCGACCCGCGAACGGCGGCCGGTCGCCGAATTCTGCAACGGGCATGCGTGTTGCAACCGCGTTCGCCTCTAATGCTCGATTTCACGAACTATCTCGGCGACTGCAAGTTCATTCTTGTTTCGAACCGCGAGCCGTACGAGCACGTGGAGGGCGTCGACGGCACGCCTGAAGTAAAGCAGCCCGCCGGCGGTTTGGTCAGCGCGCTCGATCCCACGATGCGCCGGACACACGGTACCTGGGTCGCTTGGGGATCCGGCTCGGCCGACCGGGAAGTCGCCGACGAGATGGGGCGGCGTCGCCGTTCCGCCCGGCGAGGAGTCGTACACGCTGCGACGCGTGTGGCTCGACGAGGCCGACGTGGACGGGTACTACTACGGTTTCGCGAACCGCGCGCTCTGGCCTCTGTGCCACATGCTCATCCACCACTTCGAGTATCGCGCGGAGTACTGGAACCGCTACCGCGACGTCAATCTCCGGTTCGCGCACGCCGTCGCCGACGAGGCCGAGCGGTCTCCGGGCAAAGTCGCCGTCTGGATTCAGGACTATCATTTCTCGCTCGTGCCGGCGCTGCTGCGGGCGATGCGCCCGCAGTTGTTCATCCACCAGTTCTGGCACATCCCGTTTCCTCCGCCGGACATCCTCCAGCTCTTGCCGTCGCGGACGAACGAGGCGGTGCTGCGCGGGATGCTCGGCAACGACCTGGTCGAATTTCAGATCGAGCGCTACGCCACGAACTTCTTCGAATGCGTCGCCCGCTTCGTGCCGGAGGCGCGCCTCGATCGCGCGAACCAGGTCGTGCACTTTCGCGACCGCGCCGTGCACGTCGGCGCGTTTCCGATCAGCATCGACGTCGCGCGCTTCGAGAAGATGGCGGCGTCGCGCCTCGAGCCGCGCGCTCGCCAAGACGCTGCGCACGCGGCACGCCCCGACGCGCCAATTGGGAGTGTGCGTCGACCGGATCGACTACACGAAGGGGATTCTCGAGCGGCTCCGCGCGCTCGACACGCTGTGGACCGAGTCGAGCGAGCTGCGCGAGCAGTTCACGTTCATCTTCGTCTGCACGCCGTCGCGCAGCGAGGTGCCGGCGTACACGACGCTGGAGCGCGACGTCGTCGACGCCGTGACGTCCATCAACGCCCGTTTCGGCAACCCGCACTGGACGCCGATCGTGCTGATCAGCGAGAACGTGGATTCCGATCTTCTCGCCGCGGTATATCGCGCCGGCGACATGTGCATCGTCTCCTCGCTCCAGGACGGCATGAACCTCGTCGCCAAGGAGTTCGTCGCCTGCCAGCTCGACGAGCGCGGCGTGCTGCTGCTGAGCCGTTTCACCGGGTCGGCCGAAGAGATCGACGGCGCCGTTCTGATCAATCCGTTCAACATCGATGGCTTCGTCGCGGCCATCCGCGCGGCGCTCTCCATGTCCCCCGAGGAGCGGCGGCGCCGTATGCACCGCATGCGACGCCAGCTTCACAACTCGACCATCTTTGATTGGCTCGATTCGATCCTCGAGCGCTCAGCCCAAATCATGGGACTCTGGCCGCAGCCCGAACCTGCCTAGACGATGACCATCCCCGCGCTGCCCGTTCCGACGGACCTCGCGGCGCGCCTCGTTGGAACTCCGTTCTTGCTGTTGCTCGACGTCGACGGCACCATCACGCCGATCGCGGCGACGCCGGCGGCGGCCGTCGTCTCCGAGGAGGCGCGGCGGGCGATCGAGGAGCTGACGCGCGCGAGCGGCGTTCACGTCGCCATCGTCACCGGCCGCTCGGTCGAAGACGCGCGCCGCCTCGTCGGCGTGGACAGCGCCTGGTACGTCGGCAACCACGGCCTCGAGGTGGCCGCGCCCGGCCAAGACCCGACCGTGCCGGAGAGCGTGGCGCAGTTCGCGCCATCCGGTGCAGGCCGCGGCGGCGCGGCTCGCTCAACTGGTTCGCGGCGTCCCGGGAACGATCCTCGAGAACAAACGATGGACGCTCAGCGTGCACTACCGACTCGCCGATCACGAGGCGCTTCCCGAGCTCGGCCTTCGCGTCCGGAAAATCGCTCGCGAGCTCGAGCTGGACGTCACCGGCGGCAAGGAAGTGCTCGAGCTGCGTCCTCCGGTTCGCATCAACAAGGGAACCGCCGCGATGGACCTGGCCGCGCGTCTCGGCGCGCTGAATCACGGCGCGTCGATCCTCTGCGCCGGCGACGACGAGACGGATGAAGACATGCTGCGCGCGGTGCGCGAACGGGCTCGCTCGTCGGTGACCGTTGCCGTCGAGCCGGTGCTCCACGCCCGGCCGACGTCCGCCGAGTTTTTCGTCGGGTCGCCAAAAGAGATGTTGGAGTTGTTGGATGCGGTGCTTTTGCTGCGGACCGGCCTCGCGCTGCTCGGCTGACTACTTTCGCTTCTTCGCGGGCTTGCTCGGCTTTGGCTGGCTTCGGCTGGCCTTTGCCGGTTTGGCGGGCTTGGTCTTCGCCGCCGGCGCGGGTTTCGGCGCCGCATTTGTCGGCGGATGGGCCGACGGGACCGTCGTGGGTTTGTGCGCTGCGCTCGATGCGGCGGACGATTTCGGGACGTTCGCCTGCGCGGCGACGGGCGGGGGCGTCTTGGAGACTGGCCTCGCGTACGGTGCCGCGTGGGCAGCGGCTGAGCGCGCGGCCGCTTCGGCTTTTGCCGCCGCCGCGCGCTCCGACGCGAGCTTGCTCGCCGTCGCCTTCGCTTTTTCACCGGGCGACCGCTTTTCGTGCGCCGCCTCGGCTTCGCGGATCAGGCGCTCGCCTTCCTCCGGCGTCATCTGCCCACGGCGTACCATGTATTGAACGAGATCCCGGGCGCTCTCGATGGCAAAACCGGCAATCCCGGCGGCCGCGCCGATTACTTCCTTCATGGCCGCGGAAACCTTGGTCCCCGCTTCCTGCCTGATCGCCTGCGCTCGTTCGGCCAGCTCCGCCACTGCGTCGCGAACGTCCACGCGATGTCCGGGCGCGCGACGGGATGGGGCCGGGTCGACGGGCTCGCTCGGTTGTGACGGGGTGGGGGAGTGCTGTTTTTCCGCCATTAGCTGGTGACTTGTCGCGTCGGAGGAGCGAGCGGCGCGGGTCAGGGCTAGTCGTTGTCGCGCGCCGTCGGGCGCGCTAAGTTCGGCAGCCAGGGCGTAGAACGGCGGAAGTATATGATTTTGCGTTAGCTACGCAAGACAGGTTCGACCGTACTCGAGAGCTCGATCCCTCCTGGAGCCATTTGCCGGTGCAATTCGCGCATCTTGGTGCTAGTAACAAGACACTCAAGCGACAGTAATGCTCTCCGGAATCAAAGTTCTGGACCTGACGCGAGTCCTGGCCGGGCCACTCTGCACCATGCTCCTCGGCGACCTCGGGGCGGACGTCATCAAGGTCGAGAGACCGGGCACCGGGGACGAGTCGCGGACCTGGGGACCCCCATTCGACGGCGAAGGCCGCAGCGCCTACTACCTCAGTATCAATAGAAACAAGCTCGGTCTCGCCGCCGACCTGAGCCAGGAGACAGGGCGTCGCGACGTCGAGCGTCTGCTCGCGGACGCCGACGTCGTGGTCGACAACTTCCTGCCCGGCGTCCTCGATCGGCATGGTCTCGGTCCCGCCGACTGGTGCGCGCGAAGACCGGAGCTCATTTGGTGCACCGTGACAGGGTTCGGCCCGGACAGCGATCGTCCCGGCTACGACTTCGTCGCGCAGGCCGAGGGCGGGTGGATGGCGATCACCGGCGATCCGGACGGCGACCCGATGAAGGTCGGCGTGGCGCTCGCCGACGTCCTGGCGGGAAAGGACGCGGCGATCGCGATTCTCGCCGCGCTCGTGCGCCGGTCGCGAACAGGGCAGGGCGCGCGCTTGACGATCTCACTCATCGACTCGGCGCGGGCCGCTCTCGTGAACGTCGCCCAGAACTCGCTCGTCACGGGTCGCGACGCTCGACGATGGGGGAACGCGCACGCGAATCTGGTTCCCTATCAGATGTTTCGCGCGGCGGACCGGCACATCGTGGTCGCCGTGGGGAGCGACGCGCAGTGGGTCGCGTGCGCTCGCGCGCTCGGCCTCGATCGATTCGCCGACGATCCCGCGCTTTCGACCAACGCGGGGCGCCTTCGGCAGCGCGAGCGCATCGTGGCGGCCTTCGCCGAGCAACTCGCCACGCAGCCGGCGGCGCATTGGGGGGGCCGCCTGCGCCGCGCGGGCGTACCGAGCGGCGTGGTGCGGACGGTTCTCGAGACGTTGCGGGACGCGAACGCCTCCGCGTTGACCGGCGTTCCGCCAAGTATCCCGGGTCGCGTGAGATTCGCACCTCCCGCTCTTGGTGAACATTCCGATATACTTCGGCGCTTCGGCTGGGATGTGTTCAAAAACGTTACAGCCTCACCCGCCGACGGCGCATCGTCGTGAGACAGCCGAAGCTTTATTACATAGCCTCGCGACTTTACCCGCGAGATTCTGTTGCAACCGTTCGTTACCCTTGCCGAGGTGCCTCGTCTTGACTACGTGGCGACCCTTCTGGAACAGCGAAGCGGAGCTCGCGCACTGTCCGAAGCGCGGCAACCGAATTACTCTGTTGTCGTGAAGACGACGGAGGCAGTTCTGCGGGCTGATCAAACCGTCGTTGATCAGGAAAACACTGATCAACTCGTGATCCAGCGTGTTCTGGGAGGCAACCGGGACGCGTTCAAGATCCTGATCACGCGATACAGCGATCCGCTGTATCGACATGCGCTTTGCATGACGGGAAGCCCCGACGTTGCCGAAGACATCCTGCAGCTCAGCTTCATCAAAGCGTACCAACACCTCGCGGAAGTCCGCGGACGCTTCGATGCTTGGGTATTCAGGATAGTCGCGAATGGTTGTAAGGATTGGCTCAAGAACATTCGTCGGTCTCACCTGAGCTACGACGAAGACGACCAGCCTTCCGCCTACGCGACGCCCGACGAGGAGCTGGATCGGACGGAGTTGCGCAGTGATCTGGACCGAGCGCTGTCGACGCTTCCCGCGTCGCTTCGCGAGGCATTCGTGATGAAACATGTCGAAGGCCGCTCCTACGAGGAGATGGCCGACCTACTCGGTACCACAGTTGGAGCGCTTAAGATGCGCGTTCATCGTGCGCGCGAGGCGCTCCAGGCACTCTTAGAGGAGAAGTACGCTTAATGATTGACGATCTCCGCTCCGACGACGGCCTCAGCGGGTTCGACGGACACTTTCACGATCGCGCGCGGCGACGCACCGAAGAGGAGCGTCCGCTCGCCGATAGAGAGGTGCCGCTGGGTCACCAGGAACAGGATGCTCGTGTGCTCGCTCCGGCCGTGCACGCGTGGCTAGATGGGGAACTTCCGGAAGCAAGCGTGCGGAAGGGCGAAACCGGTCGCGACGTCGAGTTCTGGAAGCAGATCAACGTCGAGGTCGAACGCCGCCGCCGCATGCACACTCCGGCGTACGTTGAAGCCCGCATCATGGATGCGCTGCCGCAAACGGCTCCAGTGCTGATCACGCCCTGGTTCCGGCGCGAGTTCGTCGTGACGCCGAAGTTCGCGCTCACGACCGCGGCCGCCATCGTCGTACTTGCCGCCGCCGTGACGATCACCGTGATGGTGATCGCGCGCTGACGGGCTCGTAGCCGATACGAAAACGAAAGGCCGGCCCTTCGGGGCCGGCCTTTCTTTTTGGTAAGACGCCGGCTCGGACTTCCCAACTCGCGCCGGGGTATGCAGTTTGCTCGGCGGACTCATCGTAGCACGCACGCGTGAATGCCGCCTTTTCGTCCGCGGTTCAAGCGAGGCGGAAAATGTCCCAGGAAGAGCGATTCGAGCAGTTGCTTCGCGAATTCGAGCGCGTCGGTGTCGATCCGAACGCGCTCAGCGCCGGGCTCGCCGTGAGCGAGGACGACGTGCGCCACGTGCTCGCGGCACTGCCGGACGGTGCCGGTCCGGCCGCGTTCCTCCATCGGCTTCGCGTCGTCATGACGCAACCGCACAAGCAATAGATTCTCCGATGTGAGGCCGATCAATCGTCGAGCCGCGACGCGCGCGTGGCTGCTGGCGAGCGTGCTGGCTCAGACGCTCGCGCTGGCGCGCCCGCCGTCGCCACCGCCCGCGCCCAGCGCGCGCCCGATACCGCGTTCGCCGCGCTCGTCTCGCGGCTTTCGGAGAACGCCGGATACTTCGATTCCGACAACATCATCTCGAACGAAGAGTCGTATCTCCAGATCTCGACCCAGCTCTCGAAGGTCGGGACGCATGGAGGCGTCTACGTCGGCGTCGGACCGGATCAGAACTTCTCCTACGTCGCGCTGATCCGCCCGTCGATCGCGTTCATGCTCGACATCAGGCGCGACAACCTGCTCGAACATCTGCTCTTCAAGTCGTTGTTCGCTCTGTCGCGAAACCGGACCGAATTCCTCTGCCGCCTCTTCGGCAAGCCGATCCCACCCGACATCGACAAGTGGACCGGCCGCCAAATCGGTCTCGTGCTGCTCTACCTCGAGCGCGCGCCGACCGACTCGGCGGCCGTCGCCGAGACGCGGCGATCGAGCAACGAGCGGATCGCGACCTTCGGCGTGCCGCTCGACTCGCATGACCGCGCGATGATCGACCGCTATCGCAGCGAGTTCATCGTCGACGGCCTGGACACGCGCTACTCGAGCATCGGCCGCAACAACCGCATGGACTATCCGACCTTCCGCCAGCTCATGCTCGCCGCCGATCGCAACGGCCGCGCGGCGAGCTACCTGGCCGAGGAGGAACCGTTCCAGTTCGTGCGATCGATGGAAGCGCGCGACCTGATCGTGCCGGTCGTCGGCAACGTCGCCGGCGAAAAGGCGGTCAAGGCCATCGGCCAGTACGCGACCGACCACCATCTCACCATCTCGGCGTTCTATCTCTCGAACGTCGAGCAGTATCTGCTCGGCCGCGACGGCGGCTTCGACGAATTCGCGCGGAACGTCATCGCGCTGCCGCGCGACAGCGCGAGCGTGATCATTCGCAGCTACTTCGGCCGCCTCGGCATGGTGCATCCGCTGTACGTCCCCGGCCCCGGGAACATCAGCACGTCGATGATCGAGACGATCGACTCGTTCGCCAAGCGCTACGCCGGCGGCGAGCTGCACGGTTACGCCGACCTCGTGTTTGGCGGCTACGTGAAGCCATGACGCACGCGACTCCGGCCGGCGGCGAGACCCGGGCGAGGATCCTGTCGCTCGGCGACTCGTACACCATCGGGGAGTCGGTCTCGTCGGACGATCGCTGGCCGGTCCAGCTCGCGTCGCTGTTGCGGGCGCGGGGCCTCGACGTCGCCGATCCGCAGATCATCGCGCGCACCGGATGGACGACGCGCGACCTCAGCGCCGCCATCGACGACGAGCGTCCCCGCGGGCCGTTCGACCTGGTCACGCTGCTCATCGGCGTGAACGACCAGTACCGCGGACGGTCGGCCGAGGAATATCGGCCGCAGTTTCGTCTCGCGCTGAGCCGGGCGTTGACGCAGGCCGGCAAGCACGCCGAATGCGGTCATCGTCATCTCGATCCCCGACTGGGGCGTGACGCCGCACGCGCAGGGGCGCGATCGGCGCAAGGTCGCGGCCGACATCGACGCGTTCAACGCCGTCAACCGCGACGAGGCGGCCGCGGCGGGATCCCTCTACGCCGACATCACGGGTCTTTCCCGCCTCGCCGCCAACAACCGCAACCTCGTCGCGGCGGACGGGCTCCACCCGTCGGCCGCCATGTACGTCGAGTGGGCCCACGCGATCCTGCCGCTGGCCCTGGACGTTCTAGCGCGCCCCGATCGGCGCCGCTAGAGCCTTTTCAGGCGGCGCGCTCCGAGCGCATGTTGTTCACAACCCAGAATTGGCGGAAACCATGCGCCGCGTTGTGCTGTTGATTCTCATTGGCGGGTGCGCGAGCTCGGGAAACTCGGGCGAGGCGTACACGCCGAAACCGCCCGTGATCTACGGCGGCGACCAATCCAACCAGCGATTGGAAGCCGAAAGACCTCGCCCGTCGACGGCGACGATCGCGCGCCCCGCCGGCCACCGTCTGGACCGCCGTCAAGCAGGTCTACACGTCGCTCGAGATTCCCGTCGGGATCGACAATCCGGCGGCGCACACGCATCGGCAATCAGAATTTCTACAAATCGCGCACGATGGGCGGCGAGTCGATGACCTTGTTCGTCGACTGCGGGCAGGGGATGACCGGCGCGAAGGCGGCGAGCTACCGCATCTACATGTCGCTCATCACCAACGTGTCCGGCGACGCCAAAGGCGGCACGCTGGTCCAGGTGACCTTCTCGGCGCTCGGTCAGGACGTGACCGAAGGGAGCACCGACCGCATCCCGTGCGGCACGACCGGCCGCCTCGAGCAGCTCGTGCTCGACCGAACCAAGGCGGCGATAGCGCTCCGCTAGCGCGTGAGGCGGTAGCCCGGCCCGCGCAGCGCGCGGCCGGGCGTCGCGCCGGTGTGCTTCCCGTCGCGCAGCACCTGCACGCCGTTGACCCAGACGTCCCGCACGCCGACCGACAGCTGCTTCGGCTGCTCGTACGTGGCGCGATCGGCGATCGTCGCGGGGTCGAACACCACGACGTCGGCGTACATGCCGGGCTTCAGCAAACCGCGGTCGTGAATCGACAGCCGCGTCGCGACGGCGGACGTCATTTTGCGAATCGCGTCCTCGAGCGGAATGACCTTCTCGTCGCGCACGTACAAGCCGAGGATGCGCGGGTAGTTGCCGAACGTTCGCGGGTGGACGAGCGCCCGCACGCTGTCGGGATCCGGCCCGCCGGCGTCGGTGCCGATCTTCATCCACGGCTGTCGCAGTTGGAGCTTGACGTTGTCCTCGCTCATCAGGAAATAAGTCGTCTCGACGCGACTGTGCTCGCTGAGAATGAGATCCATCGCGGCGTCGAGATAGTCCTCGTTCTTCATCCGCGCGATCTCGGCGAGCCGCTTGCCGATGTACTGCTGGTTCTCGGGCTTCCGCAGGTTCGTGATCAGCACGCCCTCGGGACTCGCCAGCTCGCACAGGTTCTCCCACTCGCTCGTCGGATGCGCGACTTCCTGGTGGATCTTCGCGCGAATGTCCGCGCTCGCGAGGTTGTCGAACAGCTTGCCTTCGGCGGAGTACGACGGCGGGAGGCACGACGTGAGTCCGGTCGCGCCGGCCGTGTACGGGTACATGTTCGCCTGCACGTCGATGCCGGCGGCGCGCGCCGAGTCGATCTTCGCGATCATCGGCGCTTCCTTGCCCCAGTTGCGCGTGCCCGCCGCCTTGAGATGGTAGATCTCGCCCGGCACGCCGCCCTCGCGCGAGATGCGAATGACCTCGTCGACCGCCTCGAGCAGGTGGTCGGCCTCGGACCGCATGTGCGAGATGTAGACGCCGCCGTACGGCGCCATCGCCTTCGATTCTTCGATCAGCTCTTCCGTCGTCGCGAACGTGTTGGGCGGATAGATCAGCGCGCTCGCCATGCCGAACGCGCCGTCTTCCATCGCGCGCCGCACGGCGGCGCGCATCGAGTCGAGCGCCGCGCCGGTCGCGGCGCCCATGCGCTCGGCCATTCCGTACTGGCGAATCGTGCCCGCGCCGACGAACGACCCGACGTTCTGCGAGATGCGGTGCGCCTCCATCGCGCTCAGCCACGCGTCGAATCCGTGCGGTTGCGAGAGACGCCGCTGCAATTCGCTCGCGTCGGGCGGCAGGTTCGCCGGGTTGAGCGGCGCCGGCGTCGAGCCTTCGCCGAGGATTCCGGTCGTGACGCCCTGCGTGATCTTGCCGAGCTGTCGGCCGTCGCCGAGCAGCAGTTGTCCGCCGGACTGGTCCTGGATGTCGATGAAGCCCGGCGCCACGACCATGTTGCGCGCGTCGACGCGCGTCGTGGCGGCGGCGTTGCGCAGCAGCCCGCGCGGAGTCACGGCGGCGATTCGGTCGCCGCGAATGCCGACGTCGCCGTAGTACCACGCCGCGCCCGTTCCGTCGACGACGCGTCCGTTCTCGATGATGACGTCGAAGCGCTCGCCGGAGGCGGGCGTCGGACCGGTGGCCGGATGCGTGCACGCCGACAGTGCCAGCGCAACGGCGGCGGAGAGTGCGATCGAGCTCGTTTTCATCGGGAGTCTCAGAGCGGCAGGCGAGAAAGCGTGAGCGCGACGCCGTCGCGGTAGAAATCGGGGATGCGTGCTTCCTGCTTGAAGCCGTGATGCCTCAGCAGCGACACGACGGTGCCGAGCGCGGGATCGTCGGGGAGCTCGGCGAGGAGATACGTCGCGCCGTCGGCGCGCGCGGCGTTGGCGACGGCGGTCAACAGACGGTCGCCGACATCCTCTGCGTCGACGCCGGGCGCCAAGACGGCGACGTGCAGCCGCATCCCGTGCGCCGTGCCGGCGATCGGACCGAAGAGCGCGAGCCCGGCGACCGTTCCGTCGCGAGCGATGACGAGCGCCTTGTGCTCCGGGTCGTGCCCGCGTTCCGCGAGCGCGAGGACCTCGATGGCCCGGTCGATGTACGGCGTGACGCCGAGCGCCCCCATGAGCAGGTTGCGGGTGCCCTGCGAGTCCTCGGGTTGCAGCGGGCGCGGAGCGAGCGCGAAGTAGCCGGTCACAGCCTCAGATCTGCAACGCGCGACCGAGCGTCGCAAGCGCCGCTTCCTTCGTCACCTCGGAAAGGGTGGGGTGCGCGTGGATCGTGACGCCGATGTCCTCCGACGAGGCACGGTACTCGAACCCGAGCACCACCTCGGCGATGAGCTCCGAGGCGTTTGGTCCCACCATGTGGGCCCCGAGCAGCTCGTCCGTCTTGGCGTCGGCGACGAATTTCACGAAACCCGCCGTCTCGCCCATCGAGCGCGCGCGGCCGTTGGCCGAAAAGGGGAATTTGCCCGTTCGGTATTCGCGGCCGCTCTCCTTGACCTGGCGCTCGGTGAGGCCGACGGCGGCGATCTCCGGCCACGTGTAGACGACGTTCGGGATCGCCTTGTAGTGCATGTGCGACGCCTGTCCGGCGATGACTTCCGCCGCGACGACGCCTTCGTGCTCGGCCTTGTGGGCGAGCATGAGACCCGGCACGCAGTCGCCGATCGCGTACACGTTCGGGAGGTTCGTGCGCATCTGGTCGTCGACGAGGATCTCGCCGCGCTTTCCCACGTCGAGTCCAAGCGTCTTGGCGTCGATGCCGTTCGTGGACGGCCGCCGGCCGACGGAGACGAGGACGTGATCGCCCTCGATGCGCTCCCGCTTTCCGTCGCGCTCGACCTCGATGAAGGCGCCGCGTTCGGTGGTGCCGCCGTTCACGACTTTCGTGTTGGTCCGAATGTCGAGACCCTGCTTGCGGAGGACGCGGTCGGCTTCCTTGATGACGTCGTCGTCCATGCCGGGGAGGATCGTCGGCATGAGCTCGACGACGGTCACTTTGGCGCCGAGGCGGTTCCAGACGGAGCCCAGCTCGAGGCCGATGACGCCGCCGCCGACGACGATGAGATGCTCGGGGACTTTCGGGATGGTGAGGGCGCCGACGTTCGAGAGGATCCGAGTCTCGTCGAATTTCAGGAACGGGAGCTCGACCGCTACGGAGCCGGTGGCAATGATGACGCTCTTTGCCTGATACGTGGCGATTTTTTCAGCGGGGGGGGGCCCCGCGCCGCCGGCCGCCTCAACCTCGACGACGTTCCCCGCCCGCAGCACGCCGCGCCCTTTCGCCCACGTGATCTTGTTCTTCTTGAACAAGTACTCCACGCCTCGCGTGTTCTGCCGCACCACCTCGTCTTTCCTGCTCAGCATCGTGGCGAGATCGAGCGTCAGCTCGCCGATTCCGATCCCGTGCACGCCCGCCGCGTGCTTCATGAAATCGTAGTGTTCCGTCGACGTGAGCAGCGCCTTCGACGGAATGCACCCCACGTTCACGCACGTTCCGCCGAGCGTCTTGTCCAGCTCGACGCAAACGGTGGAAAGTCCGAGCTGGGCGGCGCGAATCGCGGCGGTGTATCCGCCCGGGCCGCCACCGATGATGACGACGTCCGCGGGCGTCGGTCCGGCCGCGGCCGCGTTCGACGACGTTCCCATGTCGATCAGCTCACGAGCATCGAGGCCGGATCTTCCATCAGCTCTTTCACGCGAACGAGGAACTGCACCGCGTGCTGTCCCTCGATGATCCGGTGGTCGTACGAGAGCGCGACGTACATCATCGGGCGGATCTCGACCTTGCCGCTGATCGCGACGGGGCGATCCTGCGTTTTGTGCAGTCCGAGGATCGCCACCTGCGGGTAGTTGATGATCGGAGTCGAAATGAGCGAGCCGAACACGCCGCCATTGGTAATCGTGAACGTGCCGCCCGTGAGATCTTCCATCGTGAGCTTCGTGTCGCGCGCGCGCTTCGCCAGCTCGCCGATCTCGCGCGACACGTCGAGCATGCTTTTCCGGTCGGCGTCCTTGACGTTCGGCACGACAAGCCCCGCGTCGACCGCGACGGCGATCCCCATGTTGACGTAGTGGCGATAGACGATCGTGTCGCCGTCCACCAGCGCGTTCACGGTCGGGAATTGCTCGAGCGCGATGCACGCCGCCTTCACGAAGAACGGCATGAACGAAAGCTTGACCCCGTGCTCCTTCTCGACGCGCTCCTTGAGCCGCTCGCGCAGCGCGACGGCGGCCGACATGTCGATCTCGTTGAACGTCGTCAGATGCGCGGTGGCCTGCTGCGACTGCAGAAGATTCTCGGCGATGCGCTTGCGCCGCGTCGACATCTTCTCGCGCGTCTCGCGCTCGGCGGTCGCTCGGCCGTCGCCCGGCGCCACCGCGCTCGGTGCGGTCGGCCGCACGACGTCGACCTGCGGCTGCTGCATCGGTTGCGGCCGCGGCGTTTGCGGCGGCGGCTGCTCGGCGCGCGGCTGCTCCGCGCGTTCGATCACGTCCGGCTTGCTGACGACTCCGCCTCGGCCCGTGCCCTGAACCGTCGACACGTCGATGCCTCGCTCGGCCGCGACGCGCTGAGCGGCCGGCGACACGCGCACGTCATCGGCGCGGGGCGCCTTTGGAGGAGCGGCCGCGGCGCGGCGGGGCGGCCGGCTTCGGCGGGCGCCGGAGCTGGGCGGCGCGGCGCCTTTTGCTGAGCAGCCGCGCTGGGCCCGCGCGGAGCGGCGTTCTCGTCGATCTCGGCGAGAAAGTCGTCCACCTTGACCACGTCGCCTTCCGCGTGCGCGCGCTTCGTGAGCACGCCGGCCATCATCGCGGGGACTTCGACCGTGATCTTGTCCGTGTCGAGCTCGACCAGCGTCTCGCCGACCGCGACCGGGTCGCCTTCGTTCTTCAACCAGCGCGATACCGTCGCTTCGGTGATCGATTCACCCAGCGGAGGGACTTTGATGGCGGTCATGCGGTGGACACGGGACGGTGGAACTAACTTGACGGACGACTTCAATATAACGCCGTCCTCCCGACGACCCATGCGCGCACTGACGATCTCGGCACACGGTGGACTCGATCGCGTCGAGCTGCGGGATGATCTGCCGCCGCCCGAGATTCGAAGGGCGCACGACGTGCGGATTCGCGTGCGCGCGGCCGCGCTCAACCACCTCGATCTCTTCGTCGTCGAGGGCTTGCCGGGCGTCACCATCACGCCGCCGTGGATTCTCGGCGGCGACGCGTACGGTGTCGTCGAATCGGTCGGCGAAACGGTCAAGACCGTCGTGCCCGGCGACCACGTCGTGGTGAATGGCGGGTTGAGCGATCGCACATGCGAGTATTGTCGCGCCGGCGAGCAGCCGCTGTGTCCGCGCTTCGGATTGCTCGGCGAGCACCTCCCCGGCACGCTCGCCGAGTTGTTGGTGGTTCCCGAGACGAACGTCAGGACGATTCCGCCGACGATCGCGCCGGCGCAGGCGGCGGCGTTCACATTGGCGGCGCTCACGGCGTGGCGAATGGTCGTGAGCCGCGCCAAGGTGCAGCGCGGCGAGCAGGTGTTGATCTGGGGCATCGGCGGCGGCGTCGCGCTCGCGGCGCTGCAGATCTGCAAGCAGATCGGCGCGCACGTGTGGGCCGTTTCGTCGAGCGACGAGAAACTCGAGCGCGCGGCGAAGCTCGGCGCGGACGAGCTGCTCAATCGAGAGCGCGTCGAGGTCGGACGCATCGTGCGGGATCGAACGGGCAAGCGAGGCGTCGACGTGGTGATCGACAACGTCGGCCAGGCCACGTGGACGCAGTCGCTGCTCGCGCTCGGGCGGCGCGGCCGGCTCGTGACCTGCGGCGCGACGTCGGGCCCGATCGTCGAGACCGACGTGCGGCGTCTCTTCTGGAATCAATGGTCGATCCTCGGCTCGACCATGGGGAACGACGCCGAGTTCGACGCTGTCGTCGGCGAGCTGCGCGCGGGACGCTTGCTGCCGGTCGTCGACAGCGAATTCTCGCTCGACAAAGGGCGCGCCGCGTTCGAGCGTCTGGCCGATCCGGCCCGCTTCGGGAAGGTCGTGGTGCACGTGTCGTGACCGACGCCTCCGCGCGCTACGATCCAGAGGAGGAACGGGCGATCCGCGCGCGCTTTGCGGCCGGCGAGCCCCTCGTCTGCCCGCGCGACGGCGCCACGATGACGACCCGGCAGATCGGCGGCGGGTCGTTCGGCCTGGGCTACGCGCGCAACCGCGAGTGGCTGATCTGCCCGGAATGCCGTCGCAGCGTGCTGTTCGACGTAAAGCGCGGCACGCGCAACTGAGCGCCGCCCGCCGGCCGGCGCCCTGCGTGACGGCCGAGTCGGGTCCCGGTAGATTGGAGGCGGCCAATGCAACAACCAGACACTTCGAACCTCTCCGAGCGTCTTCACGGCGCCGTGACGGACCTGCTCGGCCGGACCGTGCCCGCGATGTTCGGCGCGCTGGTGATCCTCTTCGCCGGGTACCTGCTGGCGAAGCTGTTGGAGAAGGCCGTCGAGAAAGGGCTCCGCAAGATTCGCCTGAATCAGCTGCTCGTGCGCGGCGGCGTGATTCAAGCCGTGGAGCGCTCGGGCACGCACGTGAATCCGGTGCGCGTGCTGGCGAATCTCGTGTTCTGGCTCGTGATGTTCACGGTGATCCTGCTCGCCGCGAACGCGCTGGGGCTCGACTCGCTGGCCAACGTCGTGTCGACGCTCGTGAGCTACATCCCGAGCGTCATCGCGGCGATCGTGATCATCCTCGTCGGGATCGTGCTCGGCGGCTTCGTCGGCGGGTTGATCGCGGCGTCGGCGGGCGCGGTCCACGGCGGACGCGCGCTGGCGCGCCTCGGACGCGGCGGGGTGATCGTCCTCGCGATTTTCATGGCGCTGCAGCAGCTCGGCATCGCGACCGACATCGTGACGACGGCGTTCGCGATTCTATTTGGCGCGATCGCGTTCGCTCTTGCTCTTGCGTTCGGCCTTGGCAATCGCGATCTCGCGGCGGAGATCACGCGCGAGTGGTACGACCGCTATCGCCGCGAGCGCGCCGAAGCGGTCGCGCGCGAGCGAGAGGAGAACGCCGAAGGCGAAGCCGAAATTCGCGCCGAAGAGGCGGCCGAGCGCGCGCGCAAAACGCCGCAGGTCAACCAAGCGGTTCCGCCGAGCGACCCGAAGAGCTGATGCACAAGGCCGCCGTGTGGCGGCTCGGCGCGTGAACGCTCTCGCGGGCGGGTGCGACTCGGCACGTGGACGCCCGACGCTGCCAGTAAGTCGTTGTGGATAAACGCTTTATATGACGCGCCGCGCGTTGATTTTCGCAGGGTGTTCGGGTAGCTTTCAGAGTCTCCCCGCAAGCCCCTGAAATCGCGCCGTCGCTGCTCGTTTCGACGGTCGAAACTGCCTATCGGCCTCCCGGTTTTCCATGACCGCTCCGAACAATCGCGAACGCATTCTTCCGCGCCTGATCGACGACGAGATCAAAGAGTCGTTCATCAATTACTCGATGAGCGTCATCGTATCGCGCGCGCTTCCCGACGTGCGCGATGGCCTCAAGCCCGTGCACCGGCGCGTGCTGTACTCGATGTTCGACACGGGGCTCGTGCCGGGACGTCCGTACAAGAAATCGGCGACGGTCGTCGGCGACGTGCTCGGCAAGTACCACCCGCACGGCGACAGCTCGGTGTACGACGCGCTCGTGCGCATGGTGCAGGATTTCTCGCTGCGCTATCCGCTCATCGACGGCCAGGGGAATTTCGGATCGGTCGACGGCGATCCGCCGGCGGCGTACCGATACACCGAAGCGCGGCTCATGCCGATCGCGCTCGAGATGGTCGCCGACATCGACAAGGCGACGGTCAACTTCACGCCGAACTTCGACGACCACGACGAAGAGCCGACGGTGCTCCCGGCGGGCGTGCCGAACCTCATCGTCAACGGATCGTCGGGCATCGCCGTCGGCATGGCGACGAACATTCCTCCGCACAACCTGCGCGAGGTCATCAACGCGATCACGCTGCTGATCGACAATCCCGACGCGTCGTTCGCCGACATCAGAAAGCACATCAAGGGCCCCGACTTCCCGACCGGCGCGTACATCTACGGCCGCGCGGGGATCAAGGATTATCAGGAGACGGGACGCGGGCGCATCGTGATGCGCGCGCGCGCGGTGATCGAGGAGAAGGAATCGTCGAACAAGGCGCAGATCGTCATCACCGAAGTGCCGTATCAGGTCAACCCGGACCGGCTGGTCATCAGCATCGCCGACCTGGTCCGCGACAAGAAGCTGGAAGGCATCAGCGATCTGAGAAACGAATCGGATCGCGACGGTGTGCGGTTGGTGATCGAGCTCAAGCGCGACGCCATCCCGCGCGTCGTCCTCAATCAGCTCTACAAGCACACCGCGATGCAGGCGACGTTCGGTGTGATCATGCTCGCTCTGGTGCCCGACGCCACGACGGGCAGCCTCGTGCCGAAGGTGATGTCGCTCAAGGAGTGCCTCGAGCACTACATCGCACATCGGCACGCCGTCATCGTCCGGCGCACGCAGTTCGACCTCGACAAGGCGCTCGAGCGCGAGCACATCCTCGACGGCCTCAAGATCGCGGTCGACAGCATCGACGCGGTCATCAAGGTCATTCGCGCCGCGGAGGATACGCCCGACCGCCAGCTCGCAACTCCAGAAGCGGTTCAAGCTCTCCGAGCGGCAGGCCGAGGCGATCCTCAACATGCGCCTCGCCAAGCTCACCGGCCTCGAGATCGAGAAGCTCGAGGAGGAGCTGAAGGAAGTCCGCGCACTCATCAAGGACCTGCGCGCGCTGCTCGAGTCGAAGGAGAAGCGGATGAAGGTGCTCAAGGACGAGCTCACCGAGATCGCCAAGAAGTTCGGCGACGAGCGTCGCACCGAAATCACCAGCGACGAGGGCGAGTTCACGATCGAGGACCTGATCGCCGAAGAGGAGATGGTCGTCACCATCTCGCACTCCGGCTACATCAAGCGCACGTCGGCGTCGACCTACAAGCGGCAGCGGCGCGGCGGGCGCGGAAACAACGGCGCGACGCTCAAGGACGAGGATTTCATCGAGCACCTGTTCATCGCGTCGACGCACGACTACGTGCTGATCTTCACCGACGACGGGCGCTGCTTCTGGCTCAAGGTCCACGAGATCCCGCAGGCGGGGCGCGCGGCCAAGGGCAAGCCGATCGTCAACATGATCAACGTGTCCCCCGACACGAAGGTCTCGTCGTTCGTGACCACCCGCGATTTCCCCGAGGATCAGTTCCTGCTCTTCGCCACCAAGCTCGGGACGGTGAAGAAGACGTCGCTCTCTCAGTACTCGAACCCGCGCACCGTGGGCATCAAGGCGATCAAGATCGAGGCCGGGGACGAGCTGATCGACGTTCAGGTGACCAGCGGGACGAACGACATCGTCCTCGCCACGCAGCACGGCCTGTCGATCCGGTTCCACGAGCAGGACGTCCGCGAGATGGGTCGCGACACGACCGGCGTGAAGGGGATCGAGTTGAGCAAGGACGACCGCCTGATCGGCATGGTCGTGATCAAGCGCGAGGCGAACCTCCTCGTCGTCACCGAGAAGGGAATGGGCAAATGTTCGCCCATCGATGAGTACAGGGTCCAGCGCCGGGGTGGAAAAGGAATTATCACCGTCCACCGCACCGACAAGACCGGCGACGCCGTCTCGATCAAAGAAGTTTTGCCGGACGACGAATTGATGCTGATCACGAAGCAGGGAATCGCCATCCGGATGCCGGTCAAGGGCATCCGGATCGCGGGACGCAACACCCAGGGCGTCCGGCTGGTCAATCTGGAGGACCACGACCTGGTCATGGACGTGGCCCGCGTCGTCCCCGACGACGACGAGGAACCCGGCGAGGACGTCGAACTGCCGGCGGTCGTCGGCGGCTCGGACGCCGAGTAAGCCCGGCCGCGAGACCCCGCCGCCGAGCAAGGGCGAAGAGTGCGTGGAACGACTTGTTCCACGCACTTTAGCTTTCCGGGATAGAACGTCATCCGTAGCTTACACGACCCGGCGGAAACCCCGTGATCACAACGCAGTTGGTCGGTCTCGAAGAGATCCAGGATGCCGCGCGAGTCCTCGCGCCGGCGATCGTGCGCACGCCCCTCCTTCGCGCCGACGCCATCGCCGAAAAAATCGGCGCGCCGGTCTGGGTCAAACCCGAAGTGCTCCAGCGCGGCGGCGCGTTCAAGTTCCGCGGCGCGTTCAACTTTCTGTCGCAGTTGAATCCCGAGGCGCGTGAACGCGGCGTCGTCGCGCCGTCGTCCGGCAATCACGCGCAGGCCGTCGCGCTCGCGGCGAAGATCTACGGAGTCCCCGCGACCGTCGTCATGCCGACCACCGTCACACCGGCGAAGCGCTCCGGCGCCGAGCGGCTCGGCGCTCGCATCGTGCTGGCCGGAACGACGACGACAGATCGCCTCGAACGCGCGCAGGAGCTGGTCGCGGAAGAGGGGCTCACGCTCGTGCCGCCGTACGACCATCCGTGGATCATCGCCGGCCAGGGCACCGTCGGACTCGAGATCGCCGACGATCTGCGCGACGTGGACACGGTGCTCGTTCCGGTCGGCGGCGGCGGGTTCAGCGCCGGCGTCAGCGCCGCGATCAAGCTCACGCTGCCGAACGCGCGCGTCATCGGCGTCGAGCCGACGAGCGCGCCCAAGCTCACGCGCGCGCGCGAAGCCGGTCGTCCCGTGCGACTCGAGCACACCGGCGGCCTCGCCGACGGCCTGATGTCGATCCAGATCGGCACGCTGACGTTCGCGCACCACGAGCGCTTCCTCGACGACGTCGTCACGGTCGACGACTCGGCGCTGCGCGGCGCGATGCGGCTGCTGCTCGACCGCCTGAAGCTGGTCGTCGAGCCGAGCGGCGCGATCACCGCGGCCGCGCTGCTCGAGGGGAAGGTCCAGCCGCGCGGAAACGGCGCGACGGTCGCCGTCTTGAGCGGCGGCAACATCGAGTGGGAAGGATTGCGTGAGCTCCTCGGGTGACACGTCCCGCAACGGCTCCGCCACGCCGAAAGGCTCGCGCGTCGTCGTCGCCGAGCGCGATCCCGTCGTTGCCGGCACGATCTCGTGGCTGCTGCGCGAGCACGGGTTCTCCGTCTCGACGGCCACCGACCGCGCCGAACTGTTCAAGCTGATCGAGGACGACGCACCCGATCTCATCGTTCTCGACGGCAGCGTCGCGCAGCGCGACGTCGCCGTACTGTCCGACCTCCGCGCCGACGACCGATGCCACGACGTGCGCGTCGTCGTCACCACGCCCTGGCCCGCCGGCAACGCCGACGAAGGGCTTCCCGTCGGCGCCGACGACTGGGTGAGCAAGCCGCTGCGCGTCGCCGAGCTGCTGGGCCGCGTTCGGACGCAGCTCAGGGCCAGCGACCAGCTCCGCGCGGCTCGATCGGCGCTGCACGACACGACCGTCGAGCTGGAGCGCGTGCGCGAGGATGCGGCGAACAATCGGCGTCTCGTCGAGATCCTTCACGAGATCACCGGCGAGCTCGCGGCGTCGGAGATCTATCGCGTGCTCGCGCGCCGGATCGCGCGCTCGCTCGGCGTGCCTCGCTGCGTCGTTCTCCTGGCACGCCCGGGCGAGTCCACGGGGATGCTCGCCGCGGCGCAGGGGGAAACGGTTCACGGTCCCGAGGTTCGCCTCGAGGGCTACCCGGAGGTCGTCACCGCGATTTCCTCGGGACGGTCGCTGCTGATCGAGGACGGGCGCGGACACCCGCTCTTCGCGAAGCTCGCCAGCATTCCAGGCGCCGGCCGCGAAGGCACGCGGGCCGAGATCCGATCGTCGGCCGCCATCCCGTTCGCGATCGACCGCTGGCGGTCCGGCGCGCTGCTCCTGCGCACGCTTCGCGAAGAGCGCTCGCTCACCGCGGAGGACGTGACGTTCGTCGACGCGGTGCTCCGCGCGGCGGTGGCGGTGATTCGGCGCGCGCAGGCGCTGGAGACGACGCGCGCCGAAAATCGCCGGCTCGAGGCCCTCGCCACGACGGATCCGTTGACGCGCATGCTCAACCGCCGCGCGCTCCTCGACAGGCTCACCGCCGAATGCGACCGCGCCCGCCGCTACGATTCGTCGCTCGCGCTCCTGTTGGTCGACATCGACCACTTCAAGGAAATCAACGACACGGCGGGCCACCTCGCCGGCGACAGCGTGCTCCGCCAACTCGGCGCGCTGCTGGCCGACGCGATGCGCAAGGTCGACGTCCTCGCGCGCTACGGCGGCGAAGAGTTCGTGGCGATGCTTCCCGAGACGTCGATGGAGGGCGCGGCCGTGTTCGCCGAGCGCCTGCGCGAGCGGATCGCGGCGCAGGTGTACGACATCGGCGGCCAGCGATCGGTCCGGCTCACGGTCAGCATCGGTCTGGCTACGTTTCCTTCGTCCGGCGTGGCGTCGACCGACGACCTGTTCGCGCGGGCGGACGAAGCGCTCTATCGCGCGAAATCAGGCGGGAGAAACCAAGTCAGAACGTGAAGAAGCGTTGTCCGAACTGCGGCCGCGAATACGGCGACGAGGCGAACTTCTGCACGCGCGATGGGACGCGGCTCGTCGTGCCGACTCCGGCGACCCCCGAGCTCGTCGGCCTCGTGCTCGACGACCGGTACGAGATCCAGCGCAAGCTCGGCGAAGGCGGGATGGGGCTCGTCTACCTCGCGACCGACAAGACGACCCAGGAAATCGTGGCGATCAAGCTGCTGACGCGCGGATTGGGCCGCGACCCCAAGGCGCTGGTGCGGCTGCGGCGCGAAGCAGCCTACGGCATGCGGCTCGCACACCCGAACATCTGCCACATCATCCGCCTCGGGCAGACCGGAGACGGCGACACGTACATCGTCATGCCGTACGTCGAAGGCGAGGTGCTCGTCGAACGGACGCACCGGCTCGGCCAGATTCCGCTCGACGAAGCGGTGCAGCTCGTGAACGACATGGCCGCCGGACTGCAAGCGGCCCACGACAACGGGATCGTGCACCGCGATCTCAAGCCCGAGAACGTGATGGTGCGCAGCAACGGCGGCGTGCACGCGGTCGTCATGGATTTCGGGTTGGCCAAGGCGCACACGGCCGGCAAGGAGCTCGAGAAGCTCACCGCGACAGGGATCGTGCTCGGCACGCCGGAGTTCATGAGTCCGGAGCAGCTGCGCGGCAAATCGCTGGACCGCCGCTCGGACGTCTACGCGCTCGGCCTCGTCGCGTACGAGATGCTCACCGGGAAGCTGCCGTTCGACGGACGGACGCAGCAGGCTCTCATGATCGCCCGGCTCAAGGAGGATCCCACGCCGCTGTACGAGGCGCGACCCGACCTCAAGTTTCCTCGCCAGGTGAACATCGTTCTCGGAAAGGCGATGCGCCGCGAACCCGAAGATCGGTATCAGACCGCGATGGATTTCGCGAAAGCCTTCGACGCCGCGGCGCGCGAGGGTTCCTGAGAGTGACGAGGCACGAATGACGATGCGGGCGAGATTCCCGGGCGCGATCGCATTCGCCATTTGCGGCGCGATGACGCGCGCGGCAGTCGCCGGCGCAGACGCCCGCCGCGCGTATCGACCCGGTTTTCACGTTCGCAACTACGACATCGCGATCGACGTTCCCGACTCGGGCGCGAAGATCCACGCCGACGCCACGCTGACGATCGAGCGCACCGGCTCCGCGCGACACGCTCGCGCTCGACCTGCTCGATCTCACCGTCGCCCGCGTCGCGGTGAACGGCCGGGCCGCGACGTTCCGGCAGACGCCGGAATCCGTCGTCGTGGTTCTGCCGCACGCGAGCGTGGGCGACACGACGATGGTCGAGGTGGAATACGGCGGCGCGGTCACCGACGGTTTGATCGCGCGGCGGGACAGCGCCGGGCGGTGGACGTACTTCGGCGACAACTGGCCGAACCGCGCGCGACACTGGATTCCGAGTCTCGATCATCCGAGCGACAAGGCGACGGTCACCTGGCGCGTGCGTGCGTCGCCGCGGCAAGGCGGTCGTGGCGAATGGCGCGTTCGTCTCGACGCGGCCGCTGGCGGATGCCGGCGGGGGTGCGCGCGTCGAGTCGGTGTGGCGCGAGTCGCAGCCGATTCCGGTCTACCTGATGGTGATCGCCGCGGCGCCGCTCGACCGCTACGACCTGGGCGAGACGGCGTGCGGCCTGGGCTTCGACCGGAAATGCGTGCCGCAATACGTGTACACCGCGCCCGAGCAGGCCAAGACGATGCCCGGTCCGTTCGCGCGCGCGGGGGACATCGTCGCCCTGTTCTCGCGTCTCGTCGGCCCGTTCCCGTACGAGAAGCTCGCCCACCTGCAGTCTTCCACGCGCTACGGCGGGATGGAGAACGCGAGCGAGATCTTCTACGCCGACGGCGCCTTCCGCCGCGGCACGATGAACGACGAGCTCATCGCGCACGAGACCGCCCACCAGTGGTTCGGCGACGCGGTGACCGAGCGCCAGTGGCCGCACGTCTGGCTCTCGGAAGGGTTCGCGACCTACTTCTCGGCCCTTTGGGTGCGCGAGGCGCGCGGCGACTCGGCGTTCCGCACGCGAATGCGCGCCATTCGCTCGACCGTGCTGCGCGACTCGGTGTCCGTCACGCGACGCCCGGTCATCGACACGATCGAAACCACCCTGATTCAGTTGCTGAACCGCAACAGCTACGAGAAGGGCGGGTTCGTGCTGCACATGCTCCGCGAGCAGGTCGGCGACTCGGCGTTCTTCCGCGCGCTGCGCGCGTACTACGCCGAGCATCGCAACTCGACCGCGCTCACCGCCGACCTGCAGGCCGCGATGGAGAAGACGTCGGGGCAGAAGCTGGACTGGTTCTTCGACCAGTGGCTGCGGCGCCCGGGCTACCCGAAGATCGACGCGCGGTGGCGCTACGACCGCCAGACGCACGAGGCGGTGATCGACGTGCGCCAGGCGGCGCGCTTCGGCACGTTTCGAGTCGCCGCTGCTCGATCGGCGTCGTCGACTCGCTCGGCGGCGAGCACCGCGCGATGCTGCCGCTTCCGTCGGACACGGAGGTGCACTCGATTCGCATCGGATCGCCGACGATGCCGTCGGCCGTGCTGCTCGACCCGAACGTCACGCTCCTCGCCGCCATGCGGGTCGCCCCGTCCGCGCCGCAGTGACGCGCACCGCGCGAGCGCGCGGCGCGTTCGTGTCGCTCGGCGCGTCGCTTCTCGTGGCGCCGTCGCTTGGCGCTCAGGTTCTTCGGCACGCGGACTCGCTCCTCGCCGCGGGCGACCTGGCCCGGGCCGAGTCGGCGTACTACGCCGCGGCGCGGACGCGCCCACGCGATCCGGTCGCCCGCTGCGGCGCTCGGCCATTTTCTCGTCGAGCGCGGCGCGACGCGGGTCGGGCGCTACGCTGCTCGAGGAATCGCTGCAGTTCGGCGGCGACCCCGTACTCGTCGGCCGCGAGCTCGCGCGCGCCTACCTCGCGACGGGCGAGTTCGCGCCGCTCGCCGCGCTCCCGGCGGCGTCGCCCGCTCAGCGCGAGCGCGCGAAGTGGCTGACCACGCACGAGCCGCGAGTCATCGCGCCGGACTCGGTGATCACGCGTGAAGCTCGCGGCCGAGCGAAGACTCGACGTCGCTGGGCCTCATCGCGGCGCGCGTGAATGGCGTCGCGATCGTCGCTGTCGCTGAGTTCGCAGGCGCAGGGGATCGTCGTCTCGCGCGCGGTCGTATACGGGAGACCGTCGCCCGCGAGTCTTCGCCGCCGGGGTCGACTCGACGGCGGGGAGCGACGCCGATCTGCTCGCCGTGGCCGACAGTCTGAGCATCGGCGGGGGCGTCTCACGATGCTCAACCAGCCGGTGACCATGGCGACGCCTGCCGCCCGGAACGCAGGGACTGATCGGCCTGGCCGCACTCGGGCGATTCGCGCCGACGGCGGATTCAGAGCTGGGCACTCTCACGCTTCGGGCCGACGGTTCGCGTGCGAGAGGATGTTCCGGGCGATCGGCTGCCGACGCTCGATCAGGCCGACTGGACTTTCCGTGCTGCGCTCGCGCGTCTGGATCGCGTCTCCCGCCGAGGTGGCGCGGCTGCTGCGAAATCGGGGTTGGACCTTCGACGCCAAGCGGGGAACGCTGATCGTCGAGCGGTAGGGTCGCGTTAGCTTTCTGTCCCGACCATCCCCGAGTCAAACGGAGCCTCCCTCGAAGATGCGAATGCTCGTGTTGGGCGCCGGCCTGCAAGGTTCGGCCTGCGCGTACGACCTGCTTCAGGACCGCGACGTCAAAGAGGTTCGCCTGGCTGACCGCCACTCCGGCCACCTGCCGGAGTTTCTGGCCCCGTTCTCGGGTCCGCGGCTCCTGCCCACCGCGCTCGACGTGCGCGACCATGCCGCCGTCCTCGGCGCGATGCGCCAGTGCGACGCGGTGATGAGCGCGATTCCGTACTACTTCAACTACGACATGGCCCGCCTCGCGGTCGAGGCCGGGGTGCACTTCTGCGACCTGGGCGGCAACACCGAGATCGTGTTCAAGCAGAAGGAGCTGGACACCTACGCCAAGGAGAAGCGGGTCACTGTCGTTCCCGGACTGCGGGCTCGCGCCGGGGATGGTGAACATCCTCGCGCAGCACGGCATCGAGCAGTTCGATCGCGTGGACTCGGTGAAGATCTTCGTCGGCGGGTTGCCGCAGCAGCCGGAGCCGCCGCTCAACTACATGCTCGTCTACTCGCTCGAGGGCGCGCTCGACTACTACACGACGCTCTCGTGGGTGCTGCGGAACGGCAAGCGCACGCAGGTGAAGGCGTTGTCCGAGCGTGAGCCGGTGAAGTTCGAGCAGCTCGGCGAGCTCGAAGCGTTTCACACCGCCGGCGGTCTGTCGACGATGGCGTTCCGGTACGAGGGGAAGATCCCGGCGATGGAGTACAAGACGCTGCGCTACCCCGGGCACGCGCAGATCATGGAAGACATTCGCTCGCTCGGATTGCTCGACACCGAGCCGGTCGACGTGAAAGGCGTCAAGGTCGCGCCGCGGGACGCGTTCATCGCCGTGGTCCAGCCGAAGCTCACCAAGCCCAAGGGGCGCGATCTCGTCGCGTTGCGCGTCGTCGTGGCCGGCTCCAACAACGGCACGAAGGCGACCAAGTCGTTCGAGCTCGTCGACCGCTACGACGAAAAGCGCGGCGTGAGCGCGATGATGCGCACGACGGGCTACTCGCTGTCGATCACGGGGCTGATGCAGGTGCGCGGGCAGATCACGCCGCCGGGCGTGTGCACGCCGGACGAATGCGTGCCGGCGGAGATCTACATCAGCGAGTTGCGGAAGCGCGGAGTCGACATCAAAGAATCCTGATCCCGCGGCCACCGGTCCACCGGCTATTTCCGGACGAACTCCGCCATCGTCGCGCCGATCTGGTCCATCGCCGTCTTGGCGTTCCAGCGGTCGGCGCCGTTGTAGAGCAGCGAAAACGCCAGCACCTCGCCGTTCTTTGCCGTCACGAAACCGCCCAACGCGGCGACGGTGTTCGTCGTGCCGGTCTTGGCGTGGAGGTTTCCGCGCGCCGGCGTGCCGCGCGCGCGACGCTTGAGCGTGCCCGACTCGCCCTCGACCGGCAGCGCCGCGTGGAACACCGGTCCCCAGTCCGCGCGATGCGCGTACGACAAGAGGTCGACCATCGACCGCGGCGTCACCCGGTCGAGCAGCGATAGCCCGCTGCCGTCCGACACTTCCACGACCGAGCCCGTGATGCCGACCTTCTTCGTCATGAAGTCGCGCAGGTTCGTGAGTCCGGTCTCGGCGGATCCGGGCTGGTTCGTCGCCGCGTGCGCCGCGGCGCGGAACAGCAGCTCGGCGACCACGTTGATGCTTTCGCGGTCCATTTCGCCGATGATCTGGCCGAGCGGCGGCGACGCGATCGCCGCGACCTCGACGGCGCCGTCGGGCACGGCGCCCAGGCGCGTCTGGCCATCGACCGTGATGCCCTGTTTCCGCAGCGACGCGCGGAGCGCGCCGATGACGAACAGCGGCGGGTTGTCCACGACCAGCGAATACTTGAGCGGGCCCGAGCGCGAGCCGATGGTGCCGCGCACGCTGATCGATCCGTCGTTCTGTCGCACCGCGCTGATCCGTCCGCCGCTGCCGCTCGTCACGCGAACGTTGTTCTCGACGGGAATCGTCGTCGTCGCCGGCTCGAGCGTCACGACCGCCTTGGTGCCGCTCGGCTCCACCGCGACCCACACGAGGTTCTCGTTGAGCGAGAGCGCCGACACGCGCGCCGCGTACGACGCGCCGAGGTAGCTCGTCTTCCAGCCTTCGGGGACCAGCTTGTCGTCGAACGCGGTGGCGTCGCCGACGAGATCGCCCCGAACGTGCTTGATGCCCGCGGCCGCGATCTCGGCGGCGAGCGCGTCCATCGGATTCTGGTCGTGCCAGAAGCGCGTGCTGAGCGACGGATCGCCCATGCCGCGCAGGTACAGGTTGCCGCCCACCGAGCCGTCCGATTCGACCGGCGCGTCGCGAAGGACTGGCGTCTTGAAACGGAAGTCGGGTCCGAATCGGTCGAGCGCGACGGCCGACGTGTACATCTTGAGCGTCGATGCCGGCTGCAGCATCGCGTCGGCGTTCTGCGAGAAGAGCGTGTCGCCCTTGGTGAGCGAGACGATGATCGCGCCCCACGTGCCGCCTCGAGTGTGGCTGCCCAACGCGCTGGCGACCGCGGAGGCGAGCGCGTCGCTGCCGACCGTGGCCGTCCAGGCCGGCTTGGACGGCTTCTTCGCTGTCGGCTTCGGCGTTCGCTTGGGCTTCTTGGTCGCCGGCGCGGTCGTGACGGCCGCGAACGACGACGGCGACGCCGATCCGGGTTGCGCTCCGAGCACGGGCGGCAAGCCCGCGGCGAGCACGGCCGCCGCGAGCACCATTCGCTTCACCAAATTCATCGACACGCCCGCGGAGTTCGAGATTCGGACATCAGACCTTGAAGAAAATCTGCTTGCGATAGAGCACGTACAGGATTCCGTAGAACATCAACACGAACGCGATCGGCGAACGCCAGCGACGCATTGATCGGCGACAGCCAGGACGCGAACCCGACCTGGTACATCGCCGACTCGAGCGGAACCGACTTCCCCTGGTACGTCACGTAGATGACCGAGTAGATGAGCCGCTCGATCACGGCCGATCCGACGAATGCCACCATCGGATTCATGCCGTATATGACGAACGGCTTCGTCCATCGCTTCAGGCCATTCACGTCGACGATCCACATGATCGTCGCGAGCGAAACGCAGGCCATACCGGCGGTGAACACGACGTAGGAGCTGGTCCAGATGCTCTTGTTGATCGGAAAGACCCAGTTCCAGACGAGCCCGACCATCATTCCCAGCGCGCCGGCGCCGAAGAGCCCGTTGAGCCGGTCGACGAGGGGGCGCTTCGTGGCGATCCACTGTCCCGCCAGGTTGCCCAGCATGGCGGTGGCGATGGCGGGGACCGTCGAGAGGATGCCCTCGGGGTCCCACGTCAGGCTGTTCACCCACGTGTGGTTGCCGAGCCCGAATCGAGACCAGTCGAGGAGGAAGCGATCCCACCACGCGGCCATCGTGCGCGGCGCGTCGTTGAGCGTGAGGTAGCCCATCACGCCGCTGTCGGGCACCGGGATCACGGTCATCACGGCCCAGTAGCCGAGCAGGAGCGCGGCGACCGTGCCGATCTGGCGCTTCACGGTGCGATTCTGCGTCAGGAGCGCGGCCACGATGTACGCGAGGCCGATGCGCTGCAGCACGCCCATGATCCGCCAGTGGTACAGGCGGTCCACGACGCGCTGCACGAAGGTCGGGTCGGCGATGCCGTCGACCTGTCCCCAGGTGAAGAAGGGGAATCCGTTGATCAGGAAGCCGAACAGGAAGATCAGCAGCCCGCGCCGGATGATCTGGCGCCGGATCGCCGCCTCATCGTCGCCGCGCGCTCGGCGCGACGTGAGCGAGAGGTGCGTCGTGACGCCGACGATGAACAGGAAGAACGGGAAGACGAGGTCGGTCGGCGTCCAGCCGTTCCACGCCGCGTGCTCGAGCGGCGGATAGATCGCGCTCCACGTGCCGGGGTCGTTCACGAGGAGCATTCCGGCGATCGTGAGGCCGCGGAACACGTCCAGCGACAACAGACGTTCGCGCGGCGCCTTCGCCGTCTGCGCCTTCTCGGGAGCGCGCGCGCTCTGTCCGCCGGGCGGCTCTTGCGACGCCGGGCGTGAGCCGCGTTCGGTGGAGGAGGGTGGTTGAACGGTCGTGGCCACGTTCACCGGTCCTGTTGGGGAAATACGAGGCGAGCCGCGGGGCGCGGAAGCGCGCCAAGGCCCATTACTCGAAGACTAGTATCCTACCACCGAGGTATCGGGAAAGAGCCCTTCCGGCGGCCTCGATTTTCACCGAGTCAGGCCGCGTGCCAATCGACCTGCGCTCCCGCCCGACTCTCCACGCCGTCGCGCTGCTGCCATCGGAAAAAGACCACCGAGATGACGGAGTAGAAGAAGAGGCCCCCGGGGATCCACATGATGAGGCCGCCGATCATCTGGTCGTTCATCGGCGTGATGCCCCAGAACCGCGGCGCCGACGCGTAGAGCGGATACAGCACCGAGTCGGCGTAGGCGATGTAGACCGAGACGATCGCCATCGGGATGCTCATGAGGAACAGGTAGAGCATCTGCCCGGGGAAGCTGAGCCGCGGCAGCTCCGGCAGCGGGCTGAGGACCGGCCACCACATGATGACCGACGCCACCAGGAACATCAGGTGTTGGACGATGTGCACCGGGTGGTGCGACAGCGCGTAGTTGTAGAGCGGCGGCAGGTGCCACGCGGCGAGCACGACGTTGAAGATCGCGAAGCAGTGCGTGGGCTTGGTGAGCCATCGCGCGACGGGCCCGACGCCGCGGAGCGAAAGCGCCGGGCGGAGCATCTCGCCGGTCACGCCCATGAGCAGCAGCGGCGCGACGACGAGCGCGAGCAGCAGGTGCTGCACCATGTGCGCGCTGAAGAGGTAGGCGTCGCTCAGGTCGTGCAGCCACCCGTTGAGCGCGAAGAACAAGATCGACGAGCGCGCCGTGAAATAGAACCCGGCGCGGCTGCTGCGGAGCGGTGGGCGAGACGAACCGTCGCGCGGCCCACTCGTAGAGGATCGCCAGCGCGGCGATCCCGATGACGGTGCTCGGATGCACCGAGAAGCTGGTGAGGGAGAGCCGCGCCCCGATGTGCAGCAGCGCGACCATCGGAGCATCGTCATCGGACCTTCATCCTGCCCCGGGGCTACTTTCCCGCGAACTTCGAGAAGAGGAAGAGCAGCGCGATGAGCGTGGCCATCGCGATCGTCAGCGGGCCGGTGAACAGCGCGCGGAACAGCTTGTGGTCGTACTTGAGGTGCATGTAGAACATCACGACGATCGTGAACTTGGCGACCGACATGATGAGCAGCGTGGGGACGAAGAACGGCGTCTTCGAGAACGGCGTGTAGTAGATCCACACCTCGACGACCGTGATGAGCGTGAGGATGAGCGCCACCCACTTGTATTCCTTCCACGTCGGGTGCTCGTGCACCTCGCCCATCGCGTGGACGTCGACGTCGGGGTTGGTGTGTTGAAAAATGTCGTCGTTGGCCATTGGGATCTTGCTCCGGCGCGCCCTACTTGATGAGATAGACGAGAGTGAAGATCGCGATCCAGACGACGTCGACGAAGTGCCAGTACAGCGCCGAGATGTCGACGAGGAGCGCGTCCTTCGGTCCGAGCCCGCGCTTGACGTCGATCGCGAACAGCGTGAGCAGCCAGAGCACGCCGGCCGTCACGTGCGCGCCGTGGAACCCGGTGAGCGTGAAGAACGACGACCCGAACAGGTTCGTGCGGATCGTCAGCCCTTCGTGCACGAACGACGTGAACTCGTACGCCTGGTAGCCGAGGAACGTGGCGCCGGCGATCGCCGTGGCCATGAGCCAGAACTTGGACGACCCGCGGATGCCGGAGTAGCCCGGCTTGCCCTTGTTCTCGACGGCCTCGAGCGCGAGCACCATGAACAGCGACGACATCAGCAGCACGAACGTCGACTGCGACGTGACCGGGATGTTGAGGATCGCGTTCAAGTGCGTCGCGCACCGCGGCGGGTCGCACGCCTCGTGCGGGAACGGCCCGACGATGCTGCGTCCCTTGTAGATCAGGTAGGTCGAGATCAGCGACGCGAACAGCATGCACTCGGATCCGATGAACGCCCAGATCGCGATCTTCCGGTGATCGAGCCCGGTGCTGTGTCGGCGGATGCGCGTGAGTAGCGACGGCGGTGGCCATGTGTGAGGTCAGTTCGAATCGGCGGCGCGGGGGAGCGCGTCACGCGTGATGGGGTTCGAGGGGAGCGGTCAGCCAGGAGTACAGGAACGCCGTCATCGTGGCGGCGCAGAGGATCACGCCGGTGATCGCTTCCTTCAGCATGTTTTCGTGGATGAGCAGCAGGCTGCCGAACATCAGCGTCATGAACAGCGCGACGAAGAGCGGCTTGATCGTCGGGTACGGAATCGGAATCCCGAGCTCCTCGGCCGTCTTGAGCGAGACCTTGGTCGACGCCTGCTTGGCGTGCGGATTCACCCCGCCCTCGGGCGTGCCCGCGCTCATGTGGTCGTGCATCGACCCCACGTGCCTGCCGCCGACCGCGATGTCGCTGCGCTCGTCGCCGTGCCGGCTGTGCGGCACGTCGGCGACGAGACCCGGCGTCTTGACGTCCCACAGCGGATAGCGCGACGTCACCGTCGGGATCGTGGCGAAGTTGTAGTCCGGCGGCGGGGACGGAATCGACCACTCGAGCGTGCCGCCGCCCCACGGGTCGTTGCCGGCCACTTCGCCGCTCTTGCGGCTCTTGAGGATGTTGTAGACGCCGATCAGCGCCGCGACCAGCTGGATGCCCGCGCCGATCGTGCTCAACAGGTTGAAGATCTCCCAGCCCTGGCCCGCGTCGTAGCGGTAGACGCGGCGCGGCATGCCGTACAGCCCGGCCCAGTGCATCGGCAAGAACGTCAGGTTGACGCCGATGAAGGTGAGCCAGAACTGCCAGTTGCCGATCTTCTCGCTCAGCATCCGGCCGGTGATCTTCGGGAAGTAGTAGTAGATGCCGCCCGACAGGCCCATGATCGACCCGCCGACGAGCACGTAGTGGAAGTGCGCGACGATGAAGTAGGTGTCGGTCTGCTGGAGGTCGGCCGGCGGCGAGGCGTGCATGACGCCCGAGATGCCGCCGATCATGAACAGGCCGACGAGCGCGATCGCGAACTTCATCGCCGCCGTGAAGCGCAGGTTGCCGCCCCACATCGTGAAGATCCAGTTGAAGATCTTCACGCCGGTCGGGATGGCGATGAGCATCGTCGTCACGGCGAACACCGAGTCGGCGATCGGGCCCATGCCCACGGCGAACATGTGGTGCGCCCACACGCCGAAGCCGAGGAAGCCGATCAGGATTCCCGAATAGACCATCACCGGGTAGCCGAAGAGCGGCTTGCGCGAGAACGTCGGCAGGATCTCCGACACGAGGCCGAACGCCGGCAGGATCAGGATGTAGACCTCCGGGTGTCCGAAGATCCAGAACAGGTGCTGCCAGAGCAGCGGATCGGCGCCGGCCGTCGATCGTGTAGAAGTTCGTGCCGAAGAAGCGGTCGAACAGCAGGAACACGAGCGCGATCGTGATCACCGGGAACGCCAGCACCAGCAGGAACTGCACGACGAACGCCATCCACGTGAACATCGGCATGCGCATCAGGTTCATGCCCGGCGCGCGCATGTTGATGATCGTCGTGATGAAGTTGAACGCCGCGGCGAGCGACGACACGCCGAGGATCTGGAGGCCGAGCATCCAGAAGTCGATGTTCAGCCCGGGCGAGTACGCCATCGTCGTGAGCGGCGCGTAGCCGAACCAGCCGCCGTTCGGCGCCATGCCGAAGAGCCACGACGAGTTCATGAACAACGCGCCGAACAGGTACACCCAGTAGCTGAACGCGTTGAGCCGCGGGAACGCGACGTCGCGCGCGCCGATCTGCAGCGGGATCAGAAAGTTGAAGAACGCCGCCGACAGCGGCATGACGACGAGGAAGATCATCGTCGTGCCGTGCATCGTGAACAGCTGGTTGAACAGCTCGGCCGACACCGCGGTGCCGTTCGGGCCCTTGAGCTGCCAGCGCATGATCAGCGCTTCGAGGCCGCCGATGCCGAACCAGGCGAGCGCGGTGTACATGTAGAGCGCGCCGATCCGCTTGTGATCGACGGTGGTGAGCCAGCTCCAGAGTCCGCCCTTGTACGCCTCTTCGGCGTGAGCGTAGCCCGGGCTGACGGCGGCGGTTGCCATTTCCTCTATGCCTCCGATTCCGCGTTCGTTATTTCAGGGTCTGCAGATACGCGACGATGTCGGCGATCTGCTGGTCGGTCAGCTTGCCCGGCGACATCATGTGCATCCTGGGGTCGTACTGGCCCGCGCCGAGCATCGGCATGATCGAGCCGGGCTTCATTGCTCGGCGTTCTTGATCCAGCGCGCGAGGTGCGGCGGGTCGTTCGGATAGGTTCCCGCGCGCGATCGTCGTGCCGCGTCGCGAAGTGCGTGAGGTTCGGGCCCGATCGACGCCGATCATCGCCGGGCACGCCGTTGATCATGTGGCAGCCGAGGCACGTGCCGGCGCCGATCATCAGCTTCGCGCCGTTCGCCGCGTCACCCGTCGCCAGCAGGTTGTCGTCGAAGGTGAGCGCCCGCCGGGTACGGCGTCTTGCGGGACCACGTCGTCGGGGATCTGCTCGCGCGGGAACGCGATGAATCCCGCCTGGAGGACCTGCGTCGGAGCGGGCTGCTGGGCCGCGGCGCGCGGCCGGACTTGTCGTCGCGGGCGCTGACGCCGGCGCGGCCGCGGCGGCTTTCGGTCGCGGGCGGAGTCGCGCCGGGCGTCGCGGTCGGCACCGGAGCGACGGGCGCGGGCGGCTTGAACCCGACCGCCGGCTCCTGCTGATGCTTCGCCCAGCTCTCGAAATCCGCCGGGCTCACCGTGAACGCCTTGAACCGCATGTTCGCGTGGCTCGCGCCGCAGTACTCGACGCACGCGCCGTTGAACGCGGCGCGCCGTCGTCGAATCGGGCGTGTACCAGAGATAGTTCGTGTGGTTCGTGACCGCGTGCGCCATCACCGGCATCACGTCGCGCTTTCCGGACAGCGCCGGCACCCAGAACGAGTGGATGACGTCCGCGGACCTGCAGCGAGAAGTTGACCGTCCGGCCGAGCGGCAGATACAGCTCGTTCGCCGTGACGATGTTGTACTGCGGATAGCGGAACTCCCACCACCACTGGTGGCCGATCACCTCGCACCTGGAGCGCGTTCGGACCGCGCCTCCGCCTGGGTCTTGAAGATCGTCGTGACCGTCGGGATGCGCGATGATCACGAGAATCAGGAGCGGGACGACCGTCCACGTGATCTCGAGCGCCGTGTTGCCGTGCACGTGCTCCGGCTCGGCCTGGCCCGGGCGCTTGCGGTACTTGATGAGCGTGTAGACGAGAATGCCTTCGACGAAGACGAAGACGATGCTCCCGGCCCAGATCAGAATTTTGAAGAGGAAGTCGACGTCCCGATTGACGTCCGTCCGCTGGTGAAAGATCGAATCGGGATGGTTCTGGCCACACGCGGCGAACAACGCCACGAGACCGACCGTCAGCGCGGCCGCACCCGCTTTGCGGATGCCCGGCCGGCGCAGGCGGGCAAGAAAAGGCATGTCGTGTCCTTGTACCGGCGTTCTGAGCACGCCGCCCGTCCAGCGGCAACACGCTCGATCGAAATTGTTTGGGTCGAGCATGCGGAACCTACCGGCTCGAAGTGGTCAAATCAAGCGAGCAAATACCCGACTAGACGCTGACCGCACAGCATCTTACGCGTCGATCACGCGCTGCTCGCCGGACCCGTCTGCGCTCTCGGCCCGGCGCCTCCTTCACCGCGTGCCGGTCCTTGGTCTGCGTCGACGGCGATCTCGAGCGCCTGGCTCAGTTGCGCGACGCCCTCGCGCAATGTCCGCACCCGCTGGTTCTCACTCGAGCCGCGCGTCGATGCCAGGGCGAGCGACGTCACCTGTTCGGCACCATGCCGAACTGTGCCTTGAGATTCGCGGCGAGCGTGGGCAGCTGCCGCCGAAGGTTCATCGCGAACGTGGACGACGGTTGGTTTCGCTTGACCGCGATGGCGTATTGCTCGACGATGCCGTGAATCCGCTGCAGATGCACCAGCGCGTCGTCGAGCGTCTTCATCTTGATGAGTCCAGCGGAGTCGAGGCGAAGGCCGGCCATCTCTAGGGTCCTCCGCTCGCGCTACGGAACGGCGGCCGCCCGTCATCGAATCGGGATCGAGAACCTTGTCGAGCTGCTCGCGCGTCAGCAGGCCTCGCGACATGACGACGTCGTACACGCCCTGACCGGACTCGAGCGCTTCCTTCGCCACCAACGTCGCCTGCTCGTAGCCGATCGCCGGCAGCAGCGCCGTCACGATGCCGATCGAGTGCTCGACGAAATGCCGCATGCGCGAGGGATTCGCCGTGATCCCGGTGACGCAGCGCTCGCGGAGCACCGTGCACGCGTTCTTGAGCGTCGCGATGCCGCTCAGCAAGCGATACGCGATCACCGGCTCGAACACGTTGAGCTGCAGCTGTCCCGCTTCGGCCGCGATCGTCACCGTCACGTCGCCGCCGATGACGTCGAAGCACACCTGGTTCACCACTTCGGGGATCACCGGGTTCACCTTGCCCGGCATGATCGACGATCCCGGCTGCATCGCCGGGAGGTTGATCTCGCCGAGACCCGGCGCGCGGGCCCGAGCTCAACAGGCGAAGATCATTACAGATCTTGGAAAGCTTCACCGCGCACCGCTTGAGCACGCCCGACATCTGCACGAACGCGCCCGTGTCGGACGTCGCCTCCACCAGATCCGGCGCCGTGATCAGCGACAGACCGGTGATCCGCGACAGCTCGCGGCGGATCGTCTCGGCGTAGCGCGGCGGCGTCGTGATGCCGGTGCCGATCGCCGTCGCGCCCATGTTGATCTCGCGGATCAACGCCTGCGCCTCGCCCAGGCGGTCGACGTCTTCCTGCATCGTGTGCCCGAACGCGGCGAACTCCTGGCCGAGCGTCATCGGCACCGCGTCCTGCAACTGCGTGCGCCCCATCTTCACGAACGCCGAGAACTCGTTTCCCTTGGCGAGAAACGCGTCGACGAGCTTGCGCATCGCGTCGCGCAATTCCTCGATCGCGTGGTGCAGCGCGAGCTTCACCGCGGTCGGATAGACGTCGTTCGTCGACTGGCTGAGGTTCACGTGCGTGTTCGGGTGCACGGTCGCGTAGTCGCCGCGCTCCTTGCCCATCAGCTCGAGCGCCCGATTCGCGATGACCTCGTTCGCGTTCATGTTCGTCGACGTCCCGGCGCCGCCCTGGATCATGTCGACGACGAAGTGCTCGTGGTGGCGCCCCGCGCGGATCTCCTGCGACGCGCGCTTGATCGGGTCGGCGATCGCCGAATCGAGGAGGCCGAGCTCTTCGTTCGACGCCGCGGCGGCTTCCTTGACCGCGGCGAGCGCCTCGATCAGCGCCGGAAATTCGCGCAGCGCGATCCCGGTGATCGGAAAATTCTCGAGCGCGCGCAGCGTCTGCACGCCGTAGAGCGCGTCCTCCGGCACCTCGCGCTCGCCGAGGAGGTCGTGCTCCTTGCGCGTGCGCGATCCGGTGAAGCCGAGCGTGCGCTTGTGGCCGACGAGCGTCGCGTCGGTCGCGGCGAGCCGTTGCGAGATCGACCGCGCCGCGCGTCCGACGAGCGCCGCGTAGAGCGCCGGCTGCTCCTTGATCATCTCGTGCACTTGCTCGATGGTCAGCTGATACGCCTCGGTGCGCTGAAGCGTTCTCGCGCTCGTGCCGTGCGGCAGCTCGTCGAGCAGCAGCCCTTCGCCCAGCGCCTGCCCCGCGCCGAGGGTGACGAGGCGGACCGGCTTTCCGTTCATCCCCTTCTCGATCGCCACGGCGCCGGAGACGAGAATGGACATGAAGTCGCGCGGCGACCCTTCGTGAAAGAGCACCGCGTCCGCTTCATAGGTGACGGGCGCGACGACCTTGGCGAGCTGGTGGATCGCCGAGTCGGTGAGCCCCTCGAGGAACTGCGTCTGGCGCAGTCGGTCGCGGACGGTGGCGGACATCGCCGGACAAGATAATGCCGAGCGCGGTGAACGGGGTGCGGCGACCGCACGGTGACGGTGTGCGCTGACGGGCGTCGTGAGCCGCGCGGTGTTAGGCGACCTCCCGGCGCGCAGCGATGGCAGCGAGTGCCGCGGAGGTATGATTGAAGCGCCTGCCACTCGTCTCTTCGTCGGAGCGCCGATGATGACCGTTTCACGCCGTGACTTTCTCGGCGCCGGCGCCGCCGCAGCGGCGGGCCTGGCGCTGCCGAGCATCGCCGAGGCGATGCCGCGACATCGTCGTGCGCGACCGATCCGCGCCGGCATCGCCGCGCCGTTCGCCGGGCGGCCCGTCATCATCTCGGCCGCCAACGGACTACAACCGCGACCGAGCGGCAAGCGCGGGATCAAGGTCGCCTGGGACATGATGTCGAGCGGCGCGGATCCGCTCGACGCCGTCGTCGCCGGCGTGCAGATCGTCGAGCTCGATCCGAACGACCAGTCGGTCGGACTCGGCGGGCCTGCCGAACGAGGAAGGCGTGGTTCAGCTCGACGCGAGCTGCATGCACGGGCCGACGAAGCGCGCGGGGTCGGTCGGGTGCCTCGAGGACGTCGCCGAGGCGGCCGCCGTCGCGCAAGCAGTCATGGAGTACACCGACCACATCATGCTCGTCGGCGCGGGCGCCAAGCGGTTCGCGCTCGAGATGGGATTCAAGGAGCAGAATCTTCTCACCGAGGAGAGCCGGCAGGACTGGCTGCGGTGGAAGTCGCGGCTCAATCCGAACGACACCTGGCTCGATCAGCCGCCGAACCGCGCCGCCGATCCGTCCGACGCCGACAGGACGACGAGCACGCGAGCAACGCTGCACATCGTAGTACGATCGCTACGGCGTCCCGTACACGTACGGCACGATCAACATGAACGCCGTGACGGCGCGCGGCGACATCGCGTCGGTGACGACGACGAGCGGATCTGTCGTGGAAGATTCCGGGCCGCGTCGGCGATTCGCCGATCATCGGCGCGGGGCAGTACTGCGACAACGAGGTCGGCGCGGCGGGGTCGACCGGTCGCGGCGAAGCGAACATCAAGGTCTGCGGCGCGTTCCTCGCCGTGGAGTTCATGCGCCAGGGGATGGCGCCGCAGCAGGCGCTCATGAAGGTCATGGAGCGCGTGATCGCGATGACCGAGAAGCGGCTGCTCGCCGACAACGGGCAGGCCCGTTCTTCCAGCTCCAGTACTACGCGGTGAACAAGAAGGGCGAGTACGCCGGCGCCTGCTGCTACGAGGGCTCCAAGTTCGCCGTTGCCGACGCGAAGCGGCGCTCGTCTCGAGAGAGTGCGCCTACATGTACAAGAAGTCGGAGCAGCCGACAGCCGCAGCTCAGCGGCGTCATGATCAAGCCGTAGCGCCGTCGGCGGCCGCGTGCCGCGCGGGATTCGTGCTCTCGCGTGGGCGCTCGTCGTCGCGATCGCCGTGTTCCAGGCGTACGCGCAGCGGTACGCCGTCGGCCCCGACGGCGTCGCCTATCTCGACCTGAGCGACGCCGTCGTCGCCGGACATTGGTCCGGCCTCGTCAACCTCTATTGGAGTCCGCTCTACCCGCTGCTCGTCGGGCTCGCGCGGATCGTCACGCGCGCGTCGCCGGCCGGCGAGGTGCCCGCTGATGCACGCCGTCAACGCCGCGGCGTTTCTCGCGACGTTCGCCGCCTATGAGTATTTCCTCGCGCCGGTTCTTGCGTATGGCGCGCCGAGACGCGCCACGCGGTGCTTGGCGGCAGATGGGGGCGGGCGGTCGCGTACGGGCTTTTTCATCTGCGTCGCGTTCACGCTGACGCCGATCGAGCTCACGACGCCCGATCTGCTCGCCGCGGCGGCCACCTTCGCGGCGCTCGGCGCGCTGCTGCGCCTGCGGAATCATCGAGCGATGGCGCCGCGGCCGTCGTCCTCGGGCGTCGAGCCTCGGACTCGGCGGGCTCGCCAAGTCGTTCATGATTCCGTGGGCGGTCGTCTGCTTCGTCGCTCTCGCGGTGGCGCTGCGTAAGAGCGGCCTCAAGCCGCTCGTGAGCGCGGTCGTCGTTTGGCTGATCTTCGTCGGACCGTGGACCGTGCTGCTGTCACGCGCCGCGGGGCGCCTCACGTTCGGCGACACCGGGCGACTCACGTACGCGTGGTTCGTGAACAACCGGGACGCGCCTTCGCTCGGCGGCGTGCCGATGGGCGCGCGAACGGCGAGAACCGAGGCGATTCTTCCGCGCTCGGGCGTCACCGGCGACGCGCCGGGAACCGATCCGATGTGGTTCGACCCGGAGCGATGGAGCGGCGGTCTGAGGCCGCAATTCGACCTGCACGACCAGGTCGCGTCGCTCCTGACGTCGGGACGGTTCTACGTCGAGAATCTCGCGCCCTTTCTCTTTCTGATTCTGCTCATCGCCGTCGCGCCGGCCGAGTCGCGGCGTGACGCGTGGCGGCGCGGATGGATCGTCCTGGTGCCCGCGGCGGCGGGAATGTTCGGCTACGCGATGGTTCTCGTGACGGCGCGCTACGTCATGCCGTTCGTGCTCGCGGGAACGCTCGTGCTGCTGGCGACGCTCCCGGCGCCGCGGCGCGTGCATCCGCTCGCCCTGCTCATCGGCGTCGCCATTCCGATCGGATTGCTGTCCATCGACGACCGGAGCGCGGCGGCGCTCGCCGTCGTCGTTTCGATCGTCGGCGCGATGGTGGCCGGCGCGAAGATCCCGATGCGATCCTGGCTCGCCTGGGCTCTCGGCGTGATCGTCGTCGCGGAGGTCGTTCACATACTGCTCCCGGCTGCGTTCCCGGGCATTCTGCTCCTCGGCGGCGCGGCCCTCGCGGCCGCTCTCTGGTGGATGTCACGCGCGGCCATCCACGGCGGACGCCCTGTGCGGTTCACACGCGGGGCGATGGCGGCGTGCGGCCTCGCCGCCGCGCTTTGGCTCGTCTACCCGTTCGCCCAGCGTCTTCGAAAGGACGACGACGCGCTCGGTCGCGCGTCGACGTCGCGCTGGGGGAACCTGTCCGCCGAACATCGCCGCCGACCTCGCCGCACGTGGCGTCGGTCCGGGCACTCGCATCGCGGTGATCGGCCCGCACGCCGACTCGTACTGGGCTCGCACTGGGCGACTCAAGATCGTGGCGAGCGTTCCTCGGCCGGTCGTCCCGATGTTCTGGCGCTTGTCGCGCGCGGGGCAGGACTCGCTGCTCGCCGCATTCGCGGCCGCCGGCGCGCAGGTCGCGATCGCGTCTGATCGGCCCGGATTCGACCATGCCGCCGCCCGACAGCAGTTGGACGCCTGTCCGCTATCGCGGCTGGATCCGCCCGCTCACCGCGCCGCGCGTAAGAGACTAGGCTCGGAGCGGCTTGCCGACGCGGACCGCGGGCATGCTGCGCGGCTCGCTGGCGCGCCGGAGTGCCTGCTTGAAGGGCGACTCGCCGGCCGGCGGATCTGAACCGGGGGGCTTCGGTGGCTGCTCGAGGCGCAGGTTCGACACGAGCTGCGTGAGACGCTCGGCCGCGCCCGACAGCGTGCCCGCCGCGGCGGCGATCTCCTCGGTGCTCGCGCTCTGCTCTTCGCTCGAGGCGGCCACCTCTTCCATCGCGGCCGCGAACGAGTCGGTGCCCGCGGCCAGCGAGTCGAGCTTGCCGCGCATCTCCCGAACGAGGCTGCCCGCGGCGGTGACGGCGTTCTCGATCGATGCCGTCCACGCGTCGGCCTCGGCGACCGCACGCTCGATCTGGCCGAACGACTGCGAGCCCTGTTCAGTCGCGTCGCGCACCGTTCGAACCGTCTCGACCGTGCGTCCGCTCGACGCACGCGACTGACGCGACGCCTCTCAGCACCTCGCCGACGACGCGTTCCGTTCGCTCGGCGGCGTCGGACGACATGGCGGCGAGCCGTCGCACTTCCTCGGCGACGACGGCGAAGCCGTGCCCGTGCTCTCCGGCGCGCGCGGCTTCCATCGCCGCGTTGAGCGCGAGGAGCTTCGACTGGCGCGCGAGCTTCTGCACCAGCGTCACGAAGGTGCGAACCTCTTCCGACGCGGACGCGAGCTGCTCGATCGCCGCGGCGCTCGCCTCGACGTCGCCGCTCAGCGTGGCGAGGGAACGAGAGCTGTCGTCGAGTCGCGCGCGATTCTCGAGCGCCAGGGCGCGGAGACGCGCGTTGCGCTCGACGCCCTCGTGCGCGCCGGCGTCGAGCGTCGACGCCACGCCCACCAGGTGCTCCGACGACGCCGCCAGCGTCTGAATCGTCTCGGCCATCACCGCCGACTGCTGCGAGAGATCGGACGCCGTATGGGCGATCTGGCCGGCCGACGCCGCCATCTCCTCGGAGCTCGACGTGATCTCGACGGTCATGCTGCCGGTTTCGGCGGCGGACTCGTTGAGGGCCGTCGCCAGGCGGCGGAGCTCGAGCATCATCGCGCCGATCGCTCTCGCCAACCGGCCGATCTCGTCCTCGTCGCCCATGTCGGTGATCTGCTTCGACAGGTCGCCGGCGGCGACCGCCTCGGCGGCGACCGCCAGCTCGCGCGCCGGACCGGTGATGCGCCGCTCGATGAACTTTCCGATCAACGACAACGACGTGAAGATCAGGCCGAGCATCACGCCGAGGCCGATGATGAGACCCCAACGCGCCTCGGAGTACGCGCGGGTCGCGTCGGCGAGGCTCATGTGCGCCACGACGCGCCAGCGGCCGCCGTTCGTCGCGAAGACCGAGCCTCGACGCCGGATCGAGTCGGCCGAGAAGTTGAAGATGCTGCCGGCGTCCTGCGACGGCGACGGTCGAGAAGCCGGCGAGCGGCTTGAAGCGCGCGGCGCGGCCGGAGCTGGCGATGACCTTGCCCGCGGAGTCGACGAGGTCGACCCGCATCGTGGTGCCGACGTTGCTGCCCTGCGCGAGCACGGAGTCGAGCATCGAGAGGCCGAACTTCACCTTCACGACGCCGACGCGCGCGTTGCCTTCCTTTACGACGCCCGCGAGCTCGACCACCGTTCGCCCCATCACGGGGTCGATGGTCGCCTGCGCCGTCGTCATCCCGGTGCCCCAGGCCGCCTGCCACCAGGCCTCGTCGCTCTGGACGAAGTCCGAGGACAACGAAGTGGTGACGGCGTTGTAGCCGAATTCATCGGTGAGCATGACTTCGGCGATGTCGAGCTTGGGGAGCAGCCCGTTCAGGTAGCGGAGAGCGTTCTCGTCCACCTGCTGGGAGCGCGGACCCTTGAACATCTGCTCGAGCTGGTCGATCGACTGGTTCGGGAGGCCTTTCGCGCGCGAGATCTCGGTGCCCTTCTTGGCCGCCGCGATGATGTTCGGCTCCGCGGCGATGAGCTGGACCTGCCGCACCCGCTCGGCAAGGAGGCGCTGGACGAGCTGCTCGGAGAGCGACGCGGAGTTGACGATGCGCGCGTCCTCGTCGCCGGCGATCGACTTCTGGAGGACGAGCAGCCCCGCGTAGGCGACGATTCCGAGCACGAGAACGGCCCCCGTGCCGGCCAGGCTCAGGAAGCGCCACCGCAGCGACCGCGCCGACCGCTTGGCGCCGCGCGAATGCGAGATCGCGAACATGCTCGTACTGGGACGGGGATTCATCTACGCCTTAGATTCCGCTGTAACTCCGCACACTCATGACAGAACCACTGGAACCAACCTCGGCCACCGAGCCGGGGGGCTACGACCCCGGCGCCATCGAGCGAAAATGGCAGGAGCGCTGGGAGGCCCGCGGGACGAACACGACGGACATCGACGGGGGCATGCGGCCGTTCTACGCCCTCATGATGTTCCCGTACCCGTCCGCCGAAGGACTTCACGTCGGCAACCTCTTCGCGTTCACCGGCAACGACATCTATGGACGATTCCAGCGTTTGCAGGGCCACACGGTCCTGGAGCCGCTGGGGTTCGACGCGTTTGGCATTCACTCCGAGAATTTCGCGCTCAAGGTCGGGACCCATCCCGCGACACTGATCCCTAGAAACATCGACAACTTCCGGCGCCAGCTTAAGCGCGCCGGGCTGATGATCGACTGGGACCGCGAGCTGTCGACGACCGACCCGCGGTACTACAAGTGGACGCAATGGCTGTTTTTACAGCTTTATAAGCGCGGCCTGGCGTACAAGAAGGGCGCGGCCGTCAACTGGTGCCCCAACGACAAGACCGTCCTCGCCAACGAGCAGGTCATCGCCGGCGAGTGCGAGCGCTGCGGCGCCCGGGTCGAGCAGCGGTTCCTGGAGCAGTGGTTCTTCCGGATCACCGACTACGCCGGACGGCTGCTCGCCAACCTGGACCATCTGGACTGGTCCGACTCGACAAAACAGGCGCAGCGCAACTGGATCGGGCGCTCCGACGGGGCCGAAATCGTCTTCCGCGTGCAGGATCTCGAGGAGCTCACGGGCACGGCGACGACCGAGATCGGGCTGAGCGGCGAATACGCGCTCCGTCCGATCGACATTCGCGTCTTCACGACTCGGCCGGACACGATCTTCGGCGCGACGTATCTCGTCGTCGCGCCCGAGCATCCCTTGCTCGACAGTCTCACGACCGACGAGCAGCGCGAGGCGGTCGAGGCGTACGTCGCGCACGCGGCGAAGCAGGACATCGTCTCGCGCAAAGTGAGCAAGGAGAAGACGGGCGTCTTCACCGGCTCGTACGCCATCAACCCTGCCACGCAGCGGCCGATCCCGGTGTGGGTCGCCGACTACGTGCTGATGGAGTACGGCACCGGCGCGATCATGGCCGTTCCCGGCCACGACGAGCGCGACTTCGAGTTCGCGACCGCCTTCGACCTGCCGATCGTGCGCGTCGTCGCCGGTCCGGGTCCGCACGCCGCGCACGCCCGGCTCGACAACGCGTACACGGAAACCGCCGGTGCGCGGCTCGTGAACTCGCAGGAGTTCTCGGGGAGCTCGATCGACGACGGGAAGCGCGAGATCACGAACTGGCTGAACGTGAAGGGGCATGCGCGCGCCGTCGTGAACTACCGGCTGCACGACTGGTGCATCTCGCGCCAGCGCTATTGGGGTCCGCCGATCCCGATCATCTACTGCGACAAATGCGGCACCGTGCCGGTGCCGGAGAAAGACCTGCCGGTCGAGCTGCCGTTCGTCGAGGACTTCAAGCCGGACGACACCGGCGTCTCGCCGCTGGCGCGCGTGGAGTCGTGGTATCGCGTGAAGTGTCCGTCGTGCGGCGGACACGGCCCGCCGGGAGACCGACGTCTCCGACACGTTCCTCGACAGCGCCTGGTACTTCCTGCGCTATCCGAGCACCGAGCGCGACGACGTCGCGTTCGACGCGGCGCGCACCGAGAAATGGCTCCCCGTCGAGTCGTACATCGGCGGCAACGAGCACGCCGTGCTGCACCTGCTGTACTCGCGATTCACGACGATGGTGCTGCACGACGCCGGTCTGCTGCGCTTCGAGGAGCCGTTCAAGCGCTTCCGCGCGCACGGGACGATCGTGCGCGACGGCGCCAAGATGTCGAAGAGCCGCGGCAACGTCGTGATTCCGGACGAGTACGTCGAGCGCTGGGGCGCCGACACGTTCCGCACGTATTTGATGTTCCTGGGACCGTACGAGGAGGGCGGCGACTTCCGCGATCAGAGCATCGCCGGCGTTCGCCGCTTCCTCGATCGTCTCTGGGCGTCGGTCGAGGGCGCGGTGTCGCACGGCACGCCGGATCCGCTCGTCATGCGCAAGCTTCACCAGACGATCAAGAAAGTGTCGTCCGACATTCCCGCGCTGAGCTACAACACGGCGGTCGCGGCGATGATGGAGTACATCAACGTCGTGCGCCGCGAGGAGCGCACCGCTCATCGCGCCGAGGTCGAGCCGCTGGTGCAGCTCGTGTCGCCCTTCGCGCCGCACGTCGCCGAGGAGCTGTGGGAGCGCCTCGGTCACACCGAGAGCGTGTTCGACTCGGGTTGGCCGTCGTTCGATCCCGCCGTCGCGGCCGAGGATCTCGTCACGATCGCCGTTCAGGTGAACGGAAAGACGCGCGGCACGGTGCAGATCCCGGTGGGTTCCGGCCAGGACGCCGCGCAAGCCGCCGCGCTCGCCGATCCCGCGATCGCGAAGTTCGTCGCGAGCACGCCAAAGAAGATCATCTTCGTGCCGGGGCGGCTGCTCAACATCGTCGTCTGAGTTCGTCGGCAGGCATCCGGGCAACTGCAACCGCAACTGCAACTACTCAACGCAGAGGACGCAGAGGCGCAGAGGACGCGGAGGACAGCCCAGGGCTGAAGTCCGCCCGCAACGGGCCGATGTTTTTTGTGACTGCCGCTCGGGACGTCACGGTACCGTGCGCTCACGGGGCATCCCGAGCGGCTTTCAACAAAAAAGCATTTTCTCCCGGCCCGCTGCGATTCTCCACCCGAGCGGAGAGCCGTCTGCGACCTCTGCGTCTCTGCGTTGAGCAGTTCAGGTTGCAGTAGCAGTTGTCGGAGCGAAGGGACTACGCGACGAGGCGCGCGATCCACTCGCCGACGAAATACCCGACGATGGCGACACCGAGCCCGACGACGAACATGTCGAGCCCCGACCGGAACACGCTCCGTCCCGTGAACACCGACCTCGCCGCGCCGACGATCCAGTGCGACGCCATCGAGATCGTGAACGCCAACACCACCGCCGTCGTTCCGGACCATAAGAGAAATGGAAACACCGGGATGAACGCGCCGACCGCCGTGGCGCCGCCCGTCACCCACCCCTCGCGCAACGGCGACATGTGCGGGTCGCCGATCCCGAGCTCCTCCTGCACCTGCTCGTCGAGCATCCGCTTCGGGTCGGCCATCACCTCGGTCGCCAACGCGAGCGCGGAATCGGCCGACATGCCCTTCGTCTCGTAGATCAACGCCAGCTCGTCGCGCTCCACCTCGGGCATGAGCGCGATCTCGTCGCGCTCCATCGCGATCTCGTTGGCGTACACCTCCTGCTCGCTCTTCGCGGCGAGATAGCCGCTCGACCCCATCGACAACGCGTCGGCGATCAGTCCCGCCACGCCGGCCACGATCACCGTGTGATGCGCGGCCTGCGCCGACGCGCCGATCACGCCCGCGACGAGACCGAAATTCGCCGTCAGTCCGTCGTTGAATCCGTAGACGACGTTCCGCAGGAAGCCGCCGGACTCCGTGCGGTGCCACGGCTCGCCGCTCCGCCCGGCGATCTCGGGTGAGCGTCGTCGCGTGCTCGGCGGATTCGCGCGCGAGCTGCAGCGACTCCGACGCGCCGGGCGCCCCCCGCGCCGTGCGCCGGTGCATGTCGAGGTAGCTCTTGACCTCACGCCCCTCTTCCGACAGCAGCATCGGCAGCAGAAACCCCGGCCCCAGCACGTTCCCGAGGCGCGGCGAGAATCCTCGTCCGAGCGCTCGGCCGGAACGTCCCAGGGTCGCCGCCGTGTTCGCGAAGCAGCCGCGCCCAGATCTCGACGTGCCGGTCCTCGACCGCGGCGAGCCGCCGATACAGGTCGCTCTTCTTCGGGTCTTTCTCCGCGTCGGCGAGAAGCCGGTACAGGTACGCCGCGTCCGCCTCGTCCTGCCAATGGTGATGGAAGGTGTGGAGGTCGGGAGGAGTGCGGTTGGGCGACGGAGGTGGGGCGGGGGGGGCCTGGGCCATGTCTCAAGGTAGGTCGTGCGGGAACGCGGGCGTAAGTCGCCCGGTAAACCCTCGTCCGCCATCGGCGTGACTCACAGGTCGCACATCCACGATTTCACGAGGAATTATGCGACTGATTGCTCTGAGCCCGGCGCTGCTCGCCGCGGGCGCGCTCGCGGCGCAAAATCCGCCGCGGGCCATGCGCATCGAGCCGGGTCCGTACCGAATGTCCCTGATCGGCCAGCCGCAAGCCGTCATCGGGATCACCACGTCCGGCGCGGCGTCCGGCCGCGACACGCTCGGCGTGCTCGTCAACTCCGTTCGAACGGGGAGTCCGGCGGACAAGGCGGGCATCGAGGAAGGGAACCGGATCGCGTCGGTCAACGGCGTGAGCCTCAAGCTCGCCCCGGCCGACGTCGGCGACGAGGACATGGCCGGCGTCATGACCCGCCGCCTCACGCGCGAGATCGACAAGCTCAAGCCCGGCGACGAGGTCGACCTGCACGTCTACGCCGGCGGTCAGACGAAATCGGTGAAGGTGAAGACCGTGTCGTCCGATTCGCTGTACGAGTCGATGGCGCGCCGCACCTGGGAGGACCGGGCGACGCTCGGGCTCCAACTCGCCAGCACGGGCAGCCGCCGCGATACGATCGGCGTGTTCGTGATCGGCGTCGACGAATCCGGTCCGGCCGCCAAGGCCGGGATCGAAGAGGGAAGCCGGATCGCGTCGATCAACAACGTCGACGTGCGAGCCCGCGCCGGCGACGAAGACGAAACGATGTTCAGAACGTCGAACGTGTCGCGCTTCGAGCGCGAAGTGTCGAAGCTCAAGCCCGGCGACGACGCCACGCTGCGGATCTACTACAACGGTCAGTACAAGAACGTCACGCTGAAGTCGGTCCGCGCCGCCGATCTGCCGCGCCGCAATCGAGGGATGACGATCATCGGCGGCGACAACGTGCTTCTTCCGTCGGTGACGAGAATCCCGGGGCGGCCGGATCGAGATCAACGGCGAGGAGATCGGCGACAGGGTGCGAAGCGCGCTCGAGGGCGCGCGGATCGCGACCAACGCGGCCGTGGGCGGCGCGCTCGGCGGATTCGGACGCGGCTTCATGTTCGGCAACCGCGTGTCGTGGTGAACACGCCGGTCCTCGGCGTCCGCGACGATTCGTCGCGGCGCCGAGATCCGCCGCGTCAGAACTCGACCTGCGCTCCCAGCTCGACGACGCGGTTCGGCGGGATGCCGAAGAACTCGGTCGCCGACCGCGCGTTGCGCGACATGATGACGAAGAGCTTCTTCCGCCACCGCGACATTGTGGGAAGCGGAATGCCTTCGGGAGGACGCCTCGACTCCGCTGCGCGCCTTGCCGTCGGCCACGATCACGCGCTCTCGTCCGAGATAGAACGTCGTGTCGTTGCGCTTGGCCTTGATGCCGAAGTCGCGCGCGTGCTGGAGGATCTCCGGCACGTTCGGCGACTCCATGAATCCGTAGCCCGCCGTCACCCGGTAGAAGCCGTGCTCGAGCTTCTCGACCGACACGCGATCGGCGGCGGGCACCTCGGGCACTTCGTGCGTCACGACGGACATCAGGATCACCTGCTCGTGCAGCACCTTGTTGTGCTTGAGGTGGTGCAGCAGCACGACGGGCACGGCCTCGTTCGATGACGTCATGAACACGGCGGTCCCCGGCACGCGCAGCGGCTTGCGCCGCGCGACGTCGCCGAGGAAGAGGTCGAGCGGCAGCGCGCCGGCGTTGAGCGTCTTGGTGAGCAGGTAGCGACCCGTCTTCCACGTGCTCATCAGCGTGAACACGCCGATGGCGATGGCGATCGGCACCCAGCCGCCGTACCAGATCTTGATCACGTTCGCCGCGAACAACGACAGGTCGATGGCGAGGAACGCGGCCATGATCGGCAGCACGTGGGCGAGCGACCAGTTCCAGCGCGACTCGCGCCACGACAGCGAAGAGCAGCGACGTGATCGCCATCGTGCCGGTGACGGCGATGCCGTACGCGGCCCCGATGGCCGTCGTCGACCCGAACGCCACGACGAGCACGAGACAGCCGATCATCAGGATGTTGTTGATCTCCGGCACGTAGATCTGGCCGGCCTCGCTGCGCGACGTGTGCAGGATCGTCACGCGCGGCGAGTAGCCGAGCTGCACCGCCTGTCGCGTGAGCGAGAAGGCGCCGGAGATCAACGCCTGCGACGCGATCACCGCCGCGACGGTCGCCAGCACGACAAGCGGCACGAGCATCGAGCGCGGGGCGAGGAAGTAGAACGGGTTCGCGACGGCCGCCGGATTCCGCAGCAGGATCGCGCCCTGGCCGAAGTAGTTGAGCAGCAGCGCCGGCATCACGAGGGCGAACCAGGCGAGCCGGATCGGCCGCTTGCCGAAGTGTCCCATGTCCGCGTACAGCGCTTCGGCGCCGGTCACCGCCAGCACGACCGCGCCCAGCGTGAGAAACCCGATGCGGCCGTTGGCGGCGAAAAACCACAACCCGTGCAGCGGATTCAGGGCGGCGAGGATGCGCGGCTCCTTCGCGATTTCCCAGAGTCCCAACCCGCCGATCGTCACGAACCACACGCACATGATCGGGCCGAACGCGGTTCCGACGCGCCCGGTACCAAACCGCTGAACGGTGAACAACAGGAACAGCACGACCACCGAGATCGGGACGATCATGCTCTGGAACGCCGGCGTGACGACGCTCAGGCCTTCGACGGCGCCGAGCACGGAGATCACCGGCGTGATCATCCCGTCGCCGTAGAGCAGCGCCGCGCCGAAAAGCCCGAGTCCGACGAGAACGATCCGTCGCCGCGACAGCGAACGGCGCTCCTGCTGAAGGATCAGCGCGAGAAGCGCGAGAATCCCGCCCTCGCCGCGGTTGTCCGCGCGCATGATGAACACGATGTACTTCACCGCGACGACGAGCACGAGCAGCCACACGATCAGCGAGAGCACGCCGTAGACGTTGGCCGTCGTCGGCGGAATCGTGTGCTCTTTGGAGGTGAAGCACTGCTGGAGCGCGTACAGCGGGCTCGTGCCGATGTCGCCGTAGACGATGCCGAGCGCGGTCAGTGACAGCAGCCCGAGTCGTTTTCCGCGCGGATGTGCCTCGACCGGCGTTCGCTGCGGAATCGCCGCGGCGTGAAAGCCCGTCGTCGTGCCTGTGGCCGGCGGCGCGCTCCCTGGAAGCGGAAGCGGCGTCGTCGATCCGGCGGAAGCGGATTGTTGCGGGGCGGGACTGGCTTGTGGCGAACCGGACGCGGAGCGCGCGGGCGGGGGATCGCTCGCGGCACTGCCTTCCGGTCGTGGGTGAGAGGTCATGAACGCTGCTTCAGCGACGAGGTCGTTCCGTTGTCGCACGGGAGACGACCCGTCAGAGACTACGCAAAAATGGGTCGCGGAAGAGATCCGCGACCCATCGCCAAAATCTAGCGCTCACCGAAGCCGCGTGCAGCGAACCTTCGGCCCACCTGCCGACTATTCGGCCGGCGGTGGCGTCTCCGGCGTCTGCTTGGTGGCTGCCTCGACCTCGTCCGCGGCCCGTCGGATGATGTCGCGCAGGCGCTCGAGCATCTCCTTTTCGCCAAGGTGGCCCGTGGCTGTCTTGTAGGTGGTCCGCGCCAACCGCTGAAAGGCCTGGTTGAGCTCCATCATCGGCGTGTCCGTGAACCCCTCCACGAACTTCGCGATCCGCTCGAAGATGTCATCCACGGTCGTGCTGTGCTCGGCCAGGTATTTCCGCCCCTCGTCCGTGATCTCGTAAACTTTCTTTCCACCCTCTTCGGGGACGGCCCGGGCGTAGCCGAGGTCCTCGAGCATGGTCAGGGTCGGGTAGACGGTGCCCGGGCTGGGCACGTAGGACCCGCCAAAGCGCCCTTCCAGCTCCTTGATGATCTCGTAGCCGTGCCTGGGCTTTTCCTCGAGCAGGCGCAGGATCACGTACTTGAGGTCTCCCTGCTCGAACAGGCGGCCAGCACGGCCCTTCCAGTGGCGTCCCCGGGGCCCACCGCCGGCTCCCCAGCCGCCGAAAGCGTCCCAGCCCCAGCGGGCTCGGCGTTCGCCGCAATGGCCCGCGTCGAGTCTAAAAACGAATGGTTCCCACATACAACCTCCTCAAGTGCGATATATCGGGTTGGAAGTACGATATAACGGGAGATATATCGTGTCAAGAGTGCGGAGGTGCGGGGTGCGGAGGCGGCGGGGCGTGTGCGGCGGTGCAGCAAGTGCGAACGCTCAGATCCGCGCGGAGACCAATGCGCCCGGACGCTGGTCTCGAGCTGCTCAACAGAATCGTCGATTCGGCGACTCGCTATTCGTACCTGAGGGCGACGATCGGGTCGAGGACCGCGGCCCGTCGCGCCGGCCACACGCCGAACGAAAGGCCGACGAACGCGGAGAACGCGAACGCCATGACGATCGCGCCCGGCGACACCTGGGTGGACCATCCGGCGGTGCGGCTCATTATCGTCGCGCCGCCGGCTCCCAGCGCGATGCCCATCATGCCGCCGAGAAGGCAGAGCACGACGGCTTCGATCAAGAATTGCAGAAGGATGTTCGCGCGCGTGGCGCCGAGCGCCTTGCGGATGCCGATCTCGCGCGTGCGCTCGGTGACCGACACCAGCATGATGTTCATGATGCCGATGCCGCCGACGAGCAGCGACACCGCCGCGATGCCGGAGAGCAGGTAGGTCATGACCTGTGTCGTCTCCTGCGTGGTCTGCAGGATGTCGGCCTGGTTGCGAATCTGGAAATCGTCGGGCAGACCCTGGCGAATCTTGTGCTGGCGCCGCAGCACGCGCTGGATCTCCGCCATCGCGTCGGGAATCTCGTCCTCCGACGCGGCGAGCGCACTGATCGACGCGAGCCGGTCGGACCCGTTCACGCGGAAGCGCGCCGTCTGGATCGGAACGAGAATTTCGTCGTCAGGATCCTGAAACGCGTTCGCCTGTCCCTTCGGCGCCATAACGCCGAGGACCGTGAACTGCGTGCCGCGAATGCGCACCGTCTCGCCGACGATCGCCTCGGGCGACGTCAGGCCGAGGTTGTTCACCACCGTGTTGCCGACGACGGCGACTCGCTGACGGCCTTCGTCGTCGGCCGCGGTGAACATCTTCCCAACCGCGATCGTGTACTTGCGGACCTCGAGATAGTTCGGCGTCGTGCCGATGATCTGCGTGCTCGCGTTCTTGTTGCCGAACACGATCTGCTGCATCGACCGCATCTCGGGCTGCACGCCCAACAGATGCATCGCGTGCTCGTCGACCGCCTTCGCGTCCTCGACCGTGAGCCGCTGCTGCGCGCCACCGATCGCCACGCCCTGACCACGCTGCTGTCCCGGGTTCACGGTGAGCAGCGTGGTGCCGAGCGCCGCGATGCGGTCTTTCACCGCTTGCTGCGCGCCGGTGCCGAGCGCGACGACCGCGATGACCGCGCCGACACCGATCACGATGCCGAGCATGGTGAGCAGCGAACGCAGCTTGTTGGCGCGGAGCGCGCCGAGCGCGACGCTGATGATTTCGCCGATCAGCATCTAATCAGCCTCCGCGCCCGCCACCACCGCCGCCTCCACCACCACCTCCACGCGGACCGCCGGCGCCCGGTCCGGGGCCAGGCGCCGCCTGTCCGCCAAGCGGGCTGGCATTCTGACGAAGCCGATCCTGCTGCGCTTGACGCTGCGCCTGCAGGGCGAGTGCGCCGAGCATCACGACGCGTTCGCCTTCTTTCAGACCGCTCACGACTTCCGTGTAATCAAGATTGCCTTGACCGAGCTGCACGATCCGCGGCGCGAAGTGCAGCTTGGCGCTGTCCGACACGAACACGAGTCCGGTGCGCTGCCGCACGGGTCGCGAGGTCATCTCGGGCGAGGGCGTGAGTGCGCCCTGGCCGCCCTGACCGCCCTGCGAACGGGCGCTGCCGCCGGTGCTCGCCTGGGTTCCGGCCGCGGCACCGCTCTGGCGACGCGCGCATTGTCCAGCCGTACGCGGGTCGATGTCGAGCGCCGTGTAGATCGTGCGCATCTTTTCGTTGATCGCCTGCATCTCCGGGCTGCCGCGGAATCCACCGCCGCCCCCACCGCCGCCACCCGGATTGGAGCCGCCGCCGTTCCGCGCCATTGCCGCCGCGACGACGCTGCGTCGAATCACCACGCGGACGGAAACCGCCTGCTGAATCGCCACGCTGCCGGTTGCCGCCGTTGGCATTGAACCCGCCGCGTCCGCCGGTGCCCCCGCCCCCGTTCATGCTGGCCGGACGGAGCGCCTGCATCTGAGCGCGGAGATCGTCGAGCTGCTTCTTCTCTTTCGGGTGCTTCTTGAGAACGTCGTCGACCTTCTTGCAGTCGGCGTCCGAGACCTGCGTGCCGAACCCTTGGCCGCCCTGCGGGGGCGACACCGGGTTGCTGGCGAACTGTACCTCACCGAATGCCGTGCCGGTCGAAGCGGCCGCGCCGCTCGTCGCCGCGGCGCCGTTCGTAGCTCCGGCGCCAGGCGCTCCGCCGTTGCGACCACCACCTGCGGCGCCACCGCCATTGCCGCCTCGGCGACCGCCGCCGAAGCCGCCGCGGTTGCCGCCGCCGGTGAAGCCCTGGGCGCGCAGCGACGCGTTCACCGAATCCGCCGACAGGTTGAGCATCGCGCCCGTCGCCACCGCTTCACGCGGATTCTTGATCGCGTCGTTGGGGACCGCGATGACGTTGTCCACCTCGGCGATGAGCACCGACACTTCCCCGTTCATCCCAGGAGAGAGGAGGTGGTCCTTGTTGTCGAGGTTCACGAGCACCGGGAACATCGTGACGTTCTGCTGCACGACCGCCTGCGGCTCGATCTTCTGCACGACGCCGCTGAAGCGGCGGTCGGGGTACGCGTCGACCGTGACGTTGGCCGGCTCGCCCGGGTGCACGTTGCCGATGTCGGACTCGTTGAAGAACGCGCGGATGCGGACGACGCTCAGATCGGCCATCTGCACGATGGTCGTGCCGCCGCTCACGGAGCTCGTCGCGCCGGCGATGACCGTGCCCTCGGACACGTTCTTCGTGATGATCGTGCCTTCGCTCGGCGCCTTGACCGTGGCGTCTTCGAGGCTCTGCTTGGCGAGGTCGAGGTTCGCCTGCGCGTTCACGACCCCGGATTTAGCGTTCTCGAAATCGACGGCGACCTGCTCGAACTCTTGCGGCGTGATGACGCGCGCCTTGAACATCTCTTCGTTGCGCGCCTTGCTGGCCGTCGACACCTGGAGCTTGGCATTGGCCGCGTCGAGCATCGCCTTCGCCTGGTCGTACTTGTTCTGCACGTCGCGCGTGTTGATCTGAACGATCAGATCGCCCGGCTTGACGTTGGTGCCCGTCTCGACGGTCATCTTGTCGATGACGCCCGATGCCTTGGACTTGACGTCCACGATCGCGATCGGCTCCATCGTGCCGTTCGCCTGCGCGTCGACGATGATGTCACGACGGCTGGCAACGGCGGTCTGCACCGTCGGGGCTTGCGACTTTCGGGCACAAGCCGCGGCAACGGCGAGCAACGCCGCTCCGACAAATCTTTTCACTGAAGTGGTCTCCTATCGGCCGGGTGGCCTGGCCGCGAACTGTTCAATCTGCCTATTGGAAGTACGCGCCGTAAGGCGAGATCGCTGGAAGGCGCCGGGGCATGAAAAAGGGGGCGGCAGCCGTCAGCTTCCGCCCCCCGTGCCTGTTCGGCTGTGGTCGTCTTACTGCGGCAGATCCTTCCCGATGTACGACTCGATCTGCGCGCGCGCGTTCCGGTAGTTGAGACGCGCCTGAATGAGCTGCTGCCGCGCCGCGACGAGCGCCGACTCCGAGTTCAGCACGTCCAGGAGCACCGACGCGCCGAGGTTGTACCGTTGCTGTTGCACGCGCAGGTCCTCTTGGCTCGCCTCGACGTTGGTCTGCTGCACGCGCATCGTCTCTTCGGCGTTCCGGATCGTGGCGATCGCCGTGATGATGTTTTGTTGAGCGCCCAACTGCTGATCCTTCAACGATGCTTGCGCATTCTCCAAATTGATCTGCTGCGTCGCGATGTTGTTCTCGCGCTGGAAGCGGTTGAACAGCGGATACTGCAGGCTGAGGGAGAACGTCCGCGCGTATGGATACGGATTGTTGTTGAAGCCATAGATCGCGCTCGTGCCGCTCCCGCCGAGGCTAAACCCGCCGGTGACCGTCGGCAAATACGCCGTTTTCGCCGAACGAAGTGAAGCGGAAGCGGAGGTCAGGCTGGCCTCCTGCTGGCGAATTGCCGGGCCGTCGATGGCTTCCTGCAATACCTGCGCGCTGTCGATCGGGGTCGGCGCACGCTCGACAGTATCCGCCAACTGCGCCGTCACGAAGTACGGAGTGCCGACGAGGCGCGTCAGGGCGGCCGCCGAGGTGCGATACGAGTTCTGCGCCTGAAGCAACGCGAGCTGGGCGTTGCCGACCAGCACGACACTGCGCAGCGAATCGGAGACGTTGGCCGCTCCGGCGTTGACCTTGGCGATCGACGTCTGGAGCTGAACCTTCGCGGCCTCGAGCTGGGCGATGGCGGCACCCTCCGATTCCTTCGGCGGCGAGGATCAAGTTGTACGTCCAGCTTCACCTGGAGCGCGACGAAGAACTCGGTGTTGACCTCGCCGGCTTCCGCCGCCGCGACGTTGGCGTTCGCCGTCTTGATGTCGGCGAACATCTTGCCGCCATCGAACAGCGTGAAGTTGTTGATCTGGAGGCCGGTGTTGTAGCTCCACGCCGATCCAAAGTTGATGATGTCGTTCTGCTGACCCAGGCGTTGGCCGGAGCTCTTGGTCTGCCCGGCGCTCACGCTCACGTTCGGAATGAACGCGGCGCGCGCTTGGCGTACGCTGTTGTTCGCCGAGCGAATGCTGTTGCCCGCGATGATGTTCGAGACGTTCCTGTCACCCGCCAGCCGAATCGCTTCGGCGAGCGAGATCGGATGCAGCGTCGTATCCGTCACCTGCTGCGCGCCCAGCACGACGCGGCGCGGCCAGCAGAACGATCAATTTGCGGAACATGTTCTCTTCGGCTCCTTCTGTATTTCCGCGTCACGGCGGGCTTTGTTGTCGGCGACTCGCTCGTCGTACTTCTGCAGCTGCTGAGCCGTGAACACGCGTTCGGACCTGCGCCTTGAACCTGGCGCGGATCGAGTCGAGCTGCGGCTTCTCCGGCTTGAGCAGCCCGCGGATGGCGCAGTCCTCCGAGAACGCGAGTGAGTCGAGCGTGTTGCGCTGCTGCTCGGAGAGCCCGATCGCGTCGTAGAACTTGGCCCGCGGCCCGTACGACGCGGCGAACTTTTCGTGGCCCAGGTAGCGGTCGGCCGAGAAGCCGAGCGCGCCGCCCACGAGGACGGCCCCGAGCAGGAACATCAGCGCCTGTTGCTTTGAGCGCTGCATGGTGAACTCCGAGTCTAGCGGCCGAACAGGAAGCGCAGCCGCGCCCCCTGGTCGTCCTGGTATGCCGGCCGAATCGCGCTCGATACGGGCACGGCGGGTGAAGACAGCATGACGTCGGCGGCGATCTCCGCCTCCGATTGGTGAGCACGGAACATGGCGACGCCGGCCGACAGGAGCAGGACGGCCGCGGCCGCGAGCGCCGGGCGCGCCCAGCGATCCAGCTCGGTCCACCATCCCAACTCGACGTCAGCGACGCGCGCCATCACGCGCGACTGCAGCTCGTTCCAGTAGGCGTCGCCGGCCGGCGCGGCGTAGATCGCGCGCAGACCGCGCACTACGTCGTCGTCGTCTGGAAACAGCCCAAACCGAATGTCGCTCATAGATCGCTCCGAACGTCCCCGAGAATGCGGCGCAGCGATGCGCGTGCGTGATGCAGGTCAGATCGTGCAGTGCCTTCGGGTATACCCAACATCTCGCCAATCTCGCCGTGCGTAAAACCTTCCACGTCATGTAACACGATCACCGACCGCTGCCGGTCAGTCAGTTTCGTCAGCGCCTGGTTGAGACGGCGCCGAAGTTCATCCGCCTCGCCGGGATCCCGGAACGGCATCGGGACCCCTTCCGGCAGCTCGTCCGCGTCACGGACTTTCCGCCGCCGCACCAGGTCAAGCGACGCATTGGCCATGATGCGGTACAGCCACGCGCCGAACGGTTGGTCTGGAAGAAATCGGTCCAGTGCCTTGAAGGCGTGAAGAAATCCTTCCTGAACCGCGTCCTCCGCGTCCTCGTGCGTGAGCACGATGGCGCGACACACGGCGTACGCCCGACGCTGGTGCAAGCGAACGAGCTGCGCGAATGCGTCGCTCGAGCCGCGTTGCGCCGCGACGACGAGGGCTCGCTCGTCCGGCTTGGCGTCAGCTGCTGGCGACATGCCGAACGGCAGCTCGATTGTGGTCGCAGCGGTCATCGAGGCGTGGCCGGTGTCCACTCTCATTAACGGACCGCCGCGGTTGAACGTTGATCGCGCAATCGACGAGTTCCCAGGGATCTGAAGAAAGGGTCAGTGTGCCCGCTCCTCGGCCGGTCAGGCCGCGGGTGCGGGCGGATTCGCGGGCGTTCCAGCCAGGCCGAGCGCGGCGGCGACCCCGCGCATCGCTCCGATCACGAACTGCGTGTGCTGCTCGAGATCGACACCCAGCTCCTGCGCGCCCAGCGTCACGTCCTCTCGGCTGACGCCCTTGGCGAACGCTTTGTCCTTCATTTTTTTCAGCACCGACCTGGCTTCCACGTCGTGCACGCTCTTGGACGGCTTGACGAGCGCCGTCGCGGTGATGAGTCCCGACAGCTCGTCGACGGCGAACAGCGCCCGGGCCATCCGCGTCTCCCGCGACACGCCGGTGTACGCCGCGTGTCCCATGATCGCGTCGAGGATGTCCGCCGGCCAGCCGCGGTCGCGGAGAATCCCGACCCCCGCCGACGGATGCTCGTCGGTTGGCGAGCGCGTCGCGTTAGGAAATCGCTCATAGTCGAAGTCGTGAATCAGCCCGGCCAGCCCCCACCGCTCCGGGTCCTCGCCGTACTGGACGGCGTAGGCCCTCATGGCAGCCTCGACGGCGAGCATGTGCTTCCGCAGCGACTCGCTGGCCGTGTACTCGTGCATCAACGCCAGCGCCTGGTCGCGCGACGGCAGGGCGGGGGACGAGCCGCCGTTCTCGGTGGGGGGCATCCATAAATATTACCACGCGGCGCGGGGCTCGGCTTTCGGGTGGACGGGTGGACGGGTGGACGGGTGGACCGGTGGACCGGTAGACCGGTAGACCGGTAGAATCCGCGGATGCCCCACCACCTCCGTTCGGTCGAGCTGCGAAAGATTCCTCCGGCCGCCGCGGACCGGTTTCCCTACACCGTTCCCGTGATCCGCACGCTGCCCGTCCTTCGCGTGGACCGGGCGGTGACGTTCCTGGTCGGCGAGAACGGGTCGGGGAAGTCCACCCTGCTGGAGGGGATCGCGGTCGCGGCCGGCCTGCCGGCGGTGGGCAGCATGGCCGTCGACAAAGACGAGACCCTGAGCGGCCCAGCGCTTTCTGGGCAAATCGCTCAAGCTGACGTGGGACCGGCGGGCGTTCCGCGGGTTCTTTCTGCGCGCCGAAGACTTCTTCGGCTTCACCAAGGCGCTGTCGCGCGAACGAACGGAGCTGCTGGCGCGGTTGGACGAGATCGACGTCACATTCGCGGAGCGGTCGGACAAGGCGAAAGGCCTCGCCAAGGGACCGGTGCGGTCGTCGCTCGCCGACATGGAGCGGCGCTATGGCGTCAACCTGGACGCCAACTCACACGGCCAGAGCTTCCTCAAGCTTTTTCAGTCGCGCTTCGTTCCGGGCGGGCTCTATCTGCTCGACGAGCCCGAAGCGCCGCTGTCGCCGCAGAGCCAACTGGCGCTTGATCGCGATGATCAGCGACATGATCGCGCAGGACTCGCAGTTCATCATCGCGACCCACTCGCCGATCCTGCTCGGCTTCCCCGGATGCTCTCATCTACTCGTTCGACCGGACGCCCGTGGAAGCGGTGCCGTTCGAGGAGTTGGATCACGTCGTGATCACGCGCGATTTCCTGAACGCGCCGGAGCGGTTTCTGAGACACCTGTAAGGCGGATCCGGCCACTGCGATCGGGCGGCTTACCGCAACTGCTTACTGCAAACTGCTCAACGCAGAGCCGCGGAGACGCAGAGGACGGGAAACCGCGGAGACCGGGCTCGGTCGCGCAACGAGCCGAGGGCTTTTCGTGACTGCCGCTCGGGAAGTCACGCATTGGCGCGGAGGCGTACGATGCCGCGACGAGGCATCCCGAGCGGCTTTCAACAAAAAAATCCGGCTCGTTGCGCGACCGGAGTTTCGTCTCGGCGGCTGTTCTCTGCGTCTCCGCGCCTCTGCGTTGAAGCAGTTGCAGTTGCGGCAGTTGAAAGCCTACCGCGTGGCCTCCGCGGCGGGACGTTCGCCGGCGTACTTCGCGTTCGTCAGATAGATGATCGTGCGAACGATGCCGAAGAGGACGATGACGCCGATGATCAGGCCGAGGAACGCGGCGCGGGTGTCGGCGCCGAAGGTCGGCGCGTCGTGCGAGTGGTCGTGTGTGGTCGTTTGCCATGGCGATCTGGAAAGCGCGCCCTCTAGGCGACGCGCACGGAGTTCATGACGTCGTTCTGTTTCAGCTGCTTCATCACGTCGAGACCGCCCGAGATCTTGCCGAACACCGTGTGCACGCCGTTCAGGTGCCGGGTGTTGTCTTCGCTGAGCACCATGAAGAACTGGCTGCCGCCGGTGTCCTTGCCGGCGTGGGCCATCGACAGCGCGCCGACTTCGTGCTTGTGCGGATTGCCGGCCGTCTCGCACTTGATGTGGTAGCCCGGCCCGCCCGTCCCGATCTTGCGGTCGCCGGCCGGCAGGTCGCGCGAGAGCGGGTCGCCGCCCTGGACGACGAAGTCGGCGATCACGCGGTGAAACTTCACGCCGTCGTAGAAGCCGCTGTTGGCGAGCTTCTCGAAATTGGCGACCGTGATCGGCGCTTCCTTGTCGAACAGGTCGGCGACGATCTTGCCCTTGTTGGTCTCGAAGGTTGCTGTTTTCGACATGCGTGGAAGCTAGTCAGTCCCCGGATTTCGTGCGTGGCGGCGCCGCCGCGTAGAAATGGTAGACGCGCGGCACCTTGCACCCGGCGAGCTGCGCCGGTGTGAACGTCCATTTGCCGATGACGCTCTTCACGTTCGTGGCGAGCCACGGGTCGACGTCGCCACGACGGTGAACGTCTTCATCACCGCCTTGCCGAGCGTGTCGACGACGATGTCGATCTTCACCTCGGCGCTCCCGTCCTTGCGCAGCGCCGTGCGGGGCGGGTTTTGCAGCGGCTTCGGCTTCGCCGTGACGAGGACGGGCAACTGATCGACGACGAGGTCGGGCTTTTCCGCGGCGCGGCGGAGCGCCTCGGCGCAGTCGCCCGGCGCGACCGGCAACGCGCCGGGGGGCCGGCGTCGGTGACGACCTGCGGCTTGATGTCGGCTTCCGGCGGCGGCGATGACGAACAGGCGGCGAGAGCGCCGGCGGCGGCGCCCAGCAGGAGCAAGGACCGTAGCGTCATGTGAGAGTTCGAATTCCTAGACGGTCGAGGATGGGCAGATGTCGGACAGGAAGCAGGACTCGCACTTCGGGCGGCGCGCCTCGCAGATGCGGCGGCCGTGCTCGATCAGGAGGTGGGACAGCATCGTCCAGCGGTCGTTCGGGAAGAGCTTCATCAGGTCCTGCTCGACCTTCACCGGGTCGGTCTGGCGCGTGAGACCCAGACGCTTGCTGACTCGTCCGACGTGCGTGTCGACGACGACGCCTTCGTTCTTGTCGTACGCATTCCCGAGGACGACGTTCGCCGTCTTTCGTCCCACGCCCGGCAGCTTCACCAGCTCGTCCATCGTGTCCGGAACCTTGCCCCCGTGCCGGTCGTCGACCGCGTTCGACATGCCGAGCAGGCTCTTGGTCTTGTTTCGGAAGAAGCCGGTGGACTTGATGATCTCCTCGAGCTCCTCCGGCTTGGCGACGGCGAGAGCGGCCGGCGTGCGGTAGCGCTTGAACAGCGCGGGCGTGACCATGTTCACCCGCTTGTCCGTGCACTGCGCGCTCAGGATCGTGGCGACGAGCAGTTGGAACGGCGACTTGAAGTCGAGCGCGCAATGCGCGTCGGGATAGTGCGCGACGAGGCGCTGCGTAGATCTCGCGCGCCCGCTCGGGGAGGGGCGTCGCACTCCGTGCGCGGCGGCGTTTGGCTGCGGTGGGCATTCGGCTCAGCCTTCCAGACCGGCGTCGTCGCGGAGACGCTGGATGCACTCGTGCAGCTGGTGCTCGGTGAGATCGATCTCCTGATTCGCGCCGTCTTCGTCGAGCAGGCCGTTGCGCACCGACGTCGCGATCTGGTTGAGGTAGCGGATCTTCGTCAGGATCTCGTCGGTGTCGCGGCGGAGCTTGAGGTAGCGCCGCTTGTCGGAGAGCGCGCGCCGATAGCGCAACACGAGCTGCTCCTGCGAAAACTCGCGCGCCTGCGAGAGCACGTCCTCGCGGCTCTTCCCCGGAATCGCGCCGCGATCGGGGAGGCCGGCGTCCTCCCAATCCTCTTCCGCGAACCACAGCCGGCCGACGTACTCCACGCCGTCGAAGCCGACGCGGCAGGTCACCTGGTATCGGCGCCCCGACGTCTCGATCGTTCCGATGAACGGTTGGTTGTTCGGATCGCTCGGCATGCGAAGTGAGGAGTGGGGCTCGACGATCAGGTGGGGCTGCGCCGCGGGAGACAGGAAGGATCGAATCGCGGCGAACATTTCGGCGGGTCGTTCAACATATGGAACGTGCCCCGCGCCGTCGATGCTGACCAGGGGGGCGCGCAGCGCACGCGCGATGGCCTCGGACGACTCGAGGGGAATGGGGTCCTGGCGACCGTGGACGACCAGCGCCGGCACGCGTCACCGAATCCAACTGCCCGCGGCGCGTGAGGTCGTAGTCGCCCAGGCTGTCCCAAACCGAATCCTGAATCCGAGCCATCACGCGGAACGGCGTGAGGTCGTGCGCGGCCGACGGATCGGCGAAGTAGCCGGCGACGCTCAGCTCGAACGACCGCTGGCGAAACGCGTCGGGATCTGATTCGCGCAGCCCGCTCGCCGCCAGATCCGCGCGAAGCTTCGCCACGGTCTCGCTGTTCTGACGGCGCGCGAACTCGGCCTCGAACTGGCGGCGGTACTCCCGGTTGACCGGAGCCGGGTCGAGGAGCACGAGCCTCGCGACGCGGCTCGTGGTTCGCCCCGCCGCCGACTCGATCGCGAAGAGCATGGCGAGCAGCCCACCCCACGAGTAGCCGACGAGCGTCGCCGGATCGAGCGACAGCTCCTGAATGACCGCGTCGAGATCCGACGACGTGCGTCTGCCAGGTGATCGCGCTCCGGTCCGCGGTCTTGGAGCGGCCGCCGCCCCGCTGGTCGTAGAAGATCAGCCGATAGTCGTCGGCGAGCGCGAGCAATTGCGGCAGGAGATAGTCGTGGTGCGCGCCGGGGCCGCCGTGCAACACGAGAAGCGGCGTCGCGTCTGGCGGGCCGTACTCCGCCCAGTAGAGCGGCACGGGAGTCGTGCGTCGTGAAACCCGAGACTCGCGGCGGCGGAATCGGAGCCATGCGTCGGTCTTCGCGCTACGCGTGCGGAGCCGCGGATCGGGCGAACGACGCCGCGATGCGCGCCGTCGTCGCGTGGATCGCGACCGTGTCGGCGATCGGCTCCGCGTAGCCGCCGGCGATCGTGACGACGACCGGAAGTCCGACTTCGCGGCACTGGTTCAGCACGAACGTGTCGCGTCGGGCGAGTCCACCGAACGTGAGCGCGAGGCGGCCGAGCCGGTCGCCGGCGTACGGATCCGCGCCGGCGAGGTAGACGACCAGGTCCGGCGCCGCCTCATGGAGCACGCGCGGCAGGGCGTCGGCGAGCAGCTCGAGGTATTCGTCGTCGCCCGTGTGGTCGTCGAGCTCGACGTCGAGCGAGCCGGCGACTTTGCGGAACGGGTAGTTCTTCCGCCCGTGCATGCTGAACGTGAACACGCGATCGTCGTCCGCGAACACTTCGTTCGTTCCGTTCCCCTGGTGGACGTCGAGATCGACGATCGCGGCTCGCGCGATGCGTCCGTCGCGCTGGAGCGCGCGCACGGCGACGGCGACGTCGTTGAACACGCAGAATCCTTCGCCGTGCGACGGAAACGCGTGGTGCGTGCCGCCGGCGAGATTCATCGCGATGCCGTCGTCGAGCGCGCGGACCGCCGCCTCGAGCGTTCCGCCGGCCGCGCGGTACGAGCGTTCGACGAGAGCCGGCGACCAGGGAAATCCGAGGCGCCGCTCCTCGTCTTTCGTCAGCGCGCCGGCCGTGAAGCGGTCGACGTAGTCCGGCGTGTGCACGAGCAGCAGGTCTTCGCGCGTCGCCGGAGGCGGATCGTGGACGTGTTCGGCGGGAACGATTTCGTCGTCGATCACGCGCTGGCGCAGCAGCGCGTATTTCGCGATCGGAAACCGATGCCCGCTCGGCAGCGGAAACGTGTACTTCGCGCTCGACCAGACGTGCACGCGCGACGGGTCCGGTGTGCCGACGCGTCAGCGCGCCGAGAAGTCCGTCTTGCTCGTCACTTCGCGGCACGTCTCGGCGATGAGGCTCGCGGTCTTGTCCACGTCCTCGAGGCTCACGAGCTCGTTCGGCGAGTGCATGTAGCGGTTCGGCACGGAGACGAGCGCCGTCGCGACGCCCTCGCGCGCGATGTGGATCGCGTCGGCGTTGGTGGACGTCTCGCGCCCCGCGGCGTGCACCGTGTACTTGATCTGATGCCGCTCCGCGGTCGTGCGCAGCAGGTCGAACACGACCGGCGAGATGATCGAGCCGCGCGAGAGGACGGGTCCGCCGCCGATGCGGTGGTCGCCGACCTCCTTCTTCTCCATGCCCGGATGGTCGCTGGCGAACGTGACGTCGACGACGATGGCCATCTGCGGGTTCACGCAGTTGGTGCACACGAGCGCGCCGCCGCCGTGGTACGCGATCTCTTCCTGCGTCGTCGCGGCCGCGACAACGCGCGCCGTGCCGGGCCGCTGCGCGTAGCGGCGCAGCGCCTCGAGCGCGACGAACGCGCCGATGCGGTCGTCGATCGAGCGCGAGACGATGCGGTTGTTCGGGAAGTCGACCGTCTTCGAGTCGATCACGCCGGGATCGCCGACGCTCAAGCGTCCCTCGGCTTCCGCGCGGCTCGACGCGCCGATGTCGATCCACAGGTCGGTCAACTTCGCCGCGTGCTCGCGGTCCGCCGTCTTGATGACGTGGATCGGCTTTCGCCCGACGACGCCGAGGACGTCGCCGCCGCGGCAGAGAAACCGGATCCGCTGGCCGACGAGAACCTGCGGGTCCCAGCCGCCGATGGGCGAGAAGTAGACGTAGCCGTCGTCGTCGATGTACTGCACGATGACGCCGATCTCGTCGATGTGGCCGTCGAGCAGGATCGTCGGCGAACCGTTGGGGTTCACCTCCGCCATGCTGTTGCCGCTGACGTCGCTGGTGACCTTGTCGGCGAACGAGCCGGCCTCTTCGCGCCAGACGCGCGCGGCGGGGCCCTCGAAACCCGAAGGCGCGGGCGTGTCGAGCAGCCGCTTGAGAAAGGCGAGCGATGACGTGCTGAGCATGTCGGGGTGGAAGGCGGACGGAGGGCTCGAGCGCCCTACATCGAGCGCCGGCGAATCGGAAACGCGAAGAAGCTCAGGCCAAAGATGACCAGCCCCGCAACGTACCAGCGCACGTCTTCCGTCAGACCGTAATAGAGGATGCCGAACCAGGCGAGCATCTGCCCGAGAAGCCAGCCGTGCAGGCTGTCCGGGATGCCCATCGCCGCGCGGCGGCGCCGCGCCCAGCGGCTGTTATAGAACCGTAAATCAACCATCTGGACGAGCGCGTACAACCACGTCAGCACGCCGAGTCCGCGCAGCTTCCGGACGAGCGTCGCCTGCGCGAGGTGCGCCGCGCCGATCGTGTGAAAGACGTAGACGGCCAGACCGAAAAAGAGCGTCAGGCCGAGCAGCACGGCGCGCACGCGCGTGAGCCTGTCCGGCGACAACCAGCCAAATCGTTCGCTGACCGCCTCGGCCGGCGGGCCGAGCTCGGCGATCGGTGGAACCATGTCTCGCACACCCTCGAAAATCCGCGGTGGCACCCTACCGACCGCGTTCGTACACCGCCCGTCCTCCAATATACGTTGCGAGCACTTGAGTTCCGAGTATTTCGGACGCCGGCACGACCATTATGTCGCGGTCGAGGACGTCGAAGTCGGCCAATTTGCCCGGCGTGAGCGACCCCATGAGCTGCTCCTGAAACGCCGCGTACGCCGGCCAGATCGTCATCGACTTGAGGGCCTCGTCGCGGGTCATCCGCTGCTCGGGATACCACCCGCCCGGCGGCCAGTCGTGCTCGTCCTGGCGCGAGACGGCGGCGTGAAAGGAGTACAGCGGGTTCACGCGCTCGACCGGGAAGTCGCTGCCGTTGGGAATGATCACACCGGTCTCGAGGAGGGAGCGCCAGGCATAGGCGCCGAGCACGTGCGACGGGCCGACGCGGGTCGCGGCCCAGTACATGTCGCTCGTCTGATGGACCGCCTGCATCGACGGGATGACGCCGAGCTGGGCGAAACGGGGGACGTCGGCGTGGTCGAGCACCTGGACGTGCTCGATCCGGAAGCGGTGGTCCACGGTCGGCACCTTCTCGAGGGCCGCCTGGTACGCGTCGAGCGCGACGCGGTTGCCCGCGGTCGCCGATGGCGTGCGTCGCGACCTGAAATCCGTGCTGAAGCGCGCGGATGGACACGTCGCGCAGATGCTCGGGAGTGGACTTGAGCAGGCCGACGTTCTTCGGATCGTCGGCGTAGGGATCGAGAAGCGCCGCGCCGCGGGAGCCGAGGGCGCCGTCGGCGTAGAGCTTGATGGCGCGAATCCAGAGGTGGTTGTCGTAGAGGCCGCTCTGCGGCCCGCGCTGGAAATAGTGCTCGATCGCGGCGCTGTCGTCGGAGATCATCCCGTAGACGCGCAGATTGAACTTGCCTTCCTTGGCGAGCTCCTCGAAAACGTCGAGCACCTCTTTCGGCTCGCCAGGATCGTGCAGCCCGGTCAACCCCCAACGGTTCGACTCGGTGATCGCGGCGAGCGCGGCGGATCGCATCTCGTCGTGAGAGAGCGGCGGAACGACGCGTTCGACGAGCGCCATCGCGTTGTCGACGAAAACACCAGTCGGCTCGCCGGCCGCGGTCCGCTCGATGCGCCCGCCGGCGGGATCGCGGGTCGCGGCGGTCACGCCGGCGGCCTTCATCGCCGCCGCGTTGGCGAGGATTGCGTGTCCGTCGATACGGGTGAGCACGACCGGGTTGTTCGGCGTGACTCGGGAGAGCGCGTCGTGGGTCGGGAAGCGGGTGTCGCCCCACTTGTTCTGATCCCACCCGCGGCCGATCACCCAGCGGCCGGCCGGGAGGTCCTTCAGCGCGTCCGCCGACTCGGGCGACGATCGCGTCGAACGAACGCGTGTCCGTGAGGTCGATGTCGCGCAGGAACGTGCCGAGCCCGAACAGGTGGGCGTGCGCGTCGACCATGCCGGGGATCACGACCCGGCCGGCGAGATCCAGCACCTGCGTCGACGGTCCGCGCAGGAGCAGCGCCTCGCGCGTCGAGCCGACGAACGCCACGCGGCCGCCGCGGACGGCCATCGCCTCCACGAACGGATGCGAATCGTCGACGGTGTAGATCTTTGTGTTGACGAGAATCAGGTCAGCCGGGAGCAGGCGCCTGGCGCCTGGCGCTGGGCGCGCGCGGCATTGGCGGCGCCGAGGACGAAGAGCGCGACAGCGGCGAGACGTCGCACGACAATCATTTCCGATGACCTTATTGAGGAAGGGAATGGGGGACGAACCGGCGCGCCGGACAATGTATGTCAGCGTCCGGAAAGGCGCCCGGGACGGCGCTTGGCCGGCGACCGGTGTTGCTCGAGTGTAGGGAGAGTGTACGACGTTCTCCCAATGCGCGCGCCGGAGGTGACAGGGCGCCGCACATGGGCGAGTTTTGGTTCGCTATGTGCCACACATCCGCCCGATGAAGGGTCTCTGGCTCGCACTCGTCCCCTCGGTCCTGACCGCGCAGGCTCGCACGCAACGACAGCGTGTCGGCTCCGATCCACGACGTGCGCTACGACGTCACGTATACGCGCGCGAACGCGCCATACCGCGTCGTGGACGTCGCCATGACGTTCGCCACGCTCGGGAACGTCGAACGTCGTGCTGTCGCTGCCCGCGTGGACGCCCGGGCGCGTACGAGATCAGCAACTATGCTCGCTGGGTCGGGGCGTTCGATGTGACCGGCGATGGCAAGCCGCTGTCGTGGGACAAGCTCGATTTCGAGAAGTGGCGCATCCGTCCGGCCGGCGCGAAGTCGATTCGCGTGACGTTTCGCTATCGGGCGGATTCGCTGGACAACGCGATGTCGTGGGCGCGCCCCGACTTCCTGCTGTTCAACGGGACGAACCTCTTCATGTATCCCGAGGGACAGCCGTTCGACTTTCCGGCGACGGTCACGATTCATACGGAGAGCGACTGGCGCTCCGTGAGCGCGATGGGCGCGGGACCGACGCGCGGCACGTACACGGCGAGCAACTACCACGACCTCGTCGACATGCCGTTCTTCGTCGGCCGGTTCGATCTGGACAGCGCGCGAATCGTCGATCGGTGGGTCCGATTCGCGAGCTATCCCGCCGGAGCGGTCGCCGGGGCTCAGCGCATCGTCGTCTGGGACCAGCTCAAGCGGGTGATTCCGCCGGAGACGGCGGTCTTCGGCGAGACGCCGTGGCAGAGCTACACGGTCATGGAGATCGTCGATTCGACGTACGGCGGAGCGAGCGGGCTCGAGCACCAGAACTCGCACGTCGACATACTCGCGTCGGCGTACGTCGGCGGGGAGTTCCAGCCGTCGCTCTACGCTCACGAGATCTTTCACTCGTGGAACGTGAAGCGGCTTCGGCCGGCCGACATGTGGCCGTACGACTATTCGCGCCCGCAGCCGACGCCGTGGCTCTGGGTCTCCGAAGGAATCACCGACTACTACGCCGACCTCGCCGAGCTGCGCGGCGGCGTCGTGGACGAGAAGGGGTTCTACGCGTTGACGGCGGGAAAGCTGAACGAAGTCGCCGACGCGGGCGCCGTGTCACTCGAGGACGCGTCGCTCAACACGTGGATCCACCCGGTGGACGGCACGGAGTTCATCTACTATCCGAAAGGTTCGCTCGCGGGGCTCCTGCTCGACATCATGATCCGCGACGCGAGCGACAACGCGCATTCGCTCGACGACGTGATGAGAGGCCTCTACCAGTCGAACTACAAGCACGGCCGCGGCTTCTCGGCGTCGGACTGGTGGTCCGCGGTCAGCGCGGCCGCCGGAGGCAAATCGTTCGCCGCGTTCAGCCGCCAAGTACATCGACGGCCGCGCGCCCTTTCCAATCGACAGCGTCCTGCCGCTCGCCGGTCTTCGCACGCGCGCGGCGATGGTCCCGCGCCTCGGCGTGATGACGCAGCTCGACTCGAACGGGGTGATGGTCGCGCAAGTGCAGGACGGCAGCGCCGCATCCGCGGCCGGCGTGCGAGCCGGCGACTACCTGCTGACGGTCGGGGACGTCGCCGTGCAGGACGCGCAATTCGGGGCCCGCCTGCGCGCCAAGTTCGGCGCGTCGGTCGAGGGCTCCCCGCTTCCGATCAAGGTGCGGCGCGGATCGGAGACGCTCACGCTCCCGGGGAAGCTTCGCTTCGGACCCGGGGATCCGATGGTCGAACCGGATCCCGCTGCCAGCGCAAAGGCGGTGAGAATTCGGAACGGGATCCTGAAGGGGACCACCGGCTGAAACGGCGCGGTCCATCGCGCGCCAGCCGCCGTTTCTCACGGGGAATTCGACTGCCGATGCCGCCCACGGCCCCGACGTCTGCGTCACCGACCGGATCAGCTTCCACACCGTGTTGAGCGCGTCGTCGTCGTCGATCGGGATCGACATCCCGGCCACGCGCGTGTTGAGCAGCGAATAGTTGAGCGGCTGCTGCGACGCGTAGATCAGCAGGTATCCGCGCTGATTGAAGCCGACGCCGAGCCCCATCGACGAGTCGCGCGAAAAGCCGGACTGCCTGTTTCCGTTGCGGCCCTGGCCGCGCTGACCTTGCGGCGGCTGGCTGGTTCCCGGGAGACGGGCGAGGTGCGACGTGTCGCTCAGCGTCGGCCGTGGCGGCCGCGCGTTTCGACCAGGTGCGACCCCGCCTCGACGTACTGGTTCTGGGTCGAGTCCATCGGGAAGAGCAGCCTGCTGCCGCGCCCCGGCACCACGAGAAACACGGCGACGTTCGCCGGCTTCGCGAGTTGGACGGTGAGGTGGCGAGGAGTGCGCTCGCCCGCCGTCGGCGCGACCTTGGGCGCGAGGTCGTTGTACTGGCCGTACAAGTGCGGCGCGCTGTGAAAGCACGCCGGCACGATGACGAGAAGGACGCCGACCCGTATTCTATCCCAGCGCACGAGAGCTCGGGACACGTTTTTCACCCTCATTCTTTCATGACCATCATCAAATCCGCGGTCGCGGGCATCGCCTCTCTGGTCACCACGGCGTACCTGCCCGTCTTCGCGCAGGTTCCAAGCGCGCCGGCCACCAGCATCGCCGGACGCACGACCGGAATGGAGCGTCTCGACGGGTTCCTTCCAATCTATCTGGATCGGCACCAGGGTCGCATCCTGCTCGAGATTCCCCGTGACTCGACGCGTGCGCTCCTGCTCGTCTCGCAAGCGACGGGACTCGGCTCGAACCCGATCGGGATCGACCGCGGCGCCAGTGGAGAGACACACGTAGCCCGGTTCGACCACGACGGCGACCGCGTCCTTCTCGTTCTCGAGAACTGGGCGTACCGCGGTTCGCCGACGAATCCGGACCACGCGCGGGCGATCGCCGAGGCGTTCCCGCCGAGTACGGTGGCGTCGATGCCGCTCCTGGCGGAGGAGAACGGCAGGCTGCTGGTGGACGCGACCGACGTCGCGCTTCGCGACTGGAACGACGTCGCGCGGACGCTGGCGCAGACGCAACAGGGGACGTACACCGTCGCCCGCGACCGATCCGGCGTGTACCGGCCGGACACGAAGGCCTTTCCCGACAACACCGAGATCGACGCCTCGCTCACGTTCGCGGCGAGCGCTCGCCCCGGCCCGATCGTCGAGTCGATCGTGCCCGACGGCAAGGCGTTCACGCTGCGCCAGCATCTGAGTTTCGTGAAGCTGCCCGACGCCGGATTCCGGACGCGCGAGCGCGACCCGCGCGTCGGCTACTTCGGCGTGACGTACAAGGACTACGCGCGCCCCATCCAGCAATCGCTGGCGGTGACGCTGGCGGCGCGGCACCGGTTGCAGCGCGTCGACCCGAACGATCCGCGCTCGCCGATCAAGGAGCCGATTCGCTACTACGTCGACCGCGGGATCCCCGAGCCGATTCGCTCGGCCACTCTCGAAGGCGTGAAATGGTGGGAGCAGGCGTTCGACCGCGCCGGGTCTCGTCGGCGGATTCAAGGTGGAGCTGCTGCCCGAGGGCGTGGATCCGATGGACTCGCGGTACAACGTCGTGCAGTGGGAGAATCGAAACGAGCGAGGATGGTCGGTCGGCGGCGCGCTCACCGATCCGCGCACGGGCGAAATGATCAAGGGGATGGCGCGGCTGGATTCCCACCGCGCGCGCACGGACTACAACTTCTTCGCCGCGCTGATGGGCGCCGACGCGACGCCCGCCGACACCGCGTTCGTGCTGGCGCGCGTGCGCCAGGTGAGCGCGCACGAGGTGGGCCACACGCTCGGGCTCGAGCACAACTACATCGCGTCGACGTACGAGCGCGCGTCGGTGATGGACTATCCGCCGCCGCGGGTGCGGCTCGACGCCAGCGGCCGCATCGACGTGTCGCAGGCGTACGCCGTGGGGCCCGGCGTGTACGACATCTGGGCGATTCACTGGGGGTACGGCGTCTTTCCCGCGGCGGGCGAGCGCGATTCGCTGCAGCGCCATCGTCGCCGACGGGCTGCGCCGCGGCTACCTGTTCCTGTCCGACGCCGACGCCCGGCCCGAGTACGGCTCGGATCCGCGGGTGAACCTGTGGGACGACGCCGCGTCGGCGTTCGATTTCCTGAAAGCGGAGACGTCGGTGCGCCGCGTGGCGATGTCGGCGTTCGGCGAGCGGAACATTCGCGCCGGCGAGCCGATCAACCTGCTCCAGGAGCGCTTCGCGGCGCTCTACTTCATGCACCGCTTCGCGCTGAACGCGCTGTCGAAGACGATCGGCGGGATGGAGTACTCGAACGCCGTGCGCGGCGACGGGCAGCAGGCGACGCGTCCGATCCCGTACCAGCAACAGGCGAACGCGTTGCGCGACATGGTCGCCGCGCTGCGGCCTGAGGAGTTGGCGATCCCGGACACCGTGCTTCGTTGATGTCGCCGAACGCGACGGCGGTGACGCCGTTCGTGGAACTGTTCGGCAGCCGCACGCGTCCGGCGTTCGACGAGCTCGGGGCGGGGCAGACGCTGGCGCAGATGATCGTCGACATGATCCTGCAGCGCGATCGCGCGGCGCGACTCGTTCAGTTCGCGACGCGCGGCTCGGGTCAGCATTTGACGCTTGCCGCGACGATCGACGCGCTCGTCGGCGCGACGTGGAACGGTGCGGCGGCGACGCCCAAGCTGGCGGCGCTCCAGCGCGTCACGCAGCGCGTCGTGACGGAGAAGCTGCTCTACCTGGCCGCCGATTCCGACGCGGCGCCGGAGGTTCGTGCGATGGCGGCGCTCAAGGTAGGCGACTTACGCAACCGCGCGCGCGGCAAGCTCGCCGCCGCAAAGGACGACGAAGAACGGGCGCACTGGCTGTCGATCGTGAACGACTGTACGCGATGGATCGAGAAGGGCGAGCTGCCGAAGCTCACTCGCTCGCTCGTCGCGCCGCCGGGGGATCCGTTCGGGATCGACCCCGGCTGAGCGCGCGCCTACACTACCACGAGGCCAGATTGTCGATCCAACTGTTCGGCAGCGTCGAGTACTTTCTCAGTTTCTGCGTCGCTTCCGAGACTTTGCACGAGTTGTACATGTAGGACTTCGTACCGTTCGCCGTTGCGTCGTCGATGGTCGAGAGAGACGGCGTGCCGCCGGTCAGGAAGTTGAGCCCACTGAGTGTGGCGCCGTCGGTGACGTTGTTTCCGTTCGACGTCAGCTGGCCGCCCACGAGTAGGACGCCGTCCCACATGTTCGAGCCGGAGATCGTGAAGTCGCTGTCGGCGATGATGACGCCGCGCCCGGGGTTCGGGAGCGAATAGCCACTCGTGTGAATGCGGATGACCGGCCAATAGTTCGTATCGGCGAACGCCGCTGCGTTCGGGAACGACTGTCCAGGAATCGTGATGTCGGCGGGAATCGCGCCGCCCTGGATGCCCGCCCAATCCATGGACGACGCCGTCTTCGCCTTGAGCGTCGCGAAGTTGTTCGACGTGTCGATCGGCGGACTGCCGGTCGGGTGAAAACTTCCGCCCTTGATGACGAGGTCGCCCGAGTCGACCATGACGCCCGCGACGTCCGGTTGCATGTGGCACTGGTCGATGCCGCTGATGTCGCCCGTTCCATTCTTCAGGAGGCCGGACAGGCTGAGCCACGCGGCCTGGACCTTCATCGTCGCGGTGTTCCAGGTGGCGTATATGCCGACCGTGCGCTCAGACGACGTGCTGTACCCGGCGCCGCTGAGCTTGACGGAGGTGTCGGTGCCCTTGGATCGAATGAAGAACATCGCGTCGTTGTCGCCGATGACTGGGCGGACCTTCATCGCGACGACGTCGGCGTAGCCGCCGGGAAGCGAGACGCGGGTCCACTCCGAGTCGACGACCGTCGGATCGCCGCAGTGCTGGCAAAAGCCGGTCTGACTGCGGAGGGCCAAGAATTGTTCGAGCCCGGTTTCCGCGAGGTGGTACGCGCGGTTCTGGCTTTTTTCGGCCGCATTGCTCGTGTATTCCGACGCAGCCCCCGCCAAGCCGGCGGCGAGCGCCGCGGCGAGTGCCGTCATGACCAGGATGGTCATCGGCAGCGTGAGGCCTTTACGATTTGCGAGAGAGAGACGCATGACTGCTCCGTGATCAGAATGCGCGAAGGTTCTTGAAAAACACCGATGTCACGATCCTGGACTGCAGCCGCGTCGTATCGGCCGGCGACACGTGGGGGCTGAACGCGGAGAGAACGAGGTCCAGCCCGCGGATGCTTCCGACGGCCGGCGGCGTGACACTCGCCGCGTCATCACCGTCGGCGTAGAACATGAACCGGGCCGACGTGTCGAATGGCGCCATGAGTTCTTCGTCGCGCCCGTTCTCTACCGTGCGCCACAGCGCGAGACGGTTTGGATAGCTCGCCGACGCACGGAACGAGTAGGTGATGTGTTGCCAGAAGAACACGGCTGGGCTGCCCGGGGAGCCAAATGCTCCCGGGTATTTAGATCCAGCAAGTCGCCGGTCCGTCCGTTCACTGAGACGGTTCGAATCTGCGCCTGCCCTGCCCGTTACCGGTGCAGAGCGCCGGCGTGGCGTGATCACCGGAATGTCGCTCGCCGTCGGATTGGCCGGCGTGACATAGGTGTATCGGCCGCTCGCCGAATCGCGGAACGCGAACCCGCGGTACACGGACGCAGCGACCATCGCCGAGTCCGTCGGCAGCATGCTCACCGTCGTGATGTTGCCGCTCGCGCCGCACACGAGCCCAAACCGGTACGGCACGAGGACACGGATCAATTTGCCGTCGGCGGCCGCCGAATCGATGCCACCGGAATCCTGCACCATTCGGAGATCGGCGAGCAGGACGTTGGTCGCGCTTCGCGCGATGCTGCGCGCGGCTCGCAAGTTGGCGTCATGGTCGTAGTACCGGTTCTGCCAGACCGACAATTTCGTGAACGACAGCGCCGATGATGGCGGCGATGACGAATGAGACGACGATTTCAGCGAGCGTAAATCCGGATCGGCGGGTTGTCATATCAGCAACTCGTGCAGAGCGCGGACGACGGCGGTTTGCGTGCGGTCGAGCATGACCGAGTCCTTCTTCGTGGCATCCGACGAAGGGGTCACGATGATCTTGATCGAATAGCGCGACGGCCGACATCTGCGTGATCGTGATTTGGCGCGTGTAGGTGAACGTTCCGCGCGTGATCGTTTGGTTGGCGGTCGACCATGCGGCGAGGAGGGCGAACGGAACCGCGCCGAACTTGTTCGCCTCGAGTTGCAGCGAGGCGTTTCGTTTCGCCGCGAGGTCGCTGTTCCGGCCGCGGAGCGCGAGCCCGGCCATGGCCTTTCCGAAGCTCACCATGACGAGCGAGAAAATCGTCATCGCCACCATGACCTCGATCAACGAGAAGCCGCGGCGAATGCGTTTCGGGGACTGAATGCGAGAAAGCGTCATTGGATGCGCACCATGCCGGCGCGAGACATGCGAATATGCTTCGTGATACTGGAGCGACTGATCGTGATGTTGAGCGTGTCGCTCGCGAAACCGTCCGGATACACCTCGATCGGCGACGCGGAGAAGCTGACGTCCGACGATCGGAGGCCGTACGACCCCAGCTGAGATTCGTGCGACGGAACACCGTGGTGCCGGCGCGATCGGTCACGGTCATCTGCTGCGTCGACGAGTTCCACGAGATGCGCATGGGACGACGATTGCGCACCGCGAGCGCGAACGCGCCCTCCATGTCGTTCCGCACCGACGTAGCGGCCCGCTGGATGCGGGTCACGAGCATGAGCTGGTGGATCTTCCCCACCGTGATCGACGAGGTGATACCGACGATCACGAGCACGACGACCGTTTCGAGGAGCGTGAAGCCCGAGCGAGAGCGCGTGCGACGCCGCGTGCCGTTGGTCAGGCCCGCCGTCGAACGACTCCGCCATTCGCGCAGACGCGTGCAGGATGCTAGGGATCTCATTCAGGGAATTCGGGTGCGAGTTCGAACCAAGCCGCTTGGCGCGGCCCGATCACTCAAAGGACTCGACGGCGCGTCGGTTCGGTAACCCTAGAAGCATCGGCACGAGTTGTCGCTGCCAAAGAGACATGACAGCCCCGTAAACGTTCGTCGAGCAACACGTTGAGGACGGTGGCGCGCGCCGGGTCGTCACGAATTTTCACACCCTCGTATTGTTCTAAAACGTGACAGTTCGGGCGGAGAATCGAAGTCATGAGCATTCGCAGGCTGGGTGTGATCGGGGCGGGGACGATGGGGGGCGGAATCGCGGCGCTCGCCGCCTCCGCGGGCGTGCCCGGTGATCCTGCTCGACGTTCCGGGTTCAGGGCCCGATCGGAACGCCGTGGCGCGCGGCGGCGTCGAGCGCGCGAAGAAGGCGAAGCCCGCCGCGTTCATGGCCGCGGACCGCGCCGCGCTGATCGACGATCGGCAACACCGAGGACGACCTCGAACGCCTCGCGCAGTGCGACCTCGTCGTCGAAGCGATCATAGAACAGCTCGCGCCGAAGCGCGAGCTGTATCGCTCGGCTCGAGAAGGTGCTCCCCGCGCACACGATCGTCGCGTCGAACACGTCGAGCATTCCGATGAGCATGCTCGTCGGACCGCCTCGGCGCCGACCTCCGATCGCGCTTCGTCGGCATGCACTTCTTCAATCCGCCGCGCTATCTGCACCTGCTCGAGATCATCCCGGGGCCGCAGACGTCGAGCGCGACGATCGACGCGGTGCGCCGCTTCAGCGACCGAATCCTCGGAAAAGGAATCGTCGTCGCCAACGACGTTCCCGGATTCGTCGCCAACCGGCTCGGCGTGTTCGGCATGGTGCTCGCGATCCGCCAGATGGAAAAGCACGGCCTCACGATCGACGAAGCCGACGTGCTCACCGGCGTGCTCACGGGCCGCTCGAAGTCGGCGACGTTCCGCACGGCCGATCTCTCGGGCATCGACGTGATCGCGCACGTGACCGAAGGAATTGAGCGAGGCGACCGGCGAGGACTTCGCGCTCTCGCCATGGGTCGCTCGATCTCGTGAAGGCCGGGCGGATCGGCGAGAAGAGCGGAGCGGGCTTCTATCGCCGCGTCGGAAAGGAGATTCAGACGCTCGACTGGAAAACGGGCGAATACGCCCCGCAGTCCAAGCCCGAGAGCGCCGAACTGTCGCGCACTCGGCGCGATGCCATTGGCCGAGCGGTTCGTCGCGATCCGCGACTGGGAGGGGGACACGAACGATCGCTACGGCGCGTTCGTGCAGGAGTATCTGCTGCGCTTTTCGCACTACGTGTTGACCACCGGGCCTGTCGTCGCGCGCGACATTCCGTCGATCGACGACGCGATGGCCTGGGGCTACGCGTGGGAAGCCGGTCCGTTCGCGCAGATGGATCTGCTCGGCGCCGAGTTTCTCGCCAAGGGGTTCTCGCGACTGTCGCTGGACGAACCGGAGTTGCTGCGGCCGAGCGAAGGACGGGTTCTTCGGCGACGACGGAGCGACCGTCCTGTCGTTCAAGGAGGGCTACGAGCCGATCGAGCGGCCGGCGGGTGAGATTCGGCTCGCGGATTTCCATCGTCCGTCGAATCGCTCGCGCGTCCTCGAAGACTCGCGCGACGCGTCGCTGATCGACGTCGGCGGCGGCGTGGCCGTGCTCGAATACCATAGTAAGCTCAACACCCTCGGCGAAGGCGTGATCGCGATGATCCACCGCGCCCTGGACCGCGTGGAGCGCGACGGGCTCACGGGACTGGTGATCGGCAACGACGATCCGCGGACGTTCACGGCGGGCGCCGATCTGATGTACATGCTCTCGCTCGTCGACGAGAAGGATTGGTCGCGCGCCGCCGAAGCCGTTCGGCACTTCCAGAACACCGCGCTGCGGATTCGCCAGTCGCCGTTTCCCGTCGTCGCCGCGCCGTTCGGCCTCGCGCTCGGCGGCGGGTGCGAGTTTTCGCTCTACGCGGATCGCGTGCAGGCGCACGCCGAGCTGTACATGGGGCTCGTCGAGGTCGCGGTGGGCATCATTCCGGCGGGAGGCGGCACGACGGAGCTGCTGTTCCGCTTCGCCGGCGAGCTCGCGCCGTACGTCGAAGCGGATCCGTTCGAGGGCGTTCGTCGCGCGTTCCAGACGATCGCGATGGCGACGACGAGCACCAGCGCGCTCGATGCGCGCTCGATCGGCTATCTGCGGCCCGTCGATCGCATCACGATGAATCGCGACCGATTGATCGCCGACGCCGTGGCTCGCGTGACGGATCTCGCGGCCGACTACGTGCCGCCCGCGCCGCGCCGAATCACCGCGATGGGGAAGGACGCGCTCGGCAACCTCCAGTACGCCGCCTGGGCGATGAAGGAAGCCGGCCAGATCTCCGACCACGACGTTCGCATCGCGCACGAGCTCGCGTACGTGCTGACCGGAGGCGACGGCCCTCCGCGCCAGGTGACGGAGCAGGACCTGCTCGACCTCGAGCGCGAGGCATTTCTCCGCCTGCTCGGCACCGCGAAACGCAGGAGCGTATCAAGTACATGCTGAAGACAGGCAAGCCGCTGAGGAACTGAGGGATAACAATGAAAGAAGTCGTGATCGTTTCCGCCGTCCGCAGTCCCGTGGGCCGCGGCAAGAAGGACGGGTCGCTCGCCGACGTACATGCGGTCGACCTCTCGGCGGCGATGATGCGCTCGGCGATCGATCGCGTGGGGATCGACCCGGCGACGATCGACGACGTGTACTGGGGCTGCGCGATGCCCGAGGCGACGCAGGGGCTCAACGTCGCGCGCCTCGCGTGGCTGCGCGCGGGGCTGCCGGTGAGCGTACCCGCGGCGACGGTGAATCGATTCTGCTCGTCAGGCTTGCAGACCGTCGCACTCGCCGCGCAGGAAATCATGAGCGACATGGCCGACGTCGTGCTCGCCGGCGGCATCGAGATGATGAGCCAGGTGCCGATGTCCGGCTACCACACGCGCCTCGATCCGGAGATCACCGAGTCGTACATCGGCATGGGCTACACCGCCGAACGCGTCGCCGAGCGATGGAAGGTGACGCGCGAGGATCAGGACCGGTGGGCGCTGGGCAGCCAGCAGAAGGCCGCGCGCGCGTTGAGCAGCGGCGCGTTCGACGGGCAGATCCTGCCGGTCGACGTCGAGCGCGTGTCGTGGAAGGGCGCCGAGAAAACCGAGAGCACGACGAAGTTCGAGCGCGACGAGCTGCCGCGTCCCGACACGACGCTCGAGGGGCTCGCGAAGCTGCGTCCGGCGTTCAAGGTCAACGGAACCGTGACCGCGGGGAACGCGAGCCCGTACTCCGACGGCGCGGCCGCGGTGCTCCTCATGACCGCCGGACGCGCGAAGGAGCTGGGGTTGAAGCCGCTCGCGCGCTTCATCACGTTCGCGGCGGCGGGCGTCGAGCCCGACGTGATGGGCGTCGGTCCGATCAAGGCGGTGCCGAAAGCGCTCAAGCGCGCCGGCATCAAGCTCGACGACGTGAAGCTCATCGAGTTCAACGAAGCCTTCGCGGCGCAGGTCGTCGCGGTGGTACGCGAGCTCGGATTCGACGAGTCGAAGGTCAACGTGAACGGCGGCGCGATCGCGCTCGGGCATCCGCTCGGCGCGACGGGCGCCAAGCTCACGACGCAGCTCGTGCACGAACTCGGGAAGCGCGGCGGCGGAATCGGTCTGGTCACGATGTGCATCGGCGGCGGGATGGGCGCGGCGGGGCTGTTCGAGGTGTACGCCGCGGCCTGAGGCCGCGTCTGGAATCCCGGGGCCGCGCGCGGTATTGTCTCTCGGTCTCACCCGAGAGAATCGTCAATGCGCTCGCTGCTCGCGCTGTTCGTCGCGGCCGTCCCCGCGTTCGCGTCCGCCCAACCGCCCTCGGTGACGTTCCCGAACCCGTTTGCCGGCTCGCGTGTGACTTACGGAAAGCCTGGCCAATCCGCTCCGATCATCATCCGCGCCGACCGCATCGTCGACGGCCGCGGCAACGTGATCCAGGGCGGTGACGTCGTCGTCGAAAACGGCAAGATCGTGCGCGTCGACAAGACGGCGTCCGGAACGCCGACGTACGACCTGAATGGCTACACGCTGCTCCCGGGACTGATCGACGCGCACGCGCACCTGTCGTGGTACTTCAACCGGCAGGGCCGCTATCATACGCGCGCCGACGGCGACACCCCCGTCGAATCGATGTTGTCGATGGCCGCCAACGCGTACGCGACGCTGATGGCCGGCTTTACGACGATTCAGAGCCCCGGCGATCCGGAGGACAAGGATCTCCGCGAATGGATCGCGAGCGGCGGCGTGCCCGGCCCGCGCGTGCTCACGTCGCTCAGTCCGTTCAGCAACCCGCGAATGGAGCCGGATTCGCTTCGCGTCGCTCGTGCGGCAGCGAAAAGCGCAGGGCGCCGACGTCATCAAGATCTTCGCGTCGGCGAGCATCCGCGAGGGCGGCGCGCAGACGCTGAGCGACGCGCAGCTCGCCGCGCTCTGCGGCGAGGCGAAGGCGCAGGGGATGCGCACGATGGTGCACGCCCACAGCTCGGAGAGCATCAAAGCGTCGGTGAACGCGGGCTGCAACCAGATCGAGCACGGCGTGTTCGCCAACGACGAGGTGCTCAAGCTGATGGCCGACAAGCGGCGTCTACTTCGACCCGCAGGTCTGCCTCGTCTTCCGCAACTACCTCGACAACCGCGCCAAGTACGAAGGGATCGGCAACTACAACGAGGCGGGCTTCGCGGCGATGGAGAAAGCGCTGCCGATGGCGGCCGAGATGTACAAGCGCGCCATCCACACGCCGGGCCTCAAGGTCATCTTCGGGACCGACGCCGTCGCCGGCGCGCACGGGCGCAACGCCGAAGAGCTCGTGTGCCGCGTGAAAGACGGCGGACAGTCGCCGCTCGATGCCATCACCTCCGCGACGTCGCTCACCGCCGAGTCGATGCACCTCGGCAACGAGATCGGCGCGATCGCTCCGGGATTGCAGGCCGACATCATCGCCGTGCGCGGCGATCCGACGAAGGACATCACGACGCTGCGCAACGTGCAGTTCGTGATGAAGGGCGGAAAAGTCTACAAGAACGATCGCTGAGTCGCGCTCAACCGCGCATCGAAGCGGCGTCGAGTCCCACTCAGCCGCGCATCGCCGCGGCGTCGACCCCTATGGCCGCGCACCAGCGCACGTAGGCGGCGGGCGAGATCTCCGACGGCTTGATCTCGCTCCGCCCGCCCCAGAAAACGTTCGTGTAGGACACGGGCATGCCGATCGACGCGAGGTGCGCGTCGATCGCCGCCTTGTGCGCGAGCACCGCGGGCTTCTCCGTGCCGTGCGCGACGGCCATGATGTTGACGTCGGCGAAGTCGGGCCCGCCCTCGCGCCAATACGCATGCGTGAGGATGTGATGCCGGCCGACCTCGCGTCCCGCCTCGATCTCTCGGCCGGCGGGCACGCGCCAGTGGAAGAGCGCGTTGTAGCGCGTGACGCGCGTGCCGGAGGTCGACGGCTTCACGTGCTCCAGGAACGTCGAGAATCGTCCGATCACGCCGCGCTCGTTCAGCGATCTGGCGACCGACGCGAATTCGTCGAGCGAGAGCCCGGCTTCTCGCGCGCGCGCCGCGCCACGGGTCGTCGGCGATCTCCTCGACGGCGAACTCGCGCTTGAGCGGCTCGAGCACGCGCCATTCGAGGTCGCTCAGCTCGACGATGTTCGTGTCGATGACCTGTCCCGGCTCGTCGGTCTTGCTGCCGGGCTCGATCCCGCGGCGCCGCACGTGGCCGACGCCGAGCGCGAACAGCCGCTTCGCGGGCATCACGCGGTACGTCTCCGCGCCGACGCGCGCGGCGAGCACGTCGCAGTGCCGCGCCATCGAAAAACCCTGCGGCACCTTGAGCGTGGTCCACAGCCGAAACGCCGACCCCGTCGTCTCGGCGTCGGTCGACCGGATCACGATGTGGCCGGAGAAGGGATCCTCCTTCCACATGAAATCGAACGCGGCATCGAGACGGTCGCTCGGCACGCGCCAGGCGACCAGCGCGCCCGGCGCGAGGTTCGTCGCCATGAGCGTCTGCCGAATGCGCCGGATCGTTCCGGCGGCGAGCATCGCGCGCAGACGCTCGTGGACCGTGGCGACGTCGACGTCGGCGAGGCGCGCGATCTCGGCGAACGGATCGATCAGAAAACCCGCGATACGATCCTCGGACACCGCGAGGATGCGCGCGTTGAGCGGGTCGGTGACTTCGGTTGCGGCAGGGAGAGGAGCTTCGACGGCCATCCTACAAAGCTAGCCGCCGCACGCGGTCAGTTGCCCGTCGGCATGGGCGTGGGCAGCCACACGGTGAATCGCGAGCCTTCGCCGAGCACACTCTCGACGGTGATGTCGCCGCCCATCATCTGGGCGAGGTTGCGGCTGATCGTGAGACCGAGTCCCGTGCCGCCGTGCGAGCGCGTGTAGCCGCCGTCCACCTGCACGAACGGTTGAAAGATCCGCTCGAGATCGCTCGGTGCGATGCCGACGCCGGTGTCCTGCACGGTGATCGTCGCCCACGGCGCGCCGAGGCGCTCTTCGGGTGCGCCTCGCTTGGCGCTCCCGCAGCAGACCGACACCGTGCCGCCCGCGGGGGTGAACTTGACCGCGTTGCCGAGCAGGTTGGTGAGGATCTGCTGAACGCGCTGCGGATCGCCGACGTAGCTCGTGCGGGGGATGCCCTGCAGCCGCGCGTCGAGATCGACGCCCTTTGTCGTCGCCGCGGGGCGAATCAGTCCGAGCGCGGCCTCGGCGACCTCGCCGACGACGCCGACGGACGACTCCACGCCCATCCGGCCCGCCTCGATCTTCGAGAGATCGAGGATCTCGCCGATCATCGACGTCAGATGCTCGCCGCTGGCGCGAATTCGTGAGAGCTGCGTCGCTTGCGCGGCGGTCACCGGACCGGCGATCCCCATTTGCAGCAGCTCGGCGTAGCCCATCATCGCGTTGATCGGCGTGCGGATTTCGTGGCTCATCTTGGCGAGGAAATCCGATTTGGCGTTGCTCGCCGACTCCGCTTCCAGTCGCAGATCGAGAGACCGTCTATAGATGAGCGTATTGTCGATCGCGACCGCCGTGCGGCGGACGACCTCCGTCGCGATCTCGAGGTCTTCGTCGCCGAAACGGCGTCCCGACGTCGTCATCGTGAACGACATCGCGCCGAACGCGCGGCCGCGCGCGATCAGCGGAATGCACATGAACGAGTTCGGAGCGACCTGCTGGAGCAGCCGCTTCATGTCCTCCGAATCGATCGTGGCGCGAACGGCCTCGCGGTCGATGACGGGAACGATCATCGGCCGCTGCGTGCGGATCACCTCGGGCACCTCGCCCGGTCCGTCGACTCGATACTTGAATCGGCGCATGAGGTCGACGACAGCTTCCTGTTTCAGCCGGTCGCGATGGACGGTGGCGATGCGGCGAATCGTTCCGTCGTCCTCCGCGACGTGGATCGTGCAGTAGTCGCCGAGGCGCGGCACGCAGTGTCGAGCCAGGTCGGCGAGGAGTCGCTCGTCGGATAGCGAGCCGGCCACGATGCGGCTCGCCTCGGCGAGAAACTCCTGCGTGTCGACGGACTTGGTGAGTCGGGCGACGGCGCCCGCCGACGCGGTGGCCGAGTCTTCGACGCGCTCCACCATTCGGTTGAACACCGCGCCCAGCCGGCCGATCTCGTCGGTGCGTCCAACGTCCACGCGCCACGCGACCTCGCCGTTCGCGATCGCCTCGGCGGCGTTCGTGAGCTCGGTGAGCGGACGGACCAGGCGGCGCGTCGCGATCCACGAGAGAAACGCCCCCGCGGCGGCGAACAGAAACGCGAGCGTGCCGAGGACTCGGAGCGACGCCGTCTGTCGCGCGAGGATGCCGCTGAGCGGCTGCTCGATCGAAACGGAGAGCGGCGTGCCGCGGACCGGCGCGCTCGCGCTGAGCATCGTGCCGACATCCGGACGCTCGACGAGGCCGAGGCTGTCGAACAGTTCGCGGTGTCGGAGCGGCGCGGAAACAGGTTCGCCGGTGAACTGGACCCAATTCGAGTCGCCGGCGTCGTGGATGTAGACGCGTCCGTCGCTGCCGACGAGCTCGCGCAGCATGCGATTTATCTGCGGGTTGGCGCCGAAGCGGCGCTGCTGGACGACGTATCCGAGGCGATTGCCAGCCGCGTCGCGCACGACGGCCGTCATCCACACGGTCGATTGGCGGCCGGGCGACGTGGATGCCGCTCACCAGTAAGCGAGTCGCGCATCGCGGGCGGCGAGCGAAGCAAGCTGTCGCGAAACGCGCGCGCTTCGGCGGGAGATCGAGCTCCGAGGTCTCCGACCACGCGGCCGTCGGCGGTCCAAAGCTCCGCCGGCGGGGGCGCCGGCGCGTTCGCCATCGAGCGGCGACAGCGGCGAAAGCGCGCGTTCAGCCGCGGGCGTGAGTGGGCGCGCCGGAGAGCGAAGCGCGGACAGGATCGCCGTGTCGTGCGCGGCGGCCGAGAGGACCGCCATGCGCATGTTGTTGGCCTGCTCGATGGTCGTAGCCAACGACTTGCGCGAGCGTCGACAATCGCTCCGCCGCCCCGGCTTCGGCGGCGCGCCGCGTTTCGTAGTACGACGCGACGGCCCACGCGCCGAGGATCACGCTGAAAAGCGCGAGCACGAGGATCGGCAGCCTCCGCTCGAGCGGAAGCTGCGTAGGCGAAACCCGTTCCGCGAAACTCGGCGCCGGCAAAGTCGTCGCGGTCACTTGGCCGCCGCCCCGCACCCTCAGGTCGCGCCTTGGCCATCTCCGTTCTCGAGAGATCGCCATAGGTACCAAGACGCGACTGTGCTGTGCGGACTCCACTTCGCGCCGATCGCGCGGACTTGTTTGGGGCTCGGTCGCTTTCGCTTCCCATACGCGCGTCGTATCGCGTTTTGAATCCCCAGGTCGAGTTCCGGAAGTACGTTGCGACGACCGAGCCGGAACATCAAGAACATTTGCGCGGTCCAGCGACCAATTCCTTTCACTTGTACGAGATGAGCGATGAGCTCGTCATCGTTCATTCGATCGACCTCGTCCAGAGGCAACGCGCCCGAGACGACTTTGTGAGAGAGATCACGCAGATATCCGATCTTCTGTCGCGAGAGTCCGACGCCGCGAAGTTGAGCATCGGTGAACGTGAGCAGCGACGACGGCTCCGGGTCGCCGTTCGCGAAGAGCGCCGCGAAGCGTCCATGGATCGTTCCCGCCGCCTTTCCTGAGAGTTGTTGAAAGACGATCGAGCGGACGAGCGCCTGGAAGTGCGTCCCCTCGCTGCGAACGGGCAGGCGGCAGGGACCGACGGACTCGATCACGCGGGCGAGCACTGGATCGACCCGCTTGAGGTGGCGAACGGAAGCGCGATAGTCGGGCATCGGCAAAACTTACGGACTGCAACGCACAATCGTGGAACCGCACAGCTCGTGTCGGGATAGGGTGGACGACATGCAGATCATTGGGCCGCCGACCGATTGATGTCTACGCGAATGCTCGCGCTCGCTGTGCTGTTGCCGGCGGCGCTCGGGTTCCGCGCCGCGCCATTGGAGGCGCAGCACGACACGATGCACATGGGGATGGCGCCGGGCGTTTCGCTGCCGCTGGGCGTCGCGCAGGCGCGCCCGGGATCCGGAACGTCGTGGCTCCCCGATTCGTCGCGCGTGCCGATGTTCCACGCGTCGGTCGGCGGGTGGAGCGTGATGGTGCACGGCGCGCTCTTCGCCCAGTACGACACGCAGACCACCGTCCACGGCGGGCGCCAGTTCGGCCTCGTCGACTGGGAGATGGCCAGCGCGTTGCGCGCCGTCGGCCCGGGTGTGATCGGCGCGACGCTGGGCACGAGCCTCGAGTCGTTCGTCGACGGGCCGCACGGCTATCCCGAGCTTCTCCAGAGCGGAGGCGCGTATCAGGACGCGCGCATCGCGAACCGTCAGCATCCGCATCCCGGCCTGATGCAGCTGTCCCTCGAGTATGACCAAACGCTCATTCGAGGGCTCGCGCTGGAGACCTACGCGGCGGCGGTCGGCGAGCCGGCGATCGGGCCCGTGGCGTTCACGCACCGCCCGTCCGCGGCCGACGATCCGTTCGCGCCGCTGGCGCACCACTGGGAGGACGCGACGCACGACCAGAACGGCGTGTTGACCGGCGGGATTCTACACGAGTCGCGTGAAGATCGAGGGCTCGGCGTTCAACGCGCGCGAGTCGGACGCCGGCGACAATCTGCCGGACTACACCGGCGCGAGGCTCGATTCCTACTCCGGCCGGCTGTCGGTCGCCGCGACGGACCGCGTCGTCCTGTCCGCGTGGACCGGGTATCTGTTCGATCACGACCCGCTCGATCCGGGCACCGGCATGCAACGCTACGGCGCGTCGGTGCTCACCGCGCTGCGAGGCGTCGACGGCGGAACGTGGTCGAGCGCCTTTGTGTGGGGGCTCGACGTGCATCACCATGGCGCGCGCGAGCACGTCCATGACCCGAACGCCGTCGTTCCCGTTCATCACCTGGGTGCCAGCGCGCTCTTCGAGACGACGCTCGAGCTGGGATCGAGGACGGCGCTCTTCGGCCGCGTCGAGCAGGTGCAGAAGACGGCCGACGACCTCGGCTTCCTCGGCGGCGACCTCGGTCAGTCATTCACGATTCGCGAGCTCACCCTCGGCGTCGCCCGCGACCTGATCGCGAGCGAGCGTGGCCGAATCGGCATCGGAGCGCGCCTCGGGCTGACGCGACTCCCCGAGTCGCTGCACCTCGCGTACGGAACGCTCACGCCGGCCGGCGGCGCGGTGTTTCTCAGTCTCAAGCCGCCCTACCCCCGCTAGCCGCGTCCGGTTTTCCGGCGCGTGTATATTGGCGTCGGCATGTCGCGCCTCTTCAAATACTTCCTCCGGGGCCTGGTCGTCGTCGCCCCGCTCGCGATCACCGTCTACGTCTGCGCTCTGATCTTCCGGACGATCGACGGTTGGCTCGGCCTGCCGATCCCAGGCGTCGGCTTCCTCATCACGATCGTGTTGATCACGATCGTCGGATTCCTCGCCTCCGGGCTCGTCACGCGAGGCGTGCTCGGCGCGCTCGACGAGGTGCTTCGAGAAGCTGCCGTTCGTGCGACTGCTGTACTCGTCGGCCAAGGACATGCTGAACGCGTTCGTCGGCGAGAAGCGACGGTTCGACAAGCCGGTGCTTGTGTCGCTCTCGGCCGACGGCTCGCTCAAGGTGTTGGCGTTTCTGACGTCCGAGTCGCTGGCGCCATTGGGGGTGTCGGGGCACGTGTCGGTGTACATGCCGCAGTCATATGGATTGGCCGGGCACATCCTCGTCGTGCCCGCCGATCGGGTGCAGCGCATCGAGGCGGATGCGGCGGCCGTGATGGCGTTCATCATCTCGGGCGGCGTCACCCACGTTCAGTCCCGACAGACGCCGACGTGAGACGTACGCGCGCGCGCGCGCCGCGAGCCCCCGCGAAACGCGTGGAGGCCACGCCGCCGGAGCTGCCGTTCGAGATTCGCGCGCTCGCCGATCCAGGGGGTCGGCGCGTTCGCCACACGGCCGATTCGCAAAGGCACGCGCCTCATCGAGTACACCGGCGAGCGCATCACGAACGACGAAGCAGACGCCCGCTATCCGGACGACGAATCGCAGGCGCGCCACCACACGTTTCTCTTCGCGATCGACGACGACGTCGTGATCGACGCGGCCGTCGACGGCAACGAGGCGCGCTTCATCAACCACTCGTGCGCGCCCAACTGCGACGCGGTGATCGACGACGCGCGGATCTGGATCGAGGCCATCCGCGACATCGCTCCGGGCGAGGAGCTGGCGTACGACTACGCGTTCGTCCTCGAGGAGCGCCACACGCCGGCGGCGAAACGGCGCTATCCGTGCAACTGCGGCGCGCCGCACGTGCCGCGGGACGATTCTCGCCAAGAAGCGGTAAGCCAGTACGGCGGTCGGCTCGGCGCAGGATGACGTGTGTCGCGCGCTGTCCGGCGATGGATTCGACTCCCTGGTAGCCGAGCGCGCGAAGGTCGAGTCCCTGAAAGAGATTCTCGCCTTCGCCGAGCACGATCGGCCGCACGGCGAGGTGGAGCTCGTCGATGAGTCTGGCTTGCAGGTATTGGCGGATCGTCGAGACGCCGCCGCCTACACGGACGTCGCGGCCGCCGGCCGCCTCTTTGGCTTGCTCCAACGCCGATCTGAATGCCGTCGGTGACGAAACGGAACTCGGTGCCTCCGGCCATCTGGATCGGCGCGCGGGCGTGGTGCGTGAGCACGAAGACAGGCGTGTGATAGGGCGGCTCGTCGCCCCACCAGCCTTTCCACTTCTCGTCGGGCCAGGGGCCGCGGATCGGTCCGAACATGTTCCGGCCGAGAATCCACGCGCCGATGTTGTCGAAGCTCTTCGCCGCCATGTCGTTGTCGACGCCGGTCTCGCCGCCGGGCTCGCCCTGCGTCTGCTGCCACATGCGCGTGTGGAAGAACCACTCCATGAGCTCGGGACCTCGCACCCCGAGCGGGTGCTCCAGGTCCTGATGCGTGCCGGCGCCGTAGCCGTCGAGGGATACCGCGAAGCTTCGAACGACGAGTTTGGACATGTTCGCCAGGAGGTCCGTGAGTAGCCGCTGCCGAGGATTCAAGATGATGGGGCGCCGAGTCGGGACGCCAGGTCAAACCATTCGGCGGGTCGAGGTGTCGAAGCGGCTATAGTCGGATTGACTCTAGCCAACGAACGCCAATGACGCCCGCCCGTTCCGAGCCGTCGTTCGAGTCGTCGCTGCTTCTCAAGCCCGTGGAGACGCTGATCCTCACGATGCTCACCGGCGGTGAGCGCCACGGCTACGGCATCCGCAAGGACATTCTCGACCACAGCGAAGGGCGCATCGAGCTCGAGGCCGGCGGCCTGTATCGCCACATCCGCCGCCTCGAATCGGACGGCCTGATCGAGCCCGCGTCGGCTCGCCGCTCCGGCGCCGAGGATCCTCGGCGCATTCACTACAAGCTCACGACCGCCGGCCGGCGCGTGCTCGCCGCCGAAATGCTGCGCATGCGTGAGCTCGTTCGCTTGGCGGAGGCGCGTCGCCTCATCGCGCCGGTTCGCACGTGATCGAGCGCTCGCCCGACGCGCCCAGATTGATTCGGGCGCTGATGAAGCTGTACCCGCCCGAATTCCGGCGCCGCTACGGCGACGCGATGCTCGCGTTTCAGCGCGAGCGGTTCGCCGAAGCACGAAGCGCGGGCGAATCGCGCGTCCGCGTGTGGCGTCGCGCGCTCGGCGACGTCACGACGACGCTCGTCGCCGAGTGGGCACGCGAACTGCGCGCCGGAGAAACCGTTTACGAATCGAGCCGAGCCCCGCTCGGCATGGGAGAGCGCATGTCTTTTATCGGCCGCGAAATCGTGCAGACCGTTCGTTCGCTTCGTCGAAGCGCCGGCTTCAGCGCCGCTACGGTGGCGACACTGGCGCTCGGGATCGGCGCGACGACGGCGATCTTCAGCGTGCTGCATTCCGTGTTGCTGGCCCCGCTTGCCCTCTGGCCATCCGGATCGCGTGGTGATCCCCGAGTCGAAGAAGGTGACCACCGGTCAACACCTGGTCGATCACCTACTCGGACTTCGTCGACTGGCGCGACAACCACGTCTTCGACGCCGTGGCGGCGTTCCAGGGCGTCAACATGGATCTGACTGGCGCGGGCGAGCCGGTGCGCGTCTCCGTCACCGCGGTGTCGCCGCAGTTCTTCGACGCGCTCGGCGCGCCGCCGGCCAAGGGTCGCGTGCTTCAGCCGGTCGACTTCGACCCCAACGCCCCGCGCGCCATCGTCATCTCGGATCGATTTTGGCGCAGCCAGTTCGGCTCGCGTGCCGACATCGTCGGCGCGACGGTCGAGATGAGCGGGATCAAGCGGCAGGTCGTCGGCGTGCTGCCGCTGGGCGCGCGGTGGCCCCTCGGCGCCGACGTGTGGGTCCCGCTCCGGATCACGACTGAACAGGACCCCGACCTTCGCCGGCGCGACAATTTCGTGTTCGGCGGCATCGCGCGGCTCAAGTCGGGCGCGTCGCTCGAGCAGACGCGAACCGTCATGGCATCGCTCGCCGCGCGCGTCGCGGCCGACGAGCCGACGATTCGCAAGGACGTGACGACGGTTCCCACGCCGATCATGGAATCGCTGCTCGGCCCGACGACTCCGCGCGTGCTCTGGATGCTGCTCGGCGCCGTCGGATTCCTTCTGCTGATCGGCTGCGTGAACGCGGCGAATCTGCAGCTGGCCCGCGCGACGGCCCGCCATCGCGAGCTGGCCGTGCGTCGCGCGTTGGGCGCGAGCCGCATGCGCATCGTGCGCCAGGCATTCATCGAGAGCGGCGTGCTCGCGCTGGCGGGCGGCGTCTTCGGCGTGCTTCTCGCGCGCGTGCTCGTGACATTGGTCGTCGCCGCCGCGCCGCCGGACGTGCCGCGCATCGAACAGGCGGCACTCGATTTCCCGGCGCTCGCGTTCGCGTTCGCGACGTCGGTGGCGGTCGCGCTGCTGTTCGGCATCGTGCCGGCGGTGCACGCGGCGCGCGGCGATCCGCACTTCGCGTTGGCCGACGGCGGCTCGCGAGCGAGCGGCCGTCGCGGCGCGAAGACGCGCCGTACGCTTGTCGTCGTCGAGCTGGCGCTGTCGGTGATTCTGCTCTGCGGCGCGGGTCTGGCGACGCGGAGCATCATGCGCCTGCGCGGCGCGGATCCGGGCTTTCAGACCCGGAACGTGCTCACCGCGTCGATCTCGCTGCCGGGAGTTCGCTACGACAGGAATGCGAAGGTCATCTCGTTCCTGTACGGGCTTCGCGACCGGCTCGCCGCCTCGCCTGGTGTCGACGCCGCGGGCATCTCGAGCGCGAGCCCGCTCGGGGCGGGCGGTTTTTATCTGGGGCGGCTGATGGTCGCCGAAGGGCGCGAGGTGTCGTCGGCGACCGAAGTCCCGATCAACTGGAACGTCACCACGCCCGGGTACTTCGCCGCGCTCGGCATGCCGGTGGTGCGCGGCCGCGACTTCACGGCGCGCGACGACTCTGTCGTCGCCGCCGGTGATGATCGTGAACGAACACTTCGCCAAGGCGATGTTCCCCGGCGAGAATCCGCTCGGCAAGCGCGCGATGTCGTCTCGCGACGAAAAAGTGGAGCGCGAGATCGTCGGCGTCGTGCGGGACGTCAAGTACTACGGCGCGAGCGACACGGCTACGCTCGCTCGTCTGGGTGCCGTACGCGCAGAACAACGCGTGGCATCAGGGCATCGTCACCGTGCGGACGCACGGCGCCCCGTCGGCCGCGCTGGCGTTGATCAAGCGCGAGCTTCGGACGTTCGACGGCGCGATCGCGCTCGCCAACGTCACCACGATGGATGACGCCATGGCCCGGTCGATGGCGAGCAACCGGCTCGTCGCGATACTGCTCGGCGGCTTCGCGGGACTCGCCGTGCTGCTCGCCGCCGTCGGCGTGCTCGGTGTGCTGTCGTACACCGTGGAGCGGCGCACGCACGAGCTGGGAATACGGGTCGCGCTCGGCGCGGGGCGCTCGGACGTCGTCCGGCTGGTGATGACCGAAACGCTCTCGATGGCCGCCGTCGGCGTCGCGGTGGGCCTCGCCGGGGCGCTCGCCGTCACGCGGCTAGCGCAGTCGATGCTCTACCAGGTGCGCGCCGACGATCCGCTCACGTTCGCGACCGTCGGCGTGGTGCTGGGATCGGTCGCCGTCGTCGCCGCGATCGTACCCGCGCGGCGGGCCGCGCGGGTCGATCCGGCTATCGCATTGCGCGCCGAGTGACGCCCGTGATCACCGCGGCCAAACGTTGTTCGACCGGTCCGTGTCCACGCTTCGCTTGTCCGGGTCGATCTCGATCTTGGTGATCTTCTTTCCGTTGAACCCGTACAGGCGGTCGTAGTTGACCTCGTCCGTGCTCCAGATCTCGGCCGGATAGTCGAAGTTCTCGGTCGAGCCGTCGCTGAACGTGAATCGCGCGTGCAACGGCAGCACGCCGCGCGCGTGGTTTCCGTAGAAGACCTGCACCGAGTCGATGTCGCCGACCTGCTTCTGCCGCACGGAGTCGACGGCGACGTCGAAGTGCGGGTTCTCGATGAACCACTGGCGGAAGAACCAGTCGAGCCGCCGGCCGCTCACGTTCTCCATCGTCCTGTAAAAGTCCGCGGGGCTGGGGTGCTTGAACGCCCACCGGCGGGTGTACTCGCGGAACGCGTCGTCGAACGCCGCCGGGCCGAGGATCTCGTCGCGCAGGAGCCCGAGCCCGACGGCCGTCTTCACGTACGCGTTCTCGCCGAGCAGATGCGGCTCGATGCGGTCCGGCTGCACCTCGAGCGGCGTGTCGATGTTGTGCTGCATGTACGCCTCGACCTCGCGGCGGTCGTGCGCCACGCGCTCGGTCGTACTGCCCTTCTCCGGGAAGCGTCGCGCCTCGGAGAAGTAGTTGATGAACGTGTTGAACCCTTCGTCCTGCCACATGTGCATCCGCTCGTTCGAGCCGACGATCATCGGATACCACATGTGCCCGATCTCGTGCGTGATCACGTTGTAGAGCGAGTACTTCTCGGGATTCCGGTCCTCCATGGCGAGCATCGGGTATTCCATGCCGCTGATCGGCCCCTCGACGGCGCTGATCTGCGGATACGGATACTGGAACCAGCGCTCCGAGTATTCGTTGATCGACATGCGCGACATGTCGGCCGCGTCCTTCCACGGCTCGATCGCGCTCGGGCGGTAGTACGCGAAGGCCATGTGTCCCTGCCAGCTCGACGCGTCCCACATGTAGTCGGGGGACGCGGCCCATACCGCGTCGCGCACGTTGTGCGCCGCGAATCGCCACGTGACCATGCCCGAGGCCGTCTTCGGACGCGCGGCGCCGCTCTTCAACTCGTCCTGGGTGATGATGTGCACCGGCGTGTCGGACTTCGCCGCCTGCGCCAGACGCGAGATCTCCGTCGGCGTCAGCACCTCGGCGGCGTTCTGAAGCGTGCCCGTCGCGGCGACGATGTAGCCCGCGGGAACGGTCACCGAGAGGTTGTAGTCGCCGTACTCGAGATAGAACTCGCCCTGGCCGAGGTACGGCTCGGTGTTCCAGCCGCGCAGGTCGTCGAAGACGCAGACGCGCGGATACCACTGAGCGAGCTCGTAGAGCGCGCCGTCGCGGCCCATGCGGTCGGCGCCGTGCTCCGGGACGTTGAAGTGCCACGCGACGTCGAACGTCGTCGTCTGTCCCGGCGGAAGCGGCGTGGCCAGGTCCGCTTTCATGACCGTGCCCTCGACGCGCGTCTTGAGCGGAACGCCCGTGCCCTTCGCGCCCTTTGCGCCGGCGACCTGATTGAAGCGGTCGATGAAATCGCCGCCCTCGAAGTTGCGCGCGCCAAAGCGCGACTCCGACGGGAAGACGTACGAGTTGAGCGACCCGTTCTTGAAAGCGTTCTGCTCGACCTGGAACCAGACGAAGCGCAGCGTGTCCGGCGAGTTGTTTGTGTAGCGCAGGGTCATCTCGCCGCGCACCGCCTTCGCCGCCGTGTCGAGCGTGCCGTGGAGGTCGTAGTCGGCGTGCTGCTGCCAGTACTTCGGTCCGGGCGAGCCGTCTCCGCTGCGATAGATGTTCCCATTCGGGAGATTGAGCGGCGCGAAGATCGACGTGTCGGCGGAACCGGTCCGGTCGAAACGGGGGATCGGGTTGACTGTCCCTGACCCCGATCCACTGGACTGTGCTCCGAGCGGGGCGCCTGCGGCGACCAACGCGGCGACGAACGCCGCGACGTGCGATGTCGAAATTGTCATGTGCCTGGTGCGAATGAGTGCCTGGAGGCGTTTGTGCCTACTCGAGCCAGTACCCCGTCGCGACGGCAGGGAGCCCGGCCGCCGTGCCGAAAAGTAGCGGCGCCATCCGTATCGAGGTCTCGGACCGATTCGGCTTCTTACAACAGCCGTACCACACGCCATTTCCGTGCTGGGCCCGAGCTGGGCCCGTGCTGGCGCCGAGCGCGACGTCCTGATTTGTTTCCGAGCACATGCGTGTCAATCCGTCCGCGGACATCGTCGCCGATCGCCGGCCACTAAGAATCCTTCAGTTCGGCGCGATCGCCGTCGTCCTCGCCGCGACGCCTTACAAAGCCTTCGACCTCGACCGTTACTTCGTGCCGAAGGAGCTCGTGCTCCTGCTCTGCGCGGCGGCGGCGTCGCTACTCGTCGCGTCGCGACTCGCCCGCGTCTCGTTGACCGTCGTGGATTTGGCGATGGTGCTGTTCCTCGCCTCGGGTCTCGCGTCGGCGATCGCCGCGACAAACCCGTGGGCGGCGGAGCGGGCGCTCGCGATTTCGGCCGGCGGCGCGGCGCTCTTCTGGTGCGCGACGTCGATTCGCCGCGCGGGACTCGCGCGCCCGCTCCTCGCGGCGCTCGCGGCCGCCGTGATACTCGGTGCCGTCACGGCGCTCGCTCAAGCGTACGGTCTGCGGAGCGAGTACTTCAGTCTCAACCGCGCGCCCGGAGGAACGTTCGGCAACCGGAACTTCGTCGCTCACCTGTGCGCGATCGGCGTTCCCGTCATCGCGCTCGTGACCGTGACGGCGCGCCGTCCGGCGACGGTCGTGATCGGCGTCGCGGGAAGCGTGGCGGTGGCCGCGGCGCTCGCCATGTCTCGCAGCCGCGCGGCGTGGCTCGCCGTCGATCGTGTCGATCGGCGCGGTGGTCGTGGCCGGGGCGATGAGCCGCGGACAATGGCGTGGCACGCAGGACGTTGCCGCGACTCTCGTACATCGGCATCGCGGCGCTGGTCGGAGCGCTGGCCGCGATCTTCCTGCCCAACCGCCTCGAGTGGAAGAGCGATACGCCGTACATCGACTCGGCGGTCGGCTTGGTGAATTACAAGGAGGGAAGTGGGCACGGCCGTCTCGTGCAATACACGAATTCGCTGCACATGACCGAGGCACGGCCACTGCTCGGCGTCGGCCCGGGAAATTGGCCGGTCGTCTACCCGAAGTACGCGTCGCGCAACGATCCGTCGCTCTCGCAGGACGAAGGCACGACGGCGAACCCGTGGCCGAGCAGCGATTGGGTCGCGTATGCCTCGGAGCGCGGACTGATCGGGATTGCCGCGCTGGCCGTGGTTCTCCTGGGTCTGCGTGCGACGCGCGTACATGGACGTGCGTTCCACGCAGCCCCGTACGGCGATGGCGGACTCGGAGCACGTGATGACGTCGATGGCGCTCGTCGGCACGCTCGCCGCGGCCATCGTCGTCGGCTCGTTCGACGCCGCGCTCATCGTCGCGACGCCGGCGTTTTTCGTCTGGACGCTGGCGGGAGCTCTCGCGCCTCCGTCCGATCGCACGATCGTCGCGCGCGCCGTCGCTTCGATTCGCCGCGCTGTTGACGATCGTCGTGTTCGGGATCGTCGCCGTGGGTCGCAGCGCGGCGCAGCTGGCGGCGATCGCGACGTTCAGCGCGAACTCGCGCATTTCGACGATCGAGCGCGCCGCGCGGCTCGATCCGGGCTCATATCGGATTCATCTCAAGCTCGCCGAGGCGTACGTGGCGCGCGGCGAATGTCCCCGGGCACGCGCTCCGAGGCACGCGCGGCTCGCGCGCTCCTGCCGAACGCGGCCGAGCCGAAGCGCGTGCTCGCTCAGTGCGGATCGCGGTGAGACGGCTTACGCGCCGCGGCGGTTTCGCGGCCGGCGGCGGCGCGCCGGTAGTACCGCGGGCCGGCGGCAGCGGCAGCCCGCCCGGCTTGCCGCGTTCGGGGATCATGTACTCCGGCGGCGGCGGCTCGTTGTAGCCGCGGTGACACGTCGCGCAGGTCACCTTCGGCGTGTCCTTGGGATAGAGCTTGGGCAGCGTGACGAGGTTGATGTCGTTCGTCATCTGCTGCATGAAGCGCGCGCGCCTCTTGTCGGTCGCCGTATCGCTCGCCCAGTTCCCCTGATTCGCGAGGCGATGGCAGTTTGTGCAGTTCCAGCTCAGCGGCGTCGCGTACTCCTTGTCCATCTTGTGCACGAGCTCCGCCGCCGTGATCCCCTTGAGCACTTGAACATTCTTGAACACTTGCTCGGCGGGCTGATTCTCGCGGCCGGCGATCTCGCTCATGATCTGCGCGACATAGACGGCGCGGAGCTTCTCGAGGCTGTCGCGCGACGGCGGTGGCCGCCGCGGCGCGAGGTCGTCACCGGCTGTCCGGCCGCCGGCTGCCCCGCGGGAGTTTGTGCCGGCGAAGCAGGCCCCGGCGCCGGCGCGGGCGTGGAGCTCGCGCCTCCGTGGCCGCACGACAGCACGATGAACGACGCAACGGTGCCGAGCAGGATTCGGCGACGCAGCCATGGTGGTCCTCGTCGGGGTGGTGACGCGAGAGTCGACGGCGGGGAAAGGCGGGCGGCCGACTCGATGAACTACGGCTTCTTCGGTGCGGGCGTTGGCGACCACTTCGCGATCCGGCCGCGCGGGCCGGCCGCCCATCCGTCGCCGCTCGGTGCGAATGTTATCGAGTTGTAGGCGACCGTGTCCACCATCGTCCAGCTCTCGCCCGCGTCGTCCGATCGCGCAGTGCCGGCGAGTCCGACGGCGACAAGCTGTCGCCCACCTGACATGGGGACGAACGCCACCGCCGACATGTAGCCGTGCGGCAGCGGACCGCGCGCCCGGCGCCAGGTGGCGCCGCCGTCGTCGGTCACCGCGACGTTGTCGAACTCCTCCTTCGGCTTCGAATACTCGCCGCCCACCGCCACACCGTGCCGCGAATCGCTGAACGCCAGCGAAAATATTCCCGATGCCGCGTTGCCGGCGTGGAGCGGCGTGTCGGCCACCTGCCACGTGCGCCCGCGGTCGGTCGATCGAAAGACACGTGCCCGCGCGCCGCCTCCCGTGCCGATCCACACGTTCGACGATCCCTGAACGACGAGACACGTGCCGCTCGCCGCGAAGGCAGCCTCCCCGGGAAGCACCGGAGGAGCCGGATCGGCCGGAACCTGAGCCCAGGTGTCACCGCCGTCGTCGGTCGCCAGGATGAACAGCTTGCCGGCGATCGGGTCGCTCATGGCGATGCCGTGGCGATCGTCCCAGAATGCGATCGCATCGAGGAAGACGCCCGTTTGTGCCGTGGTGAATTGGCGCATCCAATTTGTGCCGTCCGTCGTTCGGAAGAGCTGTGCTTGCCCCTGCTCGGCGGGCCCCGCGCTGACGACCCATGCGAGACGCTCGTTGCGCGGCGCGATGGCGCGAAAGTCGAGCCCCGACGCGCCGGGCACGGAGTCGACCGACCATGTCGCGCCGCCGTTGTTGGTTCGCGCGACGCGGCCGCGCGTGCCGCTCGCCCACACGACCGACGCGCCGGTCGCCACGAGTCCGCGGAACTCGGCGCTCGTGCCGCTCTGCTGAGGAACCCATTGGGCGTTCGCTCTCGCCGCGAACGAAAAGAGAAATGCCAACGCGGTGACGCGTGTCATCGATCGTCCTCCCTCGAGTCGTCAGCCCCACCAGAACGCCGCGGCGAAAATGCCGTACAGGCCGATCAACGCAACCCCCTCGATCCACGTCGCCTCGCCGTCGTTCACGATCATCGCCGACGTCAGCGTGCTGAGGAGAAGGGCGGCGATGAGGAGAGGCGGCAAGACCAGCGTGAGCGCGCCGCCGCCGAACGAAAACGAGAACAGCACGAGGATCGGAATCACGACCAACGCGATGAGCAGCGAGCTGTTGAGGATCACGCTCATCGCGTACTGAGGCCTGTTCTTCGCCGCGAGCCGGATTCCGGCGACGTTCTCGACGGCGTTGCCGGCGATCGCCACGACGACGATTCCCGCGAACGCCTCGGAGATGTGCAGCGCGCCGATCGCCGGCTTCAACGCGTCGACGAACCAGTCGGACACAACGGCCGCGCCAACGGACGCGCAGGCGAGCGTCGTGATCGAGAGCGAGATCGACCACTCGGCGACCGTCGCGGTGATACTGACGGGACGCGCGGACCGGTCGGGATCGGAGCCCAGCGAGAACGGCAGGCTCGCCACGAAGACGCCCAGCAACAGGAGCGAGCAGGCAACGCTGAGCGGCTTTTCGTGCCCCGCCGCCGGCGTGTGCAGCTGCGACGCCAGCGTTGGAATCGTGAGCGCGGCGACGGCCAGCATCATCAACGACACGATCAGTCGCGGCGATTCGGCATCGTAGTGCATTCGGCCGTGCTTGAGTCCGCCGACGAGGATCGCCAATCCGAGGATCAGCAGCGAGTTCGCGAGGATCGATCCGATCAACGCGCCCTGGACGACCGACACAAGCCCGGCGCGCAACGCGAACGTGCACACGAGCAATTCCGGGAGATTGCCGAGCGCCGCCTGGAGAATGCCGGTTGCGGCCGGGCCGAGGTGGGCGCCGAGCTGTTCGGTCCCGCGCGACACGTTCATGGCGAGGAGCGACAGAGCCGTCGCGGCCGCGATGAAGCGCAGTACGTCGTTCGCGCCGGCCACGCGCAGGACCGCCGCTGCGATGACCGCGGCCACGGTGGCGCCGATGATGACGCTGTCCTGTCGTGTGAGCACGCGCCAATGTAATCAGCCGGGCCCGTCGCGTGCCGGGTGGTTGGTCGCAGAGGCGAGTCTCATATTTCGGCGATGATCGGATTGAACGAGATACGCGACGCCCGCCAGCGCATCGCCGGCCGCGTCCACGTCACGCCCACGATGTCGGCCAGCCGCATCGGGGAGCGCGTGGGGGTGCACCTGGTTCTCAAATGCGAGAACCTTCAAAAGACGGGGTCCTTCAAGGTCCGCGGCGTGCTCAACAAGCTGAGCCGGCTCGGCGCGGCGGAACGCGCGCGGGGCGTCGTCACCGTGTCGGCGGGGAATCACGCACAAGCGCTCGCCTGGGGCGCGCACGCCGCGGGAATTCACGCCGTAGTCGTCATGCCCGAGGCGGCGTCGCCGGCCAAGATCGAAGCGAGCCGTGGATACGGGGCCGAGGTCGTGCTGTACGGGGCCACCAGCATCCAGGCGATCGAGCGCGCTCGAGAGCTCGAAAAGGAGCGCAACCTGGTCTTCGTGCACCCATTCGACGACGAAGTGGTCTGCGCGGGTGCCGGCACCGCGGGAATGGAGCTCGTCGAGCAGGCCGGAGAGCTCGACGCGGTGGTGATTCCCATCGGCGGCGGCGGATTGATCTCCGGCATGGCCGTGGCGATCAAGGAGATGAATCCGGGCATTCGCGTTTTCGGCGTGGAACCGCGCGGTGCGCCGTCGACGCGTCTCAGCCTCGACGCGGGGCGGGCCGTGACGCTCGAGTCGGTGAACACCATCGCCGACGGCCTGGCCGCACCCATGACCGGGCAGGTGAACTTCGAGATCATACGCCGTTATGTCGATGACGTCGTCCTGATCGACGACGACCTGATCGCCGACGCCGTGCGCGAGCTTCTCGTCAGCGCGAAGCTTCTTGCGGAACCAGGTGGCGCCGCCGCGACGGCCGCCGTGCTGACGCGCGCGATTCCGTTTCGCGACGGCCAGCGCATCGCCGCCGTCGTGAGCGGCGGCAACATCGCCATCGACAAGCTGCGGACGCTGCTCGGCTGAGTTGGCGGGGGTGCGTCAGTCGGCGATGCCGCGGTCGCGCACGGTCATCATCGTGCCGACCATCGTCGCCACGAGGCGCTCGCCGTCAGCCGAATGGGCGATGACGTCGCCGCGGCACACGGTGATCGTCTTGCCGGCGCGCAGCACGCGGCCGTGCGCCACCACGCGGTCGCCCTTCGCCGGCGCGAGCATGTTGATCTTGAACTCGACGCTCAAGACTGCCGCGCCCGGCGGCATCAGAGAGAGCGCCGCGTAGCCGCAGGCGCTGTCGGCGACCGTCGCCAGCGCGCCGGCGTGAAGAAACCCGTGCTGCTGTGTGAGCTCGTCGCGCGCCGTGAGCTCGATGTCCACCTCGCCCGGCTCGACGCGGGCGAGGCGCGCGCCCAGCGTCGCCATGAACCGCTGGCGCTCGAAGCTCCCGCGGACGCGGCGCTCGAACTCCGGGTCCTGCGCCTCGTGGCGCGTCACGCTCCGGCCGTCTGCCGGCACGTGACGCACACCGTGGCGGCGCCAAAATCCACGGCGAGCCGCCGCAACCACGAACCGTACAGGTGCTGCGCGCAGAGCACGCGCCGGCACTTTACGCACGCTCCGCCCGAGGTGATGTGAAAGCGGATGCCGCACGCGTCGCACTCCGTCGCGATGTCGCTCTGCGCGAAGACGCGGACGCGAGGGCTCACGTCGGGCGGGTCCGGTCGGTCACGCTCAAGGCTTTCTTGTCGTCTCGGTGCGGATACGCGCTCTCGTCCACGCGACGACGGTGGCGCAACTCGACATGCCCGGTGTCGAGTACTGCGGCGGCGTCTCCGAACCGTGATAGATCTCGACCGCGACAAGCTCGTCGGGGCGCACGAACGTGCTGACGTCGCCAGGAGTGACCTCGGTCCACCGCGTACCGTCGACGTAGAAGTTCACGCAGCCGTTGCCGGCCGGATTGCGCGAGTCGGTGATGACGTAAGTGCGGCCGTCGCCGAGCGGCATGACTTTGAGGCCGGGGGCCGTACGCATCACGTCGGCAAACGAGATCGCGTCCTTGTTGATCTGATTGCCGTCCATGAAGTAGCCCATGCCGGTCTGCTTGCGCTGCAGATATCCCACGTCCGACAGTCCTTTGTCCTTCGAGGCCTCGACGCGCATGGTCTGCAGCAGCGGCACGGCGTCGCTCATCGTGATCGTCGTCTGCGCTGGTTCGCGGGCCGACAGTTCGACGGCGACCTCGGTCACCGAGTATCCGAGCTTTCGGACCTGGAGCGCCTGTGTCCCCGACGGCAGGCTGTCGAGTGTGAATTCGCCGTTTGCCCTCGTCAGCGCGACGTCGCCGCCGCCCTGCAAACTCACGCGCGCGTCGCGGAGCGGCTGACCCTTCTTGTCCATCACCTTGCCCGTGACGCGCGCCGAGCCACGCGCGACCATCTTCGTCTTCCCGCTGTCGGTCTTCATCGCGACCATCGTGTCGTGCTTGCCGACGATGCTGAATCCCCGGAGAGCGAGGAACCCGTTGCTCACTTCGGCCGGCACTTCACCCGAGCTCACCCCGTTGCGGAAGACCTGCACCTTGCCGCTCATGTCGCCCGGGAGGCCGCAGATCTTGTACAGGCCCGACGAATCGACCGTCGCTTCACGCAGGCGCGGCTGCGGTCGGCCGATGAGATCCTTCTCGTTGAAGACCAACTGCACTTTCGAGCCGGTCGCGGGCTCCTTCGTATCTGGGTCGCGGACGAAGCCGACCATCACCGCGGGGCCGCGCATGCGCTGCGCCGACGGGCAGATCGCGTTCGCGATGCGCTCCGGGCTCGGAATGCTGAGGTCGAGCTCGTTCGTCTTGTCCGCCGTGAACGTGTAGGCCGGGGTCCGCATCGACAGCCCGAGCGTGTCGAGCACCGCTGACAACACCATGATCCGGTGCTGTCCGGGCGGAATGCTGTCGATCGCGAAGTGCCCGTCCACGTCCGTCATCGTGTTCCGAGACGCGCCCTCGACGAGCACGACCGCCTTCGACAGCGGCCCGTTGTGCACGCTGTCGATCACGAAGCCCTGAAGTTTCGCGAACCCGGTCGCCGGCGGGGGGGCACTGGCGGGAGGCGGAGCCCCCTGCGCCCCCGCGGCCCCCGGCGCCGAGAGCACCAAGGCGAGCAGAGCCGTGATCCAGGGTCCGAGCGTCGTGCGCGCCGCGCTGGGGCGCATCAATTGGTTGTGTGCCTTCATTGGGGGTGCCACCGGTGAAAGAGCCGACTCGGCAAACCTACGAACCGATCGCGGGCGCTTCTACCCCTATAACCCGGGTTCGGTCGCCGGCGTCAATCAATGGGCGTAACCTTAACCTGCCAAAGGTCTTCCCGGGCCGCGTCGATTCTCAGCGGCCCCGTTCGACTAGTTGTCGGTTGCAAGCGCACGACAACTCACTTCACAGGAGACGGCCACATGCAATACCTCTTGCTCATCTACTCGAACGAAGCGGATCGCCCCGCGCCAGACACGGTCAGGGAAATGTCGAACGAGTATCGCGAGTACACCGAGAACATCGTCGCCAGCGGCAACTACAAGGGCGGAAACGCGCTTCAGCCGACGAAGACGGCGACAACGGTCCGCGTGCGCAACGGAAAGCGTCAGACGACCGACGGTCCGTTCGCCGAGACGCGAGAGCAGCTCGCCGGCTACTACCTCGTCGACGCGCCCGATCTCGACGCTGCCATCTCCCTCGCCGCGCGAATTCCTGGCGCGCGTTCCGGAGCCATCGAGGTGCGGCCCATCCAGGAAATGACCGCTCCCGTTCCCGCATGACCGAGAGCGCCCACGACCGAATCGCGGCGCTCTATCGCGATGAGTCTGGGCGCATTCGCGCGACGCTGATCCGCCTCCTCGGCGACTTCGATGCCGCCGAGGAGGCGACGCAGGACGCGTTTGTGGCCGCCGTCGAGAAGTGGCCCACCACCGGGTGGCCGGAGAATCCGCGTGCGTGGCTCGTCAGCACCGGTCGTCATCGCGCCATCGATCGAATGAGAAAAGACGCGCGGCTCGTCGAGCGGAGTCCGCTCGTCGCCGCCTCCGTGCTCGAGAGGCGCACGAGCGAGGTCTCCCCGGGTGAGGAGTCCGAGCACGAGGTCGAGGACGATCGCCTGCGCCTGATCTTCACGTGCTGTCACCCGGCACTGGCGCGCGAGGCGCAGGTCGCGCTCACGCTGCGCACCGTCTGTTCGATCACCACCGACGAGATCGCGCGCGCGTTTCTCGTCCCATCCGCGACGATGGCTCAGCGGCTCGTGCGGGCGACCGCCAAGATTCGCGACGCGCGGATTCCGTATCGCGTTCCGCCGGCGACGGAGCTCGCCGAACGGCTCGACTCGGTGCTTGCCGTGATCTACCTGGTGTTCACCGAGGGGTATGCGGCCACGGCCGGCGACGCGCTCGTCCGTCGCGAGCTCTGCGCCGAGGCGATTCGACTCGCTCGCCTGCTCGTGACGCTGATGCCCGACGAGCGAGAGTCCGCGGCGCTGCTCGCGTTGATGCTGCTGCACGACGCGAGGCGCGAAGCCCGCAGCTCGCCCGACGGCGAGCTGATATTACTCGAAGATCAAGACCGGTCGCGTTGGAATCACGGGCAGATCGCCGAAGGGCTCGCGCTGGTGGAGAGCACGCTGAGGCGAGGCCGCGCCGGATCATACGCGATTCAGGCGGCGATCGCCGCGCTGCACGCGCGCGCCGAGTCGCCCGCCGAGACCGATTGGCGGCAGATCGCCGGGCTGTACGCGCTGTTGATGTCGCACACGTCGAGCGCCGTCGTCGAGTTGAATCACGCGGTCGCCGTCGCGATGGTCGACGGACCGCAGGCCGCGCTTCTTCTCGTGGACGCGATCCACGCCCGCGGCGAGCTCTCCGACTACCACCTGCTATACGCCGTTCGCGCGGACTTGCGCCGTCGTGTCGGAAAGACCGACGCCGCGGCTCGCGACTACCAGCGAGCGTTGGCGCTCGCGACCCTCGAGCCGGAGCGCCGGTTCATCCGAAAACGACTAGCCGAGCTTCGCTCCGTGGTCAGCGATGCACGTTCGCCTGGCTCCCGGTCAAGCCTTCCTGAACCGTGAGATCGATCTCGTCGCCTTTCCCCGCGGCGAGCGGGCCGACGACGACGCGCTGTGCCCCGGCCTGAGCATACGCGGCGATGAACAGGCTCGCCGTCGGGAAGAGCAGCCGATCGAGCAGGATGCTGGACGTGTCGTGGGCGCTGACCGAAGCGATGAATCTCGACCGCCCGTCCTCAATCGCCCGCAGCTCGACCGTGTTCAACCCGAGATTCCGAACGTGCAGCACCACCGTCTCGGCCGCCTCTCCCGCGCTGATCACTTCTCCGCCGGCCGACGATTCGTGATAACGCGCGCACGCTCCGCCCAACAGTGCCGCGACGAGCGTCGCCGCGGCGCGTTGTATTCGTATTCTTGGCATACCGTTCTCCCTTTCGTACCGGCCTCGCGTGTGATGCGGACCGGTTCGGTGAAGAAGGGCAGAATCGATGCCGCGCCGCCGATTCGCGAACGGTTATTGTCCGACGTGCCTACTGGTCGCGACGCGTGTACTGAATGAAGTCGGTGTACGGCGGCTCGAACCCGGCCAAGCGCAACCGCCGCGCGATCTGGCCGCGGTGGTAGCTGCCGTGCATTGCGACGTGCGTCACTATGTCGGACACGCGGCTGTGGAAGTCGCGCCCGGCGCTGTTGCGGTACGCGACGCGCCGAGCCAGTTGCTCCGCGGTCGCGCCGTCGACGAGCCTTTGGTAGAGATCCGCGTGTTCCGCCGCGAGCGCTGCCGCTTGGGCCGGCGCCATGTCCGCCGGCCAAACGGCGTGCGCCGCCGTCCGGCCTTCGATGCGCGCGAACCAGAGATGCTCGACGGAGGCGATGTGCGCGAACAGCCGCGCCGCTTCCGGATCGGGCGACGTGTTCCGCTGCAGCGACTCGGCGACGACCGCGTCGGCCCATCGCATGTGGCCGATCAACGAAAGGAGAAGTTGGTTCATGCCCGAAATCTCTTGCCGACGGCAACCCTGCGTGCGAGAATCCGGCGCCGACGCGATCTCGCCGCTTTCCCCTCGAAAATCCGAGTCACAACCGTGCGCCTCTCGCGCTTGTCGTTCGCTCTCCTGGCCGCGTGTCCCATCGCGCTCGCCGCGCAACGCATCGACCCATCGATGTATTCGGAGATGCGCTGGCGAATGATCGGACCGTATCGCGCCAGCCGGACGAAGGCCGCGGCGGGCATCCCGAATCAGCCGAACGTCTTCTACGTCGGCGTGGTGAACGGCGGCGTGTGGAAGACGACCGACTACGGCCGCACCTGGAATCCGATCTTCGACGACCAGCCGACCGGTTCGATCGGCGCGATCGCCGTTGCGCCCTCGAATCCGAACATCGTTTACGTCGGGAGCGGAGAAGGGCTCCAACGCCCCGACCTCTCGGTCGGTGACGGCGTCTACAAGTCCACCGACGCCGGCGCGACCTGGACGCACCTCGGTCTGCGTGACGGGCAGCAGATCCCGCAGATCGCCGTCGACCCGCGAGATCCCGATCGCCTGTACGTCGCCGTGCTCGGCCACCCGTACGGTCCGAACGCCGAGCGCGGACTCTTCAAGTCCACCGACGGTGGGAAGACCTTTCAGAAAATCCTCTACAAGGACGAGAACACCGGCGCCGTCGATGTCGTGCTCGATCCGGTGAATCCCGACGTCGTCTACACGGTGCTGTGGGAGGCGCGACAAGGGCCGTGGGAGAACGGCGCGTTCTCCGGTCCCGGCAGCGGCCTGTTCAAGTCGACCGACGCGGGCGCCACGTGGAAGCGACTCGGCGCCGGGCTGCCCACGTTCGAGCAAGATGGTCTCGGCCGCATCGGCATCACGGTGGCGCCGAGCATGCCGAGCCGGATGTTCGCGACGGTCGAGGCGCGTCGCGGCGCCGGGTTGTACAGGTCTGACGACGCGGGCGAAAGCTGGCACCCGGCGACGACCGACGATCGCGTGGCGACGCGTCCGTCGGACGCCGCCGAGGTGAAGGTCGATCCGAAGAATCCGGACGTCGTCTACACGGCGACCGTCGTGTCGTGGAAGTCGACCGACGGCGGCAAGACGTTCAAGGCATTTCGCGGAGCGCCCGGCGGCGACGACTACCAGCGTTTGTGGATCAACCCGATCGATCCGAACGTGATTCTGCTCGTCGGCGATCAAGGGGCGATCGTCACGGTCAACGGCGGCGCGACGTGGAGCTCGTGGCTCAATCAACCGACGGCCGCGTTCTATCACGTGTCGACCGACAACGCGTTTCCGTATCGCGTGTGCAGCGGGCAGCAGGAGTCGGGCTCGGCGTGCGTGCGGAGCCGCGGCGACGACGGTCGAATCCTGGCGTGGGATTGGCACCCCGTCGGCGTCGAGGAATACGCCTACGTCGCACCCGATCCTCTCGACCCCGATCTCGTCTACGGCGGCAAGGTGACGCGCTACGACCGGCGGACCGGCTTGATCGAGGAGGTCGGCCCGCGCATCGGCCGGGGCGGTGCGGCGCCGGGCGGCGTCAGCGACTATCGAACGCTGCGCACCGCGCCGCTGGTTTTCTCGACTGTCGATCCTCACACGCTGTTCTTCGCGTCGAACACCGTGTGGAAGACGACCAACGGCGGCAAGACCTGGACTTCGATCAGCCCCGACCTCACGCGAACCGACTCGGTCGTTCCCGCCAACGTCGGCGTTTACTCGGCGTCGGCGCCGGCGCGGGCGAGACATCCGGGCGTCGTGTACACCGTCGCGCCGTCGTACGTCGACATCAAGCGGATCTGGGCGGGAAGCGACGACGGACTGATTCACACGACGGCCGACGGCGGCCTTCACTGGACCGACGTCACGCCGCCCGAGCTGCGCGATCGTCCGTGGAGCAAGGTGTCGATCATCGACGCCGGGCGCTTCGACGCGAAGACCGCGTACGCCGCGGTCAACACGCTTCGTCTCGACGACATGCGGCCGCACGTCTTCCGCACGCACGACGGCGGCAAAACGTGGACTCGGATCACCAGCGGCATTCCCGACGGCGCGATCGTGAACGTGGTGCGAGAAGACTCGAAGCGCCGCGGGCTCCTCTTCGCGGGAAGCGAGACGCAGGTATGGGTCTCGTTCGACGACGGTGACCATTGGTCGTCGCTCCGTCTCAACATGCCGGCGACGTCGATTCGCGACCTCGTGCTCAAGGACGACGACATCGCGGTCGGCACGCACGGTCGGTCGTTCTGGATCCTCGACGACATCGAACCGCTGCGCGAGATCGCCGCCAACACGTCGTCCGCCGCGCTCACGCTCTTCAAGCCGGCGACGGCGATTCGATTCCGCTCGGCGAAGTACCCCGACACACCGATTCCGCCCGACGAACCCGGCGCGCAGAATCCGCCCGACGGCGCGATCATCGACTATTTCGTCGGCCCCGGCGACGGCGGCGACGCGACGCTCGAGATTCTCGACGCGAGCGATCGCGTGATACGCAAGTACGCGAGTCGCGATACCTCCATGGCGCCCGCGGACCTCGGCGAGACGCCGTTCTACTGGATCCGCCCGACGAAGGTGTTGTCGTCGGCGCCGGGCTTTCATCGATTCGTTTGGGACCTGCACTACTCGCCGCCCGCCGGCACGAGCGCGCAGCCCGGACAGTATCCGATCTCCGCGGTCCCCTTCGACACACCGCGCGAACCGCGCGGACCTCTTGCCATCGCCGGCACCTACAAGGTTCGGCTCACCGTCGGCGACAAGACGCAAACACAGCCACTCACGCTCAAGATGGACCCGCGTGTGAAGACGCCGCCGGAAATCCTCGCGCGGCAGCACGCATTGGCCGTCACACTGTGGGACGCCGTCGCGCGCGATTCGGTGACCGCGTCGCAGATCCGCGACTTGCGCGCGAAGATCGCCGAAACACGCGGCCGCGCCGACGCGTCGCTCGCGCAAACCCTATCGACGTACGACGCGCAGTTGGGCGCGCTCGCCGGACAAGGCGGCGGCCGCCGCGGAGGGGGAGGGGGCGGCGGGGCGCCGGCTGGCGGTCGCGGCGGTCGTGGTGCGGCGACTCAGCCGAGCATCGCGTCGGTGAACGGGGAGCTTCTCACTGCGCTGTCTCTACTCGATGGAGCGGACACCGAGCTGACCGCTCAGGGTACGGCGTCGGTGCTCGACGCTAAGCGAGCGGCTGACGGCGTGAACGCTCGGTGGGCGACGCTTCGGACGACGGAGCTCGCCGCCGTCAACGCAAAGCTTCGCGCGGCCGGTTTGCCCGTACTGGACGTCGGGCGGTAACGAGCGCCACGGCGAGGGCCGGGGGCAGGCCGAGCGCCACGATGGGAAAGTTGTTCTGCGAAGACAAGCCGACGAAATGGGCGAGGATCGCGATAACGGCGAGGCCGGCGATGGCCAGCGAGATCGCTCTCGTGGCGCCGGCCGCGCGTCCGGACAACAGGAAGATCGGCCCGAGCACGACCAGCGCCAGCCAGAGCGGATTGAAGATCAGCAGGTTCTCATTCTGATGCGCGAACACGTGGTCGGTCGCGGTCCACAGCAGGAAGAGAATCGTGCCCAACAGCCCGGCCGTCAGCGACCACAGCCCGATCACGAGGCTCGCCGCGACGCGAGTCCAGTCGCCGCGGCTCGTCGCCGCGACGCCGAGCCAGAGGATCAGCGCGGCCACGGCAATCCCGCCGAGCAGCGCCCAGATCCCGAAGCGCGGCGGCGCGTCGGGCTCGTCCCCCGCGCGGGTCGATTGAAAGATCACGGTCTCGCGGCGCACGAGTGGGTGCCCGGCGCCGGCGCCGTCGGTGACGACGATGCCCGCAAGGAAATCGTGCAGTTGCCGCGGCAGAAACATGACCTGCCACTTCGAGAGGTCGCGGTCCCCCGGGCGGCCGAGTCCGATGTCCACGCCGAGCATGATCGCCGGGAGCACCTGCATCAACCGAAGCGCGTGCCAGCGGTAAGTGGTTCCGGTGAGTCCCGCGGATTCCTTTCGCAGAGCCCCGCCCAGCGCGTGGTCGAGAATGTCGCGCACCCGCGTGGAGCAGTTGTCGCGGAAGTAGTCATAGTGGTACTGAATGTTCTCCGGCTGCGCGTTCCGCTGAATCGCCGCCAACACCGAATCCTTCTGCTCGGCCGTGAGATCGAGCTCCTGCGCGACCACCGAGCGGTTCCAGTAGTGGTACTCGAGAAGGATGTTGTCCATGGAGTCGCCGCCCATGGAGTAGAGCATCGTTCCCTTGAGAAAACGCTGGATGAAATGCGGCTGGCGAAAATCGAACACGCCCCAGTTGAATACCGTGTCGCGGTTCGTCACCAGGTCGTGGATCTGGATCGCGTTGTGGCCGAACAGCTCCCACACCTGAGTGCCATTGCCCATCGTCAGCAGCGAGATCGTGACGTTGCGTCCCGTCTGGTGCAGGGGGTCTACGCGCGCCGCCGCGGCCGCCGCCTGTCGGTCGGGGGTTTGGGCCGGTGCCGCCGTCGCCAGCGCGACGGTCGAGGCCAGCAGCAGGGCGTACAGCGGAGTTCGAGGCATCGACCGACGAATCCTAGCGTCACTCTTCACCGTTCGCGATTCCCTCGGCGACGCACGTCGCGATCGCCACGATCGTGAGCATCGGGTTTACCCCGCTCGACGCGGGAAAGGCGCTCGCGTCGGCGACGTAGAGACCCGAGACGCCGAATACCTGGCCCCGCTCGTCGCAGACGGCCGTCGACCCGTCCGTTCCCATTCGGCATGTGCCCATTTGGTGCGCGCTGAACAGCGATGACCAATTCCGATCCACCGGTTCGTTCTCGATGCGGCGGTAAAAGGCGTCCGCCTCCGCCGGCGAGGAAGACTTCGCGAGCGTCAAACCGCGGGTGTGAAGCGTGTGCACCTCGTCGGCTCCGGCGGCGAGATGTACACGTGCCGCCGCCGAGATACCCTGCGCCACCAGCGCGCGTTCCGCCTTGCCCAGGTTGTAGTCGATCCGCACGCCGCCGTCGGGGCGGGCGCGAACTCGCCCGCCGGACGAATCGCGCGTCAGCGCGATCATTGCCGAGACGTGGTCGGCCCGCTGCATCAACCGCCGATGTGCTCGCGCCGACGTCCACGGCGCGGCGGTGGCGAGAAGCCCCGGATGTACGGGCGCCGCCTCGAGACGAAAGCCGAAGTTGCCCGCGACGCGCGCGAACTGCGCCGACATGATCGACTGCGGGGGCCCACGCCAGGCTTCGATGGGATCGGCGTACACACCCGCGACCGCGGTCGTCGGGTGAATGAACAGGTTGCGTCCGAGTTGCGGCAGCGAGACGCCGGAGCGCTCGAGCAGCGCCGGTGTTCCGAAGCCACCGGCGCACACGACGACCACCTTCGCCCGGATTTGGGTCGTCACGAGCGACCCCGCGGCGTCGACCGTCTTCGCGATGACCCCGTCGACCCTGTTGCGCTCGATGATGAGGCGGTCCGCGCGACAATCGGTGACGATCGTGGATCTGCCCTTGCGAGGCACGGTCTGGAGATATGTCGCGACGGTCGACTGTTTTCCCCCCGTTCGACAGCCATAGATGCAGTACCCGCATTGCTCGGTGTCGCAGCCGCGCGCATTTCGCTCGGTGACCGACCAGTCGTAGCCGAGCGACTCGCAGCCGCGCCGAATCACCGCGTTGTTCGGATTCACCTCGCTCTCGTCGGGCGATGCGCCGAGGCGAATCGCCGCGAGGTCGAGCGCCCGGCTGAAGCGGTCGCTGGTAAACAGCCCGCACCCCGACCGCTCGTCCCATTCGTCGCGGATGTAGTCGGGCGTGCGAAGGCACGTCTGCCAATTCACCGTCGTGCCGCCGCCGAGACACGAGCCGGCGAGGATCGAGACGCCGAGGTCGTGCGTGGCGGTGAGACCGCTGTCGAGGTAGAGGCGACGCGTTCCATCCAGCTCGCCCTGCGAGAAGTTCGGCGCCTGATCGCCCGGCCCGCTTTCGATCAGCACGACCTTGTAGCCGCGGGTCGAAAGCTCTCCGGCAACCGTCCCGCCGCCCGCCCCCGATCCCACGACACAGACGTCGCAGTCGACCGTGGCGTCCGTGTCGTAGCGCATGCTGCGGACGCTGCTCGCGCCAACCGGGCCCCGCGGCGACGGCGTGTACCCGATGCACGGCCACACGGCGTTGCGGCCGGTCTTGTCGGTCGCGCTGTAGTACAGGAAACTCGAAAGTCGCCTGAGCGCCTGGAATCCGCTGCGCAGCGGCGGGATGCGGCTCGTCGACATCGAACGGAGCAGCCTGTCGCGGTCGGCGGGTTTCATCGCCGACAGGCGGCGCGGCTTGCCGATCGTCAGGCCGAGGAGCGGACCCCCGAGCAGCCGCAACAACCGCAGCAGCGCGCGGCGATCAGCGGGGGACAGTGCATCGATCGCCTCCGCCGCCGCGCCCGGTACTCCGAGACTCGTCGCGCTGGCGGAGAACAGCGTCGGGTCATCCGTCCCCTCCGGAGCGAGAGACGGATGAAATGCATCGCACGCCGCGGCCAGCGCGGCACGTTCACGTTCGCTGAGTGGGCGGGGGGAACCCGTCATCGCCCACAAAGCTTTCGACGGACCGCTCGGAATGGAAGCGGCGCGCCGAGCTTTCGTCGCTTACGCGCAGGGAGTCGACGAACCCCAACCAGCCTGGTTTCGGATGACGCCCGCGGCGTTGAACAGCTTCACGCAGTCCACCAGGTTGTTCCACTTGCCCGACGTCTGGCCCCAGTACAGTTCCGTTGCCGTGTTCGTTCCCGAGCCCGTGAACACCTTCACCACGGTGCGGTCGGTCGTGAGCGTGAATCCGGCTGGAAAGGTGAACGTGTCGCCGGCCTTGTTCTTGATCGTGAATCCGGACAGGTCGAGCGTCGCTGGCGCGAAGCGATTGTCGCGCGTCACCTCGACGTATTCGTTGCCGGGATTCTGATCGTCGCGCACTCCTTGGAATCGGACCGCGGTGATGCCGACGAACAGATTGTCGCCCGGGTTCGGGTTGAGCGCGAGCGTCACGAAGCGAAACAGCGTCGGCGCCTGGCCCGCCTTCCATAGATTGATGCTCGCGGCCCCGTCGGGCGCGGACGCCCATGGATCGGGCCCCGTTCCGGCCCACCCGTAGGGGTCGATCGGCGTGGGCTGGCCGGTCTTCGTCTCCGTGACGCGCCGAACCTCGAAGTGCAGATGCGGCGCGAGCGCGCACCCTTGCTGCCCCGAGAGGCCGATCTGTTGGGCCTCCGTCACAACCTGGCCCATGGCGACGTCCATCCGGCTCACGTGCTGATACGTCGATCGAACGTGCACGCTCGCCGCGAGCGTATGGTCGATGATGATCACAGAGTTCTGAACGGTGGCCGAGAGCAGGGGACACGAGAACGGATCGGAGAGACCGGCGAAAACCACCGTGCCGGCGGCAACGGCCCGCACGGGCGTCCCGACCGGCATCTGCCAGTCGTAGCCGGAGTGTCCGTCGATGCCAACGGCGCTGCTCTCTCCCCACCACGACACGTAAACGCCGTTGTTGTCGACGAACTCCTTCGGCACGTTGTGATCGAAGTAGTTCGAGGTCTTGTAGTCCGTGATTGTGAACGGGGCGACGAACGTCGGCATCGTCGTCGGATCGACGGCCGTCACGCTCGCCGAGCCGCTCTTTCCCTCGCTCGTCGCGCTGATCGTCGCGGTTCCCGGGGTCAACGTCGCCACGAGGCCGGCGCCCGACACGGTCGCGACGGCGTTGTTGGAGCTGCTCCACGACACGGCCCGCCCCGAGAGTGTCGCGCCGGTGGCGTCCTTCGTCGTCGCGCCGAGTTGCGTCGTCGCCCCGGCGAGCACCGTGGGCGTCGGCGGGCTCACTTCGACCGTCGCCACTGGGGCCGGTGTGTTCGAAGGGGGCGGTGAAGTGGTTCCGGACGACGAGCTCTCGCCGCCGCCGCAGGCGGTCTGCAACACAAGCGCGGCCAGGCAGCCGCAAACGAATCCCGCGGAAGATCGTGTCGGCCTCATGCCGAAGGGACGCATCCCGACCGCGTCGTTTCTCACCGTCGCGCCATTTTTTCCAAAGAACGGCGAGAATTCCCGGCGGTCGGCGTCGTCTATTCATCGTATGGCCTCGCCAGCGCGCCACCTCCGCGTGGCGGTTCTCGTCGCGTTCATCACCGGTGATCCCGCGCGCGTCGTCGCACAGCGGGGAGTTGGCGGGCAGCCACCGGTGCTGACGGCCTTTTCGATCAACGCCGGCGGCGACACCGTGGCGGCCACAGCCGTCGCCGTCGCGCTCGTGCACACGACGGTCGGCGCGCGGCCGTCCGAGTACCGGGTGAGCCATCGCGCGGACTTTCTTGGCGCGGAGTGGCAAGCATACACGGACACGCCCGTCTTGCGCGACTGGTACGAGGCCGCGGGCGACCCGTGCGACGCGGCACGGCCGTCACACCGCGTGACGCTCTATCTCCAGGTTCGCGCGACGGTCGGTGAAGAGGTCCGAATCGTCGACGGTCAGCGCCAGCTTCGCCCGGCGCGCGTCGAGAGCAACGTTCTGAAAGCCTCGATCTGCGCGCGGTCGGACCGGTCGCGGTGAGATCGGCCCAACGCACGCAAACTTGACGGTTCGCCGCTGCCGCTGCCTACTGGGGGGGACATCGGCGGGCGCTTCCTCCACCCGGTTCGCCTTTGGGGACGTCTCATGACAGCAATCGCATTCGCGATCGTCGCTCTTGTCGGCGCTACCCAGCAGGTCAAACGCGCCGACGCGGGCGACGCGTGGCGCATCGTTCGATCCGCGCAGTCAGCGGTCGAGACGGGCACCGAAGCACGCTTCGAGCGCGAGTGGACGACCGCCCTCTCGAGGAATCCGAACGACCGTCGCGCGCTTCTCGCGGTCGCCGCGCTGGCGCAGCAGCGCTACCAGTACGAGCGCGCCGACTCGCTCTACGACCGAATCATCCGCTTGCAGCCGGCCGCCTCTCAATACACGGCCGCGGCGCACGTTTCGATGGCGCTCTGGCGCGCGATAGGCTCCGACGCCGTCCGCGCCGACTCGCTCTTCGTGCAGGCGCGTGCCGAAGATCTCGGCGCAGGCGACTGGCACATCGCGTTTCAAGCCCTTGTCAACGTGGGCAAGCTGCGAAGCCGGCGCGCCGGTCCGAAGGTTGGACTCGAATTGCTTCGCGAGGCGCGATCGATCGCCGTCAATCCGACGCCTGACGAAACCGCGGAGCTGCTGTGCGCCGAAGGATTGCTCACGGAGCAGGCCGGCGACACAACCGGCCGCACTCGGCTCAGCGAGGGCATTCGCGTGGCCCGCAAGGGAGGGGGGAAAGCGCTGCGTGAGCTGGGCATTTGCGACGTGGGTTTGGCGACGCTGCTCGAACGCTCCGGCTCCTATTACGAGGCCGAGCGCGCCGCCGCCGAAGCCGTGCAGGTCTTCGAGCAGATTCATTTTGCTTACGGCGCGGCTTCGGCGAGCCAATGGCTCGGCTACTCGAGACTCACGCGTGGGTACTTCGTCAGGGCCCGCGCCGACTTGGAGCGCGCGGTGCGAGACGCCCGTCTCGCGCGCTTCACGCAGACCGAGGCCTGGGCACGAACGGATCTCGCCGATCTCTACTTCGCGCTCGGCGACGCCGAATCGGCGCGCGCGCAGGCCGAGCGCGCGTCGGCGCTTCATTCTTCGTACGGCGACCTGTGGGGGTTCGCCGTCGACCTGCAGTTCGAGGGCTTCGTCGCCGAGTCGCGCGGCTCGTTCGACGAGGCCTGCGCGAAGTACACGCAGTCGGTCGCCGCGTTTGCCCGCGCCGGCTTGACGTTCAACGCAGTCAGTTCACTCAAGCTGCTCGCGACCGCGCAAATGCGAGCCGGCCGACTCGACAGCGCGCAACGCGCGCTGGACGAGGGAACGCGATTGGCGCGCGCGTCGGCGAACTCCGGATGGCAGCTCGAGCTCCCCGTGTATCTCGCGCGGCTCGCGATGCTGCGGGGCGACTTCCAGACAGCCGATTCGCTGGTGGCCGTGGCTCGCTCGCGTTTCCCCTGGCGCACCGGAGACCAGCACGGCGTACAGACGATGCCATTCGCGGCGCTCGAGGCGCAGCTCGCCTTGCGCGAGCACCGCGTCGCGACCGCGGATAGCGCGGTCGCCTATCTGTCGGCGGCGATCGCGCTCCGGCGGCGCGTCATGAGCAACGACGATCTCCGCGCCGGCCTCGCCCAACTCCGCGGCGACTGGGGTGGATTGAGCGACGCCTATCCCGAGCTCGTCGCCGGACTCGTCGGCGGCGGACGCTTGCCGTCGGCCTTTCGCTTCATCGAGAGCGTGCGCGCGCGCGAGGTGGCGGACGTCACGCTGCGCACCCTCGGCCGAATGTCCGATTCGGCGGCCGCCCTCGCCGGTTTCCGGCGCATGGCGGGATCCGACGCGACGATCGGCATCGACGAGCTGCGGCGGCGGCTGTCCGCCGACGAAGCGCTGGTTGAATTCACGCTCGGCGAAGCGGGCGCGCCGACAACGGCGATCGTCGTGACGAACGACACGGCGTTCGCCGTGTCGTTGAGTGATCGCAAGACCGTCGCGCCGCTCATCGACCGCTATCTGCGCGTCGCGTCGACCGGTGTCGAGCCCATCGCGCTGAGCCGCCAGCTCGGCGCGGCGCTTCTGCAACCCATCGTGCGTGCGCTGCCGTCGCGAGTCGCGCGTTTGTCGATCTCGCCCGACGGCGACCTGTATCGGATTCCCTTCGATGGACTGCGGCTGGCCGACGACCATTTCGCCGTCGAGCGCTACGCGATATCGATCGTTCCGTCGGCGACCGTCGGGATGGCGCTGCGCGGCGTGCGTGCTCCCGCGACCGCGACGCGCTTGCTCGCGATCGGCGATCCGGCGTTCGCGCGCGAGCGCGATGGAGGGGGAGGCTTGGCGCGCGTCGAGTTGCGCGCCGACGCCCCGTCGGCCGACTCCGCGGCACGGTTCCGGGAGGTGTCGCTCGTGCGCCTGCCGCGCTCGGCCGACGAAGCAAATCGAGTCGGGCGCTACGGCGTGAAGAGCCTCGTGCTCACGCGCGCCGGCGCGAGCGAGGCCGCTCTGCGGTCGCTCGACTGGCGCGACGTCGCCGTCGCGCACTTCGCGACGCACGCGTTGATCGACGGCGAAGGTCAGGCGCGAACCGCGCTGGCGCTCGCGCCGAGCGCCGGCGACGACGGCTTCTTGACGCCGGCGGAGGTCGCCGCGCTCCGACTCAACGGCGCGCTGGTCGTCCTTTCCGCATGCGAGACGCTCGGCGGGCAGATTCTTGGCGGCGAAGGATTGCGCGGGCTCGTCGGCCCGATGTTCGAGGCCGGCGCGCGCACTGTCGTCGTGACGCATTGGTCGATTGGCGACCGCACGGTCTTGCCGTTCGTCGATCGCTTCTACGCGAACATGGCCGCCGGTCTATCCGTCGGCGATGCGCTGCGGCAGACGAAGCTGGCGGCCATTCGCGATGGCGCGCGAATCTCGGATTGGGCGGCGTTCACCGTCATCGGCGACGCGTCGATGACGCCGCCCCTTCGCCGGGCGAATCTCCCGCCGCTCGCCTGGTTGCGCGACGCCGCGCAGACGACGCGCGACACGAGCGGCGGGAAGGGAACGCCGTAGACCCTCGCCTCAACCGACGAAGATCGTTCGAATTCGATGGCCGATCACTTCGCTGAAGAAGAAATCGGGCTGCACGGTCATCTTGCCGTCGATGAGAGACGCCGGCCGTCCGCCGAGCGGGTTCTTCGCGCGCACTTGCAAGTACAGGTTGATCTGGGACGTGCCGTCGGTCGCCGACGGAGGAAACCAGCTGCGCGGCACGACGAGCGTCGGCTGATTCGAGTACGGCACCCAGTTGGCGTCGCGGAAATCGGCGAAGCGACTCACGCGGTATTCGCTGGGTGATCCCGTCACCGTGTTCTTGAGCGTGATGACGAACTGATTCGCCGTCGGATTCACGAAGAATGAGTCCACCGGAGTGAACGTCTTGAGCGCGACGGCGCCGCTCACCGCGATGGTGTTGTTCAGTTTTTGCGCGCGCGCGCTGTGCATGGGGGCCGCAAACCCGGTGGCGACCAGCAGTGCGACGACTAGCGATGGGGCGAGCTTCATGAGAGTCACCTCGCGCGGCGCTGGGCCGCTCGTGAAAGGAAAGCGGGCGATGAAGCGATCACCTGCATCGGAATGAACGACGGGCGCGCTCGCCTATTCTCACGCGCGGCTCGCGCGGAGCGGGACGCGGACTATTTCGGCGTCACCACAAGACGCTGAGTCACCGCCGTCACGGTGGAATGGTCGTTGAGACGCGCCTGAACCCACCACAGGTACGCCTGTCCCGGCATCAGGCGCACGCTGTCCGGCAGCGTCACCGCGGTATCGCGCGTTTCCCCGGCGTACATCTCCGTGCCGGTGGTATCGACGACGACGATCTGATACCGGTCGGCGTTCCCCACCGCGCGCCAGAGAAAACGAGTCGCGCGATCCGAGCGCACCTCACCGACCGGCGCGACGAGCGTAACCGGTGAATCCGAGCCTCCTCCCCGCAGCACCGTCCCCGTCGGAACATCGTGCTGGCGCCGCCAAAGCGTCGACGCGCCGAGCCCGACGACGATCAGCACCGACGCGGCCAGCGCGAACCGCTGCCACGACCGACGCGGCGGCCGCGCCGCCCTGGCCGCCGCCCACGCGATCTCCAGCTCGCGTCGTCCCTCGGCGCTCGACAGCGCGACGTCGAGCGTTCGGAGTCGCTCGTTTTCCGAGCCCTCGCCCTCGACAAGCCGGCGGAGCCGTTCCGCCGACACGTCGTCGAGCGCCGGCGACCCGTCGCTTCGCGGCAATCCGCGCTCGTAGGCGTCGCGCAATTTCTCGTCGTTCATTTCGACCTCTCTGCACTTGCCGGTCCGATGCCCCAGGACTCGAGAATCTCCCTGAGATCGCCGAGCCCCCGATACAGCAGATTGCGAGTTTTGGCTTCCGTCCATCCGAGCAGATCAGCGATCTCGTGGCGCTCGTAACCTGCGAGGTGCATTCGCACCACGGCGCGCCGCGACTCGGCGAGCATCGCGATGGCGCGATGAACCGCGTCTGCCAGCTCGTGCTCGTCGAGACGCGAATCAGCGCGGCGCCGCGTATCGGGCGCGATCTCGGCGACCGAGTCGTCGCTCGCCGCTTCGAATCGCCGCGCGCGGCGCCGCCGAATGATGTCGATCGACGCGGAGATCGCCGCGCGATAGATGTACGACGCCTTGGCGCGCCGAATGAGCTCCGCCGTCCCGAGCGACCGCCACATGCGAAGCCGCAGCTCCTGCACTACTTCGTCGACGTCCGCCCCCGAGAGCCCGTGTCTCCGTGCCGACCGTCGAATGAACGCGTCGAAACGACTCACGACGTGCTCGAGCGCGCGCGACGCGTCGTCGTCGGGCGCGACGCGCGACCCCGGCTCGCCCGGCGACGCGTCGGCCCCGGCAACGGGCGCGGCTCCGTCGTTCGGGTGCGCGGCGTGTTCCTCGTCGACCAATCGAAGGTGGGGCACGTTGGGCGTCATGGCTCGTCGCGTCGCGACACGCTGTGCGCGTTGGGCAAAGAGAGTGTGGCTCCGTTGCGCACGCGGCGCCAGGCGCTCGAGCGCAAGACCGTCCCCGAAGCGCCCAGCGCGCTGACGCGCCACCGCACCGGTTTTCCGGCGCCCTTGGCGATCGCCCACGCCGGCACGTCGTATCGACGCGACGTGCGTGGCAGCAGCGCCGCGAAGAGCGCATCTCCGGCGTCGGTCGCGATTTCGACTCGATAAAACTCGACGCCGCGCTCGTCGGGTGGGATCCACATCGTCGTGACGCCGCCGTCGGCCGAGAGCGTGTCGCCGTCGCGAGCGCCGAGCAAACGGAAGGCCGACACAAACGCGTCCGGCGTTCGCGCCCCGTCGCCGGCCACGACGTACCGCAGAACCGGGAGCGGAAAGCCCGCTACCGCGCCGCTGTGCACGACGCCGACTCCGGCGCCCGCGTCCGACAGATTGGAGTCGCCCTCGCGGTCGTCGCTGGCCTCGACGCGAAGCAGAACCTGATACGTGCCCTCCACCGCCGACGGCAAGCGACTCGGATCGGGGCCCGGAAGCGTCACGCGCCCATCCGGCGGAAGAAACACGTTGAACCGCTCGATCTGCGTGAATCGCCGCTGCGACGAGCGTTGGTCGATCGGGAGCGACGCTTCAGTGACGAGATCGCTCGCGTTCGGTGGAGCCTCTCCGGGGAGCACGATTTCCCACCGCCCGACGAGGCGTCCGGTGCCCGTGTATGCGATGCGAGCGGCCACGCGCGGCGGGACGTCGCCCGCCGCGATGAACGGAATCGCGTCTCGTCCATCGAACTGAAGGTGGACGTCGGTGAGCGAGAAGGGCGCGCGCGCGCCGCCGCCGGTCAGCCGGCACGTGACGGCCACGTATTCGTCGGGCCCGCCGGAGATGTTTTGAAAGCGCCGCACGTAGAAAAACGTCGACGCCGCGCCGCGAACCGCCGCCTGGTACGCGGCGCGCGCCACGGACGGCGGAATCGACATCACGTCCGTGAATACGCCCGCTCCCGCGGCCCCGCCGAGCCGCGATAGGTCGTAGCGCGCCGGGAGTCGCCCGTAGATCGTGCTCGGATCACAGCGCGTTCCAATGCCCGGTGCCGCGGCGATCAACTCACCGCACCAGTACGCGTCGACGGGGCGCTCGTTCCGCAAACCGCCGTACGTGAGGAACACGGTCGTGGCCGACATCGAGCTGACGCTCACGCCGGTCGGGTTCACGCGCACTTGCGCTCCGAGCGTCATCGCCGCGTTGGCGAGAATCGCGAATACAAATCGGCGAGTGCTCATCAGAAGAGTCGCAGGTTGAGTCCGGTTGCCACCGTCCACTGCGCGCGACCCAGTGCCGCCGGAGCGACAACTCCTGTCGCCGCGACGCTCGGCGCCAACGAGCCGGCGCGCGCGAAGCGAACGAAGAGTTGGCCTCGCTGCGGTTCGCCCGCGGGGGCGGACCAGAGGTTGAACCCTTGCGAAAACTCGAGGTGCTGCTCGGTGTTCACCGACGTCGCTCCAGCCGGCGCCTCGACGTCGGTCACAGAGAACGCGGCCAACGCATTGAGCGTCGCGCGAGGCCGGAAGGATGCGTTCACCGTCACGCGCTTCGTTCGCGTCGTCTCATCGCGCTCGCGCGCGGTCTGATACTCGTTTCCCAGATCGAGCGACACCTCGCCGCGCGTGCCAAGCGCGCGTCCGATGGACAAGCCCAACACGCCCGAGTCGAAATCGGCGTTTTCGCGCGTCGGCTGTCTGTTGTCCTGATTGGCGGCGTTGACGTGCAGCGCGAGCCGCGTCGTGCCGGCCTGCCAGGTCGCGGTCGCGTCGCCGATCGAGTTGACCTGGTCGGGAAGGTCGGTCGGCCGAAATGCGCCGTTCACCGGCGTGCCGTCGGCGGCTTGCCGGGTTTCGTTGAAGGTGAAGCTGAGCATCGGCAGGAGCGCCGCGAACTTCTGGAGTCGAGTCCCGCCGACCGCCGCCACCGGAATCACGAGACTCGCCGTCGTCGCATTCCCGCGCGTCGTGAGCACCGATTGCACGCGCCCGAGGTTGTCGCGCGTCCAATTCTGCGAGACTTGCCCCGAGATCGCGCCGAGCGATACCGTCGCGTCGGCGCCATCCTGCTGGTGGTCGGCCGCGGTTTGGGCCGCGACGCTTCGAAACAATGGATCGACGCGCTCGTCGCGAAACCCGAGCGTGAGGCTTGCCGGTCCGCCCAGCGGCGTGGCGACGTTCTGCAGCACGACGGCGCTGCCCTCGACGAAACGGGCGCCGCGCGTCGCCGGTTGCGGGCGTTTGACCGCCGTGTCGCCGAGCAGCTGTGGGTCAGCGGCCGGATTCTCGAAGCGGCTCCGCGTGTATCCGCTGGTCACTCGCGCCCGTTGGTTCGGCAGAGCGGCCGTCAACTGGACGCTGCCACCCGCGCTTCGCTCGGCGTCTACCACCGCGCCCTGCGTGAACGAGGTGCGCGGCTGCTTCGATCCATCGAGAACCGTCATTTCGACGCGCAGGGATCCCGGATGCGCGGCGACCAGCTCCTGACCGAGCGCGGCGCCGAAAACCCGATCGGTCGGACGTTCGAGTCCGGAGAAATCCGACCAGCCGGTCTGCGGCGACCCGCTCATCGCGCCGAGCGTGAATGACGTGCTCCCCCCGGCCGGCGTGACGTTGAGCGTACCGCCGCGCGCCGCGAAGCCGTTCGCGAGTTGTCGACTCGTCCCGAACGTCACGCTGCCCAGGGACAGCGCCGTACTGGCCGAGCGCAGACCGATCGAATAGTCGGATAAGTCGAGCAGCGGCGCGCCGTTTCCACGGGCGGCGAAACCGAGCGCTTCCTGCCGGCGACTCACACCAACGTAGTTCGACTGCGTAGAGAGCGTCCAACCTCGACTCTCACCAGTGGAGCGAAGCCCCGCGTTGAGCACGAAGTCCTGAAACGTGCGGCGGTCCGGCGCGGGAACTCCCGCGGAACGTCCCTCGGCCACCTGCCCCTTGTTGCCGAGTGTCGCGCTCTGGCTGAAGGCTCCGGCTCCGACGACGGCCTGCGCGACGCGCACGGACATTCGCCGGATCTCCGTCCACCGCGTTCCCGCCCGCCGATAGAGGACGACTTCGGCGTCGCCCTCGGGCAGGGGAACCGCATTCGGCCGATAAAGGATCGTCGAATCGGTTCGCTCGGCCACGGCCGTCACGTCCACTCCGCCGACGACGAGCGCCAGCTCGCCCTGGCCGTCGGCCAGAGGGTGGCTGAGAGACAGACGGATGGGGGAGCGCGTCGTGAGCGCGGCGAGGCGATCGACATTCGACGTCGCGCTGATCGAAGCCGGCGACTGCGCGGCTGCGATGCGCGTCGCGACGATTGCCAGGAACGTCCCGCGGCTGATGTGGCTCACGCCAGAATGAACGCGCCGCGCGGCGCTCCATTCTCACCCGGTCGCTACGGCGTGGCGTCTAGGCGTAGAGGTCGTCGAGCGACACCGCCGCGAGCTCGACAAGGAACTCGGCGATGCGCTCCACCGCCGCCGCGACGTATGCCTCGCCCTTGTCGGCCGTCGACTTGGAGGGATCGCCAATGCCGGTGTCCGACGTGACCTGCGTCCAGCGTCGAGGCGCCCACACCCAGCCCTCGCGAATCCCACGGAGACGCGACGCTTTCGCGCTGCCGGAGCCAGCGTCGCCGAGCGGCCGGACCAGATCCGGCGCGAGGTGGAGCATCGCGCTCGTTTCGGCTTCGCCGGCATGGTCGCCGGGCTCCGAGATGAAGCGCGTCACGTCGACGCACGACCACCAGTTGACGACCGACAGAAACACGCGCGTCCGCGGCTGCAGCTCACGCACGATCTGGCGAAAGTCGTTGCCGCCGTGCCCGTTCAGAATCAGCAGCTTGTGAATGCCCTGGCCGTCCAGCGACGCGGCGAGGTCGCCGAGCAGCGCGAGCTGCGTGCTCGGATTCATGTTGAGACAGAGCGGGATGTCGAGCTGGGTCGTGTTCACGCCGAACGGAACTGTCGGCAGCACGACGACGCGCGCTCCCTTCGCCCACGCACCCTCGGCGGCGCGAATCGCGACCTGCTCCGCCTGAATGTTGTCCGTGGCGTACGGGAGGTGATAGTTGTGCGCTTCCGTCGCGCCCCAAGGGAGCACGGCGGCCGAGTACTTGGTTGTTCGAACTTGTTTCCACGTGCTCTCGGCGAGCACGTATGGGCGTTCCGTCACGCCCGAATCTTAACTGGCGAGCGTCGGTTGGCGATCAGCGCGTCCAAGCTCCACGGCCCGGCCCCCGCGAAGACCAGCAGCAGGAAAATGAAGCAAAAGAGGATCGGTGTTTCACCCATGTTGTTGATCGGGAAGAAACCGCGGGGGAGGTGCGCCTTGAAGTAGGCGACCGCCATCTCGCCGCAGGTGATGAACGCGACGGGGCGGGTGAACAGTCCGACGATCAACAGAATTCCGCCGACCGTTTCGATGACGCCCGCGACGCCGATCAGCGAATCGAGCACGAACGGCATCGGGCCGCGCGGCGACGGCGGGAAGTTGATCAGTTTTTGCAGCCCGTGTTGCCAGTAGAGCAGCGCGGCGACGATCCGCAGCAGGCTCAACGCCTCGGGCGCGCCGCGCTGAGCCAGCGCGGGCACGACGACCGGAACTGGTGCTTCGGGCGGTTCGATGATCGGCGGGTAGCGATGGACGCGAAACGCCATGCTCGCGTTCGTCGCAAATCGTCTGCCATGCCCGCCGGATTCTCAGGGTCTTTCGGCGGTCGAGCCGCAAATTCTCTCAGCGCCGCGTCCACTTGTTGTTGGAGCGGTCGATGTCCGGAAACGCCTGCTCCGGATCGATCTCGATCGACACTATGGCCTCGGGCGCGTCGAGCGTCAGCGAGTAGCGCTTCGCGCCGGTCAACCACACGTCGACGGGAATCTCGCGCCGCTCGACGCGGCCGTCGCTGTGCGTGATCGCCAACCGCACGGGCATGGGCGCGAGCCCGCGATCCTCGATCGTGACGTCCAGCTTGCCGTTCACCGTCTGCACGGCGCCGATCGCCTGATCGAGCGTCCACGTCTCGTACCACCACGTGCGCCAAAACCAAGACAAATCGCGGGAGGCCAGCGAGTTGAAAGTATTAAAAAAGTCATATGGCGTCGGATGCTTGAACTGCCACCGCAGCCCGTAGGTACGGTAGGCCGCGAGAAAGACCGAGTCGCCGAGCAGCGCACGCAACGCGCGCATGTTCGTCGCCATCTTGTCGTACGAGGCCACGCTGTACGCGCGCGTGTCGTACGGGTACTGGTCGCCGGGACGCATGAGCGGCACTTCGCCGTCCGTGCGCGCCAGATCCAGATAGCTCTCGCGCGCCGGTCCCTCGCGATCGTAACCCTTGAAGAACGCCTGCATCCCTTGCGCCTGATTGAATCGCGTGAGCCCCTCGTCCTGCCACGCGTAGCGCCGCTCGTCGGATCCCACCTGCATCGGGAACCACATGTGCCCGGTCTCGTGCACCTGCACCGAGTAGAGCAGCAGTGTGTCGCGCGCGCCGCCGATGCAAGTGAGCATGGGGTACTCCATCCCGGCGCATGAAACCGGACCCTCGAGCGCGGTCATCTGCGGCCACGGGTAGGGCCACAGGTAGCTCGACAAGAATTCGACGGCGCTGCGCTCGTACTGACCTGAGAGATCCCACGACCATTTGCGCGCCGACGGCCTGTAGAACGTGTTGATTCTCGTCGAGTCCTGCTTGCCGTCGCCGTCCCGATCGCCGACGACGGCGACCGTCGCGTCCCAGAGATAGTTCGGCGACGCGCCCCAGTCGAAGTCGCGCACGTTGCGCGCGCGAAAGCGCCAGGTGAGCGCGCGATCGAACCCGGTCGTCGTCGCCTTGTTCGTTCCCGACCCGCGGTCCTGCTCGCGCACGACGTGCACGACGTCCTTTGAACGTCGCGCCTCGGCGAGCCGATCGCGCGTCTGCTTCGACAGAACTTGCTCCGAATTCGACAGCTCCCCGGTCGCCGCGACGAGCCACCCTTGCGGCACGGTGAGATTCACGTCGTAGTCCGCGTATCCCATGTAGAACTCGGCGGCGCCGAGGTACGGATCGTTCTGCCAACCGACGACGTCATCGTAGACGGCGATCCGAGGGTACCAGTACGCGACCATGAAGACGTCTCCGGTCGTGCCCTCGCGAGGCGCGCCGTCGGGCGGAAGCGGAAACGCCCACGCGATGTCGAGATCGACGGAGTCTCGCGGCTGGAGAGCGCGAGGCAGGCGGAGCTCCATGTTCGTCGCGTACACGGAATAGCCTGCGCCCGTGTCGCGACTCGCCAGCGCTTGGCCGGCCGCGGCGACGCGCAGAATCTCCGTGCCGCCGGTGACCGGCGTCGTCACGACACGCGGCGAGGACGGCGCGAAGAGATTCTGGTCCAGCGCGATCCACAACGTGCGCAGCGTGTCGGGCGACCTATTGTAGTAGCGCACTGACTCTCGCCCGTTTATGCGGCTCGTCGGCGGTATGAGCTCGGCGTCGATCGTGTAGTGCGCGTACTGCTGCCAGTAGTTTGGTCCCGGTTCGCCGACGCGGGTGCGCGTGCCTCGCGCCACCGCCCTCGCGAACGCGCGCGTCTCGAAGACCGGGTAGGGAAGCGGGCGCGACGCCTGCGCCGGCGGAGGCGGGGGCGCCGCAGGGTGGCGGAATCTGGCGAGCGTCGAGCAGCCCACTAGGCTCAGCCCGAGGACGACGACCGAGATGCGCGTCGCATGAACATGGCGAGCGGGGCGATTGATCATGATCCCTGCGCGGCGAAGCGTTGGCGGTACCATTCGATCGTCCGGCCAAGTCCGGCGTCCAACGATACGCGCGGCGCCCATCCGATCGATCGTCGCGTTTCGGTGACGTTCGCGACGCAAACCGGTTCGAGCGGCCGATCCGGCAACGCGCCGAACACCGGAGCCGCGTTGACCGCCATCAACGCGTAAATCCTCTCCACCAGTTCCCGGGTCGTGATCGCCGACCCGGAGCCAAGGTCGATCGACTTTCCGTCGATGTCCGGGAACACGGCCAGCCGCACGAGGCCGTCGACGACGTCGTCGACGTAGATCCAGTCGATCGAGCGGGCGCCCGACGTGATCTTTGCCTCCTCGCCGCGCAGCAGACAGTGAATGACGTACGGCACCAACTTCGACATGTCCTGTTGTCCCGGCCCGTACACCATGAACACGCGCGCGATCACGGCTGGGAATCCGAACACCGCGTGAAACATGCGAACATAGTCGCTGCTGGCCCACTTGGCCGCGGCGTACGGCGAGCTCGGAACGCCTCGCGAATTCCCTTCCGGCTCGACGAGCGATCCGGTCGTGACCATGCGAAGGCAGCCGGCGGCTTGAAGCTCGGTCAGGAGATTCACCGTCGACTGCAGGTTGCCGCGAAACGCCGGCAAGACGTGTTGCGGGTCGTTGCTCCCCGTCACGTGGCTGGCGAGATGGAACACGTACTCGGGGCGCGCGTCGCGCACGAGCTTCGCCACCGCGGCGGCGTCGCTCAAATCGAGTTGCCAATGTTTGCCTGGAGCGCCCAGGGGAGCCGGGCGGCGGCTCGCCGTGTGAATCGTCGCGCCGGCGCGCTGCAATCGGTCGCACAAGGCGGTGCCGATGAAGCCTAGCCCTCCGGTCACGAGCGCCGAGCGTCCCTCTAGCTGGTCGTCCAACGGGCTTCTCCCTCCAATTTTTTCCGACAGGATGATGCAATCGTCGCGCACGACGTGCCATCCGCGGGTCCTGTTCTGGACCAGCGGCTACCTGTTCGGGAAACAGAACCAGATGGAGGGGTGTCGTCGAGGACCGGCGACTACTCGTCCCGCAACGCCACGTTTGGATCGACGCGCGCCGCTCGCGCCGCGGGAATGACGCTCGCCACGATTCCGACCGCGAGCAGAGTGCCGACGACCGTCGCGTAGACCGTCGGGTCGTAAGCCGATTCGTGAAACAGCAGCGCGCCGATTCGCCCCGCTCCCGCCGTCGCCAGCACGACGCCGACGACTACGCCCACGACCGTGACGCGAACGCCGTCGCCCACCACCAGCCGAACCACATCGCGCGCCTCCGCCCCGAGAGCGATCCGCACGCCGATCTCGCGATTCCGCTGTGCGACGGCGAACGCCATGACGGCGTACAGGCCTACGCCGGCCAGGGCCAGGGCAAGCGCGCCGAACGCGAAGAACATCGTCGCTCCCGTCGTCCACGCCTGCATCTTGGGATCGACCATCTCCTGCAACGGCAGCGTGCGCAGGACGGCCGGCGGCGGCATCAGCTGCTGCAATCGCGCGCGCAACGGCGCGCTGAAGTCCTGCGGGCGCCCGCGAACACGGACGAACATCGCCAGCATCGGCGGGTCGAACGACGCGGTGTATTGCGCCATCGGCAGATAGTACGTGAAATCCCCGGCGCCGCTCAGCTCGCGCGACTTGATGTCTTCCGCGACACCGACGACGGCGTTGCAGGGCATTGTGTCGCTCGAGATGCGGAAGCACTTGCCGAGTGGATCCTGATTCGGCCAGAGCACGTTGGCCATCGCCTGGCTCACCACGGCGATCCGCGGGGCGTCGGCGCGGTCTTGAAGCGTGAACCCGCGCCCGCGAAGGATGCGTGTACCGACGGTCGCGAAGTAGTCGGGCGATCCCGCCTGAAGCATGAACCGGCCCAGGCGCCGCACAGAGTCGATGCCCGCCACAAACAGGCTGCGCCCCTCCGTCGAGTAGAACGGCACCGACACGAGTAGCGTCGCGTTGTCCACGCCCGGGACGGCTCGCGCTGTGTTCACGAGATCGTTCGCCAGCGCCAGCCGTCGCTCTTTGGGCAGCGTCACGCCGCGCATGCTCCCCTCCACGTACGCGATGCGATCCACGTCGTAGCCGAGGCGAAGCGCGCGTACGGCCTGAAGGCTGCGGACGAAGAGCCCCGCGCCAACGAGAAGCACGACGGAGAGCGCGGTCTGCGTGACGAGCAGCATCGACCGCGACCGCGAGTGGCGGTAGCCGTCTTCGCGCGTGCCGGCTTTGAGCGAGCCGGCCAGGTCGCCGCGGCCGGCGTCAGCGCGGGCAGGATGCCGGCGAGGATCGCGGTCGCTCCCGTCAACGCGATGGCGAAGACGATCGTGCGCGCGTCGCTCACCACCGGCCAATCGCCGGACGCCGCGACGAGCATTCTCTGAAAAGTCTTCGCCGCTAGCTGTGCGCCGACGAGACCGGCCACGGCGCCGAAGGTGGCGAGCACCGCCATCTCGGTCAGCAGTTGCTGAACGAGACGCGCGCGCGTTCCGCCGATCGCTCGCCGCACGGCGAGCTCGCGCCGCCGCCGAAGCGCGCGCGCCAACAGCAGGTTCGCCACGTTGGCGCACGCGATCAGCAGCACGACCAACGCCACGCCGCCGATCCAGCCGAGAACCTTGACCTCCGGCCCTGCCATCGGACCACGCGCCAGCTGCAGCGGCCCGACCTTGACCTCCGGGCGCGACACGTCGGCGGGCGGCACGTCACCCGTTGTGTTCCGCTCCCCCTCCCAGCTCTGGCCGTACGCGTTCGTCAGGTCGGCGCTTGCGTCTGTCGTGCTGACGCCAGGCTTGCGGCGGACGATCACGTCGAGCCAGCTCCACCCGTAGTCGCGATAGAAATCGGGCGCGACCGACGCGGCGAACGTCGTGAGCGGCATGAACGCGATCGGTACGCGTCCGTCGCTCGCGCCCTCGAACCCCGGTGGTGCGACACCGATGATCGTGTAGAGTCGTGTTCCGATCCGAATCGGCTTGCCGAGCACGTCGCGCGCTCCGGCGTATTCCGTCTGCCAGAACCCATATCCGATCACGGCGACGCCGGCGCCGGCCGGCAACGAGTCCTCTTGCGTCGTGTAGAAGCGTCCGAGGACCGGTCGCGCAGTGAAGAAGTCGAAGTAGGTCGCGCTGGCGATCGCGACGACGCGCGCTTGCGTCGCGTCGCCGTCGCCGACCGCCATGCTGCGATAGCCGAACGCGGCCGCCTGAGTGATGGAGCGGCTGGTCTGCGCGAAATCCTGGTAGCGTTTGTACTCGAGCGATCGTTCGAACGTCCGCTGGCCCTGGGCGTTCGTGAACGCGTAGTAGACGCGGTTCACCGATCCCGGATCGATCAGATAGCGCGGCGCCCGAAAGAGCACCCGATCCACCACGCCGAACATGGCCGCGTTGACGCCGATACCGAGCCCCAGCGTCGCCACGACGACGGCCGTGAACGCGGGCCGCACCCGCATGCCACGCAGCGCGTACTTGACGTCCTGCGACGCGTGCTCGATCCACGCCACGCCGCGAGCGTCGCGCGAATCTTCCTTGAATCGATCGATGCCGCCGAACGAGATCGTCGCGGCACGAACCGCGGCCTCGCGCGGCATTCCGCGTCGCTCGAGTTTTTCAGCCTCGCGCTCGATGTGGAAGCGAAGCTCGTCGCTCAGCTCGCGCTCGACCTCGGCGCGCCGAAAGAGCGCGCGGAGCCGAAAACGCAGATCGTTCCAGGATTCGATGAGCATGTTTGCTCCAGCGAGACGCCCGAGGGCGTCAGTCCATGCGCAGGACGAGGGCGACCGCCGCGGTGAGCCGCGCCCAATCGTCGGCTTCGGCGGCCAGCTGCTTGCGGCCGACCTTCGTGAGCTCGTAGTACTTCGCTTTGCGATTGTTGTCCGACGCGCCCCACTCGGCGCTTGATCCAGCCGCGGCGCTCGAGCCGGTGCAGCGCCGGATAGAGCGACCCTTGCGGGATCTGCAGCGTCTCGCGCGACACGTCGTGGATGCGCTCGGAGATCGCCCAGCCGTGCATCGGCGCGAGCGAGAGCGCCTTGAGGATCAGGAGATCGAGCGTGCCCTGCGGAAGATCGAGCTTGTCGTCGGCCACTTGTCTCCCCTTGCACTTCTACAAGACGATAGGGATCGTCTTGTAGAAGTGCAAGGGGAGGGTGGACAGAAATTCCTCGCTGTCCAGCCGTCCAGCTGTCAAGCTGTCGGGCCTTTCACGGCCGTCCCGTCTCGCCGAGCGGAACGGTCTCCTCGAATGTCGGCTTCTTTCGCGCCGGCGACGCTTGCTCGAAGGAGTAGGCCAACTTGAGCAACGTCGCCTCGCTCCACGCGCGCCCGACGAACGACACGCCGACGGGAAGACCGCGG
>CAVPOS010000007.1:0-81333 GCA_963707105.1 uncultured Gemmatimonadaceae bacterium
TACTGCCGCAGCGGCTCGATGTTGTCCAGAATCCAGAATCCGCGGCCATGCGTCGACACGGCGATGTCGCGCTCGGTCACGATGAGATCCCACATCGGGACGTCGGCCAAGTTCAGGTTGAGCGACTCCCAGTGGTCGCCGTCGTCGTACGAGACGTAGACGCCGTGCTGCGTCGCGGCGTAGAGGAGGCCCTTGCGCGTCGGATCTTCGCGCACGGCGTGCACGAAGTCGTCGCCGCGAATCCGGTGACGATCTTCGTCCACGTCTTGCCCATGTCGTGCGTGCGGTAGATGTACGGCGCCTTGTCGTCGTTCAGGAATCGCTTGACTGCCACATAAGCGGTCGCCGAATCAAAAGCCGACGCGTCGATCAGGCTCATCGGCCGAAGTCGGGCATGTCTTTCGGCGTGACGTTGCTCCAGGTCTTGCCGCCGTCCTTGGTGACGCTCATGACGCCGTCGTCGGAACCGGTCCAGACGACGTTGGTCGTGCGCTTGGACGGCGCGATCGAGAAGATCACGGCATAGACCTCGGGCCCGTTCATGTCGCGCGTGATCGGTCCGCCCGACGGACCCATCGTCGTGGGATCGTGACGCGTGAGGTCGGGCTGATCCGCTCCCAGCTGTCGCCGCCGTTTGTCGTCTTCCAGAGATGCTGCGAGCCGGTGTAGAGCGCTTTCGGATCGACCGGCGAGAAGACGATCGGATAGGTCCACTGCCAGCGCTCCTTGATGACCGCGGACTCTTCGCCGGAGAACATGCGCGGATACGGACTCACCTCTCGCACCTCGCCGGTGCGGCGATTGAGCTTCGTGAGGAAACCGCCGCCGTTCGCGTTCGTGCCGGAGTAGAAAATGTCGGGTCGCGCGGATCGGGCGCGATGTAGCCGTCTTCCGATCCGCCGGGCTGAATTGCGTCGGTCCGCCGCCGCGCCCGCCGCCGCCACCGCCGCCGCGACCGCCGAACGCCGGCGTCGTCGGCACGCACAACTCGCTCGCATCCTGCTGCGATCCGCACACGTAAGTACGGCACGTGCGGCGTCGCCACGATGTGATAGAACTGGCCGTCGGATAGTCGACCGAGCTCCACGTGGCGGTGTCCGCCGTCGCGTTGAACGTGATGTCGCCGCCCGGTCGGCCGCGTGCAGCACGTGGTTGTCGTCGTCCGGATCGATCCACAGATCGTGCGAATCGCCGCGCGCGAATTGCTGCTGCGCGAACGTCTTGCCGCCGTCGCGCGAGCGGTACGTGCCCACGTTCTCGACGTAGACGAGGTCCTTGTTCTTTGTGTCGGCGAAGACGTGCGTGTAGTAGAACGCGCGCTGGCGGAATCGCCGCTCGTTGTTGACGAGCGTCCACGTCGCGCCGGCGTCGTCCGTGCGGAACAGGCCGCCGTTTTCGTTCTCGATGAGCGCGAAGACGCGGTTCGGATCGGCCCGCGAGATCGAGATGCCGATCTTCCCATCTATGCCCATCGGCAGGCCGCCGACGTGGGTGATGTCGGTCCACGTCTCGCCGCCGTCGGTGGACTTGTAGAGCGCGCTGCCCGGGCCGCCGCTCGACATCATCCACTCCTTGCGGTACGCCTCCCAGAGCGACGCATACATGACGTTCGGATTGTGCGGTCGATCGCGAGGTCGGCCGCGCCGACGTCTTGGTGTCGGTGAACAGCACGCGCTTCCACGTCGTGCCGCCGTCGGTGCTCTTGTAGACGCCGCGCTCCTCGCTCGGCACACCGTACTTCCCGAAATCGGCGACGAAGACGATGTTCGGATTCGTCGGGTGAATGCGGATGTGCGAGATCGCGTCGGAGTTGGAGAAGCCGACGTGCGTCCAGGTCTTGCCCGCGTCGGTCGACTTGTAGACGCCGTCGCCCGGCTGGATGTCGCCGCGGATGCACGACTCACCCATGCCGATGAAAACGATGTTCGGATCGGTCTCGGAAACGGCGACCGCGCCGACCGACGCGCTCTTGATCTGCCCGTCGGTGACGTTCGCCCAGTGCTCGCCGCCGTCGGTCGTCTTCCAAAGGCCGCCGCCTGTCGCGCCGAAGTAGCCGACCTTCGGCTGGCCCTTCACGCCGGAGATCGCGATGGACCGTCCGCCGCGATCGGGGCCGAGGCTTCGCCACCGCAGGCCTTTCAGAATCGCCGAGTCGGTCGCCGCTGATCGAAGGGTGTAGGCCGGGTTTTCTGCGCCCCGGGTCAATCCAACAGCGGCGGCAACGCCGCCGAACGCCAGTAACGCCGACACACCGGCTCGAACAAGCCGTCGAGTCATGCCGAATTTCTCCAACAAGGAAGGGAAGTGGGGGCGGGGAGCCCGTCAAATGAAACTTGCCAAGGAGCACATGGCGTCGCCATGCTCTCGGCCGAGTTCGTCGGCATTCTCGTCGCCCTCGCCCGTCGCCGTCCCGGTCCACCGGTCCACCGGTCCACCGGTCCACCCGCCCCCCACCCGTCCACCCGTCCACCCGTCTACCCGTCCACCCGTCCACCCGTCCACCCGGAGCCCTCGCATGCCGCCGGTCAACTATCTCGCCGTGCTGGTGTCGGCCATCGTGCTGTTCGTACTCGGCGGTCTGTGGTTCTCGCTGCTATTCGCGAACCCGTGGCGCCGGATGCAGGGGGTGACCGGGCCGATGCAGTCCCCGGAGCCGCGCTGTTCGCGCAGCTGTTCGTTTGTGCGCTGCTCACGTCGTGGGGGATGGCGGTGGTTCTCAGCCACGCCGGCCCGATGGAGACAGGTCGTGCATTCGGTTTCGCGATTCTGATTTGGCTCGGGTTCGCCGGCGCGACGAGCTATGCGACCGCGGCGGCGGGCGGAAAGCAGCGCGCGCAGTGGGCGATCGAGTCGGGATACAATCTGGTCTCGTTCATCATCGCGGCGGTCATTCTTTCCGCCTGGCACTGAGGCCCCGCGATGCAACCCGCTGGGCGCGAGGTTCAGCGGGAACTTGAGGGTGTGGCAAAATGCGAAACAGAGTTTTGCTTGTCCCTGACATCCGTTTTCTATAGAATGATCGATCCCCCGTCTCGTCCCCGACCGGAGAATTCGGATGGCCCAATCGAGTTTCGCGCTGCGTGTCGCCACGCTCGCGTCCTGCGCGGTTACGTTCGGTCTCGCTGCCTGCTCGTCTGATTCCTTGATTCCGACGGCCGCGCCGTCGGCGAGCGCCTCGCGCGATGCGGGTGGAATTCCCAATGGTGGCGACGGCAGCGACGGCAACAACGGAAACCACTTCGCCTATGGCCACTCGAAGGTTTGCGCGGTTCCGGCGGCCGGCGAGGCGTCGTGTCACTCCTGGATCACGGTCGACAAGGGCGGCCAGCCGGTCGTCAACGTTACTCCCTCGGGATACGGACCCGCCGACCTGAGGACAGCATACAATCTCACCGCCACCGCTGGACAGACGGTCGCGATCGTCGATGCGTACGACGATCCCAACGCGGAAGTCCGATCTGGCCGTCTACCGCAAGCAATTCGGCATGCCGGTGTGCAGCACCTCAAACGGCTGCTTCAAGAAGATCAACCAGACCGGCGGATCGAATCCGCCCCGCGCGGACGCGGGTTGGGCGGAGGAGATCTCGCTCGACATCGACATGGTCAGCGCGATCTGCCCGGGCTGCAAGATCCTGCTCGTGGAGGCGAGCTCCAACTCGTTCGCGAACCTCGTGGCCGCGGTCGATCGCGCGGCGAGTACGCCGGGCGTAGTGGCGATCTCGAATTCCTATGGTGGTGGCGAGTACGCGGGTGAGGTCTCCGACCAGTCGCACTACAATCACGCCAACATCGCGGTCACCGTGAGCTCCGGTGACGGCGGGTTCGGCGTCGAGTTCCCGGCCGCGTCTCAGTACGTCACGGCGGTCGGCGGCACGCACCTCACGCACAGCGGCTCCGTGTACACCGAAACTGCTTGGAGCGGTGCGGGCAGCGGCTGCAGCCTCTACATCGCCAAGCCGGCGTGGCAGCTGGACACCGGCTGCTCACATCGGACGGTCGCCGACGTTTCCGCGGTCGCTGATCCGAACACCGGCGTCGCCGTTTACGACACGTACGGGTTCGGTCGCCGCGGCGGCGGCTGGCTCGTCTTCGGCGGCACGAGCGTCGCCTCTCCGATCATCGCGTCGGTTTATGCGCTCGCGAACAACACCGGTTCGATCACTTGGGGCGGCTTCTCGTATGCGAACCTGGTTTCGCTGACCGACGTCACGTCCGGGTCGCAACGGCAAGTGCGGCACCTATCTCTGTACCGCGGTCACTGGCTACGACGGCCCGACGGGCAACGGCTCGCCCGCGCGGCACAGGCGCGTTCTAAGTCACTGGCGATTGATTCCAACGAACGGGCTCGGCACCTCGCCGAGCCCGTTTCGTTTGGCGCTCTCAAAACAGCCCGACTTTCCCTTTCACCGACGCGATCAGCTTCGCCGGGTCGTACGCCGACGCCCTGCTTGAACACAAGTGAGACTTTTCGAATGTCTCCGATGTTCGCCGACGGGTCGCCGTCGATCACGACGAGGTCGGCCTGCTTGCCGGTCGGCGATCGAGCCGATCTTGTCGGCCCGGCCGAGATAGGTCGCGCCGTTCATCGTCCCGACCTTGATCGCCTCGAGCGGCGTGAGCCCGCCCTCGACGAGCAGCTCGATCTGCCGCTGGTCCGAGTATCCGGGAATCACGCCGCCGCCGCCCGTCGGATCGGTGCCGGCGACGAGCAGCCCGCCGGCGCGCAGAAATCCGATCTCCATCGCGCGCTCCTTCGGAAAGAGCGCGGCGTAGCTCGACCGCGCGTTCGTCTGCGCAGCCTTGTAGCGCGTCTCGAACTGCTCGCGCAGCTCCGGCACGAGCACGTCGAGCCCCGGCGGCTCCGGCCGGCCCGGCGTGAACGTCTCGAACACGGTGAGCGTCGACGTCAGCGCCACGTGCCGCTTCACCAGCTCGGCGACGAGCGACTTGAACGGCGCGCCCGCCGTGTCGAGCGCGGCGATCGACGCCTGGCCGACGTTCTGTCCGGGGCAGACGTCGGGCTTCTTGTCGGCGACGAAATCGGTGGACGCGAAGAAGCCGTGCTCGAGATTGTCGATCCCCAGCTCCGCGGCTTCGCGATAGGTGACCGAGCAGAGATGACCCGTCGTCTTGATGCCGCGCTTGTGTCCTTCGTCGATCGCCGCCTTGAGCTCGTCGCGCGTGATGTGCATGTACGCTTTCAGCGACGAGGCGCCCATGTCGGTCCAGTAGTCGACGAGGCGCCGCGCGTCGGCGGCGTCGGTCAGCTCGTGAACCTGCGGCAGGCCGAGCCCGGGACCCTCGAGGTACGGCGCCGTCGCGTCGATCCACGGTCCGGCGCGCTCGCCCCGGTCGATCGAGCGCTTGACGTTGATCTCGCCGAAGCCGTTCATGTTGCCGCCGCTGCGCATCGACGTCACGCCGCCCGCCAGATACAGGCGCGTGAAGCTCTCGGCCAGGTACGCGTACACGCCCGGTCCGGTCGGATAGAAGAGGTGCTCGTGGACCATGACGAGCCCCGGGATCACCGACTTCCCCGAGAGATCCATCACCAACGCGCCGGCCGGCGCGCCGGTGGACGACGACGGTCCGACCGCGGCGATGCGGCCGTCGCGAATCACGATTGTTTGATCCGGCACGCGCGGGCGCGCCGGTTCCGTCGATCACGCGAACGTGCGTGAGCGCGACGACGCTCGTGTCGACCTGAACGAACTGCCGCACGGCGGGGGCGAGTGTCGGCCGCTGTGCGGCCAGGGCGGAAGACGCCGCGGCGAGGGCGGCGATCGAAAACATGGGTGCGCGCATGGCGACGACTTTAGCGCGCCCCTGCCGCCGAGTCGAGTGCGCTAGGGAACCGGCGCGAGCGCCGCCGTCGCGCGAACCGGCCGCGTGAACCAGACGAGCGGCGGGCCGACGCCGATCATGTGCCAGGCCAGCATCCCCCACCATCGCCACGTCGTGGGCGACCCCGGCTTCGCCTGCGAAAGCGGGATGACGACGAACGTCATGAAGCACCAGATGAACGCCCCGAACAGCACGCCGACGACGATGCGCCCTCGCGGAGTCCTGATGGCTCGTTCGACGATCGAGACCCGCTGCACGACGAACGTGTAGACCAGGGTCCAGATGAACGCCACCAACACGTGCGTCGCGAGTCCGAGCGAGACCGTCGCCGCGCCTCCGTCGAACGACGCCTTGCCGATCCATCCCGACGCGACACTCTGAAACACGCGCCGAAACGCGGCGAGGCCGAGGACGTTGACGTAGTACAGGCCGGCGAAAGCGCCGTCGAGGATCGCGACGAGAAGGGCGACACCGAGGATAGGCATGGCATCACCGTGTGGCGGAGTGAGCCGGGCGTAAAGGCGGGAGGGGCGAAACGTTCTCGAGGCGGGGCTAACGGCGAGCCGCGCGACGCGTTGTTGGCGTCGAAAGCTCAGAACGCTCGCCTCGGCGCTACGATCGTCACCGCATCGCCCACGCCAAGAACCTCTCCGTGTAGTACAAACTCAATTGCGAGCTCACCCCGCTGAACACCTCGTCGAACCCGTGCTCCGCCCACGGGATCTCGAGGTACGCCGCCGACGTTCCGGACTCGTTCAGCTTCTCGGCGAACAGGCGCGCGTACTTCGGCTCGACGACGTTGTCGCGCCCACCGTAGATCAGCAGCGTCGGCGGCAGCGAGTGTCCGCGGTCGGAGGTCGCGTACGACATCGGTGAGGCGTCGGCGTACGCTCTGGTGAATTTGTCGGGCGGCCCGCCGATGTAGTCGTCCTCGATCGACCGAATGCCCAGCGGATCGGGACGCGGCGGGCTGCGGTACGATGCGATCAGGTCGATCGGGCCGTAGATGCTGATGACGCCGCGGACTCCGGGGCGCTGCTTCGAGTAGGCCGAGAGCAGGGCGAGCTGCCCGCCGGCCGAGCGGCCGAGCAACACGATGCGCGTCGTGTCGGCCTCGTACTCGCTCGAGTGCGCGTTGATCCACGCGAGCGCCGTATCGACGTCGGCGAGCTGCGCGGGCCAGCGCGTCTCGGGCGCGCGACGATAGTCGATCGAGAACACGACGTAGCCGGCGTTCGTCAGCCATTCGGCGAAATCGGAGTGGTCCTCCGGGGCGCCGCTTTGCCACGACCCGCCATGAATCTGCACGATGACGGGGAATCGTCCGGGCTTCTGCGGACGGTAGACGTCCAGCGTGAGCGCGCGGCCGTTCCTCGACACGAACGTGAGCCCGCGGTCGATGCGCGCCTCGTTCGTCGGAACGCCGCGGAACAGGTCCAGCGCGCTCACCGGCGCCGCGCGGAGCGGCGCGGCAGGCTCGCGAATCATCACTCCGGACTGCGCGTCCAAGTCGTGGATCGTCGCGCCCAGGCGGAAGAACACGCTCTCGGCGAGTCCGAGCGCGACAAGACCGATGAGGATGGCCAGCTTCGCGAGGCCGGAACGCGACGCGCTGCCCATCGCGAAGACGATGCCCACGAGCGCCAGGACGCCGATCCACGCGCACAGCTCCGGCCCCGCGACGGCGAACCGCAGGAAGAAGTAGTTCGGGGGCGGAAGGAAAATCCACGCCGCTCCGAAGAGGGCGATGATTCCGAGCGTGAGCCCTGTCCAGCCGGTGGCGCCCGGGCCAGTCAGCTGCGGCGCTTCAGCTCGGCTCTTCGATCTCCCAACGGCTCTGCCATCGGGAGGCGGGCGTCACGTCGTCAGCGATTTCGTTCACGCTTGTCCGTTCGATCGGCCTTCGTTCCGCGTTCGGCGCGCGCCTTGGCGACGAGCTGCTTCACCTCGGCCATGAGCGTCGGACCGTGGTAGGGGATGCCGTCCTTGATCGTCCACTCGACGCCGCCGGTGTGCACCGGCTTGCCGTTCTTGATGTCGTCCACGCCAGTCGGATAGAGGACTTTCAGGTTCTCGAGCGGATTGCCGTTCACCACGATCAGATCCGCCTTGAATCCCTGCCGAACGCGGCCCGATTTCGGTCTCCTTGCCGAGGATGCGCGCGTTGTTGAACGTCGCGTGCTGGATGACCTTGATCGGGTTGAAGCCGGCTTCCTGGTGCAGCTCGAGCTCGCGCAGAAGTCCGAAGCCGTACATCTGATAGATGAACCCCGCGTCGTCGCCCGGCGCCGACGAGTCCGCCCTTTCGCTCGAACTCGCGCACGGCGTTCATCCAGATTCGATAGTTCTCCTTCCAGAACGTCTCGTCGGTCGACGTCCAGCCGAAGAAATACGATCCGTGGTTCGCCGGGTCGGGCTTGAAGTAGTCCTCGAGCGTCGGGTGCAGGTAGTCGGTGAACCAGGGCTGCGTCTTCGCGCGCTGCAGGTCCCGCGACGCCTCATAAATGTCGAAGCGTCGGCACCCACGCCACGTGGCGCGCGACCATCGAGTCGAGCACCATCTGGAGCCGCGCCGGGTCCGCCTCGCGCCAGAGATGGCCGGCCCAGCGGAAGCGGTCGGTCTCGTTGTTGTAGTTGTAGTACGACGGGAAGTCCTGCACGCCGTCGAGGATCGCGGCGTCGGGGATGCCGTACCAATGCTCGATGCTCGTCGTGCCGAAGTGGATGTCGTCCCAGGCGTTCGTCTCTTCGACGCCGACGTGGTGCGCGATGCGCAGTCCTTCCTTGTGCGCCTCGTCTTCCATCACCTGCATGATGTCGCGGTCGATGCCGAGCAGCTTGATGCCGTCGGCGCCCATCGCCTTGAGCGCGCGGACGCGCGCGCGCGCCGAGTCGGCGTTGGTGGGCCGGCCGAATTGCGGATAGACGAAGATGCGCGGCGCCTGGAGCGTGCCCTTGGCGCTGGCGTCGCGCCAGGCGAGCGCCTTGCGCGTGTCGCTGCCGACGTCGCGAATCGCGGTGATCCCGCAGGCGAGCCAGATCTTGAATTCGTACTCGATCGGCTGCGCGCGTTCCGCCGCGCTCGTCCTGCATGTGCGCGTGGGCGTTGATCAGCCCGGGCAGCACGTATTTGCCGGTCGCGTCGATCTCGGCCGTGTTCGCGTCCGCCCGCGGACGACGATCGGCGCCGTTGCGCCCCAGAGCGACCGGGTCGAGCGCGACGAGCTGGGTGATCGTGCCGCCCTGGACGACGATGTCGAACGGTCCCTTGGCAGGAGTCCCGTTCCCGTCGACGATCGTGGCGTTGCGGATGATGAGTCGAGCCGGTCGCGTTCCGCTGACGACCGCCGTCTGCGCGGCGGCCGAACCAGCGACGAGCGCCAATGCGAGGAAGGCAGGGAGGCGGCGCATGAGATGATCATCATATGCGCGGCGAGGGACCGCAAGAGCGGGGGCCGGTGGAGGTGCGTGGCGAACGGTTGACCGGTGACACGCCGGAATGCAGAGAAGCCCGGATCCCGGCTGCCGACCTCTCAGTGCGCGACCGCGCCGTCGCCGTTCCGCGCCGTCCATCGTGTAGCACCACGCCTCTCCCTCGAGCACCGTCTCGCCCGCTCTGGCGCGTGACCACGCAGCGGAGCTGGGTCACCGGCTTCGTCGCGTGGACGCTCACCACTTCGGCCTGCGCGGTGATCGTGTCGCCGATGTACACGGGCGCCGTGAACTTCCAGTTCTGGCTGAGAAAGACCGAGCCCGGACCTGGCAGGTCCATCGCGACGAGCGCGTGAAGCAAGCCGGTCGTCAACCCACCTTGCACGACGAGCGCGCCGAAGCGCGTCCGCTCGGCGAACGCGGTGTCGAAGTGGAGCGGATTGTAGTCGCCCGGTGAGCTCGGCGAAGATCTCGACGTGCTTGCCGGAGAGCGTCAGCGAACGGCTCGCGCGCTGACCGACCGTCGGACGCGTCATGCGGTCACATCTTCGGCGAAAGCATGATGTGCGCCTTCGGCGTGCCCGGGTACATGATCCACATGCCGTTTTCCGACGGCTTCTCCGGGAGGCCGCGTCGACGCGCCCGTCGCGCCGGAGATGTAGACCACGATGAGCGGGTGCGATCCGGCGATCGTGTTCGCCGCCGCGTCGTAGGTGCCGCCGAAGAGCTGGTACATCGTGGCCGGCTGCTTCGGCATCTCGAGCTTGCCGGCCTTCACCTCGGCGAAGCGCACCGTGTCGACCTTGTCGCCCTTCACGCCGCTCGCGCGGAGCGCGCGCCCGCGGGCCATGAACGGCTCCAGCGACTGATGGTAGCAGGCCGCGTGGAAATCCTTGCCCGTCGGCTTCGGGAAGGAAGCAGGTGAACGTCTTCCCTTCGCGGAGCGTGACGAGATTCGGGCTGCCGTTGCGGTAGCCCATGATCTTGGCCGAGGCGCGCGCCTCGGCCGGCAAGCGGAAGCACGGCCGCGGCGATCTGCTGCGCTTCGGTCATCGAGACGGCCGTCATCGCCGGCGAGCCGGCGGGTGTCGGCGATCCCTGGGCGAGCGCGGCGCCGAGCGGCGCGCAAAGAACGATCAACGCTGAGAGTTTCACGAATTGATTCCGGATGGTGGGTGGGGGAAGATCGGGGAGGAGCAGGGACTCGCGTTCACCGTTTGGGCCACACGACGCCCTGGCTCGGCTCGACCGATGCCATGCCCTTGTATACGAACTTCTGAATTCGCTTTCCTTCGTACGTCTCGGTCGTGTAGATGTTGCCCTTCGAGTCGGTCGCGATGCTGTGCACGGCGAACCACTGGCCGGGCTGCCGGCCGCCGTCGCCGAACTCGGTGATGATCTCGAGCGACTGCCGGTCCATCACGTACACGCGCTCGTTCTTGCCGTCGGCGAGGAAGATGTACTTCTGCTGCGGATCCTTCGAGAAGGCGATGTCCCACACCGAGCCGTCGCCCTTCGTCGCGGGCTTGATGATCTTCTCCTTCACGAACTCGCCGTTCTTCCTTGAACACCTGGATGCGGTCGTTCACGCGGTCGCAGACGTAGAGCAGACCGTCGACCGACGGCTCGGCGCAGTGCACGGGATTTCGGAACTGCGGCTGCGGCTGGCCCGGCTCGTACGGCGGGAGGGCGGAGTCGGACGGCGTCTTTCCGTAGGCGCCCCAGAAGCGCTTGATCTTGCCGTTGTCCATGTCCAACACCGCGACGCGTCTGTTCCCGTAGCCATCGGCGATGAACGCCTCGTTCGCCTTGTAGTCGAACGAGATCTTGGCAACGCGGCCGAAGTGGGTCGTGCTGTTGCTGTTCGTCGCCTGACCGGGGTCGCCGATCTGCATCAGGAATTGGCCGTCGTGCGTGAACTTGAGGATGTGGGAGTCGCTGCCGGCGTCCCCGCGGCCGCCGTTGCCGCCGATCCAGACGTTGTTCTTGTTGTCGATCGAGATGCCGTGATTGGACGACGGCCAGACGTACTTCTTGTCCTCGGGCGGACCGCCCCACGCCTTCACGAGGTTGCCGGCGGGATCGAACTCGAGCACCGGCGGCGCAGGGACGCAGCACTCGCTGAGCGGCGGATTTTGCGCCGCGCCGATCTCGTTTCGCGCATCGAACGTGTCGTTGCGGTGGACGATGAACACGTGGTCGTTCGCGTCCACGCCCACGCCGATGACGTTCCCGAGCACCCAGTGATTCGGCAGCGGCTTGGGCCAGAGCGGATCGACCTCGAACCGCGGCGCCTGCACGAGCGTCGCGCGCGCCGACGCGTCGAGCGCGTGTTGACCGATGCCAAGAGAAACAATGGCGCCAACGAGCGCGGCGGCGAGAATGACTTTGCGGCGTCGGGTCACTTTTTCGCTCCCGCGGAAGGCCAGAGCGCGCCCTGATTGGCTTTGGTCACGGCGCTTACGCCTTTGTAGTTGAATTTCTGGAGACGCTTTCCTTCGAACGTCTCGATCGTGTAGAGGTTGCCTTTCGAGTCGGTGGCGACGCCGTCGACGGCGTAGAACAGACCGGGCTGTCGGCCGCCGTCGCCGAACGCGGTGAGCTCCTGCAAGCGACTCGCGATCAAGGACGTGGACCTTGTCATTGGCGCCGTCCGCGACATAGAGGTACTTCTGGCCGGGGTCGCGCGAGAAGGCGATGTCCCACACCGACCCGCTGCCGCGCGTCGATGGGGCAACGGTCGCTTCCTTCACGAACGAGCCATCCTTTTTGAAGATCTGGATGCGGTCGTTCGTCGCATCGCAGACGTAGACGAGTCCGTCGTTGGCGATTCGTACGCAGCGCACCTGACCGAACTGCTTCGGCGCCGCGCCGCCCGGCTCGTACTTGGCCGTATCGGCGTCGTCCGGCTTCGCGCCGTACGCGCCCCAATACCGCTTGATCGCGCCGGTGGTCATGTCGACCACCGCGACCCGGTGATTGCGCGAGCCGTCGGCGACAAAGATCTCGTTCGCCTTGCTGTCGATCGCGAAGCCCATCGCGCCACCGAAGCTTTCCATACTGTTGCTGTTGGCGGGAAGTGCCGGCGGCGCCGCCGCGACCGCCCCGTCCTCCACGGCCGCCGCCGCGACCACCTGCGCCACGACCCGGCGAGACGCCGGCGTACGCCGTATCACCCGCGCTACGGCCCGCCCCCGCCCGCGGCGACCGCCGGTGGCGCCGCCGGAGCGGTGCCGTACTGCGCGATGAACTTGCCGTCCTTCGAGAACTTGAGAATTCTCGAATCGGCGCCGCCCGCGCCGCCGATCCAGAAGTTGCCCGCGTCGTCGATCGCGAGACCGGCGTTCTGTTCCGGCCAATTGTACCCTTCGCCCGGGCCGCCCCAATGGGCGACGAGCGCGCCGCTCGGGTCGAACTCGAGCACATTCGGCGCCGAGGCGCAGCACTCGCCGTACGCGGCACCGCCAACGGTCAGGCCGATCTCGGTGCGCGGCGTGAAACTGTCGGTCAAATGGACGACGAAAATGTGGTCGCGCGAATCGATGGCCACGCCGGTCGTGGATCCGAGAATCCACCGATTCCCCATCGGCTTGGGCCACATCGGATCGACCTCGAACTTCGGCGCCTGTTTGGCGGCCGTTTTCGGACGCGCCGGCGCCTGCGCCGCGTTTGCGCCGCGAGCGCTCCGCCGGACAGCAACAGCGAGGCGCCAACGAGCGTAATACCTCGGTTCATGCGATCTCCTCGACTCGAGTCGGCCCGCTCTCCCGTCGCCCCGCCCTTCAGAACCGCCGTTCCAACCCCCGTGCACGCGTACTATACTCGTGCGTCCAGGGAGCGAATGGCGTGATTCTACGCGGTCGGAGTCTAGTCCGTCAGGGTGTAAACGTCGCTGTCGCGGCAGCCGTTGCGTCGGGGCTCGTGCTCGCGCTGCCGGGCGTGAATTTCGCGCACGACATCCCGGCCAGCGTGCGCCTTTTCGTGTTCATCAAGCCGGTCGGCCATAACCTCCGCGTCGTGATCCGCGCGCCGCTCGAGGCGATGCGCGACGTCAACTTTCCGCTCAACGGGCCCGGCTACCTCGACATCGCGCGCGCCACGCCGCTGCTTGAGCGACGCGGCGCGGGTCTGGCTGGCCGGCGACCTTCACCTCTACGAGAACGACTCCCCGCTCGGCGACGGCAACGATCGTCGCGACGCGCGTTTCGCTGCCGTCGGACCGCTCGTTCACCAGCTTCGACAGCGCCGTCGCCCACGCGACGTCGGCGCCGCTCGACACCGACGACGCAGCTGATGTGGAAGCAGGCGATGCTCGACGTCGTCCTCGACTATCGGATCGCGTCGGACAGCTCGCGCTTCTCGATCGACCCGGGGCTGGCGCGTCTGGCCGTCCGCACGACGACGGTGCTCCGCTTTCTGCCGATCACCGGCGGCGAGCGCGACTTTGAATACCTCGGGCGATCCTGGCCTCGTGCATCTCGATCCGCGCTGGAGCCAGGCGGCGCTGAGCTTCGTGAAGCTCGGCTTCGAGCACATCCTGACGGGCATCGATCATCTGCTGTTCCTGCTGTGCCTCGTGATTCCGTTCCGCCGCATCCGGCCGCTCGTCGCGATCGTGACGGCGTTCACCGTGGCGCACTCGATCACGCTCCTCGCGTCGGCGGCCGGCTTCGCGCCCGACGCGCTCTGGTTCCCGCCGCTCATCGAGGTGCTGATCGCGGCGTCGATCGTGTACATGGCGCTCGAGAACATTGTCGGTGCGAAGTTGGAGCGCCGTTGGATCGTCGCGTTCGGGTTCGGGCTGGTGCACGGCTTCGGATTCTCGTTCGCGCTGCGCGAGTCGCTGCAGTTCGCGGGCGCTCATCTGGCGACGTCGCTCGTGTCGTTCAACGTCGGCGTGGAGCTGGGACAGCTGGCGGTGCTGGCGCTCGCGGTGCCGGCGCTCAACTGGTTCTTCTCGCACGCCGTCCAGGAGCGGATGGGGACGATCATCCTGTCGGCGTTCGTGGCGCACACGGCGTGGCACTGGATGCTCGATCGCGGTGCTGTGCTCGCCAGCTATCACGTCGAGGTGCCGGAATTCACCCCGGCGCTGGCGGCGAGCGCGCTTCGCGGCCTGATGTTCCTCCTCGTTATCGGCGCGGCGGCGTGGGGCGTCTTCGAGCTCTACGGCCGTCTCACGCGCGGTTCGCGCCGGGACTTGGCGGCCGGCGCCGAGGCGAAATGACGGGGAGAGGCTGGTTTTGGGGAGCGCGATGGTCGTTGCGCTGGCGGCCGCCGCCGCCGGGCAGACCAAACAGCCCGCGACGACGCACACGACCTCGAAGGCGACGCACGCTCCCGCCGCGGATACGGTGAAAAAAGGGCCGTCGACGCTCGACGGGCTGTATACGGACGAGCAGGCTTCGCGGGGCAAGGACGTCTACCTCAACAGTTGCCGGTCCTGCCACACGCCGGCCTCGCACACCGGCGCCACCTTCAATCAGTGGTGGCGCGGGAAGCATCTGTCTGATCTATTTGCGTTCGTCAGCACGCGAATGCCCAAGAACGACCCCGGAAGCCTGGCGCCGGAAGACGTGGCCGACGTCATGGCCTACCTGCTCAAGATGAACGCGATGCCGGTCGGACCGAACGAGCTGCCGGCCGACGTCGATTCGCTCAAGAAGTACCGCATCGAAGCCAAGCCGAGGCACGACCCCTCCAACTCAAAGAGGAAGAAGCCATGACGCGACGCTGGTTCTCGCGACGCTTCATCGGGACCGCGGTTCCGGTGACCGTGCTGATTCTTGGCGGCGCCTTCGCCGGCGCGAAGCTGCTCGACGCGCGCCAAGGCCTGCCGCTCGTGCGCGGCAACAAGCCCGGTGAATGGCGCTACTGGGGCGCCGACGCGTGGAGCACACGCTACTCCGCGCTCGACCAGATCAACGCCAACAACTTCGACTCGCTCCAGGTCGCGTGGCAGTGGAACGCGGGCGCAGTACGGCGAGGACGAGTACTATCGCACCACGCCGCTCTACGCGAACGGACACCTGATCACCGTCGCGACGACGCGCCGCAAAGTCTTCGCGATCGATCCCGCGAACGGCCAGACGATCTGGCAGTGGGGAATCGACGAAGGCATTCGCTGGCAGAAGGCGCCGCGCCAGTTCGCCGGCCGCGGACTCGCCTATTGGACGGACGGTACGAGCGAGCGCGCGATCGTCGTCACGCCGGGCTACCACCTCGCGTCGGTCGACGTCGCGACAGGAAAGGCCGACCCGAAGTTCGGCAAAGGACGGCGTCGTCGACCTCATGGAAGGACTCGGCTATCCGCTCGTGCCGCTCGCGGTCGACGACTCGGGTCCGCTCATCATCAGCGAGGCCGCGCCGGCGAGAAAGGCGAAGCCCGGCGAGAAGTGGAACGCCGACGACCAAGACCGGCGCCGACGGCACGATGGGCATCGACCCGTCCGAAGGGCAGATCGCCGCCAGCTCGCCGCCGATCGTCGTCAACGACGTGATCATCGTCGGCAACTCGTCGATGCACGGCTACTACCCGCTTCGACTGCGCAACATCCCGGGTTTCATTCGCGGATTCGACGTGCACACGGGCAAGCAGCTCTGGAAGTTCAATCTCATTCCGCAGCCGGGCGAGTTCGGCGCGGATACGTGGAAGAACGGCTCGAAGATCGGAACGGTGGGCGTCGGAAAGAACGACGCGTGGGCGCCGTACACGGCGGATCCGGACCTCGGACTCGTCTACATCCCGGTCGGCGAAGGACTGAGCGACGAGTACGGCGGCTATCGTCCCGGCAACAACCTGTTCGCGAACAGCATCGTCGCGATCGACGTGAAGACCGGAAAGCGGAAGTGGCACTACCAGATGGTGCACCACGACATCTGGGACTACGACACGCCGATGGCGCCGAACATCCTCGACGTCACGGTCAATGGCCAGCCGCGCAAGATCATCGCGGCGACGACAAAGCAGGGTTGGGTCTACGTCTTCGACCGCGTCACCGGCCAGCCGATCTGGCCGATGCCCGAGACGCCGGTGCTGCAGAGCGAAGTGCCGGGCGAGCAGACCTCGCCAACGCAGCCGATCCCGTCGCGGCCGGCGCCGTACTCGCAGCAGGGCTTGGTCGCGGCCGATCTGATCGACTACACGCCGGCGATCAAAGATTCGGCATTGAAGCTTGCTCAGAAGTGCCGGATGGGGCCGTGGTTCATCCCGGCGTCGCCGGCCGACGGCAAGGGCGCGAAGGGACCGTCGCAGTATCGCTGCTCGTGGTACGCGCCCGGCGCGGCCGGCGGCGTCAACATCGACGGCGGCACGGCGGCCGATCCCGAGACTGGAATGATCTACGTCGGCGGCCAGAGTGGACTCGGCACGATCGAAGTCGAACACGACCCGTGCTCCGAGCACCGCTACAGCCAGCCGCACAACAGCTGCGGTCTCCTCGGCGCGCTGCCGCGCCCGAAGACGTACGTCGCGGCCGACACGGGGCCCGGCGCGTTCCTGCCCCGCGCGGCAACGACGATCGGCACCGGCCGCGGCGCGATCTCGATCGTCAAGCCGAAGGAGATGGGCGGCATCACCGCGTACGACCTCAACACCGGCGACAAGAAGTGGTGGGTGCCGAACGGAAACGCCTGGCGCGAGCAGACGTCGAATGATCCACTCTTCGCCGGCGTGACTCTTCCGAAGGTTCCCGCGCTCGGCGGCCAGGCCGAGGTGATCACGACGAAGACGCTCGTCATCCACGGCACCGGGCGCAGCGGCGGTCCGGGCGGTGGACGCGCCGGGCGTCGTGGCGGTGGCGGCGGCCGTGGCGGCGCTCCCGCAGCGGGCGCTCCGCCGGCGATCACGCCGCAGATCTACGCGTTCGACAAGGCGACCGGGAAGCAGGTCGGCGCGGTGGCGGTGCCGAGCGTGAACACGGCGGTGCCGATGACGTTCATGCACCAGGGGCGGCAGTACATCGTGTTCGCGACGGGCGTGGGCGACCACATCGGGCTCACCGCGCTCGCGCTGCCGAGGAAGCCGATCGATCAGAGCAAGCACTAGAGCGAAGGCGGAACGGCGCTCGGCCATTCGGCGGTCGGGCGCCTTGTCGACGTATCGGCGTGCGCTCGATGTCGGACGTCTGACGTCTGATTTCTGAATCAGACCGGCGTGACAGGGAGTCGCTACGTCACGCCCGCGTCTGACGTCCGATTTCCGACGTCCGATTTCGAGCCACAGCCGAACCATCGCGCCAAGACAGACGTTCGACTGGCCGCGCTCGCTCTGTTTACGGCTTCGCGTATCGCAGGTGCGCCGCATCGCCGTACACCGGCGGCCCGACCTCGGCGCCGTAGATGTGTCCCGCCGCGTCCACGGCGACGCCTTCCGCGGAGCTCGTGTTGGTCGCGTTCGGCGACCGGGTCGGGAATGAAGTACTTCACCGAGCCGTCCTTCGCGCTGCCGATGCGGATGCCGCGCTTCCAGGCGCGTGTCGCGCCCGCTGCCGACGGACTGCGACTCCGAATCCGCGACGTAGATGTTGTCCTGCGCGTCGATGAAGATTCCGCTCGGGCGGCTGAACTGGTACCAGGTGTCGAGCAGCTTGCCGTCCTGGTCGAAGATCTTGATGCGGTTGTTGCCGCGGTCGCCGACGAACAGGCGGCCCTTGGAATCCATCGCCAGCGCGTGCGGCTGGTCGAAGTCGTCGGGGCCGTTGCCGAGCTGGCCCCACGCTTTGATCAGCGTTCCGTCCTTCGAAAACTTGTATACTCGCGCCGCGCTCCCCGGGGTCGACGAGTGGCCCTCGGAGACGAAGATGTCGCCGTTGGGCGCGATGAGGATCGCGTTCGGCTGGAAGAAGTAGTCCGGGTCGCGTGCGCCGCCCGGCTTGCCGAGCGTGCGCAGCAGCTTGCCGTCGGGGCTGAACTGGAAGATCTGATGTCCCTTGGGCGGAGCGGCCGAATCGGCGCCGCGCCCGCCGCTCGTGGGAGCGGGTGGAGGCGCTCCGCCTGGAGCACCGCGGCACCTCCGCGACGACCGCCGCCGCCGGTGCACGCGCAGTCGACGACCCAGATGTTGCCGTCCTTGTCGACGAGGATGCCGTGCGGCGCGACGAACATGCCGCCGCCGAAGTGCGCGACGACGTTGCCGTTGGCGTCGAACTTCATCACGGGGTCGAGCGTCGAGTTGCCGCAGCCGTTCGCGCCGCATCGATCGGCCATCCAGATGCTCTTGCCGTCGCGATCGATCGCGACGGCGCTCGTCGCGCCCCACATGCGGCCGGCGGGCAGCTTGGCCCACGTCGTGTCCGTGCGGTACGGGTTCGGCAGATCGTTGAGCGGCGGCATCGTCGGCGACGACGCCTGCGCGAGAACGATCGCGGGCGCCAGCGCTGACCAGCGCGAGCAACGGAAGTCGGCGCGCGAGTGAGCGCGAGTGAATCACCATCGGCGTGGTCCTCGAGAAGAAACGAGGGAAACTACGGATAGTGAACGTCGATCTTGTGCGAGCGAAGCGCGGTGGTATCGGCGGCGAGAGAGTCCGTTCCCGCCGGAGCGTGATTCGCCTTGAGCAGATACGCGATGACGTCGAGATACTCCTGGTCCTTCAAGCCGCCCGGGTTGTCGAGCGGCATCGTCGCGCGCACGAGGGCGTAGAAGTCGTAGACGCGGCGGTCGCTCCATCCCTCGACGAACGCCTGGCCGACGAGCGAACCCGGCTGATGGCAGGCGCCGCACGTGTTGCCGTAGACCGCTTCGCCGCGCGAGGCCTGCGCGCTGGAGTACGACGCCGGCGGCAGGTTGGCGGCGGTGGATCGAATGACGCGGGCGTTGGGGTCGAATCGGAGCGGAACCGGAGCGCCTGTCATCGCGCCGCCGACGAGGTTGGCGCCGAGCGGCGGGCGCACGTTCGGCGCGGCCGTCACGCAGCCGACGATGAGCGTCGTCCAAGCAAGGAATTTCAGACGGCGATTCCGCATGCATCCTCCGGGCGCGTTTCGGGCGGCGACATGCCGGCCGGGCAACGCGTCGCGAACACGCCAATAATACCGCGCGCGCAGCGTTTTGCGACCGGTCAGCCGTTTGATTTGAGGTGGTCCTCACGACATCTTCTGCACGGTCATCCCCATCCCTACCGCGGAAATGCCGACCGACCCGACGACTCCCTCGGTCTCCCCCATTTCGGGCGCGAACTCCGCCGCGCCGCCGACGAGCCCGAGTGAAGCCGCGCTCCCGTCCGTGGCGCGGCGAAGATCCGGACTTCAACTACAGTTCCGTCGCTCGGCGCGACTTTCTGAAGGTCGCCGGCGCGAGCGCGGGCGCGTTCCTCGTCGGCGGGGCGAATCTGGGGGGCGGAAAGCCGAAGGTCACGCCGGCACCGCGCGTGCCGTTCGTGCGATCGGGAGAGTCGCCGGACATCGTCGTCGTCGGCGCGGGCGCATGGGGCGGCTGGACGGCGCTCAACCTGCGCAAGATGGGCGCGAAGGTCACGATCGTCGACGCGTACGGAGCGGGCAACGCGCGCTCGACGTCGGGCGACGAGACGCGCGGCGTGCGCTCTTCGTACGGTGATCGTCCCGGCGAGCTGGGTGAAGTCTGGATGCTGTGGGCGCGCGAAGCGATGAAGAAGTGGATCGCGTTCGACGACGAGTGGGGGCGCGAGCTGCGGCTCAACCTCTTCCACGTGACCGGCGATCTGATCATGCGCACGGAGTGGGACAACTTCCAACTTCGCTGCAAGGTCTGGTGGGACAAGAACAAGATCCCGTACCAGGTCCTCAATCCGGACGACGTCCGCAAGTCGTTCCCCGTGATCTCGATGGACGACATCACGGCCGTGTTGTACGAGCCGGATGCCGGCGTCGTTCGCGCGCGACGCGCGTGCCAGTCCGTCGCCGCCGTGTTCGAGCATCTGGGCGGCAAGATCGTGATCGGGCGCGCATCGCCGGGGAAGAGCCGTCAACGGACGGCTCACGGAGCTCAAGCTCGATACCGGCGCCACGCTGCGAGCGGACACGTTCGTCTATGCGGTCGGGCCGTGGCTGGGGAAGACATTCCCGGAGCTCTTCGCCAAGAAGACGCGCGTCCCGATGGGATACGTCTGCTATTTCGCGACGCCGATCGGCGACTATCGGTTCACATATCCGAACATTCCGAGCTACAACTTCCCCGGCGTGACCGGATGGGCCGCGCTACCCGTCGACAACCGCGGCTTCCGCGTGCGCGGCGGCGAGCGCGCGCCGGATCAGGTCGTCGCAGCGGCGGATGGACGCGGCGGCGGTCGCGGAGCGCCCGCGAATGGCGCCAATGGCGCCGGCGGGATCAACAACGCGAACGTCGCCGGGGCGACGCCGCAGGGTGGGCAGCCGGGCGGGGCCGCCGCCAACACCGACGGCCGCGGTGATGCGGGCGCGGCCGGTGACGGTCGCGGCGGGCGAGCCGGAGGCGGGGGCGGAGGTGGTCGCGGCGCGAACGGCGGACGCGGTCGTGGCGGCGCGGCCGGGGGTTTCGGTGCACAGCCGGATGTGCCGCCGCAGCAGCAGGATCCCGACCTGAGCGACCGGTGGGCGGACGCATCGCAGATTGCCGGTCCGCGCCGCTTCGTCGCGCATCGCTTTCCGCTTCTGAAAGACGCGCCGATCGCGCAGACGCACTCGTGTCACTACGAGTCGACGTCGAACGGCAACTTCATCTTCGACCATCACCCCGGCTGGACGAACGTCTGGATCGCCGGGGGCGGCAACGCCGAGGGGTTCAAGATGGGCCCCAAGGTCGGCGACTACATGTCGAAGCGCGTCATGGGGCACGAGGACCCGCAGGACAAGCTGTTCACGATTCCTGAAAAGGATTACGACCCGCCGCCGACTCCGGCCGACAGCACCAAGAAGACCGCGCCCGACTAGCGCTTCCGCAAAGTCCGCTCCGGCAAAACCGCCGGCGCTCCGTTAGGTCGGCTGCATCCGTCTCGGCTGTTCTGGCCGGTACGACTCCCGGAACTGCAACGGATTTCGCGGAAGGGCCGGATTCACGCGGAAAAAGCAAAGGCTGGAAACAAGAACAAAATGTTTTGAAAACAAAGCAAGAGATTTTGTTTTAAAGAACAAAGAGCTTTTTTCCGCGAAATCCGCGGATTCCGCGAAATCGTTGCAGTATCAAATTCGTTGAGATGCCGCGAGCCGAGCCGGTATCGCTCCCGCCGCGAATGGGAGCGCCGCCGAAGCTACGGCCGCGACGTAGTGATCTTGATGTCCTTGAGCTGATCGAGACTGTCGGTCAGCACCTTCGCGCCGGCGGGGAACTGGTTCTGCGCGAGCAGGTACGCCACGAGGTCGGCGACGTCGCGCGTCGCGATCGACTTCGGGTTGTCGGGCGGCATCGACGTCCGGATCTTGTCGAACAACTGGTCCAGCGTCAGATCCCGCCAGTTGCCGAGGAAGGCCGAGCCGACGAGCGGAGAGCCCTCGTCGCCGCCGCCGAGCGTGGCGCCGTGGCATTTGATGCAGGTCGCCTTGTACAGCGAGTCGCCGTGCGACGCCTGCGCCGCCGTGTACACGCTGTCCCACACCGTGTGCGTCGGCTCGGCGACTGAAGCGTGGCGCGCGAACGCCGTCAGCGCCGACGCGCCGGCGAACGCCGCGGCGACCCACATAAAACGATGCGTCATGCCGCGAATTTAACGCCTCGAGCGCGGGCTCGTCGTCGATGGAGCCGCCGGCGTGCCGCTCGCCGCGCTGCTCGCCGCGCTGCCGGGCGAGTCGCCATTCGACGCGTCCGGCACCTCGAGCTGCTTCGGGTCGACGTCGGCGTTCTGAATGTTCGTGATCTGCGTCTGCTGCACGATCGTCAGCTTGTCGACCGTGGGATCGTCGGCGACGAAACTCTGAAAGCCGATGATGTCGCGAATGTTGCCGAGCGTTGTCGTTGTCACGACTTTGATCGGCGTTCCTTCGATCTGCGACCGGGCCGCGCGCAGCTTGAGCGCGTATTCGATGAGCGGCCCGTCGGTCGATTGATCGGCGACGATGAGCGGCTCGAAGGGATTCGGAATCAGCGTCGGCAGCGGCGTGGTCCAGACGTCGGTGACCGCGTGTGCCGGGAATCCCTGGTCGCTCCACACAACGCGATAGTCGGCCGTGATGCGATAGTGCTGGGTCGGGCCGTCCCTCGATCGCCGAGTCCGCGCCGAGCTTTTCGACCTTGAAAGAAACGTCGAGCAGCGAGATCTGAGTCAGGAATCCTTGCCCGACGCTGCCGCGTCCGCGACCGCGGCCCCGACCAGGCGCGCCGCCGCCGCCGCCGCCGCCACCACCTCCACCACCACCTCCGCCAGGTCGGCCGCCGCGACCGCCCGCGCGTCCGGCCCGCCGCCGCCTCCGCCGTTGGCGTCACCAGCGGCGCCTCCGCCCGGGAGCTCCGCCGCGGCCACCACGACCGCCGCCGAGCACGCGGCCGAGCGCGACGACGGCCGGTCCGCCAAAAGTGTCGTTGGCCGGCGCGAACGTCTGACTGCCGGAGTGATTGATGAACACCTTGCCCGAGTCGAGCGCGACGAGATAGTCGTCGGTCGTGACGTTGGACGGTATCGGCGTGTACGCGAGGAATTCGATGCGCGAACGGTTGTTCAGCGCGATTCCACGCCCGCGCATCACTTCGTCGTCCTGGCCGCGCGGCGTGTCGCCCGGAAAGATCTTCACCTGCGACGACAGGCGGAACGACAGGCCCGGCGCGAATCGTCGGAACGACGTGAAGCCGGCCAAAGAAGCGAACAGCCCGGCCGCGCCGACGAGCGCGAGGCCGACGCGCGACGCACGGCGCGAGAACGAGCGATTTATGTCGACGCCCACGTGAGCTCCAATGCGATAAGGTGACCACCCATAATACGCGCGGCCCGGCGCCGTCGTTCGCTCGGCCGCGCGGTCCGGTCCTCGTGCGAGACGTCGTATATCCCTTGCGCCAACGCGTTGGACCGGCTCAGGATACTTGCGGCGCCGCCGCCATCGCTCGCCCCTCAAGCCCGCCCGATGGCCACAAAGAAACCCGACAAGCGATTCGATCCCACCGTCCTCGACCGGACGGTCATCGCGCGCCCACTCCTCGAGCAGCTCGACGAACGCGGCGACAACGCGCTATTCGACGTCGTCATCGACGTCAACATCAACTACACGGGCGGACGAGATCGCGCGCGTGAGCGCGTCGCCGATCTGATCGCCGTCGCGCTGGCGTCGAGCGCCGACGCGCGAGTCGCGAGCACCGGGATCGGCGTCGATCACCGCAAGACGGACCTGAGCGACCAGTACGTCTTCGCGCGTCTCGACGGGCGAGCCATTCGCGCGCTCGTGCGCCTCGACGCCGAGGCGGCGGGCAGGAGCGTCGAATTCCCCGGCCCGGGTGATCTTCCACATCTGGCCGGACTTCGAGGTGCGGGCGCTGCTCACGCACTCCGTGAGCACCGTCAAGGCGGACGCCGCCCTCACGGCGTTCACGGCGAGCGGCAGCCGACATCGTGTGGGCGGTGCTCGACTCGGGAGTCCAGGGCGATCATCCGCACTTTCGAAAACACAAGACGCTGTTGCTCGACGCGCCGCTCGCGCACGCCGACTTCACCGCGCCACCGGGCACCGCCGGCGCGCCGCTCGTCGACGACTTCGGCCACGGGACGCACGTCGCGGGCATCATCGCCGGCGAGCTGACGCTGGCCGACGTCCCGCAGGGCCAGACCATCTCCGCCGTCGCGCGCCATCGCGATGAAACCGGCGCCGTCACTCGCGAAGTCGTGCCGCTGACCGCGATCCGCGGGATCGCGCCGCAAGCCACGATCGTGAGCCTCAAGGTGCTCGGCCCCGACGGGCGCGGACCGGTGAGCAACGTCATCATCGCGCTCGAGTCGATCGACCGAACGAACGGCTACGGCAAGGACGTCAAGATCCACGGAGTGAACCTGAGCGTCGGGCTACGATTTCGATCCGGAGTGGTTCGCCTGCGGACAGAGTCCGTTGTGCAACGTCGTGGACCGGCTCGTGCGCTCGGGCGTCGTCGTCGTCGTCGCGGCCGGGAACACCGGGTACGGGTACGCCGACACGATCGACCGCGGCTCCGTCGCGGCGGGTCTCTCGCTCAGCATCAACGATCCCGGAAACGCCGACCGCGCGATCACGGTCGGCTCGACGCACCGCGACATGCCGCACGTCTACGGCGTGTCGTATTTCTCGTCCAAGGGCCCGACCGGCGACGGGCGTCCCAAGCCGGATCTCGTCGCGCCGGGCGAGAAGATCATCTCGTGCGGCGCCGGCGCCGCGCTCGACACGGCTCGCACCGCCACGCAGAGCGACGCGCTCTATGTGGAGGACAGCGGCACGAGCATGGCCGCGCCGCACGTCTCGGGCGCCATCGCCGCGTTTCTCTCGATCCGGCGCGAATACATCGGTCAGGCCGAAGAGGTGAAGCGCATCTTCATGCGCGCCGCCACCGACCTCAATCGCGAGCGCTACTTCCAGGGCGCGGGGCTGATCGACCTGATGCGCGCCATTCAATCGGTGTAGGCGTTCCACACATGGCATCTCCCACGAAAATCGGCCCGTTTCCGTACTTTCCGCTCGAGTTCACGAAGGACGGCGCGATAAACAAGGCCGACCAATTCGCGGCATTGGTCGACGCGCTCACAAAGCCGACGGGCAATCAGGTCGTCACCGACCTACTCGTCCTGTCGCACGGCTGGAACGACGACATTCCCGAGGCCGAGGCGCTGTACACGACCATCGGCGATCACGTCGCCGCGGTGCTGCCCAAGCAGGCGCCAGCGTGCGCGACAGTCCGCGGCCGGCGCGTCGTCGTGTGCGGAATTCTCTGGCCGTCGAAGAAGTTCGACGACAAGTCGCTGATCCCCGGCGGCGCGGCGTCGATGGGCGACAACGGCCGTGGCCGACGCTACGGCGGCAGTGGACCTGCTCGCGTCGTTCGTCGACACGCCGGACTCGAAGAAGGCGCTCGCGCGCGCGAAGTCGCTCATCCCTTCGCTCGCCGGCTCGCTCGAAGCGCGCGACGAGTTCGTGCGGATCGTCCGCGCGTTCATGCCGCACAGCGCGAACGACGAGGAGCCCGTCATCGCCGACGACTTCTTCACGTTGGGCGGCGACGAGCTGCTGCGGCGGTTGAGCCGTCCGGCGCCGGGTGCTCCGTCCGACTCGGGCGGCGCTGCTGGCCTCGGCGACTGGATCGGCAAGGCCGTCGACGGCGCGCGGAGCCTCGCGAACCTTGTCACGTTCTACCAGATGAAGAACCGGGCGGGGGACATCGGCCAGGGCGGCGTGCACGACGCGCTTCAGCGGATTCGCGGCCAGCGACCGGCCGACGGTCCGCTGGCGCTGCGCATTCATCTCGCCGGGCACAGCTTTGGTTGTCGCCTCGTGACCGCGGCGGCGGCCGGCGCGCCGGGGTCCGCGCCGCTTCCCGTGAATTCGCTCACGCTTCTACAGGCGGCGTTCTCGCACTACGCCTTCGCCGTCGCGTACGACGGAATGCACGACGGGTTCTATCGGCGGGTCGAGACCGACCCGACGCGCGTGCGAGGTGTGACGGCCATCACGTTCACCGCGAAAGACAAAGCGGTGGGACTCGCGTATCCGCTCGCGTCGCGCATCGCGCGACAGATCGCCGCCGCGTTGGGCGACGCGAACGACCCGTACGGCGGGCTTGGGACGCAACGGAGCGCAGAAGACGCCGGGCACGCAGGTGGTCACGCTGCAGGGAGTCACCAGCCCGTACAGTTTCGCGGCGCGCGGGATTTACAATTTGGATTCCAACGCGGTCATCGGCGGTCACTCTGACCTCGGTCACGACGAGGTGGCGTTCGCGCTGATCAGCGCCATGGCGGCGAGCTAGCCGAGCGCGCGGGTCGGTGACGACGGGTCGACGAAGATTGACGTCATTGACTGTGGCGGAACCCATCGCTCTTAAGCGATATTACTGTCGTGTCGGCCTAGCTGGGCCTCCCGCCTCCAAAAAATTCCTCGAGGAGTTTCGTGGCCAAGCTCACCGAGACCGAGTGGATCTGGCACGACGGTGCGTTCATTCGGTGGCAGGACGCCACGATTCACGTCCTGGCGCATTCGCTTCAATTCGGATCCTCTGTCTTCGAAGGGATCCGCTGCTACGCGACTCCGCGCGGTCCGGCCATCTTCCGGCTCGAGGATCATCTCCAGCGCATGGCCGATTCGTGCAAGATCTATCGCATGGATCTTCCGTATTCGATCGACGAGCTCGTGTCGGCGTGCTGCGAGCTCGTCGAGCGCAACAACGTCGACTCGTGCTATCTGCGGCCGATGGTCGTGCGCGGGTACGGCGCCGCCGGCATGGTGCCGTTCGACAGTCCGATCGAGGTGTATCTGCCGTGCTGGCCGTGGGGCACGTACCTCGGACACGGCGCGCTGGAGAACGGAGTCGATGCGTGCGTGACGAGCTGGCATCGCGTCGCGCCGAACACGATTCCCGCGATGGCGAAAGTCGCCGGCAACTACCTCGGCAGCCAGCTCGTGAAGATGGAAGCGCTGCGCAACGGTTTCGCCGAGGGGATCGCGCTCACGACCGACGGAATGATCAGCGAGGGCTCGGGGCAGAACCTGTTCCTCGTCCACCGCGGCGTCCTCTACACGCCGACGATCAACGGGACGCTGCTCCACGGCGTGACGCGATACAGCATCCTGACGCTGGCACGTGACATGGGCTTCGAGGTTCGCGAGCAGGAGATGCCGCGCGAGATGCTCTACACGGCCGACGAGGTGTTTCTGTGCGGTACGGCGTCGGAAGTGACGCCGGTGCGCAGCATCGATCGCATTGAAATCGGCAACGGCCGACGCGGGCCGATCACGACACAAATTCAGCAGCGCTTTCTCGACATCGCGCGCGGGGCAGTCGACGATCCCTACGGTTGGCTGACCTACGTCCGCGCCGAGCGAGAGAGCGGACGGGCGGTGGAAACCTGAGCGACGAGACGCAAGGCCCCCGACTCGATTGGCGGCGCTTTCTCGCGTCGCGGGAGCCGCCCGCGCCGCCGCCGGAACCGGAGCCGTTCATCCCGGACCTCTCCGAGCTCGAATCGCGCTACGAGATCATCTCGGAGATCCGCGGCACGAGCGACTCGATTTCGTACCTCGCCCGCCATCGCACGATCAACCGCGAGGTCACGATCGACGTCGTGCGCGCGCCGTGGGGGCAGGCGGCCAGCCTGATGATGCAGCTTCAGGCCGACGCGCGGCGCGAGTCGGCCATGCGGCATCCGAACGTCGTGCCGGTGCTCGAGGGGCGGCAGATCGCGCGCGACACGTTCGCCACGGTGCGGCCGCGCGTGCGCGGCGCGACGCTCGAGGATCTGCTCTCGTCGCAGGAGATGGTCGACACGATCTCCCCCGACCGCCTCGCGTCGATCTTCGAGCAGCTGAACGCGGCGCTCGACTGGGGTTGGGCGAACGGGATCGTCCATCGCAAGGTCACGCCGGCGGGGCTCGTGTTCCAACAGGGAAGCGGGCGCGCGCTGTTCACGTTCGAGCCGCAGCTCGACGCGATCGACGTCCCGACGAATCTCGCCGACGACGCGCGCACCATCGGCCGCCTCGCCTGGACGATGCTCGCCGGTTTCCCGTTCGGCTCGGCCGGGATGACGCTCCTCGCCGAAGTTCGCCCGGACCTGCCGCGGCGCGTGATCGACGCCGTCGACACGCTCTCGCACTACAGCCACGACGGCGACACGCCCGACATCGACGGGTTCATCGCCGTGCTTCGATCGCTCGCCGGGCCGACGACGCCCGTGCGGACGCGAATCGCGCCGCCTATCGCGGCCGAGCCCGAGGAGCCGGCGGCGCACGCGAAGAGTACATCGTCATTCAACGACCGTCGTTCTTCGGCCGGCGCTTCGTCGCGACCGTCGCGATCGCGGCCGCGGTCGGTGACGGCGGCGTTCATCATCCTGCGCGGCGGCGGCCCCGATCCGAATATCGATCGCCGCGCGGCGGCCGACAGCGCCGGACTCGCGTCGGGCGATCTCGCGCTCAAGAAATCCGACAGCGCGGCGGGCGCGACGGCCATTGCGGATTCGGCGAAGCGCGAGACGCGTCCACCCGCGAGCGCCGCGCCGACCCAATCGGGATCGAAATCGTCTGCCGGAGCACGTGCCGCGGATCGCCACGACGACGCGGCCGCTCAACTCGACGGTCACCGACGTCACGAAGACGGGCGGCTCCGACGACATCTGCAGCTCGTCCGACGCCGCCGATCAGCGCGCGTGCCTGCGGTCGTCGCTCGAGCAGGGTGACAACGACGTCAACGACGCGTACAGGCTCGTGATCGCCGGCGCTGCGCAAGCAGGCGAACGTCTCGGACGATTCAGCCGACCCGCCCTCGGTCGAGCGCGTGCGGCGAGCCAACGGCGTGGCTCGAGTCGCGCGACGCGACGTGCCACCTCGTCGGGGACGACGGCCCGCTACGCGCGCGCGCGCGCGGCCTGCTACAACAGCCAGTCCGCGCGGCGGCTCCAGGAGTTGCAGGTGATGCTCGACACGCTGCCGCAACAACCCGCGCGTCCTACGCCCGACGGCGAGCGGCAACCGGCGGCCGCTCGCCGCTGAGCCGCGGTCACGGCGTCTTCACATCGACGCCGGCGTCCTTGAGCGCCTTGAGCAGCGCGGGCAGCTGATCCGCCGACACCTTCTTCACGCGATCGCCCTGCTTCTGCAGATCGGCGGGTAGCGTCAGCAGCAGCCGCTTCTGGTCCGGACTTGGATTGAACGTCGAGTTGAGCAGCTCCGTCGTCGTGCCGAGCCGCGCCTGAATGTTTTCCGCCGCCACTGGCCGGTCGGGTTCTGATCCTGATCGCTCGCCGCGCCTCCGGCACCCGCGGCGCCCGCGGCCGGAGTATTCGCGGCACCGGCTTGCGCGATTGGCGCGGCTCCGCCACCCGCGGCGCCGCCCGCACCGCGACCGCCACCGCGTCCACCTCGTCCGCCGCCGCGCGGCACCGCCGCCGGCCGCGAGTGCACCACCACCGCCGCCGCCGCCCCCGCCGCCGGCACCACCTCGACCCGCGCCGCCACGGCCCCCCGCTGCCGCGCCCATCTCACGCGTGACGTCGGCGAGCTCCTTCTCGACCGCCGCGATCTGCGTCTTTAGCTCCGGCGACACCTTCGTGCCCGCCGAATCTGCGGCGCGCTTCGCCGCGGCCAGCGTCCGCTCGGCCGTGTCGAGCTGCGCCTGTCTCTCGCGCAGATCGCGCTGGAGCTTCACGACGCCGAGGCGGAACGCGTAGAGCTGCTTGAGGTCGTTGTCGCTCAGAATGACCATCGGGTCTTTCGTCAGCGCGAACGGCTGGTCGATCGTCGTCGGCGCGCCTTCCGCCGGAGTCACCGAAAGCCGCGCGACGTAGCGACCGGGGAGAGCGGGGAACGTCCCGTCCGCGCCGCCGCGACCGCCGCCGAACGCGCCGGCTCCGCCGCCGCCCCCGCCGCGTCCCGTCGAGTCGGCGGCGCCGCCGCCTCCGGGCCACCGCGACCACCGCGGCCAGAGGAGTCGCCGCACCGCCTGCGGGCGCGCCGCCACCGCCGCCGCCACCGAAACCACCGCGACCGCCGCGACCACCACCGGCGCCTCGTCCGCCATTCGCCAGCGCGAGCGTGTCGACCGGTCCGGTGAGCGGCGGTCCGACGCGCATGTCCCACGAGAGCGGTAGAGGCCCGGCTGTTTGTTCACAGGAAGCGCGCGCACGGCGGCGCCGCTCGCATCGAGCACGGTGAGCGAGACCTTCGCGCTCGGCGCCACTTCGCCGATCGTGTACGCGATGTGCGGCCCGGGCTCTGGGTTCTGTCCGCTGAAGCCGCGCGTGCCCATGCCCGAGCTCCGGCTGCCGTTGGGCTGAAAGAGCAGCGCGTCTTGCACTGGGAAGAGATACGCGACGCTCGCCTGTTTGGCCTGCGCGAGATTCTCGAGCGGCGAGAGGTCGTCGAGAATGTAGATCCCGCGTCCGTGCGTGCCGGCGACGAGGTCGTTCGCGCGCGACTGGATCTGCAAGTCGTGCACGGGTACGCCCGGGATGCCGCTCTTGAGCTGCGTCCAGCGCGCGCCGCCGTCGATGGTGACAGTACACGCCGAACTCGGTTCCCACGAAGAGCAGATTCGGTTGACGCGGATGTTCGCGGATCACCTGCACCGGGCCGCCGTCCGGGAAGATTCCCGGCGATCGACGTCCACGTCGTGCCGTAATCGGTGCTCTTCACGACGTACGGCTTGAAGTCGTTGCTGCGGTGGCCGTCGAGCGTGGCGTAGAGCGTTCCCTCGGCCGCCTGCGACCAGACGACGCGGCTCACGAATGTCGTCTCGGGCACGCTCGGGAACTTCTCGGTCTTCGTCCACGTCTTGCCGCCGTCGCGCGTGACTTGAATGAGACCGTCGTCGGTGCCGACGGCGAGCAAGTCCTTCTTGAGCGGCGACTGGTCGATCGTCGTGATGTTGCTGAACTCCGCCGTGCCTTCGTTGCGGCCGAGCGCCGTCGAGTCCGGGACGCCGCCGCGCATCGGCAGCTTGTTGCGATCGATGCCGCGCGTGAGGTCGGGGCTGATCTTCTCCCACGAGTCGCCGCGGTCGGTGCTCCTGAAGACGAACTGCGCCGCCATGAACACGCTCTTCACGTCGTGCTTGCTCGGCAGGATCGGCGCGCTCCAGTTGAAGCGGAATCGCTCGCCGGGCTTCGGCGCGGGACGGATGTTCTTCGTCTGACCGGTGCGCGCGTCGTAGCGCACGACGCCGCCCGTCTGCGATTCGGCGTAGACGAGATTGTTGTCGAGCGGATCGGGAACGGCGTAGAAGCCGTCGCCGCCGGCCATGCGGAACCAGTCGCCGTTTGTCGGTCCGAAGTTGTTGCGCGTTCGGCTCGGTCCGCCCCACGTCTGATTGTCCTGCAGGCCGCCGTACACGTTGTAGAACGGCTGCGCGTCGTCCACGGCGATGGCGTAGAACTGTCCGGCGACGATGCTCTCGTTGTGGTCCCACGTGCGGCCCGCGTCATACGTCGTGTACATGCCGCCGTCGCCGCCGAGGATCATGTGGTCCGGCGTCGTCGTCGCTGATCCAGAGGGCGTGATGGTCGCTGTGCACGCCGCCCGCCGCGAATGGCGTGAGCGTCTTGCCGGCGTCCTTCGACTCGCGCGACTGCGCGTTGAGCTGAATGACGTGGTCCGGATTCGTCGGATCGCAGCGCACCTGGCTGTAGTACCACGCCGTGCCGTCCTGGTCGTTCATCTGCTTCCACGTCGCGCCGCCGTCCTCGCTGCGGTAGAGACCCGCCGCCGGCGGCTTGGCGTGGATCGTCGCGTAGACCGTCGCCGGTTTCGATTTGCAAACGCTCAAGCCGATCCGCCCCATGTCGCCCGCCGGCAGGCCTTCGGTGAGCTTGTTCCACGTGCGGCCGGCGTCGGTCGTCTTGAAGATTCCCGTCTCGGGTCCGCCCGGGAGGAATCCATACTCGCGGCGCTCGCGCTCGAGCGACGCCGCGTAGAGCACGTCGGGGTTCGACGGATCCATCGCGATCTCGGTGAACCCGGTGTACTTGCTGATCTCCTTGAGGTTCGTCCACGTCTTGCCGCCGTCGGTGGTCTTGAAGAGACCGCGCTCGCCGCCCGGCGCCCAGAGCGGGCCGACCGCCGCGACGTACACAACGTTCGCGTCCCGCGGATCGACGACGATCTTGCCGATATGCTGCGACGTCGGCAGCATCGCGGCCGACCAGGTCTTGCCCGCGTCGGTCGATTTGTAGACGCCGGTGCCCCACGACGAGCTGCGCATGTTGTTCGCTTCGCCCGTGCCTACCCACACGACGTTCGGGTCCGACGGCGCTACGGCGATCGCTCCGATCGATCCGGTGCGCACCGAATCGAAGACCGTCGTCCAATTCACGCCGGCGTTTGTCGTCTTCCATATGCCGCCCGAGGCCGCGGCGACGTACATCACCGTGCCTATGCGCGCCCGCGGCGCTTTCGGATCGACGATGACCGCGATGTCGGAGATTCGGCCCGACATGACCGCCGGACCGATCGATCGAAACGCGAGCGACCGCACGAGCACGGAATCAGGCGGTAGCGCGGGGTCGCTGCGAACCGCGGTCAGCGACGCGGCTCGGCCGGGTTGGTTGACGGCGGGTCGGCCTTGCGCGCCGGCGACGGAGAGTGTGGTCGCCAGGAGGCTCACCGCGCGGAGCGTGGACTGGAAATGGCGCATCGGTTTGTACGGGGAAGGGAGACGCCTAATTCTACGCCCAGGGCCAGGGGGACGCTGCCAGGGGCGACGACTGCGTCGCGCATTGGCCCGACTGTTCTTAGAATTGGCCATGCTCTCCCCCTCGGCGCTGGGCAGCGGGTATCGGCTCGACCACGAGCTCGGCCGAGGTGGGATGGCGACCGTGTACGAGGCGGACGACATCGCGCGCCACCGCCAGGTCGCGGTCAAGGTCCTCGACTCGAGTGTCGGCGCGGCGTTGGGAGCGGAGCGATTCCTCCGCGAGATCCAGGTCGCGTCGGGGCTTCAACACCCCAACATCCTGCCCGTGTACGACTCAGGCGAGTCGGAGACGGGCGGCCTGCTCTACTACGTGATGCCGGTCGTGCGCGGAGCGTCGCTGCGCGCCCGACTCGAACAGGAACGCCAGCTACCGATCGACGAGGCGGTGCGCATCGCGTCGCAGGTCGCCGCCGCGCTCGACTACGCGCACGAGCGCGGGATTATCCACCGCGACATCAAGCCCGAGAATGTGCTGCTCGATGGTGGGCACGCGTTCGTCGCCGATTTCGGTCTCGCCAAATCGCTCGAGTCGGCCAACGACTCGTTGACGGCGACCGGGATCGCGCTCGGCACGCCGGCGTACATGAGTCCTGAGCAGGCGAGCGGCGAGCGGGTCGATCGGCGCACCGACGTCTACGCCCTCGGGTGCTTGCTGTACGAGATGCTCGCCGGTGAGCCGCCGTTCACCGGAAGCTCGGCGCAGGCCGTGATCGCGAAGCGCATGGCGGGGCCGGCCCCGAAGGTGAGCGTGCTGAGAGACAACGTCCCGCCGAACCTCGAGGCGGCGGTGGGGCGGGCCCTATCGCGCGCGCCAGCGGATCGCTTCGCGACGGCGCGCGAGTTTGCCGGCGCGATCCTGGCGCCGCCTCGCGAACGGGGTGCTGGAGCGATGCCCGCGGCCGCGGTCCGCCGAGTCGCGATCATCGGCGGCGGCGCGCTGCTCGTGCTTGGAGCAGCGGCGGTGTGGTCCAGGGCGTACTCGACATTTGTCGCCCCGATGGCGCGCGCGTCCTCCTCCCACCGATGGCCGGGCACGGATGATTCGCTCGCGTACGATTTCTATCTGAAGGCCAAGGCGCAGGAGGTGCGCCGCAGCGAGCAGGCGACCAGCCGCGCGGTCGATCTATATCGCCAGTCCTTGGTGCGCGATTCCGGTTTCGCGAGCGCGTGGGCGGGTATGGCGCGTTCCTTACAGTTTGCTCAGCTCTGGCACTATCGCGTAGCAAGTACCCCCGTGGAGAGTCTCGTTCCGGTCATGGTGCGCGCGAGTGAGCGTGCCGTGGAATTGGACAGCGGCAGTGTCGAAGTGTGGCTCGCTCGCGCGCAAGCGCTACGCGGCATCGACCCGACGAGTCGCCGAGGCATGCTCGACGCCGTGCAGCGCGCAATTCGCCTCGATTCCACTCAGGCCGACGCGTGGACCATACTGGGGAACGTCTGGGCTGACAGCCTCGAGTCCCGCCGCGCTATCGACGCGTATCGGCGCGCGATCGCGATCAATTCGAAACAGGCGAGCGCGATGGGTTACCTGTCGCTGCTCTATCTGTGGAACGGCAACGCCGACTCCGCCCTCGTGTGGGGCGACAGCGGCACGAAGGTCGACCCGGGTCAGATCTTCGCTCGGCAGGCGCTGGGCTTCGCACGACGCGCGAGGCACGATTGGCCGATGGCGGAAGCGGAATATCAGGCCGTCTTGAACATCGGCACGGGATCCGACCGAGTCGAGGGATGGGCGGGCTTGGCCGAGGTCGCGTGGCAACGAGGCGACCGTCGTGCGGCCGACACGCTCATGTCGCGCGGCTTCGCAGCCGCCGATACACTGCATCCCGCAGTGCACGACGCCGTGTATCTCGCCTGGGGGCTCGCCGCGATCGGCCGCCGAGACGCGGCGCTTCGCCTGCTCGAGCGCTACCAGCCTCGGTTCGATTCGCATTTTCAACAGCATCTCGAGGGCGATCCCGTGCTGGATGCGCTCCGCTCCGATCGTCGCTTCATTCAACTATTGCGTCGCCCACGCACGTAAGCCTGTCGCGCACACACTCAGCCACCATTCGCCAATGACGGCACCCGCCCCGACCCTCCGCGCGTACGACGTCGCCGCCCGCTCGACCGACGTCTTTGGCCGCGTTCTCTGCAACGCGCGCGACCACCATTTCGTCGTCGACGGCCCGGTGCAGAACGGATGTCCCGGCGAAGAGATCACGCCGGTCGAACAATTCCTCACATCGATCGCGGCGTGCGGCGTGGAGCTCGTGCACGTGATCGCGCGAGATACGAACGTTCCGCTGGATCGCGTGGCCGTGCGGATTCATGGCGAAATCGATCGGGCGAAGCAGGCGCGCACGGACGTCACGACGCTCAATTCCGTTCGGCTCGAATTCACGCTCTGGGGCACCGACGGCGCGCAGGCGGGGTCGCTCGTCGAGGGGTTCAAGCGGCGGTGACCCCTCTACGGAACGGTCGCGGTCGCGATCGCCGACGTTAGCGTGACGTTCGAGCTTGGGGGAAGACCCTAAGCCGACGCCTGTTCATCGCAGATCCCACACTCTCGGATCTTCGGTGCCTAGTACCCACACCGAGTATCCGCGGAGCCTGTACTTTCGCACGAGCTCGAGCTTCGCGGAGAAGGCACGTGCGTCCTCGATCCACACGTGCTCGAACACGCCGGCGTTGCTCCAGAACGCGTACGACGCTTTCTCGCGGTCGTCCCACACGAGCGTCGCCTGAAAGGTCCTGACCAGCGAATCGACCTTTTCGAACTCTGAATCGCCGGCCTTCGATCGCGCGCCGCTCGCCGTAGTCGTACGACGCGAACCAGTGGTCCGAGTACGACGGAATCCCGAGCGAGATCTTCGACGGCGGCACGCCGAGCGAAAGCACGTACTGCAAGCACTCCTCCATCCACGGATATCCGGCCACGGGCCCGGGCGGCGTTCCTCCCGTGTGCTGCGCGTACGTCATGTACGACAGGAAGTCGAGCGATTCGGCGAGCGCTTTGTAGTCGTACGCGCCGCGCCAGTTCTCGAAGATCCATTTGTGGTACGCGCTCGGGCCCGGATCCTCGCCAACGCGCGGCACGACGGCCGCCGAGACGGAGCAATTGGCGGCGTGAAGCCGTGCCGCTGCGTCGCGCACGAAGCTCGTGAACGCGTTCTTGTCCACGACGTTCACGTTCTCGATATCGAACTGAATGCCGTCGAGGTGTTCGTCGCGGCAGAGCGCGACGAGGCTCTCGATCGCGCGGTGCCGCACCGCCGCCACGTTGAGAATCCGGTGAATCAACGGCTGGTCGAATCCCGGATTCACGACCAGCGGCACCAGCTTCACGCCTCGCGCTCGCGCGGTATCGACGAGGCGGCGATCGAGGTGACCGTGAATCGTCCCCTCTTTGTCGAACGAAAAGACCTGCGGCGAGACGATCGAGATGTGTGCCGCGTGCGCGAGGAAGCTCTCGGTGCTTCGCTCGCCGCCGGTCGAATACCAGAGTGCCTCGAGCTGCTGCGCCGGGAGGCCGCGTCCGGCCGCGGCGAGCGCGGCGAGTAGACAAATGAGTTTTCGCACGACTCAGAATACGGTCCACCGGTCCGCCGGTCCACCGGTCTTACACGTTCCAGATGCTGCTCGAGAGGCTCTAACGGCCGGGTCGCCCCAGCCTCGATTGACAGTGCTGGACTCCAGTCACAGCTTGCCAGCGGCAGTGTCCGTGTCGCCGTTGCTCACCCTCGCTCTTCCACACATATGCGACTCCACCACCTCGGCGCGATGGCCACGGGCCTCGCGTGCGCGCTCGCCATTCCCGCACCGTCTTCGGCACAGATCGACGCGCGGATGCTGCGGCAGCCGACCGTCTCCGCGACGCAGATCGCGTTCATCTACGGCGGCGACATCTGGATCATGCCGAAGACGGGCGGCACCGCCGAGCGTCTCACGACCGCGCGCGGCGAGGAGAGCTTTCCGAAGTTCTCGCCCGACGGCAAGACGATCGCGTTCACGGCCGACTACGACGGCAACGACGAGGTCTACACGATCCCGGCGACCGGCGGCGAAGCGACGCGCCTGACGTATCACCCCGGCAACGACCGGGTCGTCGCCTGGTACCCGGACGGCCAGTCGCTGCTCATCGCGTCGAACCGCACGAGTGAGACGAACCGCTACAACAAGCTGTTCAAGATCTCGAAGGCCGGCGGCGTGCCCGTCGCGCTGCCCGTGCCGTACGGCGAATTCGCGTCGTTCTCCCCCGACGCCAAGAGCATCGCGTACCTGCCCGAGGCCACCGATGCGCGCACCTGGAAGCGCTACCGCGGCGGCTGGACGCCGGACATCTGGACCTTCGACCTCGACCACGCACGCGTCAAAGAACATCACGCACGACGACGCCAACGACGCGCAGCCGATGTGGTCCGGCTCGACGCTCTATTTCCTGTCCGATCGCGGCAAGAACGAGCGCGGCAACATCTGGGCGTACGACACCAAGACCACGCGCTTCCATCAAGTCACCGACTTCGGCGACTTCGACGTGAAGTATCCGTCGCTCGGCCCGTCGGACATCGTGTTCCAGGCCGGGAGCCGCATGTACGTCCTCGACCTCGCCACCGAGAAGTCGCACGAGGTGCCGGTCAAGGTCGTCACCGACCGCGCGTCGCTGCGCGCGCACGTCGAGGAAGTCGGAACGCAGATCGCCGCCGCCGCGCTCTCGCCCACGGGCAAGCGCGCGCTCTTCGAGGCGCGCGGCGACATCTTCACGCGTGCCCGGCCGAGAACGGCGCGGTGCGCGATCTCACGGAGACGTCGGGCTCCGCGGAGCGCACGCCCGGCGTGGTCGCCCGACGGCAAGCTGATCGCGTACTGGAGCGACAAGACCGGCGAGTACGAGCTCACCGTGCGCAACGCCGACGGCTCCGGCGAAGAGCGCACGATCACCAAGCTCGGCCCGGGCTTCCGCTACGAGCCCTTCTGGTCGCCCGACAGCAAGAAGATCGCGTTCATCGACCAGGCCATGCGCATCCACGTCGTCGACGTGTCGACGCGGGACAGGTCGCCAACGTCGACAAGGGGCTCAACTGGCTGCACGGCAACCTGGCCGGCTTCCGCGTGAGCTGGTCGGCCGACAGCCGTTGGATGGCCTACTCGCGCGATCTCCCCAACTCGCAGAACGCGATCTTCATCTACGACGCGCGCACCGGCGGCGCGCCGCACCAGGTGACGAGCGGCTACTACAACGATCGCTCGCCGTCGTTCGACCCGGACGGGAAGTACCTCTACTTCCTCTCGGGCCGCACGTTCGCGCCGTCGTACAGTGATCTCGACAACTCGTGGGCGTACGTCAACAGCACGAACATCGTCGTCGTGCCGCTGCGGGCCGACGTCGCCGTCGCCGCTCGCGCCGCGCAGCGACGAGGAGGGCGCGGCCGCCGGAGGCGTCCGCGCCGGTCAAGGACGTGGACATCGACTTCACGGATTTCGAGCGACGCGTCGAAGTGCTCCCGCCCGCTCCCGGCAACTACTCGGGACTCACCGCGCTCTCCGGCCGCGTGCATCTATCGCCGCGGCGTTCGCACCGGCGCGGCGCAGGGGCCGACGCCGATCGTCTCGTTCGAGCTGAGCGACCGCGAAGAGAAGACGATCGTCGACAACGCGCTCGGCTTCGTCACGTCCGCCGACGGCAAGAAGCTGCTCGTCCGCAACGCCCAGGACTGGTTCATCATCGACCCCAAGCCCGCGCAGAAGCTCGACAAGAAGCTCGCGACGGCGACGATGTCGATGACGGTCGATCCGTCGGCCGAGTGGCACCAGATGTTCAACGACGCGTGGCGCGTCGAGCGCGACTACTTCTACGACCCGGGCATGCACGGCGTCGATTGGAACACGATGCGCTCGCGCTACGGCAAGCTGATCGACGACGCCGTCTCGCGATGGGACGTGTCGTTCGTGCTCGGCGAGTTGATCGGCGAGCTGAATTCCTCGCACACGTACGTGCAGGGCGGCCAGTACGAGACCGGCCCGCGACGCAACATCGGTCTCCTCGGCGCCGACTTCGCGCTCGAGGGCGGCTACTTCTGCATCACCAAGATCTACGACGGCGGCGAGTGGGACAGTGAAGTGCGATCGCCGCTCAAGCGCCCGGGCATCAAGGTGAGCGAAGGCGACTACCTGCTCGCCGTCAACGGCAAGCCGCTCGATCCGACGAAGGACGTCGGCGCGTCGTTCGAAGGGTCTGGCGAATGCGGTCGTGTCGATCACCGTGAACGACAAGCCGACGCTCGACCGGCGCGCGCACGGTGCTGGTCAAGCCGCTCGCCGACGAGTCGCGCCTGCGCAACCTCGCGTGGATCGAGTCGAACCGAAAGCGCGTCGACCAGGAGACGCACGGCCGCGTCGGATACGTCTACGTCCCGAACACCGGCGTCGACGGGCAGACGGAGCTCGTGCGGCAGTATCGCGCGCAGACCGACAAGGACGGCATGATCATCGACGAGCGGTTCAACAGCGGCGGGCAGATTCCGGATCGCTTCGTCGAGCTGCTGGACCGGCCGATCGAGAGCTATTGGAAGACGCGCGACGGCGTTCCGCAGCAGACGCCGCCGATCGCCAACCCCGGGCCGAAGGCGATGCTCATCAACGGGTGGAGCGGCTCGGGCGGCGACGCCTTCCCGTACTATTTCAAGCAGCGCGGCCTCGGCCCGCTGATCGGCCGTCGCACCTGGGGTGGACTCATCGGCATCAGCGGCACGCCGTCGTTCGTCGACGGCGGAAACGTGAGCGCGCCGACGTTCGCCGTCTACGGAACCGACGGCAAATGGATCGTCGAAGGCCATGGCGTCGAACCCGACATCGACGTGGTCGACGATCCGACGGAGCTCGCGAAGGGCGTCGATCCGCAGCTCGAGCGCGCGATCAAGGAAGTGATGACCGCGGTCGAGAAGCAGCCGAAGCGTCCGGCGCCGCCGGCCTACACGAAGCGGATCGCGCCGTAGCCGGTGCCTTAACGTCTCGCCCGCGTCATCGGTCATACGGCGACTGGTGACTGGGCGAGGCGGAGAAATTTTGTTCCAAGCGCGGACGGCCGCGATTAGAATTCGCTCTGAATGAGCGCATTCTCCAACGCGCGTACGATCCTCAAGACGCTGCGCGACGCGCGGGCGTGGCGGCCGGCGTCTTTGGGCGCCCTGAGCGCCGGGCTTCTCCATCGAAACCGCAACGCCCTGGTCGGTACGTCCGATCAGGAACATCTCCGCGCGGCAGCGGAGTGGCTTGGCCGGGCGCAGGACGCCCAGCCGGACGGCGGCGTTTCGGGCCGCTTCGACGTCGGAAAAGGATGGACGTCGTCATACCCGGAGACGACCGGGTACATCGTTCCCACTTTCCTCGCGCTCGAGTCGGAGGCGGGACTCCCTGGCTATCACGAACGCGCGCGGCGCTGCATCGAGTTTCTGCTCTCGGTCCAGCTGCCCAGCGGCGCGTTTCCGGGGCTCGAGATCGCGGAAAATCGTGACAAGCCGTCGATCTTCAACTCGGCGCAGATTCTCAACGGACTCACGGCGTGGCATCGCGCGACGGGTGACGACGCGACGCTTCGCGCCGCTCGCCGCGCCGCCGACTGGCTTGTCGAAGCCCAGGACGCGGACGGCGCGTGGCGAAAGCATTTGTACGGATCCGGGAAGACGTACACGTACATGGCCCACGCCGGCTGTTGGGTCGCCGAATTCGGCGCCCACCTGGGCGACGAGCGCTATCTCGACGCCGCTCGACGCCATCTCGACTGGGTCCTGACGCACGTCGATGACGAGACGGGCTGGATCGAGGACTGCGGGTTCGAGGGCTCGCCGCCTTCGCGGGGTGCCGTGACGCACACGCTCGCCTATACGATCTGGGGCGTGCTGACGATGTCACGGATCCTCGGGCACGAGAGGGGCTTCTCGGTGGCCCGGCGGGCGGCTCGCGCGGTCGCGCGCCGCGTCGGGATCTCGAAGTGGCTCCCCGGCCGCCTGGACGCGAACTGGAAGGGAGCCGCGAGATACGCGTGCCTCACGGGCAACGCGCAGATGGCGCTCATCTGGCTCGAGCTCCACCGTCTCGAGGGCGACCCGGCGTTGGTGAGCGCCGCCTTCACCCTGATCGATCTGGTCAAGCGCACTCAGCTCATGCGCTCGAGCGAGCCGGGTCTTCGCGGCGGCGTCGCCGGATCCGACCCGCTGTGGGGACGGTACATGCACCTCGCCGTCCCCAATTGGGCGGCGAAGTTCTACATCGACGCGCTGCTTGCGAAACGGCGGACGCTCGCGCAACTGACGGATCTGCCGGTGCGAGCTCGCGACGCGGCGAGCGTCGTGCCGCCGACCGTGCCGCGCGCACTGCCGGCCGCGGCACCTGCCCCCGCCGGCCTCGAACGGCCGCGAGTGGTTTTGCTGGCCGACGAGCGCGGTCACAAGGTCGAGCAGTTTCTCGCTGCATGGGCAAGCTGGGGATTTCGTCCCGACGGCGTCGTCGTGCGCCGGATCCCCGAGCCATCCCGGGTCGACCGACTACGCGCCTACGCGCGCGAGCGCGGCCTCCTTGGTCTGGCCCGCCGTGCCCTCGGCCGCCGCACAAGCGAGCCCTCGAACGGGGCGACGCCGCCGCGGGCGAGCACCGGGCGCACGCCGGGGACCGTGGGCACCGCCTCGCGCGTTCCCGTATCGGCATTTTGCGCGGCGCGGGGCATTTCGACCGTCATCGTCGAATCGCGCGACGACCCCGCGGACGTCGAACGCGTGCGAACGCTGCGCCCCGACCTGTTCGTGTACGCCGGCTACGGCATCCTGCGAAGCGGGATGTTGAGTCTCGCGCGCCTCGGAACGTTGAACGCGCACATGGGGATCTTGCCGCCAGTGCGCGGCATGAACGCGTCCGAATGGAGTGCCTTCGTCGGCACCCCGGTGGGCTGCACTGTGCATTTGATCGACACGGGCATCGACACGGGCGACATCATTCTCGTCGAGACGGTCGACGCCGCCGGCGCCGACAGCATCGGTGAACTGCGCGATCGTGTCGACGTCGCCCAAGTGGAGGCGCTCGGCCGAGTCGTGCGTTGGGTGATCGAGAACGGAAAGCTGCCGCCGAAGTACGCGCAGCGCGCCGACGAAGGACGACAGTACTTCGCGATGCACCCCGAGTTGCGCGAACTCCTCGAGGCGCACCTCCGCGAGACGGCCGCCATCAGTGCACGAACACGGTGAAGCCGAATCTCATGCCGTAGTGCGTGGCTGAGCCGTTTGTCGCGGTCAAGCCCCCCTGGGCACTGGTCACCTTGAAGTTGAAGTGCGTCGCATAGATCTCCCCCGTGAGTCCAGCGCGCGTCGAGAGCAGATACGTCGCACCGAACGAGCCGTCCAACGTGATTACACGCTCTTTGAGGAGTCCCTGATCCGACCATTCGGGAAGCGCGCTCGCCGAGATGAAGGGGAGGACGTGGTCCGAGGGATCGGCAAGAAACAAGCGCGCCGTGGGACCGATTCCCCAGACGTGCGAAGTACCGCCGGTCGTCGAGTTGGCGGCCACGACGGCCTCTCCGCCGACGGCGAAGCGTGAATTGACGAAGCCCAGCGCCGAAGGGGTGACCGAAAGGTCCGTCTGATTGGCCACGTGGTCGAGCGATCCGCTGCCGCCGACGATCCAAGCCCCCGTGTGCAGCGGGGATTCGCCGAGCGATGCTTGTGCCTCCAGCCGAGTGCCGGCGAGAACGATCGCGGTGGCGATTCCCGCGAGATGGCGCAGATTGACTGTCGAGCGCATGTCGAGCTCCGAGCGAAACGGGTTGGCTAGAACACCAATTCGGGAACCAGCATCGGCGACACCGAAGTCGAACATTGTATTTACGCCGAGCGAATTGGTTCCGTTCCGCCGTCTCCCCGTCTACCCGTCTACCCGTCTACCCGACTATTCGCCCGTCGCGTCGAGCTTTCTCACGAGCACGTAGAAGTTCGGGTCCACCGCGAGCGTATCGGTGCGGGGCATCGTCTTCCACGCCTCAGTCGGGTGGATCAGAACGCCGTTCGCGCGGACCGGCATCGCGAATCCCGGCACGACCTCGGCCCATCGATACGCCGTTCCGTCCGGCGTCTGCTTGTACTCGAGAACCGGTATCTTCGTCGTCGTCAGATACTGTTGGAAGATCGGCGCGAGGTTCAACCCCGACGCCTGGATCATGTAGTCCTCGATCTGCTGTCCGGTCACGGTCTGGTGGCGGAACCGGGACTGAATGCCGCGCAGGATCGATCGCCACTTCTCGTCGTCGCTCACGAGTTGGCGGATCATGTGCAGCATGCTTCCGCCCTTGTAGTACATGTCGCCGGAGCCTTCCGAGTTCACGCCGTACGTGCCGATGATCGGCGCGTCGTTCCGGATGTTGCGCCGGCTTCCGATGATGTACTGCGCGCCGGCCTCCTTCCCATCCTTGCACTCGGCGTACAGCCCCTCGGCGTAATTCGCGAAGCCTTCGTGGATCCACATGTCGGCCGCGTCCTTCACCGTGATGCTGTTCCCCCACCACTCGTGCGCGCTCTCGTGCACGATGATGAAGTCCCAGGTGAGGCCCTCGCCGGTGCCGGAGAGATCGCGGCCGCTGTAGCCGTTCTTGAACTTGTTCCCGTAGGCGACGCCGCTCTGATGCTCCATGCCGAGGTGCGGCGCCTCGATCAGCTTGTAGCCGTCCTTGTACCACGGGTACGGCCCGAACCAGTGCTCGAAGCACGCGAGCATCGACTTCGCTTGCTGGAACTGCACCTTCGCCGTGTCGGCGTGATACGACAGCGGCCAGAAGTCGAGCGTGAGCGGACCGCTCTCGCCGTTGAACGTGTCGCTCCAGTGGGCGTACTGTCCGGCGTTCACTTCGACGTCGTAGTTGTTGATCGGATCCTCGACGAACCACTCGTACGTCGTCGTGCCGTCCGCGTTGTGCTTCGTCGAGCGCAGCCGCCCGTTCGACACGTCGGCCATCGAATCGGGCAGCGTGATTGCGATGCGCTGGCTGTCCGGTTCGTCGGCGAGGTAGTCCTTGTTCGGCCACCACACGCTCGCGCCAAGACCCTCGTTGGCGGTCGCGATCCAGCGCCGGCCGAGGCTGTCCTGCTGCCAGATGAACCCCCCGTCCCACGGTGGGCGCATGGCCGCGCGCGGCTTCCCGTGGTAGAAGACGGTCACCGTCGCCGACGCGCCCGCGGCCAGCGACGGAACCGCCGCGAAGAAGGCGTTCCCGTCTCGCCGATAGGTGACCCGCTTGCCGCTCTGCAGCATGCTGTCCACCTCGAGCGGCACTTGCAGGTCGATCTGCATCTCGGCCGACGGCTTGAGCGCGCGATATGTGATCGCGTTCCAGCCGCGGATGCTGCTGTCGGCCGGACTCACGGCGACATGAAGGTCGTAGAACGTCGCGTCCCACCACGCCCGCCCGGGGCCGTTGCTTCCGCGAAGCGTGTCGGCGTGGGTGAAGGTTCGGGGCGGCCGCTGTGCCGCCGCCTTGCCTCCCGCCGCGACCGCGGCCGAGAACGACACGAGTGTGACCAGCGAGCGCACGAGATCCGGCATCAATCGATGATATTGAAGGTCAGGGCCGAGGCGTCGTTGCTCTCTTCCGCAGCCGCCGTTTGACCGCCCCCGCGCGGCGGACTACGTTCGACGAGAGCCCACCAAATTCCACCACAACGAACGATGAATCCGAATCCTCGCTGGCGCCACGTCGGTTCCGCGATCCTGTCGGCGGTTGCGCTGGCGGCCACTGCCGCGCCGGTCTCGGGGCAAAAGGCCCTTCCTCCGCTCAAGGTCATCGACCCGGCGTACATGAATCGCAACGCCAAGGCCTGCGTCGATTTCTTCGACTTCGCCAACGGCGGCTGGTTCGCGCACGACACGATTCCCGCGGCATACTCGTCGTCCGGCGTCGGCCGCGACATGAGCGACCGCAACGAGCTCGCGGTCAAGTCGGTGCTCGACGACGCGATGTCGAAGCGCGCTTCGCTCCCCGCGCAGAACACCGACGCGCAAGCTCGGCACGTTCTACGCGACGTGCATGGACTCGGCGGCGGCCGAGCGAGACGGGTTCTCGGCCCTAAAGCCGATCCTGACATCTATCGACTCGATCAAGACGCGCCCCGCGCTCATCGCCACGATCGGGCACATGCAGATGGGCGGCGCCGACGTCGGGTTCTCCTATTTCGCGCAGGTCGACGTGCACGACGCCGCGCACTACATCGCCGGGTTCGACGCCGGCGGCCTCGGCCTGCCCGACCGCGACTACTACACCAAGACCGACAAGTCCTCCGACTCGACGCGCAACTTCTACGTCGACCACATCACGAAGCTGCTGACGCTCTCCGGCGAAGACGCCGCCAAGGCCCGCGCCGACGCGCGCAAGATCCTCGCGCTCGAAACCGAGCTGGCGAAAGCGTCGCTCACGCGCGTCGCGCGCCGCGATCCCGCGGCGACCGATCACGTGATGACGATGGCGAAGTTCCGCGAGACCTCGCCGAACGTCGACTGGGCGGCGTATCTGCAAGACGTCGGCGTCACCGTTCCCGTCGCCAAGGTGAACGTGGCCGAGCCCGCGTTCTTCAAGCGGCTCGACGCTCTCGTTCACGAACACGCCGCTCGACGACTGGAAGGCGTACCTGCGCTACCACGCGCTCTCGAGCTCGGCGTCGTATCTCAGCAAGCCGTTCGTCGATGAGAACTTCAAATTCAACTCCCACTTCAGCGGCGCGAAGGAATTGCTGCCGCGGTGGAAGCGGTGCGCCCGCACGACCGACGGGCTCATCGGCGAAGCGCTGGGCCAGGCCTACATCGCCAAGACGTTTTCGCCGCAGGCACGGGCCCGCGCGACGGCCGTGATCGACGACATCCGCGCGGCGTTCGGCGAACGCGTGAAGAAGCTCGACTGGATGTCCGACGCGACGAAGAAGGCGGCGCTCGACAAGCTCGCCAAGATGCACGAGAAGGTCGGCTATCCCGACAAATGGCGCGACTACACGGCCCTCGAAACCACCGACGGACCGTTCGTCGTCAACGTCGTCCGCGCGAACGCGTTCGAGTGGAAGCGGACGGCGAATCGCCCCGGCGTCGCCGTCGACACGACGGAGTGGGGGATCACGGTGCCGACGGTCAACGCGTTCTACGACCCCACCAAGAACGAGATGGTCTTCCCGGCGGGCGCGCTCGTGCCGCAGACCTTCGACCCCAACGCCGACGACGCCGCCAATTATGGGTCATTGGGCGGCAGTTGGGCGGGGCACGAGCTCACGCACGGCTTCGACGACGAGGGCCGCCACTACGACGCGCAAGGAAACCTGCGCGATTGGTGGACGCCGACCGACTCGCTCAAGTTCACGAAAGAAGCGCAGAAGGTCGTCGATCAGTTCAACGGCTACATCCAGATCGACACGATCCACGTGAACGGCAAGCTGACGCTCGGCGAGAACATCGCCGACCTCGGCGGCATCCTCACCGGATACGACGCGCTGCAGCGCGCGCTGCAGCGGAACGGCCGGCCCGAAACAGCTGATCGACGGCTTCACGCCCGAGCAGCGATTCTTCATCGCGCTACGCGCAGAGCTGGCGCACGCACAACCGGCCCGAGACGATGCGCACGCGCGCCGTCGTCGATCCGCACGCGCCGGAGCGTTGGCGCGACAACGGGCCGCTCTCCAACTTCCCGGCCTTCGCCGCGGCGTTCGGCTGCAAACCCGGCGATCCGATGGTGCGGCCGGCCAACGTCGTTCCACATCTCTGGTAGCACGCCATGGGCACACGAGACGCGCGCGTCGACGCGTACATCGCCAAGGCGCCCGACTACGCCAAGCCGATCCTCGAGTATCTGCGCGCGACGGTGCACGAGGTCGTGCCCGACGTGGCCGAAGGCATCAAGTGGCAGTCGCCGCACTTCGACTACAAGGGAATGTTCTGCGGGATGTCGGCGTTCAAGGAGTACTGCGTCTTCGGCTTCTGGAAGTCGCAGCTGGTGCTCGGCGACGAATTCAAGAGCGAGCGTCCGACCGATCAGCTCGGGCGCATCGCGACGCTCGCCGACCTGCCGCCGAAAAAGAAGCTGGTCGGCTATCTGAAAAAGGCGAAAGCAGCTCAACGACGCCGGCACGAAGGTCGAACGCAAACCCGCCGCGCCAAAGAAGCCGATCCGCACGCCGGCATTCCTCACGGCCGCGCTCGAAGAAGAACAAGAAAGCCGCCGCGGCCTACGAGTCGTTCCCGCCGAGCCACAAGCGCGAGTATCTCGAGTGGCTCACCGACGCGAAGACGGAAGAGACGCGCAACAAGCGTCTCGCCCAGGCCATCGAGTGGATGGCCGAGGGGAAGCAGAGGAACTGGAAGTACATGAGATGACCGACGCGCGCGGAGGCGGCGGAGGGTTGTCGCGCCGCGCGTTCGTGCGGGTCGCGGCGACAGCGGCCGTCGCCGCGTGCGTGCGTACACGCGAGGAGTCCGGGCCGCTGGCCAACAATCGCCCGCGCCCCACGCCGTCGCAGCTCGAGTGGCAGCGCGACGAGCTGGCGATGTTTCTCCACTTCGGCGTGAACACGTTCAGCGATCGCGAGTGGGGCGACGGCCACGAGGATCCCGCGCTCGTTCGCGCCCGCCGGCGCTGGACGCGCAGGCAGTGGGCGCGCGCCGCGCGCGACGCCGGCTTCCGCGCGATGATTCTGACGGCCAAGCACCACGACGGATTCTGCCTCTGGCCCACGGCGACGACGAGACACTCGGTCGCGTCGAGCCCGTTTCGCGGCGGCCACGGCGACGTCGTTCGCGAGTTCGTCGACGCATGCCGCGCCGAGGGCCTCAAGCCGGGTCTCTACCTCTCGCCGTGGGACCGCAACAATCCGGCGTACGGCGACTCGGCGCGCTATAACACTCTATATATCGATCAGCTCACCGAGCTGCTGACGCACTACGGGCAGATCGCCGAATTCTGGTTCGACGGCGCGAACGGCGAGGGTCCGAACGGCAAGAAGCAGGTCTACGACTGGCACGCGCGTGTGGTCGACCGTGCGGCGCCTCCAGCCGAACGCCGTCATGTTTTCGGACGCGGGCCCGGACGTTCGATGGTGCGGCAACGAGCGCGGCGTCGCGGGCGATCCCAACTGGTCGACGGTCAATCCTTCGGTCGTCACGTTCCCGGGTGCCGACGGCCCCGGCATCATCGACTCGCTCCAGCACGGCGATCCACTCGGCACCGTCTGGCGCCCGGCGGAGGTCGACGTCTCGATCCGCCCCGGCTGGTTTCACCACGCGAGCGAGGACGCGCGCGTTCGGTCGGTCGACGATCTGATGAACCTCTACTTCACGTCCGTCGGCCGGAACGGCAAGCTGCTGCTCAACGTCCCTCCGACGCGCGACGGACTCCTGCATCCGACCGACGTCGCCCGCCTCCGCGAATTTCGCGAACGCCGCGACGCCCGCTTCGCCGAGGACGTCGTGCGCGCCCGTCGCCACGAATGGCGCGTGACCGGAGATCGCACCGCCCGCCTCGAGTTGGACCTCGCCGAGACGGCGACGGTGAGCGTGGCGCGCCTCTCCGAGAACATCGCGCGAGGTCAACGCATCGCCCGCTACACGCTCGAGGGCGCCGAGCGCGAGGACGACGCGTGGCGCAACATCTCGAACGGCACGACCATCGGCTACGCGAAGCTCGACCGCTTTCCGTCGATGCGCTTCGCCGCATCCGTCTCACGATCGAAGACGCCGTCTCGACGCCCGAAGCCGTCACGATCAAGCTTTTCGGTTGAGGCGTCTCGCGACCGAGGCAGGGCTTGTACTGGTGGGCGGAGAGCCGCGATTACAACGAGACACAAACGGGTTGAACGGACACAAACGGGACAACGAAACAAAGCTGTTTCGCTTTTTCCAAAGAAGCTTTTTGCTTTGTCGTGCCGCCTGTCTGCCGTCACCGTTTGTGTCCGTTCGATCCGTTTGTGTCTCGCTTCATCCCCGATTGACAGTCTGGGCGCGGACGAAACGGACTGAACGTGAATCAAATGGCAGCGACGACGATTGTTGCTTCTAGCGCACGGGCGAAAAGACCTCGGCATTATGCACGCCCGGCACGCCGCGCCTCTCACTCCGCCACGGTCTCGACGGCATTCATCGCGATCGCCTCGGCCTGGTCGACCCACGCTCGGAAGGTGGCGGTGACGTCGTTGCGGACGGGCTCCAGCAATCGTGACAGCCGGAACGCGGTGTCCGCGATACCGATGCCGGTCCGCTCGGCGTCGCGCGCGTTGAGGAATTGCTCGAAGTGGTTCTCGACCGGAATCATGAGCACTTGCTTGCCGAGGTACGCCGCCTCGCTCACCGATTCGAAGCCGGCCGTGCACGCCACGCCGCGCGCCGAGGCCATCAGGCGAAGAAACTTCTCGCCGTGGATCTTGTGGAAGGTCAGATGTGAATCGACGCGCTCTTCGTCCGGGGCGCCGGGCTTGTCGTAGAAACAGTGCACCGGCACCTCCGGGTGGTCCCGGTGCCAGCGGACGATGTCATCGGCGTAGCCGGCGTTCAGCAGGTACACGAGAAGGTGTCCCTCGAACGAATCCGCGCGCTGCTCGAAGAGCTGGCGGCGCAGGATCGGCGGACAGACGAACAGGCGACGCCGCGGAAGGTCCGGCGCCTTGTAGAAGGACAACGCCAATTTCGCCGAACGCGTGCCGGTCAGCGCGACGTACGCGCTCATTCCCAGGCGGTCGAGCGACCGTTTGCGGTCCTGCACGAACGCCGGGTGGTCGAGCATGAACTGGTGGCCGACCGCCAGCACCGGCACGCGGTGCCGCCGCACGGCGTTGTAGACGCCGAGCAGCGGCTCGAGGAAGTTGACGATCAGGTCGGGTTGGACCGCCGTGACCGTCTCGTGAATCGTGCGGAGGCTGCGACGAAAGGTGGGAGCGTTCGCGAAGGCGTTCGTCGCGGTGCGGAGGAGGGAGATCCCGCGGCCGTTGGCGACGGCGAACCCCGGGCTCGCGATCGATTGGACGCGTCCGGCGAACGCCTCCTCAAAGAACGCCGGCAGGCTCCGGTTCTGGTTCGACCCGACGAGGACGGCGGCGACGCGATGTCCGTGTCGCTGCAGCATCTCCTGCATCGCGATCGCCTGCGTCATGTGCCCGCGACCCTCGCCCTGCACCGTGAACATCACTTTCATGGAATCGAATGAGGCTGAAGTTGCCGTCGAAGTCCTCGACCAGCGCCGTGCAGTTCTCGACCCAATCCCCGCAGTTCATGTATAACATGTCCCCGACCTGGCGGATCTCCGGCCGGTGGATGTGCCCGCAGATCACGCCCGCCATCCCGCTCTTGCGGCCGAACTGGAGCATCGTGTCCTCGTAGTCGGTCACGTACTTCACGGCGCTCTTCGCGCGCAGCTTGATGTACGAGGCGAACGACCAGTAGCCGAAGCCGAAGCTGCGGCGAATCCGGTTGATCCAGACGTTCAGGTCGAGAATCTTGTCGTAGAGCACCGTCCCGACGCGCTCGAGCACCCGGTTGAAGTGCACCAGCCCGTCGAACTGGTGGCCGTGGATGACGAGGTACTTCTTCCCGTTCGCCCCGGTGTGCACCACGCGTTCGGCGAGCCGGACCGTGCCGAACGGGATGCCGAAGAACTTTTCCAGGAACTCGTCGTGGTTCCCGGTGATGAACGTGACATGGGTGTGTTTGCGATTCTTGCGCAGCAGTTTCTGGATCAGCGTGTTGTGCTCGTCGTTCCAGAACCATTTCCGGCGAAGCTGCCACCCATCAACGAAATCGCCCACGATGTAGAGGTGGGCGGATTCGGTGTCGCGGAGAAATTCGAGCAGCTTGCCGACCTGGGCGTGTTTCGTGCCCAGGTGGACGTCGGATATCCAGATCGCTCGATAGTTCATAGACGGTTGTCACAGGTCGCAGGATGAGCCCTACGATATTATGACAACTGGAATCCCGCTCCGGCACTGAAATCGGCCAATTGTCACGGGATTGACGCACAACCGTCACAAACCGCGGCCGCCGGGTCCTCGAGACGCGGTAGTAGAGAAAGTCGCCGATCGCCGCGGGGAGCAGGTGGCTGCTTGACAGGAAAATGGACCAGACCCTAGTTTGCTCTAGGCCTTGAGTAAATAGGGCAATCGATTCCTCCGGCCGCACCGATGCCTCCTATGACTGACAACGCCGCACGCGATCTCTTCCCAGGCGCGCTGGAAATGATGGTGCTCCGCCTCCTCAAACAGGAACCGCTGCACGGATACGCGCTCGTGCAACGCATCCAGCTAGCGTCGCGCAACCTGCTGCAGGTCGAAGAGGGCTCGCTCTATCCGGCGCTTCAGCGTCTCCTCAAGGACGGTCTCGTCAGCGCGGAGTGGGGCGTGTCGTCGACGAATCGGCGCGTCCGCATCTACTCGCTCACTCGCGCCGGCACCAAGCATCTCGCCAACGAAGTGTCGAGCTTCGAGCGAATGTTCCGGGGCATCAATCTCATCCTCGCCCTGGAGGATCGATGAGCCTCATCGACCGACTCTTCCGTCGACGACAGGTCTACGAGAGCCTGGCCGACGAGATTCGCTCGCACCTGGACGAACGAATCGAAGCTCTCATGGCACAGGGAATGTCGCGCGCCGACGCGACGGCGGCGGCTCGTCGCGCGTTCGGAAACGTGACGAACGTCGTCGAGCAAGGCCGCGAAGTCTGGGAGTGGCCGTCGGTCGAGTCGTTCGTGATGGATGTGCGCTATGCGCTGCGGCAGCTTCGCCGAACCCCCGCGCTGTCGGCGACCGTCATGCTCACCTTGGCGATCGGAATCGCCGCGACGACGACCGTCTTCAGCTGGGCGCGCTCCGTCCTCCTCAATCCGCTTCCGGGCGCCGGCGACGCCGGTCGCATCATGGCGCTCGAGACGACGACGTCGTCCGGCAGCTGGACGCCCACCTCGTGGCTCGACTACCGCGATTTTCGACGGTACCTCAAATCGTTCGACGGACTGGCCGCCGCGTACCCGATGTCCGTTGCGCTCGGCGACGGCGCACGCGCCGAGCGTCTGCCCGCCGAGCTGGTGTCGGCGAACTTCTTCGACGTCCTGCGCGTCGCCCCCGCGCTCGGTCGGTCGTTTCCGCGCAGTCCCGACGACTACGCCGGAAGTCAGCCGACGATCGTCATCGGTTACGACCTTTGGAAAACGCGCTTTCAAGGCGATTCGTCGATTCTCGGCCGCGTGGTGCGCGTCAACGGGTTTCCGTTCTCGATCATCGGCGTCGCCCCGCCGTCCTTCCATGGGTCGATGCCCGGAGAGGAGGTCGACATTTGGGTCCCGGCCGGGATGCTCGGACAGATCGTGCCGACCGGCGCCTGGTGGCTCGAGGATCGCGGCACGAGGACGTTTCGCGTGTTCGCCCGTCTCGCCGACGGTGTGACATTCAACGCCGCGCGCGCCGAGGTCGAGTCGTTCGCATCGCTCATGGCGAAAACCAACGGTGACGTCAGCAAGGGTATGGGCGGCCGCCTGATGCAGGTGTGGCAGTCGCATTGGGGGCTGCAAGACGCGCTCCGTGCGCCGATCGGCGTGCTGCTCGCGGCGTGCGGCCTCGTGATGCTCATCGTCTGCGCGAACGGCGCGAACCTGCTTCTCGCGCGAGCAACCGGCCGGCGCCGAGAGCTCACGCTGCGAATGGCGCTTGGCGCTCCGCGCGGGCGTTTGCTTCGGCAATTGCTGACGGAAGCCTCGGTGCTCGCGATGAGCGGCGCCGGCGCTCGGGCTGCTCGGCACGTTCTGGCTGTCACGGTCGCTTCGATTCCTGCTGCCGTCGTTCTCATCGCGGGCGGTGCTGACGCCGCACGTGGACGGACATGTCCTCGCCCTCGCCGCCTCGCTCGCGGTGCTCGTCACGATTCTCGCCGGCACGGCGCCGGCGATCTTGGGGTCGCGGGAAACGACCGCCGACGCTTTTGCCGAGGGCGGCCGCGGTTCGGTCGGCGGGACACGCACGTCGAGCATGCGCGCGATGTTCGTCGTCGCGGAGATGGCGCTCGCCGTCGTCGCGCTCGTCGGCGCGGGAGTCTTCTACGACAGCTTCCGCCAAGCGCGCGCGCTGTCGCCCGGCTTCGCCGCCAAACAAGTCGCCATGGGGTCGGTCAGCATCACCTTGGCGGGCTACGACTCGGCGCACGGAGAGGCGTTTCTCCGCAACGTCGCGGAGCGGCTGGCACGCTCGCCCGGCGTCACGGCGGCGAGCTACACCGACTACGTGCCGCTGAGTCTTGGCTCCGGGTCGTGGGAGGATTTGCGGGTGGAGGGCTACACGCCCGAGCCGAGCGAAGACATGAAGCTGTTTCGCGCGGCCGATCAGCCCGGACTACTTCAAGACGCTCGGCATTCCATTGGTCGCGGGTCGAGACTTCACGACGGACGACGACTCCGCACACACGCCCGTGATGATCGTGAACGAAGCGTTCGTCCGGCGATTCCTCCGCGGGCACGCCGCGCTCGGCGTGCGAGTCCATGGGTGGGGACGATGGTTCACCATCGTCGGCGTCGCGCGCGACTCCAAGACGTACCGCGTGACCGAGCCGCCGACGCCGTACTTCTTCGTTCCCGTGCGGCAGGTGTATCGACCGGAGTACGGGTACACGTTCCTCGTTCGCACCGCGGGCTCCGTCGACGAAGCGGTCAGGTCCATCTCGCAGGCGGTGAAGGCGGTGGACCCAAGCGTGCCGACGTTCCGGACGATGCCACTCGCCGACTACATCGAAGGACCGCTCAAGAGTCAGCAGACGGCCACCCAGTTGTTGGGGATTCTCGCCGTGGTCGCCTCGCTCCTTGCGGCGATCGGGCTCTACGGTGTGATCACCTACATGGTGGCGCAGCGAACGAAGGAGATCGGAGTGCGAATCGCTCTCGGCGCGCGACGGATAGATGTGCTGCGTATGCTCGGCGTCCAAGTCGCGGCCTTGTTGACGGTCGGGTTGATCGTCGGGCTCGCTGTTGGGGTCGGCGCCGTGCGCGTGCTCGCGTCGACGATCGGCTCGTTGGGCACGGTTCACGCGACCGTGTTCGCGTTCGCGGCAGCGGCCATGACAATCGTCGCTCTGATCGCGAGCGGCATTCCCGCGCGCCGGTCGACTAGAATCGACCCGGTGATCGCCTTGCGCAGCGACTGACTACATCGTCAGCGCACGACCAGATCGCCTCTGAGACGAATGTCGCGCGACGAGGCGCCGATCAGAAGGCGAAACGTGCCTGGCTCGACGATCCAGTGGAGATCGCGGTCGAGCATCTGAAGCTGCCCGCGGCCGACCGTGAACGCCACCTCCTGTGATTCGCCGGGCGCGAGGTGCACTCGTCGAAAACCGGCGAGCTCCATCACCGGACGCGCGACCGACGCGAGGAGGTCGCGGACGTAGAGCTGTACGACCTCGTCGCCCGCGCGCGAGCCGCTGTTCGTGACCCGGCATCGAACCGTCGTCGAGCCAGTCGGCGCTGATCTCGGGTGATTCGATCGACAGGCCAGAGTACTCGAAATTCGTGTAGCTCAGCCCATAGCCGAACGGGAAGAGCGGCTGGCCGGTGAGGTCGAGATAGTCATCGCCGCGACCCGTCGGCTTGTGATTGTAGTAGAGCGGCAACTGACCTTCGAACATCGGCCACGTCGTCGGCAGACGGCCCGCCGGGTCGTAATCGCCGAAGAGCACGTCGGCCACGGCTCGGCCGCCCATCTCGCCCGAGTACCACGCGTCGACCACCGCCGGGACGCCGTCCAGCCAGCGACTCATCGTGATCGCGCCGCCGCCTACGAGCACGACAATCGTCGGCCGCCCGGTTGCCGCTACGCGTTCGATGAGCTCTTCCTGGTGACCGGGCAGCGACAAGAGCGCGCGATCGCGGAACTCTCCCTCCTCGAGCCCCGCGACGACGACGGCGACCTGCGAGCGCCGCGCCACCGACACCGCTGAGTCGATCGCGCCACGCCAGTCGTCGCGAACGCCGGCGTCCCATACGAGCTTCACGCGCGCGTTGCCGGTGCTCTCGAAATACTCGAGCCGCACGTCGTGCGAGCTTCCAGGCGCGAGCTTCACGTTCGCCAGCCGCGATGCCGAACGAACGCTTCTGCCAGTCGTCGATCAGCAGCTTGCCGTCGAGAAACAGCCGATACCCGTCGTTTGCCTCGACGCCGATGCGCCTGACGCCGCTCGGTGGAATCGTGACGCGCCTGTCCACCGCACCGAGTACCAGTCGAACGGAATTCCGCGCCCGGGCGAGTTGAGCGTCCAGCCGAAATCGACGCGCGCGTCCGTTCGCGTCAGTCTCGGCGCTTCCATCGAGGCGATTGTTGTCGAAGTACTCGCCGTGCAGTCCGCGCACGGTGCGGCCGCTGTCGTCGGACGAGAGCGCGTCGGTCGGTACGACGGCGTACTCGCGCGCGATCCGGCCGGGTCCCGGCGCATAGCGCACGACGCCGTCCGAGCCGCTCGCGAAGCGCCGCGGCGATCCCGTCGAGAATCGAGATCTTGTGATTCCCGGGTCCGCTGTAGCCGCCGAGTCGCGCCTCGACAGCGTCGGTGCCGATCACGGCGATCGAGCGAATCGTCTTCGCGAGCGGAAGCGCGCCGCCGTCGTTCTTGAGCAGGACGATCGACTCGCGCGCCGCCTCGAGCGCGAGCGCGCGGTGCTCCGCGCTGCCGTTCACCAGCCTCGCGCTGTCGACGTCCACGAACGGATGCTCGAACAGTCCGAGCTCGAACTTCGCGCGCAGCACGCGCGCGACGGCCGAGTCGATCACGGAATCGGGGATCAGCCCGCGCTTGAACGCGGCCAGGTACGGCCGATGCTGCGGCCACGAGCTCTGGAAGATCACGTCGAGCCCTGCCTCGAGCGCGTCCGTCGTCGCGGTCGCGGTGCTCGCCTCGGTGTGGTGCAGCACCGTCGCGCCGCCGGTCGCCGCGGCGTCGGAGATGACGAATCCTGTGAAAGCCCCAGTCGCGCTGCAGCTTGTCCGTGAGCAGCGCGCGATTCTGCGTCGCCGGCGAGCCGTCCACCGAGTTGTACGCGCTCATCACCGACCGCGCGTGTCCCTCGAGGATCGCGGCGTGGAACGGCGGGAAGTACAGCTCGTCGAGCAGCCGCGCGTCGAAGTCGATCGGATAGCTGTCGCGCCCACCGTCGCCGACGTTGGCGACGAAGTGCTTGGGCGTCGTGACGACGCCCGCGTGCTCGAACGCGCTCGACGAACGACACGCGCCATCGCGAGGAGAGCAGCGGGTCCTCGCCGTACGTCTCCTCCACGCGTCCCCAGCGCACGATCGTTCGCGATGTTGACCACCGGCGAGAGCACCTGCCGGATGCCGCGGCTCCGCGTCTCCTCGCGCGATCGCGGTGGCGACGCGCGACATGAGCGCCGTGTCCCACGTCGCCGCGAGCGCGATCGCCTGCGGGAACGACGTCGCGCCGGCGCGCACGAGTCCGTGCACGGCCTCCTCGAACGGGATGATCGGAATGCCGAGCCGGGTGCGCTCGACGAAGTAGCGCTGGATGCGTTGATGCGCTCCGCGTGCGCGCGTGCGGCGTCGCGCGGTGTCGGCGCGCCGCGCGACGATCTGCAGGCCGAAGACGCCGTGCGAGTAGTCGTTGGCCGGATCGTCGAGGTCGCCGGGGATCATGAACAGCTGCCAGAACTTCTCCTCGAGCGTCATGCGGGCGAGCAGGTCGCGCACGCGCGCGTCGACCGGCCTCGCCGCGTCGCGATACGGCGCACCCTGCGTCGACTGGCCAAACGCCGAGCTCGCCGTCGCGACCAGCGCAAACGCGATCGAACGACTAACTACAAGATGTATGGGCGCCCAATGCGCTCGGACGACACATCCATAAGGAGTCGCGCGTGACACTCGGCATGGGACTGCTCCCCATCGTCCCGATTCTCTCCTCCCGTTCATCCTCATCGTTTTCGTCATCGTCTTTCCGCTCTGGATCGTCGCACTCGGCGTCGTCGGGCTGATCCTGGTCATCGTCGTCGGCGCGGACAAGCTCGCGCGCGCGATGAACATTCACTCACTCGCGCCCGCCGCGCGAGGAATCCGGATCGCCTTCCGCTGGGTGCTCACCTTCGGCGGCCTGGCCCGATCGCGGGCCGAGCAAGAGGCCGACGCGGCTCCGGTCAGTCATCGGTGAGCGCAGCCGGGCTGCGCCAGCGGTGGCCGTGTCTGCGTGCAGTTACACAAAGGCCTTCTCGCCGTTTGATCTGTTTGTGTCCGTCGGATCCGTTTGTGTCCGTGTCCCGATTGTTATGGTCCGAGGGGCGATGAGAGACTCAACCGCCCAGTCAGGCATCAACAATTGTAAAACTGACACAACCGGATTTAGCGGCAACAAACAAACTGAAAAACAAAACCGCGTTCAGAAGACGGGAAGCCGAAACACGTAGCTCGCCTTCACGAAGAACGCGTCGTCGGTCCGGCGCAGCGTCGCGAAACGCGAGCGGATCCGTCTCGCTCGAGATTGCCGCCGTAGCCGAGGAAGAACACCGTGCCCGGCGTCGGCCGATACGAGAACAGCCAGTCGGTGCGCAGCGAGTTCGACGCGGTGCGCGCCGAGGGCGTGAAGCCGGTCGGGCGCTCCGACCAGCAGGATCTGGCCGGTGCGCGGATCGCGAGCGGCTCGCGAAGCGTCGCCGTGTACTGCGACACGACGCGCACGAAGATCGGCCGCGCGATCTGATACTCGATCTTCACGCGCGGGATCTGCGTGAACGTCGTGCGCTCGTCGTCGCTGCGCCGCGTGAACGCGCTGCTCACGTACGTCGCGCCGACGCGCAGCCGCTCGCTCGGACGCAGATCGAGCGAGCGTTGTAGTCGAGCCGACGCACGCGCGACGTCTCGAGGAAGTCGACGTCGTTGCCGAGCGTCGTGCCCGACGGATGCCGCGCAACTTGCGGAACTGCGGCGTCGACGACGCTGAAGCCGCTCGTCAGCGTCTCGATGCGATCCGACGGCGCGAACGGCGTCGGCGCGCCGCCCGCGACCGCCGGCACGTACAGGTTCGCGTAGCGCGCGGGATCGAACGCGTAGCTCGACGAGCCTCGGCGAGACATGCCGACGCTCCAGCCGCCGCGCAGCGTCAGCTGCATCATGGGTCGACGGTGATCCTCGAGCAGACGCTTGCCGCAGAAGAAGTCGTCGTAGTGCCAGAGCGCGTTCACCGTCGACGAACACATTGAAGCGCTCGAACAGCGCCGCCCGGTTTGCCGTACCAGCGTGAAGCGGTTCGCCGTGCTCGGCTGCACGAAGCCCGTGCGCGGCACGAAGCCGTTGTCGGCGCGGAAGTCGGGGTCGATGCCGATCACGTTGTAGTGAAAGCCCCAGCTGCGGCCCGTGCGCGTCGAGCACCGCCTCCCACATCGGACCGCTGTGCGTCGCCGCCGTTCGATCGCGTGATGCTCTCCGACGGCCTGGAATTGCGCGAAATAGATCTTGCCGAACACGATGTGCGTGTCGCCGCCGAACACGCGGTTCTGCGCCCGCCGCCGACGCGATCGCTGTACAGCAAGCCCGCGTGCGACTGCTCGCCGAAGCTCTGCCGCAGCCGCACGATGTCGACGAGCGGACGGTCGCCGTGCGTCGACGCCTGCCCGATTGATCGAGCGCCGACAGCACGGCGACGTCGGCGCGGCCGAGCTTGCCGGTGAGCTTCACCGCGCCCGTCGGGCTGCACGATCGTGCGCGTGTAGACGAGCGTGTTCGGCACGTTGAACTGATCCGAGCCCTCGACGAAGAACGGCCGCTTCTCCGGATAGAACAGCGCGAATCGTTCGTCGGCGGCGATCTGCGTCGCGTCGGCCTCGACCTGCGAGAAGTCGGGCTTCACCGTGCCGTTCAGCACGAAGTTGCTGCCGAGCGCCCAGCGCACGTTGCCGCCGAGCCTCGGCTTCGGCGTGCGTAGTGCCACGAGTCCAGCGTCGGCGCGCAGCACGGCGTGCCGGTCACCGTGTTCGTCGCTTCCGGATTGAGCTCGACGATCTGGCCGTGGCGCATGCCGGAGAGATCGGTGAGCCGCCGGCCTGCCCGATGAACGACGCCGACGCGCGCTTGGCCGGCGTCCACGTCTCCTCGTAGCCGTTGTGCTGCACGTGGCGGTCGATCTGGAGTCCCCACCGCTGCGGCGAGCGCAGCGGATAGCGCAGGCTGCTGAACGGAATCCGGATCTCGACCTCGTAGCCCCCTTCGGTGACGCGCCCCTGCGACTGCCAGACGAAGTCGGCGCTCAGATCGTTCTGCCCGGGCGCGACGTTCGACGCCGGGAATGAAGCCGCCGCCCTCGCTCTTCGTCCCGTCGGCCTGAACGCCGAGCGGGTTGACGATGAACACGAACGCGCGATTGCGCTCGTCGAACGTGTCGAGGTGGATCTCGACGTTGTCGTCCGTGCAGATGCGATCGCGGTCGGCGAGCGTGCGCTGACGCGGCCGTGCGGCTCGAACGCGCGGATGCCGAAGTAGATCGCCGTCGGACGAATACCAGACGCGCACTTCGGTCGAATCGGGCGCCGGGCCTCGAGTCGACGGGCTGATACAGCGAGAAGCCGGTGAGCAGCGCCGCGCGCTGCCAGACCGGCTCGTCGAGCACGCCGTCGACGTTCACGACCGCGTCGCTTCCATCGATGCGCGGCAGCGCGACGGTCAGCTCGCCCTTCTGGCCGTTGTAGACCGGAGGGCGAGCGGGCGGAGACGCTGCGGCAAGTTGGAACGCGGCGAACGCGAGACCGAGCACGGACCTGGGGGGGTGGGGGCGGGTGGACCGGTGGACCGGGAGGGACTAAACGTCGACCCAAACCTATGCGCCGGTCATCGGAATCGCGCCGGGCGAGTCGTCAGAGATTTGTCGCCACTTGTCGGGCACCGCTACCGGGTCGTAGCGTATGACGTCCCATCCCAAACTCGGCTTCCCCTCGCCTCGCCCAATCCCATTGGAGATCGCGCGAATGGCTCGTGCATGGACTTTCGTTCGCTCGGCAACCCATTGTTTCACGGCGGTCTGCGTTCTTTCGTCGGCCGCAACCCTCGCTGCGCAGCCGCGCGGCGGCGCCTCCGGCCCCCGGCCGGGCCAAGCCCCTGCCCAGAGGCCGGCTCCGCCCCCGCCGCCGGATCCCTTCCGCTTCCAGATGATGGGACCCGCCGAGGGCGGGCGGATCTCGGCGATCACCGGGGTGCCCGGCGACGCGCGCGTGTGGTACCTCGGCGCTGCTTCCGGCGGTGTATGGAAGTCCGTCGACAGCGGCGCGACGTTCCGACCAATTTCGGACTCGATGCCCGTGCAGGCGATCGGCGCGCTGGCCGTCGCTCCGTCCAAGCCGTCGATCGTTTGGGCCGGCACCGGCGAAGGGTGGGCGATTCGCGACGCGGATCTGATGGGCGACGGCGTCTACAAGTCCGTCGACTCGGGCGCGACGTGGCAGCACATGGGGCTCGAGGAGACAGGGCGCATCGGCCGCATCATCGTCCATCCGACGAATCCGAACATCGTCTACGTCTGCGCGCTCGGCCGCGCGACCGGCGAGCAGACGGAGCACGGCGTCTATCGCACCACCGACGGCGGCAAGACGTGGAAGCTCGTGCTGACGCTCGGCGGGAACTACGGCTGCTCCGGTCTCACGCTCGACGAGAAGAATCCGAAGGTGCTGTTCGCCGGCATGTGGCACGTGATCATGCACACGTGGGCGATGTACAGCGGGACGCACGATCCGAAGGATGGCGTCTACGTGACCCGCGACGCGGGCGACACGTGGAAGCAGGTCGTCGACCCGGGACTTCCGCATCCGCCGATCGGCAAGATCGACGTTGCCGTCGCGCCGTCGAACTCGAAGCGCGTCTACGCACTGATTCAGACGGCCGACCAAGGTTCCGTCTGGCGTTCCGACGACGGCGGCGTGAAGTGGAAGGTCGTCAACTATCAGCGTCAGCTGATTGGAAGAGCTGGATACTACATCCATCTCATGGTTTCGCCGTCCAACCCCGACGAGATCCTGCTCGCCAACAGCAGCTTCTTCCAGTCGAAGGACGGCGGCAAGACGTTCGTCGAAGTGCCGTGGGGCGGCGACAACCACGACATCTGGTTCGATCCCAAGAACGCCAACCACTTCGGCCTGACCAACGACGCCGGCGCGCGCCTCACGACGGATCACGGCAAGACGTTCCAGAGCGTCTCGCTGCCGATCGCACAGATGTATCACGTCGCCGTCGACAACCAGATCCCGTACTGGGTCTACGGCAATCGGCAGGACAACGGCACGATGCGCGGCCCGAGCACCGCGCCCGAAGGCGCGACGGCGACTCGCGGCATCGCCGCGGGCGCTGGACGCGGCGGTCGAGGTGGTCGAGGCGGCGCGAACGCGGACACGACGAACGGTCGTGGACGAGGCGGCGGTCGAGCGGCGCAGATCATCGCCGCGGCGGGGCGAGGCGCGGCGGTTCCCGAGGGTGCGGGGGGGGACGCGGAGGACGCGGCGGTCGCGGCGCGGGCGCCGATTCGACCGGCGCCGACTCGACCGGCGGCGGAGGCGGCGGGCGCGGCGGCGGTGGCTTCGGCGGATTCTCGACGTGGGACCACGGGCTCGGCGGCTGCGAGTCCGGATTCACGCTGCCCGATCCCACCGACGCGAACGTCGTCTGGGCGAGCTGCTACGGCAACGAGGTCACGCGCTACGACTATCGCGACAAGCGCGCGCGGTCGGTGAGCCCGTGGATCCACACGCTCGACTCGCCGCCCGACAAGCTCAAGTACCGCTGCCACTGGACGCCGCCGCTGGCGATCGATCCGTTCGACCACGGCACGGTCTACTACGGCTGCCAGGTCGTATTCAAGACCTCTAATCAGGGGCAGAGCTGGAGCGTCATCAGCCCCGACCTGTCGACGCGCGACCCGAAGTACGTCGTCTCGTCGGGCGGCATCGTCGAGGACAACCTCGGCCAGTTCTACGGCGAAGTCGTCTTCGCGATCGCGCCGTCGGAGATCCAGCGCGGCCTGCTGTGGGCGGGCACGAACGACGGGAAGGTCTGGTACACGAAGGACTCGCAGGCGGGCGGCGAAGGCTCGTGGGTCGACGTGACCGCCGGTCTCACCAAGGCGGGGATGCCGGCGTGGGGGACGATCCGCAAGATCGAGCCGTCGCACTTCGATCCGGCCACGGCGTACGTCGCCGTCGACTTCCACATGATGGACAACCGCAAGCCGTTCATCTACAAGACGACCGACTTCGGCGCGACGTGGACGAACGTCACCGGCGATCTGCCGGCGACGCATCCGCTCGACTACGTCATGGCGGTCACGGAGAACCCGAACAAGCGCGGCATGCTCTTCGCCGGAACCGGGCACGCTTTCTACTATTCGAAAGACGACGGCGCGCACTGGACGAACTTCAACGAGGGGCTTCCGCACACGTCCGTTTCGTGGATCGTCGTCCCGAAGACGTGGCACGACGTCGTCGTCTCGACCTATGGGCGCGGCATCTACATCCTGCGCGACATCGCGCCGTGGGAGAGCGATCCGCAGACGATCGCCGCCGGCGACGACAGCGTCTCGCTCTACGCGCCGCATCCGGGATATCGCCAGGCGCGCAGCGGCCGAGCGGAGATCACGTTCAAGCTCGGCAAGGCGACGCCGCGGCCGGCCCGCGTCGAGATTCTCGACTCGGCCGGCGCCGTCGTGCGCACGATTCAGTCGCCGACGCGCGCGGGATTCAACCGCGTGCAGTGGGATCTTCGTTACGACGCGCCGCGCGTCGTGGCGCTCCGCACGCCGGCGCCGGACAACCCGCACATCTTCCAGGAGCCGCGCTTCAACAACCGCCCGACGCGGCCGATCACGCACTGGGGCATTCAGGGCGCGCAGACCGCCGGCCCGCTCGCGCTCCCCGGCACGTACACCGCCCGCCTCACCGTCAACGGCGCGACGCTGACGAGCAAGCCGCTCGTGATTCTCCAGGACCCGGAGGTCAAGACGCAGCTCGCCGACCTCGTCGCCTCCACCGGCGCGCAGCGCCGCGTGCGCGACGACATGAACGCGAGCGTCGACCTCATCAACCGGCTCGAGGTGATGCGAAAGCAGATCCTCGACCAGCGGAAGGCGAACGCCGAGAAGCCCGACGTCGACCACGCGCTCGCCGACCTCGATCAGAAAATGATGAAGGTCGAGCTGCTCCTGCTCTCGCGCTCCGACATGAACGGCGACGACAAGTATTACGTCGAGCCGTACAAGATTTACATGAATCTCATTTGGCTGAACGGCGTCATCGGCAACGGCGCCGGCGACGTCGCCGGCGGCGCCGACTATCGCCCCACCGACGCCTCGATCGCCTGGCTCGGCGACATCGAAAAAGACCTCACCGCCGCCAAGGCCGCCTACAAGTCGCTCGTCGACACCGATCTTTCTGCGTTCAACACGGCCATGGCTGGTAAGATTCCGACCATTACCGAGACGATTCGGCCAGTGGTGCCGTGATGGGGAAGCAACAGCAACTACTCAACGCAGAGGCGCAGAGGACGCAGAGGAACGCAGGGGACAATTGAATTCCTCCGCGCGACGAGCCGGGGTTTTTGGAACTGCCGCTCGGGGAGCGACTCGTCCGGTGAACGTCTACGTCACCACAACGAGGCATCCGGAGCGGCCTTCACAAAACATTCCGGCTCGTTGCGCGACGGAGCCTTTGCGGCTGTCCTCTGCGCCTCTGCGTTGAGTAGTTCTTGTCCGTGATCTCAATACTTCCGCGCACTAGCGAGAAGTCTCTAGCCGCGGCCACGTCCGACGTGCAGTTCGGGCAGCGCGTCGCGGCCTTCGGGATCGACAGCGTACAGCGCGGGCAGGACTTCATGTTGTCCGGCGGCGGCGCGGGCTTCGCGTACAGCTTGCTCGCCATCCGCACGATCATGAACACGCAGAGCGCGATGATGAGGAAGGTGACGATCGAGTTGATGAACGTCCCGTAGTTGAGCGTCACCGCGCCCGCCTCGTGCGCTTGCGCCACCGTCGCGTACGGGCCCGGCCGCCTTCGTGCCTTCCTTCAGCACGACGAACAAGTTCGAGAAGTCGATATGGCCCAGCGCCAGCCCGATCGGCGGCATGATCACGTCGTCGGTCAACGACTTCACGACCGCCCCGAACGCCGCGCCGATCACGACGGCGACCGCCAGGTCCAGCACGTTCCCGCGCAGAATGAACGCCTTGAAATCCTTGAGCATCGTCAGTCTCCCCGGAAAGAGTCACGCGGCGGACTGCGGCCGAGCTCGAATCTGTCCCGGTCCGGCCGGTGTATGTCGAGGGAGAACGACCTACTGATCACTACTTGATGACCCGGACCTCGAAATCGCCGTGCTTTCGCAGCACCGTCACGCTCACGTCGAGCAGGTGCTGCTCGAAGAGCAGGTCGATCGACCCGAAAGGCAGCGAGAGGTTCATCAGCCGCAGATAGGTCAGGAACGGAGGCAGCGACGCGCGGTCGATGGAGAGACGGCGCTCCTTCGCGTCGACCGACAGTCGGAGACAGGCCTGGATCAGGTGGAACACGACGCCCGACGCCCACGCCTGCGGTGAGCAGGCGACCGGATACAGCGTCGGCCCCTCGCCGGTGCGCCGTTGGAATCCGCAAAAGAGCTCGGGCATGCGATGGTTCTCGACGGCGACGGCCGCCTCGAACAGGCCCGAGAACGGCGCCGAAACGAGGTCGTCGAACCCGTATCGCGAGAAGCCCGCCGCGGCCAGACCCGTGTCGTGCGGCCACACCGTCCCGTTGTGGTACGCCATCGGGTTGAAGCGCGCTTCGGTCACCGCGATCGTGCGAATCCCCCAGCCCGAGAACATCTCGCCGCCGACGAGCATCTCGGCCACGCGCCGTCCGCGTTCGCGGTCGGCGATGCCGCCGTAGAGCGCGTGTCCCGGGTTCGAGCTGCGCACGCGGCACGGCTGCTTGCGTCCGTCGAGCGCGATCGCGTAGGTGCCGATGTCCTCGCACCAGAACTTTTCCTCGAACGCGCACCGAAGATCCTCGGCTTGCTTCCTGAGCTGCGCCGCGCGGTCCGGGTTGCCGAGCGCGTCGGCCATGCGCGCGGCGTGGAGGCGCGCGTCGTAGACGTACGCCTGTACCTCGCACAGCGCGATCGGCGCCTGCGCCAGCGTGCCGTCGGCGTGGAAGATCGAGTCCGACGAATCCTTCCAGCCTTGCTGCACCAACCCGTTCGCCGAATGGCGCGCGTACTCCACGAATCCGTCGCCGTCGCAGTCGCCGTAGTTGTCGATCCAGTCGAGCGCGCGCTCGACGTGCGGCCAGAGGCGAGCGAGAAACTCGCGGTCGCCGCTGCGGTCCCAGTACTCGCCGGCGAGCATCACGAAGAGCGGCGTCGCGTCGACGCTGCCGTAGTACCGTCCGAACGGCACTTCGCCCACGCGAGCCATCTCGCTGTTGCGCATCTCGTGGATGATCTTGCCCGGCTGCGATTCCTGCGCCTCGTTCACGCTGTCGGCTTGCGTCGCCGCGAGGAACTCGAGCACGCCGCGCGCGATGCTGGGGTTGATCCACAGCGTCTGGAGTCCGGTGATCGACGCCGTCGCGGCCGAACGGAGTGCTGAACCAGGGCACGCCGGCGTACGGGTACGGACCATACTTCGTGTCCGCGACGAGCATGCGCAGGTCGGCGGCCGAGCGTCGCACCCATTGGTTGAACCGCTCGCTCGACGTCTCGATCGTCGCGTACTCGGTGCGCTCGGCTTCCAGCGCGCGAGCTCCACTCCGACTGCGCTTCCTCGAACGTCCGCTTCGGCACGCGGCGACCCTCGCGATCGCAGCGGATGGCGATCGCCAGCGAGACCGGCGCCTCCGGCTCGAGGTCGTACGCGAACTGCGCCTGGGTCGGCGTCGTCGCGTGCGGCGCTTCACCCCAATCGATCACCGCCCACCGCGTCTCGTTGTCGAGGCCGCGGTAGCCGAGCCGGGTCTCCGTGCCGGAGTGTACGGTCTCGAACCGCTCGCCGCGCTTCGGACGCGGCATGCCGCGCACCTCGAAGATGTCCGCGAAATCCGAGTCGAACTCGAACGAGAGCGACGCGAGCAGCGCCGCCTGGCTGTAGTTCCACAGGCGGATCCGCTCGTACCACGTGTCCTTCCAGAGAAAGCGCGAGCGAAAGAGGTGCACGAGATCGCGGCGGATCACCGCGCCGGTTTGGCCGATCGGGATGTCGGGGTTCGTCAGGTCGGCGACGAACAGCTCGTTGTCTTCCTTGACGCGCGAGCTGAGGATGAGCGGACGCTTGCCGTTGACCCGGAGCGTGAAGCGCGAGAGAAAGCGCGTTCCCTCGTGATACAGCCCTTGCTCGCCGGCGCCGAACGCGCCGACGTCGCCCGCGTAGTCGAATATCGCGAACGTGTCGTCGTGCTGCGAGAACCGCCGTCCGCTCGGCGGCACGCGACGCCGTGGCGAGAATGTAGAACTGATTGCCGACCTCGATGACTTCGCCGCCAGCTTTGGCCGCGATATCCGCCATCTACGCTTCCTGGGCCGATGCAAGGGACTCGGCGGACCCGTTCACGACGCTCTCGTAGACGGACACGTATTTCTCGGCCATGCGCGTCAGCGAGAAGTGTTCGAGCATGTACTCGTGACAGATGCCCGACGGAATCGCGGGGCTGTTGATGCGCGCCGCCATGTCGTCCACGTTGCGACAGACCCACCCGCTCACGCCGTCGCGCACCACTTCATCCACCGAGCCGCCGGGCAGCGCCAGAACCGGCGTGCCGCACGCCATCGCCTCGATCATCACGAGGCCGAACGGCTCTTCCCATTGAATGGGGAAGAGCAGCGCCTTCGCGCGCGACAGGAGCGCGTTCTTCTTGAGACGATCGACTTCCCCGACGAACTGAATCTGATCCCCGTCGATCGAGCGGAACCACCTGCTCGTCCCAATAGTCGTGAAACACCGGCTGGACCTCGCCCGCCAACTTGAGCCGCACGCCCGCTTTTTTCGCCGCGACGATCGCCAGGTGCGGCCCTTTGGCCGGCGCCATGCGGCCGAGGAACGCGACGTAGTCGTCCTTGTCGGCCGAGTAGACGTAGCGGTCCGGATCGATCCCGTGGTGCACCACGTGGACCCACGGCATCGGCTGGCGCTCGGCCAACCACTGCGCGATCGCGACGTAGTGCACGTCCGGATATCGCGCGTACTGCTCGGAGAGCGACGGCTCGTCCGGATGATGGATCGTGAGCACCGTCGGCGTGCTGACGAACCGCGTGAACGGAACGCCGACGATGTCGTTGAGGTGAATGACGTCGGCCCACTCCGCGGCGTCGGCCATCGCCCACGCCGTGTGGTCGACGTTCTTGAGGCCGGGCCTCATCGGATCGTCGAGCGGCCACTCGGCGTGCGGATAGATCCACTTCACGCGGCAGCGGACCTTCGAGTCGCCGTTCGCGTAGACGGTGACGTCGTGCCCCATGGCCTGGAGCTCGTTCGCGAGGTTGCCGATGAACAACTCGGTCCCGCCATAGCGAATGGGGGGAACCTCGATGAAAGGCGGAGCAATCAAGGCGATACGCATCACGGCCCAGCGATGCAAAAGTGAAACCGGCGTGGAGGTGCGAACAACCGTGCCGTCACTAAGGAATTTGACGGGTTGTCGAGAAGAGGGCTCGCTCAGTCCGGTTGCTTCGGTGCCAAGCATCTATGCGGGCTGGGCGCCTCGAGGCGGTTCGGGCGATCAACGGGGGAACACGGACACAAACGGGTGGAACGGACACAAACGGAAACCGCAAAGACCTTTGGAACGGCACACCGATTATGGCTGTGCTTAGCCGACCGAGGTAGTTCCCAAGTTTTCTCCGTTTGTTTCTGTTCAATCCGTTTGTGTCCGTATCCCGCGGCTGCCGTCGCCGAGACTGCAAGCACGCCGGGCAAGGAGAGCTGGCCCCTGGCGCTCGGCCGCGCGCTGGCCAACTTTGACGCTCGGCAGTTTCCCCGCTGTAGGTCCCCCAAAGCAGCCCCCCGAAGAGGTTGTCCCAATGCGGCGTTCCCCCGCCCACGTTCTCGCGCTCACCAGCCTGGTAGCGCTCACATCGCTCGCGCCGAGTGTGCTTCGCGCGCAACAAGACTTGGCCAATGCGCCGCCGGGCCGAGCGATGAATCAGCCGGTCGACTCGGAGTACACGAAGAAGATCAAGGAGTACACGACCGAGCCGTTCTTCCTCTCGCCGCTCGTCGACTACATGCCGGCCAAGGCCGGCGTGCCGACGCCCAAGGCGGTGCTCGGCGACATCGCCGGCGCGCCGGGGAAGCTGCCGTACTCGAAGGAGGTCTACGAGTACATGCGCATGCTCGCCAAGGCGATGCCGAATCGCGTGAAGGTGTGGTCGATCGGCACGACCGAAGAGGGAAGGGAGCACATCGCTGTGGCGATCGCGTCGGACGCGATCATGAGCAAGTACGAACAGAATCGCGCCGCGCTCGCCAAGCTCGCCGATCCGCGCACGATTCAGATGAACGACAAGCAGGCGGCGGAGATCGCCAGCACGGCGGCGCCCGTCTACTACATCACCGGCACCATTCATTCGACAGAAGCCGGCGCGCCGACGGCGTTGATGGAGCTGGCGTATCGGCTGGCGGTGGACGACGCGCCCTATATAAGGAATATCCGCGACCACGTTGTGACGCTCATCACGCCGATCGTCGAGGTCGACGGGCGCGACCGCGTGGTGGACGTCTACAACTGGAAGAAGGCCCACCCGGGACAGGTGGCGCCGGACGCGATCTACTGGGGACACTACGTCCGTCACGACAACAACCGTGACGCGATGGGGATGACGCTCAAGCTCACGCAGAACGTCTTGAACGAATACGTCGACTCGAAGGCGCAGGTGCTGCACGACCTGCACGAGTCGGTCGCGTACATGTACGACAACACCGTCGGCGACGGCCCCTACAACTCGTGGCTCGACCCGCTGGTGACGAACGAGTGGCAGTTGATCGGCTGGAACAACGTGCAGGAGATGACGCGCTTCGGCATGCCGGGCGTGTTCGCGCACGGGACGTTTGATACGTGGTCGCCGGGCTACCTGATGTTCATCGCCGCGACCCATAACGGCATCTCGCGTCTCTACGAGACGTTCGGCAACGGCGGCAACGCGGATACACAAGAGCGAATCCTCGGCACGAACGAGACGTCGCGCACGTGGTATCGCCAGAACCCGCCGCTGCCGCGCGTGAACTGGTCGCTGCGCAACAACAACAACTACGAGCAGACGGGTCTGCTCGTCTCGCTCAGCTACATCGCGAACAACCGGCACCAGATCCTCGAGAACTTCTACGAGAAGGCGAAGCGCTCGATCCTCAAGGCGAAGACCGAAGGGCCGGCGGCGTACGTGCTGACGGCGAACGATCCGCGTCCGGGCGCGCAGGCGGAGCTGTTGAGAGTTCTGCAAAAGCAGCGCGTCGAGATTTCGCGGGCGACGGCGCCGTTCAGCGTGACAATGCCGGTCAAGGTCGTCGCGCAGGGCAGAGGTGGTCGTGGCGGGCGGGGCGGAGGGACGGGACGGGGTGCGGCGAACGGTGCGGCGGGCGGAGGCGGAGGCGGCGAACGACGCAGGAGCGCAGGCGACTGGTGACGCGCAGCAGCAGGGCGCCGCGACGACCGAGACGCGCGAGTTCCCGGCGGGCAGCTACGTCGTCCGCATGGACCAGCCGTACTCGCGCATCGCCGACGCGCTGCTCGACTATCAGTTCTGGTCACCGAACGATCCGCAGAAGAATCGCCGTACGACGACACGGGTTGGACCTTCCCCGAAGGCTTCGCCGTGTCGGCCGTGCGCGTGACGGACGCGAAGGTGCTCGGCGCGGCGATGGAGCCGGTGAAGGCGGAGATCAAGGCGCCGGGCGGCGTGACGGGAACGGGCAGCACGTTCCTCATCAACGCCAACGGCGACAACGGTCTCGTCACGCTGCGCTACAAGCTCAAGGGCGCCGACATCCAGGCGGCCGAGGAGCCGTTCGACATGGGCGGCACGTCGTACAAGCGCGGGTCGTGGGTGGTGAAGGGCGTGTCGCAGTCCGACCTCGACGCCGCGGCGAAGGAAGTCGGCGTCAAGGTGACGGCCGTGGCGAGCGCGCCGACGGTGAAGACGCACCCGGTGCGCGCGGCGCGCGTGGCGATCATGCACACGTGGCAGAACACGCAGACCGAGGGCTGGTGGCGGATGGCGTTCGACTTCAACCAGGTGCCGTTCGACTATATCAGCATCCAGGATCTCAAGAAGATTCCCGATCTGAACAGCAAAGTACGACGTGATCATCTTCGGCCCCGGCGGCGGCGCGGGTCGCGCGGTGATCGAGGGGATGCCGATGTGGCGCAACCCGGTCCCGTGGAAGGTGACGGAGCTGACGCCGAACCTCGGCAAGATGACGGAGACGGACGACGTCCGGCCGGGCATGGGCTACGACGGCCTCGAGAATCTTCAGAAGTTCGTGAAGAACGGCGGCGTGTACATCGGCGCGGTGGCGTCGAGCCAGTTCGCGATTGACGAGGGTCTCACGAACGGCGTCGGCATGAACACGCCGGCGCGCGGCACGGTGACGGGCACGTATCTCCGCACGCGCATCGTGGACGACGCGAGCCCGATCGTCTACGGCGTCGCCGACGGCATCTCGGCCTACACGGACGGCGGCGAGAGCTTCAGCGTGAGCGCCTCGCGCATCGCCGGCGGTCGTGGCGGGCGGAGGCGGCGGCGGTGGTGGAGCGGCCGGCGGTGGACGTGGCGGCGGTGGCGCGAACCGAGAGACGGGTCGCGGCACGCCGGACGACATCGATGAGGTCCAGGGCCGTCCCGCGCTGGAAGAGCGGTTCAAGGCGCCGGTGCGTCCGACGGTGCAGCCGTGGGCGTACGCGGTGCCGACGGAGGAGCAGCTGCGGAATCCGCTCAACATCATCCCGCCGGATCAGCGTCCGCGCGTGGCGATGCGCTACTCGCAGCAGAACGATCTGTTGGTGTCAGGGTTGTTGAGCGGCGGCGGGGACATCGCGCAGCGGCCGGCGGTCGTGGATTCGCCGTTGGAGAAGGGGCACGTGGTGCTCTTCTCGATCAACCCGATTTATCGTGGGGAGACGGTGGGGACGTATCCGCTGGTGTTCAATACGATCATGAACTTTGACAACTTGAATGCGGGGAGGAAGGTGGACCCGAGGTAGCACTGTCAGCGAGGCCTATCGAGTGGCATCTGGTCGGCACAATGTCGCGTACTATCGACTCTTGCTAGAAGATCGACCCAGAAACGATCAAGTATTGTTTCCGGGGGGTCCGAACGCGACTCAGGTCGCGAAATTGTTGCTTGCTCGCCTGCGCGAAAGTCGGGGCCCCGTCGCCGGTGAGGACCTTGCTGCGTTTATCTACGGGCAATTCCCGGGTTTCCGGTTTGAGCATGTAGGTGTACAGAGGCTTCGCGACTTCGTTCGCGTTCACCTTTCGGATTCGGTCTTCACCGAATTGCAGAATGGAGCGGTGCTCTATTCCGTGGGCAATGCGTCGAAGCGGCGCGAAGTTAGCGCGACGCCCCCGAAAGTGACGCGCGCTGCCAACCTAGCCTCGCTTTCTGGCCTAACGACTCAGATCCAGGACACCAATCAGCTGCTTTCCCGAATTCGGGACGAGGTAGCCCGCTGCCGGGAGGCAGGGGATTGGCTCGGGGCCGGCGAGTGGTGCGTTAGTCTTTTTCCATATTTAACCGGCAACGAGCTAGAGGAGGCCTACGCCCGTGCTGTGGCTTGCTGGGCGTCCCCCACTCTACGGGCGCGGTCTACCCAACACGATCGAGGAGCTTGTCCTTAGTCTGGCCGACTTCGTGCCGGAGCAGTTGGCGACCGCAGTCGTAGTAGCGGCAACACACTTGAGCGAAGCGTCGAATGCCCCTCCCTTTAGGTGCGCTTGATCTGGCGTTTCGACTGCGAGACTAGCTTCGCAAGATCTACGAAGCGAGTGATGGCCCGCCAAAGGACCGCTGTCCGCGAGCGGTCAGCAGGTACGTCGCCGTAAGGAGCGAGTTCTTCGCCGCCTTCGATTTGTTTCTCAACTCGACTCCCATCGACGCTAAGCCAAAATCGCTGGAATTGGTACGAAGCGCGGCAACCCTTAAAGCACCTAACCATCGCCGGCGAGCGTCCGAATCTAGTCGAAGTATCCAATGTGCTTGGGGCAACGTTTCGGAAGTTTTGTGAGAGCTGCGAGAAACAAGATGCGCCGGGCATCGTCAAGCGGGGGCCGGAGATTCGTCGTCAGGTCGCATCCCTTCTCGCCTCGGGTAGCGCGCGCGAAACCAGCACGATGTGGCGTTTGGTTACGATTCCGATCTGTAAGAAGGTCGCGAGACTCATCGAAGAGTCGACAACGTCAAGTGCCGCCGCGACGACGCCGCAGGTTCGCCTGGCGCACGAGAAATACAAGGTTGATCTGGCCGAGGTTGGCACGGAAGTGACCTTCGCCGCCAGGCTAGTGAATCGCGGAGACGGGCTCGCAGCTAGTATCGACGTCCAGGGAGACGGCGACGCTAGCATATCAAAGTTGCGAATTGTTGATCCGCACGAGCCGTTCGAGCTTCCCGCGGACTCGGATCAACCCGTGACCATTGGGTTGACGCTGTCAGCGCCCGTCAAGAGCCTACAAGTGCGACTACGGTGGACGTGTCGAACGCTGCTTGGCGAGATTCACGTCGACCGCCAAACCATCGAGATTCGCCAGCAGCAAAGGACGCCAGACTGGCAACGTTTCCTAGTTAGGCCGCCATACACAATCAATCCGGTCAAGACCCGCGATCGACTCTTTGGACGCGACGACATCCTGGCACGGCTGACCCTCAACGCAGCCGCTCAGAACTCGACTTTCCTCTGGGGCCAGAAGAGAGTTGGCAAGACTTCTGTTCTGCAAGTGCTTGCCAACGAACTCCGAGGTCGCCCCCAGTTCACCTGCTGCTTTCTGCCGAATGGGCGAGGTAAAGTCGCTTCACGAAGGGCAACTGGCCCACCGAATAGCGTCGCGAATCGCCACCGAGCTCGCAGAGCATAGCTTCGGTCAGCGTGCCTGAAGAGTCGACATTTGGCGCCGGCCTGTCGGGTCTAGTCCCATTCGTAGAGCAACTCACCCGACGATTCACGGAGCGCCATTTCGTTGTGATCATCGACGAATTCGACGATATCGATTCAGCTTTTTACACTGGCAATCGCGGCGAAGCGTTCGTCAAAGCACTCCGTAGTCTCTCAGAGATGGGGCTCGCCTTTTTCCTCGTCGGAAGCGAGCGAATGAAGTCCATCTATGCACGTCACTCGGCGGAGCTTAACAAATGGATTGACCTTCATCTCGACCGCATTGAATCCCGGGCCGACTGCCGGGCGCTCGTGGTCCAACCGGTTTCGGATGCCATCGAGTACGACGACCAGGCCGTCGAGGAGATCATTGACTATTGTGGCAGCAACCCGTTCTACATGCAGTTGCTTTGTACACAGCTCTTTCAGCGCTGCTCGCAGGAGAACCGAACGTACATATCCGAAGGCGAGCTTCAGGACGCCAAGCGGTCGCTGCTCCGAACCCTCGGTGAAACGAGCTTTGCACATCTGTGGGGCGACAATCCGGTGCTCGAGCCAAAGGACCAAATGCGAAGCACCGCAGAAAACGCTCTCGTCCTTTCGGTGCTGGCCCGCGTCGGAGGTCAATGTGAGAGCGCGGACAGCCTCGCGCAGTCTCAAGGTCAACTGGACCTGGCTCCAGCGGAAATCCTCTCAGGGGCTAGGTTTCGCGATTCAGTCGAGCGTCTGCGCCAGCGCGGAGTACTTCGTTCTGATCCTAGGACGCATCTAATCGCTATTGATCTCCCAATTCTTCAAGATTGGCTTGCCGATCGCGCCGAGTTGGCTGTTCTCCCAACGTGACGTCAGTTCGTGGTTAACACAGCCGCTGCCGAGACACTCGCTGAAATCGCTCCGGGGGCGTACGCTGCGCCGGATCCGTTCCCGATCTCGGAGGAAGACCTGTTTGAGGTGGCGCAAACGCTCGTTTACTGCGGTAATGCAGAAGGAAGTAAGTGAGATCAGGATCTGGCTCCGGCAGTTCGACGATGACGTGCGTATCGATATTGCTTGGACGTTGCTGCGTCAGCTTGCTAGTCACGGCTACATCTCGGAGGGCACGCGGCTGCCCGCGCTCGGTACCGTTGATGAAGCTGTGGTTAAGAAGCGACAGCAAATCGGTAAGGGCGTCTGGCAGGAGATGCGCGGGCGATACGACAACCTATGCATTACCTACGTTGATTCCGAAACAAAGAGCGGCGCGGCGACCACGCGCGACCTGGCCAAACGACGCCGCCCGGGAAAGTATGGTGCCTCAACGGAAATAGATGAATGGATTGTGTCACACCTCGAAAGCGATCCCATTGTCATCATTGTCGATGACTTCGCCGGCACGGGGCGGACGCTAGCCAGCGGGTTGAAGCGGTTCCGGGGACGGCAGAGGATCGCACCAGCGCTCGAAGCCGACTGAACGCCGAGGACAGGTTGGTAGTCTATCTACTATTCGCATTTCCTGAGGCCCTCAATCGTCTTCGAGACGAGTTTCCGAATGTAGACTTCCTTGCGGCGACCGTCTTTGGCGACGAAGTGAGAGCGTTGGGACGAACAGTCTGGCATTTTCAGTTCGCCCGATGAAATCAGCTTCGCACGAGAGATTCTGTTGCAGTATGGTCGTGGGCTATACAATCAAGCGCCCTTGGGATTTGGCGACATCGGGGCCCTCGTTGCCTTTGATTCAACCGTCCCGAACAACACTCTGCCGATTTTCTGGAGCAACGGAAGAGTGAACGATCGCCCGTGGCGACCCCTCTTTCCACGGGCGTAGTAAAGTCGCGCGGAAGGCTCTGTTGGGCTGGCTCCGGCCGACGCTAACCACGGGTCCAAACTGCGGTGGCCTGCTGAGCCTTCAACAGTTATCGCCCGAGCCAGACCTAGCCGGAAGGCGGCTGCTGGCGACCACTTGTGAAACGGCGCCGCTTCGATATTGGGCCTTGCCGATTCCGACGGTCAGCGTCTCGCGGACGCAATTGCGCAGGGCTACGCGGTAGCGGTTTGATTTGTCGCGGAGCAATTCCTTTCAACCATAGATCGTAGGAGGCGGATCAGATAGTTTATCGCTTACCGTCCCCGCATCCCTGTCAATCGTGTCGCCCAAACCGCTCCGCCGAGTAAGATCGGCAGCAACTCAGGTATATCCGGAGCATCGGCCCGCCTTCATGCGCGTGGCCGAGACAGCCGTATCTGCTCCACTCCCCGAGCAAGCCACGCGGTATCCGGAGTTTCGATACATGGGGAGCAAGCATCGGCTCCTCGAGTGGCTCCACGGCATCCTTTCACAATTGGACTTTTGGACCGCCGACGATCCATTTTGCGGATCCGGAAGCGTCGCGTACCTACTCAAGGTGATGGGAAAAACTGTCCGAGCGTCGGACTTCTTAGCGTTTCCCGCGGACAATCACGGCTGCCCTCGTCGCGAACGATGCGGCGCGACTCGACCCCGAGAACGTTGCCGCGCTCCTTACGCCCAGGAAGGGGCAGCGGGATTTCATCGAGCGGACATTCTCCGGAATCTTCTTCACCCCGCGCGAACTCCGAACGCTCGACACCGTTTGGGAAAACCTCGCTGAGCTCCCCTCGGATCAGCATCGGGCGCTCGCGATCACGGCGCTGATCCGCTCGTCGATGAAACGTCAGCCGCGCGGCGTGTTCACGGTCGCCAATAGCGACGCAAACGGATCCGGGTACAACGATGGCCGCCGGGATCTTCAACTGACGATCGAGGAACACTTCGTCGAGCAGGTCGAACTCTTGAACGACGCGTGTCATCGGGGGCAAGTCTGCTTCGCTGAGCGGCGAGAGGTGTTCGCCAGCGACGACCGCGCGCCGAGCGATCTGGTATACCTCGATCCGCCATACGTACCTCGCGCGGACGACAACTGCTATGTGAAGCGGTACCATTTTCTGGAAGGGCTCGCGACATACTGGCAGGGAGCACGCATCGTCTCGGCGAGCAAGGTAAAGAAACTCGAGAAGCCCTATACGCCGTTCAGTTATCGGCGGGATGCATATTCCGCATTCGATCAGCTCTTCGCGAAGTATCGACGCAGTACTATCGTGCTCTCGTATCGGACAATGGGTTCCCGAATCGCGCAATGTTGGGCGAGCTTCTGGGCCGGTACAAACGATCTGTGACCGTGCACGAGCGCGCCCACCGTTACCATTTTGGGACTCACGCGAGCGTCAGTCGGTCGGAGACGATGGAGTACGTTCTCGTCGGGACGGACTGACTCGCCCGAATGCGGCCTCTCCAGCAGGATCTCGACGCCATCGTCGCGTCCCTGACGGAGATGGAAGCGGAGTGGCTCGACGAAACCGCGTCCGCAGTCATTGTGATGCTCAGCGAGGTCGCGGACGAGCGGGTCTTCACACGAGCGACGCTTCGTGCCCTCCTGATCACGACCTGCGCAACGCGCTGACTCTCCTCCGTCTGTTCCTCGAGTTGTCGAAGGACCAACTCGAGACCGTTCTTCCCATGGCCCTGGGCCCGGGTGGATCAGGCGCGAAGCGGTATCGAGACGATCCGGAGAAGTATCTGGATGCCATCGAGAGCCTCGGCGTCTTGGAAGCTATGAACGAACTCGCTAGCAGGCCGAACAAATGGACCGATCTTATCGTCGAGCGCCTCAAAGGCGGGCGCGGGCGAGCGATCCGGGGTCAGCGGGGCGGGCGATCCCTCGAGGATTTTGTCGAGACCGTAGTTGAACGCGTCTTCGGCGCGAACAATTTCGACCTCCGCTGTTCTTTCACCGGGAAGGACGGGGTGACAACGGCAAAGGCGGACGTTGCCATCCCATCCAAGAATGAACCCAGGATTGTGATCGAATCGAAGGGGTACGCCGCGACGGGAAGCAAACAAACAGACGTCATTGGCGATCTGCAGCGGATCATTGCGGTGAAACGGAGCGACACAACCCTCTTGTTCGTCACCGATGGACTCACGTGGCGACGCCGTATGAACGACCTTCGAACGATCGTCCAAATGCAGAATCGTGGGGAGGTAGGCCGGATTTATACGCGGGCGGTGGTCGAAGCCATGGAAGCAGACCTGCGCATTCTGAAGGCAGAAAACGGGCTGTGAGCGTCGAGACGACGAAGAGGGTTGACCGGAAAACTGGAGCGTGCGATCGTCGCGGGTCGCGGGAGACGATATTGTGCCGGACTGCGATTTCAGCGCGGCGCGCCGGAATCCCGGAAGCAAACGACCCTCGCGCTGACCGCCCGGCGGGGCGTCAGCAGCCGTGGGGCGGCGCTGGCTTGGGGATGGTCAGCAGCGATCGAAAGCGCGCATCGTTCGCGATCGCGTCGAATGGCGGGTCGCACCGCATGTGCAGTTGAAAATGCGTATCGGCCGTCGGCGCATACTGTCTGAGCCACGCGATGGCGTGATCGGCGTCGCCGAGCGCCGCATAGGGCTGCGCCATGTAGATCGCCGTGTGCAGTGCCGTCGGCGAGAACTTCGTCGCCAGCGACTCCGCGCGCGTCAGGAGCGCGCGCGCCTCGGCACGGCGGCCGGCCCGCGCGGCAAGGAGCGCCTCACCGGCGAGCGAGTTCACGACCTCGATGCCGCTGCTCATCCGTTCGGCCGCGCTGAATGCCGCGGCGCCGCGCGAGAAGTTGCTCTGTTCGACGGCGATTTGTCCCTGCACCTGGCGCGCCAGCAAGTACGCCGGGTCGATCGCCGCCGCGCTATCGGCCCAATGCGACGCGCTGTCGTATTGACGACCCCAATAGTGCCCGAGCGCGAGGAATGACAAACCTTCGGTGTACCTCGGCGCGACGGCGACGGTCCGTCTCCATGCCGCCATCGCCTGGTCGGTCCGCCCAATCTCCATCGAGGCGATGCCGAGCTGATGCCACGCCTGCGCAAGCGTCGAATCCATCGCCACGGCTTGGCGATATGAGCGAAGCGACGGGGCGCGGTCGGTGGGGTCGAGCTGCCAGTGGACCAGACCTTGGGCGAGCCACGCATCCGCGTTGTGGGGATCGGCCGCGAGCGCGCGGTCCAACGCGGAGAGCGCAAGTCGTAGCGCGCTGTCGCGCGCGGCGCCGAGGAACACGAATCGCCGCTCGTAGGCTCGCACGTAGGTCTTCGCGAGCCCGACCCACGCCTCGCTGTAGCTGGAGTCGAGACGGATCGCCGCCTTGAACTCATCGATCGCGTCGGACGCACCGTCAGGTGTGCGCTTCGCGTAGCTCGCCATGCCGCGCTGATAGAGCGCCTGCGCCTCTGGGCTTGGGCGTGCGTGCGCGCTCCGCAGTTGTCGCACGACGAACGGGGTCGCGGCGGCGGCCGCGATGATGAGCAGCGCGGCGAAGGCCGAGCGCCGTCCGAGCGGCGCGCGTTTTCTTGCCGGCGCCGTGCGATGCGGTCGGACTGCGGAGTGCCGAGGCGAAGTCCGACACGCTGGCGAATCGGTCGGCGGGGACGCGCTCGAGCGCGCGCAACACGGCCGCTTCGACCGACGTCGACACAGTCGCGCGCACGGGGCGGATCGCCCGCGCCGGTTCGGCGAGTCGGCGCGCGACGATCGCTTGCACCGTGGCTCCCGTGAAAGGGGGTCGCCGGCGAGCATCTCGTACAAGACGGTCGCCAGCGCATACTGGTCGCTCCGTTCGTCGAGGACGTCGTTGGTGGCCTGCTCGGGACTCATGTACGCCGGCGTGCCGATCACGACGCCGGTGCTCGTGATGCGTTCCGTGCCCGTGTCGAGCACGGCCTTGGCGATTCCGAAATCCGCGACGTACGTGTGATCGCCGGAGAGCAGCAAGTTCTCCGGCTTGATGTCGCGATGCACCACGCCGCTCTTGTGCGCCGTCTCGAGCGCGGCGGCCGCCGATTCGGCGATTCGAATCGCGTCTTCGATCGGCAGTTGGCGCTCGCGGTTCATGCGCTGGCGAAGCGACTCGCCGGCGACGTACGTCATCGTGAACCAGGGCAACGACTCGCCGCCGGGTCCGGGGCAGACGCCGGAGTCGAGCACGGGAACGATGTTCGGGTGCTGGATTCGCGCCGTGACGCGAATCTCGCGCAAGAACCGCTCGACGCCGATCGCGCCGGCGAGCTCGGGGTCGAGCACCTTGAGGGCGACCACGCGATCGTGCCGTAGGTCGCGGGCCAGCCATACTGTCGCCATCCCGCCGCGGCCCAACTCGCGCTCTACGAGATAGCGGTCGCCGAGAGCGGCGTTGAGGTGATCGCGCACGAGAGGGTCGGTGGGGGTGCGGGCATCATGCCACCCCTCGACTCTCCTGGCAAGGGCATCGCGACCCACCGAGCGTTGACGAATCATTGGCAAACAAACGCTCGACCACGAAGTCGCGTGGAATTGCGGGCGGCGGAGGTTCGTGTTTTTTTAGAGTCGTTCGCGGGCAAGCCTTTGTCGCCCGCGAACGACTCACCCACCCGAGACACCGGCTCAGCCGGCCCGTGATGAACACGAAATGCGCGCGCAGTGGAAACCGCGGTGGTCTTCATTCCGCCGCGGCGGTGCTGCTGGTTGCCCTCATTGGCGGATGCGGTGGCGGCGGTGCGACCGACGCGTCTGGACCGGGCCACGTACCGAATACCGATGTGACGCTCACCATCTCACCGACGAGCCTCACCCTCGTTCAAGGGAAAAGCGCCACCGCGACCTTGACCCTTTCGCGCAAGGGCAGTGGATCACAGGGAACCGTCACCATCGTCGTACCCGTCTTGAGTCGCGGCGTCACCGCGACGTACGATCCGCCGTCGCTCGCCCCGGGGGTTTCTTCGACCGTTGTGACGCTTACGGCCGCCAGCGACGCCGACATCGCATCGAGCACCCCGTACTTCGCGGCACTCGTCGGGAGCGACACGCTACAAACGGAGGGACCGTGGCCGTCGCTCAGCCTCACGGTGAGGAACGGGCGACCGGTCGTCACCGTCACCAAAGCGGGTTCCGGATCGGGAACCGTCACGTCTACTCCCGCGGGCATCAATTGTGGGAGCGTCTGCAGCTCGCCATTCGACGCGTTGACCCAAGTCACCCTCACGGCGGCCCCCGCGGCCGGGAGCGCGTTCGCGAGCTGGTCGGGGTCGTGCGTCGGCACCGCGCTCACCTGCACACTCACGCCGAACGACTTCGGCACCGCCGTGACGGCGACATTCACGTCGACCGCACCGGCCATTGGCCTGTCGGTGGCGCCGTCGCCGGTGAGCGTGCAGGCCGGCGGCGCGAGCACGACGGCCACTGTCACACTCGCGAGAATCAACGGCTTCGCCGATCCGGTCAACCTCACCCTGAGCGGCGCGCCGACCGGTCTCACCGTCTCACCGAATCCGACGAGCGTCACGGGCACGACTTCGACTCTGACGATCGGTGCCGCGGCTTCGCTGGCCGCCGGGAGCTATCCGGTCACGATCACCGGCATCGGCACGGGTGTGACGCAGCAGTCGACGACGTTTGCCGTGCAGGTCACGCCGGCAGCCGGCGGCGGGGCGACGACGTTCAACTATGCGACCTGCGAGACGAACCAGACCCCCGTCTGGTTCGCGGCCCAGAATGGAACCGGCCCGTGGACGCGAGTGACGCCGACGAACAACGCGTTCACGTTCACGATCAACTCGGCCGGCGCGATAGCCTACGTAGTCAAGGATGGCACCGATATGAAAACGACGGTGCTCTACGGCAGCGCGGCCGAGATCACGGCGATCGCGATCGCCAACCCGTGCGGCGGCGCGGCGACGGGAACGAAGCGGATCACCGGACAGTTCAACGCTTTCGGCGACTCCACAAACACCGTGAACATCGTCGTCGGCGGGGCGCAATTCATCAAGCCCGTGGCCGCGACCAACTTCACCCTCACGAACGTGCCGAAGGGGACGCGCGATCTCATCTCGACGCGCACAACTCTCACCGCCCCCGGCACGGATCGGATGGTCCTCCGGCGCAATACGAATTACGCGAACAACGCCAACATTCCGACCATCGATTTCAGCAACAGCAACGTGACCGACGTATTCACTCCCGTGTTCGGCGGCATCGTGATCCCGAACCTCGGAACCGACCAAGGCGAATCGGAGGTGTCGTTGATCACCGTGAACGGACCCTCGGATCCGTACTTCTCGTTTTCCGAAGCCCCCCGCCCGAACCTCGGATTCGAGTTCATGGGAATGCCCGATGCGCAACTTCAGGCGGGCGACTTTCACCAGGTTTCGGTCTTCGTCGCGCCGCCATCCGGTGGAACCGCCTTCCGATTCATTCAGGCGATCCAACATTCGGTGAGCGTGCAGACGATCTCGCTCGGGCCACAGCTCGGCGCCGCGGCCAAGGTGACCACACTCGGCACATCGCCGTATCTCCGACTGCGCGCCCAAGTTCCGACGCAGTCGACGTACAACGCCGCCGCGGCCGCCGATTTCTTTCAAAACTCGAACTCCGTGTCGTTGCTCGTGACGGCGGCCTACGCCGGCGCGGTGTCCACCGCGTGGACGCTCGACATCCCGGATCTATCGGTTGCTGGCTACAACACGGCGTGGGCGCTCGTCAACGGGACGGGCATCTCGTGGGACGTCAATGCTCTGAGCGGGAACCCTCTGCCGTTCGCCGGCGGACCGCCGGTAGACAACGCACAGATCGTCGGGGCCGGGGTACAGGACTCGTCGTCGTCGTTCGCG